>JAIEOV010000016.1 GCA_019750135.1 Reyranella sp. | reverse complement strand
CAAGCACAAAACACAGCGGAAGACCTCTTTCAAAGCCCGTTCCCAGCCACTCTTCAGCCTTTCGAGACAGAAACTAGTTAAGGGCCCGGACGGGCAGTGGCGTGTGGACGTTCGCAAGACTGATCCCAGGGCGCCTCACGTGGGCAAATGGGCCGAGACCGATAAGGGAACCGTCTTGCAGGAGACAGGCAAGTTCATGGTCACGATTTCGAAGTACCCGGGCATGAACGCCATGGGCCTCTGGCATGACCACGTGTCGTACACTCTGGCTCTCGACCCGGTGACCAATGTGTTGAGCATCGTGCCAGCAACGATAGCGACGTATTACGGCACGGGCGCTCCCGCCGAGGATCAAATTCGGAAGTCGGCACAGGAGAGCAATAGCAATCAGAAGTGAGGCGGAGGGGGCAGAGAGACGATGGCATAGGCTCATGGCCTAGACGCTTTCTAGCACCCCGCGCTGCAACTTGCCGCGCGAGCGGGTGTGGCCCGTTTGCCGATGGTTGCGCGCTCTTTACACGAGCCGTCAGGCTTCTCCCCTCGTCGCGGCGGTCCTGACTAGCTCGTCAGTCGGCTCCACATCGCCACCATCGCATGGCCGTTAAGCGCTGGGTACATTGATGGGTACGCTAAGAAATGCGCTTTCAAAAAAGGAGAGTGATTTCAGCTAGATAGAAGAAAATTGGATTCCGTCTCGGGGCACCACCTTTTCCACCACCTCGCAGCGAAGGCTTTCGGACGTCGACACTGGCGGCCAGCCCATGGCAGTCCGTGTCGTGCAACGCGAGTTGCTCTCATCGATTTGCGTGGAAGGGAGGTGCAACCGGAGCGGAGTGCCTGACCGAGGCGAACAGGTCCGCGCCGCCGGGCGTGCGTTCGTCCGCTTGTGCCGCTGGCAACGCTGTCGGCGCCGCGATGAGCGCAGGTCCCGACGATGAGAGTCAGGCGAGACCGGCCGTCGATGCCCTGCAGGGCTACTCGGCAGCTAGTGGCTGGAAGCAGCTAGTGGCTGGAAGATGTCAGCGTGAGGCAAGCTGTCGTAGAAGGCCTCCAACGTCTGGCTCACGGTTGGCGGCAATTTCGGGTCTGTCAGCCTGCGATCGGAGTCCGCATACAGAGCATTCTGCGCGAACCATATGGCATCGTCGTATTCGCCACTACGGAAGGCTACGACCGCCGCATGAAGGTCGGACAACTGGTCAGTGCCAAGAGGATGGGAGACGATTTTTGCAGTGGCAATGGCGCGATCAATTGCTGCCTTGGCGGCTTCTTGAGAACCCATCGGTTACACACTCCTCGCCGTTATTCACAACGAACGCAAAAGTGCCCTTCAGGTTGCAACTGAAAATACACATTTCTCCTGCCGCTGTGGCCCTCGCCGTTTTGCCGGCTTGTGCGCTTCCTGCGGGCGTCGGTCGCGAATGGCAGCGTCCTCTGCGCGTCTCTTGACCTGACCTTCAATCCCGGCAGGTTGGCGCGAAAGGGGAAACGTACCAACAATGACCGCTGCGACCCGCGCAAACGCCTTGCCGATCCTGATTGCTGCCTCGGTGATGATGAGTCTCGCGATGGGCATGCGCCAGTGCCTGGGTCTTTTTCTGCCACCGATGACCCATGCGCTCTCCATGTCGGCATCGGATTTCACCTTCGCCATCGCGGTGCAGAACATCGTCTGGGGCCTGGCACAGGCGCCGCTCGGGGCGATTGGCGATCGCTGGGGGTTGCGCCCGGTCATGGTGCTGGGGTCGTTGGCCTATGTCGCGGCTATGGCGACCCTGACCGCCACCACCGGCGTCTGGATGTTCCTGCTGGCGCAGTCGCTGATCGGCATCGGCATCGCCTGCACCGGATCGTCGCTGGCGATGACTGCGACCGCGCGCGCCGTCTCACCCGAGCGGCGCAGCGTCATCCTGGGCATCGTCGGCGCCTTCTCCTCGGTGGGCACGCTCGTGATCGCGCCCTTCCTCCAGGCGCTGCTGAGCACATGGGACTGGCGCTGGGGAGGCGTGCTGTTCGTGGTGCTGGCGCTGGCCATGGTGCCGGCGGCGATGGTCACGGGCCGGGTCGATCGCCTCTCACAGCCGGCGGGACACCGCGCCTCGGTCGGCGGGGTGATTGGCGGGGCCCTGCGCAACCGCCGCTTCGTCGTGCTGTGCGCCACGCATTTCGTCTGCGGGTTGCAGCTGATCTTCATCAACACGCACCTGCCGAACTACCTGGCGATGTGCGGCCAGGACCCGATGCTCGGCGCCACGGCGCTGGCCATCATCGGCGGCATCAACATCGCCGGCTGCCTGCTGGCCGGCTATCTCGGGCAACGGCACGCCAAGAACGTCCTGCTCGGCCTGACCTATCTCGCCCGCTCCGTCGTGCTGACGATCTATTTCCTGTTTCCGCCGACTCCCGCAACGACCATCCTGTTCGCTGCGGCGATGGGAATGCTGTGGCTGGGCGTCATTCCCCTGGTGTCGGGCTACGTTGCCGATCTCTTCGGCACGAGCAACATGGCGACGCTGCTCGGCGTCTCGTTCGTGATCCACCAGATGGGCTCGGTGGTCGGCGCGTGGGGCGGCGGCATGTTCTTCGACATGTTCGGCAACTACGACCTGGCCTGGCGGATCGGGGTGTCGATCGGCATCGTTGCCGGCCTCGTCCAGATCCTGTTCGGCGGTCCCTCCCGCACGCCCTGGGGCGCGCGGCCGGTGCCTGCAGCGGGCTGAGTCGGCGGCCTAAGCGCCCAACGCGTCGGCCAGCGCCACGAAATCGGCCGCATAGACGTCGAACCAATCCTCGCGTGCCGTGTCCGGCCGGCCGCCTGGACCGAACTCGAGCGGCCGCGCCACGAAGGCCGTGCGCATGCCGAAGGCGCGCGCCGCCGCCAGGTCGTACTTGTGGCAGGCCACCATCATGATCTCCTCGGGACGAAAGCCGAGATAGTCGACCGCGAGCTGGTAGACGGCGGGCGCGGGTTTGTAGATGTGCGCGAGCTCGGCCGTCAGGATGGCGTCGAACGGCAGGCCGGCGTGCTTGACCACCGCGACCATCGTCGCCATGCCGGCGTTGGACAGGGTCGACATGACGAAGCGCCGGCGCAGGCGCGAGAGCCCCTCGACGCTGTCCGGCCAGGGTTCGAGGCGACTCCACAGGCCGTTCATCTCGTCCCGCTCGGCGGCGGTGAAGCGCTTCGCGAGGCCCTGCCGCTCGAGCAGCGTGTCGAGTGTTTCCCGGTAGATGCGGTCGACCCTGAGCCACGGCCGACGGCCGGCGATGATGTCGTCGAGCACCGCACGATAGAGCGCTCGCCAATCCGACGACAGCGCACCCCAGTCGAGGTCCAGACCCTTGGTCCGGTTCACGGCCTCGCCCATGCGCTGCATGGGCCGGCAGAAGTCGGCGCACGTTCCCTGGACGTCGAACGTCAGCGCCCGGATCGCCATCCCGTCGTCTTACCGGTCGGGGAAGTGCTGATGCTCGTGCACCTGGTCGGGGAAGTGCTTCTTGAAGGCCGCCGCGCACATCGCGCCGGTGCCGCCGCGCTTGGTTAGCTCGTCGATGATCTCTTCCAGCACCGTCACCAGGTCGACGGCGGTCTTGCTGGTCATGGTCTCGCCCACCGCGGCCGCCAGGGTGGCGGCGACCATGACGTCGTTGTCGCTCAGTCTCACGAGATTGCCCCCAAAGTTTGTGTTGCAGAGGCAATGGTGGCAGGCTGATTCATGGACGTCGAGTCGCCACATGGCCGCAAACGCTTCAGCCCGGGACCTGTCTAGCCTGCAGCAGCGGGCGCTGGCGCTCGAAAACCACGCCGAGGCCAGGACGCAGGCCTATCAGCGCGCGACCTGGATCCGGTTCGTCGGCGTGTTCTTCCCGATCCCGTTCGTCGTCGTCCTGCTGCGCCTCGAGATGGCGGCGTGGACCTACTACGTCTGGGGAGGGTTGATCATCCTCGGCGGCGCTGTGCTGTACGTGATCGATACCGCCGCCTCGACCAGGGTGGATGAGGCAGTCGAGGCGGCGGCTACGGCGCGAAAAGCTTACGAAGAGGCGGCGCGGGGTGGGGTTACGCCGCCATAGGCTTTTCGTTGGCCGCGTTCATCATCGTCGTTGAGAGGACGATATAAGCGGTTGCCCAGGCATCCTTGACCTCGGCGGTGAAGGTCTCGCCGAGACCCTTCTCCAGGGTCCACAGCAGGGCCGAGCCGACCGAGGCATAGTGCTGGGCCTTGACGCCGTAGCCGGCGTGGCGACGGCCGAGCGCCTGCACGACGGGCACCAGGGTCTCGAGGTGGCTGAGGCCCGCCACGGCGGTGCCCAGCATCGTCATCAGCTTCTTCTTCTGCTCGCTGAGGTCGTCGGGGAACATGGCGCGGACCTGCGGCGCGACCTCGAACAGGCGGCCGTAGAACAAGTCGGCGGCCGTGGCCGCGATCGGAGCGACCTGGGCGAAGGTCGTCTGGACGAGCTTGATCTGGTTGGGGGTCATGGCGGTCCTCGGCGAGCGGCGTTCGTTGCTGCCGAGGGTTTACGCGGGGTCTGTCTCGTAGGGATGTCGTGGTCGCGGGGAATCGTATCGCGTGTGTCGCGGTCCCGGCGACCCGGTCTCAGCCACTAGGCTTGGTAGTCGCTTTCGGCGTCTCGGGGCAGGCGGGCAAAGGCATCCACATCTTGGGGTGCAGCTCGCCATACTCGATCCAAGGTCCGGTCTCGGCGAAGCCCGGATCGAGCTGGCCGACGTCGCTCACCCAGTAGCCGAAGCTGCGGCGGTTGGCATCGAAGCGCCAGACACCGACGACGATCTCCTGCACGACGTGGCCCTTGAGACCGGGGCAGTAGAGCAGCACGGGCACATCGTCCTTGGGCGCGGTGTCGATCGGCTGCCAGATGTCGGCCTTGGCGTCACTCATCGTCGGCTGTCCTGCTCCTGGTCTTGCGCGGCGGCTCCAGCAGCGTATCACGCGCCTGGTAGACTCGCCTGGCGAGATAGGCCGAGCCGCCACGGTCGGGATGGACCAGGCGCAGCAGCCGCTTGTGGGCGGCGCGGATCTCGGATTCGTCGGCGCCGGGCTCCAGTCCCAGCACTTCCAGCGCCTCGCCGCGCGACATGCGCTCCTCTTCGGGCTCTTCTTCCTCGCGCAGGTCACGCCGCTCATCGCGTAGCGCCATCAGGGAGGCCTTGCCGACATAGGCTTCGAGGATTGCTGCAGCGCGACGCACGGTTTCCGGATCGTCCGGCGGATCCTGCCAGATCTCCATGTCGAACGGCCGGGGTTTCGGGCGAAAGTAGTCGAACGCGGCGCGCAAGGGCGCGAACAGGGTCCGCCACTTCAGCAGCGTGGGAATCACCAGCATGCCGGCGCCGATCAGCATCGCGGCCGCCCATTGCTGGTTGGAAATCATGACGATCAGCAGGGGAATACAGGCGAGCAGGATCAGCAACAGCATCCAGCGCGTCGTCCGGATCATGGTGCGCGGATCGGAGTGCATGAACCAGTCGAGGAATTTCGCCACGGTCGCGAGCACGGAGAGGCCGAGGACGACAGCACTGATGACGACCATGTAGTCCATGCACGCGCTCCCCGATGGGCCGGCTGGAGTTTACCGACGACAATCGTGCTCTGCATTCGTGTCGTCATCAAAAAGTTTATTTTTGCATCAAGGTCTGCCTAGTATTGCGCGCCACCAACCAAACGATGAGGGGGATAGCAATGGCGAAGCGCGGCAAGCGGACGACCACCAAGACGCCTCAGCGCGGAGAACCCGGCGCAAAGGTCGTTTCGGAAGGAGGGAAGCTTCCCGCGCGGACAACGGCGGCCGACTACGCAAGATACCGCGCCGAGGTCAACGCCAAGGACCACGAGGAATTCCAGACCTATCTCGCCGATAAGAAGGCGTCCGATGCCCGCAAGGCGGTCGCGCTGGCGCCGCCGCCCAAGAAGTGGGGTTTCAGCCGGCGCAGCATCTTCAATGCCGCGGTCGGCACCGCCGTCGTCGCCGAAGCCGGTGTGCTCGGCTATAACGCACTGAACGGCAATGGCGCGTCTTCAGGCGCCGGGGCCGCCGGCGCGGTCAGCACAGCACCGCAACGCGGCGACATCGTCCGCCAGGTCGTCGACAGCCGGGCCGATGTCAGGGGCCAGAGTCTCGGCAACTGGGTCGCCTTGCTGCCGACCAAGATGGGCGGCGGCACTTATGCTCTCGACCTCAACTCCAACCGCGTCCTGGCATCGATCTGGTACTGGAACTACGGCGACTACAATCCGATCAGCCACCACCTCTGCGCCTTTCCGAGCTCGGACCCTTATCACGGCTTCGAGTTCGTCAATTCGACTCAAGGCGGCCAGAATTCTCTGATCTACGGCATCAACACCGCCGTCACAGCGGAAACCGCGCCACCGGGCACCAACATCTATCGTGTGCGTTACGACGGCACGGAGATGCAAATGATCGAAAATGTTTCGGCCAAGACCGGCCTGGGGCTCGGCGTGCACGTCACGGTCAACCCGAAGGATGCGCAGTCCTACTTCGTGACCGACGGACAGAAGGACATCGCGGCCTGCTTCGACCGCACGACGTCCAGGGTAAAGGCCTGCCTGCGCTTCGACTGGGAAGCCAACGTCGCCAACCTGCGCGAAGCTTGGATCAAGGGCGGCACCCTCACCATCAAGAAGATCTATCCCGACGCCAACACCGGTCTCTACAACTACAGGGGTACCAAGGGCAACAAGATCGACTGGGAAATGATTCCCATGGGCGAGCTCGACGTCGAGGAGGGCAAGATCACCGGCGAGGCGCCGCTGACATTGACTGGCGCCGACGGCACGATCTGGCATCCCGAAGGCCGATGGGCGGCGACCGTGGTGCGGCTCTGCGGCGGCATTGCCATCCTCGACCCTGAGAAGAACTTCGATCCCGTGGCCTTCCTGCAGTTCAACAAGGATTCGCAGGACCAGTATCCCGTCGAGCAGATCGACAAGGACACCTGGAAGGTCGTGTTCGACAAGATCCATTCGCCGGGCCACGAGATCGGCTTCTCACCGGACGGCCGCTTCCTGGTGATGATGAATAATCTTCGGGAGAACAACTGCTCGATCTTCAGCTGCAGCGATCCCGATCCGAGGAAGTGGCACAAGATCGCCCATGTTGAGGATCCCCTGTGGCTCCACAAGTACCCCAACCCGTTCCACATGGTGTTCTCGCTCGACAGTTCCAAGCTCTACCTGTCGATCCTGCATCCCTCGCCGGCCTACAGCGGCATCATGGTGATCGACACCAAGACCTGGACCATCCTCAAGGAGATTCAGGGCATCGGACCCGACCTGCAGACGCCGGCCATCACTTACGACGGCAAGTACGTGCTGACGCCGTTCTCCGGCTTCCAGCGCCAATCGAGCGGGATTGCCGTCATAGACACCTCGACCGACACCTTGATCGGCATCCTGCCGAGCAACGGCGGCCACCATGACTGCGTGATCATCCCGACCAAGCTGGAGCACATGAAGCACACGCGGTCCTGCACGCTTTGATGCGCTGGCTGCTGCTGAGCCTCGCCCTCCAGAACCTCGGGCGCCGCAAGGCGCGCAGCCTCCTGCTGATCGCGGCGGTCGCCCTGGGCAGCGGCGTCGTCTTCACCGGCGCCGTGCTGATGCAGAGCATCGACCGCAGCATGGCGGTCGGCTTCACCCGGCTCGGCGCCGACATGATGGTCGTGCCCGAGGGGGCGCTCACCAACATCACCGCCTCGCTGCTGGTGGTCGAGCCCAGCGAGCTGGTGCTCGACGCCGATGCGCTGGCCAAGGCGCGGCTCACGAGCCTGGGGCGCATCGCCGCCCAGAAGATCGTGCGCGTCGAGCATTCGGGCATCGGCAGCCATCATGAATCGGCCGACCTCGTCGGCTTCGAGCCGGCGCAGGACTTCACCGTGCAGCCATGGCTCAGCGAGAAGCTCAATCGCCCACTGCAGCAGGGCGACGTCATCCTGGGCGCGGCGCGCGACGGCGTGCTGGGCAGTCAGCTCCTGATCTTCGGCAAGCCGCACATCGTCTATGGTCGGCTCGGTCGCACTGGCGTCGGCACGCACGAGCGCGGCGTGTTCATGTCGTTCGCCACGCTCGACGCTCTTGGCGAGGCGCCAGGAGGAGGGATGGGCGGTGGTCACGGCGCCAAGCCTGCGGTGCTGGCGCCGGGCAAGGTCACCGGCTTCCTGGCCGAGCTGGCGCCCGGGGCCACGCCGCTGCAGGCGCGCTTCGCGATCCTGTCGAATGTGAAGGGCGTGAAAGTCGTGTCGGGCGACACGACCTTGTCGGGCATTCGGCAAGGGCTGGCGGCGCTGCTCGACGGCATCGTCGGCCTGATGGTGCTGATGTTCATAAGCACCGCGCTGATGGTGAGCGTGCTGTTCTCGGCCATCGTCACCGAACGGCGCGCCGAGCTCGGGCTCCTGAAGGCGATCGGCGCGCGGCGCGGCCAGGTGCTGGGCGTGCTGGTGACCGAGGCTGTGCTGGCGACCGGCATCGGCGGCATTCTGGGCGTTGTGCTGGGCGTGCTGGCGATGCGCCTGTTCGAGCGCTCGCTCGTCTACACGCTCGAGAATGTCGGCGTGCCGTTCCTGTGGGTCGACCTGCCGCGTGTCATCGCCTTCGCCGTGGGCGCGATCGTGCTCGCCACGGCGATCGGCGTTGCCGGCGTGCTCTATCCGGCATGGCGCGCGAGCCGGCGCGACGCCTACGACCTCGTGCGCAGCGGGGCCTGACCATGCTGTCGTGCCGGGCCCTGCGCAAAAGCTACGTCACCGAGCGCGGCGAGGTCCTGGCCGTCGACGGCATCGACCTCGACGTCGAGACGGGCCGCTACGCCGCCATCATCGGCCGCTCGGGCTCGGGCAAGTCCTCGCTGATGGCCATGGTCGGCGGACTCAGCCGGCCGTCGGACGGCAGCGTGACGGTCGACGGCACCGACATCTGGAGCCTGTCGGACGACAAGCTCGCGGCCTTCCGCAACCGCCGCATCGGCTTCGTCTTCCAGTTCGCCAGCCTGCTGCCGACGCTGCGGCTGGTCGACAACGTCGCCCTGCCGGCCTTGCTGGGCAAGCGGACCGATGGGGATGTCTACGGCAAGGCGGCGGTGCTGCTCGGCCGCATGGGGCTCGGCGATCATCTCGACGCCTATCCCTCGGAGTGCTCGGCCGGCGAGCAGCGCCGCGCGGCGATCGCGCGGGCGCTGATCAACGATCCCGTGCTGCTGCTGGCCGACGAGCCGACCTCCGATCTCGACGAGCAGACCGAGATCGAGATCATGGACGAGCTTCTGGCCGTCAACCGCGAGCTCGGCACGACCCTGGTCCTGGTCACGCACAATCTGGCGCTGGCCGAGCAGGCCGAGCAGATCGTCCATATCGCCGGTGGCCAGATCGCAGGCGGCCAGCTCGCAGCATGAACGCCAAGCGGCCGGATCTCGCCAAGCTCACCTCGCCCGAGAAGGACGCGCTGATCCGCGACCTGTGGCGGCAGGTGGCGGCGGGCCAGTCCGAGGCACGCGTGCTGCGCCGCCGGCTCGGCATTGCCGAAGAGGCGAGCGAGAAGGGCGAGAGCGCCCTGCTCGAGAAGCTGCGCGAGGCGGCGCCCCGGCGACCGGTCGAACCGCCGGCGGGCCTGGCCGTGAAGCTCGGGCGCGGTCTCAGGTTCTGGCAGTCGCCGGTGGTGATGGGCACGGTGGCAATCCTGTGCGCCGCCTTCGCCATCGACGGCGGCATCGGCATCTGGCAGCAGCGCGCCCTGCAGCAGCAGCGTCAGGCGCGGCTGCTGCTCGAGCACGAGGCGCTGAGCTCGCTCTATGTCGAGCTGAAGGGCATCGCGCTCGAGCCCGACGGCAAGTCCTACCGCATGACCATGGCGATGCAGAACATCGACCCGGCGCGGCCGCTCTATATCATGCTGAACGCCGTCGGCATCTACGTGCAGACCGGCATGACCTGGCAACAGGTGCCGTCGCGGCCGGTCGGCGAGGCGGGCAGCGGCGTGATCAAGCTCACCGACGCCTACAGCTACGACGTGCTGTTCACGCCCGAAGTGACGGGATGGGCCGAGCTGATCCCGGGCTACATGCACGTCCGCATCCAGGCCGACATGCTGATCAGCCGCAGCGCCCAGCCCGGCAACGACATCGCCGAACGCCGCACGCCGTTCTACGTCTACCTGAAGCCGCACGGCGCCAACGACGCCGAGATCAAAGCGCGCGGCAAGATGTCGGGCACGCCGCCCGTGTTCATTCCGATGCCGCCGCATTAGAAGGCATGATCGGGGGTCGACAACGACGGGGCTCAGATGGGAATCCAACGCTTGTCCAGGGCCGACTTCGCCTTCGCCCTGCGCGTGACGGTGGCGTCGGCGGTGGCGTTGGTCGTGGCACGGCTGCTCGGCCTGCCCATGCCGCTATGGTCGGTCCTGACGGCCGCGATCGTGAGCCAGCTCAGCATCGGCGGCACGCTCAAGACTGGCGCGAACTACATGCTGGGCACGCTCGCCGGCTCGATCTACGGCGGTACGATCGCCGTGCTGGTGCCGCATGCGAGCGAGGTGGCTCTGCTCGGCGTTCTGGTGATCGCGGTGGCGCCACTTGCCCTCTACTCGGCCACCCACGCCAACATGAACGTGGTGCCGGTCTCGGCCATCATCGTGCTGCTGATGCCGGCCTTCAGCCACGTCGATCCGCTGAGCTCGGCCATCGACCGCATCCTGGAGGTGGCGGTGGGCGCGGCGATCGGCGTGCTGGTTGCGCTGGTCGTGGTGCCGTCGACAGCCCATCGCCAGATGCGCGGCGCCGCCGCCCGTCTGCTCGAGCAGATGGCGGAGACGATGGGCGTCCTGGCGCAAGGTATCCTGGACGGCATGACGATCGACGACGTCAGTCGCCTGCAGGACCGGATCGGCGCGGCGATGGTGGCACTCGACGCCGTGGGCAACGAAGCCGAGCGCGAACGCTTGATCCGGCTGAATGCGGGCGCCGAGACCCGACCGATGAGGCGCACGCTGCTGCGCCTGCGGCACGATCTGGTCTTCCTCGGCCGCGCCGTCGGCGCGCCGCTCGGCGAGCCGATGCACGAGCGGCTGCGGCCAATGCTGGAGGACGTCGTCGCCGGAACATCGGCCTGGCTGCGCGACGCCGCCGTTGCGCTGCGCACCGGGGCCGAGCCGCCGGACATCGATCGACTGCAGCGCACGCTGGCCGCCTGGATGGCCGGGGTCGCGGCGCTGCGCCGCGACGGCATCGTCCGTCAACTGTCCGGCGATGCCGCCGAGCGCTTCTTCGCCGCAAGCTTCGCGCTGGAGCAGATGCACCGCGACCTGCAGGACCTCGACCGGATCGTGACCGAATGGCAGCACCCCGGCGGCAAGGCGCAGGCCGCCGGCCCGAAGGCCTGAGGAGGCGCTAAGCGGCCAGCGACGATTCGCTCGCCGGATCGCCGGCGATGCGGCTGTGCCACATGATGCGGCGCTGGGTCATGTCCCACGGCGTCGCCTGGTGCATCAGGCAACGATTGTCCCACAGGACGGCGTCGCCCGGCGTCCAGTCGTGGTGGTAGATGCGCGGCGGCTGGCAGGCAAAGTCGATCAGCTCCTTCAGAAGGCGGTCCGACTCCTCCTGGGCGAGGCCCGGGATGTTGTGGGCATGGCGGCCCGCCAGCAGCGACTTGCGGCCGGTTTCGGGATGCGTCTTGACCAGGGGCCGCAACGGCACCGGCCCGTCATGCAGGCCGTAGCCCGAGTACTCGCCGTCGGACTTCTTCGTCTGATGGCCGACCCTGCCCTGGCTGTAGTGCAGCGAATGATAGGCGTTGAGGCCTTCGATCCGGGCCTTCATCGCCGGATCCAGGGCATCGTAGGCGGCGCGCATGTCGGCAAAGCCGGTGCGGCCGCCGATCGTCGGCACCTCCTCGGCGCTGAACACCGCGCCCTTGGCCTGGACCGGCATGTAGGTGCTGTCGTGATGCCAGCCCATGTTGCCCTTCAGGATCTTCATGACGTCGTCGTTGTCCTTCTCCCGTCGCAGCGTGCCGTCGGAGCGGACATTGCTGATCGCCGTCATCTCGAACTCGAGCGGTCCGAAGCGCTTGGCGAAGGCGATCTGCTGGTCGCGCTTGAGATGCTGGTCGGGGAAGATCAGCAGCGCGTATTCGAGCCAGGCGTCGTACAGCGAGCGGAAGGTTTCATCGTCGACCTCGGCGACCTTGATGCCTCGGACGACGGCGCCGAAGGTGGCGTCGACCGGTTCGATGTCGAGCGTGCGGGCCATGGGGGACCTCCTGGCTCAAGTCTAGCCCCGTCAGGGCAGGTTGACGATCTCCACCCAGTTGGGATTTTTGCCCATCGGATATTGCTTCAGCTTGGTGAGCCGGCCGCTGGCCGGATCGATGGCGTAGCTGGTCATGGAATCGGAGAGCTGGCCGACCGCCAGGAGATGGCGGCCGGTGGGATCGATCGCGAAGCCGCGTGGCTGCTGCTCGGTCGCGGTGTGTCCGATCGGCGTCAGCGTCCCCTCGCCAGGATCGACCTTGAAGCCCGCGATCATGCTGGTGCCGCGCTCGCTGGCGTAGAGGAACTTGCCGTCCGGCGTCAGGTGGATGTCGGCGGCCCAGATCTTTTCCGGCTTCTTCTCGGGCAGCGCGCTCAGCACCTGAAGCTCCTTCAGCGTGCCGGTCTTGGAATCGTAGGCGAAGACATAGACCGACGCTTCGAGCTCGTTCAGCAGGTAGACCCGTCCGTTGGTCGGATGGAAGGCGAAGTGCCGTGGACCGGCACCGGCTTTCACCTGCGCCGCCGGCGGATCGTTGGGCGACAGCGTTCCCGACGCGGCATCGAAGCGGAATTGCCGCACGAGGTTGCCGCCAAGGCTGGTCGCCAGCACGAAGCGATTGGAAGTGTCGGGCTGGATGGCGTGGGCGTTGGGCTCGGTCGGGACGATCTGCTTCGGCGGCTGCACGGTGCCGTCGGGTGCGATCGGGTTCACCGTGACCTTGTTGTTGGGATAGGAGGCGGCGAGCAGATAGCGGCCGCTGCGGTCGGTGGCGATGTAGGCCATGCTGCCATCGAGCGGCCCGTTGGCGATGTGGCTGAGCTTGCCGGTCGAGGGGTCGATGCGAAAGCTCGCCGCCACCATCGGCTCGCCGCGCGTGGCGGCGAACAGGATCTTCCTGTCCGGGCTCATGGCCATCGGCGTCGAGCCCGCCGTCTTGGTGATGCCGGGAATTGTTACCTTCTCGACCGGCGTCAGGTTGCCGTTCTGCGGGTCGAGTTGCAGGACGTGAATCTCGTTACTGTCCGTGCAGCCGACATAGACGAAGGTCGCGGCGTTTGCCGGCAGCGCGGCCGCCATTGCAAGCGTCGCGGCGAGCACTGCGACGGCGCCAACGCTCGTTGCCATGTTCCCTCCCGGGAAAGCCGTTCATTGGCTGAACGTTCGACTGGCAACGCTGCGCGTGAGGACGTCCGGTGTCAAGATTGCCGCTTCAAGTGACCCGGCCGCGCTTCTTGGGAATGGCGGCGATCAGGGCCTCGCGGATCGGCCGGGCTTCGTCAGCCGGCACTTGGCGGATGCGGAGCGTCCGTTCGACGAAGCGGTTCTCCTCGCCCTCGACGACCAGGTCGAGGAAGCGGGTGGTGCCCGGCGTGACGGCGCGGCGGCTGCGGCCGCGGGCGGCGTCGGTCTTCTCGCTGAGCAGCGCCTGGATGGTGCGCACGGTGCGCACGGCGACATCCTCGGGCGCCTGGTTGTCGATCTGCACGCGATAGACGCCCTCGGGATCGACGCCCTCGATGCTGAGCGGCTGTTGGCGGCACACGCTCACGGTGATGCGGGCCTCGCCGGTTCGCGGATCGTGCCGCGCATCGAGCACGACCAGGCCCTTGTTGGAGGGCTGGCGCACCAGCACCGCTTCGACCGTCTCGGATTTGAAGCGCAGCGTCAGCGTGGCGCCCGGTGCGATGGGCGGGATGGTGACGAAAGCGCCGTCGGCGACGTGTATGAGCTCCTCGTCGCCCAGCCAGACGCTGCCGAAGGGCAGGCGCTGCTCGATCATCATGGCGGCGATGCGCCGGTCGGTCGGATTGGAGATCGTCACCTCGCGGCCGGCGTCGCGCACGTCGAACGTCAGTCCTTCGTAGTCGGCCATGCGCTGGTAGAGCTCGGCTTGCGTTGCGATCCAGTAGTTGCTGCGCTCGGCGAGGTTGATGCAGTAGCGCACATAGTCGAGCGTGCCCTTGCCGTTGTTGACCGAAGGATCGCGCGCCAGCTCGGGATGGTACTGGAAGGAATAGACACCGTTCTCGAGCTTGTCCTCGACGTCCGGCCGACGCGCGCTGCGGCCGGCGAAGATGGTCTCCACCAGCTCGTAGGCCGCGTCGTACTCGTGCGTGCGGTCCCAGCCGCGCAGCTTGCGCCATTCCTTGTCCGTGGTGACGACTGGCCGGAAAGGGAACCAGATGCCCGAGGTGGCGATGGTCCGTCGCACGTCGGTGACATAGGTGAGCGGCTTCTCGCCGATCGTGCCGCCGACCATGACGTTGGGGTTGCGCACGCCGTATTCGATCATGTGGTAGTAGCAGAAGGTGCAGAGCCCGAGGATCGTCCTGTCCTGGGCGTACAGGTAATCCATCGCATCGATCGTCTCGGGGTGCATGTGACCGCCGGCATGGCGGCCGCAGGTGCAGATGGTGATGCCGAGATTCTTGCCCGCCTTCGAGACGTGCTCGAACAGGCCCTTGCCGAAGATGGCGGTCGGCGGATCGCCGATCGAGCTGTCATTGTGCAGGGCGGGCTCGATGAAGCTGTGCTGGGTCGTGCGCGCGACCCAGTCGCGCGCCATGTCCTCGGTGATGTTGGTCGAGAAGGTCGGATCCTCGATGTCATAGCTCGCCGGGATCAGGTTCTGGATCTGGTAGTCGAGAAAGGTGTAGTCGCGCATGCCGTGAACGTCGTGGCGGAACGACAGCACGCCGTCGTAGGTGCCGAACGAGCGCAGCCGCGTCTGCCACAACGAGGACAATCCGATCTCGTGCATCAGTCGGCGCAGGAAGAACAGCAGCGTGTCGCCCCAGTGCGTGGCGTTGGCCCAATGGCGCACCGCCTCGACGTTGAGGTGTGCCTGCATCATGCCGCCCAGCAGCTCGAACACCTGGTTGGCGACGTAGATCGTCTTGTCGGTGAGCACGATCGCCGGTCCCAGTTCGGCCACCGTCGCCGTCGAGGCGTCGGTGAGATCGCCTGAAAGCGCGACCAGGTCGGCCAAGACCCGGCTGCAGCTGGCGGGCACGATGCGATGTGCCGGATGGCCCTCGTAGCCGCTGACATAGAGCGGTTCCCACGCGTCGCCGGCAAAGGGCGATCCCAGCCGCCAGCGCCAGCCGGTGTAGCCCTGCACCGAAACGGCCTCAAGGGATTGCAACCCCAGCAGATGCGGTGGCAGGTTGGTCTTGCCGGTGACGATCAGGCGGCGCTGGCCATCGGCCAGCCACGTCTCGATGCGGGTAATCGTTTCAGGCGCGAGATGGCCGGCGTTGGGGATCAGCAGTGCGCGGCAATGCGCCAGCCGGGCGGCGTCGAGCTTCTCCTCTTCGATCAGATGATGCTTGAGATTGCAGCGCGCCAGCAGCAGGCCGGCGGCGTTGGGGGCGAGGTACGCGTACTCTCCTTTGAGCCAGGTGCGCGGCAGGCCCCAGGCGTCGGTGAAGGTATAGGTCTCGCCGCACGCCTTGGCTTCGCAAGCGTAGGCGTCGCGGCTGCGGTTGCTGTACAGCACGATGATGTCGTGCGCGTCGTGATCGGGCATGGCGCGACTGTTCCCACGCGCTCCGCGACCACGCAAATGGAAACGGCCGGGACTTGCCCGGCCGTTCCGCCAATGGAGGGTTGGCTGTTACGCTTATCGGATCACGCTTTACTGGACCACGATCTCGACGCGGCGGTTCTGCGGCTCGCGCACCCCGTCGCCGGTCTGGACCAGCAGGCCCTGCTCGCCGCGGCCGATGACCGCGATCGCCTGCGCCGGCACGCCTTCGCGCACCAGGGCATCCTTGACCGCGTTGGCGCGACGCAGCGACAGCGCCATGTTGTAGCTCTCCGGACCCGACGTGTCGGTGTGGCCGGTCGCCGTGATGCGGGCGTTGCCCTTCGACTTGAAGGCGGCCGCGGCCTGGCGAATCGTGCCGAGCGCCTGATCAGACAGGTTGGAGCGGTCCCAGTCGAAGAACACCATGAAGGACGGCGGCGCGACCGGCGCGGCGGCCGGCGGCGGCGGGGGCGCCATCTCGGGCTGGCCGAACTTATAGGTCAGGCTCAGCATGGTCATGATGTTGTTGTTGGTGAAGGCGCCCGGGTTGGTGGTGCCGTAGTAGCGGCCGTCGAGGTTGATGCGCAACGCATCGGTGACGTTGTAGCCGACGCCGATGATGCCTTGATAGGCGAACTGGGTGCTGCACATGCTGCAGCCCTGGATGGTCGAATCGACGAAGGCGATGCCGGCGCCGGCGCCGATGAACGGCACGATGGGCCCGCCGATGTTGAAGTCATAGAGCAGGTTGGCCATCACCGAGACTTGTTCGATGCGGCCGCGCACATTGGCAAAACCCGACGGGAACGCGACGACGCCCGTGCCGGTGTTGGAATGGTACAGGCCCTCGATTTCGACGCGGGGTCCGACGAAGTCGTAACCGACCTTGCCGCCGACGGCCCACCCCGTGTCCATCTGGTAGCTGTTGTTGTTGAGCAGCCAGTTCAGGCCGCCTTCGGCTCCGATATAGAAGCCGGGATACTGCGTGCCGGTCTGGGCGTTCGCCGCGACCGGCAGGACCAGGGCGGCGGCGGCGGCCAGCAATGATTTCTTGAACATGCAGAGGGTTCCCTCGTTTGGATGCGAGTAGTGCCCACCCAACGATGCCCTTCCGCCTCAGTTGCCCCGCCGCCGCCATATCCCCGGCGGCGTTGCAACCTTGCAACACAATTGTGATCTGCGTGACTACTGCATGAACCAGCCGTGGCTGACGACCATCGACTGGCCGCTCAGTGCGGTACTGGACGCTCCGGCAAAATAGAGAACTGCATCAGCCACTTCGTCAGTGGTGGTGAACTGGCCGTCGATCGTGTCCTTCAGCATGACATGTTTGATGACGTCGGCTTCGCTGATGTTGAGTTCCTTGGCCTGCTCGGGGATCTGCTTGTCGACCAGCGGCGTGCGCACGAAACCCGGGCAGACCACGTTGGCTGCAACGTTGTACTCCGCGCCTTCCTTGGCAAGCACCTTGGCGAGGCCGATCAGCCCGTGCTTGGCGGTGACGTAGGGCGCCTTGAGCTTCGACGCCTCCTTGGAATGGACCGAGCCCATATAGACGACGCGGCCGTACTTGGCGGCGTACATGTGCTTGAGGCAGGCCTTGGTGGTGAGGAAGGCGCCGTCGAGATGGATGGCCAGAAGCTTCTTCCAGTCGGCGAAGGGGAAGTCGACGATCGGCTTCACGATCTGGATGCCGGCGTTGCTCACCAGGATGTCGATCTTGCCGTACTTGGCCACGGTGTCGGCGACGCCCTTCTCGACCTCAGCCTCGTCGACGACATTCATGGCGACGGCGAACGCATCAGAGCCCTTGGCCTGGATCTCCTTCGCGGTGGCGCCGGCGGCGTCGAGGTTGAGATCGGCGATCACCGGAATGGCGCCTTCGGCGGCAAGCCGGAACGCGATCTGCTTGCCGATGCCGCTCGCCGCACCGGTGACGATGGCGACTCTGCCTTTGAAGTTGGACATGGAACGATCCTTTGACGGGGAAACTACTTCGCGAGGTAATCGAACACGACTTCACCGAGGCCCAACGTCAGGTCAGTGACGTAGTGGGTGGCCGACACGACCTGGCGCACCGGCAGGCGGCTGACGTCGCACAGGGCATGATCGAACAGCTGCAGCGCTGCCGGTCCCGACCAGGCGCCCTTCACGGTCACGTCCTCGCAGTAGTAGCGCACCAGCTCGCAGACACGCGGCGTGCAGTCGACGTGCGGGATGATCTTGATCATGAAGGCGGGTTTGGCGAGGCTCTTGAGCAACGGCGCGGGATCGATCTCGCGGTGCTTGTAGCCCATGGTTGCGTTGACGCAGAGCACGCTGCCGTAGTGCATTGTGCAGACCAAGGTCTCGCTCTCGTGGCTGATCTTCGGCGTGGCGAGCTTCTTGGGGAAGCCCCAGATCTCGCGGCCGCCGGCGATCGGCGAGTTGTCGTCGAGGTACATGGCGTGCACGTAGCCGCCTTCCTGGACCTTGCCTTTGGCGTCCTTGAAGCGCACCGGGATCACCTGGCCGGTCTCGGTGTAGTCGCCGAAGCCCGTCGAATCGGGCATGCGGATGAACTCGTAGTTCACCATGTCGCCCACCACCTCGAGCGGCTCGGGCACGACGGCGCGCAGGATCTCCGGATCCGTGCGGTAACTGATGACGACGAACTCGCGATTGTAGAAACGATACGGCCCCCGCGGATACGCGGGATTGTTCAGCGGCATCGCAAAGGCGTTCTTGCGGACGTCATCCAGCTTCATGTTTCGTCTGCTCCCAATTTGTGTCGGCCCTGTGTCCTGAGATCGAAGGTGAAGACGCCGTCGGCACTCTGCGGCCTCTGCAAGACTTCCGGATGACGGAGCGTGCGCGTCATGTCGCTGTAGCCGGCCGCCCAGTGCTCTTCCATGGTGCGGCGGGAGAACTCGTAGTCCTTCGACGAGCCCTCGTAGCGCTGGGCGTGATAGATCAGGTGGATGATGTTGTAGACCTTGCTGTCGGCCTCCTGGGCGAGCAGCTCGGCTTCCGGCGTCTGGCGCAGCTCGGGATGCATGCCGTCCAGCAGCTTGGCGGCGGTGCGGCGCATCGCCTGCATACGGCGGAATTCGTCGGTGCCTTTGCGGGTACGGCTCGAATAGCGGATGTCCTTCTGCCGGACATCGACCTCGACCATGTCGCGCGGCAGCTCGCCGCGCGCGCTCCACAGATCGACCTGGAAGGCGAGCGTGTCCTGGCGCGGCCGGCTGTCGAGCACCCATTGCAACGGCGTGTTGGTGACGATGCCGCCGTCCCAGTAGTAGTCGCCGTCGATCTCGATGGCGGGGAAGCCCGGCGGCAGGGCGCCGCTCGCCATGACGTGCTCGGGGATGATCTTGTGCGTCTCGTTCTCGAAGTAGATGAAGTTGCCGGTCTTGATGTTGACCGCGCCGACGCTGAAGCGGGTCTCGCGGGCGTTGATGCGGTCGAAGTCGACCAGGCTTTCGAGCAGGCTCTTGAGCGGCTTGGTGTCGTAGAAGCCCAGCCTGTCGGGCGCAGCCGTCGGCGTGAAGATCGGCGGCGGGACGCGCGGCTGGAAGAAGCTCGGCGCACCCCACATCAGGATGCCGAGCGCCCGCCACTGGTTGACCATCGTGTGCTGGAAGTCGTTGCCGAGCTTCAGCGAGGCGATGTCCGGGATGCCGAGCGGCGGGGCGCTCACCGTCTCCCAGAACTTGCGCAGCTTGTCGACGCGCTCGGCGACCGGATTGCCGGCGATGATCGAGGAGTTGATCGCGCCGATCGAGATGCCGGCCAGGCAATCGGGATGCAGGTTGGCCTCGGCCAGAGCCTGGTAGACGCCGGCCTGGTAGGAGCCCAACGCGCCGCCGCCCTGCAACAAAAGCGCAATCCGTTCGAAATCGGGCCGGGCCGGCGCCGACTTGGTCGTCATGACACGTGTTCCCCTCGCTCGTGGCCATCCTCTAGCACGATGCGGGCCGCGCGGGGGTGGGCCATCTCGCCGCTTGGTCAGGCGCCTTCCACGGCCTCGACGAAAGTCTCGATCGACCAGCCGCCGATCACCTCGATGCGGGGCAGGCGCAGCGGATCCTGACCGAGGGCGGCGTGGCCCGGATCGATGGTGAAGCCGCTGGCATAGCCGCATTGGCGCGCAACGTGCACGAAGCGCTCGTCGCTTTCGCCGAACGGCGCAGCGATCGACCGGCATTCCATGCCGAGTGCCCGTTCGAGGGCCGCGCGCGAGCGGGCGGCCTCGAGCACGATCTCGCGACTCGGGAGCTCGGCCATGTGGCTGTGGCTTGCCATGTGGCTGCCGAAGCGAACGCCGGCCGCCGCCAGCTCCTGGATCTGCGGCCAGCCCATCAGCGGCGCCGGCGTGCCATAGGCCGCGTCCCAGTCGGCATGGCCGCCGACCTTGTCGGTGACGACGAAGACCTCTGCCGTGAAGTCATGGGCGTGCAGGATCGGCCAGGCCGCGTCATGGAAGTCGCAGTAGGCGTCGTCGAAGCTGATCAGCACCGGACGTCCCGCGAACGGCCGGCCGTCGGCGAGATGGCGGACGACATCGTCTGCCGTCACAGCGTGGTAACCGTTGCGCCGCAGCCAGCGCATCTGCTCGGCAAAGGCCGCCGGCGCCTGGCGATAGCGCGCCAGGTCGGCCGGACCGTCCTCGGCGATGCGATGGTAGAGCAGGACGGGCAGGCGGTCGGTGCGTTCACGCTGTCTGACGTCGGCGCGCCGCGCGATGGCGCCATGCCAGACGATGTGACGCGCGAAGCGGGGTTCGGGCGGCGGCCCGGGCTCGGCCTGCTCGATGTGGGGCACGGGCGCGACCTCGCCCGCAGCGAGGCGACGGAACAGGTTGATGCGATAGAGCTCATCGTGCAGCGAACGCTCGAGGGCGAGGCCGGGCGTGGCCGACAGGGTTTCCGCGATCACCTTTGCGCCGAAGGTGGCGTCCCAGTCGAAGCCGGTGCGCGCCGGATCATCCTTGAGCACGAAAGCATGGGCGCAGAGGAGGTGACCGCCCGGTGCCAGCGACGCCGCCAGGCGTTGCGCGACGCGGGCGAGTGTCGTGCGATCGGCGAGGTTGTACAGGACCTCCGAACAGACGACGAGGTCGAGGCGGTCGGGCAGCGGATCGTCGAACAGGTCGAGGCGGCGCCATTCGACATTGCCATGGCTGCTGCAGCGCCGGCGGGCGCGCTGCAGCGCCGTGTCGGAAATGTCGGCGGCGAGCAGGTGACCGACGCGCGGCGCCAGCAACTCGGTGAACCGGCCCTCCGAACAGGCGAGTTCCATCGCCTTGCCGATCGGCCTGTCCGGTAACAGATCGAGCGTGCGGCGATATTTCAGCTGCTCGTAGTCCGAACCGTAAGCCCACGGATCCTCGGTGCGGTAGAGCCCTTCCCAGTGGGCGCGGCGATCCTCGCCGATGGCCCATGTCGGCTCGGCCGGCCTCGCCTTCCCGGCCGGAGCGGTTCGCTCGGCCATTGCCCGCCCCTCGGCGATGAGCGCGGCGATGGCGCGGTCGCTGGTGCCGGCAACGCCGGCCGTGGCGAGTGCCGCGTCGCCGAGGACGGCCTTGGCGAACGCGCGCAGGGTGCGGCCGCGGATCTCCCGGTACCGCAGCTTGGCCGCGACCATCGATGGACCCAAGCGGACGGCAGCCGCCGTCGCGTGCAACCAGAACGCCGGCTGGTGCAGCAGCCCGGCTGACTTCAGCAATTCGGCCAGGCTCACCGAAGCGAGCGCCAACCGCGTCACATCGTGCAAGGAGAGGCCGCCCAGGGCAGGCACTTCGCCATGGCCGACCATGCGGGCGCCGCTGCGGAACTCGACGCACACCCGGTCGATGCCGGCATCGACGGCGATCGGCGCGAGACGGGCGAGATCCTGTCGCACCAGCAACGTGCCATCCACCGCCAGCCGGTCGGTCACGCGTTGCGGGCTGAAGACCTCGGGTTCGAGGGCGAACTGCAGGAGCCTCGCCAGTCCGGGCCGGCCGGCCGCGCGCTCGACGTCGTCAAGCAGCGCGCGGACGCGCTCGACGAAGGCAGGGTCGTCGTGCGGCAACTCGTCGGACAGTCGCTGGGCGCCAAACGCCAAGCCCTCGACGATGGTCTGCCGGCAAAGCTCGACGAGGTCGCTGCGTCCGCCGGGCAGGGCCTTCAGCAGGTCGTCGCCCCTGCCGCCTTGGCCGATATCGGCGGCCGCGCACCAGAGGGCGAACTCGGCGATCGCCATCTCCTTGGTGCCGGTCGCCAATTGGGCGCCGGCGTCGAACGCCCGTTCGATGACGCGCGTGCGATCGGCCAGCATGGTGCGCATGTCGGTCGATAGTGAGCCTCGTCGCATGTGGTAGAGCGCGAGCGGCTCGGGCACGGGGAGGAAGGCGACGCCGGTGCGCGCGATGCGCTGGAAGAAGTCCATGTCCTCGGCGGTGCGCAGGCTGACATCGAAGCCGCCCTGCCCGACCACCAGGGCGCGCTCCAGCACCACGCCGTGCACGACGACGGGACAGCTACGAACCAGGGTTTCGAACGGCGCCCGCGCGACGGCGGTCGAGAACCAGGCCGGCCCGCGCCGTCCCGTCGCCGTAACCCGGCGCGATCCGCAATAGGCGACCTTCGCGCCAGGCACGGCCTCGAGCCTACCCAGCATGCGCTCGACAAACGAAGGCTCGATGCGATCGTCGGCATCGAGGAACAGCAGCCAGCGGCCCGTTGCCGCCGCGATGCCGCGGTTGCGCGCTGCCGAGACGCCTTCAGCGGACCCTTGATGGGTCAACAGCTGAAAGCGCTTGTCGCGAGCGGCATGGTCCTGGACGACTTGCCTCGTATCATCGGTCGAGCCGTCGTCGACGACGATCGCCTGCCAGTCGCCGCGGGTCTGGGCCAGCACGCTCTCCAGTGTCTTGGCGATCGTGCCGGCAGCATTGTGCGCCGGAATGACGATCGAAAGAGTCATCCCCGAGGCCTCACCAGACGACTTCGGTGTAGAGCGGCCACCGCTGGTGCGGTCCGAAGCGCCGGCGCAGCCGCCCGCGGAGGAGGTCGAGCGCGAGGGTCGAGAAGTGCCATGCCGAGGCGAACGGATGGCGCCGCAACGCGCCAGCCAGCAGGGTGCGGACGTCTTCGCGGCGCCGGGTCGCCGCGGCGCGATAGGTGAACCAGTGGCGTGCACTGCGCAAATGGTGCTCGATGTCGGCGCCATGCTCCGGATACTTTCGGCGGTATTCGTCGAGCACGAGCTCGGTCGACCGGAACATCTGCAGCGAATCGCTCGACATGTTTCCGGGTGTCGCCCGGTAGCCCACGAGATACCGCGGTACGACGACGAAGGCGAAATGCTCGGCCACGCGAAAGCACATCAGCAGGTCTTCGGCGCCCTGGGCGCCGCGTGCGCGCAAGGTGGGATCGTAGCCGCCTGCCTTTTCGAAGGCGGCGCGCCGCATCAGCAGCGAGGACCCGTTGCCGATCCAGTTGGCGGCGCACAGACTCTTCATCGCGTCGCCTTCGATCAGGGGCTGCGGCCCGAACGAGATCACGCGGTCCTGCTGGTCGATGCTGGCGAACCAGCAATAGGCGAGGCCCGCCCTCGGGCCGCCCTGGCGCAACGCATCGAGCTGGAAGGCGATCTTGGTCGGCGCCCACAGATCGTCGGCGTCGACGAAGGCCAGGAACGCCGCCGCGGTCGCCGCCGCGCCGGTGTTGCGCGCCGCGGCCACGCCGGCATTCTTCTGCCGGACCAGCCGCACGCGGCGATCCTGGCGGATCTTCCGGTCGACGATGGCGACCGACCCGTCAGTCGATTCGTCGTCGACGACGACGATGTCGAGATTGGCGTGGGTCTGCCGGCCGATGCTGTCGAGCGTTGCCGCAATCGTGCGTTCGGCATTGTACATCGGCACGACGACACCGACCGTGTCTTCGTCTTGTTTCACAGCGACTGAACTTAGCCAACGGCGATGGCTAAGGAAAGCGTCTCACGCGGCAGCGACGGCGTAGCGCAGGTCGGCCAGCGGCTGCGAGCGGTCGATCGCGGCGCCGGCGTCGAACTTCTTCAGCTCGGGCATGACGGTCTGCGCGAACAGGCGCATGTTTCGTGCCGCCTCCACGTGCGGCATGCCGGCGTAGGAGAACACGCCGACGAAGCCCGAATTGTTCGTCTGCCGGTGGATGGTCATGATCTTGTCGTGGACCTGCTCGGGCGTGCCGTAGACCTGCAGGTCGGCAAAGAACTCGATGGCCTTCTGGTCGCCGTAGACGGCGAGCTTCTCGTTCATCTTGGCGTAGTACTCGTAGCCGCGCTGGTTCTTCATGTGGGCGCCGGCGAACTGGTAGTGGTCGAGCACCGTGCGGTAGTAGCCGCCGATGTACTGCATCGCCATCTCACGCGCCCGCTCGGCACTGGGGTCGATGAAGATCCAGCCGGCCGAGATCGGCTGAGGTGCGGCGGTGCCGTTGATCTCGCGATAGAGCGCGTTGTACTCGGTCAGCTCCTTCTCGACCTCGCGCCACGGCTTCTGCGGGATGATCAGCAGGCCGACGCCGAGTTTCGCCATGATGCGCGCGCTCTCGGGGCTGACGGCCGCGGCATAGGTGCGGCCGCGAAAGCTCTTGAAGGGGGCGGGGCGGATCTGTGTGGGCGGCTGGCGGTAGTGCTTGCCGTCATATGCCATGACGCCGCTTTCCAGGCCCTTGAGCAGCGCCTCGCCGTATTCGACGAACAACTCCCGGCTGTCGCCCATGTCGAGCCGGAAGCCGTCGAACTCGACTTTGCCCGCGCCGCGGCCCAGACCCAGGATCATGCGGCCGCCGGAGAGGTGGTCGAGCATGGAAATCTGCTCGGCGACCCGCATGGGGTCGTGCCACGGCAGCACCACCACCATCGAGCCGAGCCTGACGTTGCGCGTGCGGCCGGCCATGTAGGACAGGAACTGCACAACGTCGGGGCACATCGTGTAGTCGGTGAAATGGTGCTCGACCGACCAGATCGAATCGAAGCCCAGCGGCTCGGCCATGTCGGCCAGAGCGAGTTCATTGAGATAGATCTGATGGTCGCTGAGCGCCCGGCCGGTGTTCTGGAAAACGGCGGCCATTCCGACGTGCATGATGTTCCTCCGGTATTTTGTCTCATGCTAAACAGCCGTTTACCTCGGCGGAAGCTTGATTCCGCCGTATTCGGAGGACATATGCCCGGTATGCGCACCGTTCTCGCTGTCCTGTCCGCCGCCGCTTTGTTCCTCGTTGTCGCGCTGCCGGCACAAGCCCAGCAGGCGCCGCAGCAATTGGCCCAGCAGGGGGCGATCGGCGTGCCGCAGATCGAGCAGTACTTCAATTCGATCCGCTCGCTGAAGGCGCGCTTCGTGCAGAGCAATCCCAACGGCTCGGTGGTGCAGGGCAATCTCTATGTCCGCCGCCCGGGCCGCATGCGCTTCGAGTACGACGCGCCCTCGCAGCTCAAGATCGTGGCCGACGGCTATCAGGTGACGATGTGGGACAATGCCACGCGCGACTTCGGACAGTGGCCGATCGGCTGGACTGCCGCTTCGTTCCTGGTCAAGGATCCGCTGTCGTTGTCGGGCGACCTGACGGTCGAGAAGCTCGAGCGGGTCAACGGCCTGCTGGAAGCGACCATGAGCCAGGCCCGCAAGCCGCAGGAAGGCAAGGTGATCGTCCGTCTCAGCGAGAATCCGCTGACGCTGCGCGGCTGGACCATCATCGACAACCGCGGCAACCGCGTCACCGTCTCGCTGTCGGACATGCAGACCGGGCTGCAATTGGCCGATTCGCTGTTCAAGAACGAAAGTGGCCGCTGAGCGCTCGCTTCGCGCTATAACCCCCCGCATGAAGAGCGTGTGGGGACAAGGCTAAGTGAGCAAGCTGATTGTGCGGGCCTCGACCGAGGCCGATGTGGTGCGCTGCGCCGAGATTTACGCCCATCATGTGCTGCACGGCACGGCCTCCTTCGAGGTCGATCCGCCGGATCTCGCCGAGATGAAGCGTCGCCGTGCCGCTGTTCTCGACATCGGCCTGCCGCACCTGGTGGCCGAGCGCGAGGGCCGCGTCATGGGCTACGCCTATGCCGGCAACTGGCGGCCGCGGCCTGCCTACAAGTTCTCGGTCGAGGATTCGATCTACATCGACAAGGACGCGGTCGGCCAAGGCGTCGGCAAGGCGCTGCTGCCGGTGCTGATCGACCAGTGCACGACGCTCGGCAAGCGCCAGATGGTGGCGGTGATCGGCGATTCGGCCCAGACGCCGTCGATCCGGCTCCATGCCTCGTGCGGCTTCGAGATGGTCGGAAACTTGAAGAACATCGGCTTCAAGTTCGGCCGCTGGCTCGACAGCGTGCTGATGCAGCGCGAGCTGGGCTTGGGCAGCAGCGAGCCGCCGTTTGCCTGATCCGCGCGATGCTGTGGACTATTCGGGAGGCACTCATGAAGACGTGGCCAATCCAGGATGCAGAGGCGCGATTCGATGCAATGCTTGATGCTTGCCTCAATGAAGGGCCGCAGTTTGTAACGCAGCGCGGAAAAGAGGCGGCTGTTTTGGTATCGATTGCAGATTGGCGACGTCTCCAGAGAGTGCCGGCTCACACGCTTAAGGAACTGCTGCTAGCTAACGAAGGTCGTGGTGAGTTGAATGTTCCACCGCGCGGCAAGAGCAGCGTCAGCAATGGCGAGCATTAGAGCATGCGCCTGATCGACTACTTCGACCGCGGCGCCGATCTCTTCCCCGACCGTCATTGCCTGCACGACGGCACGCGCGGCTGGACCTACCGCGACGTTCGCGCCCAGAGCCACCGCGTCGCCAACGGCCTGCTGGCGGCCGGCTTGGCGCGCGGCTCGAAGGCCGCGGTCTACAGCCCCAACCATGCCGCGGCCTACGCCTGCCTGCTGGGCATCGTGCGCGCCGGCGTCACCTGGGCGCCGGTCAATGCGCGCAATGCGCTGGAGGAGAACCTCTACATCCTGAACAACACGGACGTGGAGTTCCTGTTCTACCATTCGAGCTTCGAGGCCTCGCTGGCGCGCATCCGCGAGGCCTGCCCCAAGATCAGGACCTTCATCTGTCTCGACCAGCCGTCGTTCGACGGCTGGTTGGCGCAACAGGAGGAAACGGCGCCTGACCTGCCCGACGATCCCGATGGCGTCGCCTTCCTGGCGAGCTCGGGCGGCACGACCGGCCGGCCCAAGGGCGTGCAGATCACCAACCGCAACATCGAGACCCTGAACTCGATCTTCTGGGCCTGCATGCCGGTGACGTCGCCGCCGGTCCATCTGATGGTGGCGCCCATGACCCACGCCGCCGGCGTCTGCTCCTTCCCATTGCTGCCTTATGGCGGCACCAACATCTTCATGGGCACGGCCGATCCCGGCGCCATCCTGGCGGCGATCGAGACGCACAAGGTTACGCACGTTTTCATGCCGCCAACCCTGATCTACGTGCTGCTCTCCCATCCGGACGTCGCGAGGTATGACTACAGCTCGTTGAAGCACCTGATCTATGCCGCTGCGCCGATGTCGGTCGACAAGCTCGTCGAGGCAATAAAGGTATTCGGGCCGGTGCTGACCCAGACCTACGGCCAGGCCGAGGCTTGCATGATCTGCACTTTCTTCTCGCCGGCCGACCATGTCGCCGCGCTCGAGAGCAACAAGCGTCATCGGCTGGCGAGCTGCGGTCGGGCCTCGCCGCTGATGCGGCTGGAAGTGATGGACGACGAGGGCCGCATCCTGCCGCGCGGGGAGCGCGGCGAGATCGTGGTGTGCGGCGGCCTGGTCACGCCGGGCTACTACAACGACGAGGCGGCGACGCGCGAGGCCTCGACCTTCGGCTGGCACCATACCGGGGACATCGGCGTTATCGACGACGACGGCTTCGTCTATATCGTCGATCGCAAGAAGGACATGATCATCTCCGGCGGCTTCAACGTCTTCCCGAGCGAGATCGAGCAGGTGCTGTGGGGCCATCCCGCGGTACAGGACTGCGCGGTGATCGGCGTGCCCGACGAGAAGTGGGGCGAGGCGGTGAAGGCCGTGGTCGAGCTGAAGCCTGGCGCCGCGGCCACGGCCGACGAGCTGATCCATCTCGCCAAGGACAAGCTGGGCGGCGTCAAGGCGCCGAAGTCGGTTGACTTCATCGCGGCCCTGCCGCGCAGCCCGGTCGGCAAGGTGTTGAAGAAGACATTGCGCGAGCCCTACTGGGTGGGCCGCGAGCGCAAGATCTAGGGGACCGGGGCGGGTGCATCGACAGCTGCACGACTGGCTGCGCCGCCTGCCGGCCAACGTGCAGGGCGCGCTGTGGCTGGTCGCCGGCGGCTTCATCTTCACCTCGACCAGCGCGATGATCCGCCTGCTGTCGACTGAGATCGAGAGCGTCCAAACGGCGTTCTTCCGCGCCGTGATCTCGGTGATCCTGCTGCTGCCCATGATCGCCGCCGGCCGCGTCAAGCCGTGGGAGTCCAAGCGCATCAAGGGCCACTTCTGGCGCACCTTCATGGGCACCACCTCGATGGTGCTGGGTTTCTATGCCGTGTCGATGCTGCCGCTGGCCGACGCCACCGCGATCGCCTTCTCCCAGCCGCTGTTCTCGGTCGTGGTCGCCGCGCTGATCGCCGGCGAGAAGGTGCGCTGGCGGCGCTGGAGCGCCACCATCGTGGGCTTCGTGGGCGTGCTGGTGATGGTGCGGCCGGGCGAGGGCAGCCTGCAGCTCGGCGCCCTGGTCGCGCTCGCCAACGCCGCCACGGTGGCGCTGTCAATCCTGTTGGTGAAGCGGCTGTCGGATTCCGAGACGCCGTTGATGATCCTGACCCAGTTCGCGATCTTCTCGACGATCCTGCTGGCGCCGCCCGCGATCTGGGTGTGGCGTTGGCCCGATTTCTGGGGCTGGGTGCTGGCCGTCGGTATCGCGCTGTCGGCCACGATCGGCCAGTACTTCTGGGTGCAGGCCTTCAAGGCCGGCGAGATGTCGGCGGTGGCGCCCTTCGAGTATCTGCGGCTGCCCTTCGCGGTGTTCGTCGGCTGGCTGATCTGGGGAGAGATGCCGGTGATCTGGACCTATGTCGGCGCCGCCGTCGTCATCGCCTCGGCCCTCTACATCGCCCATCGCGAGGCCCAGCTCGCGCGCGAGCGCAGGCGCGCGGTCATGGCGAAGCCGGTCGAGCCGCCGGACAAGAAGCCGCCTGCCTGACGGTCAGACGATCACCTGCGCCTGCTTGGGCGCCCGCTTGGCCTCGTGCTCCGGCTCGACATGGATCATGACGACGGCGCCTTCGAACGACTTCTCGAGAGCGGCTTCCAGGCGGTCGCAAATCTCGTGCGACTGCTCCACGCTCATGCTGCCGGGGACCACCAGATGGAAGTCGATGAAGATGGTCCGGCCGGCATGACGCGTGCGCAGGTCGTGGATCTCGATGGCGTCCCCGGCATTGCGCGAGATGACCTCGCGGATGCGCGCGAGTTCCGTGACTGGAACGCTTTCATCGAGCAGTCCGCTCCCATTGTCGCGAATGACGGTCCAGCCGCTCCACAACACGTGCAGCGCCACCAGGACGGCGATTGCCGGATCCAGAACGTCGATCCCCGTCAGCACCACGAGCGCGACGCCGATCGCGACACCGAGCGAGGTGACGACATCGGCCAGCAGGTGCTTGCCGTCCGCCACCAGCGCGGCAGAGCGGTGCCTGCGGCCCTGCCGCAGCAGCACGGCGCTCCATGCGGCGTTGATGGCGGTCGCGACCGCGTTCACGGCGACGCCGGTCCATGGCGCGTCGATCGGCTTGGGCGCCCTGATCGCCCCGTAGGCTTCCCAGAGGATGGCCAGGCTCGCGACGACGATCATGGTGCCGACCAGGATCGCCGAGAGGTACTCGGCCTTGTCGTGGCCGTAGGGATGCTCGGCATCGGGCGGACGGGCCGCGCTGCGGATGGCCACGATCGCAGCCGTCGCCGTGAGGACATTGATGACGCTTTCCAAGGCGTCCGAATAGAGCGCGATGCTGCCGGTCAGCAGATAGGCGCCAAACTTGATCGCGAGCACGGCGACGCTGACGGCGAGGCTGCCCGCCGCGATTCGAAGCGACACGTGCACGGACTGTCTCACCTGGGCCATGGCGTGCCCCAGGCGACAGGGTCGCCGCCGTCAGTCGGCGACAGGAGAAGCCCCGGCCTTGAACAGCCAGGCGCGCGCCTTGGCGCGATGCGCCTCGGTGATGTGCATCCGGGCGGCGGTGAAGGCCGCGACCATGATGGCGGCGTCATCGGTGTAGCCCAAGCCCAACAGAATGTCGGGAATGGCGTCGAACGGCAGGACGAAATAGGCCAGCGCCCCGAACAGGGTGGCGCGGATGGGCAATGGGGTCGCCGAATCGGCGGCGCAGTGGAAGGCCGCCACGGCGTCCTCGGTGAAGGGGACCTTGCCCAGGGTGGAGCGGGCTTTTTGCCAGAAACCGCGGCGGACGCGCGCTTCGTCGGCCGCCACGTGGTCGGTCGTGCTCATGCCGTGAAAGTTGGCAGCGTCGGCCGTCTTGGCAAGGGGGCGCGGGCCGCTTAATAAATCGCCCGGACACGGAGGGATTTGAATGAACGTCAAGGGGCAGGCTGCCATCGTCACCGGCGGCGCATCGGGATTGGGCGGGGCCACCGCCTCGGCACTGGCCGCCGCGGGCGCCAAGGTCGCGATCTTCGACCTGCAGGATGAGCTCGGCGCCGCCAAGGCCAAGGAGATCGGCGGCCTTTACGTGAAGACCAACGTCGCCGACGCGGCCAACACCGAGGCCTCGGTCAAGACCGTGGTCGAGACGCTGGGCGCCCCGCGCGTCGTGGTGAACTGCGCCGGCATCGGCCGCGCTGCCCGGACCATCTCCAAGTCCGGTCCGCACGACCTCCAGATGTTCGCCCAGGTGATCCAGGTCAACCTGATCGGCACCTTCAACGTCATCCGGCTCGCCTCGTGGGCGATGAGCCAGGCCGAGCCGATGGACGACGGTGAGCGCGGCGTCATCATCAACACCGCCTCGGTGGCGGCGTTCGACGGCCAGATCGGCCAGGCCGCCTACTCGGCCTCCAAGGGCGGCGTCGTCGGCATGACCCTGCCGATCGCACGCGACCTGTCGAGCATGGGCATCCGCGTCTGCACCATCGCGCCCGGCCTGTTCCTGACGCCGATGATGATGGGCCTGTCGGCCGAAGCGCAGAAGAGCCTGGGCGCCCAGGTGCCGTTCCCGCCGCGGCTGGGCGATCCCAAGGAATACGCCCAGCTCGCCATGAGCATCGTCGAGAACCACATGCTGAACGGCGAGACCATCCGCCTGGATGGCGCCATCCGCATGGCGCCGAGGTAAGGGCCATGCGGCTGGCGGAGGTCCTGGCGACGGTCACCCTGCTGGTGCTGCTCTCGCAGCCGGCGTTGGCCGAGCCGCGTTGGCTTGCCTGCAAGTTCAACGCCGGCGGCAAGGAACAGAACTTTCACATCGTGTTCGACGACATGCGCGGCACGGCCGCGCTGTTGGACGGCGGAAGCCTGGTCGAGGGTACGAGCACCAGCATCAACTTCCAGTCGATGCGCACGCGCTTCCCGCAGTTCAACATCACCTACAACAGGAACGACGGCGCCCTGGCGGTTTCGCCGGTCACCGGCGGCCTCATGAACGGCGAATGCCGCCGTTCGCCGCTGCCGCCCGGCGCGCCGGCGGTGCAGTAGGCTAGAAGCCCAGGTCGGCGTTGCGCTCGCAGCGCAGGTCGGCGATGCCGTTCTCCATCGACTGCTGGCCGGGCGTGGTCTCGCCGTTGCAGGTGAAACGGACGCGCAGGACCTTGGGATTGGGGTCCTGGTTGCCGAAGATGTAGGCCATCGCCGGCACCTGGCAGCGCATCGACCCCTCGCCGCAGATGTCGCGCACCTGCTGGGTGACGTTGGCCGTCGAGCTTGCGCCGGCCGAGCCCCAGGTCGCTTCGATGATGGAGATCGTGCGCGGCACGAGCGGCGGGCCGGCGATGCAGTCCATGCGGACCTTGAGGCCGGAGATCACGACCTCCGACAGCACGAAGCGCTGCGGCTCGCAGGTCCAGATCAGCGTCAGCCGCTTGTTCATGTCGGCCCGCGGGTCGCCGTAGGTGGCGGCGTTGGCAAAGGCGTCGCACGGATAGCCGTTGGGGCAGGTGGAGGTGAGGCGGCCGGTGACGTCGGCGCCCAGCCCATCCTGCGGCAGGCCCCAATAGGCGCGCTTCAGGGAGACCGTTGAATTCACCGTCGGCGGGCCGCTGCTGCAGGCGATTGCCGCCGCCGCGCACAGGATCGCGAGAAAAAGAACACGGCCCAGCTTCATGGCTCCCCCAAATTGCACTGCCAACCTACCCGCGAGTTGTCCGCGTTTGCAATGCAATTAGTATGTCAAAGGCGTCGAAGGAGCAACCTCAGGGCTTGGCCTCATAGGTGAAGTCGTCGAACACCGTGACGCTGTCGGCCTTGGTCCAGACGCCGACCGCGCCGGGGCCGGCGATATGGCTGTCGCTGAGCTCGATGTAGCTCTTGCCGTCGAGCGACACGCGGATCCGCGTGTCGGAGAACTCCACGCGCAGCGTGTGCCAGGCATTGGGCGCGACCGGCGCGTCGACATACTTGATCGTGTGCCGATTGCCGCGCTCGGTATAGTAGAGCGAGACGTTGTTCTCGAGCGCATTGCCGCGGGCGACGTAGTAGGTGTCGCCGTCCTTCCAGCGCCACACGACGCCGCCGGCCTGGTCCTCGCGCCCGCCGAGCGGCTTGAACTTCACCTCGACGATGCCGTCGGCCAGCGCCGTGCCCTGCTTGACGCACCACGGAAACGGCGCCTTGCCCGCCTGCTTCAGGACGTAACGGCCGCTCGCGGCCTCGGCATCGGGCGCGATCGTCCATTTCGGCGTCCCGCCGCCTGTGCTGCCGCAGGTCCAGCCGGCGGGCGGTCCGCCTGCGCGGCTGGCGTCGAAGGTGATGGTCTCGGCGTGCGCCGCGGCCGCGCACATCATCAGTGCGGCCAAGCTCATGGCGAGGACGGCGTGTCTGTGAGGGTGGCGGGCCATGACTGCCTCCTTCAGTTGACGACCAATCGTGTGCCGACGTCGGCTGCGCAGGCGCGCCGGTAGATCTCGGCGGCAGCGGCGACGTCCTGCAAGCCCATGCCGGTGCTGTCGAAGAGCGTGATGGCCTCGGCGCTGCCTCGGCCCGCCCGGCGGCCCGTCAGGACTTCGCCCAGCGTGGCGTGCACGTGGCCGAGCGAGACCGCCCCGGCAACGAGCGCATGGTGCAGGTCGCCAATCTCGGCCGCTTGCTCGAGGGAATCAACGACCACGAGGCTTGCCGCGTAGAGGCTGGGATCGATCTCCTGCTTGTCCGAGTTGTCGGCGCCGACGGCTGCGATGAAGGTGCCCGGCCGCACCAGCTCGGGCGTCAGGAATGCCTGCCGCGCCGACGTGCAGGTGACGATGACGTCGCTCTCCAGCGTCGTCGCGAGCTTCTCGCTCGCATGGACGTCGATCTGCAATTCGCGGCTGAGCTGGTGGGCCAATCTCACGGCAGCGTCGGGGCGGATATCCCAGATGCTCAGGCGCTGGAGCGCGAGCGCCGCCGCGATGGCGCGCGCCTGAATGCGGCCCTGCACGCCGGCGCCGCAGATGGTCGCCACCTTTGCCTCGGGGCGCGCCAGGTGACGCGCCGCCAAGGTCGTGGCGGCGCCGGTGCGATTGATCGTGACCTCAATGGAATCCATCACCGCCAGGGGCCGGCCGTTGCGGGCATCCGCCAGGTAGATGACGCCCTGCACCGTCGGCAGGCCGTTGCTGATGGGATTGCCGGGAAAGTTGCCGTTGAGCTTGATCGCGACCGTCCCGGCATCGCCCAGCAGTGCAGCGCCCTTGGCGTGGAACGACCCCTCCGGCAGATGGATCGCGGCAGCAGGCGGGGCGACGGCTTGGCCGTCCATGGCGGCGAGGAACGCCGCCTCGACTGCATCGACGTAGCCGGCATAGTCCATCAGCCGCGCAACGTCGGCGCGTGACAGGATCAGCAGGCCTTCGTTGGCTGGCATGTCAGTACCGCGGCCGGTGCGAGGTGACCCAGGCGCGGGCATGCTCGACCGGCTTGCCGATATGCGGCGCCACCATCGACCTGACCTCGATCACGCTGGGCAGCGCTTCCATGCGCGCCTGCCACGCCGCGATGCGCGGCGTGGCGGCCAGCATGCCGTGCCCTTCGCCGGTCAGGCTGAGCGTGGTCATGGTCGGCAGCATGAAAAAGTCGGCCAGGGTGGGCGCATCGGTGACCAGGAATTCGCGGCCATGCGCCAGCTCACGTTCCATCACGTCGAGCGCTGTTGCGATCCTGGGAAGCGCCACCGACACGACCTTTTCGTCAGGCGCGATTCGGAGCGCGGGATAGATCAGCCGCTCATGCCCTAGATGGAAGGCGATGTTGGGATAGTAGTATCCGTTGAGCGCGCTGACCCATTGGTTCATGCGCGCCCGCTCCCGGGCATTGGCGGGCTGCAGGGCAGGGCCTGTGAAGGCCTCGTCGACATAGGCCGCGATCGCCGAAGTCTCGTAGATCCTGAAGCCGTCGTGCTCGAGAATAGGCACGCGGCCGAATGGATGGAGCGCGAGATGGGTCGTGCCGCCCATCTCGGGCTCGAGATCATGGAATTCGAACGGCACGCCTTTGTGCGCAAGCACGAGCCGGACGACGTTGACGTAGGTGCTTACCGGAAACCCGTAGACGATGACGTCGCTCATTGGGGGCCTCACAGGACTTTGTAGATCGCCGCACGATGGGTTTGCGGCAGGAAGGCGATGACCGTATCGCCCGCTGGCGGGAAGGCCGTGGTGTGCGCGCCTTTCTCGGTGGCGACGCTGCCAAGGCTCTTCATCGTGGTAGTGTCGAACACGTCGACCACGCCGGGATCGCCGACCGCGACATAGAGCTGGCGACGCTTGGGATTGAACCAGACGACGTCCGGCACGCCGGAGAGCTTGCCTTGGTCGAGCACTTTGCCCGTACCGGCATCGAGCGTGACCAGAACGCCCGCGTCGCAGGCGCAGAACAGGCGGCGCGCCGCCGGATCGAAATCGAGGCCGTGGGCGCCGTCGGCCGGGATCGGCATGGTCCGTTCGACCCGGTCGGGCCGGCGGGCGTCGACGACGACGATCTGCGAGGGCTGCATGATGTTGACGTAGAAGACGTGGGCGTCGGCATCGAACACCGTCCAGCGGGTGCGGCCCGGCACCTCGATCGACGAGCGCAAGGCGCGCGCGTCGAGGTCGACCATGGAGAGCGTGTAGGAGTGCGGCATCGCCGGATCGCCGACATTGGCCGCAAGCACCAGGCGCCGTCGGGCATCGTAAGCGAGACCGTTGGGGCGCTCGCCGACGGCGATCTTGGTCCCGTCCGGACCGGCTCCGGGTGCGAAGACGCCGATCGTGTTCTCGCCGCGGTTGGAGGTGAAGACAAGCTGGCTCTCGTCGCTCACCAAGGCGCCTGCCACGGCGGCGAGGCCGGGGATCGAATGGAGGTGCTTGCGCGCCGCAGGATCGAACACGTCGATGGCGCTGTTGGCCGTGTGGGCGACGTAGACATGGCCGGTGGCGGCGTGGACGGCGGCATGGTCGAAGCCGCCGCTGCCCTTGTGCGCGGGCAATTCGACGTGTCCGGCGAGCTGTAGAGGCATGGCGTTCACCCCAGCTTGGCGAAAAAGCGGAAGGCCCCGATCAGCACGGTGCCCATGGTCACCAAGCCGAGCGCGGTGACGGCGGCGATCCCGGCGAGGCCGGTCTGCAGGATCTCGACGGCGATCCAGCCGCCCAGCACCACGACCGCGAGACGGCCGGCCATGGCGGCGAGCGGCCATTGCGGCTGGCGCGTCGACTGGAAGGCCGAATTGAGCAGAGTGCCGGCGACGAACGGGTAGGCGAGGCCGACGATGGCGAGATAGAGCGCGCCGTCGGCGAGTATCTGCGGATCGCGGCTGAACAGGCCCATCCAGAGGCCGGGCCCGGCAAGGGCGAGCAGGCTCACGCAGGCCATCGCTGCGGCCGACAAGGCCAAGCCGATCCAGGCGATGCGCGCAGCGCGCCCAAACTGCCTGGCGCCGATATTGCTGCCCATCATGGCAAGCACGGCGGCGCCCATGCTGAAGTTCAGCGGATAGAGCAGGTACTCCAGCCGCACGGCGGCGCCGAAGGCGGCGAGCGACGTGGCGCCCAGCACGCCCGCGTATGTCGTCAGCGCGGCAAGCGCTGCATTGTTCAGCACCGGGGCAAGCGACATCGGCGCGCCGACCTTGAGGATCTCGCCGAACAGCCGGCGCTCGAAGCGCATCTTGGCGAAGGAGAGCATGATCGCCGTGCGGCCCGAGGCCAGGTAGATCGCGAGCGCCGTCGCCGAGGCGAGGAAGGACATCACCGTGGCGAGGCCCGCGCCGGTGATGCCGAGGGCCGGGACGGGTCCCCAGCCGAAGACCAGCAGCGGCACCAGGGCGATATGGAGCACCTCGGCCGCGATATAGACCCAGGCCAGAATCGCCGCGTGGCCCGTGCCGCGCACGATGCTGGTCAGCGCACCCAGCAGCCAGTAGGCGATCGCCCCCGCGAAGATCACGTCGGAATATTCCAGCGCCGCCGCCAGCACGGGGCCGCGCTCCCCCAGCAGGCGATAGAGCGCGGGCCCGCCCAGCAGGAACGCCGCGCTGAACAGGGCGGCGGCACCCGTGGCGATCACCGGGGCATGGCAGGCAAGAGCACGTGCTTCCTCGATGCGGCCCGCGCCCAGGGTCCGGGCGACCGAGGCGGCGATGGCGCCGCCCATCGCCATGTTGGCCATCTGCTGCATCAGCATCAGGAACGGAAACACCAGCGCGAGGCCGGCCAGCGCGTCGAGCCCGAGGTAGCCGACGAAGTGGGCATCGACGCTCGCCGTCACCGCGATCAGGATCACGTTCACCGCGAGGTTCGGCGTCGCGATGCGCAGCATCGTCGGCACGATCGGCCCTTCGAGCAGAAGGCGGGTGCGGGCCGCGACCGCCGGAGTGGCCGGCCTGATCGCTGTGTCGGTCATGACGGCCTCAGGTCATCTTGGGCGGCCAGTTGTGCGTCTCGCCCACGAGATGGCGGCACCAGGCGTAGAGCGCGTCGTACATCACCATGCCGTGCTTCAGCATCTCGTGGTCGTCTGCGTAGACGTGGCTGAGACCGAGCGAGATCGCGAACAGGCCGTGGCTCTGCGGCGTCAGCTCGAGCCGCGACGTGTCGGCGCCGCGCACGATATCGGCGAGCTTGTCGAGGCCCGGCGCGTCGAGTCTGTACTCGGCGATGAAGGCGTCGAAGCTGCACTTCTCGCCGACGTGGCTGAACTTCACGCCCGGGATGTCGTAGGGGACGGCGCCGGTCGTCTCGGCCGTCGCCAGCACCTGGTCGGCCGGCACGTAGAGGAACTCCGGCTGCTTCTCGATGAAGCGCTGGATCAGCCACGGGCAGGCAATGCGGTCGATCTTCGGCCGCTCACGCGTGACCCACTTCATGACTTGCTTCCTTCCTTGAGTGGTTCGGTGGGATGGCCGTCGGCGCGCCAGGTGCCGAGCCCGCCGGCGACGGCGACGGCATCGATGCCGCGCTCGCGCAGCTTGGCTACGGCGTCGCTGCCGATCTCGAAGCCCCAGGCGCAGTAGACGAGAGCCTTGCTGCCCTTTGGCAACGAAGCCGCGACGGCCTCGACCTGGTCGGGTGGAGCGTGGCGGGCGCCGCGCAGGCCGACCGGGATCATCGCGGCATCGGCGGGGAGCCGCGCGTCGATCACCAGCAGGTCGGGTTCGCTCTCCAGTCGCTGCCGCGCGGCGTCGGGCGAGATCATGGCGTCGGTGCGCCACGGGCTTTCCGAGCCGGCGAAGCGCTCGGCGATCCGGGGCCAATGGAGGTTGTTCATGAAGGCGTCGACGTACGCGCCGACATTGGCACCGAAGTCGAGGTGGTAGGAGTGCTCGTACATGTCGAGCGCCAGGATCGGCATGCCGCCGGCGAGGCCATGCGTGTGGTCGGCCTGCCAGACATTGGTGAGTGTGCCGTCACGTGGCGAGCGCGTCAGCACCACCCATCCCGAGCCGCCGCCGAGCGCGCGGCCCATGGCCATGAATTCATCGCGCCAACGCTCGGTCGAGCCGAAGTCGCGGGCGATCGCCTCGCCCAGCGCGCCATCCGGCAGGCCGCCGCCGCCGCCCAACCCGTCGAAGTAGAGCTCGTGCAGCAGCATGGAGTTGGTCGCGATCAGCTCCTCGCGCTTCAGCCCGTTCAGCCTGAAGCCGGGGGCGGCCGCCGGATCGAGCCCCTTCAGCTCACCGCGGATCGCATTCAGCCGGCGGACGGCGCCGCCGTAATTGTTCTCGTAGTGGCTGGCGATCAGCCGGACGCTGAGACCGTTGAGGCGTCCTGGCTTGAAGGCGATGGGCTTGGTCTTGAAGGTCATTCCGATCTCCTTGATACAGTCGTTTCACGGCCCATATAGACCTGCGTAACAAGCGTATCAAGAGGAAAGATACACCCGTTGCAAGAACCTTTATCGATGTGGTACAGGTGAACCATGAACGCCGGTGAGATCGTCTCCAAAGCCCCCTGGCTGCTGCTGATCCATCAGCTGCCGGCCAAGCCCGCCTATGCGCGGGTGAAGGTGTGGCGGCGCCTGCAGGCACTGGGCGCGGTCCTCGTCAAGAACGCCGTCTACGCGCTGCCTTCCAACGAGGAGACCCAGGAGGACTTCGCCTGGCTGACTCGCGAGATCGACGAGCTGGGCGGCGAGGCCTTCGTCTGCGAGGCCGAGCTGGTCGAGGGCCTGGGCGATACCCAGCTGCGCCAGATGTTCGTCGCCGCCCGCAACGAGGACTACGCGAAGGTGGCCGGGGAGGCGCAAACGCTTGTTGCCCGCCTGGACGCGGCCTCAGCCGACGGTGCGCTCGCCGACATCGCCAACCAGACGGCGCGCCTGCGCAAGCAGCTGAGCGAGATCGCCGCCATCGATTTCTTCGAGGCCGACGGGCGCGACGCTGCTGAGCAGCCGATCACCCGCCTGGAACATCATCTGAGCCAAGGGAACGAAGCCATGACTCCGCAACAGGGCGCGCCGGCCGCGCCATCCCCTGACAGCAAGATCTGGGTGACCCGCGAGCACGTGCAGATCGATCGCATCGCGTCGGCCTGGCTGGTCCGGCGCTTCATCGATCCGGCGGCACGCTTCAAGTTCGTCCCCGGCCGCAGCTATGCGCCGCGGGCCAACGAAGTGCGATTCGACATGTTCGAGGGCGAGTACACCCACGAGGGCGACCGTTGCACCTTCGAGGTGCTGCTGCTGCGCGCCGCCCTCGACGATCCGGCGCTCGCCGCCATCGGCGAGATCATCCATGACATCGATCTCAAGGACGGCAAGTTCGGCCGCGAGGAAACGGCGGGCATCCGAACCGTGATGTCGGGCATCGCCGCCGCCCATCGCGACGACGAGCAGCGGCTGGCCCGCGGCGGCGCCGTGCTCGACGATCTCTACGAGTATTTCAGGACGGCCCGTCCGGAGAAGGCCCGATGAGCGCGATTGCCGACACCAAGCCCCACGACGTGCCGAGCCATGGCGTGCCCTTCGGCGAGGCCATGAAGGTATGGGCGCGGGTCGCCGCGCTCTCCTTCGGCGGTCCGGCCGGCCAGATCGCGGTGATGCATCGCATCATCGTCGAGGAGAAGAAGTGGATCGGCGAGAACCGTTTCCTGCAAGCGCTGAACTACTGCACCCTGCTGCCCGGACCCGAGGCGCAGCAGCTCGCGATCTATATCGGCTGGCTGATGCACAAGACCAAGGGCGGGCTGTTCGCCGGCACGCTGTTCGTGCTGCCCGGGCTGCTCGCCATCATGGCGCTTTCCTGGATCTACGTGCTGTTCGGCAAGGTGCCGGCAATCGAAGGCCTGTTCTTCGGCCTGAAGGCAGCGGTGCTGGTGATCGTTGTCGAAGCGGTGCTGCGCGTCGGCCGGCGCGCGCTCAAGAACAACGTCATGGTGGCGCTGGCCGCGGCGTCGTTTATCGCGATCTTCTTCTACGACATACCGTTCCCCATCATCGTGTTCGGCGCCGGCGCGATCGGCTACGTCGCCGGCCAGGCAGGGGCCCAGCCTTTCCTGAGCGCGGGCGGCCACGGCAAGGTCGGCGCCAAGCAGGTCGCCGACCGCGATTCGCTGCTGGGCGAGGAGACGCCCGCGCATGCAAAGCCCAACCTGCGCTGGTCGCTGTCGATCGCGGCGGTGTTCCTGGCCTTGTGGCTCATCCCCATCGCGGCGCTCTATGCCGGGCTGGGCGGCGGCAACGTCTTCACCCAGATCGCGATCTTCTTCACTAAGATGGCCATCGTGACCTTCGGCGGCGCTTACGCCGTGCTGGCCTACGTCGCCCAGCAGGCGGTCGAGCACTACCACTGGGTCAAGCCGGGCGAGATGCTGGACGGCCTCGGCATGGCCGAGACGACGCCCGGCCCGCTGATCATGGTCACGCAGTTCGTGGGCTTCCTCGCGGCGTGGCGCGAGCCGGGCGCGCTGTCGCCGCTGCTGGCGGCGACCCTGGGTGGCCTGCTCACCACCTGGGTCACCTTCGTGCCGTGCTTCCTCTGGATCTTCTTCGGCGCGCCCTTCGTCGAGGCGTTGCGCGCGAACAAGGCGCTGGGGGCGGCGCTCGGCGCCGTCACGGCCGCCGTGGTGGGCGTGATCCTGAACCTCGCGGTGTGGTTCGCGCTGCACGTGCTGTTCGCCAAGCTGGTGCCGGTGACGTTCCTCGGCGCCAGCGTCAGCGCGCCCATCCTGTCGTCGATCGATGTCCCATCGGCCGTGCTGGCCGTTGCCTCGGCCGTCGCGATCTTCCGCTTCAAGCTCGGGATGATCCCGGTCCTGCTCGCGAGCGCGCTGTCGGGAATGATCTACTACCTGGCCATCGGAGCTGTCTGAAGGGGGCCACTGAACGGAGATACGACCGATCTTCACTGCATAGAAGGAGGTTTGTATGACCATCGTGCACGACCGCCGTCGCTTCATCGGCATCGCCGCGGGCCTCGCCCTGGCTGCCGGCACCGCAGAGGCCTTCGCCCAGACCGCGCCACCCAAGGTCGAATACGCCATCAAGAAGCTGCCGTTCGATCCGGCCAAGATCAAAGGCCTGTCCGAGAAGCTGCTCGTCAGCCACTGGGAGAACAACTACTCCGGCGCGGTGAAGCGACTGAACGCCATCACCGCCCAGCTGGCCGGCCTCGACATGGCGACCGCGCCTGTCTTTGTCGTCAACGGCCTGAAGCGCGAGGAGCTGATCGCCGCCAACTCCATGATCATCCATGAGCTCTACTTCGATGGCCTGGGCGGCGAGGGCGAGCCTGCGGGCGCCCTGGCCGAGGCGATGACGCGCGACTTCGGCAGCGTCGCGCGCTGGAAGACGGAGTTCGCCGCCATGGGCAAGGCGCTGGGCGGCGGCTCGGGCTGGGTGCTGCTCGCCTGGTCGCCGCACGACAAGCGCCTGGTCAACACCTGGGCGGCCGACCACACCATGACCTTGGCCGGCGGCCGGCCGATCCTCGCCCTCGACATGTTCGAGCACGCCTACGCCATGGACTACGGCGCAAAGGCCGCGGGCTATGTCGATGCCTTCATGCAGGCGGTCCGCTGGGACAATGCGGCAACGCTCTATGAGAAGTATTCCAAGGAGGCGTAACGGGTGACCCCTCGCTCGCCGGTGTGATGCGGCTCTTTCCGCCGACCGCGGACGCCAACGCCAAACGATTGGTCGCAGCGCGCGGCTTGCGCGCGCTGGCCGACGGTTACGTCAGTATCCTCCTGCCGGCCTACCTGTTGGCGCTCGGCCTCGATTCTTTCGAGGTCGGCGTGCTGGCCACCGCAACGTTGTTGGGGTCGGCGGGCCTCACCCTCTGCGTGGGCTTCCTTACCAGCCGCTATGGCTATCGCCGGCCCCTGCTGGCGGCGGCCGCCCTCATGATGGCAACGGGCTGCGCCTTCGCTGGCGTCCAGGGCTTCTGGCCGCTGCTGCTGATCGCGTTCGTCGGCACCTTCAATCCGTCGAGCGGCGATGTCAGCGTGTTCCTGCCGCTGGAACACGCCCTGCTCGCCCAGTCGGTCGGCGATCGCGACCGCACTTCCCTCTATGTGCGCTACAGCCTCGCCGGCTCGCTGATGGGAGCTGCCGGCACGCTGTTCGCCGTGCTGCCGGCACTGGCCGTGGAGTGGTGGGATGCCTCGCCGGTCAGGATCATGCAGGGGCTTTTCCTGCTCTATGCAATGATCGGCCTCGCGAGCGGCCTGATCTACCGACAGATCGACGAACCCCGCGTGTCGCACGAAAGCAAGCCCAGCGCACCGCTCGGCCCGTCGCGCGCCATCGTCTACCGCCTCGCCGCGCTGTTCTGCATCGACTCCTTCTCGGGCGGCCTGATCGTGCAATCCATGCTGGCGCTCTGGCTGTTCCAGACCTTCGGCCTGTCGGTGGCGGCGGCGGCCAGCCTGTTCTTCTGGACCAACATCTGCTCGGCCATATCGATGTTTGCTGCCGTCCCGCTGGCCAACAGGATCGGCCTGGTGCGCACCATGGTGTTCACCCACCTGCCGTCCAGCCTGTGCCTGGTCGCGATCCCCTTCGTGCCGAGCCTCTCCGTGGTCATCGCGCTGCTCATGCTGCGCAGCCTGCTGTCGCAGATGGACGTGCCGACGCGCAATTCCTACGTCATGGCGGTCGTCACGCCGCCCGAACGGCCGGCGGCGGCCAGCGTCACGTCGGTGCCGCGCAGTCTCGCCTCGGCGATCGGACCGGTGATTGCCGGATATCTCCTCCTGCTTTCGGGCTTCGGCTGGCCCCTGTTGATCGCCGGCCTCCTGAAGTCGGGCTACGACCTCGCGCTCTTCGCCTTGTTCAGTCATGTGCGGCCGCCGGAGGAGCGTGAGGCGGCGCGGGCCAGGGCTGCCACAGGGAACTGAGGCTTAAAGCTCCCTTAAAGTTGCCTTGCGAGCCTGAGAGTTTAAGTGCGGCGTGACCAGCGCCGCGGCACCAAGGAGCTGCTGCCCGATATGCGAATTCTGGTGGTCGACGGCGCGTCTATGTCAGCTGCGGCGAAGGCGTGATCGACGTCATTGCGCAAGGGTCGGCTGGCGGCTACCAGCGGATCGATCGCATTCCGACGCCTTCCGGCGCACGAACGGCGCTATTCGTGCCGGACAACGACCGTCTTTACCTGGCGGTGCGCGCCGCTGCGCCGGAACCGGCGGGTGTCTGGGTGTTCAGGCCCATGCCATGAGCGGTATCGGTAAGGCAATCGAACGACGCGACATGCGAGAGTTCCCGCTTGGTGCGGTACTGCATCATGCCCTTGAAGTGCGCAATGCCACCGCGCGCGCGGCAGTACTCATCGGCAAGCGGCCGTCCTTCCGCCTCGTCCCTGGCGTGTGTGACCACGAGGGACATGCCTTCGCCCTTGACCTCCTGCCGGTTGGGTAGCCGGTAGGGGTTATCGGTGCATCCCCCGATCGCAAGCACCAGGACCAGGCAAAGGCGGCGTAGCATCGCCCACCAGGGTGAACCCGGCGCCATTACGCCGACCTGACGCTAATAGCGCCGAACGTGCATTCGCGTGCGCAGGTCACGGGCGCCGGCTCGCGATGCCGCCACCATCCACAGTGGCGCGCCGCCGACGCTCCCCTACGCATAGGATATTGCGTTCTGGTTATGGTTATGGTACTATGGTAATAGGAAAAAATCACATCAGTTATTGAAGACCGCAATGGTGCGTGCCATCACTGACGACATTCCCGACGACGACGATGACGACCTCGACAAGGACTGGCGCGTGCGCCTTGTGCGCTCCGATCCGAGCTCGTCGTCCTACGATCCACGCTACGCCAAGCCGATCTCGTCGGCGCCCGGCTGGGGCGAGGTCGACCCGGCGGTGCTGGATCAGGCACGCCCCTCTGTTCCCGCGTTCCCGCTCGATGTCCTGCCCGAATTCTGGCGGGATTGGGTGGACTGTACCGCGCACTCAGCCACTGCACCGGCCGACTATGTCGTGCAGTCACTGCTGGCATCTGTCGTTGCCCTGTGCGGCGGTGGGACCACCGTGCGCGTCACCCCGAGCTGGTCCGAGCCCCTGGTCCTGTGGCAGGCCCTGGTGGGAGGGACCTCCAGCGCGAAGTCGCCGGCCATGGCGCCGGCACGCAATCTGATCACGCAGCTGGAGGCAGAGAAGACAGGGGATGAGGAGCGGTCGCGCGCGATCCTCTTGGCGGAGTCATCGCTGGCAGCCGCTGCTGATGCCGTCACTGCCAACCCTCGCGGCGTCGTGCTTTGGCGCGACGACCTGCCGGGATGGCTTGTGAGTCCTGTCGATGCGGCACGGACTCAGTGGCTGCAGGCGTGGGCCGCCGGTCCTCTGTCTTTGGGGCAGGGAACCGCTCAGCGCCGCATCGACCGATTCGCGGTGAGCCTGCTGCTGGCTGTTTCGCCGGAACGCCTGTCGGGCCTGCTTGCCTCAGGCGAGGAGCTGGCGAGCCGCTTCCTGTTCACGTGGCCGCACCTGCCGGAGCATTCCCCTCTCGCGGGCGGCAAGCCTGCGCGCAACGACGAAGCGCTGGCGGCGCTGAGACGCATCGCGCGAAAGGCGCGTGCCCCCGGCGTCCCTCTTGACTTCATCGTCGATGAGCGCGGGCTGAAAGCGCTCGATGCCTTCCTGACGAAATTGCAGGCCGAGCTGCGCGAGGCGGACGGTTTGGAAATGGCGTGGCTCGGCAAGGGACGGGGCACGGTGGTGCGTCTGGCCGGCGTACTGGAACTGCTGAAGTGGTCGGAAAGCGGCGCGACCGGCTCGCCGGGTCATCTCGGCGCCGAAGAGATCGGGCGCGGGGTGCGGCTGTGGTCGGATTACTTCCGCCCGCACGCCATGGCGCTGGTGCACCGCACGGCACCAAGCGAGGGCGAGCGCCAGGTTCGGCGCGTCGTGCGCTGGCTGCGCGATCGCAAGCTGAGTGAAGTGTCGCGCGAACAGGTGCGCTGCGAAGCCCTTGCACGCACGGTCAATGCAGCCGGCGCCGACAGTGTGCTCTACCGCCTGCAGGCGGCCGGAATCGTCAGCCAGGTCCACTATTCCACGCCGGCGCAGGGAAGGCCCCCCAACAGATGGTTGGTCAATCCGCGGTTAGCCACTAGAGGCTCTGCCGGAAATACCGGAAATACCGCAAACCCCACCGCACGTTGAGTCGGCGGTGCTGCAAGACCTCATGGGAGAAACTCTGTACAACCGGGTTCGGCACCCAACGTTTCTTCCCTAATGTTTTCATTACCATGACCGACACATCATCATCGCCCGGACAACTGCCCGACCGCCTTTCGACCAACCCCAAGAGCCCGTACTACGACGAGGCGCTGCTGACGCGCGGCGTCGGCATCAAGTTCGACGGCCAGGAGAAGACCAACGTCGAGGAGTACTGCGTCAGCGAGGGCTGGATCCGCGTCGCCGTCGGCAAGACGGTCGATCGCAAGGGCAATCCGCTGACCATCAAGCTCACCGGCAAGGTCGAGCCTTATCTCGAGAAGTAGGGTCCGTCATGCATAGCCACACGCTCGATGACTGGCGCCACGACCACGTCTTCCTGGGCGCCGCCCACGACCGCAACGAACGGCGCACCTGGCTGGTGGTCGGCCTGACCGCCACGATGATGGTGGCCGAGATCGCCGGCGGCACGCTGTTCGGCTCGATGGCGCTGTTGGCCGACGGCTGGCACATGTCGACCCATGCCGGCGCGCTCGCCATCGCCGCCTTCGCCTATCGCTTCGCCCGTCGGCACGCGCGCGACCCGCGCTTCGCCTTCGGCACCGGCAAGCTGGGCGACCTCGCCGGCTTCGCGAGCGCCGTGCTGCTGGCACTGATCGCGCTGCTGATCGGCTACGAATCCGTGGTGCGGGTCTTCCAGCCCGTGCCCATCCATTATCCCGAGGCGACCGTGATCGCCGCGGTCGGCCTGGGGGTCAATCTGCTGAGCGCCTGGATCCTCGGCGCGGGCCACGATCGTGGGCACGATCACAGCCACGATCACAGCCACGGGCATGATCACGATGACGACCACCACCATCACCACGACCATGACCACAACCTGCGCGCCGCGTTCTTCCACGTCATGGCCGACGCCCTGACGTCGGTGCTGGCGATCGCCGCCCTGTTGGCGGCATGGGGCTATGGCTGGACCTGGCTCGACCCCGCGATCGGCATCGTCGGCGCGCTGGTGATCGCCCACTGGTCGTGGGGCCTGATGCGCGACGCCGGCGCGGTGCTCCTCGACGCGGCGCCCGATGCCGAGCTGGACGCGGCGATCCGCGCGCGGCTTGAGCAGGGCGACGACCGCATCGCCGACCTGCATGTCTGGCGCGTGGGACCCGGCCATCACGCCGCCATCGTCTCGCTGGTGTCGGATTCGCCGCTGCCCGCCCTCGACTATAAGATGCGCCTGGCCGACCTTGGGCGGCTGAGCCATGTCACGGTCGAAGTCCACCGCTGCAACCACAGCCACTGACATGCCATGCCCCATCGCAGACATTTTCTGTTCGGCGCTGCCGCTCTGGCAGCCTTGCCGGCCCGGGCGCAGCCCGTGAAGATCACCCTCGGCACCGCGACGCCGGGCGGCGGCTTCCCGGTCTATGGCGCGGCCTTCGTCGAGGGCGTGCGCCGCACCGATCCCGGCCTGGAGATCGAGGCGATCAACACCAAGGGCAGCACCGAGAACGTGCCGCGCCTCGAAGCCGGCACGCTCGACATCGCTTTGGTGCAGGGCGAGGTCGTGCACGAGGCGCTGTCGGGCATCGGCCGGTCGCCGGCCAACCTGAAAGTCATCACGGCGATGTATCCCACCGCCGGCATGTTCGTGGTGCGGGCCGATTCGCCCTATCGTTCGATCGCCGATCTCAAGGGCAAGCCGATCGCCTGGGGCGCGCAGGGCTCGGGCCTGGTGATCCTCGGCCGCTATGCCATGGATGGCCTCGGCCTCGATGCCGCCAAGGATTTCCAGCCGATCTATCTCGAGCGCGCGGGCGACGGGCCGGCCATGGTGCTCGACGGCCGCGTTGCGGCCCTGTGGGGCGGCGGCGCCGGCTGGCCGGGATTCACCACGGTCGCCAAGAGCGACAAGGGCGCGCGCTTCGTGGCGCCCGACGGCGAGGAGATCAAGCGCATCCTCGCCAAGCACGCCTTCCTGAAGCCGGTCACGCAGGCGGCCGGCAGCTTTCCCGGCCAGGACGAGGCCATTCGCTCCGTCGGCTCGTGGAGCTTCGTGCTGGCGCGCCCCGATCTCGACGACGGCGTGGCCTACCGCCTGGCCAAGGCGTTGCATGAGCTGGAGCGGCAGGGTGGCGCACCGCAGCAACTCGTCGACACCACCGCGAAGAACACTATGGCCGCCGCACCGGCCAATCGCCTCCATCCCGGGGTTGCACGGTATTTCAAGGAAAACGGCCTCAGCCGCTCGTAACCTCGTGTCGCCAAACACGTTTCCTAAGCTGCACAAGCCAAGGAGCGTTGCATGGACGACAAGTCGAAGAAGGACGACCGTATCGAAGGCGAGGGCAGCTACAGCGGCACCAAGGCCTACAATGAGGCGACGGAGAAGTTCCTGAAGAAGGGCAAAGTCGACGAGGCGGCGCAGGAAGCGAAACGCGCCCTCGATTCCAAGGAAGCCGCCGAGCTGAAGGCGGCCGAGGCCAAGGGCAAGTCGGGCGATCCCAAGGGGTTCGAGAAGAATCCCAGCCGTCCGAAATAGGTCACAAGTTCCGGCAACTCGCGTCGGCGCGGGTCGTTTGGCGGTCATGGCCACCGTCATCGATCCGCGTCGACGCATGGTCCGCCGCCAGATCGCGGGCCGCGGCATCGCCGACCGCCGCGTCCTCGCGGCGATGGAAAAAGTGCCCCGCGAGACATTCCTGCCGGAAGCGATGCAGGAATTCGCCTACGAGGACACGCCGCTGCCGATCGAGGAAGGCCAGACCATCTCGCAGCCCTATATCGTGGCGCGCATGGCGGAGGCCGCCGATATCGGACCGCTCGATCGCGTGCTCGAGATCGGATCGGGCTCGGGCTACGCCGCAGCCGTGTTGGGCGAGCTGGCGGGGCGCGTCTTCACCATCGAGCGCCATCCCGCGCTTGCCGAGCTCGCCCGCGCGCGGCTGCGCCAGCTCGGCTATGACAATGTCGAGGTGCGCACCGGCGACGGCACCTTGGGCTGGCCCGAGCAGGCGCCGTTCGACGCCATCATCGCCACCGCCGGCGGCCCGCGCGTGCCCGAGGCGTGGCGCGCCCAGCTTGCCGTTGACGGCCGCCTGGTGATGCCGGTCGGCGACACGCCGACGCAACAACGCCTGATCCGGCTGACGCGTACCGGCCCCGAGACCTGGCACGAGGAGGAGATCGAGCACGTCCGCTTCGTGCCTCTGATCGGCGAGCAGGCCTGGCCGGAAGAACACGAGACCCGCAAGCCCCGCCAACCGTCGCGGCCGCCAAGTGGCCTGCATCAGCTCATCCGCGCGGCGGAGCAGCCCTTGCCCAACCTGGACGATCCGACCTTCGCCAGCGCCTTCGATCGTTACGCCGACCGCCGTGTCGTGCTTTTGGGCGAGGCAAGCCACGGCACGTCGGAATTCTATCGCGCCCGTGCGGCGATCACCCGGCGCTTGATCGAACGGCACGGCTTCAGCTTCGTGGCCGTCGAGGCCGACTGGCCCGATGCATTCACCATCGACCGCCATGTGCGTCATCTGCCGGCACGACCGGGCGCGCCCCCGGCGTTCCGCCGCTTCCCGACGTGGATGTGGCGCAACACCGACGTCGAGGCCTTCGTCGAATGGCTGCGCAGCCACAACGACGGCCAGCCGGCCGAGCGCCGCGCCGGCTTCTTCGGTCTCGATATCTACAGCTTGGCGGATTCGATCGCCGCGGTGCTGGCCTATCTCGACAAGGTCGATCCGACCGCGGCCAAGGTGGCGCGCGAGCGCTACGGCTGCCTCACGCCGTGGCAGCACGATCCCGCCGTCTACGGCCGCGCCGTGCTGAGCGAGCGCTACCGCGCCTGCGAAGCCGACATGGTGGCGGCTCTGCGCGATCTCCTGGCCAAGCGGTTGGACTATGCCGCCCATGACGGCGAGCAGTTCTTCGATGCCGCGCAGAATGCCCGCCTGGCCGCTGCCGCCGAGCGCTATTACCGGGCCATGTACTACGGCAGCGCCGAGAGCTGGAACCTGCGCGACCGCCACATGTTCGAGACCTTGCAGCATCTGCTCGCCCATCACGGCGCGGGGGCGAAGGCCGTGGTCTGGGCGCACAACTCGCATATCGGTGACGCCCGCTTCACCGACATGGGCCGCGTCAAGGGCGAGCTCAATCTCGGCGAGCTGTGCCGCGGCCGCTCCGGCGAGGAGGCCGCCCTCATCGGTTTCGGCACCCATGCCGGCACCGTCGCCGCCGCCTCGGACTGGGACGCGCCAATGGAAGTGAAGGAGGTGCGGCCCTCGCGCGAGGACAGCATCGAGCGCCAGTTCCATGCCGCCGGCCTGCCGCGCGCCGTGCTGCATCTCGATGTACCGGGCGAGCTGCGTCGCCGCCTGCGCAGCCCGCGGCTGGAACGCTTCATCGGCGTCATCTATCGGCCCGAGACCGAGCTGCAGAGCCACTATGCCGAGGTCGAGCTGCCCGGCCAGTTCGACGCCTATGTGTGGTTCGACCGCACCACGGCGGTGACGCCGCTACCCACCGCGCAACGCCCGGACATGCCGGAGACTTATCCGTTCGGGCTCTGACCGCAACCCAAGGAGAACGCCATGAAAGTGAGCGAGATCATGACGCGCGACGTTTGCGTCGCCCGGCCCGACCACACCATCGAAGATGTCGCCCGCATGATGCTGGCGATCGACGCCGGCCTGCTGCCGGTCGGCGACGACGACCGGCTGGTCGGCACCATCACCGACCGCGACATCGCCGTGCGCGCCATCGCCGAGGGCAAGGGACCCAAGACGCCGGTCAGCGAGGTGATGAGCGAGGACGTCAAATTCTGCTTCGAGGACGAGGACAGCGCCCACGTCGCCCAGAACATGGGCGAACTGCAGATCCGCCGCCTGCCCGTGCTCAATCGCAGCAAGCGGCTGGTCGGCATCCTGTCCCTGGCCGACCTGGCGCAGGCCGAGCGTGGCCAGCGGGTCGGCAATGCGCTGCGCCAGATCGCCCAGCCCGGCGGCGAGCACACCCAGGGCGCCAACGAGCGCAGCGGCGGGATGTAAGCCGGAAACGGCCAAAGCCCTTGCTCACGGCGCGTCGAACCGGCAGGGTTTGCCGGCGGCTGCGCGCCGTGAGAGGCGATGGGTAAGACGACTTCCGATCCGCCGTTCTTCATGCGCCTGGGGGGCGATCCGGACGAGTTGGCCGAGGCTTTGAAGCAAAGCCAGGGTTTGCTCGCTTTGGCCGAGCAGTCGGCCGGCATCGGTATCTGGGATACCGATCTCGCCACCGACATGGTGCGCGCCACGCCGACCTTCTTTCGCCTCATGGGCCTGCCGGTTTCCGCCGAGCCGATCGCCAACGACGTCGTGCGCGCCGTGCGCCATCCGGACGATGCGGAGCGGGTGCGGCAGGGCTTTCGCGAAGCCCTGGCGCGCGGCGTCGATTGTTACGAGGTCGAGTACCGCATCATCCGGCCGTCGGACGGCGAATTGCGCTGGATCTTTGGCCGTGGCCGCACGGTGCGCGACGACGGCGGCAAGCCGGTGCGCTACAGCGGCGTCGACATCGACGTCACCGAGCGCAAGTGGGCCGAGGAGCACGTCCGCCTGCTGATGAACGAGCTCAACCATCGCGCCAACAACCTGCTGACCGTGGTGCAGGCGCTCGCGCACCAGACGGCGGACAGTGCTGACACCAAAGCCTTCGCCAAGCGTTTGACGCAGCGCGTTGCCGGCCTCGCCGCGTCCAACAGCCTGCTGATCTCGGGCAAGTGGCAGGGCGTGGAGCTGGCGACGCTGGTCCGTTCCCAGCTCGCCGCCTTCGTCGCCAACCTCGAACGCCGTGTCGTGATGGCCGGCCCGTCGCTGCGCCTGATGCCGGCCGCCGCCCAGGCGGTCGGCATGGCGCTGCACGAGCTTGCGACCAACGCGGTCAAGCATGGCGCGCTGGCCGGCGACGGTACGATACGCGTCGACTGGTCGGTCGAGGAGGGCAATCTAAGCATGACTTGGCTGGAGGACGGCGGCCCGCCTGTCGTGCTGCCGCGCCGCGCCGGCTTCGGCCGCACGGTGATCGAGCGCATGATTGCCCAGGCGCTGGACGGCTCGGCGGTGCTCGACTTTGCACCCGGTGGCATCGTCTGGCGCTTCACCTGCCCCGCCAGCAACGCGCTCGAGGGCGCCGTGCCTAGCGGAGCGTCTTGACCATCAGGAAGGTCGACACGCCGTCGTGCTCCTGCAACTCGATGAAACGATAACCGAGCCGTTCGTAGAAGCCGCGTGCGGTGAGTGACGAAGAGAGGCTGAGCTCGCGGACGCCGACCTTGCGCGCATGCATCTCGAGATGGGCGACCAGCCGTGCGCCGATGCCGGCCTGCTGCAGCTCGGGATCGACGAACAGCGAGCGCAGCCTGTCGCCGCCCAGCGCGATCGTGCCGACAATGCGCGTGCCGCTCTGGCAGACGAACACGTCGCGCTCGGCCATGCGCTGGCCGACCTTGTCAGCGGCGAAGTTGGCGACGATCAGCTCGATCGCCTGCGCGGGATAGTCCTTGCCGTTGGATGTCCGAACCGTGTGCTGCACCAGCGCGCTGATCGCGGCTGCGTCATCGGGGCCGGCATCGCGTATCACGAGATTGTCCACGACTTACTCTAGCAGGGAGGGCGCCGGCCGCTCTATGGTGCGCCGGCTATTGGGGGGCACATGACAAAATCGATCCTGCTTTCTGCCGTCGCGGCATTGGCGACACTGCCGCTGATGCCGGCCAACGCCGCCGATCCGGCCGCCGTCGCCCGTGGAAAATATCTGGTCACCATTGCCAGCTGCCACGACTGCCACACGCCGGGTTACTTCCTCGGCAAGCCCGATATGGCCCGCTTCCTCGGCGGTTCGGACGTGGGCTTCGAACTGCCCGGACTCGGGGTCTTCCATGGTCCCAACCTGACGCCGGACAAGGCGACCGGGCTCGGCAGCTGGACCGACGCCCAAATCGTGACGGCGATCCAAAAAGGCCAGCGTCCCGATGGCCGCATGCTGGCGCCGATCATGCCATGGCACGCCTTCGCCAACCTCACCAAGCAGGATGTCGATGCGATCGTGGCCTATCTGCGCAGCGTCCCGCCGGTCGCCAACAAGGTGCCGGGCCCGTTCGGCCCGACCGAGCCGCCGACCTCCTTCGTCATGAAGATCGTGCCGCCCGGCGCAAAATAGGCAGCCTTCCGGCCTTGGATGCGTTGCTCCGCCATGGCCGTGGTGCAGGAGCTGAAGCGCATCGTCGAGAAGCTGACCGGTTTCGGCCGGCCGGGGCGGCGTGAGCTTGCCCGCCGGACGCAGGCGCGCGCGCCGCAGCTCTTTCGTTTTCGCGACGACGGCGAGACCCCCAACAATCGCCTGCCGCTGGTCGTCTATCGCGGCGCGCTCGAGCTCGATGAGGCGTACGATCCGGCGGCCGTGTTCGAAGAGACCTTCGCCCGCCACGGCTGGCGCGAAGCATGGCGCGACGGCATCTACGACTTCCTGCATTTCCATTCGGCGACCCACGAGGTGCTGGGCTTCGCGCGCGGCAAGGTGACGGTCGAGTTCGGCGGCCGCCGCGGTCGCACGCTCACCCTGCATGCCGGCGACGTCGCCGTGCTGCCGGCCGGCATCGGTCATCGTTGCGTCACGGCCAGCGACGATCTGCTGGTGGTTGGCGCCTATCCCGCCGGCGGCCGTTACGACGAGCCCAGGCCCGACGAGATCGACTACGCCGACGCGCTGTCCGCGATCGCCAAGGTCAAGCTGCCGCGCCAGGATCCGGTCTACGGCGTCGGCGGGCCGCTGATCGAGTCGTGGCGCAAGCCCGCGCCGGTGCGGCGCCAGGCCAATGGCAGCCGGCGCGCCAAGGCGCGGTCGGCCCGCCGCCGCCGCGCTCTGCGCGCCTGAGGCGGCCGTGGCCACGGTCGATCCGTCGGTCGCCGAGCGCGCCGGTGGACGCACGACACTCGGCAAGGTCTGGCTGCTGCTGCGGCTGACCGGCGAAGGGTTCGTCGAGGACGATGCCTGGAGCCGCGCTGCCGCGATCGCCTACTTCACCCTGTTCTCCGTCGCGCCGACCTTGCTGGTGGTGATCGCCGTCGCCGGCCTGGCGTTCGGACACGATGCCGCCCAGGGTGCGATCGTCAGGCAGCTCAGCGGCCTGATGGGGCAACAGACCGCCGAGGCCTTGCAGGGCATGATCCGCAGCGCCTCGGACAAGATGACCGGCACGCTGGCGACGGTGCTGGGGCTGATCGCCATCCTTCTCGCGACCACAGGCGTGTTCGGCGAGGTCCAGTCATCATTGAACGCGGTGTGGAAAGCCAAGCCGCGGAGTTCCACCCTGACGCGCCTGGTGCGGGCGAGGATCGCCAGCCTCGGCCTGGTCGTCGCCTTCGGCTTCGTGCTGATGGTCTCGCTCGCCGTCAGCGCCGCTCTCACCGCCCTCATGACGTTCCTTCACGGCATCTTTCCGGTGCTGGAGGCGAGCCTGGTCGTGGTCGATTTCATCTTATCGATCGTTCTGCTCTCGGCCTTGTTCGCAGGCATGTACAAAGTGCTGCCTGACACGCCCATCGCCTGGCACGACGTCATCGTCGGAGCGATCTGCGCCACCCTGCTGTTTGCCGGTGGCAAATATTTGATCGCGCTCTATATCGGCCAGAGCAACCTCGCCTCGAGCTTCGGTGCGGCCGGCGCGCTGATCGTGCTGCTGGTCTGGATCTTCTATTCGGCGCAGATCTTCCTGCTGGGCGCCGAGTTTACCCGTGCCTGGGCCTGCGTTTTCGGCAGCCGTTGCGCCGCCGACGAATAGCTGAGCCTGGGTGTGGCGCGGAGGTCACTATTGGTCGGATTCGACAGATTCGGGCCGAACTGCCGCCTTTGCGCCACGTCTGTGCGCAACGCTACAGAGCTGGTGTCGTTCTTGGATTATTGGTGACGCAGAATTCTGGGCGACAGATGAAACGCGGCATTCTCCTGGCGACTGTGATGATGACGGCGGCTGGCGTCGCCAGCGCCAATCTGCTGACGTCGGCGCCCCCAGGGGCGGCCCCGACCCAAGGTGTGGCCAGCCCGAGGCCCCAGGCCCAGGCGGTGACCGAACCGCCGCCGGTCATCACCACCAGCAGCAGCACCGAGAAGACCGTTACGGCCCAGCTTGCGCCGACGGCTCCGGCCAAGGTTGCGTCGTCACAGACCACGAAATCCATGGTCGAGGCGAACCAGGCGCCGGTGCCCTTCAAGATGAAGCCGCGGCCGCCGGTCAATCTGCCGCCCGCCGCCGACAAGGCGACCGACGCCAAGGCGACGGACAAGCCGGCCGAAACGTCGAGCGATCCCGCCGCGACCGATGGCTCCGGCGAGAGCGCCGCGCGCGCCGCCATCGAGGCGGACGGCTACAAGGGCGTGAAGGTACTGCGCAAGGGCGCCAACGGCGCCTGGCATGCCTCGGCACTGCGCGGCAAGACGACGGTGATGCTGACCGTCGACTCCAGCGGTTCCGTGTCAGCCGACTAGATGTAGAGGATCGACGGCGCCTTATGCCAAGGAGTCGATGAACCTCGCCAGGGCGACGTCTTTCTCGCTCAATCCGCCGGCATCGTGCGTCGACAGCACGATCTCGACATTGCTGTAGACGTTGGACCATTCCGGATGGTGGTCGGCCTTCTCGGCGGCCAGCGCCACCCGGGCCATGAACCCCCAGGCCTCGCTGAAATCCGCGAACTTCAGGCTGCGCTTGATGGCATCGCGGCCCGGAACTTCCTGCCATCTCGGCAGGGCGGCGAGCGCCTGGGTGCGGGCGCCGCCGGTCAGCTTGGTCGTCATGGGTCACCTCCTGATGTGGCGCGGAGCTTGCCTCATTCGCAGGCGGGGGCCTAGGCTCCCCACCTGCTTCAGGAGGGCTTCCGTGAAATTGCTACGACGTACTGCCTTTGTCGCCGCCGCTGCGTTTGCGCTGGCGCCGCCGGCCTTTGCCCAGAAGGGCGCCGATACGCTGCGCATCCAGTTCACCGATGCGGTGCCCAATGTCGACATGTACTTCAACAGCCAGCGCACCGGCCTGATCCTGGCCCACCAGGCGTGGGACATGCTGGTGCATCGCGACCCCGCGACGTTCGAGATCAAGCCGGCCCTCGCCACCGACTGGAAGTTCGCCGAGGACAACTCCCTCGACCTCACCATCCGCCAGGGCGTGAAGTTCCACGACGGCAGCACGCTCTCGGCCGACGACGTGGTCTACACCATCAACATGGCGGCCAATCCCGAGAGCAAGGTCGCGACGCCGTCGAACTACGCCTGGATCGACAAGGCCGAGAAGACCGGCGACTGGACCGTGCGCATCAAGATGAAGAGGCCGACGCCGGCAGCGCTGGAATACCTCGCCATGGTGACGCCGATCCATCCCAAGGCCTATCGCGAGAAGGTCGGACCTGAGGAGTTCGCCAAGAAGCCGATCGGCGCCGGCCCCTACAAGATCGTCAAGAACGAGCAGGGCAAGGAAGTGGTCTTCGAGCGCTTCGACGACTACTGGGCGGGCTCGCCCAAGGGCAAGCCTTCGATCAAGACCCTGCATGTGCGCTTCGTGCCCGATATCGCCACCAGCATGACCGAGCTCCTGGCCCAGCGTGCCGACTGGATCTGGAACATCAATCCTGATCAGGCCAATGACGTGAACAAGATGCCTCACTTGCAGGCGGTGCGGCAGGAATCCATGCGCATCGGCTACCTGTCGATCGACGCCGCCGGGCGCTCGGGGGCCGGCAACCCGCTCACCAACCAGAAGGTGCGCCAGGCGATCTGGCACGCCATCAACCGCCAGGACATAGCCGACAAGCTGGTGCAGGGCGGCAGCCGAGTGCCGATCGCGCCCTGCTTCCCGAGCCAGTTCGGCTGCGACGCCGACGCCGCGGTGAAGTATCCCTACGATCCGGCCAAGGCCAAGGCACTGCTCGCCGAGGCGGGCTTCCCCAATGGCTTCGAGATCGAGCTCGTGACCTACGTCCAGCCGACGTCGTGGACGGCGGCGATCCAGAACTACCTCCAGGCCGTGGGCATCCGCCCCAGGATCACCCAGCTGCAGGTGGCGCCCGCGATCCAGAAGGCATGGAAGGGCGAGGCGCCGCTCTATCATGGCAGCTGGGGCAGCTACTCGATCAACGATGTCTCGGCGGTCTTCCCGGTGATGTACGGCAAGGACGCCAACGACAATTACAGCCGCGATCCCGAACTCGAGAAGCTGGTCGCCGACGGCGGCGCCACCTCCGACCCGGACGCGCGCAAGAAGGCCTATTCGGCCGCCATCAAGCTGATGACGGAGAAGGCGTACTGGCTGCCGCTGTTCACCTACGTGAACACCTACGCCTTTTCCAAGCAGCTCGAGTTCAAGACCTTCCCCGACGAGCTGCCGCGCTTCTATCTGGCGAAGTGGAAGTAGTCAGGCGACGAGAGGGGCGGTCCAGGCGTTGTAGCCGTACACCCAGTCGGTGTCGGTGACGCCCTTGCCCCAGCTGTTGGTCCGCGAGGTGAGCTGCATCTTCGCGGTCCGGGGCTTGCGGTTTCCTTCGTAGCGCTTCAGCGCAGCGGCGACGCCGTCGCGCTCGACGCCTTCCAGGCAGCGCGACAGGATCGCGGCATCCTCGATCGCCATCGCCGCCCCCTGCGCCATGTAGGGCGTCATGGGATGGCAGGCGTCGCCCAGCAGCGCGACGTTGCCCTCGACCCAGTGCTCCAGCGGATTGCGATCGACCAGCGGCCGCTTGTGCACGTCGGGGCAGGCCGCCAGCACGCGCTGCACGTCGGGATGAAATCCCTCGAACGCCGCGCGCAGAACGTCGACGTCGCCCTTGGTCGACCAGGATTCAAGGTTGAACCCGGGCTCGGGCTGGCTGGTGACGAAGTAGACCTCGCTGCGGTCGGGTTTCACCGGATACATCACGATGTGGCGGTCCTCGCCCCACCACTTGGTGCAGTCGCCCATGTCGAAACCGTTGAGGCGCGTCGCCGGATAGACCGTGCGATAGGCGATGCGGCCGGTGAAATGCGGCTCCTCCTCGCCGAACAGGAGGGTGCGCGCCACCGAGTTCACGCCGTCGGAGGCGATCACGGCATCGGCCGTGACGGTATTGCCGTTGGCGAAGGCGACCCTCACGCCATCGGGCGTCTGGTCGAGGCCTTCGAGCTCGTGGTCGCGATGGATCAGCTCGTCCGGCACGATGCTGGCCAGCGCGGCATGGAGATCGCCGCGATGGGCCAGCAGGTACGGTGCGCCGTACTTGTCCTCGGCCGGCTGGCCGAACAGCATGTCGAACAGGACCTCGCCGGTGCGCCAGTCGCGGTTGTTCCACGACCGCGGATAGAAGGTTTCGGCGCGCAGATGCTGCTCGAGCCCGAGGCCGCGCAGCACGTGCATGGCGTTGCAGCCGATCTGGATGCCGGCGCCGAGCCGCGTGAACTGATGCGCCTGCTCGTAGACGACGACCGCATGGCCGGCCTTGCGCAGCGCCGCGGCCGAGGCGAGCCCGCCCATGCCGGCGCCGATGATGGCGATGTTCAGACCAGCAGGCATTCGACACCACCGGCAGGCCGCGCCTTCAGGGGAGGCGCCTCGATCGAGCAGCGCGGCTCGGCGATCGGACAGCGTGGATGGAAGCGGCAACCCGGCGGGATGTTGGCCGGATCGGGCAGCGTGTCGCCCAGGCCGACATCGGGTACGCCCAGGCCCGGCTCCGGGGTCAGCACCGAGGCGAGCAGGGCCTTGGTGTAGGGATGCTCGGGCCGCCGGAACAGCGTCTCGGTCGGCGCGCGCTCGACGAAGCGGCCGAGATACATCACCGCCACTTCGCTGGCGACATGCTCGACGACGGCGAGGTTGTGGCTGATGAAAAGGTAGGTGAGGCCGAGATCGCGGCGCAGCTCGGCCAGGAGGTTCAGGATCTGCGCCTGCACCGAGACGTCGAGTGCGCTGGTCGGCTCGTCGCACACGACGATGCGCGGGCGGAGCACGAGGGCACGGGCGATGGCGACGCGCTGGCGCTGGCCGCCCGACAGCTCGGTCGGCAGGCGGCGGCCCATCTCGGCGCTCAGGCCGACGCGCGCCAGCATCTCGTCGACGCGCTTGGCGATCTCGCCGCTGGCGATGTCGCTCTGCGCCTTGAGCGGCATGGCGACGATATCGCGTACGCGGGTCAGGGGATTGAGCGAGGCGAAGGGATCCTGGAACACCGGCTGGATCAGCCGTGCGCGCGCCCGGCGATCCATGTCGATCACGCGCTGGCCCTCGACCGTGATGTCGCCTGCCGTTGGTGGCAGCAGTCCCAGGATCAGCCGCGCGAGGGTGGACTTGCCACAGCCCGATTCGCCTACGACACCCAGGACGCCGCCCGTCGGCACGGCGAAGGAGACATCGTCGACCGCGACCACATGACGGTCGGCGCCGAAAAACCCGCCTTTGACCCGGAAGGTCCTGCGGACGGCTTTGACTTCGATTGCACTCATGCCGGCAACCGGCACAGGAAGTCATGGGCGGCGCTCGCGGCATGGCGCGGCACGGTGTGGGCGCAGGTCGCGTCGGCGAAGTCGCAGCGTTCGCGGAAGGCGCAGCCTTCGAAGCCCGGGCCGATGCGCGGCACCGTGCCGGGGATCGAGCCCAGCGGCTCGTCGCGCCTGATCTTGCCCGGCACCGGCACGCAGCGCAGCAGGCCGCGCGTGTAGGGATGCTTGGGGTTGGCGAACAGCTCGGCGGTCGGCGCGCTCTCGACCACTTCGCCGGCATACATCACCGACACGCGATGGGCGACGCGGGCGACGATGCCGAGATCGTGGGTAATCAGCAGCATGCCGAGCCCGAGGTCGCGCTGCAGGCCGGCCAGCAGGCGCAGGATCTGTGCCTGCACCGTGACGTCGAGCGCCGTGGTCGGCTCGTCGGCGATCAGGAGCTTGGGATCGCACATAAGCGCCATCGCGATCATCACGCGCTGGCGCAGGCCGCCCGAGAGCTGGTGCGGGAACTGGCCGAGCCTGAGCCCCGGCGCCGTGATGCCGACGCGGGCCAGAAGGTCGGCGGCGCGGTCGGTGGCGGCGCGCTGTGTCGTCTTCTTGTGCCGGCGCAGCACCTCTGTCATCTGCGAGCCCACCGTGTAGGCGGGATTGAGGCTGGTCATCGGCTCCTGGAAGATCATGGCCATGGCGTTGCCGCGCAGATGCGCCATGCCCGAGTCGCTGAGGCCGGTCAGGTCCTGGCCCTCGAAGGCGAGCCGCCTGGCCGAGCGGCGGGCGCCGCGGGCCAGAAGGTTCATGACGGCAAGGGCGGTCACCGACTTGCCGCAGCCCGATTCGCCCACCAGGCAATGGGTCTCGCCGCGCTCGACCGTGACCGAGGCGCCGCGCACCGCCGACACGCGGCCGCCGAAGTTCACTTCGAGCTGCTCGACCTCGAGGAGCGCGCTCATGGATCGGTCCTCGCGCCAAAGAGGTCGCGCAGGCCGTCGCCCAAGAGGTTGATGCCCATGACCAGCACGAACAGCGCCACGCCCGGGATCACGATTACCCACGGGCTGAAGAACATGTAGTCCTTGGCCTCGGCGATCATCAGGCCCCACGACGGCAAGGGTGGTGGTACGCCGAGCCCGAGGAAGGAGAGGGCGGCCTCGAGCAGGATGGCGAGCGCGATCTCGAGCGTTGCCACCACGACGAGATGGCTCGCGATGTTGGGCAGCACCTCGCCCGCCAGAATGCGGAAGCGTGAGCAGCCGGCGCACCAGGCAGCGGCGACGAAGTCGAGGTTGCGGACCTGCATGGTGGTCGAGCGCGCCACCACGGCGAAGCGGTCCCATAGAAGCAGGCCGAGCGTCAGCACCAGCAGGGTCATCGAGCTGCCGAGCAGGCCGACCACGGCCAGCGCCACCAGCACGACCGGGATGGAAAGCCGGGTGGTGATGGCGAACAGCACGGCATCGTCGACGCGGCCGCCGAGAAAGCCGCCGAGCACGCCGATGGTGATGCCGATCAGGGCCGATACGACGGTCACCGTAACGCCGATCAGCATGGAGATGCGGCAGCCCCAGATCAGGCGCGAGAGATAGTCGCGGCCGAGCTGGTCGGTGCCCAGTATGTAGTCGGGGTTGGTGCCAGCCATCCAGAACGGCGGCAGCAGACGCTTGCTGAGGTCCTGGGTGAAGGGATCATGCGGCACCAGCAGAGGGGCGAAGACGGCGCAGATCATGGCGATGCCCACGATGACCGCGCCGATCCAGGTGCTGACGCTCTTCCAGCCGCGCTTGGGGCCGGCCATGACCGAGACCGCACTCATCCGCGCAGCCTCGGATCCAGCACGGCGTTCATCAGGTCGGCCAGCATGGTGAGCGCGACGTAGATCACCGCCAGCACCAGCACCACTGCCTGCACCACGGGGAAGTCGTTCTTGCCGATCGATTCCCAGGCGAGGAAGCCAACGCCGTGCAGGGCGAAGACCTGCTCGATCACGATCGAGCCGCCCAGCATGAAGCCGAGCTGGACGGCGGCGATCGCCACCACCGGGATGGCGGCGTTACGCAACGCATGCTTCAGCAGGATCGAGGCGCGCGACAGGCCCTTGGCCCGCGCCGTGCGGATGTAGTCCGAGCCCATCGCCTGGATCATGCCGGCGCGGGTCAGGCGCGTCAGCGCAGGGATGGCCGAGAAGGCGAGCACGATGCCGGGCATCACGTAGTGCTCCCACGATCCCGTGCCCGAGATCGGCAGCCAGCCGAGCTGCAGGCCGAGCGTGATCATCAGGATCAATCCAAGCCAGAACGAGGGCATCGCCTGGCCGACCAGGGCCACCATCTGGACGATGCGGTCGAGCGCGGTGTTCTCCCGCACCGCCGCCAGGATGCCGAGTGGCAGGGAAACAAGCAGCGCAATCACCAAGCCGGTGAGGCCGAGCGTGACCGTGATCGGCATGCGCTCGGCGATCAGCGTGGAGACCTTGGTCTTGAAGAAGTAGCTTTCACCCAGGTCGCCGGTCACGGCGCGGCCGACCCAGTCGAGGAACTGCATGGTGAGCGGGCGGTCGAGGCCATAGGCCTTGCGCACGGCCTCGACGTCGGCCTGCGTGGCGTTGGGACCGGCGATCGAGATCGCAAGATCGCCCGACAGGCGCGTCAGGATGAAGGCGAGCGTCATGACGGTGGCGGCGACGAGGACCGCCACGATTAGACGGCGAACGAGGAACTGCAGCATGCTTGGGGGCCAAGCTTAGAGCGGATCGATGGGGAAGGCGACCATGCGAATCCCGCGCCAACCGCCCGGCGACTCGTCACAGATTCGTCCACCATCGCCCCTTGGCGGGCGCGCCGTGGTCCTATATGGGGGATTGATGCCGGTCTTCACCAATCCGCGGCGCATGCCCTGCTTCGGCACGGCGCCCACCTTGGAGGACTTCGAGGCGATCGCCGCCGAGGCGCTGGCGACGATTCCCGAGGAGTTCCGGCGGCATGTCGGCAATGTGCGCATCCAGGTCGACGACTTCCCGTCCGACGAGGTCGAGAAGGAAATGGACCTCGACACGCCGTTCGATCTGCTCGGCCTCTATCAAGGCGTGTCGATGATGGAACGTGGCGCGGGCCACGTCGCCAACGACATTGATCGCATCTTCCTCTATCGTCGGCCGATCCTCGACTACTGGTGCGAATCGGGCGAGGACCTGCCGCACATCGTGCGCCACGTGCTGATCCACGAGATCGGCCATCACTTCGGCCTGAGCGACGACGACATGGAAGCGATCGAAGCCAAGGCCGAGGAAGAATCCCGACGGGCGCAGCCCGGGGCTTAAGTCGCACGATCGTCGTGACGGCGTTGCTGTCATCCCGAGCGTAGCGAGGGACCTTTCCTGTTGCCTTAAAGGTCCCTCGCTACGCTCGGGATGACAGGGTGCGTGATCACACCCTGATCGCTTCCCGATACAGCCGCTCGGGCGTCACCCAGCGGACCATCTGGACGAAGCTGTCGACATACTTCGCCGGATCGCCGGCATAGTCGGCCTTGTACGCATGCTCGTACATGTCCATCACGATCAGCGGCACGCACCCGACCGGTCCCGTCGCGTGATCGGCGGCAAGGTGATTGATCAAGCGCTTGTCGCGCGGCGTATAGGCCAGGATCACCATGCCCTTGCCGTCGGTCACCGCCTTGCCCATGGCGGCGAACTCGGCCTTCCAGCGATCGAAGCTCGCGAAGTCGCGGCTGATCGCCTGCGCGAACACGCCCGACGGGCTCGTCGGCGCGTCGCCGATGCATTCGAAATACAGCTCGTGCAGCAGCGAAGAATTGTAGACGGCCTGCTGCTCGCGCTTGAGATCGCCGATCTCGGCCGGCTGGACCTTGGCGAAATCCATCTGCGCCAGCTGCTCGGTGATCGCATTCAGCCGGCCGACGCTCTCGGCATAGATCGCGTGATGGTCGGCGATTGCCTGGGCTGACAGCCACTTGACCTTGTCGGGGTTGAAGGTGAGAGGCTGGGCGCGGAACTTGGGCGCGCTCGCGACGGCGAGGAGCTGCTGTGCCACCGCCGGCACGGCCGCAGCGCCAGCCAGCAGGCCGACACTCGCGGCCAGGGAGCGGCGAGAAATCTCGGGCATGTCGGTCTCCGAAAAGATTATTCGGACCCTAACGCCGCTCAGGACGGAGAGTTGCGCTGCACGCCGGGTGCACGATAGAGGCCCTGGATCAGCGACTCCTCGGGCTCATAGGCCCGCAGCACCAGGCGCATCGGCCCACTGGGCGCGGGCAGCCAATTGGCCGCACGCTCACCTTCCGGTCGCTCGCGCTGCAGGTAGATCGTGAGCGAACCATCGGCTGATTTGTGCAGGCCAGGTGTGCGATCGCCGATCGAATAGCGACCGATCGGATTGTCGATGAAGAAGGCACGGCCTTCGGGCGTCACCTCGTACATGGCGAGCGACCAGAAGGCGCGCGCCGGCGGCAGGTTGTCGGCTGGGAAGGTGAGGCGGTAGGTATTGGCGCCCGACAGCGGACGGCCGTTGGAATCGGTATTGCAGGCGAGATAGACCGCCTCGGCAGGTTCGAGCGCCGCCAGCCCGGTGAGCGCCACGAACGCGCGATAGAGATAGTCCTCGCCGAAATTGCCGAGATGGCGCTCGCCGTAGGTCCAGCCGTCGATCGTCCTGCCGTAGCGGCCGCCGGCGGCGCGGATTTCCGCGCGGCCCCGCTCGATGCCGGCCTGGATCGCGCGACGCTCCGGTTCGCTGAAGGCGCGCCCGTCGAACTTGCGGCCGGGGCTCAGCTTCAATGGGGCGAAGGCTTCGAGCACGGCACGGTCTCGTTGCGGCAACGGGCCCTCGCCCAGCGCGCGCATCGTCGCTTCGAACAGGTCGAACGGATCGGTGGGATTGGGCGCGGGCCAGTCGGCCACCGGCTCGACCGGCGCTGCGCTGCGCTGGGACATCAGGTCCCGAGTTTCCACGATGCGCCGCTCGTTGCGCTGGTCGGGCGTCTCGAGCAGTGCGCGCGCCTGCAGGATATGCACGCGGTCGACCTCGTCCGGTCCGTCGACCAGGATGCGTCCCAGCAGCCACACCGAATTGGTCGGCGCCCGGACCAGCTTTACTTCCGACGACGCATCGCCGGTCCAAGCCGGGCCGACGATCATGTGCGTCGGTGGCTCTCCGCCGTGCAGCCGATGGCTGACATAGGCGAAGTTGTTGGTGAACAGGTCCATGAAGGCGTAGCTGTAGTAAAGATCGCCCACCGGCGGCACGGTGAGGAACATCGGATCGACCGAGAGATCGAGCCACGCCGAGGAATAGAACGTGTCGTTGTTGGGCGTCGTCACCGCCCGCGCGCGATGGTCGGCAAGCTGGGTGATGTGGCGGAAACGGTTCAGCCGCTGGCGCGATGGATTGGCCTCGTTGATCGTGGCCTGCCAGCGCGTGCGGTACATCTCGTAGACCGGGAAGAGATAGATCGTGGCGCGTCGCGCCAGGTCCTTCAGCGCCGCCGTCGTCTCCTGCGCGCGCACGACGGCCGGCGCCGCCAGGGGGGCGGCAAGCGACGCGCCGAGCAGCGTGCGGCGCTTCATGCCGCGCGCTCGCGCATCAGGCGGCGCTCCATCACGAAGGCCGCCGCCTCGCGCCACGGCGCCAGGGTCCAGAACGAACGGGCGCGGCCCGACGGCGAGGCGAGCACGAACGCCACCGCACCTTCGAGCGGCTCGGCCTGCCGTCCGTAGGCCGGTGATTTGATGCCGAGCGCCAGCGAAGCCGCGTGCTTGCTGGTGAAGGCGATGGCGGCGGGCCGGAAGCGGCGGAGCTTGGCGTGCAGGGCGGCGGCGTCCATGGCGTGGGGGCTCAGCTCGTGGTCCGAACCATACTCCGTCTTGTTGAGGTCCGTCAGCCCGATGCCGAGCGTCAGGAGCTCGGGATAGCGCGGCGGCGCCAGCCGCTCGGGCGTCAGCCCCACCGCATGCAGGGTCGGCCAGAAGGCGTTGCCGGGATTGGCGTAGTAGGCGCGCGCCTTGAACGAGGCCGGGCTGGGCGCCGTGCCGCAGAACACCAGGTCGAGGCCCGGCGCCAGGAGGTCGGGGACGAGCTGCTTATTCCGGCTTGATGCCCGCGGCACGGATCACCTCGCCCCAGCGCTTGTGCTCGGCCTTGATGAAGGCATCGACCTCGGGGATCGGCATGTTGCCGCCGGGCTCGAAGCCGCCCTGGCGCATGCTGGCGATCACTTCGGCGTCCTGCAAGGCGCGCTCGGTGGCGGCGCGCAGCTTGTCCTTGATCTTGGGCGGCGTGCCGGCGGGCACCGCCCAGATCGACCATGACGTGACCACGAGGTCGGGAACGGTCTCGACCAGCGTCGGCGTGTCCGGCGCGACGGTCGCGCGCTTGGCGCCGGTCGTGGCGATCGGCTTCAGCTTGCCCGCGCTCACCTGGCCCATCAGCGAATCGATGTTGGCGATGCAGAGCGGCACGTGGCCTGCCAGCACGTCGGCCGCCGCCGCCGAAGCGCCGCGATAGCTGATCAGGGTGAGATCGGCGCCGGTCTTCTGCTTCAGCAGCTCCATGGTGAGCGACGGCGAGGCGCCGACGCCGGAGGAACCGTACTGGTATTTGCCGGGCTCGGCCTTGGCCGCGGCGATCAGCTTGGCGACGGTGTCGTGCGGGAAGCTGGGATGGCAGCACAGCATGTTGGGCTGGGTGCCGATCCACGCCACCGTCTCGAGATCGGTGAAGGGATTGTAGGGCAGCTTGGCGTAGAGATTGGGCGCCACGGCATGGCTGGCGATGCCGCCCAGAAGCATGGAATAGCCGTCGGGCGGCGACTTGGCGACGTTGTCGGCGGCGATCGAGCCGCCGGCGCCGCTGCGATTGTCGATGACGAAGGACTGGCCGAGATAGTCCTGCAGCTTCGAGCTGAGCCGGCGGGCGATGTTGTCCTGCGAGCCGCCCGGGGTGAACGGGCAGACGACGCGCACGGTGCGCTGAGGCCAGTCGTCGCCCTGGGCCAAGGCCGAACCCGCCAGCGGCAGCAGACCCAAAGCGGCAGTGAAATGGCGCCTTTGCATTGATTCCCTCTTACGCGTAACGCTCCCCAGCCGATGATGCATGACGGCTGCACCTGCTTCCAGAGGCGTCGACGCATCGCGGAACAAAAGCCCGCCAGCAGCGTTACTGACCGAATGAATGCGGGGTGCAAGACCTTCGAGGAGCCGGTTCCGGCGTCATCTCCCACCGTCCTGGTGGTGGAAGACGACATGCTGGTGCGCAGCTTGGCTGCCGCCTACCTCCGCGATTGCGGCTTCGAGGTGATCGAGGCGACCGGCGCGGACGAAGCGATCCGCATCCTGCAGGCGGACGTCCATGTCGACATCGTGTTCTCCGACGTGAACATGCCCGGCAGCATGGATGGCTTCGGCCTGGCGCAATGGGTGCGCCGCGAGCGGCCGAAACTTCGGGTCATCCTGACGTCCGGCGCCGCACGTACGACCGCGGAAGCGGCCGGCCACGTTGCGATTCTCGCCAAGCCCTACGATCACGCCGCACTCGAGCGCTATATACGCGCCCTTCTGGCGCCCTGACTCGAGCGTTTCTCGGCGGGCGGCGCTTGCCGTCCGATTGTCATCCGACCTAGACTCTCGCGGCATGAGAAGCGCCACGCGCTGGATTTCCTTCGGCCTCGTGGCATTGCTCGCAATGCTGACCACACCTTGCGCGGTCATGGCCGCGCCATCGCCGACCGATGCCGCCGCGGTACGCGAACAGGTCGGCAAGGTCTATGACTGGGCGGGCTACCAGCGCGATCTGCCGGACGCGCCCGTGCGTTCCGCGCCTCCTCCCGAGGGCGAGCCGCTGTCGCTCGACCTCCGGTCGATCATCGACGCGTTGCTGATCGGCGGGCTGGTGGTCGTGCTCGTCGGGTTGGCGATGTGGCTCAGGGCCAGCGGCTGGGCGTGGCCGTCGGCACGCGACGCGGTACGGCCGGAAGAGGCGGCGGCCTCCGGGGCACAACGCGATCATCTCAAGGCCCGGCTCGACGATGCCGACCGCTCGGCCGTCTCGGGAGACTGGAGCGGCGCCATCCATGTCCTGCTGCTCACCAGCATCGACCTGTTGCGCCGCCGCGTCGGCCAGGAGGTGCCGGTCGCGATGACGGCGCGTGAACTGGTCGGGCGCGCCCGTGTGCCCGAGCAGGCGCGCGACGATTTCGCCGCCCTGGTGGCGGCGGTCGAGCTCTGCCACTTCGGCGGGCGCCCGGCCGATCGCCCGCTCTACGAGCGTTGCCGCGGATACTACGAGCGGCTGTGGGGTATGCCGCCGGAAGAAGCGGCATGAGCGCCCGCGAGCTGCAGCCGTTCAGCCAGCGGACCCTGCTGGCCTTGATCGCCGCAGGGGCGCTCGGCTTCGTCGTCATGGCCTACCTGATGATCGCGGGCGAAGACACGCGCGGCTGGCAGGCCAGCGCCACCACCACCTCACGCTCGGCCGTCGGCTACCGCGCCTTCACCGAGCTCTTGCGGCGCTTCGACATCGATCCGGTCGCGCCCAGCGAGAACAGGCTCGTCCGGGAATCCCTCAGGATCGTGCTGGCACCGCAGACGCCGCAGGAGGTGCGCGAGATCCTGCAAGCGACGCAGCGGCCGGTGTTGATCGTGCTGCCCAAATGGCGGACGCGGGCGCCGCCGCTCAGCGACCGTGTCGCCGACGCGCAGTTGCGCAACGTCGAGGGCGTGCAGGCGTTGGCGCGCGCCATCGCCGACGATGCCGTCATCGTGCGGCCGGATGCCGTCGGCGCCTGGCGCACGGAGGGCGTCCAGGGAACGCCGCAGCTTGCGCGGCCGCAACTCGTGCGCTCCGCCAAGCTCTGCCCGGTGGTGTCGAGCGCCGAGGGCATGCTGATCGCGCGCCTGTGCGCCCGTCCGCAGGTCGCGGTGCTGGCCGACCCCGACCTGCTTGCCAATTACGGGCTGTGGCGCGGCGACAATGCCGTGCTGGCGATGAGCCTGGTGGCACGCCTGCGCAGCGGCGACGGACCCGTGGTGGCGCTCGAGGCCGCGCGAGACCGGCCGTCGCACGACATCTGGCAACTCGCGATATCGCCGCCGTTCGCCTTGGTCACGTTCTCAGCGGTGGTGGCGATCGGCATCGCGCTGTGGGCGGCGGCGACGCGCTTTGGCCCGCCGGCCGACGAGCCATTGCCGCCGCCCGCCGGCGTGTTCGCCCTGATCGACGTGGCGGCGCGTCTGCTGCGCGATCGCTCCGACGGTGGGCGCCTGCTGAAACGCTATGCCGACCTCGCGGTGCTCGACCTCGGTCGCCGCCTGAAGGCGCCGGCGCCCTTGCAGGGGCCGGCGGAGATCGGCCGCTGGCTGGGCGACTTGCCGCCGGCCGAGGGTGGGCCGACCTATCAGGAACTTGTGCGCGCGATCGACACGATCGCGCCGGGCGACCGGGCGGCTACCGTGGCCGCTGCGGCGCGGCTTCATCGCTGGCGGGAGGACTTGCTGAATGGACGTTGAACCGTTGGTCGCGCTCAGGGCGCGCGTCACCGCCGAGGTCGCCAAGGTCGTGGTCGGCCAGCGCGAGGCCGTCGACCTGATGCTGGTGGCGCTGCTGGCCGACGGGCACATCCTGCTCGAAGGCGTGCCCGGCGTCGCCAAGACGCTGCTGGCGCGCACCGTGGCGGCCAGCCTCTCGCTCGACTTCAGCCGCATCCAGTTCACGCCCGACCTGATGCCGGGCGACGTGATCGGCGCCAGCATCTTCAATTTCCAGACCAACGCCTTCGTGCTGACGCGAGGCCCCATCTTCACGCAGCTCCTGCTGGCCGACGAGATCAACCGCACGCCGCCCAAGACCCAGGCAGCTTTGCTCGAGGCCATGCAGGAGAAATCGGTCACGATCGACGGCCGCAGCCATGCGTTGGGGCCGCCCTTCATGGTCATCGCCACCCAGAATCCTATCGAGCAGCAGGGCACCTATCCGCTGCCCGAAGCCCAGCTCGACCGCTTCCTGTTCAAGCATCGGCTCGACTATCCCTCGCGCGAGGAGGAGCTCGCCGTGGTGACGCGGCATGGCTCGGGCGCGGCCCTGGCCGATCCGCGCAGCGCCGGCGTCGAAGCGGTGGTCGACCAGGCGGGCCTTGCGGCCCTGAAGGCGATCGTGCCGGCGGTGCGGCTCAATGACGACATCGTGGCCTATGTCGTCGACCTGGTGCGCGCCACGCGCGAGCATCCGGCGCTGCAGTTCGGCGGCTCGCCGCGCGCGGCGGCCATGCTGGCGGCATCGGCGCGCGCGCTGGCCGGCCTCGAGGGCCGCGACTTCGTCATCCCCGACGACGTCAAGCGCCTCGCCCAGCCGGCATTGCGCCATCGCCTGGTGCTGGCGCCCAGCGCCGAGATCGAAGGCCAGAGCGTCGACGGCGTGCTGGCCCAGATCGTCGAGCGCCAGGCGGCGCCGCGCTGATGCAGCCGACGCCGCGCTGCCTGGTCCTGTTCGGCGTCGTGGTGGCGCTCTGCGTGCCGTGGGTGCTGGCGTTCGGCGCGTGGTGGGAAACCGGCGCGGCACTGCCGCTCACGGCGCTGCTGGCGTTGGGCATCGATGCCGCCCTGGCGCCGGCGCGCCGGCAGGTCGCGGTCGAGGCGAGCGTGCCCGAACTGGTGCCGATCGGGGCCACGGCGCGGCTCTCGGTGTTCGTCACGGCCCGACGCAACGTCGGCGGCGGTCGCTGCTCGGTGCTGTGCGAGGTATCGGGGCCACTCCTGCCGCCGGCGCCCGTCGACCTCGACCTCGCCGACCGCGGCGAAGGCATCGCCGAATGGCCGTTGCGCGCCCGCCGGCGCGGCGAGGGCCGGCTCGAGCGTGTGTGGCTGCGCTGGACCGGGCCGCTCGGGCTGATCGCGGTGCACGGCCGCTACGACATCGGTCAGCCCATCGCCGTCACGCCCGACGTCGGCGCAGTGCGGGCGATGGCATTGGAATTCTCGCAGCACGACGCCTTCTTCGGCCAGAAACAGATGCGCCAGCAGGGCGAGGGCAGCGAGTTCCGCGCGCTGCGTGAATACGTGCCCGGCCTCGACCATCGGCGGATCGACTGGAAGCAGTCGGCCAAGCATCGCCGCCTGATGACCAAGGAGTTCCTCACCGAGCGCAACCAGCAGGTCGTGTTCGCCATCGATTGCGGCCACCTGATGAGCGAGCCGCTGGACGGCGTGCCGCGGCTCGATCACGCCATCAACGCCGCCCTGCAGATGGGCTACGTCTCGCTGCGCTACGGCGATCGCGTCGGCGTGTTCAGCTTCGACAGCCGCGTACGCGGCTACGCGCGGCCGATCGGCAATGTCGCCAACTTCGCCCTGGTCCAGCGCGAGATGGCCCGCCTGCAGTACCGCCACGAGGAGAGCAACTATACGCTGGGCCTGATGGACCTGATGGGCCGTCTCGATCGCCGCAGCCTGATCGTCGTGATGACGGATTTCGTCGACACGGTGACGGCCGAGCTGATGATGGACAACCTGCAGCGCTTGGCGGCGCGCCACCTGCTGCTGTTCGTCGCCCTGCGCGACCGCGGGCTTGCCGCGCTGGCGGCGGCCCGGCCGGACAGCTTCGAGGGGCTGGCGCGTTCGGTGTTCGCCCAGGACTTCGCCGCCGAGCGCGAGGTCGTGGTCCAGCGGCTGCGGCGGCTCGGCGTACAATGCGTGCAGACCGAGCCCGACCGGCTGGGGCCCGAGCTGGTCAACCGCTATCTCGACATCAAGCGCCGGGAGGTCCTGTGAGATGGCGCTGGAGCTGAAGAGCGCGCAGTTCCGCCGCGAGCGCGAGGGCGTCTGGCGCGAGCTCGAGACGCTGGTCGCGCGCGCCGAGCGGCACGGCGTGGGCTCGCTCGACGGCGACAGCCTGGCGCGGCTGCCGACGCTCTATCGCGCCACCCTGTCGGGCCTGTCGGTGGCGCGGGCGATCTCGCTCGATCGCAATCTGCTCGACTATCTCGAGGCGCTGTGTGCGCGCGCCTATCTCTGCGTCTACGGCGTGCGCGAGCGGCCGTCGGTCCTGCTGGCGGCGTTCTTCGCCTGGCGCCTGCCGGCTGCGGTGCGCGGCGCCTGGCGGGCGATCGCGCTCGCCTTCGGCGTCATCCTCGCCGGTGTGCTGGCGGCCTGGTTCCTGACCGCGTCCGATCCCGCCTACTACGATTCCTTCATCGCCAAGAACGTGCAGCAAGGCCGCTCTTTCGACGCCTCGACCGAGGCCTTGCGCGCCGGCCTGGGCGGCGGCGGCAAGGAGGTCGACGAGCTCGGCGCCTTCGCCGCCTACCTGTTTTCGCACAATGCGCAGATCGGCATCCTGAGCTTCGCGCTGGGCTTTGCGCTGGGCGTGCCGACCCTGGTGCTGATCTTCACCAACGGCCTGATGCTCGGCGCCTTCCTGGCGCTGTTCGCCAGCCGCGGCCTGCTGATCGAGCTGGGCGGCTGGCTGTCGATCCACGGCCCGACAGAGTTCCTGGCGCTGATCCTGAGCGCCGCTGCGGGGCTGAAGATCGCCGGCGCCGTGCTGTTCGCCGGCCGCGAGCCGCGGTTGATCCGGCTGGCACGCGACGGCCGCGATGCCGCCGTCATCATGATGGGCGCGGTGCTGCTGTTCCTGCTGGCCGGCCTGCTCGAGGGGTTGGGGCGCCAGCTCGTCGTCGCCATGGCGGCGCGATACCTGCTGGGCTGGAGCGTCTTCGCCGCCGTGGTTGCCTACTTCTGCCTGGCCGGCCGGGAGCGGCGGGCATGAGCGATCTCGCCGTGGCGATCGAGGCTGCCGACCCGCGGATGCGCGCCGTCGTCACGCCGGAAGGCGTGGCCGTGTCCGTCCGACTGGCCAGCGTCGGGGAACGGGCAACCGCCTTGGTGCTTGATCTCCTGATCCTGTTCGCAACGCTGATCGTCGTGGCCATTGCCACCTTTATCTCCGGTGGCCATGTCGGCAGGACGGCCGGCATCCTGTTGATGTTCTTCCTGCGCATCTTCTACTTCGCCGGCTTCGAGTTGGCCTGGAACGGCCGCACGCCGGGCAAGCGCATGGCCTCGCTGCGCGTCATCAACCGCCGCGGCGGGACGCTCACGCCCGCGGCCGTGATCGCCCGCAACCTGATGCGCGAGGTCGAGCTCTTCCTGCCGCTGTCGCTCGCGCTCGCCGGCGATGCGGCGATCGCGGCGGGGCCCTGGACCTGGATCGCCACCTTGACCTGGGTCGGCGCGCTTGCCGCCCTGCCGCTGTTCAACCGCGACCACCTGCGCGCCGGCGACATGGTGGCGGGCACCTGGGTGGTGGTGGAGCCCAAGCCGCTGCTGCTGCCCGACCTCGCGGCCGCCCGGTCTGCGGTGTATGCCCCGCCTGCCTATGTCTTCACGGCCCAGCAGCTCGTCGTCTACGGCGTCAAGGAGCTGCAGGTCCTCGAGGATGTCCTGCGATCGTCAGGCCAAGGCACGAGTGACCTGCAGGGTGACGTGGCGCGGCGCATCGTGCGCAAGATCGCCTACGTGCATCCCGATGGCGGCCCCACTTTCAATGCGCGGGCCTTCCTGGAGGCCTTCTACGCCGCGCAGCGCAGCCGCCTCGAGGCTGAGCTGGCCTTTGGGCGGCGGCGGCGCGACAAGCACGATCGTTGAACCTTGCGCTCAGCCTGTCGCGTCAGTCGAACACGGTCGCGATCTGATCGATCTCCACGCCTTCCTTCTCGCGGCGCAGGAAATAGTAGAGCGTCGCCGAGACGCAGGCGCTGAAGGCCTGGGACACTGCGCTGAGCGCCCAGATCACGACGGTGAACAGGAAGGAGTGGGCTCCGGCGATGGCGCCTGCGATGCTGGCGGCGATGATGCTGACCACAATGGTGATGATTCCCGCCACCAGCACGGCGCCGAACACCCGCCAACGCCGTTCACGGGTCAGGGCCGAACTGCGCGACAACGACGCTCCGACGCCGGCCTGCTCGATGGTGGCCGCGGGAATCGCGACCGCCCACATCGTCATCAGGATGAGGCCGGGGACGACCAGGGCGATCAGGCCGAGGGCGACGCAGATGGCGGCGATGATGGCCACGCCCAGCGCTGCGCCGAGGCGGCGGAAGCCCTGCTGCAGGCATTCCGTTATCGCGATCTGCCGCTGTCGCAATGCCTGCACGGCGCCATAGATCAGCGTCACGGTCACGATCTGCGAGATGATGAAGCTGACGATCCCCTGTCCCGCTTCCGACGTAACGATCTGCGCGAAAATGAGACTCGGCAGGCTCGCGACCAGCGCAGTGCCGACGAACGGAACGAAGTTCTTGAACAGGATCGTGGCGCTGGTTTCGATCGTCAAGCCTACTCCCCACGTCGCACCGCGGCTCGCCTCCATCGACGTCATGCGTATCTCCCTCGCTGTTCGCGCGAAGATTGCATCCTAGCACGTCTCGTGTGGGGAAATGTTGACACCGTGCGGGCCTGTTCGCACTTTGGCCGGCCAATGTGTGGGAGGTAAACGGATGGCGGAGATCGACAAGGCCGACGAGGCGCAGCTTCTGGCCACCATCGATCGCTGGGTCGAGCGCGAGGTGGCGCCGCGTGTCAAGGAATTCGATCATGCCGACCGCTGGCCGGCGGAGTTGGTCGAGCAGATGAAGGAGCTCGGCCTGTTCGGCGCCACCGTCAGCCCCGACTACGGCGGGCTCGGCCTGCCGGCGCGGACCTACGCCGAGATCGTCATGAAGATCTCCTCGGTGTGGATGGCCCTCACCGGCATCTTCAACTCCCACCTGATGCTGGCGCTCGCCATCGAGAAGTTCGGCACCGAGCCGCAGCGCCGGCACTGGCTGCCCAGGTTGGCCTCGGGCGAGGTGAGGGGCGGCTTGGCGTTGACCGAACCCGACGCCGGCACCGACCTGCAGGCGATCCGGTTGACGGCGCGGCGCGAGGGCGACCACTACGTGCTGAACGGCACCAAGACCTGGATCTCCAACGGCATCGAGGGCTCCTGCTTCGCGCTTCTGGTGAAGACCAACCCGGAGGCCTCGCCGCGCTATTCGGGCATGAGCCTGTTCATCGCGCCCAAGGGCCCGGGTTTTCGCGTCGGTCGCAAGCTCGAGAAGCTCGGCTACCATTCGATCGATTCGGGCGAGCTGATCTTCGAGGACTACAAGGTGCCGGCCGATCACCTGATCGGCGAGGTCGAGGGCCGCGGCTTTACCCAGGTGGCGGGTGGCCTCGAGCTCGGCCGCATCAACGTCGCGGCGCGCGGCGTCGGCATCGCCGAGGGCGCGCTGCGGCTCGCCACCAGCTACTCGCAGATCCGCAAGACCTTCGGCAAGCCGATCTGCGAGCACCAGGCGATCCAGCTCAAGCTGGGAGAGATGGCGACGCGCGCCCGCGCCGCGCGCCTGCTGACGCTCGATGCCGCCGACGCCTTCGACCGCGGCGAGCGCTGCGACCTGCAAGCCGGCATGGCGAAGTACTTCTCGTCGGAGGCGGCGTTGGAGAACAGCATCGAGAGCATGCGCATCCACGGCGCCTACGGCTATTCCAAGGAATACGACATCGAGCGGCTCTATCGCGACGCGCCGCTCACCTGCATCGGCGAGGGCACCAACGAGATGCAGCGCATCATCATCGCCCGCCAGTGGATCAAGCAGCACGCCGAGCTATGAGCGCCAAACCCCTGCAAGGCATTCGGGTCCTGACGCTCGAGCAGTTCGGCGCCGGCCCGTACGGCACCATGTTCCTGGCCGAGCTCGGCGCCGAGGTGATCAAGGTCGAGGCGCCTGAGGGCGATCCCTCGCGCCATGTCGGGCCGCACAAGCTGGGTGACGCCGACAGCGAGTACTTCCAGGCCTGGAACCTTGGCAAGAAGAGCGTGACGCTCGACATCAAGTCGGCCGAAGGCCGCCGGCAGTTCGAGGCGCTGGTGAAGACGGCCGATTGCGTGGTCAACAACCTGCGCGGCTCGCAGCCCGCCAAGCTCGGCATCGACTATGCGAGCCTGAAGCACCTGAAGTCGTCGATCGTCTGCCTGCACATCTCGGCCTACGGCCGCGCGGGCGAGCGCGCCGACTGGCCGGGCTACGATTTCCTGATGCAGGCCGAGGCCGGGCTGATGGAGCTGACCGGCGATCCCGAGGGCGCGCCGACACGTGTCGGCGTGTCGCTGATCGACAGCATGAGCGGCCTCACCGGCACGGTTGGCCTGCTCGCCTGCCTGCTGCGCGCCAAGACCACGGGACAGGGTTGCGACGTCGAGACCTGCCTGTACGACGTCGCCATGCACCAGCTCACGTATCCCGGTGTCTGGTATCTCAACGAGGGCGATGTCTCACCGCGCGTGCCGCGCAGCGCGCACCTGTCGCTGGCCCCGGTCCAGACCTTTCCCACCAAGGACGGCTGGATCTTCATCATGTGCATGACCCAGAAGTTCTGGCTGTCGCTGGTCAAGGTCATGGATCGCGAGGACCTTCTGGGTGATGCCCGCTTCGCCGATCCCAACACGCGTGCCGTGAACCGCGCCGCGCTGACCGATGCGCTCGATCCCACCTTCCGTACGCGCACGACCGGCGAATGGCTGCTGGCCTTCAACGGCGTGCTGCCGGCCGCGCCCGTCCATCGCCTCGACCAGGCGCTCGACAGCGGCTTCGCGCGCTCGACCGGTATGGTCTCCGCCGTGCCACATCCGGTGAAGGGCAGCCTGCGCGTCATCGCCAACCCCATCCGCATCGACGGCGAGCGGCCGGCCCAGGCCGCCTGTTCGCCGCTCGGCGCCGACAACGACTCGCTGTTGGACAAACGCACATGAAGCTCGAAGGTCTGAAGGTCGTCGATCTCTCCTGGTTCCTGCCGGGGCCGTACCTCACGACGGCGCTGGCCGACCACGGCGCCGAGGTGATCAAGGTCGAGCCGCCCGACGGCGATCCGGGCCGCCATATCCGCCCGCCCGACCAGCGCACCTCGGTGTTCTTCCGCAACATGGGCCGCGGCAAGAAGAGCGTCGTGCTCGATCTCAAGACCGAACAAGGTCGCGCCGATCTCTTCCGCCTGGCGTGTGAAGCCGACGTGCTGGTCGAATCCTTCCGCCCCGGCGTCGCGGCGCGTTTCGGCGTCGGCTACGAGGCCGTGAAGGAGAAGAACCCCGGCATCGTCTACTGCTCGATCTCGGCCTTCGGCCAGGACGGCGTCTATCCCGGCCGCGCCGCGCACGATCTTGCGCTGGAGGCCATGACGGGCGTGCTGTCGCTGACCTTGGGCGACGACGGCCGGCCAGCGATCCCCGGCATCCCTGTCGCCGACCTGGTGAGCGGTCTGCACGGCCTCTCGGGCGTGCTGATGGCCCTGCTGCGGCGGCAGACGACGGGCAAGGGCGACTACATCGATGTCAGCATGCACGAGGCGCTGATGGCCTCGTGTGCCAACGTGGTCGGCACCGCCTTCACCGACGGCACGCAGCCCGACGTCAAGAACCAGCGCACCACGGGCGGCGCGGCGTTCTATCGGGTCTACGACACGTCGGACGGCCGCCAGCTCGTGCTGGCCGGGCAGGAGATGAAGTTCATCCGCAACCTGCTCACTGCGCTGGGAAAGCCCGAGTTCGTCGACCTCTGCGAATGGCCGGGCGCGCACCAGAAGCCGGTGATGGAGTTCCTCGCCAGGACCTTCCGCGAGAAGCCGCTGGCGCACTGGATGACATGGCTCGACACGCTCGACATCTGCTACGGGCCGGTCAACACGCTGCCCGAGGCGATCGCCGATCCCAACCTGGTGAAGCGCGGCGCCGTCGTGACCGAACCCGACGGCCGCAAGCACCTGGCGCCGGTCGTGCGTTTCAAGGACGAGCCGTCGCAGCCGCTCTATCGCGAGCCGTTGCTCGGCGAGCATACGAAAGAGATCCTGAAGCGTGGCTAGGCTTGCCGCGGCGGTGTTTGCCGGCCTTGCGTTCGTTTCGTCGGCGTTTGCGGCGGGACCGTGGGACGGCACCTATGTCTACGAGCAGGGGCTGGGCAAGGGAGCGGGCGGCATCAACCTGTTCGTGACCCACACGCTCAGCATCGACGGTCCGCAGTGCCGGCTGAAGGCCGAGGGCTACCAGACCGACACGTCCATCCGCTGCAAGGCGACGGTGAAGGGCGACAGGCTGGAAGTCTCCTTCGTGAGCTTCAGGGATGGCGCGACGCTGAATCGATTCGGAGTCAAGGAGTACTCTGCCAACCAGCCGCTGTTCACCTTGACGCACAGGGGCGGCGGCATCGCGACGATCTGGCAAGGCTACAACAGGAACCCTTTCGATACGGCAGGTTCGTCGACGTTCCGCAAGCTCTAGGGCGGGCCGCTCGCATTCCTCATGCAACCGTCACGACGAGCGCGCGTTGGCTGCACATGCGTCGCATATTCGCCGGGTTCGCCGTGCTCGTCGTCACGACCGCATCGGCGGTTGCGCAGGGCGACATCAAGATCACCGGCCAAAGTCGCGCCACGCTCCAGCTGAAGCGTGACATCCTTGGCGTGATCGCGGGCTACGCCAAGGCACGTCACTCGTGCGGCACGATCGCCGCCGTTGAGACGGCTCCCCTGCCACAAGGGTACGAGCCGAAGACCGCGATGTTTCGTGTCAGCGAACCGCAGCATTTCTACGAACGATGGGTGACCGACCTGTGCGGCACCAAGCGCGCCTTCCTGGTGGCGCTGTGGCCCTCGCCGAAGGGCGGTACCGACTACAAGGCGGTCGAAGTACCGCCCGGTACCGAGCCCTGAACCTTCGCTCCCGGTTTCTCACGATGGAGTTTCCCATGAAGCATCGCACGCTGTTGTCTCTTGGTCTTCTCGTCGCTCCGCTGGCCCTGGCGCCGGCGCTGGCCGCCGGTCCGTGGGACGGCACCTATGTCTGGGAACAGGGCCTCGGCAAGAACCCCGGCGGCATGGCCCTGTTCGTCACGCATACGCTCAAGGTCAACGGCTCCGACTGCCGCCTTGATGCCGAAGGGGTGCAGACCAACGAGCACATCCGCTGCAAGGCGACGGCGAATGGCGACAAGCTCGACGTCTCGTTCGTGAGCTTCGCCGACGGCGGCATGAACAACCAGTTCGGCAAGAAGATCTATGCCTCCAACCAGCCCCTGTTCACGCTGACGCGCCAGGGCAATGCCATTGCCACGACCTGGCAGGGCTACAGCAAGAATGACGGCGACACGACCGGCAAATCGACCTTCACCAAGCAGGGCGGCGCGCGCCAGTAGCTCTGCATGGCGCGGGTCAGGGCCGCGCATCACGCCGATCTAAAAATGGCATTTCTTCTCGCCGGGTCGTTGGCCGGAGTCTTGCTTCGTGAGCGGGCCATGACCAAGCCCTTTCATCTCGCCTGGTTTCTCGGCCAGAGCTTCGCTTCCAAGAACTGGCGCTCGACGTGGGCCGGCAGTGCCACCGACGTCAAGCGCTGGATGATGCCCGATCTCTTCATCGACCTCGCCAAGGGGATGGAGCGGGCGTGCATGGACTACATGATCATCGAGGACTCCTCGAATGTGCCCTACACCTACAAGGGCAGCCATGACACGTATTTGCAGTACGCCCAGGGTTCTCCCAAGCTCGACCCTGCGGTGCTCGTGCCATGGCTTGCGCAGGCCACGACGCACCTCGGCCTCGTGCCGACGCTCTCCGTGTCGGAATATCCGCCGTACCTGGCGGCGCGTCTCATCAATTCGCTGGACCATGTCACCGAGGGCCGCATCGGCTGGAACTGCGTCACCGGCAGCAACGACGGCACGGCGCAGAACTACGGCCACGACAAGCACCGGCCGCACGACGAGCGCTACGAGGTGGCCGATGAATTCGCCGATGTCGTCACCAAGCTATGGGAGGCCTGGGACGAGGATGCGGTGGTGCTCGATCGCGATATCCCGATGTTCGCTGACGGCAAGAAGGTCCGGCCGATCAACCATGTCGGCAAGTACTTCAAGGTGCGCGGGCCAATCAACGCGCCGCGCTCGCCGCAGGGACGCGTGCCGATCTGCCAGGCCGGCGGCTCGGCGGCGGGCAAGAAATTCGCATCGAAATGGGCCGACACCATCATCACGGAAGGCAGCAACATCGAAAAGATGAAGGCCTATCGCCAGGAGGTCCGCAGCAATGCCGCCGCGATCGGACGCAATCCCGACGACATCAAGCTCCTGTTCCTGTGTTCGCCGATCGTCGACACGACGATGGAGGCAGCGCGCGAACGGCGCCGGCTGCAGCAGGAAGACTCGCTGAAGCATGTCGAGATGCAGCTGTCGGGCATGTCACGGCTGACCGGCATCGACTTTTCCAAGTTCGACCTCGACGAGCCGCTGCCGACCACCCTCACGACCAACGGCCACCAGTCCTCGCTGGCCCGATGGCTCGGCAAGCCGCTGCGCGAGGTCGTGCGTGGCTACGCCAGCAAGGGCAGCCTCGACTACACCGGCACGCCCGAGTATGTGGCGGGGGTGATGACCGAGGTGATGCAGGAAGTGGGCGGCGACGGCTTCCTGTTTTCCGATACGCCGATCGAGCGCCGTTCCATTATGGAGATCTGCGACGGGCTGGTGCCCGAGCTGCAGCGTCGCGGTCTGGCCCGCGAGGCCTACGCCCACAAGCATCTCGCCGACAATCTGAAGGAATTCTGATCGCAACGACCGTCGTCACAGGGCGGCAGCGATCTGCCCGGCGGTGACGCCTTCCTTCTCCTCGCGCAGCAGCACGTAGAAGATCGCCGGCAGGGTGTGCAAGACGATCCCCGCCAGGGCGCCGTAGATCCACATCACGAGGCTGCCCAGCGCACCGTGGCCCAGGAGCGTAACGAGCACGATTGCGCCGATGCCGAAGATCACGAACCACAGCAGGAAGGCGCCGAGGATGGGCAGGCGGCGGCCGGCCGTCAGATCCATGCTGCGATTGAAGGCGCCGCCGACGTCGGTGCGCTCGACCATCATGGCGGGAATCGTCACCGCCCATAGCGGGATCAGGAACAGCGGCCCGATCACGACGATCGCCGACACGGCGACGACGAAGTACTGGATGGCGCCCGTCAGCAGCATCCAGCCGAACCGCGGGCCTTGCACCTGGCGCAGCATCGGTTCCCATTCGGGCTTGCGTCCGGCGATCGCCTGCAGCGTGCCCCAGGTGAGGCAGATCGAGGTCGCGACGCCGCAGACCAGGCCGACCAGGCCGGCCAACAATCCGAGGCTGAGGATGCTCACAACCAGGGAAACCGCGCCGAAGATCACGGCGACGGTGAAGAAGGCCGTGAAGTTGTCGCGTGCCAGGGTGTAGGAGCGCTCGAGGACCGACGTCACGGTCCAGGACGGTACCGGGAGGGGAGTGGCCATCCCCTATCCTACCAGAGCCGAGGCCTTGGCGAGAGGGACCGGTTTGTCTTGCAACAAAAGGTCCATCGCCTCCTGCTCCCACGCCGACTCGTTGAGCGACAGCGGGTCCTGCGGCGCCAGCCGATGCTCGATCACCAGGCGCGACAGCAGCAGGCGGCGCGCGTCGCCGCCCTTGGCGCCCAGCGCCGCGCCTTCCCAGGCCATCAGCGCCGCTGATGCGGCGTGATAGAGCGCACCGGCGGCGAGCCGGCAGCGCTTCTCCTGTTTGGGATCGGCCGCGACCGCCTCGACGAAGCGCTCGACGCGATCGAGGGTGGCGCCGAGCAGGCCCTTGTACTGGCCGGGCAGGGCGTCGGAGCGCTCGTATTTGTCCTTGAGAGCCGCGGTCAGCGTCTTGTGGCCGCCGCTCTTGCCGACGGCGCGCTGCACGACGTCGAGGGCGTTGATGTTGGAGGTGCCCTCCCACAGCGTGCCGATCTGGGCGTCGCGCACCAGGCGGGCGGTCACCCATTCCTCGATGTAGCCCAGGCCGCCCCTGACCTCGAGGGTGTGGCTGGCGACCGGGATGTTGTCGCGGCAGGCGCGGAACTTGTAGACCGGGGTCAGGATGCGCAGCAGGTTGGCCGCGTCCTTGTCGCCTGCGTTGGCGCGGCCCATGGCGTCGGCGGAGAAGGCGTACATTGAAAGCGCCTGCTCGGTCGGCAGCATGATCTTCATCAGCTGGCGGCGCAGCAGCGGGTATTCGCCGATCGCCTTGCCGAAGGCGCGGCGGTTCTGCGCGACGACCATCGCCTCGTTGAGGCAGCGCCGCATCATCGAGGCCGCGCGCACGCCGTGACTCAAGCGGGACAGGTTCACCTGCTCCATCATCTGCTTGAAGCCGCGGTTCGCGTCGCCCACCAGGTAGGCGACAGCGCCGTCCATGACGATCTCGCCCGAGGCCATCGACCTGGTGCCGAGCTTGTCCTTCAGGCGCACGATCCGATAGCTGTTACGGCTGCCGTTCTCGAGCCGCCGCGGCATGGCGAACATGCCGAGCCCCTGCGTGCCGGGCGCGGCGCCGCGCGGCCGGGCCAGCAGGACCGCGACATCGGCGTCGGCGTGGCTGCAGAACCACTTCTGGCCGTAGAGCTTCCAGCGCTCGACGCCGTCAGGGCCGACACCGATGCGCTCGGCGTCGGTCTCCAGCGCGCCGACGTCCGAGCCGCCGGCCTTCTCGGTCATGAACTGCGTGCCCTTCAGCATCGTCGCCGGGTCCTGGCTCAGCAGCCGGTCGAGCAGCAGCTTCTTCAGGGCCTCGGAGCCGAAGCGCTTGATGATGAAGTTCGAGGTGTCGGAGACCGACACCGGGCACATCAGGCCGAACTCGGCCTGCACAAAGAGATAGGTGATGCCGTACTTCACCAGCGGATGGGCGGGCTCCGCCAGGCCCAGCACGCCAGAGCGATGGGTCATCGCGTGCATGCCGAACTCCTCGAAGGCGATCTTCTCCATCTCGCGGTAGGACGGGTGATAGTCGATCCAGTCCTCGTCGCGGCCGAAGCGGTCGCGCGGCTGCAGCACCGGCGGGTGCTTGTCGGCGGTCATGGCGAGATCGTCGAGCCGGTTGCCGGCGAGCTCGCCCAGCCGCTCGAAGTGCGGCGTCATCTGGCTGAGCAGGCCAGGCTCCATGTAGAGCGACAGCAGGTCCTGGAACTGCCGGTCGATGGCGTAGAAATTCCGGCCATGCGCATCGGGCGCGATGTGGTGTGCGCCGTGAGGCGCATTGCCGAGGGCTGTCGTCATATCGGGCATCGTCTTCTCCTTATTGCTGCCAGCCGCGCGAGAGCACGCGCTCGACATAGGCCGGCACGACCTCGGTGGCGGGGCCGTAGATGTGTTCGTGGAACAGCGGCTGGCTGCCGGTCGCCTCGAGATTGAGCTCGACGGTGTGCGCCCGGCGCTGGCGGCGGCGGACGTGCAGCACGAAGCCCGCCGCCGGATAGACCTCGCCCGAGGTGCCGACCGACAGGAAGAGCCCGCAGCGCTCCAGCGCCTGGTAGATCTCCTCCATGTGCATGGGCATCTCGCCGAACCACACGATGTTCGGCCTGAGTTCGCCCACGGCGTTGCAGTTGGGGCAGATTGATTGCGGCGTGAGATCGGCATCCGATTCGAACACACGCTGGCAGCTCATGCAACGCACCTCGCCGTCGCGGCCGTGCATGTGGATGATGTTCCGGGAGCCGGCCAACTCGTGCAGGGGGTCGATGTTCTGGGTCACGACCACGACCTCGCCCTGGTATTCCTTCTCCAGCCGCGCAAGCGCGCGATGCGCGGCGTTGGGTTCGATGTGGGCGGCGCGGAACGAGCGGCGGGTGTCATTGTAGAAGTCGAGCACCTTCTTCTTGTCGCGATGCCAGGCCTCGATGGTGGCGACCTCCTCGAGATCGACGCGGCTCCACAGCCCGTCCTTGTCCCGGAAGGTGTCGATGCCGCTTTCCTTGGAGATGCCCGCACCGGTCAGGATCACGATCCCGGGCGGCAGGAATTCCTGATGCATGGCGGCAATCTAGCGCTGTGCTAGGCTGTGAGGCCATGACCATCGGTATCCTCTTCGTCTGTACCGCGAACATCTGCCGCTCGCCCATGGCCGAAGGCGTGTTCCGCACCCTGGCGCGCCGGGCCGGCCTCGAGCAGGCCTTCACCATCGCCTCGGCCGGCACCACGAGCATCCATGCCGGGGAAGCGCCGACTCCAGCCGCCGTCGAGGCGGCGGCGCGCCGCGGCTACGACATCTCGGAGCAGCGGTCGCGCGCGGTCACCAAGGAGGACATCGCCGCTGCCGACTACGTTCTGGCGATGGACCGCAGCCACATGGCCGACCTGCGTTGGATGGCGCCGCGCGACAAGGCCAACAACCTGCAAATGTTCACCAGGTTCGGCCCCATGCCCGGCATCCTCGATGTCCAGGATCCGTATGGCGGCACGCAGCAGGACTACGAGCGCGCGCTCGACCTGATCGAGGCCGGCTGCAAGGGCCTGCTCGCTGCGCTGACGCCAGACGCCAAGGCGTCGATCGCGACGTAGCGCGCTGCCAACCGGCTCGCCACACCTGCGCGCACTGCAAGTTGTTGTCACTGGACGGCGGGTTCGACCGATGATCCCATGGCGTCGTCGACTTCAGGGGAAGGTACCGGAGCATGGTTCTGCGCCGCCGGTTGATGCTGGCCATTGCGGGAGCGATGGTTTGCGCGCCCGCCATCGCGCAGACTGGCGGCTTCCGGTCATCCGACGTCGGTTCGCCCGACATGCCGTCCGTGCAGGGGGTTGCCCATATGAGCGATCTGATGCGCGAGCGTAGTGGCGGCCGGCTTTTCGTCGCCAACCTCGGTGCATCGGACCAGGACTCCGAGTCCTTCACGGTGGCCCAGGTGCGCACCGGCACGCTCGACATGGCGCGCGTCAGCGTATCGGCGCTGCACGGCACGGTGCCGGCGACCGTCATCCCGACCTTGCCGTTCCTGTTCACCTCGACCGAGCATCGTCGGCGCAGCCTGCAGGGGACGGTCGGCAAGGAACTGTTGGGAGCGCTTGCGGCCGTCGATCTGGTCGGACTCTGCTTCTACGATGCCGGTCCGCGCTCGATCTATACGCAGGCCAAGGCGGTGCGGACACCGGCCGACATGAAGGGCCTCAAGATCCGCATCCAGACGTCGTCGGCCATGACCGAAATCATGCAGGCGCTTGGCGCGCAACCGGTCCCGATTCCCTTCGCCCAGGTCCGGCCCCGGCTCGCGGCAGGCACCATCGACGCGGCCGAAAACAACCTCATCTCCTATCTGACGTCGCGACACTACGAAGTGGCCAAGATCTACAGCGTGACCGAACATGTCGCGCCGCCAGCCATCGTCATCTTCTCCAAGCGGGTGTGGGACCGGCTGTCCGCCGAGGACCAGGCGATCATCCGCCAGGCTGCGCGTGATTCAGTGTCCTATCACCGCAAGGTCTTCGACGAGCAGGAGGCGGGCGCGCGGGCGGCCCTCGCCAGCGCCGGTATCCAGTTCGTCTCCGACGTCGACAAGGCGGCGTTCGCCAAGGTTCTCGCGCCGCTCTATCCCAAGCTGGTCACCGACCCTCGCCATCGCGCTCTGGTCGAGCGGATCCAGGCCGGCGAGTGAGCTGTCAGAGCGGCCACTTCAATCCCAGCTCGCCGAAGCGGTTGATCACGTTGAAGGTCAGCCGCGAGACGTCGTTGTCGTACTTGTTGTGCGGCAGCGATCCGCAATAGGTGATCGACCCGACCGAGAATACCGCGCCGCCCTGGGGCTTCTCGATATAGGTCATGTCGGCGCGGATGAGCCCTTCCAGCGTGTCGCCGGTTATGGTGGTGTTGAAGCCCAGCCGCTCCTCGTGCACGACCACGAACTCCTTGCGATCGTGTCCTTCCGAAGAGGCCAGCACCACGGCGTTGAGCGGGCTGCCCAGGCGATGGTCGAGCCGGTCGAGCTCGAAGCCCGCCGCGCCGCCGCCCGAGAAGCCATAGCCGCCGAACAATTCGTCCTTCACGCCCTCGAACACCCAGGCGTGATGGTTGTCGCGCGCCGCCGGCGACTGGCGGTAGGAATCGCCGACGAACAGGCCCTGGCTCGAGAAGCCGATGCCGCACAGCACGTTGGGCGCCCGGTCGGAGCGCCGCCACAGCCCGCCATAGGCGCCGTCGAAGGCGTGGTAGTACTCGCCTGGCTCGGCCGGCCAGGTGCGGATGCCGCCCTCGGTACGCCGCACCTCGATGGCGCCCGGCCAGGCATCGGAAAGCGCCACGCGCCAGTAGAAGCCGTTGCCGCCGAGATACATCAGCCGGCCGCCGGTCTCGGTGTAGGCCTGCAACGCGTCGAGCGTCTCCTTGGTGTGGTACTCGGGGTGCGTGCCGGTCACGACCACCTTGTACGACTTGAGGATATCGACGCCCTTGTCGTGCAGGTCGTGGTCGGTGACGACGTCGTAGGCGATGCCCAGGCGATCGAACCAGCCGGTGAGATGGGTGTCGGCCGGCAGATGGCGCAGGCCCGAGCCCGCCTGGTCGTGGAAGGTGAGGAAGTCCGGCCGCCAGGTCAGCAAGGGCCTGAGGTGCGAGGAGTAGGCGACGCCCGAGCCGTCGCGATGGAAGTTGTAGGTCGAGAGGCCGTAGTCCTTGTGCTCGTCGGGATTGTTGGCGGCCGCCTTCCACTCGGTCATGCGCTGGCGGAACGCTTCGTTGAACATGCCGCGCGAGAAATTGGTGTAGACCTGATAGGTGAAGGTCGAGGCGATGTAGCAGACCTTGGCCTGCGGCTTGCCGATCTGCGGACGCACGAAGAAGGGGATGACGTCGCGATGCGGCCCGCAGCGCAGCTGTATGCCGTAGACGCCGCTCTTCATGTCCTTCGGGACCGTGAAGCTAAAATCGTCGGCCCAGCCGCAGTCGTGCAGGTCGTCGTCGTGGAAGTGGATCGCGGCATACATGTGCGGCGCGCGCTTCCAGTCACGCTCGCCGTCGCTCCACGCCGCGCCCTTCATGGCGCGCGTCGGCAGGTTCTTCAGCGTGCCGTGCAGCCCGTTGGGGCCGGTGTCCTCGACCTCCATCGTGCCCATGCGGCGGGCGAAGTCCCAGGCGGCGAAGCCTGCGATCGCCGGCGCCTCGATCTTGCCGTTGAAGCAGCGCCGCACCGGGCGATCGCTGGCGCTTTCCGCGCCGATCAGCACCGGTTGCGCGGCCTCGACGACGAGACCGGACTGGGTGGTGCTCGCTTCGCCTTCATCGTCGACGGCGAAGGCGCGCTTCAGCGGCTGCTGGCCGACCCGCATCATGCCGGTCGCCGGATCGGCCGAGGCCCAGACGCGATACCAGGCGCGATTGCGCAGCTTCTTGCCGGTGACGATCCGCGCACCGCCGCATTCCAGCGCCATGCCGTCCGGCGTCAGCACCAGCGCGAAGCCTGCGCCCCCCTTTCCTGATTCCGGGGCGGCGTCACGGCGCGAGATCACGGTCTGCGGCCCGTCCTCGGGTAGCGTCGGCCAGATCAGCGCCTCGACCGACAGGGCGTCCGGCAGCTTCACGTCGGCGGCGCGTTCAATCAGCGCATAGGAGCCGGGCCAGGCGTGCTGCTGGCGCGAGGCGAAGCGGCCGTCGAACAGCTCGGACTGATCCTCGAGTTTCTGCGCCGGTCCGTCGGGATTGGGATCGCCGCGCACGATGCGCACCAGCATGGCGTTGTACGGTCCCGGTCCGACGCTCGAAACCTTGAAGCTGATCTTTTCTCCGGCGCGGACCGAGATGCGGTCGGCGTAGCCGGTAAGCGGTGCTGTCACGTTTGTCTCCCCTGAGGCGCCCGATATAGTCGCCCGAACTTCAGGAGGATTGCCATGAGTTTGATTACCCGCCGTCGCGCTGTGATTGCCGGCGCAGTTGCCGCGCCGATGCTGGCGCGCCACGGCTGGGCCCAGTCGACCTATCCCAACAAGACAATTCGCATGGTGGTCCCATTTGCGCCTGCCGGAACGACTGACCTGCTCGGCCGCATCGCGGCTGCCCATCTCACCGAGGTGTGGGGCCAGCAGGTGGTGGTCGACAACAAGAGCGGCGCAGGCGGCAATGTCGGCGCCGAGATCGTCGCCAAGGCCGCTCCGGACGGCTACACGCTGCTGCTGGGTACGGTCGGCACCGCGGTCACCAACCAATTCCTCTACAAGAACATGCCTTACAGCGGGAAGGATTTCGCGCCCGTGGCCCTGTTCGGCGAGGTCGCGAACGTGCTCGCGGTCGAGCCCAAGATGCCGGTCAATACGGCCAAGGAGTATGTCGAGTTCTGCAAGAAAGCCGGCGACAACAAGGTGAGCTTCGGTTCGCCCGCCGTCGGCGGCACCGGCCACCTGGCGATGGAGTATTTCGAATCGCTGGCCGGCTTCAAGGTCGAGCACGTCGTCTATCGTGGCAGCTCGCTGGTGCTGAAGGACCTGCTGGCGGGCCACATCCCCAGCACCATGGACAACCTGCCGCCCTACCTGCCGCACATCCAGTCGGGTGCGCTCAAGGCGCTGGGCGTGAGCTCGGCCAAGCGCTGGTTCGCGCTGCCCGACGTGCCGACGATCGCCGAGCAGGGCTTTCCGGGCTTCGACGCCGCACCGTGGTGGTACGTGGCGGCGCCCGCCGGCACGCCGCCCGATATCGTGAAGAAGCTCAGCGACGAGCTGGTGCGAGCCTCCAAGCTGCCTGACGTCATCAAGCGCATCCGTGATGCCGGCGCCGCCGACCTCGGCGGCTCGTCGGAAGACCTCGCCAAGCACATCGCCGCCGAAACCATCAAGTGGAAGAAGGTGGTCGAGGCCGCCAAGCTGGAGCCGCAATGACCCGCAAAGAGTTGAAAGGAAAAATCCAGACCGTCCTCGGGCCGATCGAGCCCGATGCGCTCGGCCGCACGCTGATGCACGAGCACGTGCTCTGTGACATCCGGCCGCCGGGCACGCGCTCGGACAACGACCTGGGGCCCGAGATCACGCTGGAGAACGTCTGGCAGATGAACTACGGCCGCGGCCTGAAGCGGGCCGGTCGCAAGTACATGCTCGACCTCGAGGACATCGCCACCCGTGAGGTGGCGATGATGAAGCACGACGGCGGCGACGCCATCGTCGAGCTGACCTGCGGCGGTCTCTCGCCCGACCCCGAGGGCCTGCGCCGCATCGCGGCCGGCACCGGCGTCAACCTGATCATGGGCTGTGGCTATTACGTCAACGACTACCAGGATCCGAAGAACGCCGGCCGCAGCGTCGACGACTTCGCCCAGGAGATCATAGGCCAGGTACTGCACGGCGCCTGGGGCACCGACGTACGGGCCGGCATGATCGGCGAGATCGGCTGCACCGCGCCGTGGACCGCGACCGAGAAGAAGGTGATGCAGGCGGCCCTGATCGCCGCCAGCGAGAGCGGCGCCTCGATCAACGTCCATCCGGGCCGCGATCCCGACCACCCGCAGGAAGTCGCCGACTTCATCAAGGCGGCCGGCAAGCCGACCGAGCGCGTCGTCATCAGCCACATCGATCGCACCATCTTCGACGTGGAGCGACTGCTGCGGCTCGCCGATTCCGGCGTCACCATCGAGTTCGACCTGTTCGGGCAGGAGGCGAGCTACTACGGGCTCTCCGACATCGACATGCCCAACGACGCGACGCGGCTCAGCCTGATCCGTGCGTTGATCGACGCGGGCCATCTCGACCGCGTCGTGATCAGCCATGACATCTGCTACCGCACGCGGCTCACGACCTTCGGCGGCCATGGCTATGGCCATATCTTCAGGAACGTCGTGCCGATGATGAAGGAGCGCGGCTACAGCGAGGACGAGATCGAGGCCATCCTGGTGCGCAATCCACGGCGTCTGCTGACCTTCGTCTGATGCCCAAAAGAACGCGGCGCCATCCAGGGGAAAGACGGCGCCGCGCCCACTTGCGAAGGGTCCGTTAGCCGCGCGACGGCAGCGGGATCTTCGAGTTGTTCAGGGCCCGCTCGAGGGCGGGGATGCCGCGGACGTCGCCGGCCTTGCACCACGCAGCGGCCTTGTGCGTCTCGACGCTCTGCGGCGGGCGGTTCCGCCCTTCGCCGACCAGGAAACGCTCGTACTGCTGGACCAGCGCGCTGCAGTAGGCAGAGTCGTTGGCCTGCGCCGGAGCGCCTGCGGCCAGCATGAACACCGCTGCCAGCAAACCACCGACCGTGAGCTTCATCGTCTTGTTCATCGTCTTCGTCATGTGAGCCTCCACTGCTCGTTGTCTGCTCGTCGTGTGCGAGCGGCGCTGATATCCGTCCCGGCTGTGGCCGGAATCTGGCGGCAGCTTTTCGCCAAGCTTACGTACGCGTTTTGGTTGCAAATGCAGCGACCGCAATGACCGGGGCATGCTGCGATGCGGCGGATCGATTCTTTCCCCGCGTCATCGGCGAACGATCCGTTGTGTATGTGCCGAACGGTATTGGTTGAAATAGGGGCGGAGCGAACGCGAGCGTTGATGCATATCTGCAACACCCGCGGCGGGCGAGCGACGGCCCGGGTTAATTTGACCCCGTTCAAATAGATGTATTGCTTGTCGGCTTTTCTCTAGACCGCTTTTTTCGAGCGCAGCGCCGGCGCCAGCTTGCGCTCGAACAGCTCGAAGAAGAAATCCTGGTCCGGCCCGATCTGGGTCAGAATGATGTGATCGCAGCCGATGGCGGTCAGCTCATGGATCGCCTCGAGATGGCGATCGGCCGACGGGCCGCAGCTGATCTCTTCGCCGATCGTTTCGATGGTCACGTACTTCGAGGCGGCGGCGAAGGCCTCGTCGTGCGGCAGCTCGGCCAGAACCGGCCAGCCCGACAGCGTCCATCGATGATAGCGATGCGCCGTCTTGCGTGCCTCGTCCTCGTCAGCGGCGGCGCACATGGCCACCTCGGCATAGCGTGGGCCCTTGCCGCCCGCAGCAGTGAAGGCCTTGATCAGCTCCTTCTCGGGCTCCGTTACGATCAGCCCATCGCCCTTCTCGCCGGCAAGCCGGCCGGCTTCCGGTCCGCCGACGGCCACGATGACCGGCGGCTTGCGCTTGGGCCGGTCGAACAGCTTGGCGTGATCGAGCTTGAAATACTGCCCGCGATAGGTCGTGAGCTTGCCCGCCAGCAATCCCTGGATGATGTCTATGGCTTCGGCCAGCCGCTCATGCCGCTCGACCACGCCCGGCCAGCCCTGGCCAACGACATGCTCGTTGAGCCGTTCGCCGGCGCCGAGGCCCAACGTGAAGCGGCCGTCGGCCAGCAGGCCCATGGTGGCCGCGGCCTGGGCGATGATCGCTGGGTGATAGCGCATGATCGGGCAGGTCACCGCCGTCATCAGCCCCAGATGCTCGCTCGCCTGTGCGACCGCGCCCAGCACCGACCAGGCGAATGGCGCGTGGCCCTGCTCCTCGAGCCAGGGGAAGTAATGGTCGGAGATGGCGGCGAAGTCGAAACCCGCCTGTTCGGCCCGCTTGGCGTTGCGGACGAGATCGGCCGGTCCGTGCTCCTCGGTCATCAGCTTGTAGCCGAGCTTCACCATGTGTGTTCTCCGATCGAGGCTGCGATGGCGGGAGAACAAGCCTATGGCTTGAAGGTTGCCCGCAACTCGCGGCGGGACTTGGGCGTTCGTCCTGAAACAGCAGGGAGCGTTACCGATGATCCGCAAGCTCTCGTCGGGCGAATACCGCCTCTACTCGCGCAAGACCGATCCCAGAACCGGCAAGCGGCGCAATCTCGGCACTTTCAAGTCGCGGGCTGCCGCGGAGAAGCACGAAAGGGCAGTGCAGTACTTCAAGCGCCACTGAGCGGGCGTGGCAAACCCCACATTGCTGCGTGTACCGGCAAAATAGATTGCCCTTGGTTTGCGCCGAGCTTCGCGCCAAAACATCCGCCTTCATGCCGCTTCATTGGACAATCAACCCGCTCGAGCAGCTGGTCGTCTGCGTCTCTCAGGGTGCCGTGACCAAGGACGAGCTCATGGCCTACTTCAAGGCGCTTGAGGAGGCCGGTGCCTCTCACTATCGCAAGCTGCTGGATGCGAGCACCGCCGAGTGCCGCCTGACCGCGGACGAGATTGCCGAGATCGCCGCCTACGCCAAGACGCTCAAGTGGCAGGGCACGCCAGGTCCCATGGCGATCTTCACCGGCTCGTCGGGCAATGACGATTTCGTACGGGCCATCGGTGGCCTGTTGCGGCCTGGCCGGCGGCTCAGGACCTTTTCGACGATCCACAAGGCGCGCCATTGGCTCGACCGTGCGCCGCTCGGGCAGTCGTCGTGATCACCGGTCGGCGGCAATGAACGCGGTAGCGGGCGTCAGTGTGCGAACAAGACGCAACGGTCGGCGGCGAGCAGGTCGGCCGTTACGCCTCCCAGCGTCCATTCCCGCTCCCGCCTGTAACCGTAGGCTCCGGCAACGACGAGATCGGCGCCGGCATTGCGAGCGATCGTGTGCAGTTGCCTGGCGTTTGCCCCGCTGGATAGTGTGACCATGGCCTCTGCCCGCACCTGGTGATGGCCGAGCCAGCGCATGACTTCAGCCATCCCGATTCTTGCCGCGGCAAGTTCCTCCGGCGACGTGATCTCGACGATGGAGACGTGCGGGCAGTCGACGAGGAGCGGCAAGGCGTCGGCGATGGCTCGCTGCGCCTCGCGTGTATCCTTCCAGGCGACCAGGATGCGGTCGAAGCGTTTCGGGGGCGGACGGTTCGGAACGAACAATACCGGTCGGCCGGCGCCCATCACCAGGTCGCGGATGTCGACCTGCCGTGTGACGTCGAGCGGGACGTTCGGGGGCGGTGCTGCGGTCACGATCAGGTCGGCGCCCCGCGCTTGCCGCAGCAGGTGATCGGCCAGCGGCAGGGCCGTCGTTCGGGCATGCCATTCGGTCGCGCGGTTCAGCCTGTCCACGGCCTCGTGGAACTCGATCTCGGCCGCTGTCATTTGCTGGGCCGCCTGTTTGCGATCCTGCTCGTACAAGGCCGCCGGCACGGCATAGTCCGGGCAGGCGATTTCGATCGGCCGGCAGGCTGCAACGCCGATGATGCCCGCCCCGCACTGCTCGGCAACGGCGACGGCCGCCGCCAATGCATGCGCGTTCGATCGTCCGAGGATCAGATTCACCATCACGGTCGCATAGGTCATGGCTGCCATTGCCCGCCCTTGATGACCGCACGTTGCCCGAGCGAATCGCCAGCGCCTTGACCTGGCGCAAACGCGCCTCAAGGCACCAGGACGGCGGCGCCCTGGAAGCGACCGGCCCGCAGGTCGGACAGCGCCTGGTTGGCGGCGGCAAGCGGATAGACCTTGGTCGTGGTGACCACGCCCGCTGCGGGCGCCACGGACAGGAACTCCACGGCATCCTGCCTCGTCAGGTTGGCGACCGAGAGGACCTGTCGCTCCTCCCACAGCAAACGATACGGAAAGGCCGGGATGTCGCTCATGTGGATGCCGCCGCAGACCACGCGGCCGCCTTTGCGCACCGCCCGCAGCGCCGCCGGCACCAACGCACCGACAGGTGCAAACAGGATCGCCGCGTCGAGTGGCTCCGGCGGCAGGTCGGACGAGGCGCCGGCCCATCTGGCGCCCAGCGACAAGGCATGTGCCTGGGCGTCTGCATCGCCCGGCCGGGTGAAGGCATAGACATCCCGGCCCTGCCAACGGCAGACCTGCGCGATGATATGGGCGGCGGCGCCGAACCCATAGAGGCCGATGCGGCGCCCGTCGCCGGCCAGCCTGAGCGACCGCCAGCCGATCAGTCCGGCGCACAGGAGGGGCGCCGCTGCGACCGGATCGTCGAAGCCATCCAGAGGAAAGGCATAGGCCGCGTCCGCCACGGTGTGGGTGGCGAAGCCGCCGTCACGGCCGTGCCCGGTGAAGACCGGACGATCGCAGAGATTCTCGCGATGCGTCGAGCAGTAGGGACAGGTGCCGCAGGTATGGCCGAGCCACGGCACGCCGACGCGTTGCCCGAGACGGTGCGACGTGACGCCGGGACCCACCGCGTCGACGATTCCCACGATCTCGTGCCCCGGCACGACCGGCAGCCGGATGTCGGGCAATTCGCCGTCGAGGATGTGCAGGTCGGTGCGACAGACGCCGCACGCCTCGACCCGCAGACGAATTTCGCCCGCGCCCGGACTGGGATCCGGCCGCTTCTCGAGGACGAGCGGGTTGCCGCGGGCCATCAGAACCATCGCCTGCACGGGCTTGGACCTCCTGCCGATGCAGTGGACCACCGGAGCCGGCACGGGCGCAACCGAGGCGACCGTGCCGGCAACGGAGACGTTCTTCAGGCCGGCTTGACGTCGACCTGCTTGACTTCGGCCCGCGGCGCCGCGGCCTTGGCGATCTGCAAGGCCAGGACGCCCTTGGCGAAGGTCGCCGTGATGCCGTTGTGATCGGCGTCGGCCGGCAAGGTGAAGGCCCGGGTGAAGCTGCCGTAGCTGCGCTCCGAATAGTGCGTCTTCTCGTCGGCCTGCTCGACCTTCTTTTCACCCGAGATCGTGAGGACGTCGTCCTCGACCTGGACCTTCACGTCCTTCTCATCGAGGCCGGGCAGCTCGACGGAGACGGTGTAGGACTTTCCGTTTTCCTTCACCTCGACCTTGGGCATGTGCTCGAAAGCGCGCAGCGCACGAGGCTCGCTGCTGGGCATGAGCTCGGGCCAGTTGAAGGGCCAGCCCCTCATCATTCGATTGACGATCTGGTCGAAGTCGCCGAAGGCAGCAGGCGTACGCGGATTGGTCAGAGACTTTGCGTCGGTCATCGCACCCTCCGTAGTGGATCAACGTGATCCGGCAAACTCCTAAGGCATTCCGTCGATCCCGCGTTTGACCGAGATCAAGCTGGAAGCGTGGCGCGCTGCGACGGAACGGCCTTCTCGGCCTGGTAGACGACCTCTCTCGTTTTCGCGACGCTCTCCGGATTGACACTGATCGAATCGATGCCGAGCTTGGCAAGGAAGGCGGCGACATCGGGATAGTTGGCCGGCGCTTCGCCGCAGATGCCGACGTGCCGCCCGTTGCGATGCGCGCCCAGCACGGCGAGCCGCAGCATCTCCATGACTCCCGGATCGCGTTCGTCGAAGTCGAAGGACACCAGCTCGGAATCCCTGTCGACGCCCAGCACGAGCTGTGTCAGGTCGTTGGAGCCGATCGAGAAGCCGTCGAAAAGCTCGGCGAAAGCGTCGATCTGGATGACGTTGTTCGGTATCTCGCACATCACGTAGATCTCGAGACCGTTCTCGCCGCGTTTGAGCCCGTTTTGCGCCAGCACGTCGATCACGCGCCCGGCCTCGTCGACACGACGGCAGAAGGGAATCATGATGCGCACGTTGGTGAGACCCATCTCTTCGCGGACGCGCCGCAGCGCGGCGCATTCCAGCGCGAAGCCCGCTGTATAGGCGGGATGGGCGTAACGCGACGCACCGCGGAAGCCCAGCATGGGATTCTCCTCCCTGGGCTCGAAATCGCTGCCGCCGATCAACTTGGCATATTCGTTGGTCTTGAAGTCGGACAGCCTCACGATAACGGGTTTGGGGTAGAAGGCGGCTGCGATCGTGCCTATGCCCTCGGCCAGCCGCTCGACGAAGAACGCGGACGGCGTCGCGTGCTGCCGGGTGAGCCGCGCAATGCGCTCGTGATCCGACGCGGCGGTGACCCGTTCCGGACAGGCGAGTGCCATCGGATGGATGCCGATGTGGTTGCTGATGATGAACTCCATGCGCGCGAGGCCAACGCCGTCATTGGGGCGCATCGCCGTCTTGAAGGCGAGGTCGGGGTTGCCGAGGTTGACCATGATCGGGGTGCGCGGCGAGGCGAGGTCTGCGGCGTCGTACGTCGTGACCTCGACGGGCAGGATGCCGGCATAGACCCGGCCGATCTCACCCTCTGCGCACGATACGGTGACCGCCGCGCCGTTCTTCAGGATAGCGGTCGCGCCCGCAGCGCCGACAATAGCGGGAATCCCGTGCTCGCGCGCCACGATGGCGGCATGGCACGTCCGGCCGCCGCGGTCGGTGACGATCGCGGCGGCCTTTTTCATGACGGGCTCCCAATCGGGGCTGGTGGTCGCGGCGACCAGAACCTCGCCGGATTGGAACGCCGCCAGGTCGGCTGGTCCGGACACCAGCCGGACCGGGCCGCTCGCCGCCTTTTCGCCGACGGCGCGTCCTTCGACGATGGCCGGCCCGCTGGCCTTGACCTGATAGGTTTCGACCGTCGCGGCAGGCCGACGCGACACCACGGTCTCGGGCCGCGCCTGCACGATATACAGAGCCCCGTCGGGTCCGTCCTTCGCCCATTCGATATCCATGGGCCGCGATTCGCCAGCGAGTCGGGAATAGTGAGCCTCGATGCGCATGGCGCAATCGGCGATGGTCAGCACCTCGGCGTCGCTGAGGCAGAATTCCTCGCGCTTGCCGGCGGGCGTGTCGATGTAGGAGGTCGAGCCGGCCGCGCCGCCTCGACCGTAGACAAGCTGGCGTTGCTTGCCGCCCAGCCTGCGACGCAGCACGCATCGGCGGCCGGCGCTGAACGTCGGTTTGTGAACATGGAACTCGTCGGGGTCGACCTTGCCCTGGACGATGCTCTCGCCAAGGCCCCACACGCCGGTAATGAAGACCACGTCGCGGAAACCGGTCTCCGTATCGAGAGTGAAGGCGACACCGCTGGCGGCAAGGTCCGAACGCACCATCTTCATGATTCCGACGGACAGCCCGATCTTCAGATGATCGAAGCCGTTGGCGTTGCGGTAGGTGATGGCGCGGTCGGTGAAGACGGATGCAAAGCAGCGTCGGCAGGCCTCGACCAGTTCATCGAGGCCGCTGACATTGAGGAAGCTTTCGTGCTGGCCGGCGAAGCTCGCCGTCGGCAGGTCCTCGGCCGTGGCCGAGCTGCGCACGGCGACCGGCACGCCCGTGCCGCATTCCGCCTCGAGCTTGGCGTAGTTCTCGGCGATCAGCGATCTGACCACGTCGGTTCCGGTCGCCTCGTAGACGATGGATCTAGCCTCTGCCGCGGCGGTGGCCAGCCGGCCGACATCGTCGGCGCCGACCCCCTGCAGCACGGCGGCGATCCTGGGCCAGGCGCCGGCGGCGGCAAGCGCCGACCGGTAGACTTCCACCGTCAGCGCAAAGCCGTTGGGAACGCGCACGCCCTGGGCCGACAGGGCGCTGTACATCTCCCCTAGTGAGGCATTCTTGCCGCCCACAGCGGCAAGGTCGCCGGCGCGGATGTCGCCGAACCAGCGGACGAGGTCGCCGGACATCGGCGTCACACGCCCATGCCGACCGAGGACGGGACCGTGCGCAGGTGGTTCTTGACCCGCCTGACGCCCGGGACGTTCTCGGCGGCCACTCGATAGGCGTCGCGCACTTCCTTGCCTTCGACGAAGCCCCACAGATGGACGACACCGTCGTTGGCGTAGACGTTGATCGGCCATCTCGATGTCCAGGCGCGATTCTCCAAGGCGTCGACGACGTTTTCGCGCAACGCCCTGTCGGTCGGCTGCAATGCAGGCCCGCCAGGCTCGCGCGACAGCAACGCGCGCAACAAGTCGGCGCGGCTGACGATTCCGACCACGCTGCCGGCGCGCACGATCGGGACGCGCTTGATGTCGTGCCGTTCCATCAATTCGACCAGTTCGCTGAGCGTGGCGTCTTCGTCGGCGGTCACCACGTCCTTGGTCATGACATCGACGACGCGTCGCGTTTGCGCCGCCACGAAGTCCCTGGCGGCCGAGGCCTCGCTGTCCAGCAGGCGCCCCAGCCAGGTCTTCTTGCCTGCTGTGCCGATCTCGGCGCGGCGAATGAGATCGGCCTCGCTCACGATGCCGACGATCGCGCCCTTGTCGTTCGTTACCGGCGCAGCGCTGACGCGTGAACTCAGCAGGAGTTCTGCTGCATCGAACACCGATTCCTCGACACCAACGCAAACGATCTCCCGACTCATGATGTCCTTCGCCCGCATCTTGGCCTCCCTGATTGTCTCGACGAAAGCGAGTAGCCGCCGGTCCGGCGTTTCGCCATTCAGGTCTTGCGCTAAGGGATTCTACGTAGGCTCACCGGCGCTGCATCTGCACAACGAGGGCGGCGACCAAGCCCAGGAACAGATAGACACAGCCGACGATCAGCGAGGCGTGGATGCTTCCGATCGCCGCCGACATCGCGCGGTAACCGGCAAGCGTGAGGAAACACAAGCTGACGGCGAACAGCATCGCCACCACGAGATAGCCGCCGGCCGTGGAGGCAGCACGCCGGGCGGCCGTGCCGGCCGAGAGGGCGCCGACGGCGGCGACCGACCGCGCCAGGATCGCCAGCAGCGACGGTCCTTCCGCGCCGGGCGTGCTCATCGCCGCACCAGCAGGGCCAGCAGGAAACCCGCCGCCACCGCCAGCGAAACGGCCGTCAGCGGTTGCCTGCGGATCGCCTCTTCGGCCTGGCTGCGACCCTTTGCGGCGACGGCACCGACGGCGTCGGCCTTGTCGCCGAGTTCCTTGGCGAGCGCATTGGCCTGGTCGGCGATACGCCGGGCCGCTTCGCCAGCCGCCTTGAGCGCCTCGCCCCCTTCCGATTTCGCAAGATCCTGCAAGGCGATGGCCAGCTCGTCGAGCTGATCCTTGAGAGCCGTCGGCTCCGTCCCCAGGTAGCCGAACGTATCCTTCGTGCGTATGCCCATGGCTGCCGCCTCCTTGGCAATGGCCCGTGCATCGTGACAGGGCCGGGCGACGGCCGGCTTGACCTAGGTCAACCCGGCCGCCGTCGCTACGAGCGAAAGTTGATCCGCCACAACGGCTTGATCGCCTCTGCGACCAGCAGCACGCCAAGAGCCGACCCGATCGAGACGGCAAGATCGTCGATATGGAAGGGGCCGAAGCGGAAAAGCGCCATCGCCGGCGGCCACATCAACGCGACGGCCAGCAGCACGGCGACGGGCGTCAACAGGAGCCACAGGAAAAGGTTGGGACGCCGGATGGCGCCGACAAGAGACGAGGAAAAAGAGCGATTGACCAGGATGAGGCTGGCGTTGATCAGCACGAGAGACGTGAACATCAATGCCCGCAACTCGTCCTCCGGCATGTCGCGGCCTGCGGCCAGGAATACGACGACCAGCGCAATCAGCGCCAACGCGCCCTGCAGCAGGCTCCAAGCTCCCATTGCCGACGAGATCAGCCGGCTCGAGGCAGGTCTCGGCGGGCGGCGCATCAGGTCCCGTTCGTCGCGCTCGGCCTCGAAGACGATGGAGCAGGCGGGGTCGATCACCATCTCGAGGAAGGCGATGTGCACGGGGGTCAGCAGAAACGGCAGGCCGAAGAACAGAGGCAGCAGCGCCAGGCCGGCAATCGGCACGTGGACTGCCACGATGTAGCTGCTCGCCTTGCGAAGGTTGTCGTAGATGCGCCGGCCCAGCCGGATGGTCCGGACGATGGAGCCGAAGTCGTCGTCCAGCAGGACGAGGGACGATGCCTCGCGGGCGACGTCGGTGCCGCGGCCGCCCATGGCGATGCCGATATGCGCCGCCTTCAGGGCGGGCGCGTCGTTGACGCCATCGCCCGTCATGGCGACGACCTCGCCATTGGCCTTCAACGCCTCGACGATGCGTAGCTTCTGCTCGGGCATGATGCGCGCGAAGATGGTGGCCGATCGCAGCCGCTTCTTGAGCGCAGGCTGCTCGAGCTTCGCCAGCTCGGCCCCTTCGATGACCGCGTCGCCGTCGAGCCCGGCCTGGCGGGCGATGGCGCGGGCTGTCGCCGGATAGTCGCCCGTGATCATGATGATGCGCACGCCCGCCGAACGGCATTCGCCGACGGCATGAGGCACGTTGGCGCGCAACGGGTCGGCGAAACCGACGAGGCCCACGAACTCGAATGTGAATCCCGCCTGGGACTCGGGAAGGTCGGCAATGGCACCGTGCGCCCGGGCCACGCCGAGGACGCGCTCGCCGCGGCCTGCCATGTCGTCGACCGTCCGGTGAAGCCAGGTCATGTCGCTGTCGCCGAACCGGCAGAGCGTTGCGATGGCTTCGGGAGCGCCCTTGGCCAGGATGCTGCAGCCCTCTTTCGTGTCGATCTCCCAGACATTGCTCATGGCGAGCAGTTTGGGGCTGAGGCCGTAGTGGCGGACGAGTCTCCGGTCGGTGGCCGCGCCGCCGTCCCTGCCGGCAAGCGCGACGATCGCCTTCTCCATCGGGTCGGATGGATGAGGCGCGCTCGCCAGCATCGCCGCCTCGATCACGCCGGCAAGCGTCGCAGGCAACGGCACCCCTGCGTCGCGACGCCACTGGAGGTCCGGCGTCCGCAACTCGGCCACGGTCATCCGGTTCTCTGTCAGGGTGCCGGTCTTGTCCGTGCAGAGGACGGTGGCGGAGCCGAGCATTTCGATGGCCGCCGCCCGCCGCGTCAGCACACGGGCGCGCGACAGCCGCCAGGCGCCCATGACCATGAACGCGGTCAGGACCAGCGGAAACTCCTCGGGCAGCATCGACATGCCGAGCGCGATCCCGCCGAGCACGGCCTGCAGCCAGTCGCCGTGCATCAGGCCGTGCACGACGATGACCAGCAGGCTCGCCCCGATTCCGAGCGCGGCGAAGACGCCGACGAGATGGCGGGTTTCGACCTGCAGCCGCGGTGGTTCGCTGGCGATCTGGCGCAGCGACTGCCCGATCCTTCCGAGCTCGGATCGCGGACCGGTCGCCTGTATGACCGCCATGCCTTCGCCATGCACGATGAGCGTTCCCGAATAGATGAACGGCGTGCTCTCGCCGCCCGGCCGAGCCATCGCGGTGTCCTGCGCGGCGTGGGTCTTGCGGACGGCTATCGATTCTCCGGTCAGCAGGGATTCGTCGACCTGAAGATCGGTCACCGCCACGAGCACGCCATCGGCCGGCACGCGATCGCCTTCGAGGAGGACGATGGTGTCGCCGCGTGCGACTTCTCGGCCGGGGATGCGTCGGCGCTGGCCGTCGCGAATGACCAGGGCGCGGGGGCTCGCAATGTCACGGAGGGCGTCGAGCACGCGTTCGCTGCGGGTCTGCTGGACGACTGCGATCAGCACCGAGAACGTGGCGAAGGCCAGCAGTATGCACGCTTCGCCGAGATCGCCCAGCACCAGGTAGACCGCGCCGGCGCCCAGCAGCAGAGCGAACATCGGCTCACGCAGGACGTCGCCCACGATGTGCAGCAGCGTGCGGCGCTCCGTCGAGGGCAGGTCGTTGAAGCCCTCAGCTTGAAGGCGTGCCTTGGCTTCGCTTTCGCTGAGACCTGATCGATGCATGGGTCACTCAGGCCTTTGGCCGGCGAACGTCGGAATGGGGCTGAGACTGCTCCACGACGTCGATGCCCAGCAACAGGATACCGACGCGGCTGGCGGAGGACGCCCACTCCGCCAGGCGCGGATAGTTGTCGACCAGCCAATTGAAGGCGCCTTGAACCGCGGCGAATGCCGCCGCGGCCTGCGTCACCTCGCCCAGCGACATCGTCTCGCTGAGGTATTGGGGGACGCACAGGATCAGCCCGACCAGAGGCGCGAGCAACGAGTTGCCATGAGAGACCAGGGTCGTTCGCACGTGCTGGCCGCGCAGGCGGCGCCAATGGCGCATGACCTCGGCCAGGGCGAAACCGATGGGCGCGCTCTGGCCGGTATCGGCCGCAACGTGTGTCGCGCTGGCGCGCAATCGCGCCACCGCGAACTTCAGCTCGGACTCCGCTTGATTCTTGCGCTCGATGACGTGCGCCATCTTGCGACCGACCAGCATCATCGCGCCGGTCGTGATCATGGCGTAGCCGATGCTGGCGAAGACCAGGTAGCCGGGTAGTTGCAGTGCCAGGCCGAATGCCTCGAAGGTGAGGGACCCACCGACCGCCCAAAGGACCAGGACGAAAGTCGCCGCGGTGAGAACCGAGGCGAGCAATCCCACGACCAGGTCGATCGGCGCGTCGGTGGCGATGCGCGCGTCCTCGGCGATGCGGTACTCGGCCAATTGCGGTTCACCCGGCCCGGCGTCGAGTCGCCGGTAATTGTCGTGGCGCAGCCAGAGCTCGAGAAGGTTCGACGTCAACCATTCGCGCCAGCGGCGCTGAAAGGACATGCGGCCCCAGACCGCCGTGGCCGCCAGGATGATGCTGGTCACCGCCAGGGCGGGCAGCAGATATGTCTGCCGCAGGATGTCCTCGCCGTCACGGCGTTCGAGGGCGTTGAAGAAGTCCCGGTTCCACAGGTTCAGCCGATACTGCACGACGAGCTGCGCAACCACGCAGACGATCAGGAGCCCGATCAGCGCCCAGGGAATCCACGCGCCGCCATCTCGCCAGAAGCCGAGCGCCGTCCGCCAGAAGCGCCGCAGCGGCTTGACGCCGACCGACGGTACTTCGTCGTCCGCATCCGAGGCCGTGGTCGGGATCAAGCGCTTGCCCTGTCGCCGGCGCGGGCAAGGGCCACCAAACCAAGGAAAGTGGGGTCCGGACGTATGACGATCCTGGTCGGAATGCGGGCCAGATAATCTCGAAGCCGGCCCTTGCTCTCGAATCGCTCGCGGAAATCCGACTTGCGCAAGTAGTCGACGATCCGGGGAGCGATCCCGCCGGCGATCAGCACGCCGCCGCGTGCGGCGAAGGTCAACGCCGCACTGCCGGCGACCGAACCCAGCAGGGCGCAGAACATGTCGAGCGCCCGGCGCGCCGTCTCGGACTGGCCGTCGATCGCGGCCCGGACGATCTGCTCGGGAGAGGGGGAGGGAGGCTGCGCTTCCTGCCGGTCGACCAGTGCGTCGTGCAGATTGACCAGGCCGCCACCCGACAGCACGCGCTCGGCAGAGACATGGCCGTAGCGACGCTGCAAGAGCTTGACGACCGCAGCTTCATCGTCCGTCCCGCTGGCAAGCGTGGCGTGTCCGCCCTCGCTGGCCATCGCCCGTCCGTCGGCAGGAACGAAGCAAGCCATGCCGAGTCCGGTGCCGGGCGCGATCAATGCGATCGGGGCCGACGGCTCTTCCTGGCCGCGTCCGATGGTGATGACATCCGATGCCGCGAATTCGGGAGCGGCCCAGGCGAGCGCCTCGAGATCGTTCACGACCCTGGCAGTGCGCAACCCCAGGGTCTTCGCGAGTTCGCCGCCGTCGAGGACCCACGATGCGTTGGTCAGGGTGCAGCGGCCGTCCCGGACCGGACCGGCACCCGCGATCACGGCGCTGTCGAAGCGTTCATCGCGGCGCCGACCGAGGAAGTCGTGGATGGCATCGGTGGCATTGGCGTAATCGCGCGTGGCCAGCGTCTCGACGACGCCCAGTTGCGAATCGCGAAGCACGGCAAAGCGGGCTTTCGTGCCGCCGATATCTGCAAGAAGGCATCCGCTCATGGTGCAATCCGTTTCGCATGCACCTTGGTCCTGCCGGCGTCGGGACGCAACGAATTGCGCGAGGGGGCCCGCTCGACGTCCGAGGCATCGACTTCGGGGCTGGTCATTGCCTCTTACCGATCAGCGGCAGCTAGGGAGTGATGGCGACCTTGAGGACGCCGTCGCGCTGGTGACCGAAGAGCTCGTAGGCCGCCTCGATCTCGTCAAGCTTGAAACGGTGCGTGACCAGGGCGCCGAGATCGGTGCGTCCGGCGGCGACCACTGCCATCAGGCGTCGCATGCGCTCCTTTCCGCCGGGGCAGAGGGAGGTGACGATCTTGTTGTCGCCCAGTCCGGCGGTGAAGGCATCGAGCGGGATGCGAAGGTCGCCGGAATACACGCCGAGGCTCGACAGCGTCCCGCCGGGCCGCAGCACGCGCAGCGCGTTCTCGAAGGTCTGCTGCTGGCCGAGGGCCTCTATGGCGACATCGACGCCGCGTCCGCCGGTGAGCTCGCGGATCGCTGCGACGGGCTCCGTCATGCGGCAGTCGACGACCTGATCGATGCCCAGCCGGCGCGCGACGGCGAGGCGCTCGGGAACGGTATCGACGCCGATCACGGTGGTGGCGCCCATCAAGCGGGCGCCGATCGCGGCGCACAGGCCGATCGGTCCCAGCGCGAACACCGCCACGATGTCGCCGATCCGTACGCCGCCGCTTTCGGCGCCGGCAAAGCCGGTCGACATGATGTCGGGGCACATCAGCACCTGCTCGTCGGTCAGGTTGGAAGGCACGGGGGCGAGATTGGCCATGGCGTCGGGCACCAGCACGAACTCCGCCTGGCAACCGTCGATCGTGTTGCCGAAGCGCCAGCCGCCGGCCGGCTTGAAGCCATGCCGCGCGGTTCCACCGTCCTGGGAGTGCTGTCCACACAGGCAGGCATAGCTATGACCGCTCGGCGTGATGGCGCCGGCAATGACGCGCTGGCCTTCCTTGTAGCCGGCAACCTGGGAGCCGAGCTTCTCGATGATTCCGACGGGCTCGTGGCCGACGATCAGGCCCTTTCGCACGGGATACTCGCCGCGCTGGATGTGGACGTCGGTGCCGCAGATCGTCGTCGTGCTGATCCGGATCAGCGCGTCGAGCGGGCCGACATCCGGCACCGGACGGGATTCGAGCACGATCCGACCGGGCTCGGCGAATATCGCCGCCTTCATCTTGGGCATCACTGACCTCCTGTGCGCGACGGAGGCTACAGGGGCGCCGCGAAGCCGCTATTGACCTAGCTCAAACAGCCGGACGGGGCGATTGAGTGACTTGGCCTATGGTGTCTGCGAGGAGAGCATCGACGGCAGCGCGCCGCACGGCCGCCGTGCCTACGTTCTGGACGGCGGCGGCGCCGCAAGCAAGCGCCAGCCGCAGCGCGTCTTCGAGGGGCCGCCGTTCCGCGAGGCCGAGTACCAGGCCGGCGAGAAAACTGTCTCCGGCGCCAACGCCGGTCTTCTCGGACACGGCAATGGCTGGCGAATGGATGACCTGATCTGCCGTTGCCACGATCGCTCCCTGGGCGCCGAGCGTCAGCGCGATCATCCCGGCGGCACCGGATTGGACCAGGCGCTTGGCCTCGGCCATCTGGCTGGGGAGGTCCCGCACTTTCCGACCGACGATCGATTCGAATTCGGAAAGGCTGGGCTTCAGCAGAGAAATGCCGCGCTCCAGCGACGCGGCCAGCGGCGGGCCGGATGTATCGAGCGCGAACTGCGCGCCGCGTCCAACGACGATATTGGCCACCTCGCCGTAGAAGTCGGCCGGCATTCCCGGGGCCAGGCTTCCACTCGCCACGATCCAGTCCGCATCGACTTGCCGGAGGGCTTCGAGAATGTTCGTACAGTCCGAGGCCGCAAGTTGCGGGCCTCGGGGCACGAAGCGGTATTCCAGGCCGTTCGACTGGTCATGCACTGTCACGCTGATCCGGCAGGCATTGCGTATCGGAACGGCTTGCCAGGGTACTTTCGCCACCGTCAGCATTTCCTCGATGAATCTCCCCGTCACGCCACCGGACGCGAAGAGCGCCAGCGCCTGGCCGCCCAGTTCGGAGACGACGCGCGCCACATTGATGCCGCCGCCACCCGGATCGTAGCGCTCGTCGAACGTGCGGATCTTGTGACCGGGTTGTACGGACTCTGCCGTTGTCGCCAGGTCGACGGCCGGATTTACCGTCAAGGTCACGATCCGCGGCGGCATTGCATCATCTCCATGATCCGTTGGCAGGCGTCGCCATGCTGGCTACCGCGACCGCGTCGGCGCCTTGAGGCAAGTCAAGGCGTGACGTCCGGTGTCTCTCAGTTGGCGTCTCTCAGTTGGCGGCCAGCGTGCTGTCGTCTCGGGGGCCTTCGTCAGCGAGCGTCCGCAGCCATGTGGCGGCGTCGGCAAACAGCCGGTATTTCACGTCGACCACCGAGAACTCGCGCCACCAGTTGACCAGATCGCCCCACGGATCGTTGAGCTTGCCGAGGCCGCTGACGACAGCCACGACCGTGCCGACCTCGATGTGACCTTCCAGCACCATCCAGCCGCCGACGCAGAACGCGCTCGCGACCGAGAGGTGGTGCATCAGGTTCATCAGGAGGTTCATCGAGTATTTGAGCTTGTAGATTCCCATGTTCAGCGTGAAGATCCGCCGGGCTTGGTCCAACATCCACGATGCGCTCGTTGTTGCCAGGGGATGGTCGGCAATGACGCCGCTCACGTCGCGTTTGACGAGAATGCGACTGCGGGCTCGTTTGTTGATGGCGCTCTGCAGCAACGGCACGAAGACGGTCTGGGGCAGGAAGAACGCCAGCCCAATCACGGCGAGCCAGGGCTGGAGCGCCAACATGTAGCCGACGACGCTGACCAGGATGCCTCCCTGCAGCAACGGTTCCGAGATGCTGATTCCGGTGAAGCCCCCGATCGGTTCGGCCTCTTCAAGCACCATGGCGATCTCGACACCGGCCCCTTCAGGTGCAGCCTCGTGGTGGCCTTGCAAGGTCATCGAGAACACCAGCTCGCGCAGGCGCCGCACGGTGGTCTCCGACACCCAGCCGCGATAGACATTCAGCGACAGCTTGAGCAGCTGTTCCGCCAGAGCGACGCCGGCATAGGCGACTGCCAGCCAGGCGATCGTGTCGAACGTGGCCTGATGCGTCAGGCCGTTCACGATCCGGCGCTGCAGTTCGAGCGGGACGGCGCTGAGGCTGAAGGCGGCGATGGAAAGCGCCGCCAGACCCGCCTGATGGACGCCGGTCGACGAGATCACGTAGCCCATTATTGTTCGTGGCAGGGATTTGCTCGGCATGCCGTCATGCCTCTGGCGCCCAACCGGGCATCAGGATGGTCGAGCGAGCCATGGGCCTCTTCCGTCGTCCGTAACGCGCTGAAGAGTGCTCCTTTGGCGCCGCCAGCCCTTGATGCAGGTCAAGCAGTTCGCAAGCGTGCCCGGTATCGGCAGGCCTTCGCTACAGCGGAGACAATTCGCGATCCTCCGGCGCCGGGCGCTTTTCATCCTCGATCTCGGTCATCGTCGCTTCGCTCAGCAGAAGAACGCTCGCCACCGAAACCGCGTTCTCCAGCGCCGTGCGAACGACCTTTGTCGGATCGATGATGCCGGCTTCGACCAGGTCGACGTACCGGTTGCGTGCGGCGTCGAAGCCGTAGTTGCCTCTCCCTTCGAGCATGCGCGCGACCACCACGCCGCCATCGGTCGCCGAATTCTCGGCGATCTGGCGCGCCGGCGCCTCGAGGGCGCGCCTCAGCACCTGAATGCCCGTGCGCTCGTCGCCCTCGGTGGCGGCCTCCTCGCGCGCGACGGCCTCGGTGCACTTCAACAGCGCCAGTCCGCCGCCGGGGACGATGCCCTCCGCAACAGCGGCCTTAGTGGCGCTGATGGCGTCGTCGAGAGCCTCCTTCTTCGCCTTCATCTCGGATTCGGCCGGAGCGCCGACCCGGATGACCGCCACTCCGCCGGACAGCTTGGCCAAGCGTTCGCGCAGCTTTTCCTTGTCGTAATCGCTCGTCGAATCGTCGATCTCACGGCGGATGGCGGCGATGCGGCCGTCGATTGCCGCTTTGTCGCCGCCGCCGCCGATGATGGTGGTCTTGTCCTTGTCGACGATCACGCGCTTGGCGACGCCGAGATTGACCGGCTGGACGCCCTCGACCTTCAGACCGAGCTCCTCGGAGATGAGCTGACCGCCGCTAAGGACGGCGATGTCCTGCAGCATGGCCTTGCGGCGATCGCCGAAGCCGGGCGCTTTGACCGCGCAGCTCTTCAGCACGCCACGCAGCTGGTTGACGATGAGAGTTGCCAGAGCCTCGCCTTCGACATCTTCGGCGATGACGAGAAGGGGACGCGCCGACTTGGCGACTTGCTCGAGCAGGGGAACCAGGTCCTTGAGCGCGGCGATCTTGTGGTCGCAGAGCAGCAGCCGGGCGTCCTCAAGCACCGCCTCCATGCGCTCGGGATTGGTGATGAAGTACGGCGAGATGTAGCCGCGATCGAACTGCATGCCCTCGACGACCTCCAGCACCGTTTCCGTCGTCTTGGATTCTTCGACCGTGATCACGCCGTCGTTTCCGACCTTCTCCATGGCATCGGCGACCATCTCGCCAATCGCGTCGTCGTTGTGGGCGGAGATTGCTGCGACCTGTGCCTTTTCCTTGCGGGTGCTGACCGGCCGCGACATCGCCTTGAGGGCGTCGGTCGCCGCTTTCATTGCCCGTTCCAAGCCCCGCTTCACGTCGATGGCGCTCGCGCCGGCGACGACGTTCCGGACGCCGTCGGCGAAGATTGCGTGTGCCAGGATCGTCGAGCCCGACGTTCCGTCGCCGACGACCTCGCCCGTCCGCTCTGCCGCTTGCCGCAGCATCTGCGCGCCCAGGTTCTCCTCCGGGTCCTTGAGCTGGAACTCCTTGGCTATGGTCACGCCGTCGTTGCACACCAGGGGTGCGCCCCATTTCTTCTGGATGAGGACCGACTTGGATTTCGGGCCGAGGGTGACGCGGATGGCGTCGGCGAGCTGGGCCGCCCCCCGCAGGACCTTTTCACGTGCGGCGGAACGAAACATGACGTGCTTGTAGGACATGCTTGTCTCCTCGAATCGGCAACAGCGTAGCTTGTCCGCCATTCCGTCAAATGATCTGGGTCAAAACGACGACCGGCATCCTGCAGGAACCGTCTGCTGCGCCGCCCCTCGCTGCAGGTCGGCGATTTGCCTGTGCCCGTAGATGTCCGGATAGGTCTTCATCTCGCCATCCCCGTCCGGAAAGCGGGTGCGATAGGTCAGCAATACGGGAATTGGCGCCGACAGCGGCACGCTCCGCGTCGCCCCGCCGGCGATCATCTGAGCAACGTCACCTTCGGACTTTCCAAGCGCCCATGCGGCCAGCGCACGGGCCCGCTGGACGCGGACGCAGCCATGGCTGAGGGCACGGTCCGCTCGATCGAACAACGACTTATCGTTGGTGTCGTGGAGGTAGATCAAGTCGTCATTGTCGAGCTCGAAGAGGATCTGCCCAAGCGGGTTGCCCGGCCCCGGCGGCGCGGGCCGCGCTCCCTCTTTGCGCACCATCGCGGGCGTTGGCGTCCAGGACGGGTTGACTCGCACGGCGTACAGGGGCGACAGCAGCTCGGGCGTCGGTGTGATGGGCCTGCCGACGATGACGCGGCTCTGCAACACCGGCCGGCCATTCTCAATGGCGATTAGTTGGAAGGCCGGGATATTGACCAGGATGAATCTTCCCCGTGCTGGAACGGCGATGCCGATTTGACCAAGCCGGCTTGCAAAGGTCGTGGCGGAACTGGGCTCGTCCCACGGGCCGCCCGCATCGTTCGATCCGCAGGCGACGGCAGTCACTGCCGAGGTTGCCAGGGCCATCATGGTCGCCAGGAAGCGCGCGCGCACTGATTGTCATCCTGTGCCGGGTTCTCTGCGCCTCCCTCGTAGGGCCTGCATTCGGGCCGTCGTTTGACGGAGATCAACCCGGCCATCGCTTTCCCGGCCTAGGAAGCGGCTTTCGGAGGGATCGTCATGAAATGGGCCAATCCCTATGCCTCCCGGCGCGATCGAATGATTATCGAACAGCTCGCAGCCAGGGGTGTGAGCGATCGGCGGGTTCTCGACGCCATGCGCCATGTGCCGCGCGAGGCATTCGTTCCCGAGGGCCTGCGTGACGCTGCCTATGACGACAGCCCATTGCCGATCGGCGAAGGCCAGACGATTTCGCAGCCCTACATCGTGGGGGCGATGATGCAAGCACTCGGCCTCCAGGGCAACGAGAACGTCCTGGAGATCGGCACGGGCTCAGGATACGGCGCAGCGGTCCTCGCCCACGTTGCACGCACGGTCCACACCATCGAGCGCATACCCTCCCTCGCGCGACGTGCACGCGAGACACTGCGCCGACTGGGCTACGACAGCGTGCAGGTTATCGACGGCGACGGCAGCCTTGGATGGGCGCCGGCTGCCCCGTACGACGCCATCGTCGCAACCGCCGAGGCGCCGCGGATCCCGGCATCGCTGCGCGCCCAGCTTAAGCCTGGCGGCCGTCTCGTCATGCCGGTCGCCGATCCGGCGTGCGGCCAGGCGCTGATCCGGATGGTCCGCGGCGACGACGGCAAGGACAGGGTTGAGAACATCCAGTCCGTGCGCTTCGTCCCATTGATCGGGGCAGAAGGATGGTCCGACGAAAAGGAGGCCTGGAGGGCGAGAGAAGCCATGGTCGGTCACGCGGCTTCTCGCTTGGGTCGGCGATGAAGCTCGTCGTTTCTGGCCGGCCGCCGCGCGACCATCCGGTCGAGGTTGTCGAGCGGAAGGGACTCGGCCACCCCGATTCGATCTGCGACGCACTCGCCGAGAACCTTTCACGCAACCTTTGTCGCCACTACCTCGACCGTTTCGGCGAGATCCTGCATCACAACGTCGACAAGGCACTCTTGTGCGGCGGCAGCGCGGCACCGGCCTTTGGGGGCGGCCATGTCCTGGCGCCGATCGACATCCACCTTTCCGGTCGTGCGGTCGGTGTCGTCGGCAACTGTCCGATTCCGCTCGATGACATGGCGATCGAGGGCTCGCGCATATGGTTGCGAGAGAACCTGCACGCCCTCGATGCGGACCGGCACGTTCGTCTGCACAACGCGGTGCGCCCCGGCTCGCAGGCGTTGACGGAACTCTTCGGCCGGGGCCGTTCCGGCGCGGGAAAACTGCTCGCCAACGATACGTCGATCGGCGTCGGCTACGCACCCATCAGCGCTTTGGAATTTCTGGTCCTGCGACTGGAGGGCAAACTCAACGGCCGCATGCGCGCGGCGCATCATCCGGCGTGGGGCGAGGACATCAAGATCATGGGCGTCAGGCACGGAATGGGCGTGGTCCTGACCATCGCCTGCGCCATGATCGACCGCCACATCGGCGATGTGGAGGACTATCGTGCCGAAACAGCCGCGATTGCCGACCTCGCTCGGACCTTGGCGGCGGAGCACGGCTTCGACGACTGCCATGTCGAGGTGAATGCAGCCGACGCGGCCGATCCAACGTCGCTCTATCTCACGGTGACCGGCACATCGGCCGAAGCCGGGGACGACGGAGAGGTGGGACGCGGCAACCGCATCAACGGCCTGATAACGCCGTACCGTCCGATGAGCCTCGAGGCCGCCGCCGGCAAGAACCCGGTCAGCCACGTCGGCAAGATCTATAATGTCCTGGCGCGCGATATCGCAGAGGCCGTGGTTGCCAAGGTACCCGTGGTCAGCCATGCCGAGTGCCTCATGGTGAGCCAGATCGGCAAGCCCGTGGGGGCGCCCGTGCTCACCCACGTCAGCGTGGAGACCCGTGATGGTAGTCCCGCCGACAGGCTCGAAGGCGTCATCGGCGACATCGCGGCGCAGCAGGTGCGGGACGTCGCTGGTCTGGTGGATCGATTTGTCTCCGGGGCGATCAGGGTCTGCTGATCCACGACGGCCCGTTGATTGAGATCGGCGTCGACCACAGGTCACTTCGGGCTTGACCGGGATCAAGGACAGGGGACGGCAGCCGGCGCAGCATCTGCTCAGTCCGAAGGGGATCGAGATGACAACATCTGCAAGCCTCATGGTCCGGCTGTCTGCCGGTGAGCCCAACGCCGCCGTGCTGGAACTGGCTGCCGATCTGGCAGCCAGCCTCGAGGTGGCGAAAGTGATCGGCATCAGCGCCCGCCAGCCCATCCAGATCTACGGCTCGCCTGACATGTACGTGCCGCCGGAGCTTGTGAGCTGGGACCGCGAGCAGATCGACAAGGAGTTGGCGGCCGCCGAAAAGGAATTCCGGTCCGCGCTCAAGGGCAAGGTGGCGGCGGTTGAGTGGCGGTCGACGGTCGTGACCTACGGCTCTATTGCCGACTATGTGGCCGAGCAGATGCGAGCGGCCGACCTGCTGGTCACGGAGGCTGCCAAGGGTGGCGCGCTCGTCGACGGGTCGCGACATGTCAATCTCGCGGATCTGACCCTGCGCGCCGGCAGGCCCGTGCTGGTGGCGGCCTCGTCTGAACGCAAGGTCGACCTAAGGACTGTCGTGGTCGGCTGGAAGGATACGCGGGAGGCGCGCCGTGCTGTGCAGGGCGCCTTACCGTTGCTTCAGCGCGCCGAGCGGGTCGTCGTGGTTGAGATCGCCGCCGCCGACGATCTTGCCGACGCCCGTACGCGCACCGAGGATGTCGCCGGCTGGCTGACCGGGCATGGGGTCGCCGCGTCGGCGCGTGCGGTCGCCGCGACAACCAGCGAAGGCGACCAGCTACGCAGTATCGCAAGCGACCTCGAGCTCGACGCCGGATTGGTGGTGGGCGGCGCCTATGGCCATACGCGCCTGCGCGAATGGGTGCTGGGCGGAGTCACGAGGGATTTTCTGTTGCAACCGTCCCGTTGCTCCCTGGTGTCGCACTGATCGGCAATCGATTAGTGTCCTTGCCGCTGCGCACAGCAGGGCAAGGCCGGTTCATGTTTACGATGTCGTTCGAACGTCTTCGAAGAGTCCTCTGCCTGACGTTCACTGACTTGCTGACCAATGGGGATCTGGACGCGATCGATCCGGCCCTGGTTTGCGTCGCGGGTGCGCAAGGTGCTGGTGGCCCGGCCGTCCGATACCTGTACGACATGAGCGAGATCAAGGCTGTCGCGGCGCCGCAAAGCCGCTTCGTCGAGCGTGCCAGCAAGCCCGCGATCGGCGACGTGATACGGATCGTCGTCGTGCCGCCGTGGGGCGGCGAGAGCTTTGGCGAGACCTACCGTTCGGCCCGTGGCGTGTGGTCCCATGCCCAGCCGATCATGGTCGCGACGTTGGCCGAGGCTTACGTCCTGCTCGATATCGTTGCTCCACGTTTTGAGCCGCTACCGATGCCGGCGCCATGAGAGGCGATCAGTCCCCGTACCTCGTTCAGCAGTTGCTGCCGCAGGCGGTCGTCGCTCTCCTGCTGGAGCGCATGGCGTAGATCGAGCAGCGCCGCAGCATAGTCGTTGTGCCAGTCGCGCGCGGCGCTCGCCTGCGCCGGAGCCAGGCGCGGGGTGGCGGCTGCCGGCGACAGGAGGGCCTGCCACCGACCGTCGCGGAAGACGATGCCGAACGCCTGATCGAGTTCCGGTGCGGCGATGCGCGAACGCTCCAGACCCGCCGCCGAAAGGCTGTCGGCAAGCCCCTGCACGGCGTCGGGTTCGCCGTGAACCAGCATCGCCGAGCCGAGCGTGGGCAGAAGCGGGCGCGCCCACTCGACCAGCTCGTCGCGGTCGGCGTGACCGGAGTAGGCGTCTATGGCACGAATGCGCGCCTTGACGTTGATTTCCTCGCCGTGGATGCGCACACGCGGCGCGCCGTCGCGAACGAGAGCGCCCAGCGTGCCGGGCGCCTGGTATCCGACGAACAGCACCGTCGAGTCCTGCCGCCAGAGATGATCCTTGAGGTGATGCTTCACGCGTCCGGCGTCGCACATGCCGGAGCCGGCGAGGATGACAGCGCCGCCGTGGATGCGACCGATCGCCTTGCTTTGTTCGACCGTCTCGATCAGGCGGAAGTCGCCGCCGGTGAATACCGAGCCGTCGGGGCCGCGTTCCAGCGCATGGCGATGGCGGCGGAACACCTCCGTCGTTCGGCCGGCCAGCGGCGAGTCCAGAAAGACCGGAACCGCGCCGATCTCGCCGTCGCGTTTGAGGCGGGCGATGTCGTCGAGGATCTCCTGAGTGCGCTCCACGGCGAACACTGGAACGATGACATTGCCTCCTGCCTTCAGCGCGTCGCTCAGCTCGCGTCCGAGCAGGGACCGGCGGTCGTCCTCCGTCAGCCGCTGCCGCAGGCGGTTGCCGTAGGTCGATTCCAGCAGGAGGATGTCACAGGGATCCGGGATCGACGGGTCGGGCTGCAGCGCTTTCTCCTGCGGTCCGATGTCTCCGGAAAAGACGAACCGCACGGGTCGTGGCTTGGCGTCGACCTCCATTTCGATGAAGGTGCTGCCCAGGATGTGGCCGGCGTTGCGCAGGCGGGCGCGAATACCCTTCAGCGGCTCGAACCACGAATCGTAGCGCTGGGCGCCGAGCAACGAGAGCGAGGCCTCGGCATCGTTGCGGGTGTAGATGGGAGCGATGCGCGGCTCTCCCCGGCGGCTGTTGCGCCGGTTCAGTCGATCGACGTCGTTCTCCTGGATGGCGCCGGCATCGGGAAGCAGCCAATGCAGGAGATCGCGGGTGGCTTCCGTCGTCCACGCCTGGCCGCGGAAGCCTGCCAGCGCGAGCTTGGGGAACAGGCCGGTGTGATCGATGTGGGCGTGGGTCAGCAGCACCCCCGCGATGGCCGAGGGCGTGAAGGGAAAGTCCCGGTAGTTCAGGCTGCGCAGCGACTTCGGCCCCTGGAACATGCCGCAGTCGACCAGCAAATCGCCGCCCGGCGTGACCAGCCGATAGCAGGAGCCTGTCACGGTGCCGGCGGCGCCATGGATATGCAGCGAAACGTCATTCACCGGGCGTTGCTCCGTCTGTGTCTTCACCCGATACCAATACGGTGCGTTTCCGGCGAGGGTGTTTGATCTGCCTCATACGATTGCCAAGGCGGGTGCGGTTTCCTGGTCCAAGAGGGACAGGACGATCATCATCATGGCTGCATCTTGTGAGGGCTTCGGCACTATCGGCAGGAGGGCTTACGCGCTCATTCGTATGGTCGCGACGTGCGGCGTCGTCGTTATGGTCCCGCCGCTGGCTCTCGCCGCCGCCGAAAGCCGCGTAGGGTCGTGTGACATCCGAGAGCCGGATTCGTTGGAGATCAATTGGACCGCGCCTTGCCAGGACGGCAGCTGGGACCTCGATCCCAGGACCGGATGCCGTATGTGGAACTGGCGTCCCGATCCCGAGGATACGGCGACATGGTCCGGCCGCTGCCTGTCCGGCCGCAAGGAAGGCCATGGCACCGTCCAGTGGTACGAGCACGGCCGCCCCATCGATCGCTTCGAGGGCGTCTTTCGGCGCGGCAAGCGGGAGAGTATCGGCCGCTACGACTGGCCAGCCGGTCAGAGCTATCAGGGCGCCTACGTCGCCGACCTGCCGGACGGGCAGGGCGTCGTGACCATCGATGGCGCGTCGTTCGAGGGGACCTGGCGCCGTGGCTGCCTGACGCACGGCGACAGACGCATCGCCATCGGCGTTCCGCTCAGTGCCTGCGATCTCCCATGAGCAACGTCGACGAGGCAGCGCTGCTCGATGCCGCCGCCGGTCACCGCTCATTGCTGCTGTTGCGCGGCATCGCGGCCATCGCCTTTGCCTTCCTCGCCTTCTTCTGGCCAAAGCCCACCCTGTTTGATCTGACGGTCCTGTGGGGCGGCTACTCCTTCGTCGATGGCGTTCTCGCTGTGACCGCTGTGATCAGAGGCAAGGCCGGCCCGGCGCGAGCTTGGCTGGGCTTGATTGGAGCGGCGGGCATTGCCTGTGCCGGCGCCGTGGTGATCGCGCCTCAGGAACTCGGGGCACACCTGCCTGCGATCGTCTCCGTTTGGGCCGGCCTGGCCGGTGCGATGTACGTGTGGGTGGCGCTGATGCTGCGCAAGGCGGTTCAGGGAGGTTGGATCCTCGCCCTGGATGGAATCGGCATCGTTCTGTTCGGTCTGGCCTTGGCCCTCTGGCCGCGCCTGGAACTGCCGGCAATGCTGTGGCTGACCGGCTGGTTCGCGGCGCTGCTGGGAAGCCTGCTGGTGTCCGTGAGCTTTTGGCTGGGGGCGTCGAGCTGAGCAGCGGCATCGTGAAGCCGCCGATGACAGCGCCCTGCCGATCGGCGGCAGAGGGCATCGAACAGGTTCAGCCCCAGGTCAAGGTAATGCCGATGTCACCCGGCATTCCGCCCGGATAATCGATGACCTCGTAACGGATGTGGTAGCCAAGCGGCTGCAAGCGTCGCTTCCAGAACTCGTAGATCTCCTTGGGGATGCCGGTCAGGCTCTTCTCCCATCCGGGCTCGCCCTGGTTGATGGCACGCCCGTTGTCTGTGCAGATCGCGTGGGGGAAGCGGAAGACTTGTACCGAGGTCAGCCCGTTTTCCACCGCGCGATTGACGATGGCGGACGCCTTGGCGATCACCTGCTCGTCGCTCAGGCCCGACGGGTTCATCAAGTGATCCAGCATCTCCCTTTTTTCCTTCTCCGCTGCCTCATGTGCCTTCAGGGCAGCTGTCGCCTTGGCGCTTTCGGCCAGTGCTATCTTTTCCCGTAAGTCCTTGGCGCTTTGTAGCTTCATGTCACCCTCATCTCGCGTGAATTGAGGATAGCGACGTTGCCACCATGACGGTTTGATCCCGGTCAAGCGCCGACGGGCACGTCCACCGTCGCGCCGTCGATGCGCTCGACGTTGATCTTGGTCAAGGCCGCGGACCGGGGGAGATGCGACGGATTAGGCTGCCAATAGCCGGACTTCTCCAAATGAACGCACCGCATCGACACGAACATCCCGAACCGCAATTCATCCATGCCGACGAACGGCGCGCAGCCGGGAAGGCGCTGCGGGACGAGGTCCCGCGCGACGCACACGGTCCTTGGAAGGCACCCAAGCAACGGCGCGATATCGTCGACATCCTCGAAGCCTCCAATCAGGGCCGCATGGAGAGCCTGGTCCCGATCCGTTACGGCCGGATGATGGAATCCCCTTTTGCCTTCTTCCGAGGCTCGGCCGACATCATGGCTGCCGACCTTGCCGTGACGCCGGTTTCCGGGATTCGGGTGCAGGCCTGCGGTGATGCCCACCTGTTGAATTTCGGCGGGTTCGCAACCCCGGAACGACGCGTCATCTTCGACATCAATGACTTCGACGAGACGCTGCCGGGCCCCTGGGAATGGGATCTCAAGCGACTCGCGGCCAGCCTGGTGGTGGCCGGCCGGCAGATCCGCCTTCCCGAAAGCGATGCGATCCGCGCCGCGCGAGCCGCCGCCTGTTCCTACCGCGAGCACATGGCGGACTATGCCGAAATGCGATCGCTCGACGTCTGGTACGATGCGATCGATGTCGATCGTTTCCTGAAGGCGATGGACTCAGAGGAGCGCCGCGCCCAGATCCGGGAACGGCTGGAGGCGGTCGGGGAAAAGAATGTCCCGGAATACCTGTTTCCCAAGCTCGCCGAGCATCGCGGCGTGCGACCGCTGATCAAGGACGATCCACCTCTCATCTTCCATCCGACGGCCGAGCAGGCGCCGGGGCTCGAGTCGAATTACAAGGACTCCATCGCACAGTACCGCCAGTCCCTCGGCGAGCATGTGCGCGTCCTGTTCGACCGCTTCCAGTTCTGCGATCTCGCCGTGAAGGTCGTCGGCGTCGGCAGCGTGGGTCGCGTATGCGCCGTCGCCCTGTTCATGGCGGCGGACGACGATCCGATCTTCCTGCAGGTCAAGGAAGCCGTGCCCTCCGTGCTGGAGCCGTATGTCGGCAAGAGCCTTCATGCCAACCATGGCCAGCGCGTGGTCGTCGGGCAGCGCCTGATGCAATCGGCGAGCGACCTGTTCCTCGGTTGGACTCGCGGCAAGGACGGCCGCGATCGCTACATCCGCCAGCTTCGCGACATGAAGGTGGGCGCGATCATCGAGAGCTTCGATGCCGGCGACCTAAGGGCTTATGGCCGCGTCTGCGCCTGGGCGCTGGCGCGAGCGCATGCCCGGTCCGGCGATGCCGCCATGATCGCGGGTTACATGGGAGCGAGCGAGGTGTTCGACGACGCAATTGCCGACTTTGCCGTCGAATACGCAGACCAGGGTGAGCGCGACTACCGGACTTTCGTGAAGGCGATCCGGCAAGGCCGGATCAAGGCCGCCGCGATGGAGTGACCAAGACCGTGTCCTGTGAAGGAAGCACCGCCAGCGCGCTCGAAGGTGTAAGGGCTGCACATGACGGGTCACGACCAGGTCGCGCCGCGCCGGCGCCGGCGGGCGATCGATGATGAAAGAGATTCTAGACATCGCAGAGATTGCCATCCGGCCCGCCGTGATCCTGTTCATGGTAGGCAACCTCATGGCAATCGGCCTCGAGATTGACGCCCGGGCCGCGCTCGCGCCGTTGCGAGACCGGCGCTTCCTCCTGGTCGTCATGGTCGTCGACTGGCTGTTTGCACCGGCGCTGGCGATCGTCATCGTTCGTGCCCTGCCGATGGCGGAGCCCTATGCGGTCGGGCTGCTGTTGATGTCGCTGGCGCCGGCGGCGCCCTTTCTGCCGATGATGGTGCGGCGGGCCGGCGGTGATCTTTCCTACACGGCGGCGTTCATGCTTGTCGCAGCGTTGGGCACTGTCCTGATGATGCCGCTCGGCGTGCCCGTGATCGTGCCTGGCCTGTCGATCGAAGCCTGGGCCGTAGCGCGTCCCCTGCTGATTCTGCTGGTGCTGCCCATGGGCGTCGGCATGGCCCTGCGCGCGGTTCATCGGCCGGCGGCCGAGAAGGTGCTGACCGTCGCGGTTACTTGCTTGCCGTCGGCCTGCCGCCGGCGCGACGCAGCGTCGTCAGTCTCGGCGCCTGCACGCGCAATCTGGGTGCTGCTCTTGCCCCGCTGCTCGTGGCCGATCCCGATCCGCGCACGACGGTCATGGTGGCGCTTGGCGTACCCTTGACCCTCGGAGTGACGTGGCTGGCGTCGCGTTGGCTCGGCAGAGGCACGGCCGCGATCGGCCCGCGGCGAACGACATGAGCTGGCTTGCCCGCTACCGCCTGCACGAGTTCGTCAGGACATCGTTCTGGCTGTTCCCGTCGCTTGCCCTTCTGGCGGCCTGGCTGACCGGCAAGCTCGTCCTGTGGCTCGTTCCCGATCCGCACTGGCCACGCTTCGACCAAGGTGATGTTGAGGGCATGCGTGCCTCCATGGCCGCTTTCGCGTCTTCGATGCTGACGTTCATGGTGTACGCCGTCTCTGCGCTGTTGCTGGCCGTTCAGCTCGCCAGTGGCCAGATCACGCCGCGCATCATCAGAATGACGTTCAGCCGCTGGGAAATGAAGGTCGCTGCCAGCGTCTTCGTCTTTGCCTTCGGAATCACCATGGTTGCCATGGCCAACACGACCGACCAGTCTCGCCATGCCGGCCTGATCATCCTTGCGATTGCCGGCAACATCTCGGCCATCGCGGTGTTCTTCTGGTTCGTCGAGGAGGTCGGCCTCGGTCTGCGGCCGGTCACGATCCTGCAAAAGGTCTTCGCCGACGGCAAGGATGCCATGGACAGTGTCTATCAGGGCGCCTTCGACCCCGCGCGATCGGAAAGCCGGGGAACGATCGACGAGCTTGTGGGACTTCCAAGCCGCGTCGTCGGGCGGACCGGTCCGTCGGGCACGTTCCTGGCCTTTGGCAGCCGCGAACTTGCGGCTCTGGCGACGAAGGCCGGCTGCACGATCGAGCTCATTCCGCAGATAGGGGATTTCGTCTCGACCGGAGACCCGCTGGCACGCATTTATCCGCCAGAGGGGCGAGTGAGCGAAGGCTCGATCAACGCGCTGGTCGCCTTTGGGCCGGAGCGCACGATGCGCCAGGATCCGATGTTTGCCTTCCGGATCGTGGTCGACGTCGCGTCGCGCGCCCTGTCGCCGGCCGTCAACGATCCGACGACGGCTGTACTGGCCATCGATCAAATACATCGCCTGCTGCGTTATGCGGGGCAGAAGAACCTCGACAATGCGCGGGTCTATGACAGGAGCAATGCGCTTCGGCTCGTCTTTCCGACGCCCGATTGGGACGATATCGTCGATCTGGCGGTCACCGAGGTGCGCCAGTACGGGGCGTCCAGCATGCAGGTCGTTCGCCGTCTCCGGGCCATGCTCGAACATCTCGTCGACCGGTTGCCGGCGGCGCGGACGCCGCCGCTGCAGAGTGAACTGGCCCTCCTGGAACAGACGGTTGCGCGCAGCTTTCCGGAGCTCGAGGACCGTCGACGGGCCAACACAGGCGATCTGCAGGGGCTTGGAGGCTCGTCGAGCCGATCGGACGACTGAAGCATTTACCCGCCACTCAGGGCGCCATCGATCACTTTGCGCGAAGGCTGTAGATGTAGGCGATGAGATCGTCCTGCTGGCGCTTGCTGAGCGCGAGATCGGGCATGCGGCTGTGCTGCGGGTTCATTGCCGCCCGCAGTTGATCAGCCGACAAGCCAGGCTTGGCGGCGATGCCGGGGAAGGTCGGCAGACCGTTGGCCGGCGCCGAGGTCGCCGTTCGCTCCACCACGTGACACGACGAACACCATCGCAGGGCGATCTCGCGCCCCTGCTGCGCATCCTGCGCGGTGGCAAAAGACGGGATGAAGGCGATGGCGCAAGCAAGGCGGCGAAGCATGGTCTGTTCCCGGTGTTGAACGGCGGTCCGAAAGATTGGGCCGTCGTCGCCGGGCGAGCGTTGATCCTGATCAAGCCGGCGACGCCAGAAAGCGCGCAGCATGCGCACGGCTGACCGATGCGCGGAGGGGCTTGTGCGAAAATTCTCCGTCGTGACCCTGCACCACCATCCGATCACGATGGACGAGACCGCCAGCGTGGTCGACGCCTGCGACCAGATGCGTCTCCATCAGGCCGGGTCGGTGCTCGTGACGGGCGTGACCGGCCGACTGGTTGGAATCTTCACCGGGCGCGACGCGGTGTGCCGGGTCCTGGCGCAGCGACGCAACCCGCACAGCACCCGCCTCGCCGAGGTCATGACACCGGATCCCAGGACGATGTTGCCCGACCAGACCGCCGTCGACGCCTTGCGCATGATGGCGGAGGGCGGCTTTCGACACGTGCCGCTGGTCAAGAATGGCGGAATCGTCGGCCTGGTATCCCGCGGCGACTTCAGGGGGCTGGAGCTGGATCCCGACGACGAGGAATGTGATCTGTGGCAGCACCTGCGCTGAAACACCGGTGCCTTCAGTGCGACATCAAAACGGGAACCGTCATGTTGGCGAGCAGGGTACGGCTCGCGCCACCGAGCACCAGTTCGCGCAACCGGGAATGGCCGTACAGGCCCATCACGATGAGGTCGACTCCGTGGTCGGCGGCGCGCGACAGGATCACGCTGCCGACACCTGAGTCGGCCGCCACGTCGCGCTGCACCGTCACCTTGACGCCATGCCGTGTCAGCCACGCCGCGACATCGGCGCCCGGCTCGGCGCCGTGGCCATAGTTGGAGGAGCGCGCATCCACGCAGAGAACGATGACCTTGGAGGCGGCCTGCAAGAGCGGCAACGCATCCGAGGCCGCACGGGCACTCTCGCGGCTCGCATTCCAGCACAGCATGATGGTCTTGCCGCACTCTGCCGGCGCGCCGACATGCGGCACCACCAATACCGGCCGACCGGTCGACAGTGCCATGGTTTCAGGCAGATCGAGCGGCGCGAAAGACGGTGCACTCGGATCAGATTGGCCGAGCACCAAAAGGTCGGCGTAACGCGCATGAACGGGCAGGCGTGCATCGATGTAGCCGTCTTCGGATCGCCATGCCGTCTTCAACTCAGTTCCCTTCACGGCCTTGGCGAAGGCCGCCTCGGCGGCAGCGAGATTTGTCTTTGCCGTCTCTTCGAAGAGGGCGAACAGATTACCCATGGCCGCGCTCCCGGCAAACATGGGCGGCGCTTCGAACGGTTCCTGGACGTGCACGCCGACGAGATGGGCCTGATCGCGCTTGGCCAACTCGACCGCGATGGCCAGCCGATGGGCAATCCTCGGATCGGCGTCGCAATGTACCAGGATGGTCTTGTACCCCATGGCCGCCTCCTGTCGTCGTGAAGGGGCGCAGGATGGCGCAAGCAACGCCGGCGGCCTTGATCCAGATCATGCTCGGCCGGTGATAGATATGACACGCTTGGTAAATGCCTTTGAAGCCGGCTGTCCTGGTTGTCTTGGCGAGCGCCCTGTCGTCGGGGATCGCCGGAATGGCGCGCACGCAAGACTATGACCAGCTTGTGAAGAGATGTTTCACGGAAAGCCTGCCGGACCATGTGATTGCGAGTTGTTCCGCAGTCATTTCGCGAGGCCCGGCGGACCGGACAGATCTCGCGGCCGCCTTCAAGACTCGAGGAAACGCCCACGACGACAAGGGTGAATATGCCCAGGCGCTCGAGGACTACGATAAAGCCGTGACGATCAATCCACTGGATGCCGATGCCTTCAATAGTCGAGGCACCACGTATGCCGCTCTCGCTCGCTATGAACGCGCCATCCAGGACTTTGACGAGGCAATCAGGCTCAACCCGGCCAGTCCGCTGGCGTTCAGCAACCGATGTTTCGCAAGAGGCGTCTTGGATCAGCTCGAGCCGGCGATGGCCGACTGCAACGAGGCGCTACATCTGAAACCCAAGAATCCCGGCGCGCTCGGATCGCGAGCCTTCGTCTACCTGAAGCTTCGGCGCTACGAGGCGGCAATTGCGGATTACAATTCGAGACTGCGAGAGAATCCGGACGATGCCTATGCCCTTTTCGGCCGCGGCGTTGCCAAGCACATGAAAGGCGACTTGCGGGGTGGCGACGGAGACATCGTCGCAGCGCAAGCGCTGAAGCCCGACATTTCGGAAGACATGGCCAAGTTCGGTATCCGCCTTCGATAGCGGATGGCGAAAATTTACCGCAGAACTAGAAGGTCAGCCCGTACGCTGCTTCTTCCGTATAGACGGAACCGCTTCGTCCGCTGCGGCTCGAGTAGAGCGCGAAATGGTCGGCGATCCAGGGGCCGGCCTTGAAGGTCGAATGGTTCGCCATGAACTGCGCCAGATGGTGCCCGGTCTCCGTGCTGCTGCCGAAGCGCGCCAGGGTCACGTGCGGGCGGAACTTGCGGCGCTCGACCTCGATGCCGCAGTTGCGCGCCACGGTCGACACCTTCTGCTGCAGCCAGTCGAGCCGGTCGCTCCTCTCGACGGTGGCGACCAGGGCGCGCGGCTGCTTGCCGCTCGAGAACTGTTCGACGCCGGCGATGGCGACGGAGAAGGGCGGACCAGCGATGTCGGACAACTCCTCCTCGAAGTCGCGCATGGTGCCGCCCTGCACCTCGCCCGCGAAGCACAGCGTGACGTGGAAGTTCTCCGCCGGCTGCCAGCGCGCGTCGGGCACGCCCGACTGCAGCGCGACAAGGTCGTCGGCGACCTCTTCAGGGACGGGCAGGGCGACGAACAGACGCATTATCGTCCAGGTTCTTGGTCACGAAAGGCAGGATGCGCTCGACGATCACGTCGACGCCCGCAGGGTTCGGATGGATTCCGTCGCCCTGGTTGAGCGCTGGATCCTGCGCCACGCCGTCGAGGAAGAAGGCATAGAGGGGCACGCCGTGTTTTTCGGCCAGCCGCTGGTAGATGCCGTCGAACTGCTTGGCGTATTCGGGTCCGTAGTTGCGCGGCGCCAGCATGCCGGCCAGCCACACCGTGACGCCGGCCTCCTTGAGCTTGCCGATGATGGCGTCGAGGTTCTTCTCGGTGACCGTGGGGTCGGTGGCGCGCAGCGCATCGTTGGCGCCGAGCTCGACCATGACGATGTCGGGCTTGTCGGCCAGCATCCAGTCGATGCGCTGCAAGCCACCCGCCGTTGTGTCGCCCGACACGCCGTGATTGATGACAGTGACGTTGCGGCCGGCTTTCTTCAGGGCGGCCTCGAGCTTGGCAGGCATCGCCTGGGCCGGACTGACGCCGTAACCCGCCGCCAAGCTGTCGCCCAGGATGGCGAGCTTTACGGGGGCAGCGGGCGCAGTTTGTGCATGGGCTGCCGAAAGGCACAAAATCGCGATCAGCAGCGAATTGACCATCGCCGCAAAACGACCATATCCAGTACGGAAATTCATGCTCTCTCTTCCGGAGCCCGCTTGACCGCCCTGTCCCACGCCAGCCGGCCCATCGCCAAGCAGCCTATTGTTCGCCTTTCGGATGTCCATCTCGACATGGCAAGCGATGCCGGCACGGTCAATATCCTGCGCGGCGTCACTCTCGACATCGCCGTTGGCGAAATTGCGGCCGTCGTCGGCCCCTCGGGCGCCGGCAAGTCGAGCCTGATGATGGTGGCGGGCGGCCTGGAGCGCGCCAGCTCGGGCCGCGTCGAGGTGGCGGGCCAGGATCTCGGGCCGCTGGACGACGACGCCCGGGCGCGGCTCCGGCGCGACCATATCGGCATCGTCTTCCAGGGCTTCCACCTGATTCCCACCATGACCGCGCACGAGAACGTGGCGCTGCCGCTGGAATTCGCCGGCCGCGCCGACGCCTTCGAGCTCGCCGAGGCGGCGCTGAAGCGCGTCGGGCTCGGCCATCGCATCGGCCACTATCCGGCGCAGCTGTCGGGTGGCGAGCAGCAGCGCGTCGCCGTCGCCCGTGCCTTCGTCAGCCGGCCCAAGCTCCTGCTGGCCGACGAGCCGACCGGCAATCTCGACGGCGCCACCGGCAAGCAGGTCATGGACCTGCTGTTCGAGCTGGCGCGCGCCGACGGCACGACGCTGATCCTGATCACCCACGACCTGGCGCTGGCCGAGCGCTGCGATCGCATCCTGCGCATCGCCGACGGCCTGGTGGTCGGCGACGAGCGCACGGCCGCCGCGCTGGCCGCGCAATGAGCCAGTCCCGTCATCCCGAGCGAAGCCGCCCGCAGGGCGGCGCAGTCGAGGGACCTCTTTTGTCGACGCATCCACAAGAAAGGTCCCTCGACTACGCCTCGCTACGCTCGGCTTCGCTCGGGATGACGGAGAGAGCATGAACCTCGCTTTCCGCCTCGCCCGACGCGAGATGCGCAGCGGGCTCGGCGGCTTTCGCCTGTTCATCGCCTGCCTGGGGCTGGGCGTGGCCGCGATCGCGGCCATCCTGTCGTTCAGCCGCGCCGTCGAAGAAGGACTGCGCGCCGACGCCCGCGAGATCCTGAGCGGAGACGTCGCGATCTCGCTGCTCTATCGCGAGGCCACGCCGGAGCAGATCGACTACATGAAGTCGCGCGGCGAGCTCGTGCGCTGGATCGACAGTCGCGCCATGGCGCGGCCGGCCAAGCCGGACGGTCGGGCGACTCTGGTTCAGCTCAAGGCGGTCGAGCGAAGCTATCCGCTCTATGGCAGCATCGATCTCAAGGACGGCATGACGCTTGCCGATGCGCTGGCCGAGAAGAACGGCGTGTGGGGCGCGGTGGTCGAGGAGTCGGCGCTGCGCCGCATGAACATGGCGCTGGGCGAGCGCGTGAAGGTGGGCGACGTCGCCGTCGAGGTGCGCGGCATCATCCTGCGCGAGCCCGATCGCGGCCTGAACGCTTTCGCGAGCCTGGGGCCGCGCCTCATGATCCCCTACGAGGCGGTGTCGGCGTCGGGGCTGGTCCAGCCCGGCAGCCTGCTGAACTACGAATATCGCCTGCGCCTGCCGCCCGGCGTCTCCGACGTCGCCGTCATCGAGGGCCTGAAGAGTAAATTCCCCAATGCCGGCTGGCGGGTGAGAGGCCTGGCCGAGGCCGGCGGCGGCATCCGTTTCTGGCTCGACCGGCTGACCCAGTTCATCGGCCTGATCGGGCTCAGCTCGCTGCTGGTCGGCGGCGTCGGTGTGGGCAACGCCATCTCGAGTTTCCTGGCCGGCCGGCTGCGCACCATTGCCACCTTGAAATGCCTGGGGGCGCCCGAGCGCCTGGTCTTCTCGACCTATCTCATCCAGCTCTCGGCGCTGGCGCTGGTCGGCGTGGTGGCGGGGCTGGTGGTCGGCGCCGGCCTGCCGTACGTCGCCCAGTCGGTGATCGCCGACATCCTGCCGGTGCGGGCGCGGGTGGCGCTCTATGCCTGGCCGCTCACCGTCGCCGCGATCTTCGGCCTGCTGGTCTCGCTGCTGTTCGCCCTGATGCCGCTGCTGCGCGCGCGGCGCGTGTCGGCGGCGACCTTGATGCGCGGCGCGGTCGTCCACGGCGGCCGCCTGGTGTGGCGCGATACGTTGCTGATCGGCGCCGTGGCGCTGTCGCTCGCGGCCTTCACCGTCTTCACCGCCGACAGCCGGCGCATCGCCGGCTGGTTCGTGCTGGGCGCGATCGGCGCTTTCATCGCCTTTCCTTTGCTGGCGCGGGGCCTGATGTGGCTTGCGGCGCGCGCGGGCAAGCCCAGGTTCGCGGGGCTGCGGCTGGCGCTCGCCAACCTCCATCGGCCGGGCGCGCCCACGCCGATCGTGATGTTGTCGCTCGGGCTCGGCCTCACCGTGCTGGTGGCGACGGCGCTGATCGAGGGGAACCTGCGCGAGCAGATCACCAAGCGCATCCCGAGCGATGCGCCGGCCTTCTTCTTCGTCGACATCCAGTCGACCCAGATCGAGGCTTTCGAGAAGGCGGTGGCCGCCATCCCGGGCGCTGGGCGCCTCGACAAGGTGCCGTCGCTGCGCGGGCGCATCACCAAGATCGGCGGCAAGCCGGTGAACGAGGTCGCGGTGCCCTCGGATGCGCGCTGGGCGATCGACGGCGACCGCGGCGTCACCTACTCGGCGACGCCGCCCGAGGGCTCGCGCATCGTCGCCGGCGAATGGTGGCCGGCCGACTATCGCGGGCCGGAGCAGCTCATCTCGTTCGACGAGGGGCTGGCCAAGGCATTCGGCCTCGGCCTCGGCGACACCATCACGGTGAACGTGCTGGGCCGCGACATCGATGCGAGGATCGCCTCGCTGCGGCGCATCGAGTGGACGACGCTCGCCATCAACTTCGTGTTCGTCTACTCGCCCGGCCTTTTGGACAAGGCGCCGCACACTTTCCTCGCCACGGTCAAGGCCACGCCCGAGGCCGAGGATGCGATCTTCAAGACCGTCACCGACCAGTTCCCCAACGTCACCGTGGTGCGCATCCGCGACGCCATCGAGACGGCGGCGAACGTGCTGGGCAACATCGGACTGGCGAGCCGAGTCATTGGCTTCCTGAGCATCCTGGCCGGCGTGCTTGTTCTGGCCGGCGCGATGCTGGCGACCCAGCAGCGGCGCGTGCACGAGGCCGTGGTCATGAAGGTGCTGGGCGCCACGCGCGCCCGCATCGCCGGCATCTTCGCCTGGGAGTTCGCGGCACTTGGTCTTGCCACGGCGCTGGCGGCGCTGGGCGTGGGGACCCTTGGCGCCTATCTCGTCGTACGCCGGCTGATGGGGCTCGACTGGACCTTCCTGCCGACGGTGGCGGTCGCAGTGGCATTGGGCGCCATGGCCCTGACGCTCGCGTTCGGCCTTGCCGGCACTTTGGCGGCATTGCGGCAGAGACCGCTGGCGCTGTTGCGCAACGAATAGGCAGGAAGAGTCCCGTCCGCTGAAAGTAACTCGTAATAATTACAAAGCGTTTAGGCGCTTGATTCACACCGTCTGAGACCCCAAATTACCCGCCGAAGGGGCTCGGCAATGAGGCCCCTCTGGAGGCTAGGACCACACATGGCAAATCCCAACTTCAGCACCTTTGGCCGTAACGGCACGGTCGCGGACCAGGCGGCATTCGATGTCGGCCTGCGTGCCCACATGGTGCGTGTCTACAACTACATGGCTTCGGGCCTGGCGCTGTCGGGCATCGTCGCCTTCGCGCTGTTCAACTTCAGCGAACTCGCCGCGCTGTTCTTCCAGGTTCAGGGCACACGGGTCGTCGGCTTGAACGTGCTGGGCTGGGTCGCGATCTTCGCGCCGCTCGGCCTGTTGCTGCTGGTCTCGTTCCGCGCTCAGCAGATGAGCGTCGGCGCGGTGCAGGCAGTGTACTGGGCGGTCACGGCGTTGATGGGCGTTAGCCTGTCGCTGCTGCTGTTCCGTTACACCGGCGCGTCGGTCGCCCGCACCTTCTTCATCACCGCGGCTGCCTTCGGTGCGTTGAGCCTTTACGGCTACACGACCAAGCGCGACCTGACGGCGATGGGCAAGTTCCTGTTCATGGGCTTGGTCGGCCTCATCCTGGCCAGCCTGGTGAACATGTTTTGGCCGTCGGGCACGATGAGCTTCATCATCTCGGTCGCCGGCGTCCTGATCTTCTCGGGCCTGATCGCCTACGACACCCAGAAGATCAAGGAACAGTATGCCGACGCCTGGGGCTCGGATGTCGCCGAGAAGGTCGCGATCTTCGGCGCGCTAAGCCTCTACCTTGACTTCGTGAACCTGTTCCAGTTCCTGATGAGCTTCCTCGGCCAGGAACGCGAATAGCGAAGGGCGACGGTTCGACAAGGCGCCCGGGCCGCAAGGCCCGGGCGTTTTGCTGTTCGGAGAGACGGATTTGGCTGAGCGCAATCGCCTGAGGGAATTCATCGACAGCGAGGCAGCGTCGGCCATGCCGCTGCTGGTCGCTGCCGTCGCCGCCCTTGTCCTGGCGAACTCGCCGCTCGCCTCGGCCGTCGACAGTCTGCTCAAGACCCGCTTCGGCTTCTCGCTGGGGCCGATCGTGCTCAACAAGTCGGTCCTGCTGTGGATCAACGACGGCCTGATGGCCGTGTTCTTCCTGGTGGTCGGGCTCGAGATCAAGCGCGAGGTCATCGAGGGCGCGCTGTCGCAGCCCTCGCAGGTGGCCTTGCCGGTGGTCGCCGCGGCGGGCGGCATGGCCGTGCCGGCGCTGGTCTATGTCGCCGTCAACTGGGGCGATCCCAGCACGCTCAGGGGCTGGGCGATCCCTGCCGCCACCGACATCGCCTTCTCGCTCGGCGTGCTGGCGGCGCTGGGCAGCCGTGTGCCGTTGACGCTGAAGGTGTTCCTGACCACGCTTGCTATTGTCGACGATCTCGGCTCGATCGTCGTCATCGCGATCTTCTACACCAGCGACCTCTCGCCCGTGGCGCTGGGCCTCGCCGCGCTGTTCATCGTTGGCCTGGCGATCCTCAACTTTGCCGGCGTGCGACGCCTGCTGCCCTACCTGCTGCTGGGCGCATTGCTCTGGATCTCGGTCCTGAAGTCGGGCGTGCACGCCACGCTGGCCGGCGTCGTGCTGGCGATGTTCATCCCCCTCAAGTCGGCCGGCGAGCCCGACGAGAGGCGGCCCGCCATCCGGCTGGAGCATGTGATCAAGCCGTGGTCGGCGTGGCTCATCATGCCGGTTTTCGCCTTCGCCAATGCCGGCCTGCCGCTCGGCGGCCTGTCGCTGTCGAGCCTTGTCGCACCGCTGCCGCTCGGCATCATGGCCGGCCTGTTCGTCGGCAAGCAGATCGGCATCGTGCTGGGGGCGGGCCTGCTGATCGTGCTCGGCGTCGCTCGCCTGCCGCAGGGCGCCACGTGGCGCACTCTTTACGGTGTGGCCATCCTGGGCGGAATCGGCTTCACGATGAGCTTGTTCATCGGCAGCCTCGCCTTTCCCGACGATGCAGTGCGCGAGGCCGAGGTACGGCTGGGCGTGCTCGCGGGCTCGCTGCTCTCGGCCGTGTTGGGCTACTTCGTGCTGCGCACCATGCCGGCGAGGAAGCCATGAGGCTGCCGCTGCATTTCTTTTTCGACTGCAATTGAGACCACGATTTTCGCATACCTGGCCAAGATTGCGTGTTGTCTTGGCGAGCCTATACTTTCCCGCCATGCGGCGTACATCCTACGAACAGATGAACTGCTCGATCGCCTCGGCGCTCGACGTCGTCGGCGAGCCGTGGACTCTCCTCATCGTGCGCGACGCCTTCTACGGCGTGCGTCGCTTCGACGACTTCCAGGAGAATCTTGGTATCGCCCGAAATGTTCTCACGGCGCGACTGAAGAAACTCGTCGAGGCCGGCATCTTCCGCAAGACCGCCTACCGGCAGCGTCCGCTACGCCACGAATACCGCCTGACCGACAAGGGAGCGGCGCTGTTCACGGTGATCGTCGGGCTGAAGCAGTGGGGCGACCGCTATGGCGCCGCCGCGCGCAGCGGCAAGCCGATGGACTTGGTCGACCGCGGCGACGGCCGGCCGCTCGAGCCGGTGCTGATCGATGCCGATTCGGGACAGCGCCTCGAGCTGACTAACGTGCGCGCCGTCGCCGGCCCGGGCGCCGACCAGGGCACGCGCGCCTTCTTCGAGCGCCTGGCGATCAACCGTCCGGCTCGCTGATCGCTGCGCCAGCTAGTCGCGATCGATCTTCTTGCCGCCTATGTCGCGCTCCGCGCGTTCGCGGGCGTCCTTGTCGGCGGCCTTCTCGGCCTTGGTGCGGCCGAAGCGCCGACGGTTGGCCTCCGCCTCGCTCTCGCGTTGCTGCCGCGCCTTGTCCTTGCGAGCGCGACGCAGGTTCACGATCTCCGCCATGGCCACGTCGTCCTGACTATCCCCAGATGTCTATGCCGTGCCGCGCGTCGATGCGCTAGTGTTCGTCGTCAGGCAGCGGGAGCGTTTCCATGACATCGACCACGCGCAAGAGAGTTCTGATTGGCGCCGGTGGCGTTGTCAGCCTGTTGATCGTGGTGCTGCTGGCCCTGCCCAGCCTGATCGACCTCAATGGCCGCAAACCCGAGATCGCGGCAATGGTCAAGAAGGTGACTGGACGCGAGCTCGTCATCAGCGGCCCGATCTCGCTGTCGATCCTTCCGACGCCGACCGTGACCGTGAGCGGCGTGAAATTCTTCAACGTGGCGGGGTCGAAGAACCCCAACATGGTCGAGGTCAAGACCGTCACGGTGAAGCCGTCGCTCGGCGCCCTGCTGAGCGGCAGCATCGAGGTCAGCGAAGTGACCCTGATCGAGCCCAAGATCGTTCTGGAGATCAACGCCGAGGGCAAGCCGAACTGGGAGTTCGCACCCTCTGTCGCCGAAGCCAAGCCCGCCGCGCCCAAGCCCGATTCGCCCAGACCGCTGTCGCTCGGCCGCCTTACCATCGAGAACGGCACGCTGATCTTCAGCGATTCCAAGGCCGGCATCTCGATCGTGGCCGAGAAGGCCAGTTTCAGCGCCTCGGTGCGCTCGCTCGACGGGCCTTACTCGATCGCGGGCTCGGCCACGATCAACGGCGCGCCGCTCAAGCTCGATCTGTCGGTCGGCGCCAAGGCGGCCGACGGCCACGCCGTCGACCTCGCCCTGGAGGCGGGCGGCAAGCTCGGCTTCAAGGGCAAGCTGAGCGAGCTCGGGCCCAACGCGCGGCTTATCGGCCTCGCTTCCAGCTCGTCGGACAACCTGATCGGGTTCGCCGACACGCTGATCAAGATGACCGGCCGGCCGCAGCCCGATCTGCCGCCCTTGCTCGCCGGCAAGTTCACCTTCGACGGCGCCGTCGATGCCTCGCAGACGGCGATCTCGATCAAGGATTTCAAGCTGGCGCTGGGCCAGGACAATGCCGGCGGCTCGCTGACGCTGACCTTGAAGCCCGCGCTGGCGATCGAGGGCAAGCTCGCGGCCGACCGGCTCGACCTCGACCGCTGGCTGGCCGCGATGGCGAAGCCCGCTGCGGCCGCCGCTCCAGCGACGCCGCCACCGGCCGGCGCCACGGCGACCCCCGCGCCGCCCGCCGGCCCCAGCCTGCTCGCGACGATCACCGCCAAGCTCTCCTTCGAGATCGGCGAGGTGGTATACAACAAGCAACCGGTGCGCAACATCGCGCTGGAACTGGACGCGCGCCGCGGTGTCGTCGCGGTGCCCAAGCTCACCGCCACGCTGCCGGGCGACTTGGCCCTGCAGGCCCGGTCGACCATGTCGGGCGATCCCAACCGGCCGACCGTCGCCGGCGACTTCAGCCTGGTCGGCCCGAAGCTGCGCGAGACGCTGGCCTGGCTCGCCGTCGACGTCTCGTCGGTGCCGGCGAACAAGCTTCAGCGCATCAGCCTGAAGGGCCGGATGTCGTCGGACGGCGGCAACGTGCAGGTGAGCGACGCCGTCTTCGAGCTCGATGACCTGAAGGGCAGCGGCGGCATCACGGTGACCTTCAGCGTGCCGTTGTCGGTCGTCATGCAGGTCAATCTCGACACGCTCGACCTCGATTCCTACCTGACGGCGACGCCTGCCGACAGGAAGCCAGCGGCCGGTGCAGCGGCGCCGACGACGGCAGCGGCCCGCGGCGTTGGCCCGACGGTCGGCCTGAAAGCCAGGATCGCCAGGCTGATCTGGAACAAGGAGACGATCGGCGGCATCGATGTCGACGTCGCGCTGCGTGGCGACACGCTCCGGCTGAACGACGTCAAGGTCTCCAACCTCGCGGGCGCGCGGCTCGCGGTGCGCGGCACCGTCGCCAACTACAACGCCGCCCAGCCGCGGCCCGACATCGCCTTCAATTTCGAGGCGCCGGACATGGACCGCGTGCTGAAGCTCGTCGGTGCTACGCCCGCCGGGCTGGGGGCAGTGACGGCTTCGGGCGGCGTGGCGGGCAGCCTGGAGCAGGTCGCGCTGCGCGAGTTCGCCGTGAACGCCGCCGGCCAGAGCTTGCGCGCGACCGGCACGCTGTCGTTGCCCGGCGCAGCCCAGGGCGCACCGAAGTCGGCGGCGTACAAGGGCAGCCTGACCTTGAACGGCCAGACCCTCGATGGTTCGATCGAGGCGACGCTTGGCAACCGGCCGAACATCACGGCCGACCTCAAGGCCAACGTGCTCGACCTCGACAAGATCGGCGGCAGCGATGCTCCGTCATCGCGTACGACGCCGCGCGGTCAGCAGGCAGCAGCCAACGCGATCAATACCGGCCCACTGCGCAGCTTCGACGGAAACTTCAGGCTGGTGGCCGCGACCCTCATCAGCCCGCCGCTGCGTATCGGCAATGCCGACCTGGCGGCGACCTTGAAGGACGGTGTGCTCACCCTCTCGCATTTCAAAGGCTCGCTCTACGGCGGCTCGCTCGACTTCTCGGGCGTCGTCAATGCCAGCCAGCCGGCGCTCGCGGTCGATCTCAAGGGCGAAGCCACCGGCATCGGGCTGGGCGAGATGCTGCGCAGCACGCGCGGCAGCAACCAGTTCGGCAGCAGCATCAGGGTGACCATCGACGGCAGGTTGAACGCCACCGGCATCTCGGTGCGGGGGAGCGGCACGACCTCCGAGCAGCTGCGCAGCTCGCTGGCTGGCGGCGCCAACCTCGGCGGCCACATCTTCGTCGGCGCCGACGAGGCGCTGCGATTCATCGGCGGCGCCCTGGCCGGTGCGGCCAGCGGCGTGATCGACAATACGCTCGGCAGTGCGCTGGGCATCGTCGGCCAGCGCGGTCTCAGCCCGACCGCCCTGCTGAACGCGGTCCAGCTGGTCCTCAATCGCTTCGTCAATCACGACAGCCCGATCAGCGGCCGCATCGACATCGCCGGCGGTGTGCTCACTGACCGGGGTCTGCAGGTTCAGGGCAACCGTGCCACCGCCAACATCTCGACGCGTACCAATCTCAGGGAGTCGTCGACCGACACCACGATCAACTTCATGATCGCCGAGGATCCCTCGGCTCCCTACATCATCACGACGGCGCGTGGGGCGCTGTCCTCGCCGTCACTCAGCGTCACGCGCGGCACGGCCCGGGATCCGGCGGGCATGGTCAACACCCTGCCGGGCGTGGGCAACATCCCCGGAATCGGCAACTTGATCCCGGGGCAGGGCGGGGGCCAGAGTGGCGGCCAGCAACGTTCGCCGATCCCCAACATCCCATTGCCCATTCCCAATATCTTCGGCCGCTAGAGGAGCTCATGCTCGATCGTCTGTTGTCCGTGCTGAAAGCGCGGTTCGGTTCCGCGCCCGCGCTCACGGAGGCGCCGCAAGGCGTCGATGTCCTGGCCGACATGGCCAACCGCCGCGTCATGCGCCGCTATCTCGACAAGCCGGTCGATCCGGTGCTGCTCGACACGCTTTGCGCGGTGGCCCTGTCGGCGCCGTCCAAGTCCGACCTGCAGCAGGCCGACATCGTCGTCGTCAGGGACAAGGCCCAGCGCGCCGTGCTCGACGAGCTGGCGCCGGGCAATCCCTGGATGAAGGCGGCGCCGGCGATCCTGGTGTTCTGCGGAAACAACCGCCGCCAGCGGCTCGCCTTCGACTGGCGCGGCCGGCCCTATGTCAACGATCACCTCGACCCGTTCTTCAACGCCGCGGTCGATGCCGCCATCGTGCTCGGAACCTTCGTCGCCGCCGCCGACCGGGTCGGCCTGGGGACCTGTCCGATCAGCACCCTGCGCAACAAAAGCGCCGAAGTCTCGAAGCTCCTGGGCCTGCCCGATCATGTTTTCCCGGTCGCCGGGCTCGGCGTCGGCTGGCCGTCCTTCGCCGGGGTGATGAGCCCGCGCCTGGGACTCGACGTCACGGTCCATCACGACCGCTACGACGAGGAGGGCCTCAGGGAGAAGGTCGCGGCCTACGACAAGCGCCGCCGGGCCGTGCAGCCCTATGCCCAGCAGCGCCACGTCGAAAAATTCGGCGAGGACCCGGAATACGGCTGGTCGGAAGACAAGGTGCGGCAATATTCAGTGCCGGACCGGGCTGATTTCGGCGCATTCGTGCGCGGCAAAGGCTTCAGACTCGACTGATCGTTCGTTTGCGCAGGTCGTCGAGCACGAAAAGACGCAGGGCGCTGGAAAGATTGCCCGGATCACGACCATGGTCGATCTCCGCCACCAGGGCGTTCAGCGACAGGCCGCGCTGCTCGGCGATGGCCGAAAGCTCGGCCCAGAAGGCATCCTCGAGCGAAACCGAGGTGCGATGGCCGTCAATGGTGACCGAGCGCTTGCGCATGGCTCGACTGTGGCAGCGGCAGGACGCCGCCTCAACCTGCCTTGCAGCCGTCACAGAGCGTGCGTATAAGCGCGACCCAGAAAACCCCCTCCGGACAACATCTTATGGACATCCGCAACGTCGCGATCATCGCGCACGTCGACCATGGCAAGACCACGCTGGTGGACTGCCTGCTGAAGCAGTCAGGCACCTTCCGCGAGAACCAGCAGGTCGCCGAACGCGCCATGGACTCCAACGACCTGGAGCGTGAGCGTGGCATCACCATCCTCGCCAAGGCGACCTCGGTCGTCTGGAAGGGCACGCGCGTCAACATCGTCGACACGCCGGGCCACGCCGATTTCGGCGGCGAGGTCGAGCGCATCCTGTCGATGGTCGACGGCGTGGTCCTGCTGGTCGACGCGGCCGAAGGGCCGTTGCCGCAGACCAAGTTCGTGCTGGGCAAGGCGCTGCGCCTGGGCCTGCGGCCGATCGTGCTGATCAACAAGGTCGACCGTTCGGACGCCCGGCCGCACCAGGTGCACGACGAGGTGTTCGACCTGTTCTCGGCCCTCGAGGCCAACGACCAGCAGCTCGACTTCCCCACCTTGTTCGCGTCGGCCCGTCAGGGTTGGGCCGCGACCTCGCTCGAGGCTGAGCACAAGGACATGGAGCCGCTGTTCGACCTCATCCTGCGCCATGTGCCGCCGCCGCATATCGAGGCCGACAAGCCGTTCCGCATGCTGGTGACGACGCTGGAGTCCGATCCGTTCCTCGGCCGCATCCTGACCGGCCGCATCAATTCCGGCACGCTCAAGCCCAACACCGTCCTGAAGTCGCTGAGCCGCGAGGGCCGCGAGATCGAGCAGACCCGCGTCACCAAGGTCCTGGCCTTCCGCGGGCTGGAGCGCGTCGCCCTCGACAGCGCCGAGGCCGGCGACATCGTGGCCGTGGCCGGCTTCAAGAATGCGACCGTTGCCGACACGATCTGCGACCTGGCCGTCGAATGGGCGTTGCCGGGCCAGCCGGTCGATCCGCCGACGCTCGCCATGACCTTCTCAGTCAACGACTCGCCGCTGGCCGGCCGTGAAGGCGACAAGGTCACGACCCGCATGATCCGCGCCCGCCTGATGCGCGAGGCCGAGGGCAATGTCGCCATCCGCGTGGCCGACACCGAAAACGCCGACTCCTATGAGGTTGCGGGCCGCGGCGAGCTTCAGCTCGGCGTGCTGATCGAGACCATGCGCCGCGAGGGCTTCGAGCTCGCCGTCGGCCGCCCGCGCGTTCTCTTCCAGAATGATTCGGTCACCGGGCAGCGCCTCGAGCCGATCGAGGAAGTGGTGATCGACGTCGACGACGCCTACACCGGCGTCGTGGTCGAGCAGATCTCGCTGCGCAAGGGCGAGCTGCAGGACATGCGTCCGTCGGGCGCCGGCAAGACCCGCCTGGTGTTCTATGCCCCGTCGCGCGGCCTGATCGGCTATCACGGCGAGTTCCTGACCGATACACGCGGCACCGGCGTGATGAACCGCATCTTCCACGAGTACGGCCCCTATCGCGGCCCGATCGCCGGGCGGCGCAACGGCGCCCTGATCGCCAATGCCGAGGGCGTGGCCGTGGCCTACGCGCTGTGGAACCTCGAGGAACGCGGCCCGATGTTCATCGATCCGGGCGTGCAGGTCTACGAAGGCATGCTGATCGGCGAGCACAGCCGCGGCAACGACCTCGACGTCAACGTCCTGAAGGGCAAGCAGCTCACCAATATCCGCGCCGCCGGCAAGGATGAGGCTGTGCGCCTGACGCCACCGCGCAAGATGTCGCTCGAGCAGGCCATCGCCTATATCGAGGACGACGAACTGGTCGAGGTGACCCCGAAGTCGATCCGCCTGCGCAAGCGCTTCCTCCATCCGGAGGATCGCAAGCGGGCCAAGAAGCAGGCCGCTGCCGCGGCTGCAGAGTAGCGAAGCAGAGAGTAGGAAGGAGTGACATTGAACAACCGCGATACCTTCAACGACCGCCTTGAGAATGCTGCCAAGGCCAAGCAAGCCCTGCTCGAACGGGCGCGCGCCAACGACCGCAGCAACGACCCAGAGTTCATCGCCCGCCAGGAAGCGCGCGCCGCCGCGGCCCGCGCCCGCGAGGAGCGTGAAACCGAGCTGCGCAATGCCAAGCGCGCCGAGCGCGAGGCCGCGAAGGCCAAGGCGATCGCCGACAAGGAGGCCGAGAAGGCCGCGCAGGCCGCCCGTGAGGCCGATGCGGCCAAGAAGTCTCTGCGGGCGCAGCTCGAGCTGCTCGCCTCACAGAAGGCGACCCGAGACGCCCGCTACGCCGCCCGCAAGGCGCGCAAGAAGGGCTAACGTCGCCTCGACCGGAGCGAAGCGGAGCGGAGAGGCCTTCTCTCCGCACGAGGCCGCTTAGGGTTGAGGTAAGATCTCTCCGCTCGGGCCTTCGGCCCTCGGTCGAGACGACGGTTCAGAGTTTTCCGCCGGTCAGTGACGCCCGTTGGCTGATCTCGATGTGATTGCCGTCGGGATCGCAGACGAAGGCGTAGCGCACCGTATCGCCGAGGATGCGCGGCGCACCGCGCGAGGTGCCGCCGCGCGCCAGGATGCCGTCGTACTCGGCGAGGCAATCCCATACCTGCACCGTCATGTAACGATAGCCAGGGCCACGCCATTCGTTGCTGCGTTCGACCTTCCCGCGCTCGGCGACCACGATCAGTGAATCGCCACAACGATAGCGGCCCTCGCCGGCTCGCTCGAACTGCATGGCCTCGGTCCAGAAGCGGTCATGCTCGGCGGGATCGTTGACCTTGAGCAGGATGGCGATGCCCTGCACGCCGTCGGCCCCCTTGGGGACCAGAACCACCTTGTTGCCGTCCGGATCGCTCAGTGCCTGCCGGCTGGTCAATCCGTTCTTCGCGATCTGCAATCCGACGATGCCCGAGGGCGGCCCCGCGGGCAGCGGATTGCGTGAATGGTTCATCTTCAGGATCGAGCCATTCATGTGATGGCGGTGCTGCTGCATGCCGCCGCCCAGCTTGCCCAGGTGGTCGTAGGGCAGGCCCACCGTCTGCTGCCAGAAGGCGAGCTGCTCGTCGCGCTTGGTCGAGAACAGGCCGATGTCGAGATGCTGTTTGGCGAGATTCATGGCGCCGAGTGTAGCGCGAGCTCGTGACCGGCTGAAAAGCCGCTTAGGTTGGTGCTTTAACCTGCTCGCCAAACTTCTTGAATCAACAGGGAGAATCCCAATTCAACGGATCGTGGCTGGTCGAAACAACTCATACAATCCCTGCCACGACTCCGTTCCAGCACAGGCCTAGAACGAGCGTGGGTGACGGGTCGGCCGTTGGGGAATGGCGGACCCAAAAATGTGGGAAGGACAACTCATGCTACGGGCCATCATCGGCACGGCCGCCGTGCTTGCAGGATTTGGCGTCCTCGAACGTTCCGTCGACGCCAGCACCGGCTACGCTGGTTCATGCACCGCAACGCAGGCTTACGCGCTGCTCCAGCGCGGCGAGATGATCTCAGTGCGCGCTGAGCCGACGCCGCAGGCGGCGATGATCGGCACGCTGGCGGGCCGCGCCGCCAGTCATGCTACCGAGGGGGGTGAGCTGGCGCGTAGCGAGGTCACCATCATGGGCAGCCAGAGCGGCTGGGCGCGCATCGCGCTCAACACGACACAGGGTTATGCTGCCGGCGCCTCGTCGCCGTCGTTCGGCTGGGTGCCGGCCGACCTGCTGACGGTCGATGCCCGCGTCGACGGCGCCATCACGGTCTATGACCGGCCGGGCCTGCTGGGCTCGGCGGTTGCCACCATCGAAGGCGACGACATGAAGTTCCGCGTGCTCGGCTGCCGCGGCAGCTGGCTGCAGGTCGTCAACGCCCGCCACGGCAACGTCTGGATCGACAAGTGGTGCGCCCGCGAAGAGGGCTGCCGCGGCTAAGAGTTTGGAAGGGCAACGGGGTCGTCATCTGGGGATTTGACGGCACGTTGCGGGACAGCACACTGAAAACCCGGCAGGGCGACCTGCCGGGTTTCTTTTTTGCCGGACTTCATATGGGAGCGCGGACCTCTGGTCCGCCTCATGATCATGAGCGGACCGGAGGTCCGCGCTCCCAACTAGATCTTCAATTCGCTGAAGAAGTCGTTCCCCTTGTCGTCGGTGACGATGAAGGCCGGGAAGTTCTCGACCTGGATGCGCCAGATCGCCTCCATGCCGAGCTCGGGATACTCCAGCACCTCGACCTTCCTGATGCAGTTCTTGGCCAGGATCGCGGCCGGGCCGCCGATCGAGCCGAGATAGAAGCCCTTGTGCTTCTTGCAGGCATCGACGACCTGCTTGCTGCGATTGCCCTTGGCGAGCATCACCATCGAGCCGCCGTTGGCCTGGAACAGGTCGACGTAAGAGTCCATGCGGCCCGCCGTGGTCGGGCCGAACGAGCCCGACGGCATGCCTTCGGGCGTCTTGGCCGGGCCGGCGTAGTAGACCGGGAACTGCTTGAAGTAGTCGGGCAGGCCCTCGCCGCGATCGAGCCGCTCCTTCAGCTTCGCATGCGCGGAGTCGCGCGCCACGATCAGCGTGCCGGTGAGGTTGACGCGCGTCTTCACGGGGTACTTGGTCAGCACCGACAGCGTGTGCGCCATGCCCTTGTTGAGGTCGACCGAGACGACCTCGCCCGAGAGCTGCTGCGGCTCGACCTCGGGCAGGAAGTGCGCCGGGTTGGTCTCGAGCTGCTCGAGGAAGATGCCGTCCTTGGTGATCTTGCCGACGGCTTGGCGGTCGGCCGAGCAGCTCACGCCCATGCCGATCGGCACCGAGGCGCCATGGCGGGCGATCCGGATCACGCGCACGTCGTGGCAGAAGTACTTGCCGCCGAACTGGGCGCCGATGCCCATCTGGCGCGTGAGTTCCAGAACCTTCTTCTCCATCTCGCGATCGCGGATGGCCACGCCCTTATCGTTGCCCTCGCTCGGCAGGTCGTCGAGGTAGCGCGTCGAGGCGAGCTTCACCGTCTTGAGGTTCATCTCGGCCGAGGTGCCGCCGACCACGATGGCGAGGTGGTAGGGCGGGCAGGCCGCGGTGCCGAGCGTGCGGATCTGGGTGTCGAGGAACTTCAGCAGCGAGGCCTCGTTCAGCACTGCCGGCGTCTGCTGGTAGAGGTAGCTCTTGTTGGCCGAGCCGCCGCCCTTGGCGACGAACAGGAACTTGTAGGCATCGCCGTCGGTCGCATAGATGTCGATCTGCGCCGGCAGGTTGGTGCCGGTCTGCACTTCCTTGAACATCGAGATCGGCGAAACCTGCGAATAGCGCAGATTGGTCTCGGTGTAGGTCTTGAACACACCCTTGGCGATCGCCTCCTCGTCGCCGCCGCCGGTCCACACCGCCTGGCCCTTCTTGCCCATGACGATGGCCGTGCCGGTGTCCTGGCACATCGGCAGCACGCCGCCCGCGGCGATGTTGGCATTCTTCAGGAGCTCCAGCGCCACGTACTTGTCGTTGGCCGAGGCCTCGCCGTCGTCGAGGATCGAGCGCAGCTGGGCGAGGTGGCCCGGCCTCAGCAGATGGGAGATGTCGTGGAAGGCGGCGGCCGTCAGCATCGTAAGCGCCTCGGGCTCGACCGTGAGCACGTCGCGGCCGTTGAACTTGGTCACGCCGACATGGTCGGAGGAGAGCTTGCGGTAGGACGTCGTGTCCTCGCCGTGCGGAAACATTTCCTGGAAGTGGAAATCGGGCATGGTTCACTCCTGGCGCGTGGGCGGGCCTTCCCTGCCGCAACGACGCCGGAGCGTCCAGCTACTTCTTTCGGAAGCTGTCGAGCTTGACGACCTTGGAGGCGGCGTCCTCGGGCTTGGCCTCGGCGGCCTGGTCGGCGCCCGCCTCGGGTTTCGCCTCAGAGGAGGCAGGTGCCGCCAGCGGCGGGCGCTTTTCGGCCGGCGGCAGGGCGGCCGGTGGGGCGGCAACCTCGGCCTTCTCGCCGCCCTTGTCCTTGCGATCGAACTGCAGGCCGAAGCGCACCGACGGATCGACGAAGGCCGACAGCGCCGCGAACGGCACCCGGATGCGCTCCTGCTGCTTGTTGAAGCTCACCGTCACCTCGAAGTGGTTGGGGCCGAGGATCAGGTCCCAATACTGGTGCTGGAGCACGATCGTCATCTCTTCCGGATACTTGGCGCGCAAATACTCGGGCAGCACGACGCCGGGGTCGGTGCTGCGGAACGAGATGTAGAAATGGTGCGAGCCGGGAAGGCCTTTCTCGGCGACCTGCGTCAGCACGCGACGGACGACGCTGCGCAGCGCGTCGTCAACGAGAGCGTCGTAGTGGAAGCGATCGTTCATGGCCTGTCGGAAATTTCACGAAGTATGGTTGACCCGCGTACCATCAGAGTCAATCGCGGGAAACCCCGAATATTCAGGATGAAAGTGGGAGGGCTTCTGTTGCCCGGTGCCCTCCCGAACCGCGCTTACGTCCGCTGTTTAGGCGGCAGCAGCGAGTGTAACGGTGTTATCGTTAGCACTTGTGAATGGCCCGTCACGGCGGAACCATACCGGGCAAAAACCGCGCCTTTACCACGCTCGTCGATCCTGGTTCGCCCCCATCGTCTCCGTCCCTGTTCGGGTTGGAGGTGAATGGTGGAGGCGCCGGGTACTGCCCCCGGGTCCGAAACGCTTATTCCACGCGGCGTTTATCGCCATAGTCGGTTTCCCGACGCGAACAATATAAGCATTCCGCAGGCACTTTTGAAGGCAAACGACTCCGCCCGAATTGCCGCGCCTTGATTTCCCCATGGTCCCCGCCGGCCGCCACCCATAGAGTCCGCGCCCAACGAAGGACAACAACGATGCCCCTCTCCACCGACCAGCAGGCCGAGATCGACCAGGCGCGCGGCGGCGCGCAGCCGACCTTGCGGCCGATTTCCCCGGCTCTGGAGGAAGTCCTGTTCCAGGCGTTGCCCGTGCTCGATCACGGCTTTGTCCGCGTGGTCGACTACATGGGAGATGATGCTGCCGTCGTGCAGGCTGCCCGGGTGAGCTACGGCCGCGGCACAAAGAAGGTCAGCGAGGATCGCGGGCTGATCAACTACCTGATGCGGCATCGCCATACGACGCCGTTCGAGATGTGCGAGATCAAGTACCACGTGAAGCTGCCGATCTTCGTGGCGCGCCAGTGGATCCGCCATCGCACCGCCAACGTGAACGAATACTCGGCGCGCTACTCGATCCTCGACAACGAGTACTACGTGCCGAAGCCTGAGCACCTGGCGGCCCAGAGCCAGGCCAATCGCCAGGGCCGCGACCAGGTGCTGTCGGGCAAGGAGGCGGAGCGCGTCTTCGACCTGCTCAAGAAGGACGCCGAGCTGGTCTACGAGCACTACATGGAGATGCTGAACGAGGGCGAGACCGGCGAGCCGCTCGATCCCGAGCGCTCTGGCCTGGCGCGCGAGCTCGCGCGCATGAACCTGTCGCTCGCCTTCTATACTCAGTGGTACTGGAAGACCAACCTCCACAATCTCATGCATTTCCTGTCCCTGCGCGCAGATGCCCACGCGCAGTACGAAATCCGTGTCTATGCCGACGTCATGCTCGACACGCTGAAGCGTTGGTGCCCGATCAGCTACGATGCCTTCATGGAATACCGGATGGGCGGCGCGCATCTCTCCAAGACCGGGCTGGCCGCGATCAAGCGCATGATCGCGGGCGAGAAGCTCGACCAGAAGGCGAGCGGGCTCAATCCGCGCGAATGGCGGGAACTCATGGCGGTGCTGGGCCTTGGCTAGGGAAAGCCCCGGCCGGCTGCGGCTGCTGCGCGAGCGCCCGCGCGACAACGATGCCGTCGAGGAGATGAACGAGGCGGCGTTCGGTCCCGACCGGCAGCACAAGACGGTCTACCGCTTTCGCGAGGACGTGAGGCCGATCAAGGAGCTGTGCTTCGTCGCCATCGACCAGAAGGGCCGCATGGTGGCCTCGATCCGCAACTGGCCGATCCTGATCAATGAGCGCTGGCCCGCCATCCTGCTGGGGCCGCTCGCCATCTCGCCCGAACTGCGCGGGCTGGGCTACGGCAAGGCGCTGATGTGGCACTCGATGGCGCAGTCACGCATGCTGGGCCACAGCCGCATCATCCTGGTCGGCGATCCCGAGTACTACAACCAGTTCGGCTTCCGCCGCGATCTCGCGCTCAACCTCCAGCTCCCCGGCTGGGTCGAGGACCGGCGCTTCCTGGCGCTCGAGCTGGTCGCCGGCTCGATGATCGGCGTGCACGGCATGATCGGGAAGTGGGACGCCCGCAAGGCCGCTGCCGCGGGCCGCAAGAGAAAGCGTTCATAGCTGGGGGCGCGCCACTCCAGTGGCGCGTCTTTGTTGATGCGAGAGATGATCGCGCCACTGGAGTGGCGCGCCCCCAGCTAACGAACGACGATCCTCGGTGCCGCGCGCGGCCCGCGCTGGCTGGCCGAGAGCTGCTTCCATACCCGGCCGGCGATGTTCTTGTAGATCTGGGCGTACTGGCTGTCGGGCTGGGCGACGACGATCGGATGGCCCGAATCCGAGGTGGTGCGGATGTCGAGATGCAATGGCACCTCGCCGAGGAACGGCACGCCGAGCTTCTCGGCTTCCTCGCGGGCGCCGCCATGGCCGAAGATCTCGGCGCGCTCGCCGCAATGCGGGCAGAGATAGAAGCTCATGTTCTCGACGAAGCCCAGCACCGGCACCGCGACCTTGCGGAACATGTTGAGGCCCTTGCGCGCATCGACCAGGGCAATGTCCTGCGGTGTCGACACGATCACCGCACCGGCCAGCGCCACGCGCTGCGCCAAGGTGAGCTGCGCATCGCCCGTGCCCGGCGGCATGTCGACCACCAGCACGTCGAGGTCGCCCCACTGCACGTCGCGCAGCATCTGTTCGAGCGCGCTCGACACCATGGGGCCGCGCCAGATCATCGGCGTGTCCTCGTTGACGATGTAGCCGATCGACATGGTCTTGAGGCCGTAGCGTTCGATCGGCTTCAACGCCTTGCCGTCGACCGATTCGGGCTTGTCCTTGACGTCGAGCATGCGCGGCATCGACGGGCCGTAGATGTCGGCATCGAGCAGGCCGGTCGCCACGCCGTTGGCGGCAAGCCCGAGAGCCAGGTTCACCGCCGTCGTCGACTTGCCGACGCCGCCCTTGCCCGAGGCCACGGCGATGATGTGCTTGACCCCCGGCACGTCGATGCGTCCGCCGCCGCCGGTGGTCTTGGCGCCTGGAGCGGCGTGTCCATGGCCGTGCGCATGCGAGGCAGGTGCAGCTGCCGGCGCCGGCCGCTCGGAGGTCATCACCGCCGTCGCCGACAGCACGCCCGGCATGGCCCGCACGGCCTGTTCGCACGCCTGACGCAGAGGCTCCAGAGCGGTGCCGCGGGCCGGGTCGACATCGAGGGTTACCGCGACATGACCGCCGCGTATGGCGATGCCGCCAACCATGCCCTGCGCCACGACATTGTTTGCAGTCGCCGGATCGATAACGGCCTCGAGGACCTTGCGGACGGCCGATTCGGTGATTTCAGCCATAGGGGCTCGTTCCCGCCATATCGCAATATTGTGTCGCCGCTTGATTGCGGGTGTTGCTGCCGTCACATATATGCAGCGCGACCTGAAATCAAAGCCGACAATAATGCCGAGCAGGCGGCCAGCGGCCCTGAGGTGAAAGATGGCGTGGAACAACAACAGCGGCGGCCCCTGGGGGGGCGGTGGCGGTGGCAACGGCGGCGGGCCTTGGGGTGGCGGTGGCGGCAATCGCGGCGGTGGCGGCGGGCCGTTCGGCTCGCGCCGGCCGCCTGACATGGAAGACGTCATCCGCAAGGGCCAGGAGCGGCTGAAGAACCTCATCCCCGGCGGCTTCGGTTCCTACAAGGGCATCGTGCTGGTCGTGCTGCTGGGCGTGGTGATCTGGCTCGTGACCGGCTTCTTCCGCGTGCAGCCCAACCAGCAGGCGATCCAGCTCGTGTTCGGCAAGCCCTACGGCAAGCCGGTCGATCCCGGCCTGCACTACAATCTGCCCAGCCCGATCGGCAACGTCGTCGTGGTCAACGTCCAGGACCAGCGCCGTGTCGTCATCGGCTCGCGCGGCAGCCAGGATCGCTCGACGAGCTATACCCGCGGCGGACCGCGTCCGACCTCGACCGAGAACCTGATGCTGACGGGCGACGAGAACATCGTCGACATCGAGTTCGCCGTGCTGTGGCAGATCAAGGACGTCTTCAAGTACGCCTTCGACGTGCGCAATCCGGAGGAGAACGTGCGCGCCGGCGCCGAGGCCGCGATGCGCGAGGTCATCGGCCGGTCGAACCTGCAATATGCCCAGACCGAGGGCCGCAGCCGCATCGAGCAGGACGCCAAGGACCTGCTGCAGCGCATCCTCGACGAGTATGGGCTGGGCGTCCGCATCTCCAACGTCCAGCTGCTCCGCGTCGACCCGCCACAAGAGGTCATCGCGGCGTTCCGCGACGTGCAGGCCGCGCGTGCCGACAAGGAGAAGAGCATCAACGAGGCCAACACCTATCGAAACCAGGTGCTGCCGCGGGCCAAAGGCGAGGCCGAATCGATCATCCAGCGCGGCGAGGCCTACAAGGCCGAGATCGTCGCCCGGGCGAGCGGTGACGCCCAGCGCTTCACCCAGGTCTACGAGCAGTACGACAAGGCCAAGGACATCACCACCGAGCGCCTTTACCTCGACACCATGGAGGAGGTGCTGCGCAACGTGAACAAGGTGCTGGTCGACAAGAATACGTCCGGTACCGGTGGCGTGCTGCCTTACCTGCCCCTGCCCGAACTGAAGCCGGGCGGCCCGGCGGCGGCGCCGGGAGCGCCACGAACCACCGGCCCGCAGGCCCAGGGAGGCACGCGATGAGCAACCGTGCGATTGTCGCGCTGATCGCGATCGCGGTCGCCATCTTCCTGGTGACCCAGACCTTCTACACTGTCGACCCGACCAAGCAGGTGCTGGTGCGCCAGTTCGGCGCCATTGTCGGCAACCCCAAGACGGAGCCTGGCCTCTACGCCAAGATTCCGCTGATCCAGGACATCCAGCGCATCGACCGCCGGCTGCTCGACTACGAAGCCGAGGAGTTCGAGATCATCGCCGGCGACCAGAAGCGCCTCGTGGTCGACGCCTATGCCCGCTACAAGATCACGAACGCCAAGACCTTCGCCCAGACCGTGCCGGGCGGGGAGCCGGCCCTGCGCGGGCTGCTCGATTCGCTGATCAACTCCGAGATCCGCGGCGTGCTGAGCTCGGTGCCGCTGCATGCGGTGCTGACCGACCGGCGCGAAAGCCTGATGGACGACATCACCAAGCGGGTGAATGCGAAGACCAAGGACCTGGGTGTCGATACGGTCGACGTGCGCATCAAGCGTGCAGATTTACCGCAGGCCAACTCACAGTCGGTCTACAATCGCATGAAGACCGACCGCGAACGGGAAGCCGGCCAGTTGCGCGCCGAGGGCGACGAGGAGAAGGCCCGCATCACCGCCACGGCCGACCGCGAGGTCGCGGTCATCAAGGCCGACGCCGGATTGAAGGCCCAGATCCTGAAGGGTGAGGCGGATGCCGAAGCGACCCGGATCTATGCCCAGGCCTTCAACAAGGACAAGGATTTCTATGCCTTCTACCGACGCATGGAAGCCTACAAGCAGGCCTTCGGCAGCGGCGGCTCGACCATGCTGCTGAGCCCGGACAACGACTTTTTCCGCTATTTCAACGATCCGTCAGGACCGGCCAAGAAGTAGCGTCGGAAAACGGCCGTCAGGAACCGTACTGCGTGGTGGCGTTGTGGCAGTCCTGCAACGCCACCGGCCGATTTTCGCAAAGGCCGTGGAAAAGCTGAAACAATCAGCAACATCAACGCCTCTTTATTTGCGCCACAATCTGCCGCCATGTAGACAGGAACTCGAACGCGCGGCGCCGGCCGTTCCGATCCGTTGAGGCCTGAGCGCCGTTGGAGGTCGGACGTGATTCTCACTGATTTTCCTGGTGTTTTGAGATCCGCCGCTGTCGCGGCGGCGATGTCGCTCAGCTTGGCGTTGGCACAGCCCGCCACGGCGCAGCCGGCGCGAAACGCGCCCGACAGCTTCGCCGAACTCGTCGACAAGTTGATGCCGACGGTGGTCAACATCACCACCACCCAGAACGTGCCTCAGCAGGGCCCGCGGCTGCGCGACATGCCGCAGCTTCCGCCCGGCTCGCCGTTCGAGGAACTGTTCAAGGAATTCTTCGACAAGAAAGGTGGCGAGGAGCAGAAGCGCCGCGGCACGTCGCTCGGCTCCGGGTTCGTGATCGATCCCGACGGCTACATCATCACCAACAACCACGTCATTCAGGGCGCTGAGGACATCACGGTCATCTTCCGTGACGACACCCAGCTCAAGGCCAAGCTGATCGGCTCCGACAGCCGCATCGACGTGGCCTTGCTCAAGGTCGAGCCGCCCAGCAAGAAGCCGATGGCCGCCATCAAATGGGGCGACTCCGACAAGGAGCGCGTCGGCGACTGGGTGATCGCGATCGGCAACCCGTTCGGCCTCGGCCATTCGGTGACCGCCGGCATCATCTCGGCGCGCGGCCGCTCGCTGAACGATTCGCTGGACGACTACCTGCAGACCGACGCCGCCATCAACAAGGGCAACTCGGGCGGTCCGCTGTTCAACTCCCAGGGTGAGGTGATCGGCGTCAACACGGCGATCTATTCGCCGTCGGGCGTCAATGCTGGTCTCGCCTTCTCGATCCCGTCGAACCTGGTGAAGCAGGTCGCCGACCAGCTGCGCGAGTTCGGCCGCGTCAAGCGCGGCTGGGTGGGCGTGAGCTACCAGAGCGTCACCGACGACATCGCCGACAGCTTCGGCCTCGACCGCGCCCGTGGCGTGCTGGTGGCCAACGTCGTGGCCGACGGCCCGGCGGCCAAGGCGGGCCTGAAGCGCAACGACATCATCCTGAGCTTCTCGGGCCAGGACGTTCTCGACCTGCGCCGCTTCCCGCGGCTGGTTGCCAATGCCCGCGTCGGCAGCACGGTCGACGTCGTGGTCTGGCGCGGCGGCAAGGAAGTGCCGCTGAAGCTGCGCATCGGCGAGCAGGAGGAAGAGGGCAAGACCAACGCCGCGGCCAAGGGCGGCGAGAAGAAGCCGGCCGAGCCCGACCAGCCGGTCGTCTCGACCGTCGAGCAGCTCGGCCTGACCCTGCAGAAGGTCACCGACCAGCTGCGCGAGAAGTACGGCTTGTCCGACCAGGTGAAGGGCGTCGTCGTCACCAAGGTGGCCCCCAACAGCCCGGCGGCCGAGAAGCAGCTTCAGGCGGGCGACGTCATCCTCGAGGTCGACCAGAAGCCGGTCACCACCCCGCAGGAAGTCGCCGACCTCGTCGGCAAGCTGCAGCAGGCCAAGAAGCGCTCGGTCCTGCTGTTCGTCGAACGCCAGGGCGACCCGCGCTTCGCCGCGCTCAGGCTGACGAAGTAATTCGCTGGGGGCGCGCCACTCCAGTGGCGCGTCATGGGCTGCGCTGATAACCCGATCACCTCGCCCTGAGGAGCGCACGAAGTGCGCGTCTCGAAGGGTGGGCAACACCACCACTGTATCCCACCCTTCGAGACGCATCGCTTCGCGATGCTCCTCAGGGTGAGGTGGTGTTGGTTTTTCTAGCTCCATGACGCGCCACTGGAGTGGCGCGCCCCCAGCCTAAGAGCCCATCCACGTCCGGCGGACCGTGAGGTCCGCCCCGAGATGCACCATGTCCGCAACATGGCCGCGCGCGATGCGGCCGTGCGTCGTGTCGAGGCGCAGGAATTCGGCGGGATAGAGCGACGCCATCCTGAGCGCCTCCGCCAGCGGCAGCCCCAGCGCATCGACGCAGAACCTGACAGCCGACGCCATGTCGAGATGGGCGCCGGCCAGCACCTCGGCGCCGCTCGGATCGGTCCACGTCAGCCGGTCACCGCGGCGGTCGATCGTGCGCTCGCCGAGCTTGAACGACGCTGCGGTCGAACCGACGGTCGGCATCGCGTCCGTCACCAGGAACAGCCGACCCGGCGGCCGCTTGGCTCGGAGCGCGATGCCGAGCGCCGCTGCCGAGACATGCAGGCCATCGGCAATGACGCCGCACCAGACGGAACCGCCGTCGAGCGCGGCGCCCACCATTCCGGCGGCGCGGGCCTGCAGCGGGCTCATGGCGTTGAAGAGGTGCGTGACGCCCGTCGCACCGGCGTCGACCAGCGCCATCGCCTGCTCGTAGGTCGCATCGGAATGGCCGAGGCTCACGATCACGCCGGCGTCGACCAGACGCCGCACCTGGGCGGGATCGACCTGCTCGGGCGCCACGGTGATCAGCAGCCGGCCGACATCGGCCGAGAGCAACATCTCGACATCGCCGTCGGTCATGCGGCGCATGAACCGCTCGTCATGGATGCCCTTGCGCACGGGAGCGAGGTGAGGCCCTTCGAGGTGCAGTCCGATGACGCCCGGCCGCGCGTTGCGAACGGCGGCGAGGGCGGCCCGGATGGTCTCCACGCCCGTCGTCACCAGGGTCGGCAGCAGCCGGCAGGTGCCGAAGCCGCGATGCGCGGCGGCGATGGCGTCCATCGCCTCGGCCGTCGGCGTGTCGTTCAGCAATACGCCGCCGCCGCCATTGACCTGGGCGTCGATGAAGCCCGGCACCAGCATGCCACCGTCGATCCGCTCGACGACGGCATCGGCCGGCAGGTCGGATTGCCGCGCAATGTCGTCGATCACGCCGTCACGGATGAGCACAGCCGACGCCTCGTGCCAGCGGTCGCCGTCGAAGATGCGCGCGCCGGTGAGGGCGGTGATGGCGGTCATGCGCGGGCCACCTCGCGGGCGAGATCGATGGCGCCGGACAGGGCGTCGCGCTGGGCGGGCACGAGAATGCGCGTAAGGCGGCGCGGCAGCCGGCTCGCATAGGCGTCGGCCAGGCCGCCGGTCAGGGCGATGCGTTTTGCCCCGAGCGCGATCATGCGATCGAGCATCCGGGCGACGTCGGCGACGGCTTCGGCGACCAGCCGCTTGGCGACCGGGTCGGCCTTGTCGGCGCCGGCAAAGACCAGGGGCGCGAGCTCGCCCCAGCGGTCCGGCGTCGCGGCCATGGCCCATGCCCGCATCTTCGCCGCGTCGTTGTCGAAGCGACGCATGATGCGGCGCGTGAGTGGCGAGCGCGCGATCACGCCCTGGTGCGCCGCCAGGGCCTGGCGAGCCGCCGCCTGTCCGACGACGGCGCCCGAGCCGAGGTCCGAGATCAGGAAGCCATCGCCGCTGATGCGTTCGAACTGGCCCCGCCGGCGCACCAAACCGTTGCTGCCGGTGCCGAGGATGAGCACGCCGCCGTCGCGACCGTCGTGGGCGCCAATGCACGCCGTCTCGCCGTCGCTGCGAACGGTGACGGACGCGAAGCCGAAGCGGCGGGCCGCCATCCGGCGTGCCTGCGCGGGATCGTCGGCGCCCGCGATGCCCATGCCGGCGTGGGTGCGTCGCATCGCCGTCCGGCCGAGGCCGGACGTGGCGAACGCCTCGGCGCTCGCCGCCAGGATCGCGCGATGGGCCTTGTCGATGCCCCAGGTCAGATTGGCGGGCCCGGCGAGCCCCGATCCCAGCACCTTGCCATCGGCGTCGACGAGGCGCGCCCGGCAACGGGTGCCGCCGGCATCGATTCCGAGGAAGAGGGGTGTCATCTCAGGCGATCTTGACCACCAGCTTGCCGAAGTTCTCGCCCCTGAGCAGACCCATGAAGGCGGCCGGTGCGCCGGCGAGGCCGTCGACGACGGTCTCGCGGCTCTTGAGCTTGCCGTCCTTCACCAGCCCGCCGACCTCGTTCACGAAGTCGCCCATCAAGGCGATGTGGTCGGAGACGATGAAGCCCTGCAAGGTAAGCCGCCGCTGCACGATGGTGAACATCTTCGGCGGGCCGGCCATCGGCGTCCGGTCCTGGTACTCCGAGATCGCGCCGCAGAAGGCGACGCGGCCGAAATTGTTCAGCCGCTCGAACACCGCGTGGAAGATCTTGCCGCCGACATTCTCGAAGTCGGCGTCGATGCCCTGCGGACAGAGCTTGTCGAGAACCGCCCCGACATCGTGCTCGGTCTTGTGGTTGAAGCAGGCGTCATAGCCCGCCTCGCGCACCGCCCAGGCGCACTTGTCCTCGCCGCCGGCGCAGCCCACGACCTTGGCGCCGGAGAGCTTGGCGAGCTGGCCCGCCACCTGACCGACCGCGCCGGTCGCCGCCGAAACGAACACCGTCTCGCCGGCCTTGGGCTTGCAGATGTGGCGGATGCCGTACCAGGCGGTGAAGGAGGGCATGCCCAGCACGCCGAGATAGGCCGACAGGGGCGCGCCCGCCGGGTCGACCTTGCGCAGGCCCTTGCCGTCATGGAGCGTGTGGCTCGCCCAGTTCAGCAGGCCGATCACCGTGTCGCCCTTGGCGAAGCTCGGGTTCTTCGATTCGACCACCTCGCCGACCGAGCCGCCGGTCAGCGGCTTGTCGAGCTCGAAGGGCGGCGTGTACGAGCGCAGCTCGGTCATGCGCGGCCGCATGTAGGGATCGAGCGACAGGAAGCGTGAGCGCACCAGCACCTCGCCCTCGGCCGGCGCGGCCAGGCTCACCTTCTCCTCGCGGAAGCAGTCGGCGGTCACGTCGCCCGCCGGACGCTTGGCGAGCACGATCTGGATGGCGTCGGTCATGGGTCGTTCCTTTCGACGAAATCGCTGCGGCGGTAGCCCTGCAGATAAAGCAATGCGGTGAGATCGCCATGGTCGATGCGCGCGGCCACCTCGGCCGCCACCGCGGGCTTGGCATGGAAGGCGACGCCCAGGCCCGCCGCCTTCAGCATCGGCAGGTCGTTGGCGCCATCGCCCACGGTCACGGCGTCGGCCGGCGAAAGCCCGTGCGTGGCCGCCAGGCGCTGCAGGGTGGCGAGCTTGGCTTCCTTGCCCAGGATCGGCAGGTCGACCGTCCCGGCCAGCGTGCGGCCGTCATGCTGCAGGCCGTTGGCGGCATGGGAATCGAAGCCCAGCGCCTTGTGCACCGTGGCGGTGAAATGGGTGAAGCCGCCCGATACCAGCGCGCAATGGCCATCGTGCTTCTTCATGGTGGCGACCAGCGTCGCGCCGCCCGGCGCGTAGCGGATGCGCTTGGCCGCCTCGTCGAGCTTGGCGACGTCGAGCCCCTTCAACAGCGCGACGCGTTCGTTCAGCGCGCCGGCGAAGTCGATCTCGCCATTCATCGCCCGCGCCGTGATGCCGGCGATCTTTTCGCGCAGCCCCAGGAACTCGGCGAGCTCGTCCAGCATCTCGTTCTCGATCATGGTCGATTCCATGTCGGCCACGAGCAGCTTCTTGCGCCGGCCTTCTGCTGTCACGACCACGGCATCGATCGCCGTCATGGCAACCGGGCGCGCCTCGCCGTCGAAGGGAATGTCGCAGGCGATCTCCGGCGCCAGCCACTGCGGCGTGCCGACGCTGGCGCCCTGCGCCTGCAGCACGGCAACGGCATTCCGGATGGCGCCATCGTTGAGCGCGGGATGCGCCGCGCTCGAGATCAGGACGAGGACGTTTTTCACGCTCCGGCTCTAGCGGCGGCCCGGTGGATTTGCAAACAATTCGCCCGCCATGGCTCAGCAGCGCGTCCTCGTCATCACCGGCCCGACGGCCAGCGGCAAGTCGGCCTTGGCGCTGGCTGTCGCCGAGCGGCACGGCGGCACGGTGATCAATGCCGACGCCATGCAGACCTACGATGCCTTTCCGATCCTGACGGCGCAGCCGACGCCAGAGGAACGAGCGCGCGCGCCGCATGCGCTCTATAGCGTGCTGCCGCTCAGCGAGACCCTGTCGGCGGCGCGCTGGCGCGACCTCGCCTCGGCCGAGATCGAACGCTGCTTCGCGATGGGCCGCATGCCCGTGCTGTGCGGCGGCTCGGGCCTCTATCTCAGGACGCTGATGCAGGGCATTGCCGCCATCCCCGATGCGCCGCCCGGCCTGCGCGATCAGGCCAACGCCGACTGGACGGCCATGGGCGCGGAAGCGTTTCGCGCGCGGCTGGCGACCCAGGATCCGGCCATCGTCGAGCGCCTGAAGCCCGGCGATCGCCAGCGCCATATCCGCGCCTGGGAAGTCTGGCTGGCGACCGGCCGGCCGCTCAGCGACTGGCAGAAGGGCGAGGGCCAGAAGGGCGAGGGAACGCCGCCGCCCTGGCGCTTCGCCACCGTCCTGCTGGTGCCGGAGCGCGGCTGGCTCCGGGCGCGCATCGAGGAGCGCTTCGACGGCATGCTGCAGCAGGACGTGCTCGGCGAGGTGCGGGCCGTGTTCGACCGCCAGCCCGACCCGCGCTGGCCCGGCCTCAAGGCGCACGGCGCGCCGGAGCTGTTCGCGCACTTCCGCGGCGAGCTGACGCTGGAGGACGCTCGCCGGATCGGCATCGATCACACGCGCCAATATGCCAAGCGCCAGATGACGTGGTTTCGGCATCAAATGACGCCAGATGTAGTAGTCGATCCGACGGCCGACCTGAGTTTGGATCAAACTGAGAAATTATTGACCAAAACTGGCGCCTGAAACTTTACGTTTCGTGCGATTCCGGTTGATTCCTCCCGACCCGGCCTATACTTTCCGCGCGCCGCAAAACCCCCGTTTTGCGGCACATTTGTCAGAGAGGAGACCCGTGTCATGAAGCCCGAGGAGTCCGCCACGACTGGCGCCGATCTGTTGGTGAAAGCCCTGATCGACGAGGAAGTCGAGGTCGTCTTCGGTTATCCGGGCGGCGCGGTCCTTCCGATCTACGACTCCCTCTTCAAGCAGAACCGGCTGCGCCACATCCTGGTGCGCCATGAGCAGGCGGCCGTGCATGCAGCCGAGGGCTACGCGCGCTCGACCGGCAAGGTCGGCGTGGTGCTGGTGACCTCGGGCCCCGGCGCGACCAACGCCGTGACTGGCCTCACCGACGCCCTGATGGATTCAGTGCCGATCGTCTGCCTGACCGGCCAGGTGCCGACGCACTTGATCGGCAATGACGCCTTCCAGGAAGCCGACACGACCGGCATCACCCGGCCCTGCACCAAGCACAACTACCTGGTGAAGGCGGTCGGCGACCTGGCGCGCATCGTCCACGAGGCGTTCTACGTCGCCCGGTCGGGCCGGCCCGGCCCGGTCGTCATCGACCTGCCCAAGGACGTGCTGATGAACAAGCACGACTACGTGGCGCCCAAGAAGCCGGTGCAGCACAAGAGCTATCGCCCGCAGGTGAAGCCCGACCCCAAGAAGATCGAGGAGGCGATCGAGCTGATCGCCAACGCCAAGCGGCCGATCTTCTATGCCGGCGGCGGCATCGTGAATGCCGGGCCGAAGGCGTCCAAGCTGCTCACGCAGTTCGTGCACATGACGGGCTATCCCATCACCAACACGCTGATGGGGCTGGGCACCTTCCCGGCGAGCGACAAGCAGTTCCTGGGCATGCTGGGCATGCACGGCACCTACGAAGCCAACTTGGCGATGTATCACTGCGACGTGATGATCAACATCGGCGCGCGCTTCGATGATCGCATCACCGGCAAGCTCGCCGAGTTCTCGCCCAAGTCGAAGAAGATCCACGTCGACATCGATCCCAGCTCGATCAACAAGAACGTGCGCGTCGACTTGGCCGTCGTGGGCGACGCCGGCCACGTGCTGGAAGAGATGATCCGCGTGTGGAAGGCCCGGCAGCCCAAGATCGACCTCAAGGCGCTGAAGACGTGGTGGGCCGAGATCGACAAGTGGCGCGAGCGCAACTGCCTCGCCTACAAGCAGGACAACGAGACGATCAAGCCGCAATTCGCGCTTGAACGCCTCTATCATCACATCAAGGGCCTCGACCACTACATCACCACCGAAGTGGGCCAGCACCAGATGTGGGCGGCGCAGTTCCTGAAGTTCGAGCAGCCCAACCGCTGGATGACCTCGGGCGGCCTCGGCACCATGGGCTATGGCTTCCCCTCGGCGATGGGCGTGCAGATCGCCCATCCCGATGCGCTGGTCATCGACGTGGCCGGCGAAGCCTCGATCATGATGAACATCCAGGAGCTCTCGACGGTGGCTCAGTACCGGCTGCCGGTGAAGATCTTCATCCTGAACAACCAGTACATGGGGATGGTGCGCCAGTGGCAGGAGCTGCTGCATGGCGGCCGCTATTCCGAGAGCTACATGGAATCGCTGCCCGACTTCGTGAAGCTGGCCGAGGCGTTCGGCGCCGTGGGCCTGCGCTGCCATGAGCCGTCGAAGCTCGACGACACCATCAAGCAGATGATCGCCATCAAGCAGCCCGTCATCGTCGACGTGCTGGTCGACAAGGCCGAGAACTGCTTCCCGATGATCCCGTCGGGCGCGGCGCACTACGACATGCTGCTGGGCCCCGACGACCGCGCCGCCAAGCCGGTGTCGGAGGAAGGCATGGTGCTGGTGTGAACGCGCCCATGGTCGCTTCCAGCCACACCATCTCGGTGCTGGTCGACAACGAGCCCGGCATCCTGGCGCGCGTGGTCGGCCTGTTCTCGGGCCGCGGCTACAACATCGAGAGCCTCACCGTCGCCGAGACCGACGCCAAGGCGAACCTCTCGCGCATCACCATCGTGACCGCGGGGACGCCCATGGTGATCGAGCAGATCAAGGCCCAGCTCGACCGCCTGGTGCCGGTCCACACGGTACGCGACCTCACCGTGGAAGGCCCGCACATCGAGCGCGAGCTCGCCCTGGTGAAGGTCAAGAGCACCGGCGACAAGCGCGTCGAGGCGCTGCGCCTCGCCGACGTGTTCCGCGCCAAGGTGATCGACGCCAAGATGGATTCCTTCGTCTTCGAGGTCACCGGCAACTCCGACAAGGTCCAGACCTTCATCGGCCTGATGGAGGGCCTCGGCCTGGTCGACGTCGGCCGCACCGGCATCGTCGCCATGTCGCGCGGCGGCGACGCGCTGTGATGTCTTTGCCGGGGGCGCGCCACTCCAGTGGCGCGTCATGGCTGGAGCGCGGACCTCCAGGTCCGCTCATGATCATGATGCGGACCTGGAGGTCCGCGCTCCGCATGAGAAGACGCGCCCCTGGAGTGGCGCGTCCCCAGCGATGATGGAATACGCCGTCGCCCTGCTGGGCCTCGCCGTCGTCCATCTGCTGGCGGTGGCGAGCCCCGGACCTTCGACGGTGCTGGTGATTCAGACGTCGGCGGTCGCCGGCCGGCGCGGCGGACTTCTGGCGGCTTTCGCCATGATGGTGGGGGCGCTCGCCTGGGCCGCGGCGGCGCTCTACGGCCTGCAGGCCCTGTTCGCCAAGTTCGAATGGCTGTACGTCGCCTTCCGCATCGGCGGCGCGCTGTTCCTGCTCTATCTCGCCGTCATGATGTGGCGTCACGCCAAGGATCCGCTGCCCGAGATCACCGTGGACCGGACGGCGCACATGACCGGCTGGCAGGGCTTCATGCGCGCCCTGTTGCTGCAGCTCAGCAATCCCAAGATCATGGTGTTCTTCGGCAGCATCTTCCTTTCGGTGCTGCCGCAGAACACGCCCGCCTGGATGGATGGCGCGGTGCTGGCGATCGTGGCGCTGAACGAGTTCTGCTGGTTCGCCCTGCTGGCCCTGTTGTTCTCGGGCGGCCCGGCGCGCGCCTTCTATCGCCGCACCAAGGTCTGGATCGATCGCGTCATGGGCGGCGTGCTGGGCCTGCTCGGCCTGCGCCTCATTCTCGCAGGCCGATGATCGAGGTGACCCGGCCCTCGACCTCGGCGAGGTTGGCCGGCGTTTTGTCGAGCACGAACAGGGCTTGGCTGCGGCCATTGAAGCTCAACGGATCGCCGGATTCGCGCTCGGCCATCTCGATGAACATCGTGCCGGCCTCCCGGCAGCTCCAGGTCGGGCTCAGCCCCTGCACGTATGAGCCGGGATGACGCAGGCAGATCTGCACGATGGTCTGGCCGTTGGCGCCGGGCGCCGTGTTGACCTGCCATTCGCCGGCGAAGATGCGGCGCTGGCCGACCACCCAGGCGAAGTCCCGCCCGTCCGCCGTCGAATAATGGATCTGCGCCGGGCCGCCGCTGCGCGTCCACAGCCAGGTCTTGTTGCTCATACCGCGCTGGGCGTCGGCGGGCGTCGAGTTGTCGATGGTGGCCTGGATGCCCGCCATCGGGATCGCCGGGCCGATGGGCGCCGCGGGATCGGGATTGGAGCAGGCGGCGAGCGCCGCGACGGCGGCCAGCAGAGCGAGCGGGGAACGGAAAGGGGACATGGTCTTCTTCGGGTTGAGCGGGTCGATGGAGCGCAGGGCGGACATGCGGTAGCAGGGGATTCGAGACTGGTTTTTGCCGGCCGGCTTGTCTAGTAAGCCCCGTCTTTTTCAGGGAAGAACACTGCCAGGAGGAATGGCGCCAATGCGTGTCTACTACGATCGTGATGCCGATGTGAACCTGATCAAGGGCAAGAAGGTCCTTGTCGTCGGTTACGGCAGCCAGGGCCACGCCCATGCGATGAACCTGCGCGATTCGGGCGTCAAGGACGTGCGCATTGCGCTGAAGCCCGGCTCGGCCACGATCAAGAAGGCCGAGGGCGCGGGCTTCACGGTGATGAGCCCGGCCGACGGCGCCAAGTGGGCCGACATCGTCATGGTGCTGACGCCCGACGAGCTGCAGTCCGACATCTACAGCGCCGATCTCGCGCCCAACATGCGCCCGGGCTCGGCGCTGGCCTTCGCGCACGGCCTCAACGTGCACTTCAACCTGATCACGCCGCGCGCCGACATCGACGTGTTCATGATCGCGCCCAAGGGCCCGGGCCACACCGTGCGCTCGGAATACCTGCGCGGCGGCGGCGTGCCCTGCCTGGTCGCCGTTGCCCAGAATTCGTCGGGCAACGCGCTCGAGATCGGCCTCAGCTACTCGTCGGCGATCGGCGGCGGCCGCGCCGGCACCATCGAGACGACCTTCAAGGAAGAGTGCGAGACGGACCTGTTCGGCGAGCAGGTCGTGCTGTGCGGCGGCCTGGTCGAATTGATCAAGGCGGGCTACGAGACGCTGGTCGAGGCGGGCTATGCGCCGGAGATGGCCTACTTCGAGTGCCTGCACGAGGTGAAGCTGATCGTCGACCTCATCTTCGAGGGCGGCATCGCCAACATGAACTACTCGATCTCCAACACCGCCGAGTACGGCGAGTACGTGTCGGGCCCGCGCATCGTCACCGCCGAGACCAAGGCCGAGATGAAGCGCGTGCTGGCCGACATCCAGTCGGGCCGCTTCGCGCGCGACTGGATGCTGGAGAACAAGGTCAACCAGGCCTCGTTCAAGGCCATGCGCAAGCGCATGTCGGAGCACCCGATCGAGGAGATCGGCGTCAAGCTCCGCGCCATGATGCCGTGGATCAAGGAGAAGGCGCTGGTCGACAAGACCCGGAATTGATCTCGCAGGGCGCGCGACTCCGGTGGCGCGTCTAGCCCTTAAATGATGTACCCACCACCGGCGGCGTCGACCATAGCGCCAGTGATGAAGGATGCCTCGTCGGACAGGAGCCACAGGATCGTCTCGGCGATCTCGTGGCCCTCGCCGACGCGGTGCATGGGGATCGATGCCTCGATGCGGGTCCGGAAGGCTGGGTCGGCCAGCGACTTTTCCGTCATTTCGCTCATCACCATGCCCGGCCGCACCGAGTTGACGCGGATGCCCTCGGCGGCCGCCTCGCGGGCGAAGCCCTTGGTGAAGGAATCGACCGCGCCCTTGGTCGCGGCGTAGGCGCTGGAGCCCAGGCGTCCGCCGATCGTCGAGGCCATCGAAGACACGTTGACGATGGCGCCGCCGGTGCCGCCATTCCTGGTCGACATGCGCTTGGCCGCCTCACGGCAGCACAGCATCAGCCCGATCGCGTTGATGGCGAAAAGGTTCGCAAGCCGTGCCGCGTCGTATTCATCGACCCGCGTGCGGTAGCCGATGCCGGCGCTGTTGACCAGATGGGTGACCGGCCCGAGCTTCTGCTCGGTCTCCTGGAACATCCGCACGATGTCGGCCTCGTGCGCCATGTCGGCGGGCAGGGCGAGGGCTTTGCTACCCGCTGCCTCGATGTCGGCCACGACCTGCCGGGCCTGCGCGTCGCGCGAGCGGTAGTTGACGGCGACCTTGTAGCCGCGCTTCGCCGCGCGCCGCGCGGTCTCGGCGCCGATGCCGGAGGCGCCGCCGGTGATCAGGAGGACTTTCGTCATGGAATGGCTCACCGCTTCTTCGCCTGCGCGTCGCGCGAGCGGTAGTTGATCGCGACCTTATGGCCGCGGCGGGCGGCAAGCTTCGCGGTCGCCGCGCCAATGCCGCTGGCGCCGCCGGTGATCAGCAGGGTCATCCTTTCAACGCTCCTCCGGTCAGACCATGCACGAGATAGCGCCGGATGAGGAAGGAGAAGATCACCGGTCAGGACCAGGGCGTCATCGCGCAAAGCCCGGCAGACATCGGCTTCGGCTCGGGTATAGTTGCCCTCCGAATCCGGAGGAAACGCCATGAAGGCCGCCGTTCTGTTCAAGCCCAACGAGCCCCTGCAGGTCGTCGAGTGCGAGCTCGATCCGCCCAAGGCGGGCGAGGTGCGGGTCAAGATGAAGGCTTCGGGCGTGTGCCAGAGCGACTGGCACGTCATGAACGGCGACTGGCCCTCGCCCCTGCCGATCGTGCCGGGTCACGAGGCGGCGGGCGAGATCGCCGAATGCGGTCCCGGCGTCACCACGGTGAAGCCGGGCGATCACGTGATCTTCTCCTTCCGTCCGCATTGCGGGCGCTGCCGCTACTGCAGCCAGGGCCGCACCGTGCTCTGCATCGGCCGGGCGAGCGTGCCGCCGGGCGCGCTCTACGACGGCACCTTCCGCATCAAGCACAAGGGCCAGGACATCAACCAGATGGCGCGCATCGGAACCTTCGCCGAGGAAGTGGTTGTGCCCGAGGAGATGGTGGTGCCGATCCGCAAGGACATGCCGTGGCCGCAGGCCGCGCTGGTCGGCTGCTGCGTGGCGACCGGCGTCGGTGCGGTGACGCGTCATGCCAAGATCGAGGCGGGCTCGACCGTGCTGGTGATCGGCTGCGGCGGCGTCGGCCTGAACGCGGTCCAGGGCGCCATGCTGTCGGGCGCGAGCAAGATCATCGCCGCCGACATTCTGGACAACAAGCTCGAGATGGCCAAAACCTTCGGCGCGACGCACACGATCAACACCAAGACCAACGAGGACGCCGCCAAGAAGGTCAAGGAGATGGTGGGCGGACTCGGCGTCGACTACGCGTTCGATGCGGTGTCCAACGACCGCACGCAGGCGCTCGCCTTTGATTCGCTGGCGCCCGGCGGACATGCCGTGGCCGTCGGCATTTCGGCGGCCACGATCCGCGCCTCCTACTCGCCGTTCAACATGGTGTTCACCGAGAAGAAGGTGAGCGGCACCTTCTACGGCTCGGTGCGGCCCGACCTGGATTTCCCGGTCCTGGTCGACCACTACATGAACAAGCGGCTCAACATCGACGGCCTGATCAGCCGCACCTACAAGCTCGCCGACATCAACGAGGGTTTTAAGCGCATGATGGCGGGCGAGGTCGCGCGCGGCGTCGTGGTGTTCGACTGAGCACCCTCGACGACTTCGGCCTCACCGAAGAGCAGAGGCTGATGCGGCACAATGTGGCCGAGCTGTTGGCGCGCGTGCTGCCGGCCGAGGAGATCCGTCGCCTCGATGCGGCGTCGGAGTTCCCTTACGCCGCCTTCAAGGCGCTGGCCGAAGCGGGCTACATGGCGCTGCCTTACGATCCCGCCTATGGCGGCATGGGCGGCAGCCGCAAGGACCTGGTCGTCCTGGTCGAGTCCCTGGCGCGCCACTACAGCGGCGCCTCGTCGCTCTACCTGCCGACGGTGGTCTATGGCGGCATGCATCTGCAGCTCACCGCCGGCGAGCATCTGCGGCGGCGCTATCTTCCCGAGATCTGTGCCGGGCGGCTGAAGTCGGCCTTCGCGCTCAGCGAGCCCGACACCGGTTCGGACGCCTCGGGCATCAAGACCCGGGCCGTGCGCGACGGCAACGGCTATCGCCTGAGCGGCCAGAAGCTCTACATCAGCGCCGCCCACGTGGCGGACTATCTGGTCGTGGTGGCCAAGACCAACAGCGAGGCCAGGCACAAGGGCGTCACCTTGTTCTGGGTCGATGCCCGCGCCAACGGCATCGAGATGAAGCCGCTCGAGACCTTGGGCCGGCGCACCACCCATCCCAACGAGATCTTCTTCGACGGCGTGTTCGTGCCGGCCGATCACGTGATCGGGGAGGAGAATCGCGGCTGGTCGGGCCTGATGAAGGGGCTCAATCTCGAGCGCCTGTGCCTGGCCGCGCAGGCCTGCGGCAACATGCATTGGGCGATCGAGTATGCCCGCGCCTTCGCCGTCGAGCGCCGCCAGTTCGGCCAGCCGATCTCCAAGTTCCAGGCGATCCAGCACAAGTTCGCCGACATGCGCATCATGCTGAAGAGCACGCAGGCGCTGACCTATCGGCTGGCCGACATGCTGGATGCCGGGCTCGACCCGGTCGAGGAGACGGCGATCGCCAAGATCCAGGGCACCGACGGCGAGTTCAAGTGCGCCCATCTTGCCATGGAGATCATGGGCGGCGCGGGCTACACCATGGCGCATGACATCCAGCGGCTGTTTCGCGACGTGCGCGTCGGTTCCATCGGCGGCGGCACCAACGACATCCAGCGCAACACCATCGCCAAGATGATGGGGCTATGATGAAGCGGCTCGGCCTCTGTCTCATCGCTCTCCTGGCGACCGCGTCCGCTGCCAGCGCACAGGGTCCGTCCGAAGCGCGCATCACCTGCGATCGCGGGCCGTTCGGCACCAAGACCTACGGCGGCTATCCGTGGGAGATCTATGGCTGCAGCGACAACCGTTCGGTGGCGGTGGTGACGGCACGGGGCAACCCCGGCATGCCGTTCTACTTCCTGTTTGCCGAAAGGAGCGGCAAGTACGAGCTGAGCGGTGAGGGGAGCGGCCGACCCGAATTCACGCGCAAGGCCTACGACGATCTGCGCCGGCTGAGCCAGCAGGACATCCAGGCGCTGCTCAGGGAGACCCAGAAGGCGGGGCCGCGCCCCAGTCAGTGAAGCGGGGCTATCGCATGTGACCAATATTCCGTCATCCCGAGCGAAGCCGCCCGAAGGGCGGCGCAGTCGAGGGACCTGTTTTGTCGATGCATCAACAAAAGAGGTCCCTCCGCTGCGCCTCGCTTCGCGAGGCTCCGGCCTGCCTTCGCCGAAGCGAAGCCGCTTCGGCTTCGCGCAGGCAGGTCGGGATGACGGGGGTCAGTGAAGAGACGCCAGCGTCCGGTCGATCTGCGGACCGCACTGCCATGCCGAGTCCCAGCGGCAGGCGAACAGCTGCAGCGCGCCTTGCGGCTCGCTCGGCTCGATGTCGAAGACGCGCAAGCCGTTTGCCGTGAGGTGCTCGCCCAACTGTCGCGACAGGCCGGGTGTCGGGACGATCTCCAAGGTCGCTACCCCCTCCGGATTGAGCAGCAGCGCGACGCCGGCCAGGAAGTCGTCGAGGTCGGGTGCGCTCGGCAGCGCGTTGTTGGCCACGACGAGATCGGCGTCGATGCCCTCGGCCGCCAGGCGTTGCGCCATGGCGCGGCCGAACGATCCCGTCAACGTCGGGACGGCCCGAACCTTCATCGCGCGAGCGGCCGAGGCAGGGTCGGGCTCGATGCCGATGACGGGTATGCCGAGCCGGCTGAAGTGCTGCAGGACGGCGCCGTCGTTGCTCGCCACCTCGATGACATGGCTCTGCACGCCGAGGCCGAGATAGGCCGTCATGCGTTCGGCATAGTGCTTGGCGTGGACTGATTTGAGCACGGCGCCTCTCCCCCTGGTCGCGCGAGCGGCATGATGCGGTTGGCCAGCCGGGAGATGCGTGGCCATGATGTGACCTCGCCGCGGGAAGTTTCAGCCCGGCTGTCTTCAAGCACCGGACGTGCGTGGTTCCATCGGCAGAGGCCCCGATTCACGGGTTGCCGGATCGTTCGCTTTGAATCGTCTTGCGGGACCCCGCTCGGCGGTCTAAACCCGAGCGCGCTTGCCGCGGCGGGTCCAAAGGTGCATTGCCCGACCAGAATTTCCCAATAAAGACAGAGACTTAACTCAATGCTGTCGCGCGTCATCGGGCTTTTTTCGGCTGACATGGGCATCGACCTCGGAACAGCGAACACGCTGGTCTACGTCAAGGGTCGGGGCATCGTTCTCAACGAGCCGTCGGTCGTTGCCCTCACGACGCAGAGCGGCAAGCGCCAGGTGCTGGCGGTCGGCGAGGAAGCCAAGATGATGCTGGGCCGCACGCCCGGCAACATCCAGGCGATCCGCCCCCTGCGCGACGGCGTCATCGCCGACTTCGAAGTCGCCGAGGCGATGATCAAGCACTTCATCTCCAAGGTTCACAATCGCCGCAGCTTCGCCCATCCGCAGATCGTGGTCTGCGTGCCCTCCGGTTCCACCGCCGTCGAGCGCCGCGCCATCCAGGAATCGGCCGAGAGCGCCGGCGCCCGCAAGGTCTGGCTGATCGAGGAGCCGATGGCGGCCGCGATCGGCGCCGGCCTGCCGGTCACCGAGCCAACCGGCTCGATGGTCGTCGATATCGGCGGCGGCACGACCGAGGTGGCCATCCTGTCGCTGGGCGGCATCGTCTACCCGCGCTCGGTGCGCGTCGGCGGCGACAAGATGGACGAGGCCATCATCGGCTACATCCGCCGCAACCATAACCTGCTGGTCGGCGAGAGCTCGGCCGAGCGCATCAAGAAGACCATCGCCTCGGCCTGCCCGCCCGACGACGGCGAGGGCCGCACCATGGAGATCAAGGGCCGCGACCTGATGAACGGCGTCCCGAAGGAGCTCGTGATCACCGAGCGCCAGATCGCCGAGAGCCTGCAGGAACCGGTCAGCGCCATCGTCGAGGCCGTGAAGGTGGCGCTCGAGAACACCGCGCCCGAGCTCGCGGCCGACATCGTCGACAAGGGCATCGTGCTGACCGGCGGCGGCGCCATGCTGGCCAACATGGACACCGTCCTGCGCCAGGCCACCGGCCTGCCGGTCTCGGTGGCCGAGGATCCGCTGCTCTGCGTGGCTCTTGGCACGGGCCATGCGGTGGAAAACATCGACCGTCTGCGCGGCGTTCTGTCGTCCATGTACTAACCGTCATCCCGAGCGAAGCCGCCCGTAGGGCGGCGTAGCCGACGGACCTGTTCTTGTGGATGGACGGACAGAAAAGGTCCCTCCGCTTCGCCTCGCTGCGCTCGGCTCCGGTCGGAATGACGGGAATGTGTCGACTCCGCCGCAGCGAAGCTGGGGAGGAGAACCGGGGGGACTTGGAGTAGGATAGCCCCGACATGGCGATTCGGGACGAGTTCGAGGTAGCAACCGGCCAGGTTCGTCAGGCCGTGCAGCGCTTTGCGCTCGGCCTGTTGGTCATTGCTGCGTTCGGCGCCATGCTGGTCGGCAAGGCCGACACCATCCTCGTGGAGCAGGCCCGGGTGTTGGCGCTCGATCTGGCGAGCCCGGTGCTCGAGGCGATCGCCCGGCCGGTCGCCGTGGCCAACCGTGCCATCGCCGATCTCCAGGAGTTCGCCTCCCTGCGCGAGGAGAACGCCCGGCTGCGCGAGGAGAATGCCCGGCTGCTCGCCTGGCAGACCGCCGCCCGCCGGCTCGAGAACGAGAACGAGGGCCTGCGCGGCCTCGCCAACTTCCGCGAGGGACCGGAAGCCTCCTTCATCACCGCCCGCATCGTCGGCGACAGCGTCAGCGCCTATGTGCGCGGCGCGCTGCTCAATGTCGGCCGCAAGGCCGGCGTGGCGCCCGGCCAGGCGGTGGTGACGGGCGAGGGCCTGGCCGGCCGCATCGCCGAGGTCGGCGACAACAGCTCGCGCGTCCTGTTCGTCACCGACGTCAACTCGCGCCTGCCGGTCCTGATCGAGCGCACGCGCGAGCGCGCCATCCTGGCCGGCGACAATTCCCCTCAGCTTCGCCTCACGCTGCTGCAGAGCCTGCAGGGCGTGCAGCGCGGCGATCGCATCATCACCTCGGGCCATGGCGGCAGCTTCCCGGTCGGCATCCCGGTCGGCGAGGTGGTCGAGACCAGCGAAGGCCACGTGCGCGTCCGCCCGTTCGCCGACTTCTCGCGGCTCGAGTTCGTGCGCGTTGTCGACTACGGCGTGACCGGCCTGGTGGGCGGCAGCCACAGCACCCCGTCGACTCCGTCGGGAGTGGCCGGCCAGAGGGTGCGGTAATGAAGGTAGACGGCCCGCTCGCCATGCTCGATCGCTGGGGCCGTGCGGCGCTGCCTGGCGCCGTGCTGCTGTTCTTCGTCCTTCTGACCTTGGCGCCGCTGCGTGCGCCCTTCCTGTCCAATGCCCTGCCGCTCCTGCCGGCGATGGCCGTCTTCCAGTTCAGCCTGGCGACGCCCGAGCGCCTGCCGGGACCGTTGCTGCTGGTCATGGGCATCCTGCTCGACCTGCTGCTGGGCGGCCCGGGCGCGCCCGTCGGCGTGAGCGCGCTGGGCTTCGTGCTGATCCGCGCCGCCGTGATGGCCAACCGGCGCTATCTCGTGGGCGTGCCCTTCCTGTTCCAGTGGGCCGGCTTCTGCCTGCTGACCCTGGGCTTCGTGGTCCTGGTCTGGGCCTTCACCTCGCTGTGGACCTGGACCGCCATCGACCCCGTGCCGGCCCTGATCCAGTATGTCGTCATGGTCGTGATCTATCCGTTGATCGGACCCTTGCTCGCCCGCGTGCGCGCCCGCGATCCGCTGAACGTGCCCGAGCTGTCGCGCGGCACGGCCCGTCCCGGCGAGACCACGTCATGATGCGCTATCGCAAGGGCGACGGGGAGCGCTCGGGCCTGTTCACGCGCCGCGCGCTGTTGCTGGGCGGAGCGCAGGCCGTGCTGCTGTCGGCGCTGGCCGGCCGGCTCTACCAGCTCCAGGTCATCGAGACCCAGCGCTTCTCCACGCTCGCCGAGGAGAACCGCATCAACCTCCGCCTGCTGCCGCCGTCGCGCGGGATCATCCTCGACCGCACCGGCCAGCCGCTCGCCGTCAACCGCAACAACTTCCGCGCCATGGCGACCTCGGATCGCGGCCGCGGCGTCGACCAGCTGGTCGAACGCCTCGACCAGATCTTCAGCCTGGGTGAGGCCGAGAAGACCCGCCTGCTGCGCGAGCTGCGCCGGAGCCGCAATGCCCAGCCCGTGGTGGTGCGCGAGAACCTCGGTTGGGAGGAGGTGGCGCGGCTCGAGTTCAACGCGCCCGACCTGCCCGGCGTGTTCATCGATCTCGGCCAGACGCGCGACTACCCCGAAGGCGAGCTGATGAGCCACATCATCGGCTACACCGGCCGTGTCGCCGACGAAGATTTGGCCGGCCGTGACGACCCCGTGCTGCAGCTTGCCACCATGCGCTTCGGCAAGAAGGGCGTCGAGCGCTCGCTCGAGGACAGCATCCGCGGCCGCGCCGGCGCCGTTCAGGTCGAGGTCAACGCCGTCGGCCGCGTCGTGCGCGAGCTCGACCGCACCGAAGGCCAGCCCGGCTCGAACGCGCTGCTCACCATCGATCTCGACCTCCAGCGCTTCGTCGCCGAGCGCGTGAAGGAGCACCAGAGCGGCTCGGTCGTGGTGATGGACATCGTCACAGGCGACATCATCGCCATGGTGTCGACGCCGGGCTTCGATCCCAACACCTTCGCCCGCGGCATCACCCAGGGCGAATGGCGCGAGCTCCTGGACAGCCCCGAGCGGCCGCTGAACAACAAGTCGATCGCAGGCGTCTATCCGCCAGGCTCGACCTACAAGATGGTGACGGCGCTGGCCGCGCTGGAGTCCAAGGCGATCGAGCCGTGGACGCGGCTGCCCTGCGCCGGCCATCTCGAGCTCGGCAACATCAAGTTCCATTGCTGGCTGAGGGGCGGCCACGGCTCGACCAACGTGGTCGAGGCGCTCGCCCAGTCCTGCGACTGCTTCTTCTACGAGGCCGCGCGCAAGGCCGGCATCGACCGTGTCGCCGACGTCGGCAACCGCCTGGGCTTCGGCCGCATCAGCGACCTCGGCCTGCCCGGCGAATCGCCCGGCATCCAGCCCAGCCGCTCGTGGAAGCAGGAGAAGCTCGGCAAGCCCTGGCAGCACGGCGACACCTTCAATCTCGGCATCGGCCAGGGATTCATGAATGCGACGCCGCTGCAGCTCGCCATCATGACGGCCCGTATCGCCAACGGCGGCTACGAGGTGCAGCCCAACCTGCTGCTGGCCTCGGCGACGCCGCGCGAGGAGCTGGTGCCGCCCAAGCCGCGCGAAAAGCCGACGGCGCCCTCGCTGCGCTTCAATCCCCAGCATCTCGCCCTGATCCGCGAGGGCATGGTCCAGGTCGTCGCCGCCGGCACCGCCAACCACCTGCGCATCGACGCCAAGGGCAAGCTGGTCGAGCCGCAGTTCAGGTTCGCCGGCAAGACCGGCACCGCCCAGGTCAAGCGCATCACCGAGCGCGAGCGCGACATGGGCATCACCCAGGACCAGCTGCCCTGGCATCTGCGCCACCACGCGCTGTTCGTCTGCTACGGGCCGGTCGACAATCCGCGCTATGCCTGCGCCGTCATCATCGAGCACGGCAAGGCGGGGGGCGCCACCGCCGGCCCGATCGGGCGCGACGTTTTGATCGAGGTCATGAAGCGCGATCCGTCGCGCCGCACCGACAACTTCCGCAAGATGGCATCGCGATGAGGGTATCGCGATGAGTTTGGCTCTCGACGCACCCGCCCCGGTAGGCTTCGGCGAAAAGGTCTGGCGCATCAACTGGGGCCTGGTGCTGGTGCTGACGGCGATCGCGGGCATCGGTGTGCTGGCGCTCTATTCGGCGGCCGGCGGCCGCTTCGAGCCGTGGGCGGCGCGGCATGCCATGCGCTATGGCGCCGCCTTCGCCCTGATGCTGGTGGTGGCGCTGATTCATCCCAAGGTGTGGCTGACGCTGGCCTGGCCGATCTACATCGTTTCCATGCTGCTGCTGGTCGCCGTCGACGTCATCGGCAAGATCGGCATGGGCGCCCAGCGCTGGCTGGTGGTCGGCCCGATGCAGATCCAGCCCTCGGAAATCGCCAAGGTGGCGGTGATCCTGGTGCTGGCGCGCTACTACCACGGCCTGCGCAAGGAGGAGGCGGCCAGGTTCCTCTATACGCTGCCGCCGCTCCTGATGATCCTGGCGCCGGTCGGCCTCGTCATGGTGCAGCCGGATCTCGGCACGGCGATGATGGTCCTGATGGCCGGCGGCGCCGTCCTGTTCGTCGCAGGCGTGCGGCTGTGGATGTTCCTTGCGGCCGGGGTGACGGCCGTCGCCTGCCTGCCGATCGCCTGGTCGTTCATGCACGAGTACCAGCGCAAGCGCGTGCTCACCTTCCTCGATCCCGATCGCGATCCCCTCGGCGCGGGCTACCACATCACCCAGTCCAAGATCGCGATCGGCTCGGGCGGCCTGTTCGGAAAGGGCTTCCTGAAGGGCACGCAGTCGTCGCTGAACTTCCTGCCCGAGAAGCAGACCGACTTCATCTTCACCACCTTCGTCGAGGAATGGGGACTGCTGGGCGCCCTGGTGCTGCTCTTCCTGTTCGCGCTCGTGCTGACCTGGGGCTTCTCGATCGCGCTGCGCAGCCAGCATCATTTCGGCCGGCTGCTGGCGATGGGCATTACCAGCCTGATGTTCCTCTATGTCTTCATCAACACGGCCATGGTCATGGGCCTGCTGCCGGTGGTCGGCGTTCCGCTGCCGCTGGTCAGCAACGGCGGCACCGCCCTGATCTCGGTGATGTTTGCCTGCGGCCTGCTGATAGGGGTCAACGTCTATCGCGATGCGCAATTGCCGCTGCGGCGCTGACCGGCAAAAAGGCGATTCGCGCGACTCGACAAGGGATAACCTGCTTGCTATAGCCGCGCCCTCTTCAGGCTATGCCCCGGTTCGGGCGCATAGCTCAGTTGGTAGAGCAGCTGACTCTTAATCAGCGGGTCCCAGGTTCGAGCCCTGGTGCGCCCACCATAGCCTGAGAGATCGAACAAGCCCCGTCGTGCGGGGCTTTTCATATATCCTCTTAGAGCATCGAGCTTGGAGGACCGGAGCGGCTAATGGCTCCAGTTGAACCCGCTCACATACCTGTCCACTTTGGCCAGTGCCGCCGCGCGCTCGGCCGGAGTGATGAAGGCTGCAGTGAATCCATTGCGCACCAGGCTGACGATCTCCTCCACCGTGAGGCCGAGCGCCCGCTGGCATTCGACGAGATTGTCGCTGGCATAGCCGCGGAAGTAGGAGGGGTCGTCAGAATTGACTGTTACGTGAAGGCCCGCATCCATGAGCTTCTTGAGGGGATGAACTGACAGCGACGGAACGCCCTTGAGGCGCAGATTGGAAATCGGACAGACCGTGAGCGGGATCTTGATATCCGCCATCTCGCGCACGAGCGCAGGGTCGTCGATGCAGGAAACGCCGTGATCGACGCGATCGACGCCCAGCAACTCGACGGCTTCGCGAACGTAGGAGGCGGGACCCTCCTCGCCAGCGTGGATCGTGATGCGGAGACCCTCGCGCCGACACGCCCTGAAGAAGTGCCGGAACTTGGATGGCGGGTTGCCTTTCTCGGCGCCGCCCATGCCGATGCCCAGGATGCGGCCGAACCAGGGGCGCACCTGCTCGAGCAGATCGAGAGCATCCTGTTCCGTCCGGTGACGCTGGGCGGTGACGATCAACCCGCAACTGATGCCGTCTTCCCTCCTGGCATCGTCCATGGCCTTGAGGCTACCGTTGAGGACCGGCGCGATGTCCATTCCCTTGCTGGTGAAGCTCTGCGGTCCGAGAAACACCTCGGCGCGAATGACGTTCTCGGCGTGCGCCTTGCGCAGGTAGTCGCGGGTCAATTCGTAGAAATCGGCCTCTTCGACGAGAACCTGGCACCCTTCGTAGTAGAGATCGAGAAAGGACTGGAGATCCGAGAACTCATAGGCATTTCGCAGCTCCTCCGCGGACTTCCAGCGAAGCGGGCGCTTGTTGCGTTCACCAAGCCGGATCAGCAATTCGGGCTCGAGGCTGCCCTCGAGATGCATGTGCAGCTCCGTCTTGGGCATGCCGCGAATGAAAGCCTCCATACGATCCATCAGATTGTCCTTTCGATTGGGCCGTCACAGCGTGCGAACGGAGCGGCGTTCGACGAGGTGGAAGTTCATGTATTCGAGGCCGGACGGCGGGGCGCCGGCGAGTTGCTCGAGCAGGCGCTCGGCGGCGCGCTCGGCCATCTGGCGGAAGGGCAGGTGGACCGTCGTCAGCGGCGGGTCGACATATTGCGTCATGACCTGGTCGCCGCAGCCGATGAGGGAAATGTCCTGCGGCACCGACAGGCCGCGACGGCGCAGCTCCATGACGGCGCCGATCGCCAGAATATCGCCCGTCAAGGCGATGGCCGTGTAGCTCGATTTGCGGTCGAACAGGCGCCTCACGGCGAGCATGGAGCTCTCGGCGTCGTAGTCGGGCGTTTCCTCGACATCGTTGTCGCGGGAACGCCCGAAATGATGGGTCATCCGCTCGCGCGCGCCGCGCAGGCGGTCCGCGACAGGGGGGGTGTTGCCGGTAGGCCCCGTCAGGATCGCGATGTCTCGATGACCGCGCGCCACAAGCGTGTCGATGGCCAACGCCATTGCATCGGCATCGCGCATGGCGACCGCGCTGCGATCGAGGATATCGGCATTGCAGTCCTGGAGGCTGACGGCGACGCCCCGCGAATGGGTGAGCTGGAACAGGTCTTCCTTGTGAACGGGGCCGGTCAGGATCATGCCATCGACACCGCGCTCCAGCATCACCTTGACCTGCTCGTACTCGCGGTCCGGATCGCGATAGGAACAGGCGACAAGGAGCCCATAGCCGGCGCCCTGCAGGGTTTGCTCGATCGCCTCGATGCCCGAAGCGAACAGCGGGTTGGCGAGGGTCGGAACGATCAGCCCGACCGTCAGGGACTTCCGGCTGATCAAAGCGCGCGCCGCGTTGTTGCGTATGTAGGACACGCGGGCGAGCACATCCTCCACGGCCTGCCGCTTGCTCTCGCGGACCAGCTTCGGGTGGTTGAGGACGCGCGACACCGTTGCCGGCGACACGCCGGCCATCCTGGCGACGTCGACAAGCGAGATGTCGTTGATGCCCGGCCGGCTGCCGCCGTCAGCCTCGGTCGCTGGAGTGCGTGGCTTGGTCATTCTGGCAGGCCAGGATCAGGCAACACGGCTGTTGGGATCGAACTGCTGCACCGCCTTGAACCGGCTGACGATGTAGTCGCCGAACTTGATCGGCTCGTGCTTGGGCGGCGAGGCGGCACTGCAGCACGTCGGCAGGCAGACGACGGGGGCGTCGTAATCGAGGTTGAAGAACATCGGGATGGAGTAGCGTTCCCGGCCGGTGCGATTCGTCACCCGATGAAAGTTCGAGACGTAGACGTCGTTGGTCCATCGCTGGAAGAGGTCGCCGATATTCACCACGAACGTTCCGTCGATGTATGGCGCCGCGATCCATTCGCCGTCCCGCTTGCGCAGCTCGAGACCGCCGATCGGATCCTGCGCCAGTATCGTGATCATGCCGAAATCGGTGTGGGGAGCCGCACCGTGGGCGTCCGGTGAGGTGTCGGGCGTCTGCGGTGGATAGTGGAACAGACGCATCTGCAGCATGGGCTTGCTTGTGTAGCGGATGAAGAACCCATCCGGCAGCCCGAGCGCGCGGGCGATCAGGCGCAGCAGATCGAGGCCGAGCGACTTCACCTGCTCGAAGTAGGTCTCGGCTGCTTCGCGAAGCCACGGCATCTCGGCCGGCCACTGGTTCGGTGCGTGCAGCGGCAAGCCCGAAAGGACGGCCGGATCGTCGGCGGGAAGATCGACGCCCACCTCATAGCTCTCCTTGAGGTCGGCGGCGTAGCCCGGCTGGCGCGTGACGCCTTGAGCCATGAAGCCGCGGCGGTAGAACGGATGCATGGCGTGGCCGCGCCTGATCTCCTCCGGCATGGCGAAGTAGCGTCGCGTGGCGCCAAAGACTGCGTTCAGGGCGGTCTCGCTGACGCCGTGATGGGCGACGTAGAAGAAGCCTGTCTCCCTGCAGGCACGATCGAGCTCGGCCGCAAGCGAATCGATCGGGCCGCCCGAGCGCAACGGCGACAGGTCGAGGACCGGCACTTCATCGCGGCTGGCAACGCGGACGTGTTGAGTCATGGATTGTCCTCCCGTGTTGACGAGTTTCAGCTAGAGGCCGGTCAGGTGTATCTGGTTGCTGTTCGCCCAGAACAGCACCCGGCGCTGGATGGCCGTCATCAGCAGGTGCAGCCCGACGCCGATCAGCGAAAGGACCAGCAGGATCGCAAAGACCCCCGCCATGTCGAAGTTGAAGTTCTTCTGCAGGATCAGGAAACCGAGTCCTTCCTTCGCGCCAACGAACTCGCCGACGATGGCGCCGATCACCGACAGCACGATCGCCACGTCGAGACCGACGAAAATGAAGGGCAGAGCCTGGGGCAGTCGCGACATCCGAAAGATCTGCCACTCGGTCGCGGTGTGCGCGCGCAGCATGTCTATCTGCTCCGCCGGCGCCGAACGCAAACCGACGATCGTGTTGGCGAGCAAGGGGAAGAATGCGATTGCCGCCGTGATGATGACCTTTGAAGACAGGCCGTAGCCGAACCAGATGACGATGATCGGAGCGATGGCGACCTTCGGCACCGTCTGGAAGGCGACAACGTAGGGATAGAGCAGGCGCTCCAGGAACGGCGATTGGCCAATGAGGATTCCCAGGGCGATGCCGAGGCCTGCGCCCGCGAGGAAGCCGCAGATGATCTCCGTGAACGTGACGGCGATGTGAGGCAGGTAGCTTCCCGTGCCCAGGCCTTCGCCCAATGCCTCGAAAACGGCAATCGGCGAGGGCAGAACGATGGCGGGAATATCGAGCATCCGGACGGCCGCTTCCCATACGACCAGAATGACGAGGAGCAGGAGAGCGGAAAGCCACCCAACCCGGGCCTTGGCGCGATCCAACAGACGGGCCAACAGACGAGGTCGTCTTGCGGAGGCAGAAGAAGGGACGCTCATCACCCGGTCCCCACGCTGCCAAAATGTCTGCGAATAGACGTCACGTATCGCCCGAAGTCCGGCGTATTGACCATCGCGAGCGTGCGCGGGCGTGGCAGATGCACGTCGATCACCTCGGCAACGCGGCCCGGCCGCGGCGTCATCACGACGACACGGTCGGCCAGGAAGACGGCCTCCGGAATGCTGTGGGTCACCAGGATGATCGTGATGTTCTGCTCGCGCCAGATGCGCAGCAATTCGACGTTCATCGTCTCGCGCGTCATGGCATCGAGCGCGCCGAACGGTTCATCCATGAGGAGCATCGAGGGTTGATGAACCAGGGCGCGGCAAATGCCGACGCGCTGCTGCATCCCTCCGGAGAGCTCGGCGGGATAGCGATCCTCGAAGTCCGCCAGGCCGACCAGCGCCAGCAGCTCGCGGGCACGTTTGCGGGCGGTGCCGAGATCGAGGCGCTGGACTTCAGACGGCACCATCACGTTGTCGAGGACGGTCCGCCACGGCAGCAGCACCGGCGACTGGAAGACGACCCCGACCTGGCGGCTCGGCCCGTCTATCTCGGTCTCTCCCATGCGAACGCTGCCCGAGGAACGCGACAGGATGCCGGCCAGGATGCGCAGGAGAGTGCTCTTGCCGCATCCGCTCGGTCCCACGATCGTGACGAAGGAACCGTCTTCGATCGCGAGGTTGATGTCGCCGAGCGCATGGACGTCGGCGCGATCGCGCGAGCGATAACGCTTCTCCAGGCTCGAGATTGTGACGAGCGCTTTCCCTTCTCGCGCGACCGGCGCGACGACAGCGGCACGCTGGATCGCCCGCATCAGTTCGTCTCACACTTTCTGGCGGCTTCGCGGACCTTGGCGATGTCGAAGTCATTCACCCGGTCGTAGAAGCCCGGAAGGTTCGTGAGAAAGGTGCTGGCTGGCAGGCTGCCCTTGATGAGATCGGCTTCCTGAAGGAAGCTCTGCAGGCGCGCGAAGTTGTCGGCTTGGGCATGGCCCCACTGCTTGCCGCCATTGAGCTTGAAGCCATCCTGCAGCGTCAGCAGCTGTTGGCTGAGTGAGTTCAAATCCCAGCGCAGCGCGGTCGCTTCGTCGACGCCCTTGGGCTTGGCATCGGGATATCGCTTCCAATGCAGCCGGACGGCACATTCGGGATTCTCGATGGCGTAGATGGTCGCTTTCACCGAGCCTCGCGCGATCGCCACGACCATGTCGGGCGCCTTGTCGATCGTCCTCTGCATCGTGGCCAGCGAATAGTCGGGATAGGACCGCCAGTCGGGCGGAATGATCTCCCTCAGGTCGAGGCCGGCGTTGCGAAAGCCCGCGGTGGCGCCTGCCCAATAGATGAGCGCATCGACCTTGCCCGTGCGCAGGGCTTCTACCGGTGGCGCTCCCATTCCCAACGGGAGAAAGCTGATGCGGTCGCGATCGACATCCATCCCCTTGGTGCGCAAATAGCTCTTGAGCAGGGGAACGCCGTTCGTGGCGATGGTGAAGACGCCGACCGTCTTGCCCCGCAGATCCTCAGGCCCCTTGATTGGCGACGTCGACAGAACCGAGATCGACCAGTCCGTGACGCCGTTTGCCAGCACGATGCGGACGGGGAGCTTGTTCATGACGTTCGACTGGATGACCGCCGCGGCGCCGACCTGGGCAAAATCCGAGTTGCCGCTGACCATTTGCTGGACAGCCTGAAGCGAGGCGCCGACGGGCTGGACGTCGACGTCGTAACCCTCGTCCTTCCAGTAGCCGAGGCTGAGGGGGAGGGTGACCATGGGATAGGCCACCGTGAGCACCGAAGTGCCAACGCTGATCGTGGCCTTCTTCAGTGGTTGGGCTTGCGCCGCAGGGAAGCCGAGCAAGGTTGCAGCAAGAGCAATTGCCATCAGACGACGTTGCATTGTGATCTCCCGGTCCACCGCACAAGCACGGCCTGAAAACGCTTTCAGACGGCGTACTATAAGTCTGAAAACGCTTTCAGCAAGCCTTATGCCAAGTCGGGCCCCAGCCGCGTATGGGCCTGCTCGAACGACCCGTCCATTTCCGGGTCGGCCTCGAAGTCGAGCAGACGCCGGGCGCAGAGCTCGGTCATCACCTTGCGCTCCTGGCGCGTAAGCGAGATCTGGCTTTTCACCGGGATCGAATCGTCCCGATTGCGATTTCTGGCAGACGTCTGAAGTAGCCCGAGGCGCGTTCGGCGGCGCTAGCGAAGAGCGTGGGCTAGGCGGTTTGCGTAGAAGTCATCCACCATCGATCAAATGATGACGACCAGCGAATGTCGTTCTCGGTGGTTGCAGGCCCCTATTCGACCTGGCGCCCACCATCGCCGGAGATGCAACGAGCCCCGCAACGCGGGGCTATTTGCTATGGTCGCCGGATCAGTCCGGAGATTTCTCATGCGCAGCGTCCTCGTCGCTCTTGCCATTCTCTGCATGGCGACGGCGGCGCACGCGCAATCGGCGGCCTCCTTTGCCTTCGTCCTGTGGGGCGAGGACGTCGACGGCAAGCCCGTCGCCATGGCGCGCTCCGTCGTCGAGCACGCGACAAGCTGCCCGGTGCTGCAGCGCGCGTCGGGCGCCTGGCAGCAGATGACGCCGCGCCAGCGGCCCCCGGACGGCCATTTCCGCAGCGTGCTGGTCTGCGAGACCCTCTATCCGTTCGGCGAGGCGGGCGCCGTGCTGGTCGGCGACCGCCGCCTCGAGCTGCCGGTCGTCACGCCCGCGACGCCGCGTCGCGTGCTGGTGATGGGCGACAGCGGCTGCCGCGGCGATCTTCCGGAGAAGCCGCAGCCCTGCACCGGCGACGGCTTCACCAAGGTCTGGCCGTTCGGCGTCATTGCCGAGGATGAGCAACGGTCGGCGGCCGACCTGATCGTCCATGTCGGCGACTACAACTACCGCAATACGCCGCGCGACATGATCCTGTCGCCGCGCGTCACCGGCTACGACCGGCCGCTCACGGTCAAGGTCTACGACACCGGCGATCTCGACGACGAGGACGTGCCCGAGGTGCCGATCGGCGCGGGCTACTGGAGCCAGAACATGCAGGGCAGCCCGGTCCCCGATACCTGGGCGGCCTGGCGCGACGACTTCTTCATGCCGGCGGCGCGTCTCATGAAGACGGCGCCCTGGTTGCTGGTGCGCGGCAACCACGAGCTCTGCAGCCGCGCCGGGCCGGGCTGGTATTATCTCCTCGATCCGGCGTCGGTGCTGCTGCGCCGCGACGAGGGCCAGCGGTCGTGCTGGCCGCAGACCCCGCCGGGCTGGCGCCTGGGGGCCTGGCCCAAGCCGCCGGCCCTGCCGTTCGAGGGCCAGCCGTTCCCCATCCACATTCGGGCGCCGATGCGCATCAAGCTCGGCGAGCTCGACTTCATCGCCCTCGATTCGGCGAATGCCGGCGACGCCTATCTCTACAACGTCGACGCTTACGTCGATCAGTTCCGGCAGGTCAACGCCATGCTGGCCGAGCGACGGCCGACCTGGCTGGTCACGCATCGGCCGTTCTGGGGCGTCGTGAAGCGGATCAAGGGCGTGCCGGACGGCAACGGCCCATATGGCTTTATCAACGTCACCCAGCAGGTCGCCCTGGCCAAGGTGTTCCCCAAGGGCCTGCCGTCCAACGTGACCGCCGTCCTGGCCGGCCACATGCACCGCTTCCAGGCGATCGGCTTCGGCGAGCGCCGGCCGCCTCAGCTCATTGTCGGCACCGCCGGCATCATCCTGTCGCACGTCCAGCCGGTACCGCCGTCACCGGACGACAAGCAGCCGATCCTGGTGCCCAAGCTCGACGGCATCGATGCCGAGGTGGTGGGCCTGATGGACCACGGCGCCTTGGTGCTGGAGCCGGGCAAGGCCGGCGCATGGACGGGCGCCATGGTCTCCGAGACCGGCAAGCTCCTGGCGACCTGCGATTCGAGCTGGCCGCGCCAGAGCCGGAGCCAGTCAGTATGCCGATTGCAGTGAGGCGCCGCTGACGATGCCGGTGCCGGTGTTGGCGATCGGCCGGGTCGTGCCGCCGCTGTAGGTGTAGCCCAGCATCCGGTCGGGAACGGCGAATTCCCGCTGCGCCGGCTGGTTGGACTCGGCGCAGGCGGCTAGGAGAAGCACGACAAGCAACACGGACCAACGCATCGCGACACTCCGTTTCAGGCAGGGCTATCGCATCCAAAAAACCCGTCATCCCGACGGGAGCCGAGCGCAGCGAGGCGTAGCGGAGGGACCTGTTTTGTTGATGCGTCGACAAACAGGTCCCTCGGCTACGCCGCCCCTCGGGCGGCTTCGCTCGGGATGACGGGGAAATTGGTCACATTCGATAGCCTTGCGTTTCAGGCGCGGCCGGCGTCGGCCTCGCGCTGGTAGTAGAGAAGATCGAGCTCCGGCGCCGTCTTGCCAAGGCTGGTCAGGATCATATGCGCGTGACCGCGATGATGGGTCTGGTGGTTGAACCAGTGATCCAGCGCCGGCGTCAGCTTCTGCACGAACTCCTCGGGGCTGGACACGCGGCGATAGCGGATCACGCCGGCGAGATGCGCCTCGTCGAGGCCGCCGATGTAGCCAATGATGCGCCGGTCTTCGGCCTCGCGGGCTGCCCGCAGGTCGGCCAGGCGTTCGTGCATGATGGCGTCCAGCCGGTCGGGTGCCTCGCCCTCGCCGGTGAAGCGCTTCATCCAGATGCGGTCGGTGGCCAGCAGATGGTTCAGCGTGCCGTGCATCGACTTGAAGAACGCGCCCTTGTCGGCGCGATAGTCGGCATCGGACAGCGCGGCAGCGGCGTCGTAGAGGCGGCGGTTCGCCCAGGCATTGTAGCCGGCGAAGGTCGTGTAACGGTCCTTCATGCCGCCATTGTGCGACGTACAGCAGTTCAATCAAAGATTGATTGGTTCGTTCAACCTGCGCGGCGGACGAGTCGATGCGGAGGTCCGGGTTGCCAGCACTGCCTGCACCGCTGCGTCCCGAATTCATTATTGCGTCCAAATGCCCCTTTTGGCACGCAATAACTAAAACCGTAGTTGATCCTGATGAGCACCTAGGTTATATTGACCCGATGCTTGCTCCCGCCGCCCCGCTCTATGCATCGTTCATCCGATATCCATCGCGCCAGCCGCACCGGTCGGCGTATCGAGATTCGCGGCGAGGCCCCCATGGATGGTGGGTCGGCGACGGAGGCAACGCTACGCTGCTCGGCGGAAACGCCGGAAACCCCCGGAAACCTCCCGACCTCTGACGGCAATGCATGCATTGCCCCGCCGCTTTTAGCCGCGATACGTGCGCCTGCCGTGGTCGCGCAGCCAGAGCCGCACGAGATGCCGGCGGCGCTCGGGTTCCGGATGGTCGACGAACTCGGTGCGGGCGTGGCCGGTGGCGCGATTGTTGACGTACTGGATTTGGCCGGGCGCGAAGTCGAGCTCGACGCGCAGTTCGGGCTGGTCGAACACCGACTGCACCGCCGCGAGCGCCGAGGCGGTCTCGTTGTCCATGCGTTCGCCGCGCAGCTCGTAGCCCGCGAAGATCTCCGACAGCGCCAGCCGCGCCTTCACCGTCCCGTCCGCCCCGCGCTCGAAGATCGGCGCGGCGAACGTCGTGGGCTCGTCGGGCTGATGCTCGGCGTGACGGTCGTACCAGAAGGGCCGGTACAGCCGGTCCATCAGCTCGGGGAAGCGTTGCTGCAGGGCATCGTGGACCGTGGCGACGCTCATCACCTGGCTGACGCCGCCCTCCTTGGCTGGATGCAGGCAGAGCAGGCAGACGTAGTCGGGCGGCGATTCGTTGTAGGAATTGTCGTTGTGGAAGCGCAGGTCGACGTTGGTCACGGTCGGCCGGATGCCCGAGCCGGGACTGAGCTTGGCGCCGGTGTCGCGCACGTCGAAGAACATCTGGCCGTTCAGCTTCTGCGCCACCGGGCGGGACAGCAGGCTCGACAACAGCCAGTAGAGCTGGATGGTCTCGTCACGGCTCATCTCCGCGACCGGCAGGCGGTCGAGCACGGCGAACATCGCCCCGTGCTGCGTGACGCGGCGCACTTCGGCCATGGTCGCGCGGCAGGCATCGAGCGCGAAGTCGGCGGGATCGAGCAGGAAGGTCGGCAACGGCGCGCGCCTGAGTTCCGCCAGCACGGCGCGCAATTCGGCGAGGGCCGCGGCCGGCAGGGGCACCGTCCAGTCGGCAGGTTGGATCGTTTCGCGCGTCCAGGCTTGCATGGCGGCCATTGGAATTACTGTTCCTCTCCAGCGATCAGTCCGTAGAGCATGACGCTATGCCACTTGCCGTCGACCGACCAGCGGTCGCGGATGGGACCGCCCTCCTTGCGGAACCCCAGCCTCTTGGCCAGGGCCGACGAGGATTTGTTGGCCGGCAGGATCAGCGCCTCGACCTTGTGAACGCCGAGATCGTCGAACAGGTGGCGCAGCAAGGCTCGGCCCGCTTCGGTCATGTAGCCCTTGCCCGAGTGCTGCGGTGCGATCAGCCAGCCGACATCGACGCGCTGTTCCCTGAGATTGCGATGGTGATAGTTGATCATGCCGACCACCTTGCGGCTCTTGCTCTCCTCGACCGCCCATATCACGTACTGGCGTGGCCGGTAGGTGAGATGCCAGCGCATCGCGCGGCGTGTCGCGGCGAGGTTGGCGCTGGGCGGCGTGCTCCAGTAGCGGAGATTGTCGGCATCGCCGTAGAGCGCGTGCAGGGCTTCGATGTCACTGGCGCGGAAGGCGCGCAGCCGCAACCTTTTGGTGGCGAAGGTCGGTTGTTTCTTTGGTGTTGAACGCATTTGCTAGAGTAGAGCGGTTTCCGATCAGGTGGAACCGCGCGCGGGTTCCACCTGATCGGAAACGCGCGCGCGACGAGTGTTGAGTTCACAGGGCACATTCCGTCCGGCTGATTTCAGCCGGACGGAATGTGCTTTAGGTGAGGAGGCGGTGCATGACCAAGCGGATTGGCATCCTGACCAGCGGCGGCGATTGCGGCGGTCTCAACGCCGCGATTCGCGCCGTGGCGTTGCGGGCTCATCACGGCTACGGCTGGACCACTATCGGCCTGCGATCCGGCACGCACGGCCTGCTGGACCGGCCGGTCGACGCCGTCGAGCTCGATCCCGACGACCTCGACGCGGCGCTGGCGCGCCAGGGCGGCACGTTCCTCGGCACCACCAACCGCGGCGATCCCTTCGCCTTCCCCATGCCCGGCGGCGGCAAGAAGGATCGTTCGGCCGAGATGCTGAAAGGCCTGAGCACGCTGAAGCTCGACGGGCTGATCGGCATCGGTGGCGACGGCAGCCTCGACATCCTGCGGCGGCTCATGGCGCCGTCGAAGGTCCCGTTCATCGGCATACCCAAGACGATCGACAACGACGTCGCCAACACCGAGCGCGCGATCGGCTATTCCACCGCCGTCGCCATCGCCACCGAGGCGCTCGACCGCCTGCATCCGACCGGCGCCAGCCACGAGCGCGTCATGGTGCTGGAGGTGATGGGCCGCGACGCCGGCCACATCGCCATCGCCGCCGCCATCGCCGGCGGCGCCGACGTGGTGCTGATCCCCGAGGTGCGCTGGCATCTGAAGCATGTGGTGGCGCACATCGCCAAGCTGCGCGCCGCCGACCGCCAATCGGCGCTGGTCGTGGTTGCCGAGGCGGCCGGGCATTCGGACGAGGCGACCGACCTCGACAGCGATGCTCCGCACCATGGCATTGGTGAATGGCTGGCGCGGCGCCTGAGCAAGGCCACCGACGCAGAGGCCCGGGCCACGGTGCTGGGCCACGTCCAGCGCGGCGCCATGCCGACCGCGGAGGACAGGCTGCTCGCCTCGGCGTTCGGCGTGCGCGCCGTCGACCTGCTGGCCGAAGGCAAGGCCGACCGCATGGTGGCGTGGTGGAACCGCCAGGTGATCGACGTGCCGCTGGAAAAGGTGGTCGGCAAATCACGCACCGTCGATAAGGACGGCGCGCTGGTCCGTACGGCGCGGGCGTTGGGGATCTGCCTGGGGGACAGATCCTAAAAGCTCGTCACAGAGCTTTTTGCCGGTTGATCGAGCTCGATCCCATACGATGACAGCACTGGCTTCATGTCGGTCGAGGGATCAAGGAATTGTATGATAGCGGGCAGCAGTCCCAGACATGGCCCGTCCCAGAGCGTCAAAAGTCGCAATAAAAGAACCCGGTATGGCCGGCGGGTCGCTGCAAAGGGGCCGGCCCTGGTGCTTGGAAAATCGCGACGACGAAACGGCCGGATCGCACCATAGTTATTGACAGGGACGAGCACTTAAGTTATTTTCAGGCCGCCGCACTTTCAGGCGTCCCCCTCCATGCATCGTTCATCCGTTTACCATCGCGCACGGTCACAAGAGGTCCTTCCTCGCAATCCAGAAAACCTCGCCCTCGCTCTGCTCCGTGTCGAGCCAGAGGAAGCGCAGGTTGGGGAAGGCGGATTCCAGATTGCGGCGACCACGGCCGATCTCGCAGATCAGCGCGCCGTCCTTGGTGAGGTGCTGCGGCGCCTGGGCGAGGATGCGGCGCACCAGGTCGAGGCCGTCGTCGCCTGCCGCCAACGCCATGCGCGGCTCGTGCCGGTATTCCGGCGGAAGCTTTGCCATGCCGCGCGCGTCGACATAGGGCGGGTTGCTCAGGATCAGGTCGTAGCGCTTGGCTCGCACCGGCGCGAAGAGGTCGCCGCGATGGAGCGCGATGCGATCGCCCAGCCGGTGGCTCGCCACGTTGCGCCGCGCCAGCGCCAGCGCGCCGGCCGACAGGTCCGCCGCATCGATGCGCGCCCGCGGGAAGGTGAGCGCCGCCAGGATGGCGAGGCAACCCGAGCCCGTGCAGAGATCGAGCACGCGCCTGATCTTGCCTGCGTCGGCGATCGGCAGGACGCCATCGGCCAGCATGTCGCCGATGAAGGAGCGCGGGATCAGCGCGCGGCTGTCGGCGTGGAAGCGGACGCCGTGCATGTAGGCCGCGCCCACCAGATAAGGCGCCGGCAGGCGCAGGCTGATGCGGGCGTCGATCAGCGTCAGCAGCCGCGCCCGTTCGGCGGTGGTCGGACGCAGGTCCAGGTACGGATCGAGTCGGTCGATCGGCAGGCCGAGGCCTTCCAGCACCAGGAAGGCCGCCTCGTCGCGGGCGTTGGTCGTGCCATGGCCATAGGCCAGACGCGCAGCGCGAAAGCGGCTCGCGGCAAAGCGGAAGATTTCACCGAGGGTGTCGAGAGAGGGTTTGTTGCGGGCAGCCATGCCGGCCTAGATTACCCGACATGACTAAAAAGCGGCTGGGCAAATAGCATGGCGGGCGCGCTCGACGGCCTGGTGGTTCTCGACCTGACGACGCATCTGTCGGGTCCTTTCTGCGGCATGCAGCTCGGCGATCTTGGCGCCGACGTCATCAAGATCGAAAGCCCGCAAGGCGATTCCATGCGCGGCGCGCCGCCCTTCGTCGAAGGCGAGGGTGCGCCCTTCATGCTGTGGAACCGCAACAAGCGCGGCATCCGGCTCGATCTCAAGGACCCGGCCGACCTGGACGTGTTCTGGGAGCTGGTCGACGATGCCGACGTGGTGCTGGAGAACTTCCGGCCCGGCGTGGCCAAGCGCCTGGGCATCGGCTGGGACGCGCTGCATGCGCGCAACCCGCGGTTGGTCCTGGGCTCGATCTCGGGCTTCGGCCAGACCGGCCCCTATGCCAGCCGCGGCGGCTTCGATCTCATGATCCAGGCGATGTCCGGCCTGATGTCGGTGACCGGCCCCAAGGACGGCCCGCCCTACCGCATCCCGCTCGCCATCTCCGACGTCGGCGCCGGTCTCTACCTCACCATCGGCGTGCTGGCGGCCCTGCAGGCGCGGCAGAAGACCGGCGAGGGCCAGTGGGTCGAGACCTCGCTGCTCGAGGCCACGGTGTCGCTGGGTGTCTACGAGGCCGCCAACTACTTCGCCAACGGCAAGCGGCCGGAGAAGCTCGGCCAGGCGCATCGCGGCTCCTCGCCCTACCAGGTCTTTCAGACCTCGGACGGTTGGGTGACCATCGGTGGCGCGCAGCAGAACTTCTTCCGCAAGCTCTGCGCCATGATCGGCAAGCCCGAGCTGGCCGACGATCCGCGCTTTAGAACCAACGCCGAGCGCGTCAAGAATAACGATCTGATCGTGGGTATCCTGCAGGCGGAAGTCGCCAAGCGCAGCACGGCCGACTGGATGGTGGCGCTGGAGGCCGAAGGCATCCCCGCCGGCCCCGTGCTGCATCACGACGAAGTCTTCACCGATCCGCAGATCCTGGCACGCGGCATGGTGGCCGAGGTCGAGCATGCCAAGGCCGGCCGGCAGAAGACGCTGGGAGTGCCGCTGAAGATGTCGGCGACCCAGGGCGGCGTGCGCCGCGCCGCGCCGACGCTGGGACAGCACGACGCGGAGATCCGTGGTGCGAAGAGCAAGACAAAAGGCCAGGCGACGAACAAGGGAGGCAAGTGATGATCGCAGCTAGAAGTATCGTCGCGGCGCTTGCATTGATGCCGGCCGCGGCGCTGGCGCAGAACGGCTACAGCTTCATCGACGCCGGCGAATCCATGGTGCGCTACGGCGTGAGCTCGACGCAGGCGGCCATGAGCTGCGCGTCGGTGCCGAGCCTGGCGACGGCCGAGACGACGATCATCTCAGCCAAGCTGATCCCGGCGGCCGACGGCGTGCCCGAGCATTGCCGCGTCACTGGCCTGATCCAGCTCGAGATCCGCTTCGAGGTGAACCTGCCCTCGAGCTGGAACCGCCGCTTCTACATGCACGGCAACGGCGGCTTTGCCGGCGAGGCGCCCGACTCCGGTCCGCGGCCGATGATCCGCGCCAATGCGCTGAAGCAGGGCTTCGCCACGGCGCAGACCAATACCGGCCACGACGCCACCGCCGAGCCGGTCGCGAGCTTCGCGATGAGCTACCAGAAGCGCGTCGACTATGCTTTCCGCGCCGTCCACATGACGGCGGTCGAGTCCAAGCGGATCGTGGCCGCCTACTACGCGCGCGCGGCGGCCTATTCCTACTGGGACGGCTGCTCGACCGGCGGCCGCCAGGGCCTGATCAGCGCCCAGCGCTTCCCGCAGGATTTCGACGGCATCATCGCCGGCGCGCCGGTGCTGAACTTCGTCGACACGGTGACCCAGAGCTTGCGCAACAGTCAGGTGATGGCAGCGACGCCAATTCCCGTCGCCAAGATGAAGCTCGTCGCCGATGCCGCCTATGCCCGCTGCGACGCCAAGGACGGGCTGAAGGATGGCCTGATCGACGATCCGCGGCGCTGCGACTTCGATCCGGCGCGCGACGTGGCGCAATGTCCGGCCGGCCAGGACAGCGAGACCTGCCTGACCCCGGCGCAGTCCGCCGCGATCAAGAAGATCTATGAAGGCCTCACGGTCGACGGCAAGCCGGCGCATTTCGGCCAGCCGATCGGCGCCGAAGCGGTGGGCGCGGGGGCGGTGACCGGCGGGCCGGCGGAGAGCGGCTGGAGCCGCTGGCTGATCCCGGCGCCCAACGGCCGCGCCATCCACGAGATCTATGGCGAGAGCTTCGTGCGCTATTTCCTGCCGAAGTCCGATCCCAATCTCGACGTATCGAAATTCGACTACGCCAAGGACATCGCCAAGTACGCCGATGCCCGCACGCTACTCAACGCCACCAACCCGGACCTCAGCGGCCTGCGCGCGCGGGGCGGCAAGATCCTGATGTACTTCGGCTGGGCCGACACGGCGCTGCCGCCGGTCATGGCGATCGACTATTACCTGAAGGCGGTCAGCGCCAACGGCTTCACGACTCCGGAGTTCTTCCGCCTGTTCATGGTGCCCGGCATGTTCCATTGCCGCGGCGGCGTCGGGCCGGAACGGTTCGACGCCATGACGGCGCTGATCAACTGGGTCGAGAACGGCGTGGCGCCGGCCACCATCGTGGCCTCGCAGGTCGATAAGGGCAAAGTCGTGCGGACCCGCCCGCTTTGCCCCTATCCCCTCGTCGCCCGCTACGCCGGATCGGGCAATCCCGACGACGTGGCGAGCTTCGCCTGCAAGGCGCCCGATTAGCCGGAGCGGCCGCGCCGCTGCTGGTAGTCGGGAATGCCGTCGCCGTTGCGATCGCGCTCCTTCCAGTCGGGCACGCCGTTGCCGTTGCGGTCCCTGCGGGCCCACGACGGGCGTCCGCCGGTCGTCTGGCCATAGTTCGTCTGCTGATAGTTCGGCTGGTAGCTCGGCTGAGCAACCGGCACCGGAACGTATTGCGGTGCGGGCTGGTAGTACGCCGGCGGATAGGAAGGCGGATAGTAGTTGGGCTGGCTGAACAGGCTGCTCAGCAGTCCGCCGGCGTTCGGTTGGCCGTAGTAGCCGTTGCTGGGGTAGCCGCCGTAGCCTGTCGGATAGCCCCCCATCGAGGTGTTCGGTACGCCATTCACTTCAACACAGCCGGTCGCCGAGGCCAGCAGTCCAGCCCCGACCAGCCATTTCACAATGCGCATTGATTTTGCCCTCACCGGAAGGTGTTGCCAGGGCTGTTTGGTTCCTTCCCGTCAGGCAGTACGCGGCCGACCGTGGCGACGCGGCGGCGTAACGGCGGATTGTTGAAGGCACGCAAAAAGGCTGGCCTCCGGTCGTCGCGGAAGCCAGCCTGCTTGTCGGTGCAGTGGGTTCAGCTAGCGCTGGTAGCGGTCGGGAACGCCGTCGCCGTTGGCATCGCGGTCGTACTTGTTCGGAATGCCGTCGCGGTCGTAGTCGCCGTTCGGGCCGCGTCGCGGGGTGCGGTTGGCCTGGTAATAGCCGCTGCTGTAGGGCGAGCTCGGAGCGTAGTAGCCGCTCGAGTTGCTGTAGTAGCCGCGATTGTAGGAGCTGCTGGTCGGATAGTAGTAGCCGTTGGAATTGTAGCCGCTGTTGTACGCCGTATTGGGGTAATAACCGCCATCCGTGGTGCAGGCTGCGGTCGCGGCAGCCAGGCCAGCGGCCAACAGCCATTTCGTGCTGCGCATGTGGACCTCCGTTGGGACAGCCCGGTCAGGGCTTGTCCATGCAACGGTGTACGCGGCGACCGGTGCCGTCGTGCCGACGAAAAACTATTTCTTCGTCACAGCCCGCGGCGTGCAACTCCAGGGCTACAACGCGCTCGGCGGCGGTTCCTTCGTCGGCTTGGCATTGAGCTTCGGCGGGTGCGTGACGATCGACTTCAGCTCGGCCACCGGCTTGCGCAGTCGGGCGATGTCGGGCTTCGGCCGGGCGAGGCCGGGGATGGCCTTGAAGGCCTGTTCCATGGCGTGCGCCGCGCCCAGCACTTCGCCGTCGCCGCGAAAGCGGCCAATCACCTGCAGGCCGAACGGCATCTTCTTGTGGTCGAGGCCGCACGGCAGCGAGACCGCCGGGTTCGAGGCCAGGGTGACGAAGTACTTCGTCGCCATCCAATGGTAGTAGTTGCGCAGCTTCTTGCCGTCCATCTCGTCGATGTAGAGCTGCTTCCACGGGAAGGGCGAGAAGCCCACCGTGGGGCCGATCACCAGGTCGTACTCCCGGTAGATCTGCTGGAAGGCGCGGAAGATCCGCGTCTGCTCGCCGTGCGCCCAGGCGAAGTCGGCGAGCGTCATCTTGGCGCCGATCTCGTAGTTGGCCACGATGTTGGGACCGAGCATCTCGCGCTTGTTGGTGTAGAGGTCCTGGTAGCGCGAGATGAAGCTGACCGCGCGGATCACGTCGAAGCATCGATCGGCACCGCCGTAGTCGACGTCGACCTTGTCGAGGCTGCGGAACAGCGGCTTCATCGCCTTGATGCGGGCGCGGAAGGTCTCGCGGATGCCTTTCTCGACGGGCGCGCCGCCGAAGTCCTCCGTGTAGGCCACGCGCAGGCTGCCGAGATCGACCGGCCAGGGCTCGGCAAAGGCGTCGCCCTCGATCGGGAAGGACAGCGGATCGGCATCGTGCTGGCCGATCTGCGTCGCATAGAGCAGGCAGAGGTCGGCGACGCTGCGGCCCATCGGGCCCAGCACCGAGATCGGCGTCCAGCCCATGGCGCGGCGTTCCACCGCCACCATGCCGGGCGAGGGCCGGAAGCCCACGACGCCGCAGAAGGATGCGGGATTGCGCAGGCTGCCGCCGGTGTCGGAGCCGGTGCAGACCGGCAGCATGTCGGTCGCCAATGCGACGGCCGAGCCGCCCGACGAGCCGCCGGGATTGAGCATGGGATTGAACGGATTGCCGGTCGCGCCCCACACCGGGTTGCGGCTGTTCGAGCCGGCGCCGAATTCCGGCACGTTGGTCTTGCCGACCACGATCGCGCCGGCGGCGCGCACGCGCCCGACCATGACGTTGTCCCAGGTCGGCACGAAATCGCGGTAGAGCGGCGAGCCGTAGGTCGTGAGAAGGTCCTTGGTCTCCTCGAGGTCCTTGATGCCGGTCGGCAGGCCGTGCAGCAGCGGCAGGTCCTCGCCGTTACGCACAGCGGCCTCGGCCGCCTTGGCCTCCTGGCGCGCGCGCTTCACCGACATCGCCGTCACGGCATTGACCGCCGGGTTCACTTCCTCGATGCGGTCGAGGCAGGCATTCAGCAATTCGACCGGCGAAATTTCCTTGGTGCCGATCCGCCGACGCAGTTCGACAGAGCTCAGCGAGACCAGTTCTTCGTTCGACATTCTTCCCCCGACGTGACAGGCGGAGCTTAGCCCTTCCCGTTTCCCCGGGGGAAGGGCACCATGGTCGCGGGAGGAAATGACATGGTGCATCCGCTTCGAGAAAAGGCGGCGATCAGCGGAGTCGGCGACACCGCCTATACGCGCGGCACGCCCAAGAGCGCGCTGGCGCTGCAGCTCGAGGCGAGCCTGGCCGCCATCGCCGACGCCGGCCTCGACCCGCGCGACATCGACGGCGTCGTTCCCTACTTTCCAGGAGGCGGCATCGCCGAGGATCTCATCGCCAATCTCGGGCTGCCCGATCTCAAGCTTTCGGTGTTCGTGCCGATGGGCGGCGCCACCGTCGTTGCGGCGATCCAGACGGCAGCGATGGCCGTGGCCACCGGTGTCTGCAAGCACGTGCTGATCTCGGTCGGCCGCACCGGCTATTCCGGCGCGCGCGTCTCGACGCGCCTGCAGCAGTTCCCGCAGTTCGCCCTGGCGGCCGAGTTCGAGGCGCCCATCGGCATGTTCGCGCCGGCCCAGCTCTACGCCCAGGGCGCGCGCCGCCACATGGCGCTCTACGGCACCACCGCGCGGCACTTCGCCGAGATCGCCGTGGTGACGCGCGAGCATGCGATCCTCAACGGCAACGTGGTGATGAACAAGCCGCTCAGCGTCGAGGAGCATCACGCCTCGCGCATGATCTCCGATCCCTTCCGGCTGTTCGACTGCAGCCTGGAGAGCGACGGCGGTGCCGCCATCATCATCAGCGCCGCCGACCGCGCGCGCGATCTCAAGAAGCCGCTGGTCACGATCATGGGCGTGGCCGAAGGCCATCCCGAATCGCCGGCCTCGATCGCGCAGCGGCCGGACCTGCTGGAGTTCGGCTTGGCCAAGGCGGCGCCGCGTGCCTACGACATGGCGGGCGTCGGGCCCAAGTACATCGACGTCGCGGAGATCTACGACTGCTTCACCTTCACGGTGATCAACCAGCTCGAGCTCTTGGGCTTCTGCAAGAAGGGCGAGGGCGGACCGTTCATCATGGACGGCCGCATCAGGGTCGGCGGCGAGCTGCCGATCAACACCCATGGCGGCCTCCTGAGCCAGGGCCATGTCGTCGGCCTGAACCACGTCGTCGAATTGACGCGCCAGCTTCGCCGCGAGGCCGGCAAGGCGCAGGTCAAGGACGCCGAAGTCGGGCTGGTCACGGGCTACGGCGACATGGGCGACGGCTCGATCGCGATCCTGCGGAGGGCGGCATGAACGCGACGCCAACGACAGCCCCGGCGCCGGAACGTCCGCTGCCAACGCCGACGCGCGACAGCCAGCCCTTCTGGGACGGCATGCGCGAAGGCCGGTTCATGGTCCAGCACTGCGTGGGCTGCGGCAAGGCGCGGCACTATCCGCGGCCGGTCTGCCCGCACTGCTTCTCGATGGAGAGCACCTTCAAGGAGATGCCGACCGGCGGCACCATCCATACCTGGACGGTGTGCCACCATCCCTTCAATTTCTTCTTCAAGGCGTCGGCGCCCTATGTCGTGGCGCTGGTCGACATGGATGGCGGCGAGCGCGTGAACGCGCCGCTGCGGGGCGTTGCCGAAGCCGACATCAAGATCGGCCATCGCGTGAAGCTCGGCTTCGAACCGGTGACCAAGGAGATCACCTTGCCGTTCTTCGTTGCCGCATAGGATCTCCAGGGAGGAAGAAGTGAGACGTTCGACATTCATCGCGGCCGTGCTGTCGGCGGCCGTGCTGCCGTTCGCGGCGCTGGCGCAAGCCGACTATCCCAACAAGCCGATCACCTTCGTGGTGCCCTATCCGCCGGGCGGCGTGAACGATGCCGTGGCGCGCGTCTATGCCGACAAGCTCGCAGTCGAGCTCGGCAAGCCGATCACCATCGACAATCGTGCCGGTGCGGCGACGACGGTGGCGTCCAACTTCGTCGCCAAGGCGCCGCCCGACGGCTACACGGTCTACGGCGGCGGCACGTCGCTGGTCATCAATCCGACGCTCACGGGCAACGTGCAGTACGACCCGCACAAGAGCTTCGAGTACATCTCGCTGATGTCGTTCACGCCCTTCATTCTGCACGTCAACGCCGACTTTCCGGCCAAGGACATGGCCGAGCTGATCGCGCTGGTGAAGGCCAACCCCGGCAAGTTCAACATCGCGAGCTCGGGCATCGGCGCCACCAATCATCTCGCCGCCGAGCTGTTCAAGGCGCAGACCGGCTTGAACCTGGTGCATGTGCCCTACAAGGGCGGCGCGCAGGCCGGCCAGGACGTCGCCTCGGGCCAGGCACAGATGATGTTCTCGGCCTCGCTCGAGGCCAAGCCATTCCTCGCCTCGGGCAAGACTCGCGCCATCGCCATCTCCAGCACCAAGCGGTCGCCTGCCTTCCCCGACATCCCGACGGTCAACGAGGCGGCGGGACTCACCGACTTCGAGGCGGTGTTCTGGACGGGGCTCGTCGTTCCCGCCGGCACGCCCAAGCCGATCATCGACAAGCTGCAGAAGGCGATCGCCAAGGTCGCCGCTGATCCAGACATGATCGAGCGCTTCAAGCAGCAGGGCGTCGAGATCCGCGCCTCTACTCAGGCGGAATTCCTCGATCACCTCGCCAAGGAGGAGAAGCGCTGGGTCACGCTGATCAAGGACAAGGGCATCAAGGCGGAGTAGCGTTGAGGCTACAACGCCTTCCGGAACGTCAGGTTGAACCGCTGCCGCTTGGTCAGCGGGTGCTCGCCGTCCTTCAGGGCGAGCACGCCGTGATAGACGAGGCGTGACGGCCCGCCCCAGACGACGACGTCGCCGTGCTGCAGTGGCACCTTCATCGGCCGGTCCGCGCGCTGCAGGCCGCCGAACTGGAAGGTGGCGGGCAGGCCGAGCGACACCGAGACGACGGGGTGGGCGTAGTTCTTCTCGTCCTTGTCCTGGTGCAGCGACAGGCGCGTGCCGGGCTCGTAGCGATTGACGAGGCAGGCCTCGGGGGCGAAGCCGTCGAAGCCCGCCTCGCGCGCGGCCTCGCGCGCCAGCGTCCGGAACACGTCCGGCATCGCCGGCCACGGCGCGCCGGTCTCGGGGTCGCGCGGATCGTAGCGATAGCCGGTGCGGTCGGTCACCCAGCCGACGCGGCCGCAATTGGTCATCGCCACCGACATCTGGAAACCGCCCGGCGTGACCATCTGCCGAAACGGCGATTGTGCGACGATCGCCTCGATGGCGTCGAGCAGGGCGCGGTCGACCGCGAGCGCGCGCCCGCGCAGCAGCACCGCGCCGTCGCGCAGCGCTTGCCGGGTTTCGAGGGCGAAGAGGTCAGCCATCAGGGCATCAATATGGCGGGAAGATTCCGAATTCCAATCCGCCAGCGGAGCGTCAATTCCAGGCGGCTTCCCTATCTTCGGGTCATCGAGAATGAGCCATGGAGAAGACCATGAATACGATCCGTTATGCTTTTGGCGACAGCTCGCTCGGCCCGTTCGCCGCCGCGCTGTCCCCGCGCGGGCTGGCCTGCGTGGTGTTCGACGCGGGCCTCGCCGAGCTCGAGGCGCGCTTCCCGGGTGCCGATCTCGTCGAGGATGGGCAGGCGCTCGCCGAGACGATTGCCCGGCTTTCCGCCCTGATCGACCATCCGGAAAATGACGCCGATCTCACGCTCGACCTGCAAGGGTCGGACTTCGAATGCCGGGTGTGGAACGCACTGCGCGAGGTACCGGCCGGCACGACGACCACCTACGGCGAGATCGCTGCCCGGCTCGGCGCGCCGCGCCAGGCGCGCGAGGTCGGCGAGGCCTGCGCCAACAACAGGCTCGCCATCGTCGTGCCCTGTCACCGGGTCGTTAAGAAGGACGGCTCGATCTCGGGCTATCGCTGGGGCGTGCGCCGCAAGCGCAAGCTGCTAGAGAGAGAACACAGCGGCCGGCTCTTGCAGCCGGCCGCTGTCCCCCCACATGGAATGGCAGACAGCTAGCCATTGGAGATACGTGATGAAGATTTGGGCAGGTGCCGTGGTTGCCGTGATCGTCGGCGTCGCAACACAGGCATCTGCCCAATCGGGCGACGCCACGCGCGGTCAGCGCGTGTTCAACCAGCAATGCCGCGCCTGTCATACCTTGGAGAAGGATGGCGCCCAGACGGCAGGCCCCAATCTGCACGGCGTGTTCGGCCGCAAGGCCGGCACGGCCGCGGCCTATGAATTCTCCGACGCCATGAAGAAGTCCGGCATCGTCTGGGATGAAGCGACGATGACCGACTACAGCCGCGACCCCAAGGCCAAGGTGCCCGGCACCAAGATGGTGTTCAACGGCGTCAAGAACGCGGGCCAGCTCGCCGACCTGGTGGCCTATCTCAAGCAGGCGACGCAGTAGAATCGTCAGGGGCCGGCGGAACTCACGAAGGCCTGGATGACGGCGTCGACCTCGCGTGCGGCAGCCGGCGCGTTCTGCGGCCAGTCCTGCCTGATCTTCAGGAAATAGTTGCGATAGCCCGTCAGGTACAGGCGGGTGAAGACCGGTCGCTTGTCGCCAGGCAGGACAGCCGTGAAGGTGACGCAACGAAAGACCATCGCGCCGACGGTGCAGTTGCTCGGTCCTTGCGACGGCTTCAGCTCTTCATAGCGGCCGGCCCGGGCGCCGAGCTCGATGTCGGCGGCGGCCTGCTGGAATTGCGTCAGCACGGCGCTGCCGGTGGCGCCCGTCGGGATCGACGCGATGCCGGCGTTGTAGATGTAGAAGGTCGTCGTGATCGCCTGCGTTTCATAGTTCCAGGCCCAGCCGAGCTCCGGCATGCCCTTTGCCCGGGAGTAGTCGACGGAGCCGGTTTTCCATGCCGGTCCGATCGTGTCGGGAAAGGCGAGCTTCGTCTCGGCGTTCCGTTCGGGCGCCGGCACCTGAGCGATCTGTGCCGCCGCGGCAAGCGCCAGAAGGACGGCCAGCCCGGCCACGGCGATGCCGAAGATGCGGCGCCTCATGGAGCACTCCCCGAATGTCGCGGGGACTATTCTAGGCGTGAGCAGTGGCGCTGTCGCCCGAGCGGACATAGACGCTGGCGCCAAGGATCAGGCCGATCCCGAGGACGCCGAAGGCGACGCGATAGGCGAGGTCTCCATTGCCGAACGCCTCGACGATGTGGCCAACCAGCGCCGGCAGCACGGTGAGGCCCAGGCACTGCGCCATGTTGACGGTCGTGACGCCGCGGCCAGACAACCGATCCGGGAAGAGGGCGCGTCCCTGGGCCACGATCACCGTGCCGAAGGCGCAGAAGAAGCAGAAGGCCGTCAGCAGCACGACGGTAAGCCCAAGTGGCGGCTGCGGCAGCAGGGCGAGCAGGGCCAGCAATATCGTCGAAATCGCGGCCCCTAAAAGAACGACCTTCTTGCGCGAACGCAGCAGGCGGTCCATCGGCCCGTAGGCCAGGATGCCCAGGATCTGTGCCACACCCATGACCAGGAGCACGTTGCCGCGCTGCACGGCGTCGAGCTTGTAGACATCGTAGAGATAAGGACCGCCCCATACGCCTAGCACCGTCAGCATGGTGGCATAGGCGAAGAAGTGCATGGCGAGCACCGGCACCAGGCCGGGCGTCGTCCAGACCTCGAGAAGTCCGTCCCAGACCTCGCTCAGGCTCTCGCGTCGCGCCGGCGGTGCCGGCTTGTCGGGCGGGCGATCGCGCACGATGACGTAGAAGGCCACGGCCACGAGCACGGTGACGGCAGCGAGGCCTAGAAAGCCGTTGCGCCAGCCCACGGTCGCCGCGATCCAGGCCAGTGGCGTGGCTGCGGCGAGCGTGCCGATGTTGGAAGCGGCGAACACCCAGGACATCGCCGTCGCGAGCTTGGCCGGCTCGAACCAGCGCGAGCACAGGAACACCGCCGACATGAAAGAGGCCGCGCATCCCACGCCGACCACGGCGCGGCCGCCGATCAGGTCGGCGGCATCCGATGCCGTGGCGATCCACAGCGAGCCCAGCATGGCCAGCACCGACAGCGCTGCGACGGTGCGGCGCGCGCCGTAGCGGTCGAACCACATGCCGACCGGTACCTGCACTGCGAAAAGCGCGAAGAAGAAGGCGCTGCCCGCCCAGCCGAGCTGGCGTGCCGTCAGGCCGAGGTCGCGCGTCAGCTCGGGCGCGATCACGCTGTTCGACACGCGATAGAACTGGCTGAGGCAGGTGATCGCGATCAGCAGCAGAAGAAGCGGCAATTTCGATGCCATGGAGTCGTTGCCCTAGCACGGGCCATTAGCCGCTGTCCTTCGGCGTGGACCGAAGCATTGGCTTCAGCCACCATACGGAACGCATGGCTGTTGCTTCCCGACCTTCGCCGATCGCCTGGCTGCTGGCGCCCGCGCTTCTGTTGTTCGTGCTGTTCTTCGTGCTGCCGTTCGGCGTCATGGCGCTGATGTCGTTCTACTCGGGCAACCCGGCCACCAACCCCAACGCCTTCCTGACGACGCGTCACTACGAACGCTTCATCTTCGACAGCGTCGGCATCTATCATGACGCGCTGTGGTCCACCCTGCGCATCGGCCTCATCACCACGGTCGTGTCGCTGCTGATCGGCTATCCGCTGGCGCACTGGATGGCGCGCATGCAGTCGCGCCTGGGCCACGCGCTGGTGCTGATGGCGGTGATCGCGCCCATGCTGACCGGCATCGTCGTGCGCACCTTCGCCTGGATGACCATCCTGCAGGACAAGGGCGTCATCAACACGCTGCTGATCGACTGGGGCATCGTCTCCAAGCCCTTGCCGCTGATGTACAACGAGTTCGGCACGGTGGTGGCGCTGGTCCATATCTACGTGCCCTTCATGGTGCTGACGCTCACCGGCGTGATCGGCCGCATCGACGAGCGGCTGGAGCAGGCCGCGCGCAGCCTGGGCGCCGGCCGGCTGCGCGCCTTCGCCGAGGTGACCCTGCCGCTCAGCCTGCCCGGCATCCTGGCGGGCTCGCTGCTGGTCTTCGCGCTGTCGATCAGCGCCTACGTCACGCCTTCGCTGATGGGCGGCACTGATGTGCTCACGCTGCCCATGCTGATCGCCCAGCAGGTCGGCACCAGCTTCAATCCCAACTTCGCCGGCGCGCTGGGCGTGGTGCTGCTGCTGGTCTCGCTGCTGATCGTCGTCGCCTACAACAGGATGCTGGCCCGCCTGTCGGGCGAGCAGGGGCTGACATGAGCCCCCCTTCACAAATCCTTCGCAACAAGCAACCGTTCGATGCCGGTCGCGCCGCCTATCTCACGCTGAATGGGCTGCTGCTCACCTTCCTGCTGGCCCCGATCGCCATCGTGCTGGTGTTTGCGCTCAACCCGACGCCCTACATCTCCTTCCCTCCGGTCGGCGTCAGCCTGCGCTGGTTCGAGAAGTTCTTCCGCACGCCCGAGTTCACCAACGCGCTGTGGCTGTCGCTGTGGATCGCGGGCTGCGTGCTGGTCCTGTCGATCGTGATCGGCGGTGCCTGCGCATTGGCGTTGGCGCGCGGCAACCTGCCGGGACGGTCGTTCCTGACGGCGTTCTTCATGTCGCCGCTGATGCTGCCCGCCATCCTGACCGGCCTGGCCTTGTTCCAGTCCTACCTGCTGGCCGGCATCGGCCGGCCGGTATGGGGCCTGATCATGGCGCACACGCTGGTGTCCGTGCCTTACGTCATTCGGACGACCCTGGCCGTGCTGCATAATTTCGATCGGCGCATCGAGGAGGCCGCGGCCGTGCTGGGGGCCAGTCCCACGCGGGTGTTCTTCGAGGTGACCTTGCCGCTGATCCGGCCGGGCGTGTTCGCGGGCGGCGTGTTCGCCTTCATCGTGTCGTTCGACCAGTTCCCGGTGTCGCTGTTCCTGGTGGTGCCCAAGGGCGAGACCCTGCCGGTGGTGCTGTTCAACTACATGAAATTCGACCTCGACGGCGCCATTGCCGCGGCCTCGATGGTCTCGATTTTGCTGGCTTTGTCGGTCGTGCTGGTGCTGGAAAGGCTGATCGGCTTGAAAGCCTACGTTAAGCTGTAAGTGGGAACAGAGGGGGTCACCATGATTTCACGTCGTACATTGCTCGGGACCAGTGCCGTCGCGGCGGCAACGCTTGGCGCGCCGTCGATCCTTCGCGCCCAGGCCAAGACGCTCAAGATCACGACCTGGGGCGGCAAGTGGGGCGAGATCATGAAGGCCACGGTCCTGCCCGCCTTCGAGAAGGAGTTCAAATGCACGGTGCAGGCCGACCAGGCCTTCCCCTATGTGCCCAAGCTGCAGGCCAGCCCCAAGAACGATCCGCTCTACGACGTGCTGCACACCAACTCGAACGAGCAGTGGAACTGCTTCACCGAGGGCTTGGTGATGGACAAGATCACCGCGAAAGAGGCGCCCAACGTCGCCGACGTCTATCCCTGGGCGGTGAGCGACAAGATCGTCGGCGTGGCGATCTTCACCAGCGCCATCGGGCTCGGCTTCCGCACCGACAAGGGCCTCACCAAGCCGACCTCGTGGAAGGACCTCGCCGATCCCAAGCTCGCCGGCGCGCGCGGCAGCTACATCATCCCGGTGAACAGCCTCGGCCAGTGCCATCTCATGATGCTGGGCAAGATCTACGGCAAGGGCCTGCAGGACCTCGACGCCGCCTACAAGGCACTGGAGCAGCTGAAGCCGATCAAGCTCGTCGACTTCACCGGCCAGATGGAAAAGATGCTGCTGTCGGGCGAGGTCTCGATGGGCGTCATCCACGATTCCGGCGTCTATCGCTACGAGGGCCAGAACCAGCCGGTCGACTTCGCCAGCCCGTCCGAAGGCGTGATGGCGCTCGAGCAGGTGCTGAACGTGACGCCGGGCTCGAAGGTGAAGGAACTGGCCTTCGCCTACATCGACTACATGCTGCGGCCCGAGACGCAGAAGCTTCTGGCCGAAGGCGTGTGGTACTCGCCGGCCAACAAGAAGGTGAAGCTCGACGCCAAGTATGACGAGAAGCTGCTCACCACCGAGGCCAAGGTGGCGACGCTGATCCAGCCCGACTGGAAGTGGTACAACGCGCGCAAGGAAGACATCGACGCGCGCGTGACGAAGATCTTGAAGGGCTGATCGCTGACCTCCGCCACCATCAAGCTCGACAACGTCACGAAGACCTTCGACGGCCGTGTGCTGGCCGTCGACGGGGTGACGCTCGACATCGCCGCCGGCGAGTTCTTCTCGCTGCTGGGCCCGTCGGGCTGCGGCAAGACGACCAGCCTGCGCATGATCGCGGGCTTCGAGCGGCCGGATTCCGGCCGGGTCCATGTCGCCGGCCAGGACATCACCGGCGTCGCCGTGCACAAGCGCGACATGGGCATGGTGTTCCAGTCCTATGCTCTGTTCCCACATCGCACCGTGGCCGAGAACGTGGCCTTCGGCTTGCGCATGCGCGAGGTGCCCAAGCCCGACATCGAGCGCCGCGTGAAGGCGGCATTGGCGCAGGTCGCGCTGACCGGCCTGGAGGACCGCAAGCCGGGCCAGCTCTCGGGCGGCCAGCAGCAGCGCGTGGCGCTGGCCCGTGCCCTGGTCGTCGAGCCGCCGGTGCTGCTGTGCGACGAGCCGCTGGGCGCCCTCGACCGCAAGCTGCGCCAGCAGATGCAGTTCGAGCTGAAGGAATTGCAGAAGCGGCTGGGCGTCACCCTGGTGTTCGTGACCCACGACCAGGAAGAAGCGTTGGCCATGAGCGACCGCATCGCCGTGATGAACCACGGCAAGGTCGAGCAGGTGGGGGCGCCGACCGAGATCTACGAACGCCCGCGCACGCGCTTCGTCGCCGACTTCATCGGCGAGATCAACATCCTGGAAGAGAGTGGCCGCGCCCGCGCGCTGCGACCGGAGAAGATCCGGCTGGTATCCGACGGCGCGCGCGTTTCGGGCACTGTCGAGACCGCGAACTTTCTGGGTGGCTCGACGCTGCTCCGTGTCAGTACCGCCGACGGCCGCTCCCTGCTGGTCCGAGAGACGCATGCGGGCGAGCGGGCATCGCGCCATCCGGGTGACGCTATCGGACTGGCTTGGAACGATGCCGACGCAGTAACTCTCGAGTCTTAGTCTTCCGGACCGCGCGCTGGGTCGCATCTGACGCGACCTTCCTCGCGCACCTCATGAGCGCGCGGGACGCGCGCGGTCCGGAAGAGTATGATCCCGGCATGTCCAGAACACTCGGCATCGTTACTATCGGTCAGGCGCCCCGCGATGACATCGCAGCCCTGTTCGCCGCTCATGCTCCTGCCGGCACGAAGGTCATCCTGCGCGGCGCGCTCGACGGCCTGTCTGACGCCGAAGTCGACAAACTTCAGCCCGAGAACGGCGGCGACACGCTCTACACGCGCCTGCGCGGCGGCCGCGACGTGAAGATCTCCAAGAAGGCGGTCATCGCTCGCTCGCCGGCCGCGCTCGACAAGCTGCGGGCCGATGGCTGCGACGTACTGGTCTATGCTTGCACCGGCGAGTTCCCGCCCATGTCGGGCGATGAGAACGTGCTGTTCCCCTCGCGCGTGCTGAACGGCCTCGCCACGGGCCTGCTACCGCGCGGCAGGCTGGGCCTGCTGATCCCGCTCGCCGAGCAAGGCGAGAAGCTTACCTCGAAATGGGCGCGGCCGGGGCTCGAGATCGTGGTCGAGGCGCTGGCGCCCAGCGCCGGCCAGGGCGAGGCGGCAGCCGTGGCGCAGCGGCTGGCCGCGAAGAAGCCTGACCTCGTGGCCATGGACTGCATGAGCTACACGCCGACCACCAAAGACTGGATCAAGGGCCCGCTCGGCGTGCCGGCGTTGCTGGCGATCACCGCGACGGGCCGCGTGCTGCGGGAGATGCTCGACTGATCACGACCCAGTGCTGCATCGTGGGCGGCGGCCCGGCGGGCATGATGCTGGGCTTCCTGTTGGCGCGCTCCGATGTGAAGGCAGTGGTGCTGGAGAAGCACGGCGACTTCCTGCGCGACTTCCGCGGCGACACCGTGCATCCCTCGACCTTGAATGTGATGGACGAGCTCGCCCTGCTCGACGAGTTCCTGAAGCTGCCGCACCAGAGAATATCGCGCTTCACCGGCCAGTTCGGCGAGGAGCGGGTGATGATGGCGGATCTCTCCCATCTGCCGGTCCGCGCGCCGTTCATCGCCATGATGCCGCAGTGGGACTTCCTCGATTTCCTGGCCGCACAGGGCAAGCGCTATCCGGCGTTCACCGTCCTGATGAATGCAGAGGCGACTGGCCTGATCGAAGACGGCGGCCGCGTCGTGGGTGTTCGCGCCACGGTCGGCGGCCAGGCGCAGGAAATCCGCGCCGATCTGGTGGTCGGCGCCGACGGCCGGCATTCGACGGTGCGCGAGAGCGCAGGCTTCACGCCGATGGTGCTCGGCGCGCCCATGGATGTGCTGTGGTTCCGCATCAGCCACAAATCGGGCGATACGGCCGAGACCATGGGCCGTTTCGATCGCGGCAGCATCCTGGTGATGCTCAACCGCGGTGACTATTGGCAGTGCGCCTATGTCATCGCGAAAGGCTCGGCCGAGACGCTGAAGGCCGCCGGCATCGAGGCGTTCCGCCAGCGCATCGCGAGCCTGATGCCGTTCCTCGCCGACCGCATGGGCGAGCTCCGCAGCGTCGACGACCTGAAGCTGCTCACCGTCGGCGTCGACCGGCTGGAGACGTGGTGGAAGCCCGGCCTGCTCTGCATCGGCGATGCCGCCCACACCATGTCGCCGCTGGGCGGCGTGGGCGTGAACATCGCCGTGCAGGACGCCGTCGCCGCTGCCAACATGCTGGTTGGCCCCCTCAAGGAGGGCCGCCTCAAGGACTCCGATCTGCAGGCCGTGCAGGAGCGCCGCCGCTGGCCGATGCGCGCCACCCAGGCGATGCAGCTGTTCCTGCAGAACCGGATGATCGCACCGACGCTCGCCGGGACGCGGCCGCTGCGGCCGCCCTGGCCGGTGCGCCTGTTGAACGCCGTGCCCCTGCTGCGCCGCATCCCCGCCCGCCTGCTCGGCATGGGCGTGCAGCCCGAGCATGTGAACACAAAGGCGGCCTGACCGGGAGCGCGGGCCTCTGGCCCGCTCATGCTCTTCCTCTTCCGGACCGCCGGCCTCTGACCGGCATCATGATCATGAGCCGGCCGGAGGCCGGCGGTCCGGACGAGCATGAGCGGACCTGGACCTGCCTGCGCGAAGCCGAAGCGGCTTCGCTTCGGCGAAGGCAGGGGGCCGCGCTCTGGCAAGACGATTTACTTCACGTTGGCCGCTACCCTGGCTTGGCGGACGGCGAGCGCCAGCGACGCGCCGAGATCCGCCAGAAGCTTGCCCGCGACCTCATCGGTCAGCTTGCCGTCGGCGAAGCGGTTCTGCGCCTGGGCAATCATGACCTCGGGCTTGTTGACCGGGCGGCCGTCGAGGAAGACGAGGATCTGGCGCAGCTGGTACTGCGCGCGCGCCGAGCCCAGTGCGCCACCCGCCGCGCCGAAGATCGCGATGGGCTTGGCGGCGAAGGGCTGCGGCGTCATGCGCGACAGCCAGTCGATGGCGTTCTTCAGCACGCCCGACGGGCCGTAGTTGTATTCCGGCGAGACCAGGACGATGCCGTCCGCCGCGAGCATCGCCTGCTGTGCCGCCTGCACCGGCGCCGGGAAGCCCTGTGCCTGGACGTCGGCATTGTAGAGCGGCCAATCGATCTCGATCGTCTGCGACGTCACACCGGCCGGAAGTCGTTCGACGAAGGCGTTGAGAGCGAGGCGGTTGAACGATGCCTTGCGCAGGCTGCCGCAGAAGGCGACCAGTTTGATTGGCTCGGACATTGCTCGGTATCTCCTTGGTTACTGCTTTGTCAGCAATGAAGCAGGCCGCTACATAGAAGCCGTTGGGAGAATTGGCAACGCAATGCCGCTACGCGACATCACACTGGATGACATCGAATCGCTGGCCGTCGGCGCCTGGGTGCTCGGCACCGGGGGCGGGGGCAGTCCCTATCTCGGGCTTCTGAACATGCGCGCCCTCTACATGGAGGGGTTTCGCGTGCAGCTCATGTCGTCCGACGAGCTTGCCGACGATGACTGGATCGCCGCCGTGTCGAACATGGGCGCGCCGCTGGTCGGGCAGGAGCGTTTGACCGATAGCCGCACCATCGCCCGCGCCGTGGCGCTGATGGAGGAGCATACCGGCCGGAAGTTCCGCGGGATCATGTCGCTCGAGATCGGTGGCGGGAATTCCATCCAGCCCTTGATGGCGGCGGCGCATCTCAAGCGCCCGGTGATCGATTCCGACATGATGGGCCGGGCCTATCCCGAGGCGCAGATGACGTCCGTCGCGGTCGGCGACCTGAAGCCCTGTCCGCTCACTTCCGTCGACGTGCGCGGCCTGGAATCGGTGGTCGACTCGGTACCGACCTGGAAGTGGATGGAGCGCGTCAGCCGCAAAATCTGCGTCGAGTACGGCTCGATCGCCTCGACCTGCAAGGCGCCGCGCACCGGCGCCGAGGTCAAGAAGTGGGGCATCCACGGCACCACGACCAAGGCCATCGCCATCGGTCACGCCGTGCGCGAGGCCCAGCGCAAGCACGAGGATCCCATCGCCGCCATCCTCGGCGTCGAGCCGGGCAGGATCCTCTATCGCGGCAAGGTCGCCGACGTCGAACGTCGCGCCACGGAAGGGTTCCTGCGCGGCAAGACGCGGCTCGACGGCATGGACGAGCACAAGGGTGCGACGCTGGAGATCAACTTCCAGAACGAATGGATCGTGGCCTGGCTCGACGGCAAGCCGATCGCCATGTCGCCCGACCTGATCTGCGTGCTCGATTCGGTGTCGGGCGAGGCGGTCGGCACCGAGACCATCCGCTACGGCCAGCGAGTCACCGTGATCGCCCTGCCGCCGCCGACGGTCTTCCTCTCGGAGAAGGGCCTGGCCCATGTCGGGCCGCGCGCTTTCGGTTACGACATCGACTTCAAGAGCGTATTCGCGTGAAGCTGCGGGAACTCTCGCTACGACATCGAAGCATTGGCCGTCGGCGCCTGGGTGCTGGGGACGGGCGGCGGCGGCAATCCCTACCTGCCACTGCTCAACATGCGCGCGCTCTATCGCGACGGCCATCGCGTGCAGCTCATGGACTCGGCCGACCTTGCCGACGACGACTGTGTCGGCACCGTGGCCAACATGGGGGCGCCTTTGGTCGGCCAGGAGCGCCTGACCGACAGCCTGACGCTCGCCCGCGCTGTCACGGCGATGGAGCGCCATCTTGGCCGCCGCTTCCGCGCGCTGATGAGCATGGAGATCGGCGGCGCCAATGGCGTGCGGCCGTTCATGGCGGCGGCGCATCTCGGCCTTCCCGTGGTCGATTCGGACACGATGGGGCGGGCCTATCCCGAGGCGCAGATGACCTCGGTCGCGGTCGGTGGGCTGACGCCCTATCCCCTGACCGCCGTCGACGTGCGCGGTTTCGAGAGCATCGTGCACAAGGTGCCGACCTGGAAATGGACCGAGCGCGTGGCCCGCAAGATCTGCGTCGAGTACGGCTCGGTCGCCGCCACCTGCCAGCCGCCGCGCACCGGCGCCGAGGTCAAGAAGTGGGGTATCCACGGCACCACGACGAAGGCCATCGCCATCGGACAGGCCGTGCGCGAGGCGCAGCGCAGGCACGAAGATCCGATCGCCGCCATCCTGTCGGTCGAGCGGGGCAAACTCCTGTACAGGGGCAAAGTGATGGATGTGGCGCGCCGCGCCACCGAGGGCTTTCTGCGCGGCGTCTTGCGCCTCGACGGGCTCGACGACTGGCGCGGCTCGGCCATGACCATCAATTTCCAGAACGAGTGGATCGTGGCCTGGCGCGACGACAAGCCGCTCGCCATGACGCCCGACCTGATCTGCGTGCTCGATTCCGTATCGGGCGAGGCGGTCGGCAGCGAGACCGTTCGCTACGGCCAGCGCGTCACGGTGATCGCCCTGCCGCCACCGGCCGTTTTCCTTTCGCCGCGCGGCCTGGACCATGTCGGTCCGCGCGCTTTCGGCTATGACATCGAGTTCAGGAGCGTGTTCGAGGTATGAGACGAATTGGCATTGACGTGGGCGGCACCAACACCGACGCCGTCCTGATCGAGGAAGGCAAGGTCGTGCGCGCGGTGAAGGCGCCGACCAGCGAGGACGTGACCACGGGCATCCTCGATTCGCTGAAAAGCCTCGGCTCGACCGGCGTGCTTTCAGGCAAGCGGATCGACGGCGTGATGATCGGCACCACGCATTTCATCAACGCCGTGGTCCAGCGCCGGCACTTGACCAAGGTCGCGGCGCTCCGGCTCGGCATGCCGGCCTCGGCCTCGTTGCCGCCGTTCTGCGACTGGCCGGAGGATCTGGCCGAGCTGGTGCGCGGCGGCGTCTGGATGGTGGAGGGCGGCCACGAATATGACGGCCGGCCGTTCATGCCGCTCGACGAGGCGGCCGTCATCAAGGCGGCGGGCGAGATGAAGGCCAGGGGCCTGAGGTCGGTCGCCATCTCCTCGATCTTCTCGCCGCTCGATCCCAGCCACGAGAAGCGCGCGGCCGACCTGGTCGCGGCCGAGCTGCCCGGCGCCGTCATCACCTGCTCATCCGACTTGGGCCGCATCGGCCTGCTGGAGCGCGAGAATGCCGGCCTGCTGAACGCGGCCCTCGCCGACCTGTCGCGCGACACGATCGCGGCCTTCGAGAAGGCGATCGCCGATTCCGGCATCGCCGCGCCCCTGTTCATCACCCAGAACGACGGCACGGTGGCCGAGGCGCACCAGGCGCGGCGCCTGCCAGTGTACTCGTTCGCCTCGGGCGCCACCAACTCCATGCGTGGGGCGGCGTACCTGTCGGGCCTCAGCGACGCCATGGTGGTCGATGTCGGCGGCACGACCACGGACGTGGGCCAGCTGAAGCACGGCTTTCCGCGCGAGGCCAACTCGGTGGTCAAGGTCGGCGGCGTGCGCACCCTGTTCCGCATGCCCGACCTGCTATCGATCGGGCTCGGTGGCGGCAGCCACGTCACGCTCGATCCGATCAAGGTCGGGCCGGTGTCGGTCGGCTATCGCCTGCTGAAGGACGGCATCGCCTTCGGCGGCAAGCAGCTCACGACCACCGACGTCGCCATCGCGAGCGATGTTCTGACGCTCGGTGACAAGAGCAAAGTCGCCTATCTCGACGCTGCGACCTGCCAAAAGGTCTTTGCCGAGGCCGCGCGCCTCGCCGAAGAGGCGGTCGACCGCATGAAGACCGAGGCCCGCGACGTGCCGCTGATCGCCGTTGGCGGCGGCGCTTTCCTGATTCCTGACAAGCTGCCGGGTGTCTCAAGGGTGATCCATGTCGAGCACGGCGACTGCGCCAATGCCGTGGGGGCTGCCATTGCCCAGGTCTCGGGCGAGTGCGACCAGATCTTCAAGGACATGACCCGCACCGACGCCATCGCCGCCGCTCAGGGCATCGCCAACGACCGCGCCGTTGCCGCCGGTGCCGACCGCAAGACGCTCAGCACCATCGAAAGCGAGGACATGCCGCTTGCCTACTTGCCGGGAAATTCCGTGCGGGTACGTGTGCGCGTGGTGGGGGACGTGGCGGGGAGCTAGGGCGCTGCCGGCATTGCAGTGAGGGATCTTCCTGCAGATTGCCCGTGTAGGTTGTGTTCGTACGTTCCATGCGCTCTATATGCCGGGATGCCAGTAGGGTGTCATCACGTCCATGAAGACGTGGTTGCGTCCGTAGGTCCACAGTATGCGAGAGGCGCTATTGAAGATCCTCCGGTACCTTATGCAGCGGCCCGTTCTCCTTGGCGCCGTGCTGGGCCTTCCTTTCGTGGGAATGGGCCTCGCAACGACCATTTGGGCGAACGTGCACACGCACGATAGAGCGACGCTTGGCGTCGACAAGTTTCGTCAGCATTTGCGGCCTTGGGGGCGTCGGCCATAACGATCTCGGCGCGGACGCGGGAGAAGCATTGGAGTCGTCGGAGCCGTCGGGCCAACGTCAGGTCCCGGCCGTCGCCAGGATGTTGTAACACTATAGTCATTTTCATGAATAAAGACAGTGCTATATGATACGGAAGTTATTGACATTGCGATGAGGGCCTCGTATATTGGAAAGCGCTTTCTTCTACGGCGAACTGTAACGCCTTCTGAAAGAGAGCGTCTCCATTGCGGAATCTTCAAGGGGCGGACCATGTTCAACGTCAGACCCTACGTGCCTGGTTTCAACGTTCAGCCGCCGGATGAACCGGAGGTCCCTGGCTTTCGCATGAATACCAATGGCGCAGTGCGAACAGAAGGTGCGGCGTCTGGCCAGCCACCCGACGTCCGACCTGACAGCGATGTGCCTGGGTTTCGTATCAATTCGACGGCGGATGTTCCGGGCTTCCGCGTTCCCGTCGATGGGTCGCCCCGGCCTACCCTTGTGATCGGCGGCTCACCGGCTCAGGGGTACGTCAACGTTAACTCGCCTTATCCCTATCCCGTAGACACTTCAGCCTACCCTGACGCATCGATCGTGGAAAAAATTCGAGACCCGGACTGGGTGGTGCCGAGATTGGGGGCGGCTGCCGATGGGGCGATCTCGACTATTCCTGGAGCTTGGAACTTCATACGCGCGATCGGTCGTGCAGCTGGAATGGGCGGAAAAGAAGAGGCTCATCTTTTCGACGACGAAATGAAGGTGGCCGGCAATTTGGCGGGCAAGGTAGTGGGCAAGGCGGTGGAATATCCGGGACAAGCTACGCGTGCCGTTGGTGAAGTGGTGTCGGAACTCGATAAGGATCCGCTATTTCGATACTTATGGCGGGTCGGATTCTTGCGGGATACTTCGCGGGCGTCGGTCCGGTCCGTCTTGGTCCCTTCGCTATGATGGGGGATGCATTTCGTGCAATCGAAAAGGGTTACGGTATCCGAGACACCGCGCGACAAGTTATTGAGGGTAATCCCTGGTTGCGCGGATTGAGCAAGTAGTATGGTGCCGCCGGACACTACGCAGCTGGCTTCAAACCCGGAACGACGCGCCTGGGTGTTCGGCATCCTGCTCGGCCTCCTACTTACGGTAGGTATGCTGGAGGTGTGGCAACGTTGGTATCTGGTGGCTTGGGGATGGGTCATTCTCTTCATGTTTGTCGGTCCGTTTCTCCCGCGAAAGCGGCCGACAGCGAAGATGATAATGATCGCCTTGCTGGTAGGAACGGTTCTCCCGCTGTTGCTTCACTAAGCCCTTCACCACCCGCTATCGAATCCATCATTGAGCGCTTCAAGCCTTTAAGTCGGGGGCCTGGCGCGATCGTGAAACGTATCGCCTGGATGGGCTGACCAGATTGCATTATCGCTCTCGGAGAACAGGCAACGACCTGATACGTTGGTCGAAGGCTAACGAGAGAGAAAAAATGAAGCGATCCGTCATCGTCGGTCTGGGCCTCTGTCTTCTGGCCGCTTCCGCCGCGGCCCAGCCCATGGGCCAGAACCAGCCACCCAACCAGTGGGTGATGAACTGCAACTACGAGAAGGGCAAGGACTGCACCGTGTCGGCAATGATCGACGGCGGTCCCAACAACCTTCTGGGCACGTTCCTGATCGTGACCTATTCGGTGGCCTACACCACGCTCACCATCGTGGCCGACGGCGTCGGCTCGAACGCCAGCATGCAGGTCGACAACTGGCCGTTCGTCAACACCAGCATCTGTACCGGCGGCGCCTGTTCCTACACCCAGGCCAAGTCCGCGGAACTGCTGCAGACCATGCTCAGGGGCTCGTCGATCACCGTCCAGCTTTCGACCCAGGCCGACGGCATGGTGGGGCCGCTAAGCAACACGCTACAGGGCTTCGCCACCCAGTACGAGCGGGCCGTGCGGGCCCAGCAGGGCCGCTGATCAGCCGAGCAGACTGAGATAGGTCAGGCTGAGCGGCATGTCGCCGCCGTTGGTGTAGGCGGAGTAGGTGTGGAACACCACGCCCGCCGCACTGCGGGCGAACACGCTGGTGCCGGGCACGTCCTCGCGGTCCATCCTGGTGCGCTCGAAGCCGTAGACGACCTCATGGCCGACCTGCTCGGGCCGGTAGGCGGCCTGGAAGTCGTAGCTGAAGTCGGAGGGCTGCGAGGATACCCAGCGGAAGCGCCAGCCGCGGCGCCGGCGGTAGTCCTCGATCCTGTCGAGTGGCGCGCGCGAGACCGCGGTGAAGGTCGCATCGTGGCGGGCCAGCTGCTCGTCGAGCCGGTCGAGATGGCTGCCGAGCTGCGAGCAGCCCGGACAGCCGTCCGTCCATTCCGGCGCGAACATGAAGTGATAGACGATCAGCCGCCCGCTTCCCTCGAACAGCTCGCCGAGTGACTGGCGGCCGGCCAGCGTGTCGAAGGCGTAAGGCTTGTCGACCGCCGTCCACGGGAGCGCCCGCCGCCGCTCCACGATGCGTGCTCGCAGCTCGGCGAGCTGCTTTTCCTCGACCAGCAGCGCCTGCCGCGCCGCCAGCCATTCCGCCCCGGAAACGATGTCGTGCTGCATGATCGTTCCTTCCTTTCAGGCCAGCATGCCGTAGTTGCCGACGATGGCCGGCTCGGCGGGCTGCGGTGGTTCGGCGCAGCGCTCGCGGACGTCCTTCTGGAAGGCGCGGAAGCTCTCGAAGCTCGAGAGCGCCGGCGCGCCCTCCTCCGACATCGCGATATGGACGAAGGTGTCGTCGGGCAGCCGGAACACGGCGTAGCGCAGGCCGGCCGGCGCCTTTTCCTTGAGCTCGTCGAACACCACTGCACTCAGGCGCTGGTTCTCGTCGGCTTGGTCGGGCTTGGCCCGATAGCGTACCAGGGTCCACTTCATGGGGTCTGTCTCCTCGGATGGGTGTCGCCTGGAAGACGATTGGCCGAGGCGAAAGGATTCGGCGAAAATAGTCGCGATCCGTCGAATCCTTTGGCCCCTCGCAAACGTCGTGCTGGCATGACCGATCCCAAGGCAGAGTTCGAGCGCCTGCTGGCCGAGCTGCGGCCACGGCTGCACCGTTACTGCGCCCGCATGACGGGCTCGGTGATCGACGGCGAGGACGTCTTGCAGGAGACCTTGATCAAGGCGATCGAGGCCTTCCCGCACACCGGCCCGCTCGGCAATGCCGAAGGCTGGCTGTTCCGCATCGCCCACAATGCGTCGTTGGATTTCCTGCGCCGCCGTGCCCGCCGCGAGGGCGTGGAGGACGGCGAGGAAGGGCTCGAGACGATTGCCGATCCCGACAGCGACATCGAGCGCCGCCAGACCGCCGCCGCCAGCCTGCGTACCCTGATGCGCTTGCCGGTCGCCCAGCGCAGCAGCGTCATCCTGATGGACGTGCTGGGCCATTCGCTGGAGGAGATCTCGGACGTGCTCGAGAGCACCGTGCCCGCGGTAAAGGCCAACCTGCATCGCGGTCGCCAGCGGCTCAGCGAGCTTGCCGGCGAACCCGATGACCGGCCGCCGCCGATGCTGGCCGAGGCCGACCGCCAGCGGCTCTCCGCCTATGTCGCGCGCTTCAACGCCCGCGATTTCGACGCCCTGCGCGCTCAGCTTGCAGATGAAGTGAAGGTCGAGGTCGTGAACCGCACGCGCCTCAACGGCCGTGGCGAGGTCGGGAAGTATTTCACCAACTACAGCCAGACGACCGACTGGCATCTGGTGCCGGGCCTGGTCGACGGTCGGCCGGCCATGGTCGTGCATAGTCCGAACGATCCCGCGGGTCCGCCGATTTACTTCATCCTGATCGACTGTACCCCTGGCCGGCTGCTCGGCCTGCGGGACTTCCGCTACGCCCGCTATGCTCTCGAAGGGGCCGAACTGATAGAGTCTGCGTGAAGTCAACGCCTTGTGATGACATCCAAAAGCATCCTCTGGGCGCATGATGCGTTGGCGCTATCGCTGTCCACAAGGGAGGTACTGACCATGCGCAGACTGCTGATTCGCTCCGCCGTTGCCGGCTTGGTGGCGGCTTCGCTCGTTGCCTTTGCGCCTGCGGCGTTCGCCCAGGCAGTCAACTACAAGGCGGATCTCAAGGCCTCGGCGCAGGTCCCGCCCAATGACAGCAAGGGCACCGGTACGCTGACGGCGACCTACGATCCGGCCAGCAAGAAGCTCACCTACACTGTGAACTACAAGGACCTGACGGGACCCGCGACGGCGGCCCATTTCCACGGCCCGGCCGACGCCAAGTCGAATGCCGGCGTGGTCGTGCCAGTGAACGGCGCCGTCACCAGCCCGATCAAGGGCGAAGCGACCCTGACCGATGCACAGGCCAAGGACCTCGCCGACGGCAAGTGGTACTTCAACGTCCACACCGCGGCGAACAAGGGCGGCGAGATCCGCGGCCAGGTGATGAAGTAGCCGAAGGTTCTCAGCGCTTCCGTCTGTAGAGGAAGCAGTTGTCGGCGTTCGGCATCTTGATGCCCTGGTAGAAGGTCATCGCTGTCGGCGCCGACAGCAGCAGCGTCGTGGTGAGCTCGCCGCCGGCCTGCACCCGCGTCTCCTCGATCAGGCGCTTGCCGATGCCCTGGCCCTGGCAGGCCTTGTCGACGGCGAGGTCGGAGAGATAGCAGCAGAAGCAGAAGTCGGTCAGCGAGCGGGCGAAGCCCACGAGCCGGCCGTCCTGGCGCGCCGTCAGGATGAGGTTGGCATGCGCCAGCATGCGCTCGACGCGCCCGCGGTCCTCGATCGGCCGGTTGAGGCCCGACTTGCGGACGACGTCGATGTACTCGTCGGCGCCGAGATAATCCTCGCGGGCATAGACTGTGTTCATTGGCTCAACCATCTCCTCAAGGCGTCGCTGACTTCCACGGGTTGCTCCAGCGGGCTCATGTGGCCGCAGTCCTCCAGCACGACCAGCCGCGAGTTGGCGATGTCGGCCGCCATCTCCTGGGAGCGCGGCAGCGGCGTCACCTGATCCTGGCGGCCGACGATCACCACGGTCGGGACGTCGATATCGACCAGCAGGCGTCGGCTGTCAGCGCGGTCGATGATGGCGCGCTGCTCGTTCATGAAGCCGTCGGCGCCGATCTCCTGCGCCATGTCGAAGATCGGCTGGCTGATCGCCGCGTCGTCGATGTGCCGACCATGCACGAGCTGCGGCAGCAAGGTCCGCTGCACGCCCTTGAAGCGCCCGATCTTGGCCTGGTCGAGCAGGGCGCGCCGGCGCTTGGTCGATTCGGGCGAATCTGGCACGGCCTGGGTGTCCATCAAGGCCAGGCGCTCGACCCTTTGCGCGTCGCGGCGCAGCATCTCGAAGGCGACGTAGCCGCCCATCGAGAAGCCGGCGAGCGCGAAGGTCGGCGGCGCCATCGCCAGCGCCGCTTCGGCCATCGCGCCGATCGTGTCGTGATGCCACGGCTCGGGAACGATGCAGTCGGCGATATCGGACAGGGCCTCGATCTGATGCTGGAAGACCCGCCGCGTGTTGATCAGGCCGGGAATCAGAACGAGCGTCGTGCGGGGCATCAGAGGGGGCGAAGGCTAGATCTGCGGCTAGATCTGGATCTGGTTGCCCAGTTCGATAGCTCGGTTCGGCGGGATGCGGAAGAAGGTCTTGGTGGCCGAGGCCGAATTCATGAGCGAGATGAACCAGTCGCGGCGCCATCTGCCGAGCTTGGAATGCTGGCTGGGCACCAGGGTCTCGCGGCCGAGGAAGAAGCTGGTCTCCATCTCGTCGTAGGCAATGCCGTGCGGCCGGCAGGCGCGCAGCGCCTCGGGCACGTCGGGCTGCTCGGTGAAGCCGTAGCGGGCGATCACGGTATGGAAGCCCTTGCCCAGCCGCTCGACCTCGACTCGCTGCGACTCGGGCACACGCGGCACGTCCATGGTCTCGACCTGCAGCATGATGATGCGCTCGTGCAGCACCTTGTTGTGCTTGAGGTTGTGCAGGAAGGCCGCCGGCGTGTGGCTGGCGTCGGCCGTCAGGAACACCGCCGTGCCGGCGACGCGGTCGGGCGCGCGCTCCATGCGCTCGAGGAACTGGCGCAGCGGCAGGCTGCCTTCGCTCATCTCGGCGGCGACCAGGCGGCGGCCCATGCGCCAGGTGGTGATGGTGAAGTAGACCATCGACGCCACCACCAGCGGCAGCCAGCCGCCGTCGGGGATTTTCAGCGCGTTGGCGATGAAGAAGGCGAGGTCGGGCACGGCCAGCAGGCCGAACACCAGGGCGGCGACCTGCCAGCGCCACTTCCAGACCAGGATCGCCACCGCCATGGCGAGCGCGGCATCGACCAGCATCGCGCCGGTGACGGCAAGACCATAGGCGCCGGCCAGTGCGCCCGAGGAACCGAAGCCGACGACCAGCGCGAGCACGCCGATCATCAGGATCCAGTTGACCCGCGGGATGTAGATCTGGCCGATCGTGGTCTCCGATGTGTGCTGGATCGCCATGCGCGGCAGGTAGCCGAGCTGGATGGCCTGCCGGGTCAGCGAGAACACACCGGTGATCACGGCTTGCGAGGCGATCACCGTTGCGAAGGTCGCGAGCGCCACCAGGAAGATGATGTAGTCCTGCGGCACCAGTTCGAAGAACACCTGCTTGATGATGGTCGGGTCTTCGATGATCAGCGCGCCCTGGCCGAAATAGTTCAGCAGCAGGCCCGGCATCACCAACGACAGCCAGGCGGTCCGGATCGGCTTGCGACCGAAATGGCCCATGTCGGCGTAGAGGGCCTCGGCGCCGGTGACGGCCAGCACGATCGAACCGAAGGCCCAGAAGATGCCGAGACCCTGGTCGCCGATCAGGCGCGCCGCATATAGCGGATTGATCGCGTGCAGCACCGCCGGATTCTTGGCGATCTGCCAGGCGCCCAGGACCCCCAGCACAAGGAACCAGATCAGCATGACCGGTCCGAACAGCCGGCCGACGTCTGCCGTGCCGCGCGACTGCAGCATGAACAGCGCCACGAGGATCACCAGCGCCAGCGGCACGACAAAGGGCTCGAACGCCGGAGTCACCGCCGACAGGCCTTCGACGGCGCTCATCACTGAGATCGCCGGGGTGATGATGGCGTCGCCATAGAACAAGGCGAGCCCGATCACGGCGAGCAGGGTGATGCCGACCCTTATGCGCCGGCCCTTGCCGTTCAGCCCATGGGTGCCGAGGGTGGCCAGCGCCAGCACGCCGCCTTCGCCCTTGTTGTCGGCGCGCATGATCAGGGTGACGTACTTGATCGTGACCGTGAGGGTCACCGCCCAGAACAGGGTCGACAGCACGCCCAGCACATGGTCGGGCGTCGGCGCCAGGCTGGTGTCGTGCAGGAAGGTCTCACGCAGCGCATAGAGCGGGCTGGTGCCGATGTCGCCGAACACCACCCCCAGTGCGCCGACGATCAGCGCAGCACTAGCCTTGCCGTGGGCATGGGATGAATGGGCGGCGTCGGTGACGGTCGACGGGCTTGTGCTGTCAGGGGCCATAAAGGTCAAACGCCGCCAAGGTGGCGGCGGCGCGACGGTTTGCGCCCCCGCCTTTGCCCTGTCAACGCGCCAAATACAGAGCTGTTGCGGCAAAAATGCTTGACCTTTGCAGGGACCGTGCCGAGCGTTCGGGGGACCGGCCCGGGGGGCAGCCAGCCATGGCCATGGAACTCTGCATCAACGGCAAGTTCACGACCGATCCGTCGGCCGACGACATCGGCCGGGCGCTCGACGGCGCTCCCCACCCCGAGGGCTGGTATCTCATCCTCGACGACGAGGATGACGGCTCCAATATCGAGGTGACGGCCCGGGCCGAGGGCACCTACGACGTCACGGCCGATGACGGGCATCGCGAGGGACATCCGCACCGGCCGTTCACGTCCGAGCAGGCAAAAGCAGCCCTGCTGAAGTACCGCGCCCGCGAACCCGGCTGGCGCGAGGTCTTCACTTGGCACAGCGACGACGAGGACGGCGAAGAGGCGGAGAGCTCATTCCCCACCGCCAAACGCTCGTCCGAACCTCCGACCTGGGCGGTGGCGATCGTCGTCGCCTCGATCGCCCTGGTCGTCCTTGCCGGCTATGCGCGCGACTGGATGCCGTTCGGCGATTCCGACTATTTCTGGATCGGCCTGATCTTCCTGCCGATGGTCGTGATGTTCGTGGCGGCGGTGGCGGCCAAGATGCTGGAGGTCAAGCGGGCCTCGGGCTGGTCGTCCGCCGTCGGCCGGATCGTGAAGTCGAGCACGGCGGCCGCGCGCCATCGCTCCGCCGGCGAGGCCACGACCGTGAAGACCGTGCCGGCCGTCGAGTACGAGTTCTCGGTCGGCGGCCGCAAGGTCAAGGGCAACCGCATCAGCATCGGCGAGGATTCAGGTGGTGCCAACACCGAGGCGACGCTGCGACGCTACACCGTCGGCGCCGCCGTGACCGTCTACTATGACCCGGCCAATCCGAAGAACTGCGCGCTCGAACGCGACGTGCCCGAAGGCATCGGCAAGGGGCTGGCGATCATCGTCGGCTTCGTCATCGCTTTCGTCGGCGTCGTCTATTGGCTGGCCACCGGCGCGCCGCCTCTGGTCGAGCGCCATTTTCCTCGGGCCAATGTGCCCGTCGTGATCATTGCCGCCAGTATGGCCGTGCTGATGCTGCTGTTCTTCGTCGCGAGCTGGCGGTTGTCGCGCCGGGCCGCCGATTGGCCCTTGGTGCGCGGCACGGTGCTGAGCAGCGGAACGGAGAAGATCGAAAAGAACTCGGATGGGCGCAGATCGGTCACGCATGCGCCGGCGATCGAGTACGCTTACCGCGTCAACGACGTCGATTACGTCAGTCGCCAGGTCAAGCTTGGCGTGGCCCTGTCCGCCAGCCAGTCCTATGCCGACGGCGTCGCGGCGCGCTATCCGAAGGGGGCCGTCATCGACGTGCACTACGATCCCGCCAACCCTTCGAACGCCGCGCTCGAGAATCCGGCGGGGACACGCTGGTTCCTGCTCGGTATCGCGGCCGCCCTGTTTGCCCTTGCCGCCCACCAAGCCGGTGCCTTTTCATGAATGCGCCCCCTCTCGCCCTCGCCGATGTCAGCAGTCCGACGCTCTATCGCGACGACACCTGGCGCGAGCACTTTGCCGCGATGCGTCGCGACGATCCGATCCATCGCCACGCCGACAGCCCGTATGGACCCTACTGGTCGGTGACGCGCTACGCCGACATCATGAAGGTCGAGCTCGACCACGCGACCTATTCCTCGGCCTCCGACATGGGCGGCATCCAGATCGCCGACCAGCCCAAGGGCCAGGAGCTGCCCAACTTCATCCGCATGGACCCGCCGCGCCACACGGCGCAGCGCAGGACCGTGGCGCCGATCGTGGCGCCGACGAACCTCGCCAACATGGAAGGCCTGATCCGCGAGCGCACGGCCGCGGTGCTCGACGGCCTGCCGCGCAACGAGACCTTCGACTGGGTCGATCGCGTGTCGACCGAGCTCACGGCGCTGATGCTGGCGACGCTGTTCGACTTCCCGCAGGCCGAGCGGCGCAAGCTCACGCACTGGTCCGACGTCGCCATCGCCAACATCGAGGCCGCGGACGCCGTGGTGAAAAGCGAGGCCGAGCGCATGGCCGAGCTCACGACGATGGCCGAGACCATGGCGGCGTTGTGGAAGGTGCGGGCCGCCGAGCCGCCCAAGTTCGACCTGATCTCGATGATGGCCCACGCTGAAGCGACCAAGGCGATGCCGACGCGCGAGTTCATCGGCAACTTCGGGCTGCTGATCGTGGGCGGCAACGACACCACGCGCAACTCGATGACCGGCGGGCTGATGGCGGTGCGCGAGAATCCGGCCGAGCTCGCCAAGGTCAAGGCTGACCCGAGGCTTCTGGACAGCCTGGTATCCGAGATCATCCGCTGGCAGACGCCGGTGATCCACATGCGGCGCACCGCGACGCGCGATTGCGAGCTCGGCGGTCGCACCATCCGGCAAGGCGACAAGGTCGTGATGTGGTACGTCTCGGGCAACCGCGACGAGGCGGCGATCGAGGAGCCCGAACGCTTCATCGTCGGCCGCCCGCGGCCGCGCCATCACCTGTCGTTCGGCGCCGGCATCCATCGCTGCGTCGGCGACCGCCTGGCCGAGATGCAGCTCAAGATCCTGTGGGAAGAGCTCTTGAAACGGGATCTCGATGTCGAGATCGTCGGGCCGCCGGTGCGGCTCTACTCGAACTTCATCCGTGGCATCCGCTCGCTGCCGGTGATGGTCAAGTCTTAGTCTTCTTCACCGTCGCCAGCCCCGACACAAACGCCTGCTGCAGCAGCCATACATCGCCTGCGATCGACACGAAGTCGTAACCCATCGCCGCGAACTCGGCGCCCTGCTTGGCGTCGACCGCCAGGCGACCGGCCGACTTGCCGTGCTTCTTCGCGGCGGCGATGGTCGCCTGTTCGGCTTTGGCGAAATCGGGGTGATCGAACGCGCCCGGCTCGCCCATCGCAACCGAGAGATCGTTGTGGCCGAGCCACAGCATGTCGACGCCCGGCATCGCCGCGATCTCGTCGGCGGCCGCGGCGCCGCGCGGATCCTCGACCTGCAGGATGATGGCGGTGCGCTGGTTCTGCTCGGCAAAGCGCGGCACCAGCGGCTCGTTGCGCATGGCGAAGCGCTCATGCGCCAGGCCCAGCGCCACGCCCCGCGTGCCGTCCGGCCAGTACTTGGCGGCATCCAGCACCGCCTTGGCCTGCTCGACCGACGACACGATCGGCACCATGACGCCGTCAGCGCCGGTGTCGAGTGCACGCGATATGTGATGGCGCTGCTGGCTCGGCACGCGCACCACCATCGGTAGCCCTGCGGCCTGGCAGTAACGCACTACCTGGCGGACGGTATCGAATCCGAAACCAGTGTGCTCCATGTCGAGGACCGCAAAATCCGCGCCCGCCGCCTTGAGGATCTGGCCGATGCCCGGCGTCGCGAACTCGAAGAGGAACGTGCCGACCTTCGTCTGTGAAGTCCCTACGAGAGATCGGAGATTGTCTGTCGGCATTGTGATTCCCCCATTGTGGCCGCGATGCTAGCGTCCGCCGTCCACGACGACCACCAACTCAAAGGGAGTTAACCATGAAGCTCTATTACATGCCCGGCGCCTGCTCGATCGGCATCCACGTTCTCCTCGAGGAGATCGGCAAGCCGTACGATCTGCAGAAGATCGACGGCGCCAAGCAGGAGCAGTACGGCCCCGACTTCGTGAAGATCAATCCGAAGTCGAAGGTGCCGACCCTGGTGCGCGACGACGGCTCGGCGCTGACCGAGTTCCCGGCGATCGCGACCTGGCTCGCGCGCAAGAACCCGGACAAGAACCTGCTGCCCACCGATCCCGACAACGAAGCGCGTGTCCTCGAGGCGTTGGACTACGTCGTCTCGACCATGCACATGCAGGGCTTCTCGCGCATGTTCCGTCCCGGCAACTACGCGCCGAGCGAGTCCGACCATGACGCGGTCAAGGCGCGCGGCAAGGAGATCATGGAGAAGGGCCTTGCCATCATGGACAAGGCGCTCGAGGGCAAGGAGTACATTGCCGGCCAGTTCTCCATCGCCGATGCAGCCCTGTTCTACGTCGAGTTCTGGGCGGCCGCGCGCATGAAGATGACGCTGCCCAAGAACTGCGCCGCCCACTACGAGCGCATGAAGAACCGCCCGGCCGTGAAGCGCACGATCGAGCAGGAAGGCCTGACCGCAGCGGTCTGATCGATCGCCGCGAGTCGCGACGATTTCTCGTCGCGGCTCGCGGTCTTACGACTGTTTGCGTGGCGGCCCGGGAGCGGCCCGAGAGTGGTTCGCCGGCATCTGCGCCGTTGACCGCCCGCAACGCGCGCCGCCACATCGAGCGGCATGTCTGCGGCGCTGCTCTACGGCCTGGTCATCCTGTCGGCGATCGCCCACGCGGTATGGAACGCGTTGGTGAAATCGTCCGGCGATCGCACCCTGACGATGGTGGCGCTCCGCACGACCGGCATGATGGCTGGTCTCCTCGCCCTGCCTTTCGTCGACTGGCCCGCGCCGGACAGCTGGAAGTGGCTCGCCGTCACCGCCGTCGTGATGTTCGCCTACTACGGATTGCTGGTGCGTTCGTACGAAGTCGGCGACATGAGTGTCGTCTATCCGTTGGCGCGCGGCTTGGCGCCGGTCCTCACGACCATCGCGGCCTTCCTGGCGATCGGCGAGTCGCTCAGTACCGGCCAGGTCGCGGCCGTCGCGATGATCTCGCTCGGCATCATGGCGCTGTCCTTCGGCGCCGGCGCAAGTCGCGCGGCCGTGGGCTTCGCTCTGGCGACCGGCGTATCGGTTGCAACCTACAGCTTCTTCGCCGGCCTCGGCGTGCGCGCGGCCGGGACTGTGTTGGGCTTCCAGGCTTGCCTGGAGATCGTCACCGGCTTCGGCATGTTCTGCTACGGCCTCGTCGGCCGGCGCGCCGACCTCATGGTCTACGTGCGGCGCCACGGCGCGATCGGATTGTTCGCCGGCATGGTCTCCGTGGTGGGCTTCGGCGCCTACCTGGTTGCGGCGCGAAGCCTGCCGCTCGGGCCGGTCAGCGCGCTGCGCGAGACCAGCGTGATCTTCGGCGCGGTGCTGGGCACGCTGGTCTTGAAAGAAGGCTTTGGCCCACGCCGCATCGTCGCCGCACTGCTGGTGGCGGCGGGGATAGTTCTGTTGGCCGTGTTGCGCTGAGGTAAGCTGCCGTCATGTCCCTGCTTGGTGCCCTCGAGAATCGTCTCCGTTTGCCGCTGATCGCCGCCCCGATGTTCCTGGTGTCCGGGCCGGCCCTGGTGAAGGCGGCGTGCCGGGCCGGTGTCATCGGCTCGTTCCCCACTGCCAACTGCCGCACGGTCGAGGAGCTCGACCGCTGGCTGGCCGACATGAGCGACGATCTGAAGCGCGCTGCCGACGAGACCGGCAAGCCCACGGCGCCTCTTTGCCCCAACCTGATCGTGCATCGCTCCAATACGCGCCTGCCCGACGATCTCGCCGCCGTGCTGCGTCACAAGATGGAGCTGGTGATCACCTCGGTGGGGTCGCCCGAGCCGGTGATGAAACCCTTGAAGGACGCCGGATGCCTGGTGCTGGCCGACGTGGCGTCGATCCGCCATGCCGAGCGCGCGGTCGCCGCCGGCGTCGACGGCCTGGTGCTGCTGACGGCAGGAGCGGGCGGCCAGACCGGCTGGGTCAATCCCTTCGCCTTCGTGCGCGCCGTGCGGACATTCTGGGACGGCATCGTCGTCATGGCGGGAGGCATGGCCGACGGACAGGCGATCGCCGCGGCCGAGACGTTGGGCTGCGATCTCGCCTACATGGGCACCAAGTTCATCGCCACGCGCGAGAGCCTGGCCAAGGACGCCTACAAGGAGATGCTGGTGAAGAGCCGGCTCGACGACGTGCTGCTGACCCGCGCCTTCACCGGCCTCGAGACCAACATGCTGCGCCCGTCGATCGCCGCCGCCGGCCTCGATCCCGACAACCTGCCGATGCGCGGCGCGATCGACATTGCCAAGGACATCAACGCCGCCGAGCGCGACAGACAAAACGCCGAGGGGCCCGACGCCAAGCGCTGGAAGGACATCTGGAGCGCCGGCCACTCGGTGTCGGGCGTGGCCGACGTCCCGTCGGTCGCCGAGCTCGTCGAACGGACGGCGGCCGAATACGCCGCCGCAAAACGCTCAGTGCAGCGCGTATAGCCCGTTGGAGAAGCGGAACTCGGCCGGCTTGATCAGCTGGGCATTGGCGACCCGCACGCGGTGCACCTTGCCCTCGAGATTGTGTTCCCAGAAGTCGAGGAATTTGGTGAGGGCGGGAAATCTCGGGGCTAGATCGAGGTTCTGCCAAACGAAACTCTGCAGAACATGCCGGTGATCCGGCATCCAGTAGAGGATTTCAGCGGTCGTTACACGATAGTTATTGAGTTGCGCAACAAAACTGCGGTCCATCGAGCACTCCTTGACTCAACGCTCGTAAGGGAATAGTCACGCACCCTTAACGAAAATCAAAGAAAATTCGTTCCACATCAACGCCTTAGCAGCACTCTCTGTCGATTGCTGCTAGTGCGAAGTGACTTTGTTCCCGTGCCTTGACTCATTAGGGCAAGACCCCTAAATCGCAGGCGCGTTGGCACTCATCGCAGGAGAGTGCTGATAGCAGTCCTTTCCGTCGCGGCCTGCCCGGCCGCGCAGGTTCAACCAGGGATATTGGAGGAAGAAGCATGAAGTTCCGTCCGCTTCACGATCGCGTCGTGGTCAAGCGCGTCGCGGAGGAAGAGAAGACCAAGGGCGGCATCATCATTCCGGACACGGCCAAGGAAAAGCCGATGGAAGGCGAAGTCGTCGCCGTCGGTCCGGGCGCCCGGGATGAGAAGGGTGCGCTGGTCGCTCCCGACGTCAAGGCTGGTGATCGCATCCTGTTCGGCAAGTGGTCGGGCACCGAGATCAAGCTCGACGGCGTCGAGTACCTGATCATGAAGGAGAGCGACATCATGGGAATCCTCGAGGGTTCCGCCGCGGCCACCAAGAAGGCCGCCTGATCGCTCCGCCATCCAGACAATCACATTCAAACCAACCAAGAGGATTAAGCAATGGCAGCCAAGGAAGTCCGCTTTAGCGGCGATGCCCGTCAGCGCATGCTGCGCGGCGTCGACATTCTCGCCGACGCGGTCAAGGTGACGCTGGGTCCGAAGGGCCGCAACGTCGTGCTCGACAAGAGCTTCGGTGCGCCGCGCATCACCAAGGACGGCGTCACCGTCGCCAAGGAGATCGAGCTCGCCGACAAGTTCGAGAACATGGGCGCCCAGATGGTGCGCGAAGTGGCCTCGAAGACCAACGACATCGCCGGCGACGGCACGACGACGGCGACCGTGCTCGCCCAGGCGATCGTGCGCGAAGGCGTGAAGTCGGTCGCGGCCGGCATGAACCCGATGGACCTCAAGCGCGGCATCGACCTCGCGGTCGACGCGGCGGTCGAGGACATCAAGGCCCGCGCCAAGAAGATCACGGGCTCCGACGAGGTCGCCCAGGTCGGCACCATCTCGGCCAACGGCGACAAGTCGATCGGCAAGATGATCGCCGAGGCGATGAAGAAGGTCGGCAACGAGGGCGTGATCACGGTGGAAGAGGCCAAGAGCCTCGACACCGAGCTCGACGTCGTCGAAGGCATGCAGTTCGACCGCGGCTATCTCTCGCCGTACTTCATCACCAACGCCGACAAGATGATCGCCGAGCTCGACTCGCCGTACATCCTGCTGTTCGAGAAGAAGCTCTCGGGCCTGCAGGCGATGCTGCCGGTGCTCGAGGCGGTCGTGCAGTCGGGCAAGCCCCTGCTGATCGTCGCCGAGGACGTCGAGGGCGAGGCTCTGGCCACCCTGGTCGTCAACAAGCTGCGCGGTGGCCTCAAGATCGCTGCCGTCAAGGCGCCGGGCTTCGGTGATCGCCGCAAGGCGATGCTCGAGGACATGGCGGTCCTGACCGGCGGTCAGCTGATCTCCGAGGACCTCGGCATCAAGCTCGAGAACGTGACGCTCGACATGCTCGGCAAGGCCAAGAAGGTCATCGTCGAGAAGGAGAACACCACGATCGTCGACGGGTCGGGCAAGAAGGCCGACCTCGAGGGTCGTATCGCCCAGATCAAGGCGCAGATCGAGGAGACCACTTCGGACTACGACCGCGAGAAGCTCCAAGAGCGCCTGGCCAAGCTCGCGGGCGGCGTTGCCATCATCAAGGTGGGCGGCGCGACCGAGGTCGAGGTCAAGGAGAAGAAGGACCGCGTTGACGACGCCATGCACGCCACCAAGGCGGCCGTGGAAGAGGGCGTGGTCGCCGGCGGCGGTGCGGCACTGCTGTACGCCATCCGTGCGCTGGACAAGCTCCGTTCGGCCAACGACGACCAGAAGGTCGGCATCGAGATCGTGCGCCGCGCGCTGCAGTCGCCGGTCCGCCAGATCGCCGAGAACGCCGGCTTCGACGGCGCGGTGGTCGCGGGCAAGATGCTCGACCAGAAGGACGCCAACTTCGGCTTCGACGCCCAGAAGGGCGACTACGTCGACATGATCAAGTCGGGCATCATCGATCCGGTCAAGGTCGTGCGCACCGCGCTGCAGGACGCCGCTTCGGTGGCCGGCCTGCTGGTGACGACCGAAGCCATGGTCGCCGAGAAGCCCGAGAAGAAGGCCCCGATGATGCCGCCGGGTGGCGGTGGCATGGGCGGCGACATGGACTTCTAAGTCCAGTCGACGACAGACGTTACGGAAGGGCCGGGGAGCGATCCCCGGCCTTTTCTTTGTCCGAGTGCTGGCCGCGACGGGGCCTGATAGCCTGCGCGCCGACGGGAGATGGCGATGCGAAGCTTGTTGACGGTCGTCGGTGTGCTTTGTCTTGTCGGCACGACTTTCGAGGCCAATGCGCAACGCTCGGCAGCGGACTTCAGGGCGAGCGAGGAGCTGATCCTGGAGTGCATCGCCTCGGCGGAGAAGGAGCAGCTGCGGACGGGTACGGATGCGACGCGCCAGTGTATCGGCCAGGAGACGCGTCGCTGCGTGGACACGACGGATCTCGAGTTCAGGGCCCATCAGGCGATGTACTGCGCCTCGGCCGAGGGACAGGCATGGGCGGCAATCCTCGACAGGGAGTACACCTCGCTGCGTCAGCAGGCCGCCAAGTGGGACGAGGATTTCGCGAAGCTGCCCTTCAATCCGCCGCTCGAGGCCGTGCTTCCTCTTCTGGCAGAGGCGCATCAGGCGTGGATGGCCGGGGAGGCGGATTGCGCGTTCGTGGCTGCCCAGGCCGGCCCCGGAACGGACCGGATCGTCCAGCCCGCCCGTTGCCACCTATACAGGACGGCGGAGCGCGCGCTGCTCTATCGACGCGGCTTCGTCTATTGAGAGGCGGGGCCACCTACCCGGTTTCGGTGAAAGGTGTGCTGATCGATCGCGGCCGCGTCCTGCTGTTGCTCAACGAGCGCGACGAATGGGATCTGCCGGGCGGACGGCCTGATCCGGGCGAAGATCATCCCACGGCGCTCGAACGCGAGGTGCGCGAAGAGGCCGGGCTCAGCGTCGAGGTCGGCGCGGCGCTTGACGAGCACCTGTTCGAGGTCCTGCCCGGCCGCTTCGTCCGTATCCTGCCGTTCGTCTGCCGCCTGATCGGCAACGATGCCGTCGTGCTCAGCCACGAGCATCTGGAGACACGCTGGCTTGCCCTCGACGACCTCGGCGACAGCGTCGCAGGCCACAGGCTGCCGGGCTGCTACCTGGCGGCGATCCGCCAGGCCGCCTGCCAGCCGCGATCGCCGAGCGACCGCGTCGTCTGAACCGTCAAGAACCGGTCGTGCGCCGCGGCCGCGCCCAACCACAGCTCGTTCCATGCATCGAAGGCCTTTAGCGGATCGCTGAGCTCGAGCTCACGCACCGCTCTCCAGCCCGCCTGGCGCACCGTCACCGCGCCATCGCTCTCCGACGTTTCGATCTCCTCGCCTTCGGCCTGCAGCACCGCCGACAGCCAGCGCGCGAAGTCGCGGGCGCTTTGCAGGTCGCCGCGCTCGACGTCGGTCGGCAGGTCCATGTCGCGCGCCGTCTGCTCGTGGAACTGCAGGCCGACCAGGCGCGCCACGCGGCCGAGCTCCAGCTGCGCATCGGCTGGCCCCAGAAGCTCCTGCAACGTCGGCAGCATGGTACGCAGGTATTCCAGCGCGTAGGCGCGGAAGGTGCGCTGGCGGCGCTCCTCGGGCCAGTTCGCCGTCTCGAGCCTGGGCTGCGCCGCCCAGTCGACGCGCGGCATCTCTTCCTTGCCGTAGGCGAAGCGCACGCGCTCTTCCTCTTTGATCGGCCGGCCGTAGTCGAAATAGTAGCCTTCCAGCCCCGGCATGCCGTCGACCGTCATGCCGGTGCAGACGAAACCAAGGCCCGGATTGCCGAGCGACACGCCGTTGTGGCCGTGCCAGCCGTGCAGCATCGCCGCCGACACCGCATGCGGCACCGCGGCGATCGCCGTGCCGCGCCAGATCCAGCGGGGCGGCGGATAGCGCACCCAGGCCTTCTTGTCGCTTTCGCGCAGGTAGCCCGTCTTCACACCGCCCAACGCGTTCGAATGGTAGTGATAGAGCGCGCAGGCCGGCGCATCCGGCTCGCCGGCGATGCCGAGCTTCTGCAGGCCGGGCAGGAACTTTTCCAGATGCTGCCGGCGGAAATGGCGGAAGACGTACTCCCGCGCGGTGTCCTCGCCGCGCCGCGTGACCAGCCCCAGGATCAGGGAGGTCATCAGCGCATTGTAGAGGGTGCCGACCGCGCGGTAGGCGGCCGTGTCAGCTCCAGAATCAGCCATTATGTCCGTCGACCAGGATCGCCTTGGACTTGCCGGCCTTGAGCCGCATCTCGAGCACCGGCTTGTAGTCCGTCGAATCGTAAAACTTCTCCGCCGCCTCGTAGCTCGGGAACTCGAGCACGACGACGCGCGACGGCGTCCAGCCACCTTCGAGCGTGCGCGTCTTGCCACCCCGCACGATGAACTTGCCGCCGAACTTGGCGACCAGTCCCGGCGTGTGCTTGCGGTACTCGGCCATCAGGGCCTCGTCGGTCGTCTCGACCTCGACAATCATGTAAGCGGGCACGGCATCCTCCTTCGATCAACCGGTTTGCATCGGCAGGCTGGGGTCGTTGGACCATTCCTGCATCGAATTGTCATACACCGAGACGTTCGTGTGGCCGAGCAGGGCCGTCAGCACGAAGGCATCGGTGGTGGCCGCGATCCCGCCGCCGCAATAGACCAGCACGCGCTTGTCCGGCGCGGCGCCCACGCCCTCGAAGGCCGCGCGCAATTCGCCGATCGGCTTCAAAGTCTTGTCCGGCGCGAACAGGCTGGCCGCCGGGACGCAGGACGATCCGGCGATGCGGCCGGGACGGTCGCCGACTTGATGGCGGCCTTGTCGACGAAGATCTCGGGCCGGCTGCGCAGCGTCAGGGTCGCTGGCGGATAATCAGCAGCCTCGGTCGAAAGCGGCCGTCCTTCCGCCTTCCACTTGTCGAGCCCGCCATCGAGGATCGCGGCTTCGTCGAAGCCCACGGCGCGCAGCATCCACCACGCCCGGGCCGGCCAGTTGGGCGCGGCATTGCCGTAGAGCACCACGAAGGTTCCGTGCCCGATGCCCTTGGCCGCGAATATTTTGGTGAGCGCGCCAAGCGACGGCAGGGTGAAACGGAGCTTCGGGTCCGGCACGGAACACTCGCCCGGGATGTCGAGGAAAGCGGCGCCGGGAATGTGGCCCTTGTCGTAGGCGGCGCGGCCGCTTTCGACAGCGGAGCCACCCTCGGGCCTGGGATGCTGGTAGACCGAGCAATCGAAGAGGCGCAGCGCCGGCGCGTCCATGCGGCGCGCAAGCTCCTCGGTCGAAATCAGGGCTGCGGCGTGGGCCGGCATGTCGCCTGGGCTTCAGCCTGTTTCCATCGGCAGGCTGGGGTCGTTGGACCATTCCTGCATCGAGTTGTCGTACACCGAGACGTTCTTGTGGCCGAGCAGGGCCGTCAGCACGAAGGCGTCGAGCGTGGCAGCGATGCCGCCGCCGCAATAGACCAGGATGCGCTTGTCGGGCGCGGCGCCGACGCCCTCGAAGGCCGCGCGCAGCTCGGCGATCGGCTTCAGGGTCTTGTCCGCGCCGAACAGGCTGGCGGCTGGTACGCACGACGAGCCGGCGATGCGCCCGGCGCGTCCGTAGACCACGCCGCCCGTGCCCTTGTGCTGGTCGTGGCTGAGCGCGTTCAGGGTCAGCGTGCCGGTCTTGCCGATGGCGCCCTTGATCGCCTCCTTGTCGACGAAGATCTCCGGGCGTCCGCGCAAGGTGAGGGTCGCTGCGGGGTAGCGCGTGACGGCCGCGCTGAGCGGCCGGCCTTCGGCCTTCCACTTGTCGAGCCCGCCGTCGAGGATCGCCGCATCATCGAAGCCGATGGCGCGCAGCATCCACCACACACGCGTCGCCCAGACTGGAGAGGCGTGGCTGTACAGCACCACGAAGGTGCCGTGCCCGATGCCCTTGGCGGCGAAGGCGGTGGTGAGCGCGCCCAGCGACGGCATGGTGAAGCGAAGCTTGGAGTCCGGCTCGGAGATCTCGCCGGCGAGGTCGAGGAAGGCGGCGCCCGGTATGTGGCCCTGGTCGTAGTTGGCGCGGCCGCTCTCGGCGTTGTAGCCACCCTCGGGCCGGGGGCGCAGATAGGTCGTGCAGTCGAACAGGCGAAGACCCGGCGCGTCCATGCGGCGCGCAAGCTCTTCGGTCGATATCAGCGCAGCGGAATGGGCCATGTCGCTCTCCCGAAAAAGGAGGCGACTTTATCCGCGCGCTGTCGCGAAGCGAAGCTTAGATGGTCTTCTGCGGCAGCGGCGGAACGGCGACGCTGCCCGACGGCGCCGCGGCCGCGGGAGCGGCGGACGGCGGGGCGCTGAGCTGGCCGACGTCGGGCTGCGGCTTGGGTGCGGCCGGCGTCGTCGTGGTCTTCTTGGTCTTCTTGGCCGTGGTGGTCTTGGCCGTCGTCGTCTTGCTGGTGCTGCTCACCTTCTTGAGGCAGGAGCTGCGCGAGCTCGACGTCTTCAGGCTCTGGCAGTAGGCCGCCGTGCCGGGCTTGGGCTTGGCGGTCGGAACCGGGGCGGGAGCCGCTGGCGCCGGCGAGTTGTCTTCCTGGGTCTGGGCAAAGGACGGGGCGGCAAAGGCGACGGCTGCCAAAGCGGCCATGCTGGCGATCAACAGACGCATTTTCGATCTCTCCCGGGCCGCTGGCGGAGGGGACGGTTGCGGCCTCGTTATGATGCCAAAATAGTATGGGATTTGTGTCATTTATGTCAATTTCCTAATAGGTTACAAGAAGTGAAATTCAAAAGCGATGGCGCCCCGTGCAGGCCATTCTGAACGTTGCTCTGCCGATCTTCGGCGTCATCCTGGCGGGGTACCTGGCTGGCCGCTGGCGCATCCTGGGCGGGGAATCGACCGCCGCCCTGAACGCGTTCGTGAGCTATTTCGCCCTGCCGGTGCTGTTTTTCGGCGCCTTGGCGCGTACTCCCGTGGCCGCCGTGCTCGATCCGGCCCTGATGCTGGGCTTCGGCATCGTCGTCCTGGCGACCTTCCTGCTCGGAATGGTCACAACCCGCCTGATTTCGCGCGGCGGCCTTGCCGCCCAGAGCCTGCAGGGCATCGCCGCCTCCTGGGGCAATGTCGGCTACATGGGCGTGCCGCTCTGTCTCGCCGCCTTCGGCGAGGCCGGGCTGCCGCCCGCCATGCTGACCGTGATCGTGACAGCCATCGTCGCCATGGTGTTCGGCGTCATGCTGATCGAGCTCGAGGTGGCGGCGGGCCACGGCCCGTTGCGGACCTTCTTGCGCGCAGCGTTCAACGTGGCGCGCAACCCGTTGCCCGTGTCGATCGCGCTCGGCGTCGTGGTGTCGGCGATCGGCCTGCCGATCCCGACGCCCGTCGAAAAGTGGCTCGACCTGCTGGGCGCAGCGGCGGCCCCGTGCGCCCTGTTCGCCATCGGCCTCTTCCTGTCGGACAAGTCGATCCGCAGCGGCCTCGCCGAGGCGGGCTGCGCCACGGTGATCAAGCTCCTGCTGCAGCCGCTTGCAGCGTGGCTGGTGCTGCCGATGTTCGTCGACCTCACTTCGGTGCCGGGCAAGGTGGCGCTCTTGATGGCGGCGCTGCCGACGGCGGCCAACGCATTCGTGCTGGCCAAGCAGTTCGACATCGCCGTCGAGCAGAATTCGGCGTCAGTTCTGCTTTCCACGGCCTTCTCCGTGATCACGGTTTCTGCTTTGCTGGTGTTGCTTCGCGTATCCTGAAAACAGACCCAACTAACGGAGGGTGGAGATGCTCCAGGAATTCAAGAAATTCGCGATGCGCGGCAGCGTCGTCGACCTCGCCATCGGCGTCATCATCGGCGCCGCCTTCGGCAAGATCATCGATTCGATGGTCAACGACATCATGATGCCGATCATCGGCCGCATCTTCGGCGGTCTCGATTTCAGCAACTACTTCATCGGCCTCACCTCGGCCTCGAGCCAGGCCACGAGCTACGACGCCGCCAAGAAGGCCGGCGCCACCCTGGGCTACGGCCAGTTCATCACCGTGACGGTGAACTTCATCATCATCGCCTGGATCCTGTTCCTGGTGATCCGGGGCATGAACCGCCTGTTCCAGCAGGAAGCCGCCGCCCCGCCGCCGCCCGCGCCGCCGACCAAGGAACAGGAGCTGCTGACGGAGATCCGCGATCTTCTGAAGGCGCGGGCGTAGTTGGAGTGGCGCTCATGAGGTAGCAAATCCGACACCACCTCACCCTGAGGAGCGCCCGCAGGGCGCGTCTCGAAGGGTGGGCAACATCAAGGACTGGTGCCCACCCTTCGAGACGCATCGCTTCGCGATGCTCCTCAGGGTGAGGTGGTGTTGGGTCCGCTAACGAGCATCAGGCGCCACTGGGCCTAAAGCAGGCGCGTCAGGTATCTGACGGTCTTGGCGCCGCCGTGGATGGCGGCGCCGCCGACCTCGCTGAATCCCAATGCCGCGTGGAACGCATCCGATGCCGGATTGGGCGGCTCGCGATTGACCTCGCAGACGATGCGCTCGTGCCCGGCGCGACGGGCGTGTTTGAAGAGGTCGTCGTACAGACGGCGCGCATGGCCTCTGCCACGCGCTGCGTCGGCGACGACGATGCGGTCGACATACACGAAGCGCAGATAGCGCGCGCGGAACCACAGGAAATTCGGGCTGTCGTAGTCGGCGTCCTGGTCGAAGGCGAGCAGGAAGGCCTCGACGTTGCCGATGCGTTGGGCCAGGAAGGCCCGCCCGATCAACTCGACCAGGCGGTCGACCTCGAGCCACGACAGCTCGCGGGCATGCTCGTTGTTGAGCGCCAGCGCGCGCGGGGCGTGGGCGGGACTGAGGGGCTCTATCTCCTCCATCGGCGCCGTTGTTAGGCCGCCAGCCGCTTTTCGACAACGGCATCGAGCCGCCGCGCCAGGCCGTCCGAGATCCGCGTCAACGGCAGGCGGCACTCCGGCGAGGAGATCAGGCCCTGTCGCCACAACAGGTACTTGATCGGCATCGGATTGGCCTCGGCGAACAGCAGCGGCACCAGGGGCACGAGCGGCGCCCAGGCCGCGCGGGCGCCAACGACATCGTTGCCGGCGAAGCGCCGCCCGACCTCGACGAAGCGTTCGGTCATGATGTGGCTCGCCGCCAAAATGCCGCCCTCGGCGCCGTTGGCCATCATGGTGAAATAGAGCGCGTCCTCGCCGGTCAGCACAGAGAAATCCGCCGGCTTGCGCGCCAGCAGCTCGAGCGATTGGGCGATGCTGCCCGAGCTGTCCTTCACGCCCACGATGTTCTTCACCTCGGCAAGCTCGAGCAGCGAGTCGTTGGCGAGGTTCACGGCGGTGCGATAGGGGATATTGTAGATCAGCACGTCGCGGTCGGTCGCCGCGGCGACGGCGCGGAAGTGCGCCAAAAGCCCGTCCTGGCTCGGCCGGTTGTAGTAGGGGCAGACCGAGACGATGCCTTCGCAGGCATGGCGTTCCAGGCGCTTCAGCTCCTTCTCGACCTTGGCAGTGGCGTTGCCGCCGACGCCCACGAACACCGGCACGCGGCCGGCCACCGTCGCCACGGTGCGCTCGACCAGCTCGTCGATCTCCGCCGCGTCGAGGGTCGGCGATTCGCCCGTGGTGCCGAGCGGAAACAGGCCGTCGATGCCGAGCGCGAGATAGTGCTCGATCAACCGCTCGTAGCTCTTGAAGTCGACGGCGCCGTCCTTGAACGGCGTGATGATGGGAAGCCACAGGCCAGTGATCATTCGACACCTCCGATCGGATGACGTTAGGCGTGGAAGTGCTATAATGAAAACGAATGTTTCGTATATAATCGTTCACGAATACTTATGAGAAGAGACCTCGACATCTCCCTGATCCGCGCCTTCGTCGGCGTCGTCGACGCCGACGGCGTGACCGCCGCCGCCTCGGCACTGGGCGTCAGCCAGGCCGCCGCCAGCCAGCAGATCAAGCGGCTGGAGGAGGCGCTCGACTGCCGGCTGTTCGAGCGCCGGGGCCGCAAGCTTGCGCTGGCGCCGGCTGGCGAGCGGTTGCTTGCCCAGGCGCGCCGCCTGCTGGCGCTGAATGACGAGGTGTGGTCGGCCATGCGCACGCCCTCGTTCGAGGGCGAGGTGCGGCTCGGCGTGCCCTACGACATCATCGGCAGCTTCGTGCCGCCGATCTTGCGCCGCTTCGCCAAGGCCCAGCCGCGCGTGCGCGTCAGCCTGGTGTGCGAGGATTCGCGCGTCGTGCGCGACGCGCTGCGCAAGGGCGCTGTCGATCTCGCGCTCACTACCGAGACCGACTGCGGCCGCCACGGCGAGACGCTGCGTACGGACCGGCTGGTGTGGGTCGGCGCGTCGGGCGGCGAGGCCCATCTGCGCGATCCGCTGCCGGTGTCGCTGGGCGCGCCGACCTGCGTGTTCCGTCCCGTCGCTGTCGAGGCGCTGGGCCGCCTGCGGCGCGATTGGCGCGCGGTCTGCGAAGTGAGTCGCCTCGAGCCGGTCTACGCCGCGATCGAGGCGGGGCTGGCGGTGGCGCCGCTGCTGCGCTCGTCGGTGCCGCAGCGCTTCGAGATCTTCGACGGCAAGGCCGCACGCGAGGCGCGCCTGCCGCCGCTGCCCGAGTTCCGCATCAACCTCTACGCACCGCCCGGCCTGTCGCCGGCCGCGCGCGATCTCGCCGACCACGTGCGCGCGAGCTTCGCCTTGCGGTGATGGGAGCGCGGGCCGCTGGCCCGCTCTCCCTTCATGAATCGAAACGCCCTACACAATTGATACGATCGTTTGCTGTCATGGCGGAGGCAGTGAAACTATCATCCGGGCATGCGATTTCTTCTCGGATGGACGGTCAAGCTGGGCTTCCTGGCCGTCGTCTATCTCACCATGACAGGGAATCTGAAGGTCCAGCTGCCCGAGACGGTGATGGGCTACGAGGTGCCACCGCTGGCCCGCCAGTGGGTCGATCGCAATGCGCAGATCAGCGACATCGCGAACAAGACCCAGTCCGGCTTCAAGCAGATTTCCGACAGCTTCAAGTAATCGCGCCAGAGTTCTGAGGGGGCGTCGAGGGGGCCCGGCCGGCGATCTTTTTGATCGTCGTCCGGGCCCTACTTTTTTCAGGAGGACGCCTTGGCGAAGCGTTCGTCGAGTCGATCGAGGGCTGCCGTCACCGGTTGCGACGGCGGCCCCTCTGTCGGGATGGCGCAATGTCCCCTGGCCGGGCAGAACACCGCCGTTCCAGGCTGCAGGGCGAGCACATCCCTCGACCAGTCGCCGTTGCTTCGGATGAATCCGATTCCTCGGGACTGAAGGATATCCATCAACGTGTCGTTGCCTGGCCGTGCGCTCGAATGGAGGCTGACCAGCCAGCTGCGCTGGCTGGCGCGTTCCATCCACGAGGCGATCGACTGCACGGCTTGGGGCGGCTGCGGGGACGAATAGATCGAATCCAGGAGCAGCACGCCGCAAATCCGTTCAGCGAGATCGCCATCATTGTCCAAGAGGTGCTTGAGCGGGTGGCAACCGCCGCTGAACGATACGATCGCGATCGGCGCTTGCCTTGCCAGGAAGTCGCGTGCCTTGGAGACCTGGTGCGGGCTCTTGCCAAGAGCGGTCAGCACGTCGGCAACCTTGCGCGACGCCTCTTCGATGAAGGCCGCAAGTGCGCCGGCTTGCGTGAACCGGTTCGGCTGGCTGCGCGGGCCGAACCGGGGCGCCAGCAGCACCGTGTTGGTCGTGGTCGCATCGATCTGCGCCGGTATCTGGCGGATCTGTCCGAGCTGGGAACAGCCTTCGACCTCGTGTCCGTGCAGGAACAGCGTCACCACGAAGGGCTTCGTCGGATAAAAGTCCGGCGGAATGCGGATGAGGACTGCGTTGCCGGGAGGCTCGTCGGCTGGAAACGGCGCCTGGTCGAAGTCGATCCACGTTTCGTCGGCCGTCCTCTCGGCAGCCTCGAATTCGAGTTCGGGAGCAAGGGCATGCAGAGGGGCAACAGCGGGCTGGAAGTCCGCGGTGTTTTTGCGATAGACCGCCGCGCCAAGCTTGCCGCTTGCGAGTTTTCTCCTCACTTGTTCGCCGACGGCCTGGCAGCGTTCGCCATACTCGTCTGCTCCGATTGCCAGCAGGGCCTCGAGCTTGTCGGCGGCGGTGAGTGCCGTCCTGATCAAATTCCACACGTCGTCGCCGCCTCGGCCCTGGTGCCGGATGTCGGCGATGACCGCGCACACGGCGTCGCTTTCGCCGTCGAGCGGCACCCTCCGCGCGGCGCTCTTGAGGAGCGCCCGGAATGTGCTGGCGGCACCTTCGACCTGAAGCGCGCGTGTCTCCGCCTGCCGGCGCGTCCAGTCGATCAAGCGCGCCGCATTGACGATTTCCTCGGCGTCGACGCGATCGCCGTTCGGATTGAGGAACGCCATGAGCCCCGACGTGGAAGCCGGGCTTTCCAGCGGTTGCGTTCCGTCCGAAGTAGCAACGGCGATGCGCCCTCCGACCAGCCGCAAGGTTGGGAAATAGTCGGCGGCTTCGGGCCGCGCCAATACGGCGCGAAACCAGCGGACGAAATCGCCGTCCGGGACATGCGCTGCGAACTGCAGGAAGCCGAAAGTGAAGGCGGCACGGTCGTAGGTGTTGAGCGTGGTGAAGCGGCCCTTCCCTTCGCCGCGGACGGTCACGTCGAGAAGCTGAGCCCAGGCCCCCAGGTCCGGATACAGGGCAGCGTCGTAGGACGGATCGCCATCATCGCCGTAGAACGACAGTCCCCAGCGATCCTGCCTCTTGAAATAGACGCGCGTGCCGATCTTGAACTTGGCGGCGCTATGGTCGCCGGATCGCCAGGCGCGAAAGACGGTGCCTGGAATGTTGGCGCCCGGCGGTGCGGGCTCGAAGAGGTAATCGATCATTGTCCGCCCTCCTAAGGTCGGCCCCATTGACCGGATGGCGTGTTTCCCCAGCGGGCGTACATCTCCGCCTCGACCATCGACCAGGCCCAGTTGGGCATGTTGTCCATTGAGCCGTGCTGGATGTGAGGCGGGTCGACGAAGCTCGTCCAGAACATGCCGGCCGACAGGCCACGCTCCTGCGCCACGGTCGCGTAGATGCGATAGCCCGTCGTGTCTTCCCATTCGGCTTCGCCGTTCACCAGCCAGAAGCAGTCGAGTGCGAGCTTGTACTGGTGGGCGCTCTTGCCTGGCAGCGCGTTGGTCACGTGGTCTCCGTGCTGGGGACCAACCTCGTTCAGCACGTTCGCCAGCCACGGTGCGCCTTCGGTCTCCATGCGCTGTCGGGCTGCCTGGATCTGTTCGGTCGACCTCGACTGACGCCACAGCCGCGCCTGCTGCCAGGGGCTGCGCGCGGCGTAATAGGGGCGCATCGTGATGCCCTTGGCCTCGCAGGCCGTCAGGACCTGTTTGGCCGTGGTCGCGAATGCCGGATCGAGCTGGGCGAGAAAGTCGGTTGCCATGGTGCCTCCCCTACACGCAATGACGGATGCCTGAGATTACTACTTATGCGTGTCTATCGTTGAACCATACAATCATATTATGGAATACAACCTAAGAGGGAATGTGACGTTTAGCACATACAACCAGATATGGCATCTCCGACAATCTGCCCGGGGGAAATACTGCCATGACACTTCTGCGAGCACTTCTATCGGCTGGGGCGCTCGTCGCCCTGGGCGCCTGCGACACCGTGCAGGGAATGACGGAAACCGTCACCACCTCCGGTCCCGTGACCGTCGACGCCGCAAACAGGACGATCTGCGCGGCGTCGCAGCGACCTGACCAGTTCGGCCTGTTCCAGGTCGCTTACGCCTGCGCCTGGACAAAGGCCAACCAGGTGGCTGCGGGAACCCTTTCCGTGACGGAGCCCGACGTTCAGCAGTCCTACCGGGTGCTGCTGCGCGAAGGGCTTGGCCTCGTCAGGGGCAACTGCGCCGACTTCTTCCGCAAGCGCGGCGACAGCCAGCAAAACATCAGCCTGTCGCGCGACGTCGTAGCGATGGGCGGCGCCGCGGCCGCCGCCATCGTCGGTCTGTCGGGCGGCGGCGCGCTGGCGCTGTCGATCATCGCCGTGAGCAGCGCGACGCTCTATTCCGGCCTCGACACATATACCAGGAACTTTCTCTTCGGCGTCGACAACATCGAGAGTGTCCGCACGCTCACGATGAAGACGCTGAACGACAACACAGCCGAGCTGCTCACGGCCTCGCGGACGGAAACGCTGGCGTTTCCGGACGTGACCGGTGCCATCATGGACAATCAGGAGATCTGCAAGCCGGCGTCGATTGCCGCGGCCGTGCGCATCAAGCTGCGGCGCGGCGTGGAGGGCTTCGACCCGGCCCCGACCGGCGGCGGCACTGCGCTGTCCGACCGGGCGGTCGTGGCCCGCATCAGCGAGCTGACCGGATTGCTGCCGGGCGTGCTGATGAATGACGGGCAGCTGGCCCTGGTCTGCTGGGCGACGACAGCGGAAGGTTCCACCAAGCAGGACACCATCAACAAGCTGCTTGGCGACAACTTCAAGAACCGCCCCGGCACGCCGGGCTGGCCCGGCGTTTCCACGAGCGTGGGCTATGCCTGCCAACAACAGCTGTCTGACGCCAAGCAGGCGCTTCTCGATCAGAAGATCAAGCAGTTCCAGGAGTCCGGTGGCTCGCCCGGCCCGCAGGCGAATGCGGTCCGCGCTTTCGGCTCCCAAGGCGCGCTGTCGGGTGCTGGCCTGTCGGGCACCCTGAGGCGGTCGGATGGCACGGCAGGCCCGCTCTTCGCTCCAATGACTGTACGGTGAAGGAGGCCCACATGACGGATATCGTCGCAAGGATCAGGCAGGCTGCCCACAACTCGCCCGCCGCCGCGATCAACTGGCCGCAACGGGGCAAGGCGCCCATCGGCTATGTCGAGGGTATGGCGGTCGCCTTTGGCCGCGTCTGCTGCAAGCTTGCCAGCGGCGATCCGGCGGTCGTCGCCATGGCGGTGGCCGATACCGGCAACGCGCAAAAGGATGCCTTGACCCACTATGGTCAGCAATTCTCTCAGCTGGGTATGAGCAACGCCGCCGCCGGCGTCGTTACGCTTCGCCACCTGTTCGTGCTGATGATGGGGCTGGGCATGCGCGAGAGCTCGGGCCAGCACTGCGAAGGCCGCGACATGTCGGCCCCCAATACGACGGCCGATACCGCAGAGGCCGGGCTTTTCCAGACCAGCTTCAATGCGCGCACGGCCCATGCCCTGCTGGTGCCCATGTTCGATTCCTACAAGGCCAACCCATCGGGCTTTGTCGATATTTTCAAGCAAGGCGTTCATTGCTCGGCCGCGAGCTGGAAGAACTGGGGAACCGGCGCCGGCAAGGATTTCCAGCAGCTGTCCAAGGAGTGCCCGGCATTCGCTGTCGAGTTCACGGCGTTGGCCTTGCGCAACATTCGCACTCATTGGGGACCGCTCAGTAACCACGCGGCCGGGCTGCGATCGGAATGCGACGACCTGTTTCTGGAGGTCCAGCGACTCATTGACGCCACGCCGGGCGGCTGCACCGACTTGCTCTAGCGGCATGCTCCTCTCCCCCACCAAGGGGGAGAGGAACCTGACAAGGGCCTAGTAGACCGCGGGCACGTACATCGCTTCGGGCACCGGCGTACGCGCATAGTCGGGCTTGTGCTCGCGCTCGGGCAGCATGATCGGGGCGTGCTGGACGTCGCGGTACGGCACCTGCTGCAGCAGGTGGTGGATGCAGTTCAGGCGCGCGCTCCGCTTGTTGTTGCCGTCGACCACCCACCAGGGCGCCTCGGGTATATGGGTGCGCGCCAGCATCTCCTCCTTGGCCTTGGTGTATTCCTCCCAACGCCGCCGCGACTGCAGGTCCATGGGGCTGAGCTTCCACTGCTTCAGCGGATCATGGATGCGCATGAGGAAGCGCAAGTTCTGCTCGGGATCGGTGATCGAGAACCAGTACTTCAGCAGGACGATGCCGGAGCGCACCAGCATGCGTTCGAACTCGGGCACCGTGCGGAAGAACTCCTCGACATCGGCTTCGCTGCAGAAACCCATGACCCGCTCGACGCCGGCGCGATTGTACCAGCTGCGGTCGAACAGCACGATCTCGCCGCCAGCCGGCAGGTTGGCGACATAGCGCTGGAAATACCACTGCGTGCGCTCGCGTTCGGTCGGCGCCGACAGCGCCACGGTGCGGCAGATACGCGGATTGAGCCGCTGGGTGACGCGCTTGATGACACCGCCCTTGCCGGCCGCGTCGCGGCCCTCGAACAGCACCACGACCTTGAGCTTCTGGTCGACCACCCAGTCCTGCAGCCTGATGAGCTCGCGCTGCAGGCGCAGCAGCTCGGTGAAGTAGCGGCGGCGGTCGACGCCTTTGGCCCGCGGCGTATCGGCCAGATCGTCGGGCAGCCGTGCAAGAAGATCGTCGCCCAGCTCCAGCTCGAGCTCCTCGTCGACATTGTCCTCGAGTTCGTCGCGAACCCGATCCTCGAGGCTTTGCTTCGTGGCGCTATCCTTTTCGGCATCCATCGGCGTGCTCCCTCATGCGGCGTGGCCCGAAATTCGTCTGTGGAGATGACAATATCACGACGGTGGGCGAGGCCGCGTCGCGCAACCAACGAAACCAAAGGGGCCAGCCGCGTAGTCGGCGGGATACGGGCGGCTTCCAGCATGGCGTCGTCGAAGGCGCTTCCCTGGAGAGCCCCATGTCCATCCTGTCCTACGTCGCCGCAGTCGGTCTCGCCCGTCCCGCCCTCGGCCCCCTGGTGGGGCTCGGCCGGCCCTCCCGCCGCCAGGCGCTGCTCGGCCTCGCCCTGCTGGCCGGCGTCAGCATCGGCAGCCGGGTCGGCTACGATTACTGGACGGTCGGCCGCTTCCTGCAGACGACGGACAACGCCTACATCCACGTCGACTATACCACCATCGCCCCGCGCATTTCGGGCTACGTCGCCGAGGTCTTCGTCCGCGACAACGAGGTGGTCGAGGCGGGCCAGCCGCTCGCCCGCATCGATGACCGCGATCTCATGATCGCGCTGGACGCTGCCAGGGCTGATGCCGACGCCGCCGATGCCGCCCTCCACAACCTCGATGCTCAGATCGCCCAGCAGCAGGCGGCGATTGGCGGTGAGAAGGCCGAGATCGATGCCGGCAAGGCCTCGCGCGATCTCGCGGAGGCCGACAATGCCCGCTACGGCGATCTCCGGAAGTCCGGCTATGTCAGCGTCCAGCGTGCCCAGCAGGCCGAAGCGGCGCTGCGCGAGCGCAGCGCCCAGGTGCGCAAGAGCCGCGCCGCGCTGACGGCGGCGCAGCGCCAGGTCGACGTGCTGGTCTCGCAGCGCGCGCGAGCCGAGGCGCAGCGCGAGCGTGCGCTCGCCGCGCGGCGCCAGGCCGAGCTCAATCTCGGCTACGCGTCGATCACCGCGCCGCTCGCCGGCACGGTCGGTGCGCGCTCGCTGCGTGTCGGTCAGTACGTTCAGGCGGGCACCCCATTGATGGCGATCGTCCCGATGACGGCGGCCTACGTCGTCGCCAACTACAAGGAGACCCAGCTTTCCCGCGTGGCGCCCGGGCAGATGGTCGACCTGTCGGTCGACTCCTTCCCCGGCGTGACGCTGAAGGGTCGCGTCGACAGCGTCGCGCCGGCGAGTGGCCAGCAGTTCTCGCTGCTGCCGCCGGAGAATGCGACCGGCAACTTCACCAAGATCGTGCAGCGCGTGCCGGTCCGCATCGCCATCGACGACGGCGCCCTGTCCGGTCGCCTGCGCGCCGGCATGTCGGTGCGCTCGACCATCGACACCCGGAATTAGCAGGTGCCCATGCCTGCCGCTGCCGACCGGGTTTCCGCCCGGACCTGGACCGCCGTCATCGGCGCCACCATCGGCGCCTTCATGGCGATCCTCAACATCCAGCTGGTCGGCGCCGCGCTCGGCGACATCCGGGCCGGGCTGGGCGCCAGCCCCGATGACGGCGCCTGGGTCGTCACCGCCTACCTCGTGGCCGAGATCGTGGTCATCCCGTTGAGCAGCTGGCTGTCGCGCGCCTTCTCCCTGCGCCGCTACCTGATCGCCAACGCCACGCTGTTCCTGGTCTTCTCCGTCGCCTGTGCCTTCGCCCAGGACCTCGGGCAGATGATCGTCCTGCGTATCCTTCAAGGCCTGACCGGCGGCGTCCTGATTCCGATGGCCTTCACCCTGAACATGACCTTGCTGCCGCCCTCCCGGCAGCCGACCGGGCTCGCCGCGTTCTCCCTCGCCGCCACTTTTGCGCCTGCGGTCGGTCCGACCGTCGGCGGCTGGCTGAGCGCCACGTTCGGCTGGCATGCCGTCTTCCTGCTCAACCTTGCGCCCGGCGGCCTGATGCTGGCCCTCCTGTGGGTCTCGCTCGAGCGCCAGCCGATGCGGCTCGATCTGCTGCGCCAGGGCGACTGGCTGGGCATCGTCAGCATGGCGATCGGCCTCGGCGCGCTGCAGGTCGTGCTCGAGGAAGGTGGGCGCGAGGACTGGTTCGATTCTCCGTTCATCACGGGCCTGGCCGCCGTCGCCGTCGCTGCCCTGGCGCTGTTCGTGCGCACCGAACTGCGATCGTCCCGGCCGCTGCTCAATCTGCGCCTGTTGGCACGGCGCAACTTCGGCGCCGGCGTGACGGCCATGATGCTGGTGGGCGCCGTCTCCTACGGCTCGACGTTCGTGCTGCCGGCCTACCTGGCGCGCGTGCAGGGCTACGATGCCCAGCAGATCGGCGAAGCCCTGGCCTGGTCGGCCCTGCCGCAGCTCATGCTGATCCCGCTGATGCCGCGCCTGATGCGCCTGGTCGACGCGCGGGTGCTGATGGTGCTGGGCTTCGCCTTGGTGGCATCGAGCAGCTTCATGCTGGTCGGCCTCGATGCCGGCGTGGCGGCCGACCAGCTCCTGCTGCCCAACGTTGTGCGTGCCGTGGGCCAGGCGCTGGCGATGACACCGCTCACGGTGCTGGCGACAGGCGGCCTCGACAAGGCCGACGCCGGCTCGGCCTCGGCGCTGCTCAACGTCATGCGCAACATGGGCGGCGCTGTCGGTATCGCCGGCCTGCAGACGTTTCTGGTCGAGCGCGAACGGTTCCATGTCGACGTGATCGGCCAGTCGGTTTCGATGTTCGACGAAGAGACGCGGCTTTACCTGGGCGGCCTGGCGCGCCGCCTCGTCGAGCAGGGTGTCGTCGATCCCTCGGTCGCCTGGCACAAGGCGGTGGGCATCGTCGCCGGCATGGTGCGCGAGCAGGCCTTCGTCATGGCCGTGGGCGATGCCTTCTGGCTTCTCGGATCGGCGCTGGTGCTCGCCCTGACAGCCGCCTTGCTGTTGAAGAAGCCGGCAGTTTCGTCGTCTGCCGCGGCTGCCGATTGATCTGGGTCAAGGCGGAACGCGAAGCGATTGCTCAGGCTTCCATTGATGACGTCGCCGGAGTTTCTGCACGATATCGCCCACCTCGGCTCGGTCGAGCTTCTGACGCCGCAGCCCGAGAGGAGCCTGTGGTATTTCCGCGATCTCCTGGGCATGGAGGTCGTCCATCGCACGACCGGCGCCGCTTGGCTGCGCGGCTATGGCGATCATGCCGCTGCCACGCTGAAGCTCAGCGAGGCGCCGGCGCCGGGCGTGGGCTGCGTCGCCTGGCGGGCGGCAAGCCAGGCGGCGCTCGAATGCCGCGCCGCGGCACTGCAGGAAGCGGGGTTGGGGGTCGGCTGGACCAACGGCGAGTTCGGCCGCGGCCGGTCCTTCCGCTTCCGCGATCCCGACGGCCATCACATGGAGATCTATTATGAGGAGCTGCGCTATGAAGCTCCGGCCGGCCTGCGCTCCACCCTGAAGAACCAGCCGCAGAAATACACCGGCCAGGGCGTGGGCGTGCGTCGCACCGACCATCTGGCGCTGCTGGCGTCGGACGTCGCCGCCAACCGCCGCTTTGCCCAGGAGCTGCTGGGCTTCCAGCTGCGCGAACAGGTCGTCTTCGACGAGGGCCGGAACGAGATCGGCTCGTGGATGAGCCCCAACGCCATTCACCACCAGCTCGCCTATGTGGCCGACGTGAAGGGCGGGCACGGTCGGCTGCATCACTTCTCGCTGTGGGTCGACAATCGCGAGGACGTGCTGCGCGCCGCCGACATCCTGGCCGAGAACGGCGTCTTCATCGAGGCCGGTCCCTCCAAGCACAACAACTCGCAAGGCTTCTATCTCTATTCCTACGAGCCGGGCGGCAACCGCGTGGAGATCTACTCCGGCAGTTACCTCGTGCTGGCGCCGGACTGGCAGCCGGTGACCTGGAACGAGCGCGAACGCGGCACGGGCACTTATTGGGGCGCCGCCCTGCCGGAGAGCTTCCTCAAATACGGAACGCCCGACATCGCCGGCGAGGCCCAGGCCCCGCCGCAAGGTCTGCCCTTCTTCTTCTGATCGACGTGCCGGTCAGCGCGGCAGAGCGAGACGCTGATACTCTCTCAGGTAGTACCGATACATTGCGCCGGTATTCTCAGGAATCTCGCGCGTGACGCGATGCGCATGAAAGTGTTCCTGATTGATCGTGATCTCCTGGTCGTCTTTGACCTTTATCAGATAGCCGGTTGATATGTCCTGGCGATCATGTTCGGTCTTGAACTTGCCGACGAATTGCCCAAGCAGGACTTTGTTGGAGGTGTCTATCGCGAGGCCAAGCTCCTTTTCGGCAATGCGCTGGAGCGTACCGTCGATGTCCTCTCCCTTGTACATGCGCAGGCCAGGCAAGGCCCACACGTCTTTGTAGGGCGCGATCTTTCTGCGCACGAGGATGATGCCCTGTTCGCCATATTCGACGACGATGTCGAATGTAGGGATTGGCATGTATTCCAGAATTTGATCGAAGACTTCCCTGGGCGCGAACTTCCCGTTCTCTGTCACGGCTTCTCCTGTCGTCTTGTTTGGAGGCCCTCTCGTGCTGGCAGGAGGCGTCAGCGCGGAGGCAAAAGCTTCTTGTTTTGCATTTCGGCGAAGGCTTTGCGGAACATCATCTCGGTATCCATCACCTCGCAGAAGCCCGCCTGCATCAGCTTGATGGTCGAGACGATGGCGGGCGGACCGGGCCGGTCGCGGCCGTAGCCCATCGTATAGTCGGCATATTCGAACGAGAGGCCGACGAACTCCTTGAGCGTGCCTGACTTGAGTCCATGCGCCGCACGGATCTCGGCCCACGCCGCCTCCTGCGGCCGGATCTCGCTGTCGAGCCGGAGCGGCACGTGCTCGCCTGGCTCGAAGCCCAGCGCGTCGGCGATGGCAGGCCACACGTTCGGCCAGACGAAGACGTCGCCGTTGGTGACGTTGAAGATCTCGTTGCGCGCTTTCGCCGAATCGCCCGACCAGGCGATCGTCCGCGCCAGCAGGTCGGTGTCGACCGCCTGCGCAACACGGCCGACGCCGCCAGGATAGTCGAGCCTGGTCTTGCCGGCGCGCCGCATCATCGCGGCATAGACGCCGAGCGCCGGAATCACGTTCATGGCGCTGCCGACCGAATCGCCCACGATCAGCACCGGCCGCAGGATCGACCAGCTCCACGCCTTGCCCGCCAGTTCCGCTCTACTTTGGGCCTCGCGCAGATACCGTTCCTGATTCCAGTAGAAGTTCGGCTGCTCGTGCATCTCCGAGCGGTTCTCGCGCGCCGGCACGGCGAGCGGCCGCACATGTACGCCATAGGCCTTGGTGCCCTGCAGCAGGGCCACGTGGCGCAGCGACGATGACCGCTCCAGCGGTCCCAGCAGGTTGCGCAGCATCAGGTCGTTGGTGCGGATCTGCTCCTCTTCCTGCCAGCCCGCGACCAGCCCTGGCCGCTCGTAGAGCGCGGCGTAGACCACGTGGGTGACGGCGCCGAGCCCGGCGACGAGGCTCGCGCAGGCCGCTGCATCGGTGAGGTCGAGCGGGTGCCATCGCGCGCCGAAAGTCTCGTCCGGCTGGCGACGCGAGAGGGCAATCACCTCGCAGTCCTTCTGCGAGCCGAAGTGTTTCAGGGCGGCGTAGCCGACAAGACCGGTCGCGCCGGCGATCAGGACCCTTTTGGACGGCATGATTCGGTCATACCATGTCGGCTTGCCGAGGAGGACCGATGGAATTCGGAATGTTCCATGAGTTTCAGGCGCTGCCGGGAGAGACCGCCCAGCAGTCCTTCGCCAACTCGCTCGCGCAGGTGGATGCTGCCGAGGAATGGGGCCTCGACGCGATGTGGCTCGCCGAGCTGCACTTCGCGCCCGAGCGCTCGGTGCTTAGCTCGCCGATGATGATCGCGGCCGCCATCGCCCAGCGCACCGAGCGCATGAAGATCGGCACGGCGGTGCAGGTCTTGCCGCTCTGCCATCCGCTGCGCCTCGCCGAGGAGGCGGCCACCGTCGACCAGCTGAGCAACGGCCGCCTGATCTTCGGCGTCGGCCGCTCGGGGTTCGCCCATACCTACAAGACCTACGGCGTCGACTACGGCGAAAGCCGCGAGCGCTTCTCCGAGACGTTGCACATCCTGAAACGCGCCTTCAGCGAGGAACGCTTCAGCCATTCAGGGAAATACTTCTCCTACGAGAACGTACGGCTGGCGCCGAAGTCGCTGCAGCAGCCCTGGCCCGAGATTCGCGTCGCCGCAGCGAGCCCCGATACCTATGTCGAGGTGGCCGAGCTCGGCCATCCGATCTTCGTGGCCGCGCGCACCGGCAACCTCTCCGAGCTGGCGCCGCTGGTGAAGACCTACCGCGAGGCGTGGAAGAAGGCCGGCCATCCCGGCGAGGGCGAAGTCTTCCTGCGCGTGCCGGTCTACGTTGCCGACACCGACGAGAAGGCGCGCGAGGAGCCACGCGAGAGCATCATGCACCTGCTGCGCTACATCGGCGATCGGCTGGCCGCCTCGGCCAGTTCGTCGGGCGCACGCGCCATCGAGAACCGCGCCGAGCGCGGCGCCAAGATGCAGAACATCGACTACGAGGAGGTGCTGCGCGAACGCATGATCGTCGGCACGCCGCAACGCGTCGTCGACCGGCTGGAGGAGCTGCGCGGCGTGCTCGGCCTCAACGGCATCCTGGCCGAGCTCAATCCCGGCAGCCTCATTCCGCACGCTCAGGTGCTCGAGGCGCTGCGGTTGCTCTGCCAGGAGGTCATGCCGCGCTTCAAGTGAAAGACGACGTGCAACGGCTTGTCCTGCTCGCCGTCCTTGGTCTCGCCTGTTTGGCGGGGGCGTGTGCCGACAAGTACACGCCCTTCACGTTCAAGGATTTTCCCGGCTACCAGCCGGCGGGCCCCAAGGAGCCCGCCGATCCGCACCGAACGCCCCAGGGCTACGTCCCGTGACTACTCCACCTTCGCGCCCGACTCCTTGATGATCGGCGCCAACCGCTTTTCCTCGGCGGCGCGGAAGGCGGCGGTGTCCGCAGGGTTCATCCAGATCGAGGTGGCGCCCTGCTGCTCGAAGGCCTTCTTCACCGCCTCGGCTTCGAGGGCCTTTTGAGCCAGGCCCGAGAGCTTCTCCACCATTGCCGGCGGCACGCCGGCCGGCGCGCAGATGCCGCCCCACGAGGTGATCTCGTAGCCCGGCAGATACTCGGCCATGGTCGGCAGATCGGGCACGGCCGGATGGCGCTTCGCCGAGGTCACGGCGAGTCCGCGCACCTTGCCGGAGCGCATCAACGCCAACGGGCCTGGGATGTTGTCCCACATCATGTCGACCTGGCCGGCCAGCAGATCCTGGTGCGCCGGCGCGCTGCCCTTGTACGGCACGTGCAGCAGGTTGACCTTGGCGAGCTGCTTGAAGAGCTCGCCACTGATCTGCGGGCTGGTGCCGGGGCCGGACGATGCGAAGGAGTACTTACCGGGATTCTCGCGGGCGATGGTGATCAGCTCGGGCACGGTCTTTGCCGGCAGGTCGAGGCGCGTCATGAGGAGGTTGGGCACCGACCACAGCATGGCGATGCCGGTGAAGTCCTTGCCGGCGTCGAACGGCAGCTTGGCGTAGAGCGTCGGCGCGATGGCGTGGCTGGCCACGGTGTAGAGGCCGATCGTGTAGCCGTCGGGCGGCGACTTGGCGATCGCATCGGCGCCGACATTGCCGCCTGAGCCCGCCTTGTTGTCGACGATGAACTGCTGGCCCGTCAGCTCGGAGAGCTGATGGCAGACGATGCGCGACAGCGTGTCGGTCGGTCCGCCCGGGGGGAAGACATTGATGTACTTCACCGGCTTGTTCGGCCAGTCCGACTGGGCGCGCGCGACGCCCGACGCTATCATGGGCGCGGCCAATGCGCCGCCCGAGAGGATGAGGGCGCGGCGACGCGGCAGGATAAGCTTTTTCATTGGTACGAAACCTCCACTGAACCTTTTTATGGCGGCGGAGTTTATAGAAGCAGCGCCGCCGCGCATCAGCGCAATGCGGGCAAAAATGCGGCGCGATGCAACGTTTTCATCCCAACCGGGTTGACGGAAATGGAATCGAAGCTCGTATGGCAGAATGCCGGTGAACGCTCCTATGTGCTCGTCCTCGATGCCGGGGAGGAGGCCTTTTCCGCAATCACCGCCTTCGCCGCCGCCACGAAGCTCGACGCGGCGTCGCTGACAGCGATCGGCGCGTTCGAGCGCGCGACCGTCGGTTGGTTCGATCTCGCCAAAAAGACATACAAGCCGATCGAGATCGGCAGCCAGTGCGAGGCGCTGAGCCTACTGGGCGACATCGCGGCGGGCGACGACGGCAAGCCCAGCCTGCACATGCACGCCGTGCTCGGCATGAGCGACGGCTCGACCCGCGGCGGCCATTTCCTGAACGGCATTGTGCGGCCGACGCTTGAGGTCACCATCGTCGAAACCCCGGCCCGACTTCGGCGTCGCAAGCGGCCGGAGCTGGGTTTGGCGCTTATCGATCTATCTTAATAGGGCTGTCGTCCTGAGCGCAGCGAAGGCCTCATCGCCGTGTGCAACCGGCGTGAGATCCTTCGCTTCGCTCAGGATGACGGTGGTGCCTGGGGTGCGCTACGGTAGCGCCCTTACCCGACACCCGGAGCCGCTTGTGACCAATCGCGCGCATGTCCTGCTGTGGACCGACCAGACCGCCGCCTATCTCGACGCCATCAAAGCGGCGGGCCTTGCCGATCGCGTGGCGGTCGAGACTCTGCCGCGCAAGGACAAGCCTTCGGCCGACCAGCTCGCGCGCACCGAGGCGCTGATGGCGGGCGGCGTGCCGCCGGGCCTGCTGCCCAGCATGCCCAAGCTGCGCTGGGCGCAGGCGATGAGCGCCGGCGTCGAAGGCTGGCTGGCGCTGCCCGACCTGCCGGCCGGCCTGACGCTCACCTGCGCGCGCGGCACGCACACCGAATCGATGCCGGAGAACATCATCGGGGCGCTGTTCCATGTCGCCAAGCCCTACCGGACGGTGGCGGACCACCAGAAACAGTCGAAGTGGGTGAACACCGTAGCGCAGCCGCTCACCGGCAAGACGCTCGGCATCCTGGGCCTGGGCGCCATCGGCCAGGAGGTGGCGCGCATCGCGTCGGCGCTCGGCATGCGCGTGATCGGCACCAAGCGGCGCGTCGCGCCGATGCCGAACGTTGCAGAGATACTGCCGGCCTCGCGCACCGACGAGGTGCTGGCGCAATCCGATTTCGTGCTGTTGCTGCTGCCGGCGACGCCCGAGACCGACAACTTCATCAACGAAGCACGCCTTGCCAAGATGCAGCCCTCGGCCTGGCTGCTGAACTTCGGCCGTGGCCACATCATCAAGGACGACGATCTCATCGCCGCGGTGAAGGCAAAGAAGATCGCGGGCGCTTTGCTCGACGTCTTCCGCCAGGAGCCCTTGCCGTCGGAGCATCCGTTCTGGACCACCGACGGCATCATCGTGCTGCCGCATATCGGTGGACCGCATCCTCAGCGCGACCGCTTCGTGGCCCGCCTGTTCGTCGACAATCTCGGCCGCTTCCTCGACGGCGCACCGCTCAAGGAAGTCGTCGACCGGTCCGCCGGCTACTGACTATTCGCTGCAATCCCACAACCTCACCCTGAGGAGCGCACGAAGTGCGCGTCTCGAAGGGCGGGCTGCAGCACGACTGGTGCCACCCTTCGAGACGCATCGCTCCGCGATGCTCCTCAGGGTGAGGTGGTGCTGGATTTGCCGGGATCACTCGCTGCGCTTGAACCAGAAGGTGTCGGCCTGGCGCGGCATGCCGATGCGCTCGTAGAAGCCCACCGCTTCGGGCATCGATGCCAGCACCAGGCTGACGCGCGGCCCGATCAGCCGGCGCGTCTCGTCTATGAGGCCCGTGCCGACGCCGAGGCCTTGCGCCTCGGAGGAGACCGCGAGCTCGGAGAGGTAGCAGCACCAGGAGAAGTCGGTGATCGAGCGCGCCACGCCGACCAGCATGCGGTCGGGCCGATCGAGCCGCGCGGTGACGACGAGGTCGGCCTGGTCGAGCATCTGCTGCATGCGCGGCCTGTCGCCGGTCGGCCGCGTGGCGCCGAGACCCGAGTCGAGCAGCACGCGGCAGAATTCGTCGACGTCGAGGCGAGGCTCGGCCGCGTAGAGAACCGAAGTGGAGGACACCATGGCACCCTCTCTAACACGGGCGAGCCGTCTCTGACTCTCTTGCCATGATCAGCTACACTCGCCTGTCGTGCTGATCATCACCGCCACCGTCTTCGGCCTCATCGGCGCCATCCTGGGCTGGTGGAAGGACACGCGGGTGCTCTATCGGCGGCCGGGCTCGAAGTGGTCGACCGACATCATCCCCAAGGAGCGCATCCGGTCGTCGATACTGGCGCGCCGCCGCCGCAAGCGACTGATGACCACGGCCGAATTCGCGATCTATGGCGCGGTCTTCGGCGCGGCCCTGTTCTGGTCCTTGCAGCGCTTCGCGCGATAGCCGCTCACGTCGTCTCGAGGAACACTTTCACGGCCGCGACCGCGTCGGCCAGTCCGACACGATCGACGGCAACGCCGGTCGGGAAGGCGCCCAGCAGGCGGCTCGGCAGCCGGGAGTCCAGCATGACGAACACGCCGCGGTCGTCGCCGCGGCGGATCAGGCGGCCGTAGGCCTGCTTGAGGCGCAGCCGCGCCAACATGTCGTCATAGGCGTTGGCGCCGGCGCCCGCTTCCTTCCAGGAGGCCTTGCGGGCGCGGTGCAGGATGTCGGGCCGCGGCCAGGGCACGCGGTCGAACACGATCAGGCGCAGCGAGCGGCCCGGCACGTCGACGCCGTCGCGCACCGCGTCGGTGCCCAGAAGGCAGGAATGCTCCTCGGCGCGGAAGATGTCGACCAGGGTCGCCGCATCCATGCCGCCGACATGCTGGGCGTAGAGCGGCAGGCCGGCTTCCTCGAGAGTCGACGCGATGCGCTGATGCACCGCGCGCAGCCGGCCGATGGCGGTGAACAGGCCGAGCGCGCCGCCGGCCGACGCCAGGAACAGCTCGCGATAGGCCGCGGCGACCTGGTCGGCGTCGTCGCGCTTGACGTCGCGCACGATCAGCACGCGCGTCGCCTTGGCATAGTCGAACGGTGAGGCCATGGCGGCGCGGATCGCCGGCGCCTGCAGATGCTTGGTGCCGGTGCGCGCCTCGGCCACCATCCAGTCGGCCAGCGTCTCGGGCTGCTCGTCGTTGGCGGCGGCCGGGACGCCCAACGAATCGCGCAGGGTGGCGGAGGTGATGACGGCGCCGTGCGACGGTACGATCACCGAATTCACGAACGGCTCGGTCGGATCGAGATAGTGCCGGTACATGCCGACGTCGCTCTCGCGATTCTGGATGCGCTCGATGGCAAACCAGTCGACGAAGGCGCGATCGGGTTCGTTGTGCAGGCCGCGCAGCATGGCGCGCCAGGCTTCGAGCGTGAGCTCGCAGCGATTGGCGAGCGAGCGGGCGACGCCCTCGATGCGCCCGCGCTGACTGGAATCGAGCTTGTCGGCCTCGCCCTCGAGCTTGGCGCGCAATGCCTGGCGCAGCCGGCGCACCGGCGACAGCATCTGCTCGAGCGCCTCGCCCAGCCGGTCGGCCGCCTCGACCAGGCCGGGATTGAGCGGGCGTACGTCGCATTCCTGGCCGAAGCCCTGGTCGTCGCCCGACGCCCGCGCGCGCACCTGCTGGCGCACCAGGGCCAGGAACTCCTCGGCCGGGCCCAGCACCGTGCCGTCGGCCAGTCGCGTCTGCCAGTTGGGCGAGGGCAATTGCTGGGCGAGGTCGAGCAGCCGGCGCAGCGCCCTGTGGGCTTCGAGGTCGTCGCCCAGAAGGTCGGCGAGGCGCCGTTCGAGCCCACGGGCCCGGCTGCCGCGTCGGCCTTCGGCGCCCAGAAGCCAGCGCCGGAGGTCGGAGGCTTCGATGCCGCTGAGATGCGCGCCGAACGCGCCGTCGGCGGCGTCGAACAGGTGATGGCCCTCGTCGAACACGTAGCGCAGCGGCCGCGTGGCGTCGTCGAGGCCGCCCATCGCCGCCTGCACCATGACCAGCGCGTGGTTGGCGATCACGATGTCGGCCTGGCGGGCGCGGCGGATGGTGCGTTCGACGAAGCACTTCCGATAGTGCTCGCACGCCGAATAGATGCATTCGCCGCGCCGGTCGGCCAAGCGCGAGATGCGGCCGCGGCCCAAAAGATCGAGCAGCCAGGCGGGCAGGTCCCCGCCCACCATGTCGCCGTCGCGGCTGTTGAGCGCCCAGCGCGCCAGCAGGCCGAGGCCGACGGCGTTCTCGGGCGCGAGGCCCGTACGCAGCACCGCCTCCTGGAAGTTCAGCAGGCAGAGATAATTCTCGCGGCCCTTGCGGATCACGACCCTGCGGCGCTTCTCGGCCGAATCGCGGTGCAGGCGATCGAGCTCGTTGTCGATCTGGCGCTGCAGGTTGCGGGTGTAGGTGGCGATCCAGACCGGGGCGCCGTTCTTCTCGGCCCACAGGCTGGCCGGCGCGACATAGCCCAGGGTCTTGCCGACGCCCGTACCGGCCTCGACCAGCACGACGTTGGGCTGGTCCTCGCGCTCGCGCGGCGCGAAGGCCTGGGAGGCGGCCGAGGCGTAGTCGCTCTGGGTCGGGCGCGCCTCGGCCATGTTGGTGCCGGCTGCCACCATCTGGGCGAGCCTGAGCCGCGCCTCGCGCGACTCGACCGGGTGGCTGGAGGGTGGCGGAGCCGGTGGCGGCTCCTCCCATTGCGGCAGGCTCTTCCAGATATCGAGGCCGGCGCCCGGCCGCGGCTTCTTGGCCGTGACGTCGATGCCGAGGGCGGCCAGCACGTCGTCTCCCCACGACCATTGCCCGCGCGCCATGGCCAGCGCGGTCTCGGTGAGCTCGCGCGAGGCCAGGGCCGCCATGTCCTCGAGCTCGTCGAGCAGCACGGTGGCGACCCGCGGCAGCGCGGCGACCTCTTCTTCCGGCGTTGTCGGCACGGCAAGGTCGACCGCTTCGCAGAGGCCGCGCGTCGTCGGCAGGCAAAACCGGGCCGGCCGCACGAACGCGAAGAGCTCCAGGAGGTCGAGCGCCGGCAGGTCGTCCAGGCCGAGCCGCGCCGCCACCGCCGGCGCGTGGCAGACGAGCGGCGGATTGGCGGCCGCGCGCATGGCGGCGTCGGCGGCGCGCAGTCGCTCGATGGCCCCGTCAGGCCCGCGCCACAGCGCGCCGCGGGCGGTCGCGACCAGGGAAGGGCGGTTGGATAACGACACCATCAACAGGCGGATAGCATACACTGTCAGCCAAATGACGCTCAGTCGTCGTCTCTTCCTGTCCATGGTGATGGCAGGAACCGCACTTCCGGCGTTGGGGGCAGCCGAGCCCGACGTGATCATCGTCGGGGCCGGCGTTGCGGGACTTGCCGCCGCCAGGGCGTTGATGGCGGCAAACAAGAGCGTGCTGGTGGTCGAGGCGCGCGACCGCATCGGCGGCCGTGCTGTCACTGACAGCACGACCTTCGGCTTTCCCTTCGACCTCGGCGCACAATGGATCGAGGCCGGCCGCACCAACCCTGCGATGGCGATCCTGAAAGAGATGAACGTGCGGCCCGTGCCCGACCGCCAGGAGCAGGCGATCTATATCGGCGGCAGCGAGGCGCCCAAGGAGGAATACGCACGCTTCGAGAAGATCGCCATCGACGCCTCGCGCAAGCTGGTCGACGCGCTGAAGAAGGCGCCCGACGTGCCGGTCGGCCGCGTGCTGGTGGCCCAGGATCCGCTGGAGCGGCTGGCCTATGCCATGGTCGGGCCCTTGGAATCAGGTGTCGAACTGGGCGAGCTCTCGACGCGCGACTTCATGCGCCAGCCCGAGAGGGAGCCGCAGTACTCCGTGCCCGAGGGCCTGGGCGCGCTGGTCGCGCGCTGGGGCGCCAAGGTGCCGGTGAAGCTCGGCACGCGGGTGGTGCGCATTGATTCGACGGGCGGGCAGGTGCTGGCCGTCACGACCAACGGCCAGTTGTCGGCCAAGGCGGTTATCGTGACGGTACCGACCGGCGTGCTGGCGAACGGCCCGTTCGGCTTCGCGCCGCAGCTCAGCGCGACCAAGCGCGAGGCGATCGCCCAGCTGCCGATGGCGCTCTACAACAAGGTGGCGCTGTCGTTCGGCCGCAAGGTGATCGATGCGCCGGCCGGCCGCAGCGTCATCGGCCTCAACCGCAAGCAGGAGGCGTTCGACGCCATCGTGCGGCCCTACAACCGCGACGCCGCCATCGTGTTCGTGGGCGGGGCCCAGGCGCGGCAGCTCGAGGAAGAGGGCACCGGCGCGGCCCTGGCCTTTGCCATGTCGGCCCTGGCCGAGATCTACGGCAACGATCTGCGCGGCCTGCTGGCGCGCTCGTCGGTCACGCGCTGGGGCAAGGATCCGTTCGCCCGCGGTTCGTGGTCGATGGCGACGCCGGGCAACGCCGACAAACGGTCGGTGCTGGCCCAGCCGCACCACGACCGCGTGTTCTTCGCCGGCGAGGCGACCGACCCGGTGTGGGCGACGCGCGTCGGCGGCGCCTATGCCTCGGGCTTGCGTGCGGCGCGCGAGGCGCTGGCGGTGCTGGGCGCGAAACGCTGACTGCCGACCGACAATAGCGCCGCCAGCACCAGGCCCGCCGCCGCCAGCAGTGAGGGCCAGACCAGGCTGCCGGTGGCGTCGTAGACTACGCCGGCGAAGACCGGACCGATGATCTGGCCGAGGCTGAAGGATGCCGTCATGAGCGCGATGCGGCCGCGCGGGTCGCCCTCGCCCGCCTCACGGGCGCCCATCAGGCCGAGCGCCGTCAGGCCCATGAACGTGCCGCCAAGGAAGAGGGCCGCTATCACCACGCCCAGCGTCTGCACCCACAGCACGCTCGCGACCACGCCGGCCGCCTCGACCAGGCTCGCGACGGCGAAGGCCGGCAGGATGCCGATGCGCCGGCCGAGCGCGCCCCACAGCACGACCGACGGCGCGGCGCCGATGCCGACCAGCACCCAGGCATACGGCTCGAGATGGCGGATGGCGGGCGAGCCACGCACGATGTCGATCAGGAAGGTCGCGGTGATGATGTAGCCGATGCCGAACAGGAAGTAGGCGACGGCGAGCATGACGAAAGCGGATGAAAGTTTTGTCCGCGGCGCGTGGGCCGCGGTCGGCGAGGGCGCAGCATCCGTCGGCACGATCATCACGACGGCGATGGCGGCGATGGCCGCGAGGGCTGCGCTGGCGAACCACATGTTGCGCCAGTCGCCGAGCATGGCGACCGCGGCAGCCGACAAGGCGATGCCGATGCCGACGCCGGAGAAGTGCAGCGCCGACAGGCCGCCGCGGCCGGTGGCGGCCAGGCGATCGAGCACCAGCGCGGAGCTGAAGATCAGGCAGAGGGCGCTGGCCAGTCCGGCGGCGAGGCGCAGCAGCAGGAAGAGCGGCAGCGACGTCGAAGCGCCCATCGCCGCCAGGCAGACGACGTTCAGCACGAGGCCTGCGAGCAGCCAGCCGCGGCGCGAGCCCGGCAGGCGCACCGCCGCCAGCAACGCGCCGGCGAGGTAGCCGACGAAATTGGCCGAGGCGATCAGGCCCGCCTGGACCTTGCTCAGCGACAGCGCCTCGACCATGGGCGGCAGGATGGGGGTGTAGACGAAGCGGCCGATGCCGATGCCGGCGGCCATCGCCAAAAGGCCACCTAATGCCAGCATGAGAGGGCTTTTGTTCATTGTATTGAGGGCACTTTGGGCCTCCCGCCGCATTGACGCAAATGCCCCTCGCACCTACTTTGGCCGATCCATGTCCCAGATCGATCGTACCCTCGCCGAGGCCGCGCGTGCGTGGCCATTCGAAGAAGCCCGCAAGCTGGTCGCCCGTCTCGGCGGCAAAGCGCCGGCGAAAGGGTATGTGCTGTTCGAGACCGGCTATGGGCCGTCGGGCCTGCCGCATATCGGCACCTTCGGCGAGGTGGTGCGCACGACCATGGTGCGCCAGGCCTTCCAGCGCCTGAGCGACGTGCCGACGCGCCTGTTCTGCTTCTCCGACGACATGGACGGGCTGCGCAAGGTGCCCGACAACGTGCCCAACAAGGAGATGCTGGCGGCCAATCTCGGCAAGCCGCTGACCGCGGTGCCCGATCCCTTCAGCAACGAACATCCGAGCTTCGGCGCGGCCAACAACGCGCGGCTGCGGGCCTTCCTCGATTCCTTCGGCTTCGAGTACGAGTTCCAGTCGGCGACCGATTGGTACAAGTCGGGCCGGTTCGACACGATGCTGCTGGCCATGCTGCAGCATTACGACGAAGTGCAGGCCATCATGCTACCGACCTTGGGCGAGGAGCGGCGCGCGACCTATTCGATCTTCCTGCCGATCTCGCCGAAGACCGGGCGCGTGCTGCAGGTGCCGTTGATCAAGACCGACGCCCAGGCGGGCACCATCGTCTATCGCGACGAGGACGGCACACTGGTCGAGACGCCGGTCACCGGCGGCAACGTCAAGCTGCAGTGGAAGGCCGACTGGGCTGGCCGCTGGTTCGCGCTCGGCGTCGACTACGAGATGTACGGCAAGGATCTCATCCCGTCGGCTGAGCTCAGCGCGAGGATCGTGAAGATCCTGGGCGGCGAGCCGCCCGAGGGCTTCAACTTCGAGCTCTTCCTCGACGAGGAAGGCAAGAAGATCTCCAAGTCCAAGGGCAACGGGCTCTCGGTCGAGGAATGGCTGCGCTATGCGCCGCCCGAGTCGCTGGCGCTCTACATGCAGCAGCAGCCGCGCCGCGCCAAGCGCCTGTACTTCGACGTCATTCCGCGCGCCGTCGACGACTATCTCGCGGCGGTCGAGAAGCTGCCGGCCGAGGAGCCAGCCAAAGCGCTGGAGAATGCGGCTTGGCATATCCACGATGGCAAGCCCGTCGATCATCACGCTGCCGGCGTTAACTTCGGCATGCTGCTCAACCTCGCGAGCGTCGCCCATACCGACAGCAAGGACGTGCTGTGGCAGTACCTGCGTCGCTACGTGCCGGGTGCGACGCCGGAGAACGCGCCTTATCTCGACCGCCTGCTGACCGGCGCGGTGGCCTACTACCAGGACTTCGTGAAGGCTTCCAAGAAGTTCCGCCTGCCTACCGGCAAGGAGCGCGAGGCGCTGCAGGATCTCGCCGACACGCTCGCCAGGCTGCCGGAGGAATCGACGGCCGAGTTCATCCAGAACGAGGTCTACGAGGCGGGCAAGCGGCACTTCGCCCAGGCCGAGCTGCGCCAGTGGTTCAAGACGCTCTACGAGGTCCTGCTGGGCAGCGAGCAGGGCCCGCGCATGGGCGCCTTCATCAAGCTCTATGGCCGCGACAACGTCGTGAAGCTGATCGAGCGGGCGTTGGCCGGCGAGGATCTCAGCCGCGCGGCCTGAGGTGGTCACGCTCTGCGGCGATGACGAGCTGGACTATCTCGCCAGCCGGACGCGGTTCGAGCCGGGACAGGGGTTCCTGCTCGATGAATCGTATCGTCTCGCCCATCTTCCGCTGGTCGCGCCCGATCATCCGCGCGTCATCCCGCGCCGCGCGGGCCGGCACTACGAGATGGGCCGGCACGAGCCCGTCTTCTCGCTGTCCCTGCCGGTTGCCGACGAGTTGCTGCAACGCTCGGCGGCCTATCTATCCCTCGAGGCCGAGCTCAAGGCATTGCCGCTTGCACCCAAGATCGCCTGGGACATCGTCGAGCGCCGTCGCCACAAGCTGCACGCCACGCTCTGCGGTTCGCTGGCGATCGGGCAGGCACCGGTGCTCGACGCCACGCAGCGCGATGCCCTAAGGGCCCTCGGCCCCGTCGCCGTCGAGCTGCGCGGCTTGTTCTCGGGAAACGTCAACCGGGGCCGCCTCTATCTGCGTGTCTATCCCGAGAAGCGCGCCGGGACGAACGTGTTCCACCGCATCCAGCAGGCGATGGGTCGTCGCCCCACCGACCTCTATGTCGTGGGGCTCTACAATCTCATCGACGATCTCGACGCGACGGAATGCTCGGCGCTGTCCGAGCTTTTGGACCGCTGGTGGGACAGGCCTATCGTGAGATTTCAGGCCGAGGCACTATGGCTGCTGGGCGCGAGCGACGACTTGGTGCTCGGGCCTGACACGGTGGAGAAGGTACCCCTCATTTGAATCAGGTCGTCTTCGATTATCTCAATCCCAAGGTTCCAACGGGCCTTCGTCTGGTCGACGTACCGCTGGTGCGCGCCACCGAGCAGTCGATCAAGGGCTACGGCGAGATCGCGACCGGCCGCGACCATCGCATCGAGATCGTGCCGTGGCCGCTCGCCGGCTGGCGCAGGCTCGATGCCGGCACCGGCGTCGAAGGCGGCACGACCGAGGGCATCTTCGCCTGCGAATGGCGCGCCAACGAGCTTGTGGGGCGCAACGAGGCGGTCGGCGGCCACTACGTCATCGGCTTCCGCGAGCGGCCCGAGCAGGCGGCGGCCGGCGTGGCCCTCGCCGGCGATCGCGTGCTCCTGTGGCATTGCAACTACCATCCCGACGGCGGCCAGCTCTTCTTCCCACTCGACGGCCAGCCGTTCGTCGTGCCGGTCGCCAGGCCGGGCGACGACCTGAAAGCCGAGGACTTCATCGCCCTTTGGTCCGACGGCAGCTTCGGCATCTACATCCATCCCGGCATCTGGCACGAGGGCGTGTTCCCGACGAGCCCGACCGGCCGCTTCTTCGACAAGCAGGGCAGGGTGCATGCGCGGGTGAGCTGCGACCTCGCGAACGAGCTCGGCGCGCTGCTCAACGTTCCGCTGCTGCGGACGCTTTAACCTCTCGCTTCTTCCTGACCGGCCTGTCATGCCTTCGTGATCGTGTTGGTCGAGGCGATTATGGAGTTTAGATAGGCGGCGCCCAGGCGCACGACCTCGTCCTCGAAAACTTGGCTGCGAAAGAACGGCTGCTCCTCGAGGACGGCCGCGCGGATCGTGCTCATCACGGCGCGCGACAGGACGAATATCTGCTCGTTGGTCAGGGCAGGCATCAGGCTCCGCGGGTGATGCGCGATGAAGATGGCGACGGGCGCCATCAGCTCGACACCCATGCCCTGCGCCAAGAGCGCTTCGACCACCGCCTTGCGGACGCGCAGGCGGCCGCGAAAGGCGTTGATGATCGCCCGCACGGTCTGCCGCACGCGCTCCTCCGGCGTCTGAGGGTCCGTGGGCTGCCGCAACTCGGCCAGTGTCGATTGGATTTCCTGCTGCGCGAGCGCGAGGAGAATCGCTTTCTTGTCGGCGAAGTACTGATAAAGCGTGCCGATGCTGACGCCCGCCCGTTCGGCCACGGCGTTGGTCGTGAATCCGGCCAGGCCGCCGGCTTCGAGAATCTGAGCGGCGGCTTCCAGAATGGCCGCCGCGGTCTCGGCGGCGCGCGCCTGGCGCGGGATTCTTCTTTTTATGTCAGTGGGTTGGCGACGTGTAGTCATGGCGATCCAAAGGCGAGTATTGGAACATGAGCATCGCTCATATATTGCCTCGAGGGCAATTCGCAAGGAGCGCGCTGTGGTCGACCTCTCCGAAGTCTACATGATCGTCCTGCCGCTCGTTCTCCTGGCTGCCTTGGCCGAGGGCATCTGGCTCGCCCGCAGCCGCCCCGAAGGCTACGACTGGAAAGCGTCGGCCTGCTCGCTTGCCGACCTGGCCGGCCGTCAGCTCATACGCTTCGTGCCCCTCGCCATCATCGCGCCGTGGATGGGCCTGGCGTGGGACTATCGCTTCTTCACCCAGTCGCTCGACAATGTCGGCTCGATCCTGCTGCTCTTCTTCGGCCTGGAGTTCTTCTATTACTGGTACCACCGCTTCAGCCACACCTCGCGCTGGTTCTGGATGGGCCACTCGCCGCATCATTCGCCCAACCAGCTCAACCTGTCGGCCGCTTATCGGCTGGGCTGGTTCGGCCGCCTGACCGGCTCGACCCTGTTCTTCACGCCGTTGGTGCTGCTGGGCTTCACGCCGACGGCCGTGCTGACGGCGCTGGTGCTGAACCTGACCTACCAGTTCTGGCTGCATGCCGACTGGTTCCCGCGGCTGGGCTGGCTGGAGGGCATCATCAACACGCCATCCAACCATCGCGTCCATCATGCGCGCAATCCGGAGTATCTCGACGCCAATTACGGCGGCGTGCTGGTGGTCTTCGACCGGCTGTTCGGCAGCTACATTCCCGAGCGCGACGACGTGAAGTGCGACTACGGCACCGTGACGCCCACGGTGTCCTCACGCAATCCGTTCGTCATCAACTTCTCGCCGTGGATCGGCCTCATCAAGGACCTGCGTTCGGCGCGCTCGCTGCAAGAGGCCTGGATGTACGCCTTCGCTCCGCCGGGCTGGCGGCCCGACGGCGAAGGCCTGACGACGGCGGAGATCCGTCGCCGCGCCGGCTTGGTCGCCAACAGCAATCAGCCGTCTCAGCCGGTCATGACGTAATCTCCCTTGAGCGGTCTTCCCGCCGTCGACAGGTTGACGGCGAAGGAGACAGTCCATGGCGAGAGACAAAGTCTGTGTCGTGATCGGTGCGGGCGACGCGACGGGCGGTGCCATCGCCCGTCGCTTTGCACGCGAGGGCTACACGGCGGCGGTGACGCGGCGCAGCGCCGACAAGCTGAAGAACCTGGTGGCGCAGATCACGGAGGAAGGCGGCAAGGTCCATCCCTTCGGCTCCGACGCGCGCGACGAGGAGCAGGTGCTGAAGCTGTTCCGTGAGATCGACACCGAGATCGGCGACGTGGAAGTCTTCGTCTTCAATTTCGGCGGCAACGTGCGCTTCGACATCCGCGACACGACGGCCCGCGTCTACCGCAAGGTCTGGGAGATGACCGCCTTCGCCGGTTTCCTGACGGCGCGCGAGGCGGCCAAGGTCATGGTGCCGCGCGGCCGTGGCACCATGCTGTTCACCGGCGCCACGGCGAGCCGGCCGCGGCTTCTCGGCCTTCGCCGGCGGCAAGCATGCGGTGCGCGCGCCGGCGCAATCGATGGCGCGCGAGCTCGGGCCGCAGAACATCCATGTCGCCCATGTTGTGATCGACGGCGCCATCGACACTGAATGGATCAGGGCGAATTTTCCCGATCGCTACAGCGCCGGCCCCGACGCCATCCTGAATCCGGACGACATCGCCGACGCCTACTGGCAGATCCACCAGCAGAAGCGCTCAGCCTGGACCTTCGAGATGGATCTCAGGCCGTGGAAGGAGACGTGGTGATTCCGGGAAGAAATCAGTAGCGGGGTGTCGTCGCGGCGCCCAGGCCGGCGCCGACGGCCGTGCCGACCAGGGCGCCCGGCAGGAGACCGATCGGCGTCAGGGCGCCGATGAGCGCGCCCGAGCCGGCGCCGATGCCGCCGCCGGTGACGGCGCGCTGGCCCCAGGTGTCGCCGCAGGCCGTGGTGCCGAGGAGGAGGGCGGCCAGGACCAGGTATTTCGTCATGTGGAGAGACCCCGTTTGGATTGTCGTACAAGCTTTACGTATCGACGGCGGCTTCGTGCTGTGGCCTAACTGTGATCGTGAGTACCGACATCGAAGTCTGGCTGCTGTTCGCGCCGTTCTGGATTCTGGGAATCGCCGCCCTCATCGGCGGCTTGTGGCACATGGTGCATGCATGGCGGGTGACCCATCACCAGAGGCGCCACCATCTCAGACGGGGCTTCCTCTGGCTGGGTGCCTGTTTTGCGTTGATCTTGCTGGGGGTCAGTATCGGCGCGGCCGTCGGGCTGTCGGTCGGCCGTTAGCCGTCTATTCGCGGGCGATGAGGGCGACGACTTCGTAGTCGCTGGAGTCGCGCGCTGCCATCAGCAGCTCGGGATCGCAGGCGGCTATGACAATCGCCGAAAGTCCCAGTGAAATCAGGCCCTTACGCCACATGAGGGGCCTCCATCGGCAGAGGAACGCCGATGCGGCAGGTTGGTTGCGTTCAGATTTGCGCGACGCGACGGCGGACCTTCTCCAGGAAGGCCTCGCGCGAGGCGGGCGTCGAAGCGTCCATGCCGTAGTGGGCGAGATAGAACGATCGGACGTCCTTGGCGCACAACGGTTTCATGCCGCGCATCAGCACCTTGCGGCCGGCGTCGCCCGCGAACACGCGCACGATCCACCATGACGAGCCGTAGCTGGTGACCACGCCGAACAATTTGATGTTGTGTAGGTTCGGCTCGAGATGACCGTCCTTGGAATCGTAGACGAAGGCGGTGCCCGGCCCCCACACGCGATCGACCCATCCCTTCAACATGGCCGGCATGGCGAACCACCAATGCGGGAAGCACAGGATCAGGCCGTCGACCTGCTTCAGGATCTCGACATAGCGGGCGATGGCGCTGGCGTCATAGTCGTTGCTCATGTAGGTGCGCCGCTCCTCGACCGTCATCGCCGGCGCGAAGCCTTCGCGATAGAGGTCCGTCGCCACGACGCCATGACCGTTCTGCTCGAGGGTGCCGATCACGGCACGGTAGAGCGAGTGGTCAAAGCTGTCGGTGAGGGGATGGCAGCACACGACCTGGATTTGCATTGGCCGGCAACGTCGCAGATGCTGCTTGCGTTCCACGGGCATGATGCGCGGCGCCGTCCACCACATCGACCTCACCGTCATCGACCTCGCGATGTCGGGGCCGTTTTACGACCGGATTCTCCGCTTCCTCGGCTACAGCCGGACACGCGATGACGCCGTCGGCTCGAACTGGGAGCTGCGCGACGCCGGGCGCCTGATCTGCGAAGTCGACATCAGGCCTGCGCGTTCCGATCGCGCTCACGACCGCTACAGCGCAGGGCTGCACCATCTCGCCTGGCATGCGGAAAGCCGCGCCGACGTCGAGCGGCTCCACGAGCTGCTGCTTGGAATGGGTGCTCGCATTCTCGATGCCCCGGCGGACTATCCTCGGTACGGCGCGGGCTACTACGCGGTGTTTTTCGCGGATCCCGATGGGCTCAAGCTGGAGTTCGTGCATTGGCCGTAAAGCGGCTAGTAGCTCTGCACAGAGATTTTGACTGGCTCGGTGGAGCGCGGACCCCAGATCCAGCTCATTCTCTTTCGGACCGCGCGCGTGGCCGTTTGGAAGCATTGTAGGCACTCTGCCGGCACACAAGGAGTGGCGGTGTCGCCCGGTCGACCCGACATACATGGCCCCGTACGGAGCCTCAAAAGTCGCAACAAAAGAACCCGTCGCCTGCTTACCTCAGTTGTTGACGATATTATACCGTGGTTATACAATGCCGCCATGTTGCGCGGTGTGCCCCGCGTTCCCGTTCTTTGCATCGTTGATCGGAACCAAGAAGCCTGTGCCGCGCGCGCGGCCCGTCCTGCCGATTGTCCGGGACGGGCCGAGCCCGGGGCTCCGGCTCTCCGGCGCAGGCCCGGTTGCGAAACTTGCGTAACTGTCCGAATTCCCAATCAGGCCCAACCGATGGGGGGGCCGATCTCCAAGCGTTACCAGGCTCTCTCGCCGGAACCTCGGGAACCTCGCAAACCTCTCGCACCGCTGACAGCAGCGCATGCATCGCGAGTGGCCTTCCCAGACAACTGGCGACGACCGGTCAAAATTCACCGCTGGCGGCGACCTCCAAGTCCGCTTCTGGAGACGTATTCCGGTGCAAGTTCCAATGAGTCATAATCTCTGCGCAGAGCTACTAGAATGACGCGATGCTGAGACACTTCGACCACGTCACTGTGGCCGTTACCGACCCTGCCGCCGCCATTGGCTTCTTCGCCCTGCTGGGCTTCGAACTCGACAAGGACGTGGTCATCAAGGGTCCGGTGATGGACCAGTACATGGGCATCGCGAACCTCGAAGCCCGCCACATCACCCTGGTGCTGAAGGACTCCAGCCCCCGCCTCGAGGTGCAGCTCCTGCATTTCCTCAATCCGCGGGTGAAGCAGGAAGGCGACATCGCCCGCCTCGACCGCATCGGCTTCAACCACATCTGCTTCGCCGTCTCCGACATCGACGGCCTGATCGCCAAGGCGACGGCTGCGGGCGTGCGCCTGCGCAACCAGCCGATGACCTTCCACGACCGCAAGCTGGTGTCCCTCGAGGGACCCGAGGGCATCACGGTCGAGCTGGCCGAGTGGAAGTAGCGACCATGTCGATCTCCTTCCGGATGAAGCGCCGTCTCGCCTACCTGCGCAACAACCGCTGCGGCGTGCTGCTGACGGCGCTCTGCCTGTTCATCCTGATCAATCCCCTGGTGGCCGGATCGTTTGCCGCCGTGTTCCTCGCGCTCGGACTGAGCACCATCCTGATGCTCGCCATGTGGGCCCTGCGGGCACGGCGGGCGACGCTGCTGGTTCTCGGCCTGCTGGCGTTGTTCACCGTCAACGCCGTCGCGGCCGACCGCCTGGGCGAGCACTGGCTGCGGCCGGTGACGCTGCTCATCACCGCGCTTTTCCTCGGCGGCGTGACGACCGCATTGCTCTACTACGTGCTGGATCGGCGCCCGATCACCGCCGACAAGGTGTTCGGCGCCGTCGCGGCCTATGTCTTGATCGCCTTCACCTTCGCCAGCCTGTTCGGCTGGCTGCAGCAGCTCCAGCCGCACGCCTTCCATGCCGCGCCCGTGCATGCGCCGGACGAGGACCTGGACTGGCCGACCATGATGTACTTCTCCTTCACGGTGCTGACCTCGACCGGCTTCGGCGAGATCACGCCGGTCACCAAGATGGCGCGCAGCCTGATCATCATCGAGCAGGTGCTGGGCGTGATGTATGTCGCCTTCCTGATCGCCCGGCTGGCCAATCTCTACCGCAACACCGGCAAGAACCGGCCGTAGGCATCACGGTTCGGTCGAGCGGAAGGCCTCCTGCTCCAGGAGGCGGCGGCAATGCGCGTGCAAGCGCGGCATCTCGGCCGCGGTGTCGACCTTGAGGCCGCGCGCCAGGCGTTCGGCGATGAAGGCGGTGACGTCGGCCTGGGTGAGGCGACCGAGCAGCAGGTAGTCCTGGCCCGGCTCGACCGCCGCTTCGACGGCGGCCAGGGCGTGCTTCATCTGCGCCATGCAGTCGTCGACCCACGGCTGATGCACCTTCTCCGGTGGATGGTGATTGCGCTCGTAGGCGGCGTGCAGGCCCTTGTCGCAAGCGCCCATCATCAGCGCCGCGTGGCGCAGCACGGCGCGCCGGTCGGCGCCCGCGGCCGGCGTCAGCGCGCGGTCGCGGCCGACGACCTCGTCGAGATGGTCGATGATGGCGGCGCTGTCCAAAAGGGTTTCGCCGTCGTCGAGCACCAGGGCGGGAATGCGTCCCAGCGGATTGGCGGCGCGGACATCGGCGCGATTGCCGAATCCCGAAAGGTCACGCTGCTCGAAGGGCAGGCCATAGGCCTTGAGCGTGATGGCGACTCGCCGCGTATAGGGCGAGCGGTTCACTCCGATGAGCAGCATTGTGCCTCCAAATGTGCGGAGATCATGGCAGCACAGGAAGCGGCCTTCGCGCTATCGTGACTTGCGGGGACCGGCAACGTTGATGATGTGCTAGAGGTGACCATGAGGAAGCCGATGCCGAACGACGCAACGCTGCTCTCCATCGGCCAAGCCGTGCCGCCACACCAGCTGAAGCAGTCCGACGCGGCGGCGGCGGCGCGCCGCATCTTCGCCCATCGCTACGCCGCCTTCGAGCGCATGGCGCCGGTGTTCGAAACGTCGGGCATCCGCACGCGCTACACCGTGAAGCCGCTCGACTGGTATTTCTCCGATCTCGACTGGCCCGAGCGCAACGCCGCCTACCTGGCCGGGGCGCAGGAGCTGTTCGTTGCCGCCGCCAGCCGCGCACTGGCCGCTGCCGGCTGCGAGGCGCGCGACGTCGATACCATCGTCACCATCTCCTCGACCGGCATCGCCACGCCGAGCCTCGAGGCGCGCGTCGCCGGCCGCATGGGCTTCCGTCCCGACGTCGAGCGTGTGCCGGTGTTCGGCCTGGGCTGCGCCGGCGGCGTCTCGGGCCTGGCGATCGCCAGTCGCCTGGCGCGGGCGCGGCCGGGCTCGACCGTGCTCTTGGTGGCGATCGAGATCTGCACCGCGGCCTTCCGCATGGACCAGCTCACCAGCGCCAACATGGTGGCGACCGCCCTGTTCGGCGACGGCGCGGCGGCCTGCGTCGTGCGCACCGGCGAGACGGGCCCTAACGCGAGGGGCTTGGCGCGCATCGAAGGCGCAGGTGAGCATATGTGGCCCGACAGCCTCGATATCATGGGATGGAAGGTCGACCCGACCGGTCTCGGCGTCATCTTCGACCGCGCCATCCCACCGTTCGCCGAGGAGCATGTCGGTGCCGCCGTCGACGGAATCCTGGCGCGCATCGGCGTCGAGCGTGCATCGGTCGACCGCTTCACCTGCCATCCCGGCGGCGCCAAGGTGATCACCGCGCTCGAAAGCACGCTGCGGCTCGACCAGGGTGCGCTCGACCACGAGCGCGCCGTGCTGGAGGAGTACGGCAACATGTCGGCGCCGACCGTGCTCTTCGTGCTCGACCGATTGGCCAAGCAGCAGCGCCTGCCGCAGCGCACCGTGCTGACGGCGCTGGGACCGGGTTTCACCTGCAGCTGTCTGTCACTGGCGCAGGCGGCGTGATGCTGCTGGCGGGGGCCATCCTCGGCCTGGTGACCCTGCAGCGTCTCGGCGAGCTCGTCCTGGCACGGCGCAATACCGCGCGCCTGCTGGGCCAGGGCGCGCGCGAGGCCGCACCCGGACACTATCCGCTGATCGTGGCCTTGCATGCCGCGTGGCTGATGGGTCTCTGGTATCTCGCCGTCTGGCACGCGCCTGGCGACGTAAGGCTCGGCTGGCTGGTGGTGTTCGTCGTCCTCCAGGGACTGCGCGTGTGGGTGATCGCCACCCTGGGGCCGCGCTGGACGACGCGCATCATCGTGCTGCCGGGCGCGCCGCTGGTGAAAGAGGGGCCGTTCCGCTTCGTGTCGCATCCCAACTATTGCATCGTCGCTGCCGAGATCCTGGTGCTGCCGCTCTGCTTCGGCTTGGTGTGGTACGGCATCGCCTTCTCAGGCCTGAACGCCGTGGTGCTGTGGATCCGCATCCGTGCGGAAGAGGCGGCGCTGCGGCAATGACCGACGAGCGGGCAGCGACCGCCGGCACCTGGGTCGGCTTCTCGGCCATGACGCTCGGCATGTTCATGGCCGTGCTCGACATCCAGATCGTCGTCACCTCGCTGCCCGAGATCAGCGAAGCGTTGTCGATCGCGCCCGACCAGATGAGCTGGGTGCAGACGGCCTATCTCATCGCCGAGGTGATCGCGATCCCGCTGACCGGCCTCCTGACGCGCGTGCTCAGCCTGCGCTGGCTGTTCGTCGGCGCGCTCACCCTGTTCACCTTGGCCTCGGCGGCCTGCGCAGCAAGCCACGGCTTCGAGACGCTGATCGTCGCGCGGGTGGTGCAGGGCTTCGCCGGCGGTGTCTTGATCCCCTCGGTCTTCTCTGCCGTCTTTCTGCTGTTTCCCTTCCGCCAGCAGGGCATCGCCACGACGCTGGCGGGCGTGATGGCCGTGTTGGCGCCGACCGTGGGACCCTTGGTCGGCGGCTGGATCACCCAGACGTATTCCTGGCATTGGCTCTTCCTGGTCAACGTTGCGCCCGGTATCGGCGCTGCCGCGGTTGCCGCCGCCTTCCTGCCGCGCGAGGCGGGCGAATACACGCACGTCCGTACGCTCGATGTCGCCGGCCTCATCCTGATGGCGATCGCGCTGGCGGCGCTGGAGATCGGGCTGAAGGACGCGCCCAAGCACGGCTGGGTCTCGCTGCGCGTGCTGGGTCTGCTTGCGCTGTCGCTGCTCGCGGGCTTTGCGTTCGTTCGACGCAGCCTCGGCCGCTCGCAGCCGATCGTCGACTTGAGCGCGCTTGCCGACCGCAACTTCGCAATCGGCTGCTTTCTGTCCTTCGCCTTGGGCTTCGGCCTCTACGGCTCGGTCTACCTCATGCCGGTATTCCTGGCCTTCGCCCGGGAGCACGGGCCGCTCGAGATCGGCCGCATCATGCTGGTCACAGGCGTGGCCCAGCTCGTCACTGCGCCGATCGCCGTCGAGCTGGAGCGTCGCATCGACGGCCGCCTGCTGATGCTGGGCGGCTTCTCATTGTTCGCCGTCGGGCTCGGCCTCAGCGCCTTCCAGACCTGGGAGACCGATTTCGACGAGATGCTGCTGCCGCAGATTCTGCGCGGGTCGGCCATCATGTTCTGCCTGTTGCCGCCGACACGACTGGCGCTCGGCCAGTTCCCGCCCGAGCGAGTCGCCGATGCGAGCGGCCTCTTCAACCTGATGCGCAACCTCGGCGGCGCGATCGGCCTGGCCTTGATCGACACCGTGATCTACGGCCGCGCGCCGATCCTGGCCGCGGCGATCGGCCAACGCCTGAAGAGCGGCGACGTCTCGGTCGCGCCCTTGGTGGGCATCCCGGCCGAGACGGTCGCGACCGCCACGACCCGCACGATCGATGCCGCCATGATCGAGACGGTACGCCCGCTGGTCGAGCGCGCCGGACTGGTCGGCGCCATCAACGAGGCGTGGGCGATGCTGGCAGCCATCACGGCGCTCGCCTTGCTGGTGCTGCCGCTGATCCGCCGTCGGACGCCTTGACGCGCCGCCCCGGTCGGCGTCTGCTCAGCCCAGTAGCCCTCGCATGAAGAGGTCCAAGGACACCGCCAAGCAGCCGCCGGCCGCGACCAAGAAACCTCTTGCCGGCGCCGAGCTCGACAAGGTGTCGGGTGGCGACCAGATGGGGGATCTCGACCAGCAGGCTGTGAAGGAAATAAAAGACGCGACCGATGAGCCAATCCGAACTCCAGCGCTTTGCTCGCGATCTCAAGGCCAACGCCGATCTGTGGCCGAAGTCCGCAAGGCTGGGCCATTGCGCGAGGTGGCGGCTCTTGCCGACCGGCGCGGCTACGGCTTCACGGCCGACGAACTCGCAGCCACTGCCCAGGAACGCGCCGCGGCGGTTGGCCGGAAACTTTCAGCCGCCGATCTCGATGCCGTTATCAGCGCCGGCTGCCGGAACGCCGGCGACATCCTGCACGACATCTTCGGCCGCCGCTGAGCGCGACGTCTCTCAGATGATCCGCTGCGTGCGCGAGTAGGTCATGTAGAGATCATGCGCCTGGCGCGCGACCATAGGATACGAGACCGTGGCGTGACCGGGGGCGGTGCAAGGCCGCGGTAAGCGGTCGCATCCGCGTCATCTACTACTGGGTAAGGCAGGATGGTCGAATCTTGATGCTGCTCGCCTACCCGAAGTCGCGAAAAGACACGCTGACGGCGGTTGAGACGGCGACCCTGCGGCGCCTGGTGAAGGAGTTGTGAGATGGAAAAGAAGCTGTTTGCAGAACTGGTGACGAGCCTCAATGAGGCTGCGGTCATCTCCAAGGGCAAGTCGCGCCCCTCACGCCAATTCAAGGTCGATGCGCCGGACGTGAAGCGCGTCCGCAGGCGCATTGGCCGAGCCAAGGCGAATTCGCCCGACTGATGCATGTCAGCGTTCGCACGTTGCAGAATTGGGAGCAGCAACGGTACACGCCTACAGGGCTGGCAGCGGCTCTTTTGAGGATTGTCGCGACGGCACCGGATGTCGCTCTGAAGTCACTGCATCGCCAATAGAATCTATTGGAACGAGTGAGTCACTTCGATCTCACCGATTATCGCGGCATTGAAGGCTGACAAGTCCTCCGCCGGTATCCAATACTCCTGAAAGGCCTTGCCTCCCGCGGTCTGAACTTCGTAGTGGTCCAAACGCTTTCGCCACGTTGAAGCGCGTGACGTACCCTGACCCGCTCGCAGGCACGTTCCAATCGCGTGCGATCTTCATCGCGTGAGCTTCCGTCGTGACCGGGTAGAAGATCGGTTGCTCCGGCAGGCGCGGCGGAAATGCGCGCATGCCGCTCTGTTTGATCAGCTCTAGCTCCGCCGGCCCGACCGGACGCCAGAGCGTCACGGTGGCGGCGTCGGTCACTCAAATCACCCGTTGCGTCCGCGCGAACGCCATGTACAGCTCGTGCGCCTGCCGGCCGATCGGACCGGGCTGCAGGTCACGGCTTTCGTAACGGCTGACCGGCTGCACCTTGCCGGCATTGCCGGTGGTGAACATCTCGTCGCAATCATCGAGCTCGGCCGTCGTCACGGTGCGCTCCTCGACCGTGATGCCGGCGCTGCGCAGCAGCTTCACCGTGCGATTGCGCGTGATGCCGGCCAGGAAGCTGCCGTTGGGCACCGGCGTGCTGACGACGCCGCTCTTGGCCAGGAAGATGTTGGAGCTGCAGGTCTCGGCCACGTTGCCCAGCGCATCGAGCACGATGCCGTTCTGGAAGCCGCGCTCGAGCATCTCGGCGACGCCGCGGCTCGAGTTGGGATAGAGGCATGAGGCCTTGGCATCGGTCGGCGCGCTCTCCGGCGTCGGCCGGCGGATCGAGCGGCAGAGGCCCAGCGTCAGCGGCGTGCCGGCGCGCATTGGCGCGAGATAGACGCAGAGCAGGAACTGGGTCGAATCGCCGTCGACCGAGATCGGACCCTGGCCGCCCTTGGTCGCCCAGAACATCGGCCGCACATAGAGCTCGGCCTTGGGTCCGAAGCGGCGGACCGCCTCGTGCATCAGCTCGAGGATCTCCTTGGCCGTCTTGGTCGGCTTGAGGCCGAGTGCGCGCGCCGACCGCACGACGCGTTCCGCATGGAGGTCGAGATCCGGCCCGCAGCCCTCGAAGGCGCGGCCGCCGTCGAATACCATCGAGCCCAGCCAGAAGGCGTGGTCGCGCGGCCCCAGGATCGCCGGGTTGCCCTCGTGCCAGGTGCCGTTCCAGTAGGTGAGCGTGTCCATCTTTCCCAATTCTCCGGTCGGAAGCCGGCGCTTCTAGCAGACCATGACGGGCGCGGCCATCCTGGCCTTGGGTGCGGCATTCTGTTTCGCCCTGGCACTGATCCTGACCCAGTACGGCCTCCGCACCGTCCCATCCTGGCGCTCGCCGATCTACACGATCGGCAGCTCCATGGTCGCAGCCTGGGTGGGCGCGCTGCTGTTCGTCGACTGGCAGGGTTTCGATTGGCGGGCGGCGCTGATCTTCGCTGGCGTCGGCTGCATCTTCCCGGTCGTGGTGTCGATCCTGTCCGTGCGCTCCAACGAGCTGTTGGGGCCGGCCGTCGCTGGCGCCGCGGGCAATGTCACGCCGCTCTTTGCCGTGGTGTTCGCCATCGTCCTTCTCGGTGAGCGCATCGGCCTGGGACAGGTCGCGGGCCTCGTGCTGGTCGTGGCGGGCGTTGCTCTGATGGCGTTGCGCGGCGGCGCCGGCGGCCGGCAGTGGCCGGTCTGGGTCCTCGCTTTGCCGCTTGCCGCCGCCCTGATCCGCGGCGCCATCCAACCCGCGATCAAGGCAGCGCTCGCGATCTGGCACGAGCCGCTGGCGGCCGCCGCGATCGGCTATTCGCTGTCGACCGTGGTGATCCTGTTGCTGGTCGGCCGCCGCGCCCTCGCCGCCGGTCCGCCCGATCGCACAGGCCTGCTGTGGTTCATCGGTGTCGGCATGTCCAACGGCACGGCGACCTTCCTTCTCTATGCTGCGCTCGGGCTCGGCTCGATCACCGTGGTCGCGCCGCTGGTCGCCGTATTTCCGCTGATCGCCGTGGTGCTGAGCTACTTCCTTCTGCACGACGAGCGACTGCACGCGATCGGTTTGCTGGGCATCGTCGTCAGCGTCGCCGGCGTCATATTGCTGCTGGTGGGAACCTGACGGTGGCGGAAAAGCGGCGGAATGAGCGCGTGAATTCCTCCATTGCGCCCGAAACGCCAGGGGGACGGCTTGCGTAATACCCTTCACCAGCGCGGTGCCCGTCAGTGGGTCGCGCAAGAAGGAGGCAAGTCATGTTGAAGCGTTTGGCGATCACTTCCCTGGCCGCCGCCGCAGTGTTCTCGACGGCGACGGCTTTCACGGCGCCGTTCACGCCGGCCGACGCGCAGGTGAGCATCACCTTCGGCTCGCCTCCGCCGCCGCCGCGCTACGAGGTCGTGCCGGCGCCGCGCGCGGGCTACGTCTGGTCGCAGGGTCACTACGAGCTGATCAACGATCAGTACGTGTGGCGTCCGGGTCAGTGGCTGACCGCTCGCCCGGGTTACCGCTATGTGGCGCCCACCTGGGCTCAGGTCGGCAACCGCTGGCAGTACACGCCCAGCCGCTGGGACCGTAACGGCGACGGCGTGCCGGACCGCTATCAGGCGCAGCGTCCGTATGGCGACCGTGACCACGACGGCGTCCCGAATAAGTACGATCGCTACGACAACCGTCAGGGCGCCTTCGGCGATCGCGATCGCGACGGCATCCCCAATGCCTTCGACAACTGGGACAATCGTCGCCGCTAGCCACGCGTAGCGTAGCGTAAGGAGGGCGGGCCCGCGAAAGCGGGCCCGCTTTTCTTTGCGCGCGAGCACGGCTTATCATGGGGCATGCGCAAGAACCGGTTCGGCCTGTCGGTCGCTCTTTCCACGCCCTTCAGCGAAGATCGCGCCATCGACCTGCCGCGCCTGGTGGCGCATGCCCGCCAGTCGCTGGCCGACGGCTGCACCGGTGTCACCGCGTTTGGCACGACGGGGGAGGGGGCCTCGATCGGCCTGAACGAACGCCAACGCGCGCTGGGCGCCCTGGCCGGCACCGGCATCGATCCCAGGACGCAGCTCGTGGTCGGCATCGCCGCGTCGTCGGTCGAGGATGCGGTCACGCAGGGTCGCGCCGGCCTGATGTTGGGCTGCCCGAGCTTCCTGCTGGCGCCGCCGTTCTATTTCAAGGGCGCCGGCGACGAAGGCCTGTTCGACTGGTTCGCCGCCGTGCTGCGCGTGTTGGGGCCGAGCGCGAGCAACGTCATCCTCTATCATATCCCGCAGGTGACCTCGGTCGGCCTGTCGATCGAGCTCGTAGACCGCCTGAAGAAAGCCTTCCCGCAGCAGGTTAAGGGCGTGAAGGATTCGTCAGGCGACTGGAGCAATGCGCAGGCCCTCTTGAAGCATCATGGCGACCTGCACATCCTGATCGGCGACGAGCGGCTTCTCGCGCGCGCCATGACGCTCGGCGCTTCCGGTGCGATCAGCGGCATGCTGAACGTCATCCCCGACCTGATGCAGAAGCTGCTCGACGGCATCGACGAGCCGCGGGTCAACGCCATGGTCGACGTCGTGCTGGGCTATCCCGTGACGGCGGCGGTGAAGGCGCTGGTCGGCCTGCGTCGCAACGATCCCGTCGCCTGGAGCCGCATGCGCGCGCCGCTCGCGTCGCTCAGCGAAGCCGAGGTTCGCAAGCTCGGCGCCGCCATCGATGAAATCCGCGGCAAGCGCGCGGCTTAGCATCCTGCTGATGCTGGTCGCGGCATCGGCTGCCGCGCAGGCGCCGCCGGCCAAGCCGTGCCAGATCAAGGGCAATATCAACGCCCAGGGCGTGCGCATCTATCACCCGCCGGGCTGCCGCCACTACAATTCCACCGTCATCGATCCCGAGCGCGGAGAACGTTGGTTCTGCACTGAGGATGAGGCCATCGCCGCCGGCTGGCGCCGTACCAAGGTTTGTTGATCGAAGGGCAAGCGGCTAGAGTTCGGCACTCGGAGGAAATGACAATGGCGGCACCGCTCACCATCCGGCTGCATCCGGCCGACAACGTCGTCGTGGCGCGCATGGACATCCTGCCCGGCACCAAGGTCGAGGGCGAGGTGGCGGCGGCGACGCGCGTGCCTCCGGGCCACAAGATCCTGACGCGCGCGGTCAAGCAGGGCGAGCCGCTGCGCAAGTACAATCAGATCATCGGCTTCGCCACCGAGGATCTGGAACCAGGTGCGCACATCCATACGCACAATTGCGTGATGGGCGATTTCGAGCGCGATTACGCCTTCTGCGCTGACGCCCGCCGGACCGATCCCATCACGCCCGCCGCCACCTTCATGGGCTATCGCCGCGCCGACGGCCGGGCGGCGACACGCAACTACATCGGCATCGTCACCACGGTGAACTGCTCGGCTGCGACCAGCCGCATGATCGCGTCCCGGCTCGAGCCGCTGCTTGCGCAATATTCCAACATCGACGGCGTCGTGCCGCTGACGCATGGCGGCGGCTGCGGCATGGCGGCCTCGGGCCTCGAGATGGACGTCCTGCGCCGCACGCTCGCAGGCTACACGCGACATCCCAACATGGCGGCGGTCGTGGTGCTGGGCCTGGGCTGCGAGACCAACCAGATCGCCGGCCTGATGAGCGCCGAAGGGCTGAAGGAAGGCCCGAAGCTGATCCCGATGGCCATCCAGGACGAAGGCGGCGTCTCGAAGACCGTCATGCGCGCCGTTGGATTCCTGAAGGAACTGCTGCCCGAAGCGAACAACGTCCAGCGCGAGCCGATCCCGGCCAGCGAACTGATCCTCGCGCTGCAGTGCGGTGGCTCGGACGGCTATTCCGGCATCTCGGCCAATCCGGCATTGGGGGCGGCGGTCGACCTGCTGGTGCGTCATGGCGGCACGGCGGTGCTGTCGGAGACGCCTGAGATCTACGGCGCCGAGCACCTCTTGACGCGCCGCGCCGTCAGCCGCGAGGTCGGCGAGAAGATCGTGCGTCGCATCAAATGGTGGGAAGACCACTGTGCACGCACCGGCGGAGAGATGAACAACAATCCGTCGCCGGGCAACAAGGCGGGCGGCCTCACCACCATCCTGGAAAAATCCCTGGGTGCAGTTGCGAAGGGCGGCACGACCAACCTTGTCGATGTGTACGAATATGCACAGCCCATCACCGCCAAGGGCTTCGTCTACATGGATTCGCCCGGCTACGATCCGGTCTCGGCCACCGGCCAGGTGGCTGGTGGCGCCAATGTGCTGTGCTTCACCACCGGCCGCGGCAGCGTCTTCGGTTGTAAACCTACCCCGTCACTCAAGCTTGCAACGAATAGCTCCCTCTATCGACGCATGACTGACGACATGGACATCAACTGTGGCACCATCGTCGACGGCGAGGAGACGATTCAGGACAACGGAAAGCGCATTTTCGAGCTGATTCTCCGCACGGCGTCAGGACAGAAGACCAAATCCGAAGCGCTGGGCATCGGAGACGACGAATTCGAGCCCTGGAAGATTGGTGCCACAATGTGAACAGTGTTTAGGCAACCAACTTGACTTGGAGGCGTTTAATGCCGATATGCGGCCCTACGACTTACGAACTTGGCCTTGCCTTGGCGGCCCAGCCCACAGCGGCTACGGACACACCCCACGCGCTAATTTCCAAATTCTTCGAGTTGTCGCGGACCGTTGCAACGAGCAGCACGGCTGCGCGTGTTCTGTCTAGCTAGATTTGCCAAGGAGAGAGAGTGATGGCTACTGGTACGGTCAAGTGGTTCAACGCCACCAAGGGTTTTGGGTTCATCCAGCCGAGCGACGGCGGCAAGGACGTGTTCGTTCATATCAGCGCAGTCGAGCGTTCGGGCCTGAACGGCCTCAACGAGGGCCAGAAGATCAGCTACGAGATCGCCACCGAGCGCGGCCGTTCGGCGGCCGTGAACCTCAAGGCGGCCGACTGACCGCTTGAGAATCGTCCCCCTCGTCGAACGTCCCGAGCTCGTCGACCAAGTCGCGGCCTGGGGGTTCGCCGAGTGGGGGCATTTCAATCCCGGCCAGACGCTGCAATCGCGCACGGCCGAGATTCGCGAGGGGATGAACGTCGATCGCGTGCCGATCGTACTCGTCGCTCTCGATGATGCCAGCGCAATGCTCGGCACAGCTTCCCTTTTGTTCGACGACCTCGAAGGTGATCCGCGCAACCCGTGGCTCGCCAGCGTGTTCGTGCCGGTCGGGCGCCGCGGCAAGGGCGTCGCGTCGGCGCTGGTCACTGCCATCGAGGTGGCGGCGCGCCGGCTCGGCTATCCGATGCTCTATCTCTATACGACGTCGGCCTCGCGCCTTTACGCCGGCCTCGGCTGGCGCGCCCTTGAGCGACGCGACTATCGCGGCGAACATATCCAGGTGATGGACAAGGCGCTGTAGTCTTTGCAGCGTGTCATGATCTTTCGCTCATGATCATGAGCGAGCCGGAGGCTCGCGGTCCGGGAGAGTACGAGGGAGAGCCTATGCCGACCGACGACCTGCACTACCTGTCGCTCGACGAGGTCGCGCGGCGACTGAAGGCGCGCAAGCTGTCATCGGTCGAGGCAACGCAGGCGATGCTCGATCGCATCGGAGCGCTCGATCCCAAGCTCAAGAGCTACGCCACGGTGACGTCCGAGCGTGCACTGGCCGATGCGAAGCGCCTCGATGCCGAGACCGCGGCCGGTACATCGCGCGGGCCGCTGCACGGCGTGCCGATCGCCGTAAAGGATCTCTGCGACACCGAAGGCGTGCCGACGGCGGCCGGCATGGCGATCCGGCGCGATCATGTGCCGGCCAAGGACGCGACGGTGGTGGCCCGGTTGAAGCGGGCGGGCGCGGTCATCCTGGGCAAGCTGCAGATGACCGAGGGTGCCTACGGCCTGCATCATCCGTCGGTCGACCCGCCGGTGAACCCGTTCAACGCCGCCTACTGGACCGGTGTCTCGTCATCGGGCTCGGGTGTGGCCACCGCGGCCGGCCTCTGCTTCGCCTCGCTGGGCTCCGACACCGGCGGCTCGATCCGTTTCCCCTCGACCATGAATGGCTTAAGCGGCCTCAAGCCGACCTGGGGCCGGGTCAGCCGCGCCGGCGTCTTTCCGCTCGCCGAGTCACTCGACCACGTCGGGCCGATGTGCCGCAGCGCCCTGGACTCCGCCATCGTGCTGGGCGTCATCGCCGGCGCCGATCCCGCCGATCCGACCGCGGCGCCGCAACCCGTGCCGGACTATGCCGCCGCGACCGCAGCGGGCGTGAAGGGCAAGCGGGTCGGGGTTCCGAAGAACCTGATCGACGCCGATGGTGATTGCCTACGCGCGCTCGACGGTGCCGCGGCGATGCTGCAAAAGCAGGGAGCACAGCTGGTCGACGTCGCGCTGCCGGAGCTCGACGAGGCGACGGCGCAATGGCTGGCGCTGTGCGGTGTCGAGGCGGCATTCGCCCATGAGGCGACCTTTCCGTCGCGGCGCGCCGAATACGGCGCCGAGTTCGCGGCCCTGCTCGACCTCGGCCGCGGTCTCTCGGGCCTGCAGCTCACCCGTATCCAACTGGTCCGCGCGCGCGTGACCGGCGAGCTCGAGCAGCTCCTGGCATCGATCGACCTGCTGCTGTTGCCGGCGATGGGTCTGGCCGCCCCTTCGCTGGCGTCCATGAAGACGCGCACCTCACAGACCATCGCCTCACGGCTGCGCTACACCGCTCCACTCGACATGAGTGGGCATCCGACGCTCACCCTGCCGGGCGGCATGACGGACGATGGCGTGCCGGTTGGTTTCCAGATCGTCGGTCGCAGTTTCGATGAAGTTGGAATCCTGGCCGCGGGCCACGCCTTCCAGCAGGTCACGGACTGGCATGAGAGGCGGCCATCGGTCTAAACCAGGCGAACGTTGCATGGACGGTGAAGGGTCAATGGGCTAGAATCGCGCGTCCCCTCAAAAGCGGCTGATAGAGCGCGCTCCACGACGGCTGGTTCATGAACATCTTCCGCAATATGCGGCTCAAGCCCAGCATCCTGACGTCGTTCGTGGTCCTCACAGTACCCGTCTTCTTCACCATCATCACCGTCACGTATCTCTCGAACGATCGCATCGCCCGGACTAATGCGCAGCAGCTGGTCGAGCGCTTCCGCAACGAGGCGATCGACAACATCCAGGACGACTTCGGTCCCATCAAGTCGCTGGTTCGCTCAGCTGCGGCGATCGGCGAGGAGTTTCCCGACTTCTACGCATCGAGCCGCTGCTTCAAGTATTTCCAGACCATCCTGGTGCACAGCCCCAAGATCGTCAGTGTGTATGTCGGCCTGGAAGACGGCAGCTTCCGCCAGACCCGCCGGATCGACGCCGAGGTGAAGGTGCAGGGCCAGCTGCCTCCGAAGGGCTCGCAGTATGCCTACCGCTGGATCCTTCCGCGGGCGGGCGAGCGGACGTTCGATCACTTTCTCTTTCTCGACGGCGATCTCAAGGAGCTGGGGTCGAGCGAGGAGCCCACCGCCTACGATCCGCGTACCAGGTTGTGGTATCGCAGCGCCGTCGAGGCGCGCACGGAAATGATCTCCGATCCCGACGTCTTCGCGACGCTCGGCCTGATCGGTTTCACGGTGGCCGCGCCCTTCTACTCGGCCGGCAAGCTGCAGGGCGTGGCGGCGATCGACATGACCTTGGCCGGTCTCGGCGAATATCTCGCCGAGCGCAAGATCAGTCCCGGCACCGTGAGCTACATGCTCGATCATCAGGGCCGCGTGATCGCAGCGTCCGACCTGTCGAAGACCTATGCCAACGTGCAGGGCAAGCTCGAGCTGCTGCACATCACCGCGCTCGACAATGACCTGCCGGCGTTCGCCTACAGTGCGCGCCCGCGCGCCAGCGAGGGCCTCTATACTTTCGCGCACGACGGCAAGGAATATGTCGCGAGTCTCGCGACCATGCCGGCCGAGTTCGGCAAGAAATGGCAGCTCTTCATCATCACGCCGCTCGCCGACTTCACCAGCGCGTTCCAGGCCAACAACATCCGCCTCGCCGTCTTCGGCCTGATGGCGATGGCGTTGCAGGTCCTCGTCATCTTCTTCATGACCGGCGTCGTCTCCTCGCCGCTCGAGAGACTCGCCTTCAAGGTCGGCAAGATCCAGGAGCTGGGCACCGAGACGCTGCCCACGGTGAACTCGGCGATCCGCGAGATCTCGGTGCTGTCCAAGGCGATCGACACGCTCGATGCCGCGGTGAAGTCGTTCTCCGCCTTCGTGCCGATCGGCCTGGTGACTCAGCTCCTGCATTCGGAGCAGAAGCTGGAGCTCGGCGGTCACAGCCGCTTCCTCACCATCTTCTTCTCCGATCTCGAAGGCTTTTCGACGCTCTCCGAGGAGGTGCCGTCGCAGGAACTGTTGCTGCGCGTCTCGGCCTACCTCGAGCTGGTGACCAAGACCGTCAACCAGGAGCACGGCACCATCGACAAGTTCATCGGCGACGGCGTCATGGCCTTCTGGGGCGCGCCGGCGCTGCTCGACGACCATGCCTGGCGGTCGTGCGTGGCGGCGATGCGCATCCAGCGCGGCATGGACGCGCTGAACGAGCGCTGGGAGGCCGAGGAGCTGAAGCCGCTCAACGTCCGCATCGGCATCCACTGCGATGCCGTGCTGGTCGGCAACATCGGTTCCAAGGAGCGCATGAGCTACACCGTGATGGGCGACGGCGTGAACGTCGCCGCCCGCCTGGAAGGCACCAACAAGGAATTCAACACCCGCATCCTGATCAGCCACTCGGTGTACAAGGAGGCGGGCGAGCGGCTGTGCGTGCGGCCGATCGACGACGTCACGGTCAAGGGGCGGCGCTCCAAGGTGCCGATCTACGAGCTATTGGGCGTCTACGGTGCCGACGATCCGGGCCTCGAGCCTGCGCCCGAGACCCAGCGGTTGGCCAAGTTGACGCGGCTCGCTTATGAGGCTCTGGTCAAGGAGGACTACGCTTTGGCGGCACGGCGCTACCGAGAGATACTGGCGGAATTTCCCGACGATCCGGTAGCGTCGACGTTGGTCAAACGGCTTGTGGCGGCATAGGAGAGAGGTGCCGTTGGTGCGAAGGGCATCGGTGGGGACTGTGCCCTGGGCGTGTGTGTTTTGGGGGTAGTTGACGTGTCGAAGCCTAGACTGGTGCCGGACCCCGGGGCCGAGCTGGCGCTCGCCGCCTTGCGCCCGAGCGAGTATACGGCCGCCCTGATCCAGGTCCTGCAGGCGAAGGCGGCCGCGGTAAGGGGCGCCAAGGTGCTCGAGATCGGCTCGGGCAGCGGCGTCGTGCTGGCGGCGCTGGGCGAGCTGGGCGCGGCCTCGCTGTGCGGCATCGATATCGAGGAGGACGCCGTCACCTCCGGCATGCTGCTGCTGGCCGAACTCGGCCATGGCGAGACGGCGGAACTCTATCTCGGCGATATGTGGCTGCCCGTTGCCGCGCGCCGGTTCGACCTGATCGTCGCCAACCTGCCGCACTTCCCCATGGAGCGCAGCGACGTTCCCGGCCGCCTGCCGACCTGGAGCGCCGGCGGCAGCAACGGCCGCGCCCTGCTCGATCCGTTCCTCGGGGGGGTGGCGGCGCATCTTGCCGTCGGCGGTCGCGCCATCATCACCCACAACGCCTTCGTCGACCTCGAGCGCTCGCGCGAGATCCTGGCGAGGGCCGACCTGGCGCTCAGCGTCGCGCTGACCACGCTGGTCTACATTCCCGAAGACAAGCTCTCGCGCATCAGCGCGGCCGTGCTCGCCGTTCAGGACGGCCGCTCGATCCACCGCTACGGTCCATACGCCTTCGGCGACATGCACGTCGTCGAGATCACCAGACACGGGGTGGCAGGTTGATGCGCGCACACCTCATCCTGAGGAGCATCGCGAAGCGATGCGTCTCGAAGGATGGGCAACGGACAAGGTGCTTGTTCCCACCCTTCGAGACGCACACCTTCGGCGCGCTCCTCAGGGTGAGGTTGTACTGTGTGCTGGCAGTGTTCGCGGCACTGTTCTCATTCTCTCCCGCCCGCGCCGAAACCCCCGACGCCGCTTTGGCCGAGCTGCTCAAGCAGGCGCGCACCAAGGTGCCCGAAGCCTGCAGCCAGCCCAACGTCGACCGCCTGATCAAGATCCTGTGCGCCAAGAAGATCCGCGTCGGCATCCGCGACTACTATCCGCTGTTCGCCACGCGCACCGGCGACAAGCGCGAAGGCTACGAGGTCGACGTGGCGCTGGCGATCGGCCGCATGCTGAGCGTCGATGTCGATTTCGTGCGGGTCAATGCCGCGACGCGCATACCCCTGCTGGCCGAGGACCGCATTGACCTCGCCATCGCGACCATGGGCCACAACACCCAGCGCGATGGCCAGGCGCGGTTCATCCGGCCGCATTACTATCGCTCGGAGACGACCGTCGTTGGTCCGCGCGAGCTTCCCGTGGCCAGCATGCTCGACCTGCCGGGCCGCACCGTGTGCGTCACCGTCGGCAACGGCTCGAACGCCGAGCTGGTGTCCCAGGGCGCGCGCCTGATGCTGTTCGACGAGGCGGGCGTCCTGCCTGACCGGCTGAAGGACAACACCTGCACGCTGGCCGCCCAGGACGACAGCTTCTTCGCCAAGTATTTCACCGACGACGACTTCAATTCCCGCTACTTCCAGAAGTTCGGCTTTGCCCAGGTTCCATGGGGCATGGCCGTGGCGCGCCAGGGCAGCGCCGAGCTCGCGCGCGCGCTCGACCTGATCAGCCAGGTCTTCCATCGCGACGGCCTGTTCATCGATATCGGCCGCCTGCACAACATCCGGTTGGGCTTCCTGCGCCAGCAGCAGGAGGTGTGGCGCAAGCCCGAATGCAACACCGACAGCGGCCCCAGCAACCCCAATTGCGTGCTGCCGCCGCTCAACACGGCGCTGCAGCCGACCAGCTTCGCGGCCGACGTGACCGGCTTCGAGCAATGGGTCGAAGACCGCACCGGCGTCGACGTCACCTTGCCGATGCTCAAGACGGCGCCGGCATGGTCGCTGTTCAAGGACGGCGTGTTCTATTCCCTGATCCTGATCGCCGGTGCGCTCGCCGCGACCTTGGCCTTCGCCCTGGTGCTGGGCGCGGCCATGGGTTCGCGCACCTTCCTGCTGCGTTGGCCGGCGCGGCTGGTGACGATGACGATGCAGTCCTCGCCCATCGTGCTCACCCTGGTGATCGCCGCCACCGTGACGCACAGCCTGTTCGCGCTGTCGACCGAGACGGTGCTGGCGGCGGCCATTGTCGCGCTGGGGCTGACCAACGGCGCCAATGCCGGCCAGGCAATCGGCGAGGCGATGTGGAGCCTGCGTGCCGAAGGCGCCAGCACCGGCCTGTTCGGCCGGGCGCTCAGCCGCGCGGCGACCCAGATCGTGGCCTTCCTGGTCAACGCGTCCAAGGGCACGCCGATCGCGAGCTTCATCGGCGCACCCGAGCTCCTGAGCTCGCTCACCGACATCACCTCGTTCTCCAGCGGCCGCATCACGACCTACACCATCCTGCTGGTCTTCTACACCGCGGTGGTGATGGTGGTGGTCTGGCTGTGCGGCAAGCTGCGGCAGGTCCTCGAGAAGCGGCAGGCCGCGGCATGAACGAGCTTCTTGAAAACCTGTCGAGCGATTTCCTGCCGAGGTTCCTCGCCGGCATGATGGTCAACTTCGAGATCGCCGCCATCGCGCTGGTCATCGGGGTGGCGGTCGGCCTGCTGCTGGCGGCCGGTCGACTCGCCGGCGGCATCGTCGCGGCGATCACGGCCTCGATCATCTCGCTGATGCGCGCAGCGCCGACCTTCGTCGTCATGTTCTTCCTGCTGAACGCCATTCCGCGCGACGCGACCCTGTTCGGCGTGCCCTTCGTGCTGTCCGGCGTCATGACCGTGGCGCTGTCGCTGGTGCCCTATTCGGCGGCTTACGTGGCCGATGCCGGCGTCGACAGCATCAAGCATCTGCGGGCCGGCGCGACGCATGGGGCGCTGCTGTTCTTCCCCAACGTCACCCGGGCGTTCTTCGTGATGGTGATGTCGTCGAGCGCCGGCGCCGCGATCGGCGTCACCGAGGGCATCACCGTCATCCTGCGCCAGGCCGAGCAGCTGCACGATTTCAGCGACCGGCTGGTCCTGTTCGCCATCGGCATCGTGCTCTTCGGCATCCCGCTGCAGGCAGGTTTCTGGCTGATGAGCCTGTTCCAGCGCCGCTTTGGCCGCTCGACGGTAGAGGAAGAAGCCAGCGCTTGATGATACAATCCGCGGTCTTATGGAGGTGTCGATGCCGTTTGGTCGCTGGTTGAGTGCCGTCACGCTGACGAGCTGTCTGCTGTCGCTTCCCGCCTACGCCCAGACGGCGAAGGCGTCATTGAAGGATGCCCAGGGCAAGGATGTCGGTCAGGTCCAGCTGACCCAGACCCCGCACGGCGTCCTCCTGAAGATGTCGCTGAAGGGCGCGCCGCCGGGCGAGCGCGCCTTCCATATCCATGCCGTCGGCAAGTGCGAGCCGCCGTTCACCAGCGCGGGGCCGCATTTCAATCCCGCCAGCCACAAGCACGGCCTGGAAGCCAAGGAGGGCAGCCATGCCGGCGACATGCCCAACCTGCATATCCCGGCGAGCGGCGAACTCGTGGTCGAGATCGCCAATCCGATGATCTCGCTGGTCAAGGGCCAGCCGAACTCGCTGTTCGACACCGACGGCTCGGCGATCATCATCCATGCTGGCCCTGACGACTACAAGACCGACCCGACCGGCAATGCCGGCGACCGGGTCGCCTGCGGCGTCGTCACCGAGTAAGCCGTTCAAACCGGCTTAACTTCACCCTGAGGAGCGCACGCAGTGCGCGTCTCGAAGGGTGGGCAACAGAGGTTGTGCTCGTGCCCACCCTTCGCGACGCGGTCCTGTGGACCGCTCCTCAGGGTGAGGTCAGCGTCAGCCCTCTTCCTGGAAGGCTTCCTCGCGAGCCTTTTTGATGCTCGGCAGGGCCATCAGGATCAGCAGGAGCGCCGTGGTGATCAGCAGGCCGAGGCTGATCGGCCGTTCGAGGAACACCATCGGATCGCCACGCGATAGCAGCATGGCGCGTCGGAAGTACTCCTCCATCTGCGGGCCCAGCACCAGCCCCAGCAGGAACGGTGCGCCCTCACAGCCCAGCCGGACGAAGATGTAGCCAAGCACGCCGAACATCGCGACCTGCATGACGTGGAAGGTCGAGTTCTGCAGGCTGTAGGCGCCGATGCAGCAGAACAGCAGGATGGCGGGGGCCAGGAAGCGGTAGGGCACCGTCAGCAGTTTCACCCACATGCCGATCATCGGCAGGTTGATGACGACCAGCATCAGGTTGCCGATCCACATCGAGGCGATCATGCCCCAGAAGAGGTCCGGCTTCTTGGTCATGACCTCGGGGCCCGGCTGGATGCCCTGGATGATCATGGCGCCGACCATCAAGGCCATCACCGCGTTGGACGGGATGCCGAGGGTCAGCATGGGGATGAACGAGGTCTGCGCCGCGGCGTTGTTCGCGGCCTCCGGCGAGGCTACGCCCTCGACCGCGCCCTTGCCAAACTCGCCCGGGTTCTTGGAGATCTTCTTCTCCAGCGTATAGGCCGAGAACGCACCCAGCGTCGGACCGCCGCCGGGCAACACGCCCAGCAGAGAGCCCAGCGTCGTGCCGCGCACCACGGCCGGCCAGGCGCGCCGGATTTCCTCGCGCGTCGGCCACAACGAGCCGACCTTGATGGCGCCACCGCGCGCCAAATGTCGTTCGAGATTGACCACGATCTCGGCGATGCCGAACAGGCCCATGGCGATGGGCGCGAAGTCGATGCCGTCCGACAGCTCGGGCACGTCGAAGGTGAAGCGCTGGGCGCCGGTGTTGACGTCGGTGCCGACCAGGCCGAACAGCAGGCCGAGGAACACCATGGCGATCGCCTTGATGACCGAGCCACTGGCCAGCACGACGGCCGCGACCAAGCCCAAGGCCATCAGCGAGCAGTAGTCGGCTGGGCCGAATTTCTGCGCCATGCGCGTCAACGGCTCGGCGAAGATCACGATGATGATGGTGCCGACCGTGCCGGCGAAGAACGAACCGAGCGCCGAGATCGACAGCGCCGCACCAGCGCGTCCGTTGCGCGCCATCTGGTAGCCGTCGAGGCAGGTCACGACCGACGAGGCCTCACCCGGCAGGTTGACCAGGATCGAGGTCGTCGAGCCGCCGTACTGCGCGCCGTAGTAGATGCCGGCCAGCATGATCAGAGAGGCGGTCGGCGGCAGGTGGAAGGTGATCGGCAGCAGCATGGCGATGGTCGCCACCGGGCCGATGCCGGGAAGGACGCCGATCAGGGTCCCCACCATGCAACCTAGTAGAGCGTAAAGAAGATTCTGGAACGAGACGGCAACGCTCAGCCCGAGCATCAGATTGTGCAGCAGGTCCATTTGTCCACCACGTGCGCGACGACTGTCCTTCACACCAAGTGAAGTGACGTCGCAGCCTCCCGAAATGACCCTAGTCGCCGAGGCTTACGGGAACCTGACATCGCCGCCGTGAACGTCGCCAAGCGGCTTCCACCGGCATTTTGCGGCTATCTCTACCCCGCGTTGTGGCCTGTCTGCAGATCGGGCTAGAACCGTACGATGGGCGGAACTGCAGATGGAATGAAAATGAGCGACACGATCGAGGTTCGCGATCCGAGGTTCTCCTCGGTCGTTGGCAAGGCGGTGGACGTCGAAAAGCTGGCCGGGGGGTTCCTGTTCACCGAAGGCCCGCTTTGGCATGCCCGCGACCGCTACCTGCTGTTCAGCGACATGCCGGGCGATCACATGCGCAAATGGACGGCGGGCGAGGGCATCGCGACGTTCCGCAAGCCATGTGCGCAGTCCAACGGCCTCACCTGGGACCGCCAGGGTCGCCTGGTCGTCTGCCAGCACGCCACCAGCACGCTGACCCGCACCGAGGCCGACGGCACGAGCGTCGTTCTCGCCAGCCATCACAAGGGCAAGGAGCTGAACAGCCCCAACGACGTCGTCACGAGCGCGCGCGGCGCCATCTACTTCAGCGATCCGACTTACGGCCGCCTGGAATATTACGGCAATCCGCGTCCGCTGCAGCTCGACTTCCGCGGCGTCTGGCGGGTCGGCGCCGATGCGCAAACGCCGGTGCTGCTGGCCGACGACTTCGGCCAGCCCAACGGGCTCTGCTTCTCGCTCGACGAGCGTCATCTGTTTGTCAACGACACCGAACGCAAGCACATCCGTCGCTTCGACGTCGCCGCCGACGGCGGGCTCACCGACGGTCGCGTCTGGGCGGAGACCACGGGCGCTGGCAAGGGTGCACCCGACGGCATGAAGATCGACAGCGTGGGCAACATCTATTGCTGCGGTCCCGGCGGCGTCCACGTCTTCGCCCCGGACGCCACCTGTCTCGGCGTCATCCGCACGCCCGAGACGGCGGCCAACTTCTGCTTCGGCGACGACGATCTCCGCAGCCTGTACATCACGGCCTCGACGTCGCTCTATCGCGTGCGCGTCGCCACGCCCGGCACGGCGCAATGGCAGTGCTGACATAAACTGGCAGTCGCCGATGCCATGTTGTTGAGGACATGGCACACTACAGGCTCTACTGCATCGGTGCTTCGGGCAATTCCTACAAGGTCGCGCTGTACCTCAACTGCGCCGGCCTGGACTGGGAGCCCGTCGGCGTCGATTTCGCCGGCGGCCAGATGCGCGACCCGGACTGGCGCGCCTCGACCAATGTCATGGGCGAGGTGCCGGTGCTCGAGGCCGACGGCCGGTTCATGTCGCAGTCGGGCGCGATCCTGAGCTGGCTCGCGGAGACGACGGGCCACTTCGCCGTCGCTCCCGAGCAACGATTCGAAGCATTGCGCTGGATGCTGTTCGACAATCACAAGTTCACCAGCGGCTACGCGCAGCATCGCTTCGCCAACGTGCTGGCGAGCGAGCCCGCTCATTCCGCGCTGCTCGCCTATCTCAAGGGCCGGGCCCAGAGTGCCTTTGCCATTGTCGACAAGCATCTCGCCGATCAGCCGTTCATGCTGGGCGACCGCGTGACCATCATCGACTTCTCGTTGGCCGGCTATGTCTTCTATCCGATGTCAGAGACCGGCTTCGACATCGAGACGGCGTTCCCTTCCATCCATGCCTGGCGGCGGCGCCTGGCTGCGCTGCCGGGCTGGCAGCCGCCCTACGAGCTGATGAACGTCGGCAATTCCGCGCTGCCGCTCCGCCCGTCGTCATATCCCGAGGCGGCGCGTAATGCCGATGGCTTCGAGGAACGCCTCGTCATGGCTGACCACTAGCAGCGCGCCGTCATACGCGCGTAGTCCCGCCTCGACAGCCGCAATCGACTCGAGGTCGAGGTTGTTGGTCGGCTCGTCGAGGATCAGGAGCTGCGGTGGCCTGGCACCGAGAACGCAGGCGAGACCGGCGCGCAGCAATTGTCCGCCGCTCAGGCTTCCCACGACCTGCAGCGCGGCGTCGGCGCGGAACATGAAGCGGGCCAGGCTGGCGCGACAGGCGTTCTCGTCGGAGTCTGGATTGAGACGCCGGAAGTTGTCGCGGATCGACGCCGCGGGATCGAGCAGGCTCACCTGCTGGTCGAGCATGGCGACGTCGGTCATCAGGCGCACTGTTCCAGTCCACGGCGCCAGCCGCCCGGCGATCAAAGCCAGCAACGTCGTCTTGCCCGAGCCGTTCGCGCCCGTGACGGCGATGCGTTCGGGGCCGGTGATGGCCAACGAAAGATCGCGGATGAGCGGCCGGCCGTCATAACCCACGCGCACCGCGTCGATCCTGAGAACAGTTTTTGCCGCCGGCAGCCCGGTCGGCGGCACCGCAACGGTCAGAGGCTGCAACACCTCGATGCGCTGGCGCGCGCTCGCGGCATCTTCGAGCGCCTGCTCGCCCCGGTGCTCGGACAGGCGCGCGTTCTTGCCGCTGGTGGCCTCGCTGCGATTGCGCAGCGTGTTCAGCTGGATGCGCGGGATATCGCCGCGGCCGCGTCTCTTCTGTCCTGCGCCATCCTTGCGCGCCTTTCGTTCGGCCGTCGCCTGTGCGCGTTGAGCGACGTCGGCCACGCGCCGCTCGGCGTCGGCGAGATCGTGCTCGGCCGCCGCCAGCTCGAGCGCCTTGCGCTCGCGATAGTGGCTGAAATTGCCGCCGTACCGGGTGGCGCCGAGACCGGTGAGCTCGACGATTGCGTCCAGCGTCTCGAGCAGTTCGCGGTCGTGGCTGACCACGATCGCGCCGCTGCGCCAGCCCCGCAGAAGCTCGATGACCGCGCGCCGTCCGTCGCGATCGAGATTGTTGGTCGGCTCGTCGAGCAGGATGAAGTCGGGCTCGTTGAAGACCAGCGCCGCCAGCCCCACCCGCGTGCGCTGACCGCCCGACAGCGTCGACAGCGGCGCTTCGGGCGCTGCTATCACGTCGAGCCGGTCGAGGGCCGCCGTCATGCGGGCTTCGAGGGTCCAGTCGGCGCGTGCAAGCCCCTCGGCATCGGCGTCGCCGCGCTCGGCGCGACGCAACACGGCGAGCGCGTCGCTGGCGCCGAACAGGTCCGCCACCGTCTGGCGCGGGTCGGCCTGCACCGTTTGGCGCAGCACGCCGAGCGTGCCCGTGATCGACACGTCGCCCGACTGCAACGGCAGGTCGCCGGCGATCAACTTGAGCAGCGTGCTCTTGCCCACGCCGTTGCGTCCGACGAGGCCGGTACGCTCGCGGCCGAAGCTCAGATCGAGATTGGTGAGGACAGGCCGGTCGTCAGGCGTCGACCAGGCGAGACGAGAGACAGTGATTGATGCAGGCATGAAGACGGATTTCCCCGAGAGCAAGGTGTTGGTTTGCTGTCACGCGGAAATCCATCGCTGCACATCCTGTTGAATTCGACGAGGCCGCGAACGTAGGCTCGGCACTGCCGATATTCAAGGCAAGGAAAGGGAGAAAACGCCGATGGGCAAGAAGCTGCGCCTGGGCGTCGCCTACGATTTCCGCAATCCGCCGGAATCGGGCCTGAGCAACCCGGCGCTCTATGCCGCGATCATGGATCAGGTGGCGTGGCTCGACGGACTGGGGCTCGATCTCGTGTGGTTCACCGAGCACCACTTCGTCGACGACGGCTACCTGCCATCGTGGATTCCTGTCGCCGCGGCGATGGCCGCGCGCACCAAGCGTGTGCGCTTCTCCTGCGACGTCTGCCTGCTGCCGTTCAATCACCCACTGCGGCTGGCCGAGGATCTCGCGGTGCTCGACAACATCAGCAATGGCCGGGTCGAGATCGGCGTCGGCATGGGCTATGCGCCGCACGAGTTCCGGGGCTTTGGCCTGCCCGTGTCGCGCCGCGTCTCGCTGACCGACGAAGGGCTCGACGTGCTGAAGCGCGCCTTCACCGGCGAGAAATTCAGCTACACAGGCAAGCGCTACGATTTCGCCGATGTGAAGATCACGCCGGGCTACGTGCAGCCCGGCGGGCCGCCGCTCTGGGTGGCGGCGATGTCCGAGGCGGGCGCGCTGCGCGCGGCGCGGGTCGGCGCCAACCTCCTGCCGCAGGGACCGCGCCGGCAGTCGCTCGATCCTTGGCTGGCGAAGCTCAAGGATGAGGGCCGCGATCCGGCCGGTCATCGCATCGGCATCATAAAGTCCTGCCTGGTGACCGACGATCGCGAGCGCGACTGGGGCAAGGTGCGGGTGGCCGAGCGGCGGCGCATGGACATCTACCATCGCTTCCGCGAGGAAGCCGGCGGCCATGGCGGCGTCCAGGGCATCGCCGAGGCCGATCGCATCCCGCAGACCTGGGTGGTGGGCGACGTCGAGCATTGCGTAAACGAGCTCGCCGCCTTCATCCGCGAATACGGGCTCACCGACATCGTCACCTGGGCGGTGCCGCCGGGGCTCACGCCCGACGACACCAATGCCAGCCTCGAACGCTTCGCGCGCGATGTCGCTCCGAGACTGCGTGCGATGTTTGGCGGCGCCTGATCAAGCCGGCTGGGTTGCCACTCGCTGCTGCGAAGGGAAGGGCGGGAACAGCAGGGCGATCAGCATGGCGCCCAACCCCATGCCGGCCGAGGCGATGTAGAGCCAGCCGTAGCCGCCGGTGGTGTCGAAGATCCAGCCGCCCACGGCGGGTCCCAACGCCATGCCGAGGCTGGAGAAGATCGTCGAGGCGCCCAGCACCGTGCCCATGATGCGCATCGGGAAGTATTCGCGCGCGATCACGGCATAGAGCGGCATGATACCGCCGTAGATCAGGCCGAACACCGCGGCCACGGCATAGAACTCGCTGAGCTGGCGCACGAAGAAGTAGGCGCCGGCGCCCAGCGCCTGGGCGAACAGGCCGATCACCAGCACGCGCTTGGCGCCGAAGCGGTCGCCCGCCAGGCCGAACAGGATGCGTCCGCCCAGCCCCGCCAGGCCCTCGACGCTGTAGATCGTGACCGCCGCCATGATCGGCAGGCCGCAGGCAACGGCGTAGCTCACCGTGTGGAAGATCGGGCCGGAATGCGTGGCGCAGCAGCAAAGGTAGGTGAGCGACAGAACCCAGAATTGCGGCGAGCGCAGCGCCTGGCCCGCCGTCAGGCCGGGATCGGCGGCGCCCATCGTCATGCCCGGCGGCGCGACGATGCGTTCGCGCTCATCGATCACCTCAGGCGCGCGGCGCACCAGGAAGGCGGTCGGCACGAGGACGACCCAGGCCAGGATGGCGATCACCAGCTGGGCGGTGCGCCAGTCGTAGTTGGTGATCAGCCAGCTCGCGAACGGCGAGACCGTCATCGGCGCAACGCCCATGCCGGCCGACACCAGAGACACGGCGAGGCTGCGACGCTTCTCGAACCAGCCGGTGACCGTCGTCATCGTCGGGATGAACACCGCGCCGGTGGCGCCGCCGACGAGCAGGCCGTAGATGAGCTGGAACTCGAGCAGGCTCGAGGCGCGGCTCGCGAGCAGGATGCCCAGCCCGAGCAGGACGGCGCCGCTCAGCACGACCGGAAGCGGCCCGAAACGGTCGGTCAGCGCACCCCAGCCGAAGGCCGCGACGCCCATCACCAGGAAGACAATCGTCATGGCGCCCGACACGCCGGTGCGCGACCAGCCGGTCGCGTCCGCCATCGGCTGCAGGAAGACCGCCAGGGAGAACACCGAACCGATGGCCACGCATCCCAGCAGGCCGCCGGCGGCGACCACGACCCAACCGTAAAACAGTTTCATCCGTCGCTCCTCGAATGGGCTCTTGGACTAATACTTAACTGAAAGGTTAAGTGATCTCGACCCTTCCGTCCACCCCCCGAGGACGAACGGCGACGGCGAAAAGATACAAACGGCCCGAATTTATTTTCGGACTTGTAAAGCGGCAGGTGACGGAACTTGTCGGAAGCGCCATCGTGGCGGCCGGAGACAGGCAAATGATACGCACGCTGATCGTAGTGGCTCTTTGGTTCGGCCTCGCCGCCTGTGGCGGGGCAGCACCTGGCACGACCTGGAAGAAGGTGGGTGCAGATGACGCCACGATCGCCAGCGATACCGCGACGTGTCGCGCCGCGGCGCAGCAGCAGGCCGCGCGGTTCTATCCCCACAGCTCCGGCAATCCGGGGATGAGCGGTGCAGGCATGATATCGGCGCAACAGGCGGCAAACACCGATCGCAACAGCGCCGAGATCGAGATCTTCAACGACTGCATGCAAGGCAAGGGATACACGCGTTAGGGAGGACCACCATGCCATCGACCATGAAGGCCGCTGTCGTCCGCGAGTTCCGCAAGCCGCTGGTGATCGAGGAAGTGCCCGTGCCGCAGCCCGGTCCCGGCCAGGTCGTGGTCAAGATCGCAGCCACCGGCGTCTGCCACACCGATCTCCATGCCGCCGACGGCGACTGGCCGGTCAAGCCCAAGCCGCCCTTCATCCCCGGCCACGAAGGCGTCGGGCATGTCTCGGCCGTCGGCACGGGCGTGCGTCACGTCAAGGAGGGCGACCGCGTCGGCGTGCCCTGGCTCTACACGGCGTGCGGCCATTGCAAGCATTGCCTGGGCGGCTGGGAGACGCTGTGCACGGAGCAGCAGAACACCGGCTATTCCGTGAATGGCGGCTTTGCCGAATACGTCCTGGCCGATCCCAACTATGTCGGGCACCTGCCGGCCAAGGCCGACTTCGTCGAGATCTCGCCGATCCTGTGTGCCGGCGTCACCGTCTACAAGGGGCTGAAGGTCACCGACACCAAGCCCGACGACTGGGTGGTGATCTCGGGGATCGGCGGCCTCGGCCACATGGCCGTGCAGTATGCCAAGGCGATGGGGCTGAACGTGATCGCCGTCGACATCGACGAGCCCAAGCTCGATCTCGCCAAGCGCCTGGGCGCCGCCCTGGCGGTCAACGCCCGCACCCAGGACCCCGTCGCTTTCGTGAAGAAGGAGGTCGGCGGCGCTGAGGGCGTGCTGGTGACCGCCGTCTCGCCCAAGGCCTTCGAGCAGGCGCTGGGCATGGTTGGCCGCGGCGGCACGGTGTCGCTCACCGGCCTGCCGCCGGGCGACTTCCCCCTGTCGATCTTCGACACGGTGCTGAACGGCATCACCGTGCGCGGCTCGATCGTCGGCACGCGGCTCGATCTTCAGGAGGCGCTGGCTTTCGCCGGCGAGGGCAAGGTCAAGGCCACGGTCGCGACGGCAAAGCTCGAGCAGATCAACGACGTCTTCACCCGCATGCGCCAGAGCGACATCGAGGGCCGCATCGTGCTCGACTTCCAGGGCTAGTGGCTCTGCACAGTGGTTCTGATGGGCTGAATGCCAAAGAGACGACATTTCCCGCTCCTTGGCTCGAGCGCCGGTCGCGTGAATTTCGCTGGATTTCGCTAGCCCTCGGATCACCGGTGAAGCCCTTGAATCTTCAGCCTTTTTGAATTTCGCTAGTTTTGCTGGCCGTTTTCATTCAGTCGACCGAACCGATGCATGGAGCGGACGCCTAAAGCACGGCGGCAGCCTCAAGATAACTCAAGTGCTCATTCGTGTCAATAACCATGGTGCGATTTTCCAAGCACCAGGGGCCCCCCTTTGCAGCGGCCTGGCGGCGATGCCGGGTTCTCTTATTGCGACTTTTGAGGCTCCAGGAGACGCCATATCTGGACGTCTCCACCGCCATCCTACCACACCTCGAGTTCTTCGACCGATGTGCAGGCAATGCCGTCACGCGCGTCGGATCGAGCTCGATCGGCCGTCATGATCACTGTGCAGAGCCGCTAGCTGCGCTCAGGCCGGTTGCGCCGCCGGCCGCCGCGACGGGAACGGCGGGAAGAGCAGGGCGATCAGCATGGCGCCCAACCCCATGCCGAACGAGGCGATGTAGAGCCAGGCGTAGCTGTCGGTGGTGTCGTAGATCCAGCCGCCGATCGGCGGACCGAGCGCCATGCCGGCGCAGGAGAAGATGGTCGCCGCCCCCAGGATGGTGCCCATGATGCGCGCCGGGAAGTAGGCGCGCGCAATCACGGCATAGAGCGGCATGACGCCGCCGTAGATCATGCCGAACGCCGCAGCGGCCGCGTAGAACTCGCCGAGCCGGTGCACGAAGAAGTAGGCGCCGGCGCCCAGCGCCTGGGCGAACAGGCCGGCCACCAGGACGCGCTTGACGCCGAGACGATCGGCGGCGACGGCGAACAGGATGCGCCCGGCCAGGCCGGCCAGGCCCTCGACGCTGTAGATCGTGACCGCGGCCATCACCGGCAGCCCGCAGAGCACGGCGTAGCTCACGGTGTGGAAGATCGGCCCCGAATGCGTGGCGCAGCAGGCGAACCAGGTGAGCGACAGCACCCAGAATTGCGGCGTGCGCAGCGCCCGGCCCGCCGTCATGGCGGGATCGGCCGCCCCCGCCGGGACACCTGTTGTGCCGAGCCGTTCGGCTTCGTCGGGCGTCGCCGGCGCCCGGCGCACCAGGAAGGCTGCCGGGACGATGACGAACCAGGCAACGAGGGCGAGGACGAACTGCGCGGTGCGCCAGTCGTACTCCTCGATCATCCAGCTTGCGAAAGGCGACATGGTCATGGGCGCCATGCCCATGCCGGCCGACACCAGGGAGACGGCGAGGCTGCGATGCCGCTCGAACCAGCCCGTGATGGTGGCGATGGTCGGTGTGAAGACGGCGGCCGCCGAGACGCCGACGCCGGCGTAGATCAGCTGGAACTCGAGCAGGCTCTCGGCCTGGCTGGCGAGCGCCAGCGCCAGCCCGAGCAACAGGCCGCCGGTCAGCACGACGACACGCGGCCCGATGCGGTCGGTCAGCATGCCCCAGCCGAAGGCGGCGACGCCCATGGTCAGGAACACGATCATCATGGCGCTCGAGACGCCGGCACTCGACCAGCCGGTCTCGTCGGCCATCGGCCGCAGGAAGACCGCCAGGGAGAAGACCGAGCCGATCGCCACGCATCCCGACAGCGCGCCTGCGGCAACGACGATCCAGCCGTAATAGATTTTCATCGAGGCATCAGGCCTGCGCCTTTTCCTGGCCGAGTCCGGCCTCCTCGACCATCCGTGCCGAGTTCGATCCCTGGCAACGCCCGAAGTAGTAGCGGTACGTCTTGCGATCGACCTTCGCCCATTTGAGCGCACTCGTCGTGACGCGGTGATAGAGGTCGATGTCGAGGTAGTCGCCGACGAAGCCCAGGCGGGCGAGCACCGGGCGCTTGCCGAAGATGATGCCCGTGACGCAATCGATCTCGGAGATCGGAATCAGCCGGCTGCGATCGTAGTAGTCGACGACGTGCGTTTGGCTGCCGCACTGCACGATGTCGATTCCGGCGAAGGCAACGTCGAGGCCGCCGCCGTCGCAGGCGCCGATCAGGGCCTCGACATGGTCGGGATGGTACTCGTCATCGGCATCGATGAAGCCGACATATTCGCCGCGCGCCAGCGACACGCCGAGATTGAGCGCCGCGGCCTGGCCGGCGTTGGCCATCCTTTCGATGCGCACGCGGCTGTCCGACTTCAGACCTTCCAGCACTTGCGGCGAGTCGTCCGTGCTGCCGTCGTCGATGATGACCAGCTCGAGATCGCGGTGCGTCTGCGCGAGAACCGATTTCGCGCTGGCGGCCACGGTCGCGGCCTTGTTGAAGCAGCTCATCACGATGGAGACGCGCGGCAGATTGAGCGATGCCACGTCGGCGGCGCTCATGCGACACGACGCTGCCTGGCCGACGGTTTCTTCGACCCGGACGTCGAGAGACAGGATCTGGCCTTCCGCCCATAGCGGCAGCAGATCGCCGGCGACGATCCTGCAGAGCTGCCCCGCCAGCTTCTCCGTCGTCACGGTATCGACGTCGAGCCAGACGACGTCGCCGCGCGGCATGACGTAACGATCGCCGCAGAGGACGAAATCGATCTCCTGCCTCGCGCTCGGCAGGACCTGCAGGTGCGGCGAGAGGCGCGGCAGCAGGACCCGCTCGTCCCAGGTCTCGCACGCCGCCCTGATCACCTGCTTGAAGCGCGCGAAGGCGATGAACTCGTCGCCCGCCAGCTCGATGGTGACGGCAACCTGGAAATTGTGGCCGTGCAGACGCTCCTTGGTGCCGTCCGGGAAGACGGTCATGTGCCCGGCAGCGAACTTGAACGAGTCCTTGCTCAGATGAAGGAACGTCGATGGCATAAAAGGCTGTTCGACACCGGAGGTTGCGTCGTACAGGCTAACGCCATGACGACCTCTTTCCAAGGCGCAGTTGCGCTGGTCACGGGCGGCGGACGCGGAATCGGCAAGGCCTGCGCCTTGCGTTTCGCCGAGCTGGGGGCCGACGTCGCGATCGTGAGCCGCACGTGGGCCGAGCTGGAACGGACCCGGCACGAGATCGAATCCCGGACCGGCCGGCGCGTCCTGGCCGTGGCCGGCGACGTCAGCGCCGAGGCAAGCGTGGTCGAGCTTTTCCGCGTCGCGCGTGAGCAGCTCGGACCCGTGAAGTTCCTGGTCAACAATGCGGCGACGTTCCACGTCGCCGCCGTCACCGAGCTCGGCGTCGATGCCTTCGACGAGGTCATGGCGGTCAATGCGCGCGGCACGTTCCTGTGCGCCCGGGAGCTTTTGCGCCATCCGGTCGCCGGCGGTGCCATCGTCAACATCAGCTCGCTGGGCGGCGTGCGCCGCACCGAGAAGTTTCCCGGCCTCGCGGCCTACGTGGCGAGCAAGTTCGCCGTCGTCGGCCTCACCGAGGCGCTGGCCGTCGAAAGCATCAAGCTCGGCGTGCGCACCAATGCAATCGCCCCCGGCGCCGTGAACACCGAGATGCTGCGCCAGGTCGCGCCGCATCTCGGCACCTCGACCCAGCCGGAGGACATCGCCAAGACCGTGACGATGCTGTGCGACGACGACCTCAGCCGTCGCATCAACGGCTCGTTGCTCGAGATCTACTCGAACGAGTGAGACGAGGCTCTACGCCTCGCCGTAGTGGACGCGGCGATAGGCGCGTGAAGGGATCAGGTCGTCGGTGTGGATGTCCCACACCGAGCCGATGTTGGCGGCCTGGTGCTCTTTGAACAGCGGCGCGAAGCGGCCCATCTCGGTGACGGCGGCGCCGCGCAGGCCGAACCCGGTGGCCACGCCGGCGAGATCGCCGCGGCCGTGGATGGCCTCGGTGGGGTCGATGCCGTTGGCGCGAAACTTGTGGAACTCCGCGCCATAGCCGCCGTCGTTCATCACCGAGATCAGCATGCGGATGCCCTGGCGGCGGATCGTCTCCAGCTCCTGGATGTGCATCAGCAGGCTGCCGTCGCCCTCGATCAGCATGACCTTGCCGTCGCCGCGCGCCGCGGCGATGCCGATGGCGGCCGGCAGGCCCGAGCCGATGGCGCCGAACTCGTTCACCACGTGGTACTTGTCGGCCGGCCGGCCCTTCATGTGGGTCATGGCGATGCTGAAGTAGTGGCCGCCGCCGACCACGATGTCCCAGTCCTTGGGGATCGCCTGGTCGAGCTCGAGGATCGCCTTGCGCGGATCGACGGTGTTGGGCTGGACTTGGAACTCCTTGGAGTCGGGCGAATCCTTGGCGATCTGCTGGGCCATGTCGCCGTCGCGGAAACCCGTGCGCGATACGCCGCGCGCCGTCATGCGAGCAACGATGGCCTCGGCCGCAGCCTTGGCGTCGGCGCGCACATGGAGATCGGCAGTGCGCAGGCCCTGCCACAGGCCGCGCGGATTGACGTCGATCTGCACCGTGCGGGCGCCGGGATAGAGATAGCCGCCCTCGGTCGTGTAGTGGCCCAGTCCCGCGCCGATGCCGATCACCAGGTCGGCCTCGGCGAAGCGCTCGCGCGAGAAGTCGCTGGCGAAGGAGCCGGCGATGTCGAGCGCATAGGGGTTGCCGTCGAACAGCCCCTTGCCCAGCAGCGACGTCGCCATCAGCGCGCCCGACTGCTCGGCCAGCGCCTCGATCGCCTGGCGCGCGCCCGACCGGATGACGCCGCGGCCGGCGACGATGATCGGCTTCTCGGCCTCGGCGATCATGTCGACGACGCGGTCGACCATGGCGGGATCGGGCAACGGCCGCTGCGCCATCGGCACAAGCTCGGAAGAGGGCGTGTAGTCGGTGAGATGCGGCCAGGCCTGCTTCTGCAGGTCCATGGGCACGGAGAGCACCACCGGTTTGCGCTCGGCCTGGGCGATCTGGAAGGCCTCGCGCACGTTGTCGAGCACGCGGTCGACATGCTTCACGCCGACGAAGGCCGCGCCACAGGCCAGCGCCAGCGGCGCCATGTCGATCTGCTGGATGTACCAGGAGGCGGTGAGCGGCGCGTCGCCCGCGAACACCACCAGCGGCGTGTTGGAGCGCGCCGAGATGGTGAGCGCCGTCATGATCTGGGTGTAGCCCGGCCCGCAGGTCGTCGAGGCCACGCCGACCTTGCCGGTGGCGCGGGCGTAGCCGTCGGCCATGGCGACGGCGCAGTGCTCGTGGCGCGCATGCACGACCTTCATGCCGGGCAGCTTCGACATCGCCACCGACCAGTACATGTTGGCGTCGCCCATCAGCGTGAACAGCGTGTCCACGCCCTCGGCCGCGAAGGCGCGGGCCAGCATGTCGGTTACCTGCAGCTTGCTCATCTCGGTGTCTCCCTCTTTTCGAAGAGGCTGCGCAGCCACGACAGGAATGCGCGCCACATGAGGTTGCCGGCGCGCAGCTCGGCGGCGGGCGGCGGCGATGGGGGTGGAGCTGGCGGGGGCGTTGCCGCTGCGGACGTTGCGGCGGCGGCAGGAGCAGGAGCGGCGGGCCGCCGCTCGGCCACCAGCTTGGCGAGATTGGTCGAGAACTCGGCCAGAAGGGCGCGCGCGACATGCACGCCGCCGGCATTGGCGAAGGTCTCGAGCGGCCCCGAGACGGTGAAATCGCCGTCGATGGTGAGCTCGGTCGTCTCCTGGCCCGTGACCTTGACGTTGCCCGTGGCCAGCGCCCGCGAGGCGCCGCGGCCGTCGATGCCGCGCCCCTCGATGGTGCAGGTCCGCGCTGCATGGTCGAAGGCAAGAGCGGCTTCCCCGCGGAACACCGCGACCGTCGGACCGAACTTCACGCGCACCGAGCCGCGCCACGTCCCGTCGCCCTGGTCCGGAGACAAGGTCGCGCCGGGAATGCACGAGGCGACCAGCGCGGGGTCGCTGAGCAGCGGCCAGACCTCATCGGCCGGCAGGGGGATCGTTGTCTTCTCGCTGAGGGACGGCATGGTCAGGCCGCAAGGCGCCGCTGGACTCCGTCCTGCATGATGGTGGTGCGCCAGTGGATGCGCGGCTCCTCGATGGGATAGCCGCCGCAAGCCTTGTGCAGGCCGCAGCGATTGTCCCAGATCACGATGTCGCCCTTCTGCCACTTGTGCTGGTACTGGGCCGGCGTGTCGACCATGTAGGGCGTGAGCTCCTTGACCAGCGCCTCGCTGTCGGCGTCGCTCATTCCCTGGATGCGCACGATGTGGTGCGGATTTGCATAGAGCGACGTGCGGCCGCTTTCCTCGTGCTTGCGCACCATGGGATAGACGGCCGGTGGCCGCGCGCGGTCCTCGGGCTCCAGCAAGTCGTGGCCCTCGCGCTTCTTGCCGCCGTAGATGTATTCGGCTTTCAGCCCGGCGATGCGCTGCTTCAGGCTGTCGGGCAGGGCCTCGTAGGCTTCGTACATGCTGGCGAAGGCGGTGTCGCCGCCGGTCGAGGGGATGGCGACGCCGTAGAGTTGCGTGCCCTTGCAGACCTCGTCGTCCCACGGCGAATCGGTGTGCCAGTGGCCGCCGCGATTGTAGATCGCCTGGTTGACCTGGCCGTCCGCCCGCTTGGTGCCGATGCCCATGACGGTGAGCTCGGCATGCTCGGGATCGCGCGTCTTGCGGACGCGATGCGGCTTCAGCCGGCCGAAGCGGCGCGAGTAGGCCAGGAACTCTTCCTTGGTGAGCGTCTGGCCGCGCACGATCATGACAATGCTGTCGATCCACGTCTGGTAGAGCGTTCGCCAGTCCTCGTCGGAGAGCGAGCGCACGTCGACGCCGGTGACCAGGGCGCCGATCTTGGGATGAGGTCGTTCGATCTGCATGGCCGAAGTCTACGCTCGCCAAGACGCTGGTAAAGCCTTCCTGATTCGCCCAGCATCCCAGGCAAAACAAGAGCGGAGGAAATCGTGCGTCGCATCGCGGCTTTCGTTTTCGCTGTCCTGCTGGCCCTGCCGGTTGCGGGCCAGGACGTCTATCCCAGCCGGCCGATCGCCATCGTCTCGCCCTATGCGCCGGGCGGCGCCAGCGACTTGCTGGCGCGCACGCTCGCCGAGGCGATGCGGGCGCGATTGCATCAGCCGGTGATCGTCCAGAACGTGCCGGGCGCCGGCGGCGCCGTCGGCTCGGTCCAGGCTTCGAAGGCCAAGCCGGACGGCTACACGCTGCTGCTGAACCATGTCGGCCTCAGCACCATTCCGGCGCTCTACAAGAAGCTGAACTTCGATCCGCTGGCCTCGTTCGAGCCCATTGGCCTGTTCGCCGAAGCGCCGATGGTCATGCTGGCGCGCAAGGACTTCGCGCCCGGCACCTTCGCCGAGCTGGTGGCCTACGCAAAGGCCAACAAGGAGAAGCTGACCTTCGCCTCGTCGGGCATGGGCAGCGCCACCCATCTCTGCGCCATGCTGTTCCAGGAGGCGATCGGCACACCGCTCACCATGGTGCAGTACAAGGGCGCGGGTCCGGCGATCCTGGACATCCGCAGCGGCCAGGTCGACGTGATCTGCGATCTGCCGACCACGACGTCCGGCGCCATCCGGTCCGGCGAGCTGAAGGCCTTCGTGCTGACGGCGCCCAAGCGCCTGGCTTCCTTGCCGGACGTGCCGACCGCGGCCGAGGTCGGCATGCCCAGCCTCGACATCAGCACCTGGTTCGGCCTCTACGCGCCGCTCGGCACGCCCAAGCCGATCATCGATACCCTGAGCAAGGCCCTGCGCGACATCGTGGTCGACAAAGGCGTCGCCCAGCAGCTCGAGAAGATCGAAACCGAGCTTTTCACGCCCGACAAGGCGACACCCGAGGCGCTGCGCACGAAACTTGCCTCGCAGATCGACCTATGGCGGCCGATCATCGAGAAGGCCGGCATCCAGGCGGAGTAGAGCCATGACGACACGGACTTCCTTGCGCGAGAAGGGCGAGGCGATGCGCCGGCGCCTGTTCGGGCCGGACGACGGTGCGCCCGCCTTCATGCGCACCCTCAATACCGAGGCGAGTTACGGCGCGATCTGGAGCCGGCCGGGCCTCGCGCTCGAGGATCGCATGGTGTGCGCCCTGGCGGCCCTCGCCGCCGTACAGCGCCTGAAGAAGCTTCGCCGTCATGTCGCGGCGGCGATCGATCTCGGGCTGTCGCCGCAGGCGATCGTCGAGATCCTGATCCAGATCGGCATTTATGCCGGGTTCGCTGCCTCGGAGGAGGCAGTGGAGGCGGCCGCCGAGGTGTTCGCCGAGCGGCAGATCGCCATGCCGTCGGAGGCCAGTCGCGAGGACTCGCTGGAGGCGCTGAGCGAGCGCGGCCGGAAGTTGATGGCCGACCTGCACGGCGATCGCGCGACGCAGGGCTATGCCGCGCCCGGTAACGCCGTGACCGGCGCGCTCTATCCGCTCGCGATCCAGTACGGCTACGGCGAGATCTGGTTCCGACCCGGCCTCGACCTGCGCCGCCGCGCGCTGGTCGCGGTTGCCGCCTTCACGGCGCTGAAGCTCGACGGGCAGGTGAAGAAATTCGGCCAGTCGGCGCTCAACATGGGGCTGAGCCGCACCGAGGTGATCGAGGCGGTGATCCAGACGGCGCCTTTGAGTGGTTTTGCTCCCGCGCTGAATGCCCTGGGCGAGCTCAGCGAGGCGCTGAAGGAAACATGAGTGGTGGACGATAAAGGAGACGGACCATGGATCTCGGATTGAAAGGCAAGAAGGTCGCCGTCACGGGCGGCAGCAAGGGCATCGGGCGTGCCATCGCCGAGGGCTTCGCCGCCGAAGGCGCCGGCGTGTCGATCTGTGCCCGCACCGCCGCCGAGGTCGATGCGACCGTGGCGGCGCTCAAGGCCAAGGGCGTGAAGGCGTTCGGCCAGGCCCTCGATGTCGCCGACGGCCCGGCGCTGACAGGCTGGGTCGCCGCCAGCGCGGATGCCCTGGGCGGCCTGGACGCCTTGGTCTGCAACGTGAGCGCGCTTGCGGTCGGCGACAACGCCGAGAGCTGGCAGAAGTCGTTTTCGGTCGACATGATGCACACCGTCAACGCAGTGCAGGCGGCCGTGCCGTTCCTCGAGAAGTCGAGCTCGGGCTCGATCGTGCTGATCTCCAGCGTCTCCGGCTTCGAGGTCGACTTCGCCGCCGGTTCCTACGGCGCCATCAAGGCGGCGCTGATCCACTACGCCAAGGGCCTGAGCCGCCAGCTCGTCGGCAAGGGCATTCGCGTCAACTGCGTGTCGCCCGGCAACACCTATTTCGACGGCGGCATCTGGCAGAATATCGAGAAGAACATGCCCGACCTCTACGCCTCGACGCTCAAGGTGAACCCGACGGGCAAGTTCGGCACCGCCGAGGAGGTGGCGCACGGCGTCGTCTTCATCTCGAGCCCGATGGCAAGCCGGATCTCCGGGACCAACCTGGTGATCGACGGGGCGCTCACGGTGGCTGTCTAGACCCTGCAGGCACAAGTGCCCGATACGGCCCCGCTGTCATCCCGAGCGCAGCGAGGGACCTTTCCTGTGGCCTTAAAGACCCCTCGCTGCGCTCGGGGTGACAGGCCCTAGGGGGGTTGGCTCATGAGCGGACATGGCAAGCACATGATCCATCGCGATTGTATCCATCACGGCTGGGACAATTCCTTCAAGCCGCGCATCACCATCACTCCCGGGGAGACCGTCGAGTTCGAGACGCTGGACGCCTCGTCGGGTCAGCTCTCCAAGACCTCGACGGCGGCCGAGCGAAGCTCGATCTCGGCCGGGTCAATGCGGTCACCGGCCCGGTGTTCATCGACGGCGCCCAGCCGGGGCGACGCGGCTCAAGGTGACCTTGCTGTCGTTCAAGCCGTCGGGCTCAAATGGAGCGGGGTGGGGTTGGACGGGCAACATCCCGGGCTTCGGCCTGCTCGCCGACCAGTTCCCCGACGCCATCATTGGCGGGATCAGAAAGAGGCCCACCTGATGGGGATCAGGTGGGCCCGCCACACGACCCGACGATGGGGGAAGACAGCTTGCCTGGGCAAGCTCGTCGGGACGCGCGCAAACAATGTCTCCATGGGCATTGCGGTTGCCGTACGTAAGGGTACCCTTGATTCGTCCGCAACCTGACGCCGACGGCGGCGTTTCATCTTCTGGTCTACAGGGGAGCTGAATGCCGGACACCATAAGTGCGTCACGACCGCGTATCCTGATCGCCGAAGACAATTTCCTTGTTGCCGAGGAGCTCAGGGACGTTGTCCGCGGTTGCGGCTATGCGGTTGCCGGTGCGGCGCCGTCGCTCGAGAGCGGGCTGGCCATGATCGCCGGCGATTTGGTCGACGGAGCCGTGCTCGACATCGACTTGGCCGGCACGCCCAGTTTCCCGATGTGCCAGGCGCTGGCGGCCAAAGGCGTGCCTTTCCTGTTCTTGAGCGCCTACAGCGCCAATACGGTCGTGCCTGCCGAATTCAGCAACGCGCTGCATCTGCCTAAGCCTCTCGTGGCCGCGGACCTGGAGTCGGCGCTGCGGACCTTGGTGGGCTCCCCGCCCGACGTCGTCCGGGCACGGGAGGAACCGCACTTCGCCAATGCCGTCCTCGATGCCTTGCCGACTGCCACGAGAGCGGCACTGGCGCGTTCGCTCGAGCGCGTTCCCCTGAGGCAGGGCGACGTGCTGGATGCTGCCGGCGCGCCTGTGGCCTACGTGCACTTCCCGGTCGAGGGCCTGGTTTCGATCTTCGTCGGCGCAACGGCGGCGACGCGCATCGAGGCCGCCACCATCGGTCGCGACGGCATGACCGCACCTGGGGTGCTGCTGGGTGACAGCGTCTCCCCTGGCCAGACGGTGGTGCAGGCCAACGGCAGCGCTTGGCGCATTCCGGCCGCCACTCTCTATCAGCTCAGCGAAAGCGACTCGACGCTGCGCCGTCATCTGCTCGGCCAGGTCGGCGGGGCGCTGCGTCATCTCGCCGACACACTGTCGTACAGCGGCCGCGCGACCATCGTCGAGCGCCTGGCGCACTGGCTGCTGCAGGCGACCTGGCGGCTCGGCAGCCGGCGACTGGAGTTGACGCATGACGCGATCGCCGAAGTCCTCGGCGTGCGCAGGCCGAGTGTGACAACCAGCTTACAGATGCTTGAAGGCAACCATCTGATCCGCTCGACGCGGCGCGCCGTGGTGATTCTCGACCCGGCCGGACTGGCAAAGCTTGCGCGGCGCTGACTGGGAGAAAAAAATCGATTGCAGACTGTAACTGGTTGCCGGTCACGGCATTAGCACGGCATGCAATTCAGGAACAATAACGCGCGCCCCGTCGTGCTGCGGGAACTCTCCTTGCTGCGCGCGCTGGGCGCCAGCCTTCGAACCTCCAACAGGCCCGGCAGGCTGCGCCGTCTGTCGCTGCCGTTCACCACGCTGTCGAAGCCCGATGCGGTGAGCTTGCCGGGGCACCCGTTCGCGCCTCCGCCGACGATCGTTCCTGGGAAGTGAACGAGCTTACGCGAACGCCAGGTCCGTAAGCTGAACTGACTGGACCCGCATCTCTTTCCCGCTGACTTGGCCCGACCGCGCCGTGCCGGCCGTGAGCATGATCGGCCAGCGTTCGCCACTGCGAGGCCACGGTGAGGAGAACGAGCCTGTTCGCCGGCCCGTCGGCATCCATTGCCATGCGTTCGCAAATGGCGGCTTGCTGCAGACATTCATCCCTGGATTTCACTGGCCGCTCACCCGGCCGCGGCTCGATGGCGGCAGCTCGACATCGAACACAAGACCCAGTTCGTTCGACGATATGTCGATACGCGCGCCGACGTTTTCCATCAGCGATCGCACCAGCCTCAGTCCCACTCCGGCATCGCGATCTTCGACGAATCCGTCAGGCAAGCCCACACCATCGTCGGCGATCCGCACGGCAACTGCGCCACCGGAAGACGTGGTCGCGGTGATCGTCATTTCGACGGGCAGCCCGGTCGGATGGGCGTACTTCATGGCATTGGTCACGATTTTCGAGAAGGCGAGCGTGAGCGCCGACGCCTGAGCGGCATCGATGCGGCAGCGCTCGGCAAACTCCCAGCTCACACGCAGCCGCTGCTCGAAGACACCCGACGCTTCGAGTTCGCGGAACAGGTCGGTCATCACCTGCGCGAGGTCGACGTCGTCCCGGTCGGGCGCCCGGCTGATGGCGTGATGCAGCCGGGCGATGCCGAGCAGGCGAGCGTGTTGCACGCGCAGCATCTCGATGACCGCTTGGCGGGAGAGCGACTCGGGCCCGAGCGCCGTCGCCTTGATCTGCCGTTGGAGAAGCGCGGCAAGCTGGCTGAGCTCGTTGGCGATGCGGTGACTGGCCTCTACCGTACGCTCGCGCGGCGCGACGGGAGTGGCAGCTGCAGGGGTCACGGTCAGGGTGCTTGGGGCCATACCCTACTAATTCGACGAAAATCCTTATATTTCAAGGTGTTATAGACTAATTGCCAGCAATGACCGCTTTGTCCTCTTTAGTACCTTTTGTTACCCAAGTCGGTACTGGATCATTTACCGCTCGAGTCCTATTTTACTAAAAATGAGTAAGTGCTGGTCGAACGGAGGGGAAAAGTCGATGAGCAGCCTCACTCGCGGGGAGCGACTTCAGATCATGCTCACGCGAAAGGAACTCGAAGCCCTCGACACGTGGCGCTTCGCGGCCCGCATGCCGAGCCGGGCTTCGGCCATCCGCGAGCTCCTGAAACGAGGCTTGGCCGCCGAGGGGTTTGCCACCGCAGACAGCAACCTGAAGTCGGGCGACTTTGGCGTGGAGGTAAGTGAGCCGAAGCGGGTCCGCGCTGCCAGCAGCTTCGCGAAAGTCAAATGACCTCGGCGAGGACCTCGATGAGCTGCGTGCTGACGACCGGCTTGCCGAGCCTGCGCACGGGGCGCAGCTCCGGGGGGATGATGGCGGCATCGTCGTAGCCGGTCAGGAAGATGAACGGCACATCACGCTGACGCAGCGCTCGGGCGATCGGGAAGCACCAGTCGCCGTTCAGATTGATATCGAGGACGGCGCCGTCGAGCGTTTCCTGCCCGGCCAGCCGCACGCCGTCGCTGACCCGAGCAACCGGGCCGATCACCGTGCAGCCGCTGCTTTCGAGCATGTCGCGCACGACCTCGGCCGCCAGGAAGTTGTCCTCGACGACCAGGATTCGCGCGCCGTTGAAGGGCCTGTCAATCGCCGGCATTCGATCATTGCACCGTCCGTTGCTGCACGTTGCGCTGCAGCGGAAATGTTATCGACCAACGTAGGCCCGCCGCGCCCGGTTGCGCGTCGGCCGTACCGCTGAGTTCGTACTCGATGCTGCGCGTTACGAAGCCAACGCCGAAACCGGGTTCGATCGGTCCCTTCATCGGCGGCCCGTCGATTTCCGTCCAATCGATCACGACCGAGGGCGGCGCCGCCTCGTCGATCCGCCACGCCACCTTCACGCGTCCGGCGCCGACCGACAGGCTGCCGTATTTGGTGGCATTCGTCGCGAGTTCGTAGAACACCAGACCGAGCGTCGACGCGGCGGCCGGCGTGAGGACAAGGTCCGGCCCGTGCAGATCGACCGGCCGGCTGTCCTTGCCGAGATGCGACAGCAGGACGGCCTCGATCAACGCCCGCAGGCGCGCGCCCGTCCAGTTGCCGTGCGACAGCAGCTCGTGCGTCGTCGCCATCGCCCGAAGGCGGCCGAGGAAGGCGTCACCGAACTCTTGCAGCGAGGCGCTGTCCTTCATCATTCGGCTGGCAAGGGCACCGATGGTGGTGATGATGTTCTTGACGCGGTGCTGCAGCTCATGAAGCAGGACCTGCTGATGCGCCTCCGCGGCGCGGCGCTCGGTGATGTCGAGGATGGCCGCGATGGCGCCGCGCGCCCTGCCTTGGTCGTCGAGTAGAGGCGTCGCCGATATCATGGCCTCGAAGCGCGTGCCGTCGTTCCGCTGGATATGGGCTTCGAACGCCGCCACCGCCTGTCCCGATTGCGCTGCCCGCTGGAGCGGCTGCTCAGCCGACAGCAATTCCCGGTTGCCCTGGAAGACGCGCAGAGAGCTCGTCGCCGGCCGGATGCCCGCGCCGTCGCCGCCTTCACCGCTCTCGCCGAGAAGCTGGGCGCCGTAGCGGTTGATGCGCACCCGCTCGTTGCCGCCGTCCTCTGTGATCAGGATGCCGACCGGCAGGATGTTGAGCAGGGTCTCCAGGCTCTGCACGCGGTTGCGCAAGTCGCGCGTCAGTTCGTTGATGCGCGCCTCGGCCGCGGTGATCTGGCTGACGTCGACGAAGGTGATGACGACGCCGCCGATCACGTTGTCGACCGTCCGGTAAGGCATCATGCGCATGACGTAGCGCTGGTCGTTGTAGTTGCTCTCGACCTGGCGCTCGAGCGTCGCCAGCGTGCGCAGCACGCGCTCGGCGTCCTCCTGCACGGTGTCGGAGTGGAAGCGCGCCCGCACATGGGTGATCGGCCGGCCGGTGTCGCTCTCGACCAGGCGGAACACGTCCTTTGCCGCCGGCGTGAAGCTCTTGATCGCGAGGTTGCGGTCGAGGAACACGGTGGCGATCTGCGTGCTCTCCAGCAGGTTGGCGATGTCCGAGTTGGCGCGGCTCAGCTCCTCGACGCGAGCGTTGAGCTCCGAGTTGACGGTCTGCAGCTCCTCGTTGATCGACTGCAGCTCCTCCTTGGACGTTTCCAGCTCCTCGTTGGCCGACTGCAGCTCCTCGTTCATCGAGGACAGTTCCTCGTTGCCCGACTTCAGTTCCTCGTTCGAGGATTCAAGCTCTTCCGTCGTGGTCTGCAGCCGTTCCCGGGTGGCGCGCAGCTCCATCTCGAGCTGGCGCAGGCTGGCGTTCTCGAGCTCCTCGGCGGTCTCGCCGCCTTCCGCTTCCGCCGTCGGCTTGATGCCGCCGACATCCTGGAAGACGACCATGTAGAGCGGATCCGGCATCGCCGCCGTCCGGATCGGATGGACGATCAGGTCGATGGCCTGGCGGCCGCCGTTGGTGCCGACCGTGACGTTGCGCTGGATCGCCACCTGGCCGGTGCTGACCGCCTTGTGCACGCCGGCGCGCAGGTCGGGCCGGAGGCCGGCCCGCGCCATGCTGTAGATGTCGATGCGCGGCGCGCCGGGCGGCAGCTCGAGATACTTGCCGGTGCGGCCCGAGCCGTGCAGCAGCTCGCCGTCGCCGTTCACCACGACATAGGCTGGGCTGTAGCGATCGAGCAGCTGGCGTTCCGCCAGCGTCTGCAACGGTTCGTGCTCGGCTGCCGTGCGCGGCGTCGCCTGGGCAAGGCGCCGGCCGTTTTCCGGCGCCGTCAAGGGGAACTCGGGCAGGCGTCGCTCGATCTGCGGCCGGCGACTGAAGATGCGATGCGCCTTGTCGACCGTGGCGAACAAGCGGGAATGGCGGGTGACGTTCTCCGACGTGCCGAGGAACAGGAAGCCGCCGTCGTTCAGGGCGTAATGGAACAGCGGGATCAGCCGGTTCTGCAGCTCGGGCGTGAGATAGATCAGGAGGTTGCGGCAGGCGATCAGGTCGAGCTTGGAGAACGGTGCGTCGCGCAACAGGTTGTGCGAGGAGAACAGGCAGATCTCGCGCAGGTCGCTGGCGATGCGATAGGTGCCGTCCTCGCGCACGAAGTAGCGTTCGAGCCGGGCCGGCGGGACGTCCTTGGCGATGGTCGAGGGGAAGCGGCCGATGCGCGCGATCTGCAATGACTGCTCGTCGATGTCGCTGGCGAAGATCTGGAGCCTGGGCGCGGTCTGCCCCTTCGGCATGTGCTCGCGCAGCAGGATGGCGATGGAGTAGGCCTCCTCGCCGGTCGAGCAGCCGGGTACCCAGATGCGGACGGAATCGTCCGGTCCCTTGCCTTCGAACAGCCGCGGGATGACCTCGCGCTCCAGCGCCTCGAACGCCTGCGGATCGCGAAAGAAGTTGGTGACGCCGATCAGCAGGTCCTGCAGCAGCGCATCGAGCTCCTGCGGCTCCTTGCGCAGGCGCTCGATGAAGTCCGGCACCTCGTCGATCTGCAAAACCTGCATGCGACGCTGCACCCGGCGCGCCACGGTCTTGTCCTTGTAGCCGCTGAAATCGTGGCCGGTGCGGGTGCGCAGCAGCGCGGCGATCTGCGCCAGGTGGTCGGTCGCCTCCTGGCGCACGCCGTCGGGACCCTTCCGGCCGTCGACGTCGGTCAGGTGCCGGAAATAGTCGACGAGCTTGGACGGGATCTTCTCCAGCGGCAGCACGAAATCGACCATGCCGCTGCGCACGGCGCTGCGCATCATGCCGTCGTATTCGGCATCGTCCTGCGCCACGGTGAGGCCGCCATGCTCCTTGACGGCGCGCAGCCCGATCGTGCCGTCGCTGCCGGTGCCCGACAGGATGACGCCGGCGGCGTCTTCGCCCTTGGCTGCGGCCAGGGAGATGAAGAAGCCGTCGATTGGCGTGCGCAGGCCGCGCTGCTCGACCGGCGGCTTGAGCTGCAGGCGGCTGTCCGCGATGGTGAGCGAGGCATTGCGCGGAATGACGTAGACGTGGTCGGGCTGGATCATCGCCTGGTCGACGATCTCGACGACGGGGATCTTCGCCGCCCGGGCGAGAAGCGATGTGAGCACGCTGTCGTGATCGGGATCGAGATGCTGCACCACGACGTACGCCAGGCCCGCGTCCGTCGGCAACAAGGGCACAAGCGTCTCGAGCGCGCCGATGCCGCCCGCCGAAGCGCCGATACCGACAATCGGCGTACTCGGTTCGTCACGCGGCGGCTCTGCTTCTTCCTGCTTATTCTTCCTCGTCGCCATAGGCTGCGATGCTCTCCTCACCCCGGTCCGGTGTCGTACCGGACCCCGCCTCGCCGCTGCGCAGCAGCGTCTTCATGATCTCGACGTCGTGCTCGTAGTCGAGCGCCCGCTTCTCGAGGTGCTCGGCGAGCGAGTGCCGCTCGCTGGCCCGTTCGTGCTCGGCCATGCGGTGCGCCAGCGCCGCGCGTTCCTGATGCGAGCGCAGCAGCGTCCCCAACAGCCGGTCGATTTCCTCGCCCTGCGAAGCGAGGACCGCGTCGGCCGCAAAGGCGTGGCCGACATGGCATCGATAGCGGAGCATGCTTCCATCCTTGATCTCCCACAAGGCCCCATGGCACTCGGGGCAGGTGAAGCGGGACGGCGTCCCCAGCATGTCGTCGGCGCGCATGTCCAGAAGCTCCTGGGCGGCGATCGCCGCCTCGATCCGGATGTCGAGCGGGATGTCGGGTGTCGGGCCTGCCGGCTGACGGACCAGTTTTGCCAGCAGCGGCGCCATCTCGTTGGCCTTGCAGACATGGTCAACTTCGACGTGACGCAGGGCGTTGCGCGGCATGCTCGAGACCAGTGCGTCGGCGGGGTCCTGAACGAGGGTCAGGCCGCCGCAGCGCTGGATGGCGCGCAGCCCCGCCGTGCCGTCGCTGAGCGCGCCGGACAGCAGCACGCCGATCACCCGTCCGCCAAAGGAGGCCGCCGCCGAGCGGAAGAGAGGGTCGATCGCCGGACGCGACAGGTTCTCGCGAGGTCCCCGGCGCAGCAGCATGTGGTTGTCATGCAGCAGGAGATGGCAGTTGGGCACGGCGACATGAATCTTGCCGTGCTCGAAATGCCCGCCGGACACCGCGCGCACCGCCGGCAGCGGGCCGTCCTTGCTCAGGATGTACGCCAAGTGGCTGTTGGCTCCGACGTGCAGCACCACGAAGACGCTGGCCGGAAGACCGGGCTCGAAGCCGCGGACCATGGTGCGCAACGCCTCCAGCCCGCCAGCCGAGCCGCCGATGACGATGATGTCGCGGGTGGCGGATGCCGCCGTTGCCATGGTCGATCCCTCCGCCTTCGATGAGGGCAAACGACAAGACGACGCCGGGCGTTGCGCCTGAACGGCCGAGATGGCTCGTCCGTACCTGCGCCATGGGCTGGCATGAGGAAGGCGTCATCGCGGTGGCGTGCGCTAGGCGCCGGTGCCGATCCATACCCGATGCCGCTCGACTCCGTCGGGCGAGGGCCGGGCTCGCTCGACGGTGAAGCCCGCGCCACGCATCAGGGCCAGCGCCCAGGCCTTTTCCGTGCTGACATGATTCTCAAGCTGAGCGAACACCTGCAGCATCTCCGCCACGCTCAGCCTCATGACCATATTCAGGTCGGCCTCGTCGCCGCCGTAGGCCGACAGGAGGACGAACCACAGACGGCCGCGTCCGCTATCCTCGGTCCAGGGCGCGGCGCCGATCAAGGCCAGAGGCGCGCCGTCCGCATTCGACGCCGTCCAGACCTGCCGGCTCGACGCACAGGTCTCGAGCAGCGTGCCCGCAATCGTCGCCGTCGCCGCCGTCGACGGCCCATGCGGCATGACCGACGACGACGCTGGCGACATCCTGGGCCGTGGTGGGATGAATCGTGCAACGCATGGGCAACCGACCGTACGCTCCGGAACTCCGGCCCCCGCTGGCGCGACAGCAGGGGAAGAGGGCGGGGGCCGGAGGCCAGCACAGGAGCCAGCCCGCGATCAACGCGACCGCTGCTTGCGGTGTTACAGGCTCAGGCTGAATTCGCCGCGCCCGCGACTGGCGATGACGGCGAGCTGCGGCTTCAATTGCGCGAGCGTCTTGCAGAGCATCGCGGTGGTCGCACTGATGCAAAGGCAGTCATAGCCCGTTCCTTCCAACCGGAAGCCCAGGCTGTCGGCATGGGCCCGGACTTCATCGATCAGGCCGCGAACGAAGGCATCATCGCCGATATCGGCGGAGAGCTCGGACAGGGCGACCGCGCGCGCCACGCCCTGCCGAGCGAGGAAGTCGTCTGGCCGAAGCAGGAGGCGATGGCACGCCTCCTCCCCAGCATTTTGACTTGTGCGCCGACATCGATCGCCATGTCCATTCCCCGTCAACCATGGTGACAGCGTTGAGAAAGCCCAATCAGCAGGCGGAGTTGCGTGCCGGGAGCAAAATCGCTCGATCACTCGGCGCAGCGCGCCAGCTCCTCCATCAGCCGATCGCGGTCGGCGATATGCATTGCCTGAAACTCCTGAAACTGGCTCAGCAGCTTTTTCGCCGTCGCGGTTGCATGTCCATGGCTTTCGAGCGTGGCCACAATCGCTCGTTGCTTGTCGACCAGCTGTTGGCCGGTCACGACATGCTTCATGGCGACCCTCAGATGTCGCTTGACCGTCGTGCGGTTCCGAATCCTGCGTGATTGCATTACCCATCAACCAGGAGGCACCGTCGTCGTTGCGGCTCGCGGGCGTGAAATCGTTCGTTCCCGCACCTCTTGCTTGGCCGGCATCGCCTCGGGCCTGGTGTCGTTGCCCGAGATCGTCACGAACCCGCTGATGCTCTACATCGCCATCGGGCATCCTGGGGGCGACGGTGATGCCGCACAAGCTCTACCTCCACTCGGCGTTCGTTCAGACGCGGCGCTACACGCGAAGCGAGGCCGGGCTGCGCGAGGCGATCCGCCTTTCCGTCGCCGACATCGTCGTGGCGTTGAGCTTCGCCATCTTCATCAACGCCAGCATCCTGATCCTGGCGGCCGCCAGCTTCCGCGGTCGCGGCCTCACCGAGGTGGTGGGCATCGAGGAGGCTTACAGGGTGCTGACGCCGGCGTTGGGCGCCGGTGCCGCCAGCACGCTCTTTGCCGTGGCCCTGCTGGCCTCGGGCCAGAACTCGTCGATCACCGGGACCATGGCCGGCCATCGTCATGGAGGGCTTCACCGACTTCCGCTGGCCGCCCTGGCTCCGTCGGCTGGTTGCGCGGCTGCTGGCCATGATCCCGGCGATGATTGCCGTCAGGCTCTATGGCGATCAGGGTGCGGGCGGCCTCCTGATCTTCAGCCAGGTGATGCTGAGCCTGCAGCTGCCCTTTACGGTCTATCCTCTGGTCCGCCTCACCAACAGCCGTGCCGTGATGGGACGGTTCGCCAACCGGCCGGTGACCGTTGTCGTGGCTTGGAGCCTTACGGCTCTGCTCGTCGTTCTCAACACGGTGCTCCTGCTGCAGTCGATCTAGGGCACCCGCGATGGTCAGCAGTAGTCAACAAGTACCAACCATGGTCAGATATTTTCGTCGCGAGTCGCTCGAGTCCATTGCCGACGGACCTGATCGCTGCTTAGACGGTCGAGAGTGGAGGGTTCAATGACCGGCGGCTTGCTCGCTCCCCTCAGCCCCAAGGAAGAGATCGCGCTGCGACGGATCGCGCACGGATCGTTGATCATCGATATCGAAACGACGGCCCGTCTGGTCGCTCTTGCGTTGATCGAACGCACGAGCAGCGGCCTGCGGCTCACGCCGCTCGGGCGGCTGCGTTTCAATGCGTTGCCGAAGGCACCGCTGCTGTCGCGGCCGAAATCGATCCATGCCGTCAACGGCTATGTCGAAGGCCTGATCGAAAAGGCACAGAGCCGGGCAGCGAACAAGCCGACGCCCGAGTCACCGCCCGCCCGCCCCATCGCGCCGGCGAGCCTGCTGCCGGAACGTGAGGCTGTCACGGTCGGGGAGGACGCCGCCGAGGACCTCCCCGTCTATCAGCCGGTCTACTTCTTCTTCGACCAGGAGCATTGGCGATCGCGCGCCGACAGCGCGCTCATTCGGACTCGAAGAACGATCATGGAGCATCGCCGGCAGATGATCAGGGCATGCGATACCAGCGATCGCCGCATCGAAGCTTCGCAGGCGTTGCTGAAGACGACCATCCCGATCCGGCCGAGCTGGCTCGCTGCCGCCCTGTAGGCACGTCCGCTTCTGGACGGGCATCTATTATGGTCGGTTGGTGCAACTGGGCATTGCCTGCGGCAATTGGTCTGGCATGCCCTATTCCTTTTCCACTCGTCACACGACGCTCGCCGCCGAACTCGGCACGTTGAGAAAACTCGCCAAGGCACGCCGCCTCGCCGCCGCCGGCAGCGTCAACCGCATGAGGCACCGGCCCGACACGAGCAGCGACGCGGCGAGAGAAGAGGGGCCTCCGCCGACGCGCATCGAGCGCAAGCGACGGGATCGCCTTCCCAGCTGATGCTGCGTTGCAGAGTCGGGTCGATTGCAATCGTGCGCGACTCGCGCAGCTTAAGAATCCGACCCTGAACGCAACTTGGTATCCCGCCTCCTCATTGCTCTTGCGCAATACGGGAGGAGCACATGGCGAAGAGCAGCACGCAGTCGACCGGTAACAAGCAGGATCGCGGCAACAAAGCGGGCAAGCCCGCCAATCCGGCGGGTGCCACCGCAGCCACCGGCAACACCCAGCTCACGCAGTCCGCGGACACGACGATGGCCGCCGCCCTGGCGGGCGCGGGACTGCCGCAACAGGACATGGCCGATCCAGCCCAGCAGAGCGCCGTCGCCGCTCTGCGGCAGGATCATCGTCGGGTCGAGGGACTGTTCTCCGAGTTCGAATCGGCCACCGAGGATCGACGCAAGGAGGAGCTGGTCGAGAAGATCTGCACCGAGCTCAACATCCACACGCGGCTGGAAGAGGAGATCTTCTATCCCGCCTGCCGCGAAGCCATCGACGACGAAGACCTCATGGACGAAGCGCAGGTCGAGCATGACGCGGCCAAGCTTCTGATCGCCGATCTGTCGCAGGCGTCGAGCGACGACGCCTTCTACGACGCCAAGGTGAAACTGCTTTCCGAGATGATCAAGCATCACGTCGCCGAGGAAGAGAAGCCCGGTCAGGGTATCTTCGCCAAGGCCCAGGCACACGACGTCGACAAACCCGAGCTCGCCACGGAGCTGGCCGAGCGCAAGCAGGAACTGCAGGGGCGCGCTGCACGCTTGAGACCGACCCGCGCCGTTTCACTCAATCTCGACATCAGCAACCTGACGGAGGACTCTATGGCGAGAAACTCAGACATGGACCGCGACGATCGTGGTCGCTTCACGAGCGGCCGTGGAGGTTCGCGCAGCCGCTACGATGACGATGATCGCGATGAGCGCGGCCGGTTCGCGAGCGGCCGCGGATCCCGCAGCCGTTATGACGACGACGAAGATGACGATCGTGGCGGCCGTGGCCGCGGCGGCTGGTTCGGCGATTCCGAGGGCCATTCGCGCGCGGCGCGTGAGCGCTGGGAGGAAGATGACGATCGCGGCGGTCGCGGAGGCGGTCGTGGCGGCTCGCGCGGTCGCGATGACGACGACGATGACCGCGGCGGTCGTGGTCGCGGGCGCGGCGGATGGTTCGGTGACTCCGAAGGCCATTCGCGCGCGGCTCGCGAGCGCTGGGAAGACGACGACGATCGCCGGAGCCGGGGCGGTTCACGTGGCCGCGACGACGACGACGATGACGATCGCGGCGGTCGTGGCCGCGGCCGCGGTGGCTGGTTCGGCGACTCGGAAGGCCATTCGCGCGCTGCACGGTCACGCCGCGACGACGATGACGATGATCGCAGCCGCTCGCGCTCGCGCGGCCGCGATGACGACGACGACGACCGCGGCCGTGGCGGCTGGTTCGGCGATTCGGAAGGTCATTCCCGCGCCGCCCGTTCGCGCCGCGATGACGACGACGACGATCGTGGCGGCCGGAGCCGTGGCGGCTCGCGCTCGCGCAGCCGCGACGACGATGACGACGGCCGGGGCTGGTTCGGCGATTCGCGCGGTCATGCCGAGGCTGCACGCCGCGGCTGGGCCCATCGCCGATAATCCCTGACGATCACAACGGAGAGCGGCCCCACCTGTGGGGCCGCTCTTTCGCTGGACAATGGCTCTTGTGAACGACGCCACATCCGAGGTTATGCAGACCGCTCGTCCCGCCTTCGCTGGGAAGACCATCCTGGTTGTCGGAGTGACGGGCTTCATCGGTGCGGCGGTGGCATGCCGCGTGCACGCGGCCGGGGCGACCGTGATCGGGGTTTCTCGCACGGCGCCGCGCAGCGCCACGCCGATGCGCCATGTGCGCCTCGATATCGCGCGCGCCGTCGATCCGGCGGCGTGGCGCGATCACGTCGACGAGGTCGATGCCGTCATTTATTGCGCCGGCGCTTTGCAGGACGGCGCCGGTGACTCCCTGCAGGCGGTGCACGAGACCGGCCCGGCCGCCTTGTGGCGCGCCTGTATCGAGGCCGGCGTCCGCCGCGTCATCCACCTGTCGGCGCTGGGCGCCGACCGGGCGGCAACCGACTTCACGCGCAGCAAGCGGGCAGGCGACCGGGCGCTCATGGAAAGCGGGCTGGACTGGGTGATCCTGCGGCCTTCGGTGGTGATCGGCCGCAACGCCTTCGGTGGCGCCGCCCTGTTGCGCGGGCTGGCGGCCTTGCCGGTGCTGCCGGTGCCGCAACAGGCCGCCCCGCTGCAGGCCGTCCACATCGACGATGTCCTGGAAACGATCGTCTTCTTCGTGCGGCCGGGAGCGCCGGCGAAGGTCGTCCTCGAACTGGTCGGGCCGCATGCCTGGCGGTTCGAAGAGCTGGTTGGCCTGTTCCGCCGCTGGCTGGGCTGGCGGCCGGCCGAACAGGTTCGCATGCCGCGCTGGCTGGAGGCCGTGGCCTTCGCTTTCGGCGACCTGATGGCTCGGCTGGGCTGGCGCACCGCCCTGCGCCGCACCGCCGGCCGCGAGCTCCTGAACGCAGCCCCGGGTGATCCGACTCGCTGGATGCAGCTCACCGGCATCAGGCCACGCGATATCGAGCGTGTGATGGCCGCGGAGCCCGCGTCGGTGCAGGAGCGCTGGTTCGCGCGGCTCTATCTGCTGCGACCCTGGATCTTCGCCATCTGCGCGCTGTTCTGGCTTTCGACCGGCGTCATCGCGCTCGGTCCCGGTTGGCAGGACGGCATCGCGCTGATGCATGAAGGCGGCGTCTTCGGCTGGCCCGCGGCCGCGGTCGTGATCGCCGGGGCGCTGTGCGACATCGCCGTGGGGCTCGCGATCGGCTGGCGCCGCACCGCGCGCGGCGGCGTCATGGCCGCGCTCGTCGTCACCGTCGTCTATGCGATCATCGGCACCGTATTGGTGCCGCGCCTGTGGAGCGACCCGATGGGCCCGATGCTGAAGGTGTTGCCCATCCTTGCCCTGCACCTCGCCGCCCTCGGCATCGTCGACGACCGCTGATGCTCTATTTCGTCCTCAAGTTCGTGCACGTGATCGGCGCCGCCGTGCTGCTGGGGACCGGCGCCGGCATCGCCTTCTTCATGCTGTTGGCGCATCGCGACGGCCGACTCCAGGTGGTCGCGGGCGTGGCGCGCATCGTCGTCATCGCCGATTTCCTGTTCACCGCCACGGCCGTCGTGGCCCAGCCGGTCACCGGCGTATGGCTTGCGCTGCATGTCGGTTACCCGCTGACCGAAGGGTGGCTCCTGGTGTCGGTTTTCCTCTATCTTCTGACAGGAGCCTTCTGGCTGCCGGTGGTGTGGATGCAGATGCGCATGCGTGACCTGGCGGCGGCGGCGACGCGCGCCGGAGAGGCCCTCCCCGCCGACTACCATCGCCTGTTCGGCCTGTGGTTCGCCTTCGGCTTCCCCGCCTTCGCCGCGGTGCTGGCGATCTTCTGGCTGATGATCCAGCGGCCGTCGTTCGTGCTCTGGTGACCGCCCAAGAACGGCTAAGTCAGCGTGCGGTCCACGCCACCGCGCGGCGATGCCGGTTGCGCAGGGTGCGCACCAGCTCCTCGCCGTAGGGCAGCACGCCGCACACGACGACGCCCGACAGGACGGCCACGAGATACCAGCCCGGCAGTGGATCGTGCTTCCACTCCAGTTCGAAACGCGGTGCCGAGCCGATGCCGAAGAGCGACAGCAGCTGCGGCCAGTGCAGGATGGCGACGATGGCGGCGGCAATGACCGGAGCCATCTCCAGGACGCCGTGGACATGCTGCTCGACCGGCGGAACGTGTCGCGTGGCGTTGGCATACCGCACGTCCCACACGGCGGTTGCCTGATGCAGCACCAGGCCGGCCAGCATGATGAGAAGCACGGCCGCATTGATCTCCAGGAACAGCGCTGCCAGCAGCGGCACGCCGACCTCGACGAACTGCAGCAGGTGCAGCAGCGATTCCGCAACGCCGCTGGTTCGCTCGATGCGGGTCGCCTTGTGGCAGAAATAGTCGGCCAGCCCGGCGACCAGCCAGACCGGCACCACGATGTACATCAGGAAATGCTGGAGGAGGCTTTCGGTCGCCATCAGCGCCGCCCGTAATTCTTGGTCGAGCTCTGCCAGCAGCAACGAGGTGGCCGCCCTCCCGTTGCCTTCGGCAGGGCACGCGGCAACAGAGGATGAACCATGGGCAGCCAGCTCTTTCTGCCGGCGGGATGGGCGCGCCATCTCGAAAGCCACCTTGATCCTTGGGAGCGCCTGGCCGAACTCGAGAAGGACCGGGCCCGGACGAAGGCCGATATCCGCGAACTCCTGGGCAGGCTGGCCGAAAAGCATGGCGCCACGGCGCGCGACGTCGCGATCGCCATGCGCACCATCGACGAAGCGGTGGGCGATCTCCTCTACGATCAGGCTCGCGCATTGCAGCACGAGATCGAAGACCTAACGCTCGTGTAAGGTTGCCCGTTACTCCAGGGGCGGCACTGTCGATGCATAGACGCGCGACAGCGTATCCACCAGCCGCGTGTCGTCGACCGGCTTGTCGAGGCACTCGATGTCGGCAAATGCCGGCGACAGCCCGGTGCGATCGTAAGCCGTCACGAAGATGAACGGCACGCCGCGTTCCTTGAGGCACTGGGGCACCCGATAGCACGGACCACTGCCGAGATGGATGTCGATCACAGCACACTGTGGGACGGCCTTGGCAATCAGGTCCAGTGCGGCAGCGGCGCTGGGACTGGGCGCGCCGACGTCGGCCTCGGCCGCCTTCAGGACCTGGGCGAATTTCTGCGCCTGGTGGTAATCGTCCTCCACGACGAGGACGCTGACGCCGCGCAGTCCCTCGTTCTTCGCCGGTGGCGCCGGCCGCCGCCGCGCCTGCTCTGTCCAGTAAGTCAGGCTGGTCTCCAGCCGCCTCATGGCATGGTCGGTGTCTCCCAGGATGGGTGCCCTGGGCAGAGAAGCGATGCGCTGTCGTCCCAGCGCGGTGAGGCGAAGGCCGGTCTTCGTGCGCTCGACCAACGCCAGCTGCACGAGGCGGGCAGCACTGCGGACGTCGACCGTCAGCGAGCCGTGCGCAATTCGTCTGAGCGCGACTTCTTCCGTGGGGCTGAGTACCGCGTGCAATCCATTGGTCATTCCTGCTCCCGGTCTCCGCGATAACTAGGAGCCTGCTGCGGGAAACATCAAGGTTACCGGTGACTTTGTCGCATGCGCTGTGCCGGCAGCCGGTGCGTCAATTATCGAGAAGACGAGCCATTGCCACCGCCAGGGTCTCGAGCGCAAGCGGCTTTTCAAGCAGCTGAACGTGCGCGAAGCGGCGCGGAACGATCGAGCGATCGAAGCCGGACACGAAGAGGAAGGGGATTCGGTGCTCGTGCAGCGCCTCTGCTACCGGAAAAACCAGCTCGCCCGCAACATGGATGTCCAGCACGGCGGCGTCGATCCGTTCCGCGGCAATGAGCGAATGCGCTCGCGCGAGCCTCGGCGCCGGCCCGATCACCTCCGCGCCGAGGCCTTGCAGCCACCGGCGCACGTCTTCGGCAACCAGGTATTCGTCTTCCACCACCAGGATGCGGCGGCCAATCATTCGGAGTCATCCAGAGGCACGGCGATGGTGCAGTGGACGCCGTCGGCGGTCAGCTCGTAGAGGGTCCTGGCGTCGAGCTGATAAGGCAGCGCGCGTTCGATCAGCTCCCGGCCATATCCCGAAAGGACAGCCGCCGGCGGCATGTCCACGCCAGTCTCTAGCCAGTCGACTTCGAGCTCATCTCGGTCGTTGGTGCGATCGACGCGCCATCGCACGGCCAGGCGGCCAGCCGGCGAGAGCAATGCGCCGTATTTCACCGCATTGGTCGCCAGCTCGTGGAGGGCAAGCGCGAGGATCTGCACCTGGCGCGACTTCAGGCGAACATCCGCCGGTCCGTCGAGCGTCACATACGAATACAGGTCGGCGCCATGCGCCTCGAGCTCCCCGCGCAGCAAGTCCTCGAAGCGCAGCGTCTCGTCCCCCTTGAGAGGCGCCAGCAGTCCCTGGACGCGCGACAACGCCGCGAGGCGCGTGCTGAAGCTTCGCCGGAACGCCTCGGGCGACTCCACTTCGCGCACGGTCGATTCGAAGAGGGCTTGCACGACGGCCAGGACGTTGCGCGTGCGATGCTGCAGTTCGCGCACCATCACCTGGAGATGCCGCTCGCTGCGCCGCAGCGCCCGTTCGGCCCGTCGTCGCGCCGTGATGTCCTGGCCGATCTTCAGGAAGCCTTCCTGTCCGTGGATGCCGGCGATCGGCACGACCTTGCCTTCGATGAAGACCCGGCTGCCGTCCTTGTGCTGATGCCAGCGCACGTCCGGCGCCACCCCTTTGGCCGCCGCCGTTTCCAGCTCCAGCCGCGGCGCGTTCGCGATACGGTCCTCGGGCACGAACAGGACGTCGGTCGGCTGGCCCAGGATTTCTTCGCGCGGCCAGCCGAACACCGCCGCCGCGCCGGGATACCAGTCGGCGATCCGGCCGGCGCGGTCGGTCGTGAAGATCGCGTAGTCGCGCGTGCTTTCCACGACGGCGTGATAGCGCTCCTCGCTGCGACGGAGCGCCTGGCCGTCCGCCGGCTGCTGCGCCGGAGCGCTGGAAGTCTGTGGCCTGAGCTTGAACCACAGGATGCCGGAGAGAAGCATTAGGCTGACCGCGTTGGCGACGATGATGACCCAGTCGCTGCGCAGGATGCCGTAGCCGATCCAGAGGGCGACGCCGGTGGCGAGGATGAGGAACATGCGCAGCGAGAGGTCGCCCGCCGAACCGGTCTCCCAGCATTTCTTCAGCTGGGGGACGTAGGAGAGCGTGGTGCAGGCGGCCGCCAGCAGTCCAACGACCGTCCCGATATCCATGGGGCTTCGCTCCTGACTACCGGCCCATGACTACCGGCCGAGTCGCGCCTTCAGTTCGTCGATGAGCTTCGATGCCTGGGCCTTGGTGAGTCCGCCGCCCGGCGGCTCGACCTTGGCCTCCTCACAGAGCGTCGTCAGATAGGACGCCTGCGCTCCGGTCATGGGATCGTCGCCGGATACCCACTCTTCGGGGGGCTTCTCGGTGTTCGATCCGGGGTGCGGATCGAGCGTGGGATTGCCGTCGGCCGTCATCACTGTTGCTCCGTTCTGCACTCCGTGAACGTCGGGCGAGGCTTCATCGTTGCCGATGCCGTCAGTGCAGTCAGCCAAGGCCTATGGGCGCCCCTCAGCCGTCGCTCACGTCACCTCGGCGGGCCGCACCGGAAAGACGTAGGCTTCCGGCTGGCCACTCTTGTTGATGAGCATGAGCCTGACCTCGTCCTCTTCGAACATGATGCAGCGCAGCTGATGGGCACCGATACGATCCTGCGCGCAGGCGCGAGCGATCTCAGCGAAAACGGTGGTGAGGGAGGGATAGCCTTCGGCCAGCGTCTGCTCGCGCAGGGCGACGCGCGCGCCGCCGTGCTCCAGGTTGAAGACAACGATGAGGAGCTCGCGCGCCGCGGCGCCGTGCCGGCGGATTGCGCTCTGCAGCTCGGTGAGAAGGCGCGTTACCAGCGACGCGGTGCCGTCCAACCTCGAGCGGCAGGCAGGGTCTGGCGGCTCGAACCCGATCGCTCTCCAGGTACCAAGGATCGCCATGACCACCTCCTGTAAGGCAAATGCCGTGGCGTCGGCCGCTGTTGCTGCGGTGACCGCAAATAGCAGTCCAGGTACCCGGTGAAATCGCCTCGGCGGCGCAACCGCGCCGCGCTTGCTGTCGCTTCTCGGAAAAGAGCCGATGGAGGGGATACGATGAAGACGATCCGCAAGCGCCAGGAGCCGACGCGAACCGACGATTCCCCTCTGGTCGCCGCCCTGATCAAGCAGGTTCGTGCCCATGCCGACGAACTTGCGTTCCGCCTCGATGCCGGCGGGGCCAGTTCGCTCCATGTCGGCGCCAGCGCCGCGCGCCTTTGCCAGGCGGTGAAGGCCCTGCGAGGGCAGACGGCGGGCAGTCGGCAATCTTCTCCGGCTGACGCGGATTGAGCGCCGCAATCAGTCGAATCCGAAGCGCACCGCCTTCAAGGCCGCCTCTTCGACGGTCTGCACGACGCGCTGGAACGATCGTTCCGCCGCTGTCGCGCGCTGAGGGGTGCGGGCAGGCTGCAGCACGAACAGCAGGAGCGCGCGGCCCGGCACGTCGACGCGCTCGCCGAATTTCGAGCGGGCGAGCGCCGTGTCGCCGGGTTTGTGCGTGTCCAGGAGCTTGATCCAGCGGCTGCCGCCCGCGGCGGACGGCAGCGTGAACGGTACCGCCTCGGTATGGGCATTGAGGACGATCAGCAGGGTGGAATCGTCGCCGATCCTGCGGATGCCGGTCTCCTGGGCTCGGCCGTCGAGCAGCACGCCGAGGCATCGTGCGTGGCCGTCCTCCCAGTTCTCCTGCGTCATCTCGGCGCCGTCCGGCCTGAGCCAGGTCGCGTCCTTGACGCCGATCTCCTCGTCGTAGGCGCCCGTGAGGAAGCGGCCGCGGCGCAGCATCGGCAGGCTGCGGCGGATCATCAGGAGCTTGCGCACGAACTCTGCCTGGGCGCGCCCATCAGCACCGATGCCTGGCCAGTCGATCCACGTGATCTCGTTGTCCTGGCAATAGGCGTTGTTGTTGCCGCCCTGGCTGCGCGCGAACTCGTCGCCGCCCAGCAGCATGGGCGTGCCGCGCGACAGCAGCAGGGTCGCCAGCATGTTGCGCATCTGGACCAGGCGCGTCTCGCGGATCGCCGTATCCTCGCTCGGTCCTTCGACGCCGTAGTTGGCCGAAAGATTGTGGCCGTGGCCGTCGCGGTTGTCCTCGCCGTTCGCCTCATTGTGCTTGTCGCTGTAGGTGACGAGGTCGGCCAGCGTGAAGCCGTCATGCGCCGCCACGAAGTTGATCGAGGCCCACGGCTTGCGTCCGCGCTTGGCGAACAGATCGGCAGAAGCCGTGAGTCGCGCCGCGAGCTCGGGCAGCTGCCCTTCGTCGCCGCGCCAGTAGGCGCGAACCGTGTCGCGGTAGCGGTCGTTCCATTCCGCCCAGCCCGGCGAGAAGCGCCCGACCTGATAGCCGCCCGGGCCGATATCCCACGGCTCGGCGATCAGCTTGACCTGGCTGAGCGTCGGGTCCTGCCGGCAGGCATCGAGGAAGCGGCCATCCTCGTGGAAGCCGTGCGGCTCGCGCCCCAGGATGGTGGCGAGGTCGAAGCGGAAGCCGTCGACGCGCATGTCGTTGGCCCAGTAGCGCAAGCTGTCCATCACCATCTGCAGCACGCGCGAGTTGGAAAGGTTCACCGTGTTGCCGGTGCCGGTGTCGTTGATGTAGTGCCGCGGGTCGGGCGCGAGCCTGTAGTAGGACGCGTTGTCGATGCCCTTGAAGGAGAGCGTCGGGCCGAGCTGGTTGCCTTCCGCGGTGTGGTTGTAGACGACATCGAGGATCAGCTCGAGGCCGGCATCGTGCAGATGCGCCACCATCTCCTTGAACTCGGCAAAGGCGAAGTCGGCGTTGGCCGCGTAGCGCCGCGCCGGGGCGAAGAATCCGATGCTGTTGTAGCCCCAGTAGTTCTTCAGGCCTTTGTCGAGCAGATAGCTGTCGTCGACGAAGGTGTGCACCGGCAGCAGCTCCACCGTGCTGACGCCGAGCGAACCGAGGTAGGCGGTGATCTCCGCGCTGGCCAGGCCCGCATAGGTGCCGCGCAAGGGCTCGGGCAGCGCCGGGTGCCGCTTCGTGAGCCCGCGGACGTGTGCTTCGTAGACGACGGTGTTCTCCCAGGCGATGCGCCGCCGGCCGTTGCCCCAGGTGAAGGCCGTGTCGATCACGGCGGCCTTCATCGTGTAGGACGCGCTGTCGCGGTCGTCGAAGCTGAGGTCGTCGCCGCTCTCGACCTTGTAGCCGAACAGCGCCGGGTTCCACTCGATATGGCCGATCATCTGCTTGGCGTAGGGATCGATCAGCAGCTTGTTGGGATTGAAGCGGTGGCCGGCGGCGGGCTCGTACGGCCCGTGGACGCGATAGCCATAAACCGTGCCCGGCCGCGCATCGGGCAGGTAGCCGTGCCAGACTTCGTCGGTGTACTCCGGCAGGGCGATGCGTTCGACCTCGCGTTGGCCGCCCTCCTCGAAAAGGCAGAGTTCAACCTTGGTGGCATTGGCCGAGAACAGCGCGAAGTTGACGCCCAGCCCATCCCACGTCGCGCCGAGGGGATAGGGCAGGCCTTCCGACAGGCGCGAACGACGAACGGGCGATGGGGACACGAACTTTCCTTTGCGGCAGAGCGAAGTGAACGCACGCCGCTTCTCCTGGCTCCCGACTTCGCCGCAAATAGGTCTTCAACTTGCCGTCTGCACCACGCTCAGGCGGACACTGTGCGGCGGGTCGCTGTCGGCCACGAACCAACCTTGCACGATGGCCCGCCGGACGGCCGCGTCGCCCGCGGCGTCATCGAGCCCCAGGCGCTGGGTGATGTCGTGCACGGGCACCCAATGACAGGGCCGGCCACGGGCCAGACGCTCGACATCGTCGCGCATGGCGCGCGCCGTCCGGTCGGTTTGGTCAGGATGTTCGCTCATGGTGTGGGAGGAATGCCGCCACCGCCTGCGTGGTTGCCCAAATGGGCGTCGACAGCTGCGGCAAGGTCGTCGTAGACGGCGACCGGCTGGAGATACTGGGGCAACCCGCGCTCCAGGGCCTTTCGTCCCAAGCCGGTCCGCACCAGCACACGCGGGCAGCCGGCATGGAAGGCTGCCTTGAGATCGTCGAGCTGGTCACCGACGAACGGGGTATCGGCGGCACTCGCATCGTAGCCGGCAAGCGCTTCCCGCAGCATGCCAGCGGCGGGTTTCATGCGCGGCGTCTTACGATCGCAGATGCAGGGCAGGATACGGCCGATGCGGGCGCCCTTGGCGGCCAGCATGCCGGCCAGGGCCTCATGCGCGGCATCGAGTTCCTCGCGGCTCATGACGCCGCGCGCCACCTCGGGCTGATTGGTGCAGATTGCGACGCTGATGCCGGCATCGGTCAAGCGCGCGATCCCCTCCGCCGCGCCGGCGATCAACTCCAGGCCGGCGGGCCTCTTGATATTGTCCTTGCGGTTGACCACGACGACGCCGTCGCGGTCGAGCAGGAACAGCGGCATCAGTCTCGGCGATCAGTCGTCGCCAGCCGCGGCGACGGGATTGTCCTGCACCAGCTTGTGACCGGAGAAGGTGCGGGTGTGCGGCGGCGGCAGGTTGCCGCCGGCGAACTCCTGCTTCAGCTCCTCCTTGCGCGCCATGATGCGCTCGCCCAGCGCCTCGATATCGAGGCCGGCGTCGCGCGCCTGGGCGAACAGGCCTTCCGAGCGCTTCTCTTCCTCCTTGACGTGGTGCTTGATCATCTCCGACAGCACCGTGACCTTGGCGTCGTAGAATTCGGCGTCGGGCTCGCTGTCCAGGAGCTCGGCGATCAGGACCTTGGCGCCGTCATGCTCCACATAACCTTCCTCGAGCAGGTCCTCGTCCTCGATCTTGTCCTTGCAGGACGGATAGAAGATCTCCTCCTCGACCATCGAGTGGATCATCAGCTCGGTGCAGATCTGCTGGACCAGCAACTTCTTGCGGTCCGCATCGCGCGCCTTCTCGGCCTTCTCGAACAGGTCCTCGACCTTGCGATGGTCTTCCTTGAGCAGGGCGATGGCGTCGGGCTTGTCGCGGGTTGGCATGGAATAACCTCTGTCTGGACGGTTGTTGGTGAAAACCACACGCACAACGAGACGGACCATGAGACGTTGCGCGCCGACGGGTGGCGGAAAAGACGTGTGGCCGAAAAGACGAAGGGCAGGCTTTCGCCTGCCCTTGCCTTGGTTCGTAGGTCCGTGCTGCGTTCAGCCCGGCCAGGTCGCCCGCATGCGGTCGATCTCGGTCTGGTTCGGCCGGTAGACCGGCGCCTTGTCATCGAAGGTCTGCCAGCCGGTCTTGCGGTACTCCTCACCGCGCACCACCGGGTCGATGGGCTTGTAGGTCGCCATCAGGGTCTCGGCGCGGCCGGCATCCGCATCGGCCACCCGGGCTGTCACCATGGTGCCGCCGCGACGGATCGATTCCGAATAGACATCGGCATGCTTGCGATCGACACCGGCATCGACCAGCGCGCCGACGATGCCGCCGGTCGCCGCGCCGGCTGCCGCGCCGGCCGCCGTTGCGGCCAGCCAGCCTGCCGCCACGACCGGGCCGAGGCCCGGAATGGCGAGCAGGCCGAGGCCCGCCAGCAGGCCGGCGCCGCCGCCCAGGGCGCCGCCGACACCGGCGCCCGCGGCCGCGCCCGAGACTTCGTCGACGTCGGCATGTTCAGCGCTGACGTACTTGTTGGCGACGATGCTGATGTCGGCGCTGGCAATGCCCGCCGATTCGAGGGCGTCGACGGCGGCGCGCGCCTGGGAATAGCTGTCATAGACTCGGCATACGGTCTTCATGTCGTCTTCTCCGTACTGGGGTTACTGCTGCGCCGTGGTGACGACGTTGCCTTTGTAGTCGACCGCGATCTGCACGGTCTTGCCGGCCTGGGTGCCGGTACCGCGCCAGATGCCGTCGTCGTCCTTCTTCAGCCCGGCGACGCTGTCGACGTTGCCATGGGCGATGGCGCGATCCTTGGCCTGGCCTTCGGTGAAGCTGTTGGCGCCCTTCAGCGGCGCGCCGGCGTCTGCCTTACGCGGCGCATAGATGTCGGCCTTGCAGGCATCCATGAACTCGGCCTGGGTGATCTTGCCTTCGGTGGCGATCGTGCGGTCGCCGACGCGCATTAGCGCGACGTAGCGGATCGATTCCTTGTCGGACAGCACGCCGTCGGCGTTGGCGTCGGCCTTCTTCCACATGTCCTGGCATTCGGCGTCGCTCGCCGCCCAGGCCGGCGCCGCAATCGCCAAGCCGATAGCGGCGGTGGCGAGCAGCGAGATCGTCTTCGTCATGAATTTCTCCGTCGGTATTGGGTGGTTCGTGACGAGACAAAGTGCGACGCGCGCGATGGTTGCCAGCTGTGTGAAATTCAGCTGGCGACGCAGTACGTTGGCCCGCGGTCTAGGCGTGTCGGCGCTTTCGCTCGGACGGCGCCTCCGCTTCTTCCAGCGGCGAGAGAGCCGGCCCGTTCAGCACCGCACCGTCGGGCGCGAACTGCGAGCCGTGGCAGGGGCAGTCCCAGCACTGCTCCGTCGAGTTCCAATTGACGTGGCATCCGAGGTGCGTGCACACGCCCGACCGCACGTGCAAGGCGCCATCACGGTCGCGGCACGCCGCCAGGCGCTTCAGGCCGTCGCGCAGGATGCCGCCCTCCCCGGGCTTCAGGGCGTCGAGCGAGTCCAGCTCGCCGGGCAGCAGGTACTCCGCGAAGTTTTTGATCGCTGTCACGTTCTCGCTGACGTAGGTGCCGAGCGCCTTGGCGCTCTTGCGCGACGGATCGTAGACGCTCTCCCAGGGGCTCGATCCCGACAGGATCAGTTCCTTGATCAGCAGGCCAGCGAGAGCGCCGTGCGTGATGCCCTGGCCCGAATCGCCCGTCACCACGAAGACCCGCTCGTCGTGGGAATCGCGGCCGATATAGCCGCAATGGTCCAGGGTGGTCATGACCTGGCCCGACCAGCGGTAGGCCTCCTTGCCGAGCTCGGGCACCAGCTTGCGGATCCACGCTTCGAGCTTCCCGAACCGCTCGGCGCCGTCATCAGCCTCGCCCGATTTGTGGTCCTCGCCGCCGGCGATCAGCCAGTCGTCGTTGCCCGAGCCGGGATGGAGGCGGACGTAGTGGTAGGGATCGGCCATGTCCCAGTACAGCGCGTCCGGCAGCACATCGCGGCCGATGGCGAACGCCATGGCATAGGTGCGGTAGGGCGCCATCTTGCTGTGCAGCTCGACCCGTTTGTTGATGGGCGAGTTGGTGGCGACGACGGCATGGGCCGCCGACACGCGGCCGCCGTTCTGCAGGTGCACCTCGACGCCCTGCGGCGACGCCTCGACGCTAACCACTGGGCTGTCGGCGAACAGCCTGCCGCCCTTGTCCACGACCGCGCGCGCCACCGCCTGCAGGTATTTCAGGGGATGGAACGTCCCCTGGCGCGGGTAGCGCAGCGCCGGCGCGGTCTTGAAGCCGACGAAAGGGACCCCCTTGGCGTGCTCGACTGCTGCGCCGGCCTTCTGGGCGGCGGCGTACTCCTTGTCGAGCTGCTCCTTCGCTTCTCCCCGCTTCATCCCGACGGCCGGAAAGAGGAACCCGTCCAGCCGCCGGAATCCGCAATTGGCGCCGAGCTCGCCGACGATCGCCTCGACGCGATCGACGGCCGCCTCCTGGCTCTTCTGGAACTGCCGGGCCATGTCCTCGCCGCGCAGGTCGATCAGGCTGCTGATGGCATCGTCGCAGATCGGCGCGAGATGCGCTGTCGTGCGCGAGGTCATTCCGCCGGCGATCGAGCCGCGGTCCACGACGATCACCTTCCCGCCGGCACTCGCGAGCTCGTAGGCCGCCGACAGGCCGGCGATGCCTGAGCCCACGATCACTGTGTCGGCGGTGAGGGCACCTTGGGCCACCGGTGCATCGGGCAGGACCTCTACGCGCATCCAGAGCGACCGGGTCGCCTCATCGCGTGCGTTCACGGCATCCTCCTTCAGTGGATGTGCCGGCCAACGAGGGGGCTGGTGCAGCGGTTGCTGCCGGCTACTTGAGCGCGCCGGGCAGCGGCCGGTCGACCGGGAAGTCGTCGTACCAGGGGGCGTGGCGCCCGCCGATCAGGCCGGCGATCAACTGCGCGGCGATGAAGCCGAAGGTGATGCCGTTGCCGCCATAGCCGTAGGCTGCGAGGATGCGCGGATGGTCCGGCACCGGACCGATCAGGGGCAGACCGTCCGCTGTCGTTCCGAAAACGCCGGACCAAGCCGTCTCGGCGCATGCCGCGGCGTCTGGTAGAAGCCGGCTGAGGCTGGTCAACAGGTAGCGGCATTTGTCCCGCGTCGCCTTCGCGCGATCGTCCGGTTCGGTAATGGCGTCATCGTCGCCGCCACCCACGATGATGCGATGATCGCCGGTTGTCCGCAGGTAGAGATAGCGCTCAGTGGCCTCCCAGATCAGCGCCTCGCCAGGCCATTGGCGAGGCGGCGGCTGCGGCGGGGTGGCGACTGCCCAGGTCGTCGTCACTCGATGGATCTCCGAGGCCACGAAGTCCGGCATCACGTAGCCCGTGGCGAGCACGACCCAGTCGGCTTCGATCGAATGGCCGTTGTCCAGGGTGACTGCCATACGTCGTCCAGCGGCGTCGTAACGCAAAGCATCGCCGTCAAACAGGCGGGCGCCGCTTTTGACCGCGCGGGCGGTCAGCCCATGGGCAAGGCAGAGCGGATCGGCATCGGCTGCGCCCGGTGACAGCAAAGCGGCTTCGCGGTCGATGCCGAATTGCCGGCGTAGCGTCTGGTAATCGAGGAAATGGCCGGGCAGGCCGGCGCGTGCCCGCAGCTCATGCTCCTTCATCAAGGCGTGGACATCCGTCGTATCGGCTGCGAGGTAGAGGGAGTTCCGCGCGCGCATCCGGCACGCGATCTGACGCTGCTTGACGAGCGACCGCAGCCCACGCACCGCCTCAAAACTCAGTCGATAGATGCGCGCCGCCTGCTCGAACCCATAGAGTTCGGTAAGGCTGGCGAGCGGCCGGTCGATCTCCCACAGCAGCATCGCCGTGCTCGCCGCCGTGCTTCCCATCCCCGGCCGCTCGCGGTCGACGATGCATACGTCGCGGCCTTCGCGGACCAGCCGTTCGGCGACCATCGCTCCCGTGATGCCCGCCCCGACGACCAGGACGTCGCATCGTGTGTCCTGGTCGAGCGGCCGGCGCGGCGGCCGTGGGCCGCCTGTCCATGGCGCACGTCCGCTACGAAGGTCGCTGTGCTGCGCATCGTCGATTGTAAGCATCGCGGGATGTAACGGTTCGGCGGGCCGCAGGGCTCCGTTCCCGCTCATGCTTACGACAATCCCATGAGGACACTCTTGACTCCCGAGCGCAAAGTTCTGGCCCATCCCGCTGACCGTCAACCAGCGAGGTTGGCTCATGGCATCGTTCACTCCCGTCGTTTCATCGCCTGCAAGCACTGCCAGCGCCGCGTCGTGCGCTTCGGACTGGAGACGAGTTGACTTCCTTACCGGATTTTGTGGCTTATCCCTGCCGACGCTCTTCGAGAGGATTGGCACGATGGCCGCGGACGGCCAACCTGCGAGAACGACACCGACCTGCATCGCGTCCGGACCTGCCGAAAGGTTCCACAACCGGATACGGATGGAGGTCGCCAAGCCGTCGAGCAGGCCTGTACCGCATCGTCCGATTCGAAGGCAGCCGATGAGCGCGCGCGCCGGACCCTGACCGGCCGCTCGACCTCAGGCGTCTTTGTCCGTTTTCCGGGACCGGACAGGAACGCTGCGCAGGCACGGCCGGCATCCGGCGGTCTGCCTCGCTTGTTTTTCGGGTTGCGTAAGCGTCACCATACCGGCGCCCCTAGGCGCCGTTCGCTCTATGCATCGTTGGATATGGCATCATGGCGGCCCACCTGGCGCCGCCGGACGCCCCGTGCTGCCACGTCGGCCGCGTGGTCATTGCTGGCGTCCGGCGCGCGAGCGGCCGTTGGCAGCCGCGCGCCAATCGGCGCTGAACCGTTCGACCCTTGTCGGACGAGCTGGTGGCCGTTGTTTTGCTGGCATATCCGGCGTTTCCAAGGGGCGGCAGAGGAAGGGCCGGCATCCAGAGCCCTGACCTTTAATTGTTGTCAGTTGAAAACGCATCGTGCGCGCCACGCGCTCGCTGGCGCCGGTGATCGCGGTGCGCCGAGGGGCGGGCGCGGGGCTGATGGTCACAACATTAGACATTCCGGTGTCTAATGTTTCGTCACCATTTCCTCCGGCTGACCCGGAAAACTCTGTAGGACGACGGCCGGCATCCAGTGTTTTGGTCTCTAGTGTTTTTCAGGTTTCGAAATGTCAAAGATCGGTGCCCCTTGGGGCCCGATCGCCGCGGTGGCGCTCCGCACCACTGTCAGAACATTAGACGCTCGGGTGTCTACTGTTTCCGACGGCATTTTCCACGCGTTGGGCGAAAGGCTCTCGATCCGAGGGGCACGGTGCGATAGGGCGCAGCTCCGTTCACTTCTTAGAGCAACTCTAGACTGGCCGCCTCGTTGCCCTGTGTCCACAGACAGCGAGCAAAGGGAAATCAACAACATGCCCAGCAAACGGCCAGCCAAGCGCACGGTTCACGCAAAGAAGTCGAGCGCCAAACCGAAGACTCCCATGGGCACCGAGCCGAACGAAACCCTACCGCCGATGTTGCCGCGCACCTCCGGGCAGTTGACGCCAAACGACAAACCGCCGTCGCCGCCGCAGGAGACCGACAAGACCGCCAGCTTGCGTGCCGACACGTTGGCCCCGGGGCAGGAACTGACAACCAACCAGGGCGTGAGGGTCAGCGACGACCAGAATTCGCTGAAGTCGCACGTGCGCGGGCCGACGCTGCTCGAAGACATCCTGATGCGCGAGAAGATCACGCACTTTGACCACGAGCGCATTCCCGAACGCGTGGTCCATGCGCGTGGTACCGCGGCCCATGGCGTCTTCCAAGTCTACGAAAGCCAGGCCGCTCTCACCATGGCGGCGCCGCTGCAGGACCCGGCCGTCGAGACGCCGGTCTTCGTGCGCTTCTCGACGGTGGCCGGGTCGCGCGGCTCGACCGACACGCCGCGCGACGTGCGCGGCTTCGCCGTGAAGTTCTACACGCCGGACGGCGTGTGGGACCTGGTCGGCAACAACATGCCGGTGTTCTTCATCCAGGACGCCAACAAGTTCCCCGACCTCATCCATGCGGTGAAGCCCGAGCCGCACAATGAGATCCCGCAGGCCCAGTCGGCGCACGACACTTTCTGGGATTTCGTGTCGCTGACCCCGGAGAGCGCCCACATGCTGATGTGGGTGATGAGCGACCGCGCTCTGCCGCGCAGCTTCGCCATGATGGAAGGCTTCGGCGTGCACACCTTCCGGCTGGTCAACGCCGAAGGCCGGTCGCGCTTCGTGAAGTTCCACTGGAAGCCGCTGAAGGGCGTGTGCTCGCTGGTCTGGGAGGAGGCGCAGCTGATTTCCGGCAAGGACCCCGACTTCAATCGTCGCGACCTGTGGGAATCGATCGAGCGCGGCGACTTCCCCGAATGGGAGCTTGGATTGCAAGTCGTCGAGGAGACCGACGAGCAGAAGTTCGGCTTCGACCTGCTCGACGCCACCAAGATCATTCCCGAGGAGATCGTGCCGGTGGTCCCGGTGGGCAAGCTGACGCTCAACCGCAATCCGGACAACTTCTTCGCCGAGACCGAGCAGGTGGCCTTTCATACCGGCCACATCATTCCGGGCATCGACTTCACCAACGACCCGCTGCTGCAGGGCCGGCTGTTCTCCTACATCGATACCCAGCTGCGCCGCGTCGGGCCGAACTTCCACGAGCTGCCGATCAACCGATCTCTGCGGCCGGCCGACAACAACCAGCGCGACGGCTTTGCCCGTATGACCATCAACAAGGGGCGGGTCTCGTACTTCCCCAACAGCCTGGGCGGTGGCTGCCCCATGCACCGGCCCGAAGCGGCGGCGGCCTTCCGCTCGGTCGCGACCCGCGAGCCCGAGAACACCAAAGTGCGCGAGCGCAGCCCGAGCTTCGCCGACCATTTCAGCCAGGCGACGCAGTTCTGGAACAGTATGAGCGACTGGGAGAAGGACCACATCGCGGCGGCCTTCGCCTTCGAGCTGAACCAGGTCGTCGACGAGGTCGTGCGCGACCGCACCATGAACGAGATCCTGGTGAACATTCACAAGGACCTCGCGGCGATGGTCTCTGAGGCGACCGGCATCGCCGTCAGCCCCGCCGGCACGCCCGAGGCGCCGACGCCATCCGCGCCGACGCCCGCCGGTCCCCTGCGCAAGGATGCCGATAAGCTCAAGTCGCCGGCGCTCAGCATGGACAAGCCTGTGCCGACCATCAAAGGCCGCAAGATCGCCGTGCTGGTCGGTGACGGTGTCGACACCGCCGAGGTCGAGGCGATCCTCGAGGCGCTGACCGGAGCCGAGCTGGTGCCTGAAACCATCGGGCCGCACGCCGGCGCCGTTTCTGCGAGCGATGGGCCGATGAAGGTCAATCGCGCCGCAGCCAACGCGCCATCGGTCGTCTACGACGCCGTGCTCGTGCCGACCGGTATCGGGCCGGCGCTGGCCGCGCAGACGCTGGCGCAGCGCTTCGTCCATGAGGCATGGCGGCATGGCAAGCCGATCGCCGTCGCGCCCGATGCGGAGGCGCTTCTCGAAGCGGCCGGTGTACCGGCATCAAGCGACGGCGTCGCCGTGGCCGACGCGGGCGCATTATCGACGCAGCTGATTGCCGGCCTCGGGCGACACCGGTTTCCCCGCCGCGTCTCCGTGCTGCGCCCGTCCTGAGCGAAGGCCATGCCTGAAGTGGGGACGCTCGTCGCCTTTGGTGTCGCCGTCCTCATCATGCAACTCCTTCCCGGTCCTGACATGTTGCTCGTTATCGGGCGCGGCATCGTCAGGGCCGGGGGATCGCGCTCTCGCCTCTCGGCATCCGCCTGCTGCTCGGCGCGGGATTGGCGAGCCCACAAATCGACGGCCGACTGCAACTGCCGTTGTCATCGGGTCATTAGCACCTCATGCAATCCCAACGTCACCACGCGCAGGCTGCCGTGCTGCGAGAACGCGGCGTGCGTCCCTCCAACAGGACCGGCCGTCCATGAAAGCCCTCACATGGCACGGCAAGAGCGACATGCGCTGCGAGAGCGTCCCGGATCCGAAAATCGAGCATCCTCGCGACGCCATCATCAAGGTCACGGCCTGCGCGATCTGCGGTTCGGATCTCCACATCTTCGACGGCGTCATTCCCGGCATGCAGAGCGGCGACATCATCGGTCATGAAACGATGGGCGAGGTGGTCGAGGTCGGCGCGGAGAACAAGAAGCTGAAGGTCGGCGACCGCGTCGTCGTGCCCTTCACGATCGCCTGTGGCGAGTGCTTCTTCTGCAAGAAGGGCTTTTTCTCCGGCTGCGAGCGCACAAACCCCGACCGCGCCAAGGCCGAGAAGCTGTGGGGTCATTCGCCGGCCGGCCTGTTCGGCTATTCGCACCTTCTCGGCGGCTATGCCGGCGGCCAAGCCGAGTATCTGCGCGTGCCTTATGCCGATTCAGGGCCGATCAAGATCGAGAATGGACTGAGCGACGAGCAGGTCCTGTTCCTGTCCGATATCTTTCCGACCGGCTACATGGCCGCCGAATTCTGCAACATCCAGCCGGACGATACGATCGCGGTATGGGGCTGCGGCCCGGTCGGCCAGTTCGCCATCCGCAGCGCCTTCCTGCTGGGAGCAGGCCGCGTGCTGGCCATCGACACCGTGCCCGAGCGCCTGGCGCTGGCGCGGCAGGCCGGCGCCGTAACCATCGATTTCATGGCCGAGGACGTCTACGACCGCATCCAGGACCTGACGCACGGCCGCGGCGCCGATGCCTGCATCGATGCGGTGGGCACCGAGCCCGAGACCCGGGGGAGCTTCGATTCCGTCATCGACCGGGTGAAGGTCGCGACCTTCATGGGCACGGACCGGCCGCATGTGCTGCGCCAGGCGATCCATTGCTGCCGCAACTTCGGTACGGTTTCGGTGGTCGGCGTCTATGGTGGGTTCCTGGACAAGATCCCGATGGGGTCGGCCATCAATCGCGGCCTGACGCTGCGCATGGCCCAGACGCCGGTGCAGCGTTACCTGCCGTCGTTGCTCGAGCGAATCGAGAAAGGCGAGATCGATCCGTCCTTCGTGATCAGCCATCGCGCCACGCTCGAGGAGGGACCCGAGCTCTACAAGACGTTTCGCGACAAGAAGGACGGCTGCATCAAGGTGGTGATGAAACCATGAACTCATCCAACATGCTGGCGATCGTGACGGGCGCATCGAGCGGCATCGGCTTCGAGCTGGCCCGACAGTGCGCCAGGAACGGCTTCGATCTGCTGATCGCCGCCGACGAGCCGGAGATCCACGAAGCCGCGAGACGGCTCGAGGCCGAAGGCGCGGTCGTGCAGGCGGTCGAGGTCAACCTCGCGACCACCGAAGGCGTCGACAAGCTGCTCGCGACGGTCGGTTCGCGGCCGATCGATGCCTTGCTCGCCAATGCCGGGCGGGGACTCGGCCATGCCTTCGTCGACCAGAGCTTCGACGACATGCGCCATGTCATCGACACCAACGTTACCGGCACGGTCTACCTGATCCACAAGGTCGCCCGGCAGATGCGTTCGGTGGGGCACGGCCGCATCCTGATCACCGGGTCGATCGCGGGCTTCATGCCGGGCACCTACCAAGCGGTCTACAACGGCACCAAGGCCTTCCTCGATTCCTTCTCCTTCGCCATCCGCGCCGAGCTCAAGGGCACGGGCGTCACCGTAACGTGCCTGATGCCGGGTGCCACCGAGACCGAGTTTTTCGAGCGCGCCGACATGCTCGACACCAAGGTCGGCCAGTCGAAGAAGGACGATCCGGCCGAGGTCGCCGAGACCGGCTTCAAGGCGATGATGGACGGTGAGGGCGACGTCGTGACCGGCTGGCAGAACAAGCTGCGCGCGGCGATCTCCCACATCCTGCCGGCGGGGATGGTCGCAGAGCAGCATCGTTCGATGGCCGAGCCGGGCTCGGGATTGAAGAAATGACCAACAGCAGGAGGACCTCCATGAGACGCACTGCATTATGGCTTGTCGCTGCGACCCTGCCGCTGGCTTTGGCCACGGCTCCCGCATTCGCCCAGACTCCCGCCCAGTCTCCCGCAGCCAAGCAGGCTGCCGCGCCGGCGATGGCCACGCCCTCAACCTCGACCTTCCTCGCCAGCACGGCCGTCGCCAATCTGTTCGAGATCGAGAGCAGCAAGGTGGCGCTGACCAAGACCAAGAACGACAAGGTCAAGGCGTTCGCCAACCAGATGGTGACCGATCACACCGGCGCCGGCGCCAAGTTCAAGCAGGCTGTCGCCGATGCGAAGCTGACGCCTCCAGCGGAGAAGCTCGACGCCAAACATCAGGCGCTGCTCGACGACCTCAAGAAGAAGGACGGCACTTCCTTCGACACCGCCTACATCAAGGCCCAGACGGACGGCCATACCGAGACGGTCGCGATGTTCGAGGCCTATGCCAGAGGCGGCGACAATGCACGCATGAAGCAGTTCGCCAACGACATGCTGCCGACCTTGAAGACCCACCTCGACGAGGTGAGCAAGCTCAAGTGACGGCGGCCAATCGGCTGTCGCGCGCCCGCGCCGGCCTTTCCTTTCGCTGGGAGGTGGAGGCGCATGGCGGAAACCGCTTCGGATATCCTGATCGACACCCTGGCTGAGTGGGGCGTCGAGGTCGTGTTCGGTCTGCCGGGTGACGGGATCAACGGCATCATGGAAGCCCTGCGTACGCGACGTGATCGCGTCCGCTTCATCCAGGCCCGTCATGAGGAGGCTGCGGCTTTCATGGCGACCGCCTATGCCAAGTGGACCGGAAAGCTGGGGGTATGCCTGGCGACGACCGGTCCGGGTGGCAGCCATCTGCTGACCGGCCTGTACGATGCGAAGTTCGACCGCGCCCCGGTGCTGGCGATCACCGGCCTGCCCTATCACGATCTCATACAGACCGGGACGCAGCAGGACATAGACCATTCACGGCTGTTTCAGGACGTCGCCGCCTATTCGACGGCCATCTACGGTGCACAGCATGTCCGGCAAGCGACGACCCTGGCGTGCCGAATGGCTCTTGCTGAGCGCGCGGTGGCGCACATTGCCATCCCGGCGGACATCCAGGACCAGGCACTGTCGCAGGACAAACCCTCGCCCCGGCACAAGCTCGATCCCAACATCGGCGTGGCGCGGCCATGCGTCTTCCCCGAGCGACAGGCGATCGACAAGGCGGCAAAAATCCTGAATGCGGGGCGGAAAGTCGTGATCCTCGCTGGCCAGGGCGCGCTTGGTGCAGGGGATGAGCTGGCGCGCACCGCAGAGCTGCTGGGCGCACCGATCGCAAAAGCCCTGCTCGGCAAAGCCGTTCTTCCCGATACGCATCCGCACGTCACCGGAGGCGTCGGCTACCTTGGTGCGCGCGCCTCGCAACAAGTGATGGCCGAATGCGACACGCTGCTGATCGTCGGCTCTGGGTTTCCTTACGTTGAGTACTATCCGCCGCCCGGGCAGGCGCGCACCGTCCAGATCGACATCGACGCCAGGCGTATCGGACTGCGCTACGCGGTCGATGCCCCTGTAGCCGGCGATGCCCGGCTTTCGTTGAAGACCCTGAACGAGAAGCTCGAGCGCAAATTGGACCGCGGCTTCCTCGAGCAGACGCAAAAGTGGAAAAGCGAATGGCTGGAGGCGCTGCGTGAAGGCGCTGCCCGCCCCGGCAAGCCGATGAAGCCGCAGCGCGTGGTGCATGAGCTTGATGCTGCCTGGCCGACGACGCCATCATTGCCGTCGACAGCGGCCACAACACCGGTCTGGCGGCGCAATACCTGATGATCCGCGATGGCCAGCGCTTCGCGGTGTCGGGCACCCTTGCGTGCATGGGATGCGGCCTGCCGTATGCCATAGCGGCGGCCATCGCCTTCCCGGGACGTCAGGTGGTGGCCGTGACAGGTGATGGCGGGCTCAGCATGACCGTGGCCGAGCTCGCCACGGCGGCGCGCTACGGCCTGCCGATCAAGGTCGTGGTGCTGAACAACGGCTCGCTCGCGCAGATCAAGTGGGAGCAGATGCTGTTCATGGGCAATCCCGAATTCGGATGCGAGCTGGCGCCGATCGACTTCGCCAAGGTCGCGGAGGCAATGGGCGTGCGTGGCATGCGGATCGACGATCCAGATCAGGTCCGTGGCGTGCTTGGCGAAGCCTTCGCCCACGATGGTCCCGTCCTCATCGACGCCGTCGTTGACACAAACGAGCCGATGCTGCCGCCCAAGCGACGCGAGGAATACATGAAGCACCTTACGCAGGCGTTTCAGACCGGAACGCCTGGCCAACCAGAGATCGAAGAGCGCCTGCGCGAGGAGCCTGCGCTGACGTCGCTGAAGCCTTGACGTCGGTCGCCATCAGAAGAGGGCATGACGATGCTGTCCGGCCGATGTCTTTGTAGCGACACGTCTTGGAGCACCAGCGTGCCTCCGAAGATCGTCCATCATTGTCACTGCAGCATGTGCCGGCGCTGGACGGGCGCAGCCTTCGCCACGTTGGTGTGGTTCGAGCGCTCGGACGTCCGCTGGGAAGGCACGCCCGCCATGTTCCGGGCCTCGCCGATCGCCACGCGCTCGCATTGCGGCCGCTGTGGAACACCCATGGCCCTCAGCTATGACGATCGCACCGACATTGCGCTTGCCGCCGGGACCCTGGACGATCCCGAGCAGGTGATGCCCGTGCACAACTACGGCGCGGAGAGCGGCATATCGTGGGCGGGCCTGGTCGGGGAGCTGCCCGAGAAAGAGACAAAAGAGCGCTGGTAGCGCTTCGGGCGAGGCGGCAACGCGATGGTTCGTCGCCACGTTGGCCTGCAAACCACACTGCAGCGGAGATGACCATGAGCGAGCAGACCACTCTGCCCAAGCAACAGCAGACGATGCCCGGCACGACGCCGGAAATGAAACCCGTGCCCGACCACGGCGAGAAATCCTATCGCGGCTCGGGCCGGCTGGCCGGCAAGCGCGCCATCATCACCGGCGGCGACAGCGGCATCGGCCGGGCCGTGGCGATCGCCTTCGCGCGCGAAGGCGCCGATGTGCTGATCGCCTATCTCTGCGAGCATGGCGATGCCAAGGAAACGGCGCGCTGGGTCGAGCAGGAGGGCCGCAAGTGCGTCCTGCTCCCCGGCGAGATCCAGGAACCTGCGCACTGCCGCAAGATCGTCGACGAGGCGGTCGCCAAGCTCGGCGGCATCGACATCCTGGTGAACAACGCCGCCCACCAGGCGACCTTCAAGGACATCCAGGACATCAGTGACGAGGAATGGGACCTGACCTTCAAGGTCAACATCCATGCGATGTTCTACCTGACCAAGGCAGCGGTGCGGCACATGAACAAGGGCGGCGCCATCATCAACACCGCTTCGATCAACGCCGACTTCCCCAACCCGACTCTGCTGGCCTACGCCACGACCAAGGGCGCCATCCAGAATTTCACCGCCGGCCTGGCTCAGCTCCTGGCCGAAAAGGGGATCCGGGCCAACGCCGTCGCGCCCGGCCCGGTCTGGACGCCGCTCATCCCGTCGACCATGCCGCCCGACACGGTGGCCAAGTTCGGCAGCAACGTCCCGATGAAGCGGCCGGCTCAGCCGGCCGAGCTCGCCACCGCTTTCGTCATGCTGGCCGATCCGCTGTCGAGCTTCACGTCAGGCGCCACGGTCCCCGTGACCGGCGGCAAACCGTTCCTCTGAGGGGGTGCCATGCGAAAGATGTGGCAGGCGACAGCCGATACTTGGGGGCGGATGGCTGCCTGCGAGGACAAAGCAACCCGGCACGCCCGGCGTCCCGGTGAAACCACAGAGCCTCGAGTGCGCTCCGCAGGCTGTGCAGGGCTTCACAAAGGTCGAGGAGCAACTGGCGCCGCGTTTCAGCGGCATCGTTCCTCTTCAGTGGAGCCGACTCATCCCGCTCGGGCCATAGTCTGCCAATGCGGCGAGGAGCAACCTGCGAAGCAAGATCGTCGTGCTCGGGACTCAGCGCCCGATGACAAGCAGCCTCGAGGGCCATCACCCTGCATTTTTGTGTCGGCGCGGAAGGCGTGCGAGCGCGCCTGGGATCGCCACTGCTCATGCGGTGTCGTGCGAGGTTGCGCTGGTCATCGGGTCTACCATCGGCGGTCCCCAGCCATGGATCATCTCCGGTGGATGGGGCACGAACGGATAAACCCGCGTGACGGCTCCCTTGCGCAACGCAGAGCTGGCTGATTGCCTGAGAGTACCCGCGACGCCGTGCAACCGGTTGGTTGTCCTCGCGTTTCCCTGCAGTCTCAAGAGAGGGAAGCATGGTTGACACAGTCATCGTCGAGCAGGAAGCCCAGCCCTCCTCGGCGGTGTGCTGGCCGGCCGTTATTGCCGGCGGCTTCGTCGCCGCGGCTTTTACGCTGCTGTTCCTCGCCCTCGGCGCCGGCCTCGGATTTTCGGTCGTGTCGCCGTGGCGTGGTGCTCCCGATATCACCACCACCAAGGCCGCGACCGTTGGCGGCATCTTCATGGCCGTCACCGCGGTCATGGCGTCCGCCCTGGGCGGATATATCGCCGGACGCCTGAGGACGCGCTGGCAGGCGATTCCCGATGAAGTCTACTTCCGCGATACGGCGCACGGCCTGCTGGCCTGGGCGTTCGCTACCGTGATGGGCGCCCTGATCCTGGGGTCGGCCGCGACGGTGCTGAGCGGCGGCGTTGCGGCGGGAGCCGGCGAGGCCGTGCAGCGGGCCGACTATGTCGATCCCTTCCTCGACCGGTTGTTTCGTCCCGACTACGCCGCGTTGACAGGAGGCACGGGCCAGCGGGCGGCCGGGGTGTTCGCCGCAGGGCGCGACCTGGCGGCCGATCGAGAGGCGGCGCGGCGGGTCCTGGTGTCGATGGTGCGCGGCGATTCGGCGGCCGCCGATCGTCAATACCTGGCGCAGATGGTCGCCGCTCGTACTGGCGTCGATGCGGCCGAAGCGGATAGGCGCATTGCTGCCACCGAGACCGAGATTCGCGCCGCGGCCGACAATGCACGTCGCATCGGAATGCACGTCGCTTTCTGGCTGGTGGCTTCGATGTTGCTCGGCGCCCTCGCTGCCAGCCTGGCCGCCCTCGAAGGCGGCGCCTTGCGAGATGGGCGTCGCTGGTCGCTCTGAGATTGTTCCTTCAAGGAGACTGTCATGGGACGTTCCATTCTGCTGTGGCTGCTCGGTGTGCCGATCCCGATCATCATTCTGCTTGCCCTGTTCTGGCGCTGACGAGACGCGGGACCAAGCGGTCCATCCATTCCCCATGGCGCAGCGAGCCTCGAGGTCGACAGCCAAACCAGCCGTCCGATCCACCTTCGAAGGCGGATGCCTGTGCGGAGCCGTTCGTTACCGGGTCAACGGCCCGGCGCTCGATAGCGGCAGCTGCCATTGCCGGTCCTGCCGCAAGGCATCGTCGGCCCCGGAACTGCCCTACGCGCAATTCGCCACGATCGACTTCGAGTTCACGCGCGGCTGGCCGGCCCAGTACCATTCCTCGCCGGAGGTCACGCGCAGCTTCTGCCGCCACTGCGGCTCGCCGCTCACCTATCGCCACGCCGGTCATCCCGACCGGTTGGACATCATGACCTGTAGCCTCGACGATCCCGACGTGCTGCCGCCGGCCTATCATGTATGGACCAGTCACAAGCCGAGATGGGCAACGATCGGCGATGGTCTGCCCTTGTTCGAGACCACGCGGACAAAGCGCTGAGGCATCAAGGCTGTCGGCACGACACGCGCAACCTGACGGCTCCGCTTCCATTGAAGGCAAGAGCCCCTGCTGGGCTCCATGGAGGCTTGAATGAAGATCTTCGTCACGACCCTTGCGCTTGCGGTCGCCGTTGCGGCTTGTTCCTTCCGCTCGGAGCGTACTGTGCAGACCGCGCCGCCGGCCGCCACGACGACGGTCACGACGCCCGCCCCACCCGCCACCACGACCACGGTCTATACGCGCTGACGGGCGACCGTCGCCGAGGGCCGCCACGGAGGGCCGCATGGCATTGCTGGACATTCTTGCAGGCCGGCGCGACGCGTCGAGCCGCTTTCCGCCGCTCGCGATGGCCTTGCTCGGCCTGCTGGCCTACAAGCGGCTGCGAAATCCCTCGCCTCACGGCGAGAGGCCGGGCAATGGCTTCGCCGATCGTGTCGAGGATTTCCTGAAGCCATCCGCGACAGCGGGTGGAGGCCCGACGGTGAAGGGCGTCGTCGGCGCTTTGCTGACCGGCGGCCTGATGGACCTGGTGGCTCAGTTTCGCGGCGCCGGCAAGGCCGACACGATCGACTCCTGGGTCTCTCGCGGCCCCAACCAGGTAGTGTCGCCCAACGACCTGTCGCGGGTGCTGACCGAAGAGCAAATCGCCTTCCTCGTGGAACGCACCGGCATGACGCGTGAAGAGCTTTTGGCCGGTCTCAGCGATCGTCTTCCCCAGGTGGTCGATCAGTTGACGCCTGACGGACGTTTGCCGACAGCCGAAGAGATGCAGCGCTCGGTCTGACGCGCGACGGCGCCGGCAGGGGCGCCGCGGAACATCAAAGGCAACAGCGCGTTAGCCGGCGATCGACGGATCGGCAGGAGGCCCTATGCGACTTGGAGGTGCTTGGCGGCTCGCCAAGGACACGGTCATGGGTTTCATCGAGCACGAGGCGCTGAGCCATGGCGCGGCCATCGCCTACTACACGATGTTCGCGGTCGCCCCCGTCCTCCTGATCATCATCGCCATCGCCGGCATGGTCTTCGGCCGCGACGCCGCCCAGGCCGCCATCGTCGGCCAACTGAGCGGCCTCATGGGAGAATCGACGGGCAAGGCCTTGGAAGAGATCGTGCGCAAGGTCGGCGACCGGGAGGATGGCGCCTGGGCGGCCGTCATCGGCGTCGGCGCGCTCGTGCTGACCGCGACGGGCGTGTTCGGCGAAGTGCAATCGGCGCTCAACACGATCTGGAAAGCCAAGAAGGCGAAAGGCAAGCAGCGCGGCTCGACGCTGGGTCGGCTGGCCCGTGCCCGCGCCGCAAGCCTGGGTCTCGTGGTCACATGCGGCTTCCTGGTCACGGTGTCGCTGGCGACCAGCGCGGCGCTGAAGGCGCTGTCCGGCTGGCTGCACACGGTCTTCCCCGGTGCCGAGGTGGTGCTGACGGTCGTCGACTTCGTGATCTCGACCGCGCTGATCGCCTTCATGTTCGCCGCCATCTACAAGGTGCTGCCGGATCGCCCGATCGCCTGGCGCGACGTTGCGATCGGCGCCGTGGCCACCGCCCTGTTGTTCGAGGGCGGCAAGTACGCCATCGCGCTCTATATCGGCCGTAGTGACGTCGCCGCCACCTACGGCGCGGCCGGCGCCGTCGTCGTCCTGCTGCTGTGGATCTACTACACGGCGCAGATCTTCCTGCTCGGTGCCGAGTTCACCCGTGCCTACGCCCACCGGTACGGCAGCCACGTCGGCAAGGCAGGAGCGGCGCGGTCCGAAAGAGAATGAGCTGGATCTGGGGTCCGCGCTCCACCGAGTCAAAATCTCTGTGCAGAGCTACTAGGCCCTCAGGCCGCCTTCCGGTGTCCCTTGCGGCCGCGCAGCGCCGGCGCCAGTTCTCGCTCGAACAGCTCGAAGAAGAAGTCCTGGTCAGGACCGATCTGAGTCAGGATGATGTGGTCGCAGCCGACGCGGGCATAGTCGTCTATCGCCTTCAGATGGGCATCGGCGTCGGGCCCGCAGCTGATCTCCGCAGCCACCGCCTCGACCGACGTATGCTTCGATGCCGCGGCGAAGGCTTCATCGTGAGGCAACTCGGCTTGGACGGGCCAGCCGGAGACGGCCCAGCGGAAATAGCGATGCGCTGTCTTGCGCGCCTTGTCCTCGTCGGCGCCGCAGCACATTGAAACCTCGGCATAGTGCGGCCCCTTGCCGCCAGCTTGTTTGTAAGCCTTCGGCAACCCATCGTCCGCGTCGGTGATCATCAGACCGTCTGCCTTCTCGCCGGCCAGGCGGGCGGCATCTGGGCCGCCCGCGGCCAGGACGACTACAGGCTTGCGCTTCGGCCGATCGAACAGTCGGGCGTGATCCAGTCGAAAGTGCTGGCCGCTGTACGTTGTAAGGGTTCCCTCGAGCAGGCCCTGGATGATGTCGATGGCTTCCCCCAGCCGCTGGTGGCGCTCGACCACGCCAGGCCAGCCGAGACCCACGACATGCTCGTTGAGCCGTTCGCCGGCGCCGAGGCCGAGCGTGAAGCGTCCGTTGGTCAGGACGCCCATGGTTGCTGCCGCCTGGGCGATGATGGCGGGGTGATAGCGCATGATCGGACAGGTGACCGAGGTCATCAGCGCGAGCTTGGTCGCTTGCGCCACGGCGCCCAGCACCGACCAGGCGAACGGCGAGTGCCCCTGTTCCTCGAGCCACGGGAAGTAGTGGTCTGAGATCGCCGCGAAATCGAAGCCTGCCTGCTCGGCACGCTTGGCATTGCGCACGAGGTCTGCGGGACCGTGCTCCTCCGACATCAGCTTGTAGCCGAGCTTGATCATTTTGCGCCTGCTTGGTTCGAAGAGAACGACAGTCAGAAAGCGCTTGACGTCGAGCGAGGTTGCGAACTCCGTGCGGTCGGCATTTCAGCGCCACTTTGGCCGGCCCAGGGCCGGCAGTCCGTCCTGTTTTGAGAGTATCGCTTCGCTGAATGCTATTTCCAGGCCGCCTCAATCTTCTCGATGCGCATCAGATGGCCTTTCAGTGTGGGGAGAAGCTCGCCGGCCAGCGCTTTCAGTCGGGCGTCTTCTCCCGTTGCCGCGTAGCTTTCGAACAGCGCCACGGCCTCGACATGCGCCTTGTGCTGGGTTTCGACGAAGAACTTGTCGAAATCTTTCCCCTTCCTGGCGGCGAGGCCGTCAAGGAGGGTTTGGCGTTTGGCGTCAAGCTTGAGGGGAGGCCGAGGCTGCTTGGCTTCGCTGATGGCGTCGGCCAGCTTCACGCCGGCAGCGCTGTGATCGTCGACCATGAGCTTGGCGAAGGTCTTAATCGTGGCGTTCTGGCTGCGGTCGAGGGCGAGCTTGCTGCTCTCGACTTCGAAGAGATTGCCGACGACGGCTTCCTGCACGAATCCGGCAGTCGGCGTCACCTTGGCCGGGTCCGGCCGGTGCGCGGGGTCTGTGGCGTAGGCGATGCCAGCGCAACAAAGGCCCATCAAGAGGGCGGCGATGCCGAGGGACCGACGACGGTACATATCGTTCTCCACTGTTTTGAAGACAATGTGGAGTTGGGGGCGGCGTTGCTCCCAAAAAGCAATATAGGCCTCGCGCAAAAGGGCTAACACCGCGAGCCCCGAATGTTTCGGCCGTGGACGACATGCATCGAAACCGAGATTGAGGACCCTGCCACATGTCGCCGTCATCGAGCGGTCAGAGCCGTTCCTCCCGCGGATACGGATACTCTCTACGAGCAGTGTCGCCGCATCACCAATGGGCAGGAGTTCCATCACGGTCAGCGCTGGCAGCATGATCGCGACGTCCGTTTCCTGGGCGATGCGCGAGCACTTTCACTGGTTCTTCAACTGGCGTAAGCCCATCTCCGCAGTGACGGAGAGCGCGGACGACCATCCGCCTCCGACGGCCTATCCGCACAGTGAGGAGTAGCGGGCCGGTCCCTCGCGCAGGATCGCCGCAAGGCAATGACGGTCGCAAAGCGTGGACAGGGCGACCGCGGCGACCGCCGGCGCTGAAGGCCGATGGACCGATCCGTTAGGCCTGCCACCCTTCGTCCGATGTCGTCCGCATCTTTCGATGCGGTTGTGGCGGGCCTGCTATCTGGGCAAGCCGTTCCTCTGCCAATTCGTCAAGCGCGAAGGAGTAGCGGCCGCGGCCGAAGACTGATGCGTTGGTGATGTTCGCAAACAAGCGAGCGTCCGAGCCATCCTCGAAAGCACATTGGACTTCTCGCTGGCTATTCTGCCTCGATACCGTTACGGCGAAGTCAGCTTGTGGCGACACTTTCCTGATCAGCCGCACCAACAGTCGCTGCGCTGGATGCGCATCAGACAATGTTTTGCCTTCTGACGAATCGGGAAGAACAGCGATCACCACGGGGGCGTTCGGAAAGCGGGCGAGCAGATCGCCCCATGTTGTCTTAGCCATAGCCGTTTCCTCTTGCGCGCCATGCAAGAGGCCGGCCCAGCGCCTCTCGCACTGGTCCGGCCCCGTGCTTCACAGGGGAGAGGTCCGACGCCCACCGTGCCCTGGCGGGGGAAGCCGTCGCGGTATGGGAGCCGGACCCGCCGGCTAACAAACGAGGGTAGTAGCCAGCAACCCATCAACACCGGGCGAGACTTGCTGGTTACCGTGGGAATGCGATTTACAGGAGCGGACACACTGTCAGCGCGAAACGCGCCCAGGGACTCCCTCACTGGCTTCACCAGCCCGGCCGCTTCCTGGGCGAACACCCGGAATTCAGCCGAAGTGGGAAACGGTGGTCTATCGGGCCGGATGCGGCGCCGGCCGCACGGCAGAGGTCAAGATCGGTTTCTTCAAGATGGGCGAGACGGTCCCACGTCTCGACCACTTCCATCATGGCCGAGCGCGCTCGGGGACTCAGATCGTTCCGCTTGCTCTCGTGCCTGAGCCGCCATCCCTCGAAAACGAGCGGCGCGAACCTCCGAACTCTCGTCACTCATTGCAACAGTCCTCAGGGCTTCCGCATTTCCGGATCAGTTCCCATCGAGCTTTCAGCGGAGAATATCGTTCCCTATTGCCGCCGTCGCTGCGCAAGGCCGAGGCCGACGCGGCGCATCGCCACAAGATGGAGGCGCTGGGCCAGCTCACCGGCGGTGTGGCGTACCGACAGCGTCGACGCCATGGTGCGCTACGCCAACAAGCGGGCCGAGATGTGGGGGCACATGAAGGAATGGTGCAAGTTCGGCCGCTTTCCCGACGACCGCGACCTCTCCGCCGACCTCACCAACGTCGAATCCGGTTACGACGGCAACAACGCGATTTTGCTGGAGCGCAAGGACGACATGCGCAGGCGCAAGCTTGGCTCACCAGACGACGGCGATGCCCTGGTGCTCACCTTCGACGGCGAATTGTATGAATACGACCGAACTTGATGCGGCCGGCGCGCGTCGGGAGGGCGATTGATCTTGTCGCCGCCATGCTAGAATCTGCAGGCGAAGGGCAGCATGGCGGACGTTCAGGACAGATCCCCACAGTCAGTTGTCGCGACGAGTACAGCGTCTCCGCCTGTCCGTGCGCCGCTTACGATGACTTGCATGCTGGTCGCTGCCTATCTGGCGATAGGGGCGGCGTTGCTGCTATTCGCCAAGGCAGCCGGCCCGGACCTCCCGGGATTCAATGCCCTGTTCGCCGGCGGCGTGTTCGTCATCGAGGGCGTGACCGCTTTCCTGCTGATGGTCCTGTACCGTCGCCAGCCGCAGCGGTCGGTGCTGTTGCTGGTCGGGGCCTACCTCTTTTCAGCGGTCATGAGCCTGGGCTACCTGCTGGCCTATCCCGGCGCCGTGGCTGCCGCCGGCCGGCCGCTGATGGGCTCGCCGCAATCCATCGGCTGGGTCTACAACAGCTGGGTTGTGGGCTTCGCGTTGCTCACCTTCTCCGCCGTGCTGGTCGAGGTGCTGCAAGGGCAACGGCGCGCGCCCGATCTGAAGGCCCGGCTGCTGGCGACCTGGGTACCGATGCTGGCGGCGCTCGCGGCCCTGCTGCTGAGCGGCCTGGCGATTGCCGTGGGCGATCGGCTGCCGCTGCTGGCGGGTGGTGCCACGTGGACCTCGTTGAACACGCTCTTGAACTCGGCCGCAGCGCTCGTACTGGGGGCCGGTGTTGCGCTGATCCTGCTGGCCCTGCGGCCGCCGCGCGACCTGTTCCTGTGGCTGAGCCTGGCGCTCGCGGCCATCGCCATCGGCAACGTCCTCTCCGTCGTCGGTGGCGGCCGCTACACGGTCGGCTGGTATGCCTGCCGGCTGAGTTGGCTGGTCTCGAGTGGCGTGCTGCTGCTCTACTTCCTCGGCAAGTTCGTGCGCCAGGAGGGCGAGCTCAGCCGCGCCGCCGGCGACCTCGAGGAACGCACCCGCGAGCGTGACCGCATCTGGAGCGTGTCGGAGGATCTGTTGGCCGTGTCGAACTTCGACGGCTACTTCCTCAGCGTCAATCCGGCTTGGGAGAAGGTGCTCGGCTGGAGCGAGGCCGAGGTGAAGACCATGACCACCGACGCGCTGCGCCATCCCGACGATTCCGCGACGGCGCGCCAGAGCCGCACCAGCCTGGCCGAGGGCGCGCCGACGGTGCGCATGCTGAACCGCATCCGTCACAAGGACGGCAGCTGGCGCTGGATCTCCTGGACCATGACGACCGACCAGGGATTGATCTACGTCGCCGGCCGCGACATCACGGCCGAGAAGCAGGCCGAGGAGATGCTGCGCAAGGCCGAGGCCGACGCGGCGCATCGCCACAAGATGGAGGCGCTGGGCCAGCTCACCGGCGGTGTGGCGCACGACTTCAACAATCTCTTGATGATCGTGAGCGGCTACATCCCGCGCCTCAAGGAGGCGGTGGCGTCCGACCTCAGGGCGACCCAGGCCGCGCTCGCCATCGAATCGGCGAGCCGCCGCGGCGCTTCGTTGACCCGCCAGCTGCTGAGCTTCTCGCGCCGCCAGCCGCTCAATCCGGAAGTGATCGATGCCGCCGCCACCATCAAGGAGCTGGAGCCGATCCTGCGCAGCACGCTGGGACCGCAGGTACGCCTGGAGTTCGCGCTGGCGCCCGATCTCGGCCTGGTCCGCGTCGACAGCAGCGAGTTCGAGCTGGCGCTGCTCAACATCGTGCTGAATGCGCGCGACGCCCTGCAGCAGGACGACGCGCAGGGCAGGACCGTGGCGATCTCGGCCGAGAACCGGCAGCTCGACGTCGGGCAGTTGCCGGACGGCCTCGGCGGCGCCTTCGTGGTGATCGCGGTGCGCGACAGCGGCCAGGGGATCGCGCCCGACGTGCTGTCGCGGGTGTTCGATCCCTTCTTCACGACCAAGTCCGTGGGCAAGGGCACCGGATTGGGGCTGTCGCAGGTCCATGGCTTCAGCCATCAGTCGGGCGGCACGGTCACCATCGACAGCGCCCTGGGGCGCGGCACCGTCGTCACGCTCTACCTGCCGCGCGCGGCCGAAGCGCGGCCCAATACCCAGGATGAGGAAGCCAAGCCTCAGACGGGCGGCGGCAAGGCGCTGCTGGTCGAGGACAATGCCGACGTGGCCGCGGTCGGCCAGGCCATGCTCGAGCAGATCGGCTACACCGTGCGGCCCGCGGCCGATGCGCGGCAGGCGCTGGTGATGTTCGAGGCGGAGACGTTCGATCTCGTCGTCAGCGACATCGTGATGCCGGGCGGCATGAACGGCATCGAGCTCGCCGAGGAGCTGCGCCATCGCAAGCCCGGCCTGCCGATCGTCCTGGTGAGCGGCTATGCCGCCTCGGCCAGCGCCGTGCCCGAGCAGTTCCCGGTGCTGCGCAAGCCCTTCCGCCTGGAACAGCTCGCCCAGACGATCGCCCGCGTGTCGGGTTGATGACTCATGTCTTCTCTTCCGGACCGCGTGCGTCCCCGCGCGCCTCATGAGCGCGCGGGGACGCACGCGGTCCGGAAGACGATGATTGGCGCTGAGTGGACGAGATTGCCAGCGCCATGTGTCGCCTCGCGGCGGCTCCGCTCTATGCATCGTTCATCCGATATCCAACGTCCCCGACGGCAGCGGGGCCGGTCCGTTCGGTCGAACCTCGGGCGGAAACGGCGGGAACCCCCGGAAACCCAACGCGGCGCCCGTCGAGACGTGGCGAACGCGATCACGTTTGCCGCCCTTGCAAAGCGCTCGCGGTGACATTAGGAGCGTCGCAGCAAGGGGATGTCATGAACGAGATCGAGTCTGTGATCGCGCGGCGCCTGGCGTTTCTCGAGGGCGAGCTCGACCGCATGGGCGGTGCGGCAGACGATGCCGAGCACGATCTCAGGCTCAATCCGACCGATGCCGTCGCGCGTCGGCGGCTCGAAGCGATCTACGCTTTGGCCGGCAAGACCTGGGCGCAGATCCAGGAATTGCGGGCGAGCGAATCCGGTCGGCACGCCGTCATCCACTACGACCGCCATGCCGATCGTGCAGCCGACCGCGCCTATCGCCAGGCGCTGCTCTAGGAGACCTACTTCAAGCCGTAGATCGAGAAGTCGTCGGCGACTTCGGGATTGATGGTGGCGGCGGCTTCCTGGTCGCCCTTGCCGCCGGCGGCATCGCCCATCCTGATCCTCGCCAGGCCACGGCCGTACAGCGACAGGGCGCGGTTGGGATCCATCGTCAGGGCGGCGTTGTACTCGTTCAAGGCCAGCGCCGGGTCGCCGAGCTTCAGGTAAATGAAGCCCCGCGTGTCGCGGACCTCGAGGTTGAGCGGCAGCAGCTTCAGCGCCTGGTCGCTGTCGGCCAGGGCCGCCACCAGGTCGGTGCCGGCGATGGCCCGGGTCAGGGCGCGGTTGTTGTAGGCCAGGCCCATGCTGGGATCGACGGCGATGGCCGCGCTGTAGTCGGCGATCGCCTTGTCGTACTGCTTCAGCGCAAACTCGGCATAGCCGCGATTGTAGAGGGCAAGCTTGTTGTTGGGCTCGATCGCGATCGCCTGGTCGAGCAACGCGACGGCGGCGTCGAACTGGCCCCGCATCGAGCGGATGGCGGCGAGGTTGACCATGGCGGCGGCGTAGCGCGGATCGAGCTTCAGTGCCGCCTCGTAGTCGCGCGCCGCGCTGTCGAGATTGCCGCGCCGGCCCTCGGCCAGGCCGCGTGTCAGCAGCACGGTGGGATTGTGTGGCGCCAGCGCGACGGCGCGGTTGAGATCGGCCATGGCACGCCCGACGTCGCTCAGTTGGGAGAAGGCGTCGCCACGGCTCACCAACGCCAAGACATTGTCGGGTTCGATCACCAGCACCTTGTCGAAGTCCTCGATGGCGCGGTCGTAGGCGCGCTTGCGCACGGCCAGCAGCACGCCGCGGCCGAGGAAGGCGAACGACGACTTGGGGTCGGCCTTGATCGCCGCGCTGTAGTCCTCCAGCGCCTTGTCGGTCTGACCGCTGCCGTCGAGTGCCACGGCGCGCCGGTAGAGCGCCAGCGAATCGGGATTGCTGGGATCGATCAGCCGGTCGTAGCGCTGGACGGCATCGCTGTAGTCCTCACCCGCCAGCACGTTGTCGCCGAGCGCCGTGCGGGCGATGCCGCGGTTCAGGCGCGCCAGCGCGATCTCGTCGGGCTTGAGCTGGCGGCTCTGGAGCGCCTTGGAGCAGGCCGCGGCGCGGCTCTGGGCGTCGGCCCGGGTGGGGAAGAGGCCCGTCACGCACTCGCCGTAGGCTTGCCGGACCGCCGCATCGTCGGTGGCGGCGCCGGACATCTGTGCGGATGGCGCCGCAGCCGGAGCGGCAGGGGCTGACGCTGCCGGCGCAGGAGCAGGACGCGCCGAGGCGGTCTGGTGTGTCGGTGCGGGCGCTGTCGCCGGTGTCAGGCTGAGATGATCGACGGCGAGGTAGCCGGCCACCGCGGCCAGAAGCACGACTGCAAAAACCAGAAACTTGTTGCCTGCCGACATCGCCTGTCCCCCTGCGGCCGACCAGTAGAAGGTTTCCCCCAGCGCGACAACGGCTATGCTGGGGCGTGGTGACAATGGCGTTTGAGCATCGATCTTGATCGTCACGTCCTTTCCTCGCGCGGTGCGCGAGATCGAGCACGCGACGATCCCGCTGAAGGACGGCACGCGGCTCGCCGCGCGGCTCTGGCTGCCTGAAGACGCCGAGGCCCGGCCGGTGCCCGCGCTGCTGGAGTATCTGCCCTACCGCAAGCGCGACGGCACGCATCAGCGCGATGCGCTCACCCATCCCTATCTCGCCGGGCACGGCTACGCTGCGGTGCGCGTCGACATCCGCGGCTCGGGCGAATCCGAGGGCGTGCTGAGCGACGAGTACAGCCAGCAGGAGCTCGACGATGCGCTCGAGGTCGTCGCCTGGCTCGCCAACCAGGCCTGGTGCAGCGGCGCGGTCGGCATGTTCGGGATTTCGTGGGGCGGCTTCAATGCGCTGCAGGTCGCGGCGCTGCAGCCGCCGGCGCTTAAGGCCATCGTCACGCTATGCTCGACCGACGACCGCTATGCGGACGACGTGCACTACATGGGCGGCGCCAAGCTCGCCTCGGCCGATCTCGGCTGGGGCGGCTTCTTCTTCGGCGACATGTGCCATCCGCCCGATCCTCTTCTGGTCGGAGAGCGCTGGCGCGAGATGTGGCTGCAGCGGCTCGAAGGCGTGCCGCTGTTCCTCGAGCGCTGGCTGAGGCACCAGCGGCGCGACGCCTACTGGCGGCACGGCTCGGTGTGCGAGGATTTCAGCGCCATCACATGCCCGGTCTTCGCCGTCGGCGGCTGGACCGACGGCTACAGCAACGCCGTCCCGCGCCTGCTGGAGCATCTCGACGTGCCGCGCAAGGGACTGATCGGGCCGTGGGCGCATGCCTATCCGCATTTCGCCCAGCCCGGTCCGCAGATCGGCTTCCTGCAGGAGATGCTGCGCTGGTGGGACCACTGGCTGAAGGGCAAGCCGACCGGTGTCATGGACGAGCCGATGCTGCGCGCCTGGATGACGGCGAGTCATCAGCCGGCGACGCATCACGACACGCTGCCGGGCCGCTGGGTGGGCGAACCGGTCTGGCCGCCGGCCGATCGCAAGCCGCGCCGCCTGTTCCTGACCGATGACGGTCTGGAGATGGCAAGTGCGCCTCTTGCAGCGCGCACGGTGCGCTCGCCGCAGACGGTGGGCAGCGAAGGCGGTGAGTGGTGCCCGTTCGGCCGCGGCCACGATCAGGCGGGCGACCAGCGGCCTGACGACTCACGTTCGGTGGTGTTCGAGACGCCGCCGCTCGACGAGGCCCTGGAGGTCCTGGGTGCTGCGATCGTCACGCTCGACATTGCCTGCGACAAGCCGGTCGCCAATCTGGTGGCCCGGCTGTGCGACGTGCATCCCTCGGGCGAATCGCTGCGCGTCAGCTTCGGCGTGCTGAACCTCACGCATCGCGACAGCCATGCTGATCCACAACCGCTGGTGCCAGGCAAACGCTATCGCGTGCGCCTAAAACTCAACGATTGCGGCGCGACTTTTCCGGCCGGCCATCGCCTGCGGGTCGCGCTGTCGACGACGTACTGGCCGATGATCTGGCCGGCGCCGCACGAGGCGACCGTGACGATCCTGGGCGGCACGCTCGACCTGCCGGCACGATGGCCGCGTCAGGAAGATGCTGCGCTGCCGGCCCTGGCGATGCCGGAGACGGCCGCGCCGGCTGCCGACACGCTCGGCTTCGAATTGGGCGGGGAAGGCAAGTACGACCTCGACATCAAGGACGACGATCCGCTGAGCGCCGTCGCCGAGATGCGCAAGGTCCAGACCAAGCGGCGCGGCGACTGGCAGGTGCGCTTCGAGACCTGGATGCGCATGTCATGCACGCACGAGACGTTTCGCCTGCAGGCGAGCCTGCGCGCCAGCGAAGGCGACAAGGAAGTCTGTCGTCGCGAATGGGACGCGGTGATCCCGCGTGATCTGGCGTGACGACGCTTCAGCGCACCAGCGAGTCGAGCCAGCGCCCGAGCTGGTCGAGCGGACCGGCGCGGCGCGCGCTCGCCTGTGTCCGGGCGCGTTGCGCCGTGCGCTGTGGCGGCGCCTGCGCCACCTGCGGCGCGGGATCCTGGCGAAGCTGGTCGAGGAGGTCGCGGTCGATGTCGCCGGTCTGCGCCTGGCCCCGGCTCTGCTGGTAGGCCATGACGGCGGTTGCGGTCATGCGCCCGGCGACGCCATCGGCCGGCCCGGGATTGAAGCCGAAGCCTTGCAGGCGCTTCTGGACTTCGCGGATCTCTTCGCCAACCAACGGGTCGGGCGCGGTAGCGGCTGGTGCCGCGGCGCTTGACGGCGCGGGCTCCGGCGCCGGTGCGACCGGCGTGGTGTCGGGCACGACGGTCGGCTGCGCCGCCGCGACCATGACCGGCGGCGCGGGCGCAACCGGCGTCTCGGCAACGACGGGCGGCGCGGTGACCGGCGGTGCGATGGGCGGCGCCAGCGAGGCGATGCCGAGTGCGATCAGCGCGCCCACGGCGACGCCCGCTGTCAGGATCTGCTGGCGCTGGCGCTTGCGGTCGTAAGCCTTCATGGCCTCGCGTCGTTCCTGTTGCGCCGCCGCCAGGCCGCCGGCCGATTGGCGCGCCACGCGATCGCCGAGCTTGCGCGAGAAGTCGGCCATCACGTCGATGAACATGGGGTCGCTGGTAGGCGATTTGTCGCGACGAGCAGCCTGCGGCCGAACCTTGCCCCACCATGAGCCGATCGTGGAACCTAGCGTGCCGTCGCCCAGCATGATCACACCTCGTCGTTTGCTGGAGATACGCTATCCGGCCGGCCACATTGCGTGACCAATCGGAGACCAAACCCACAGGGCAACATGCTATGATCCGAGCGGTTGCATAATGAAGGGTAGGGGATGGTTTCCCGCAGAGTTGTGTTTGGCGGCGGGCTGGCCAGCCTGGCGTTGGCGGGGTGCGGCGGACAGCAGCCCGTGGCGAGGCGCGGCGGCGATGTCTACATCGACCACCCGTCGTCGGGACCGACGGGGCTGGACGCCGTCATCGACATCAGCCACGGCGTCGCGGTCAGCGACTTCGGCGCGATCCGCCGCAGCGGCATCCTGGGTCTCATCCACAAGGCGACCGAAGGCGGCGACTGGGTCGACCAGTCCTATTCCGTCCGCCGGCCGCAGGCCGAGCAGGCGGGGCTGCTGTGGGGCGCCTACCATTTCGGCACGCGGCAATATTCCGGTTCCGACCAGGCGATGCACTTCCTCTCGATCGCGCGGCCGAGCCCCTCGACCGTGATCGCCCTCGACCTCGAGCCCAACGAGGGCAATCCGCGCAACACCATGACCTTGCCCCAGGCCGAGGCCTTTGTGCAGGTCGTGCGCCAACAGACCGGGCGACTGCCGCTGCTCTACACCCATCCGCAATGGGCCAACGGCCAGAAATATGGCCGCCGGAACCTCAGCCTCGGTCAGCCGATCCAGCCCGGATCGCTGCTGGCGAGCTGTGATCTCTGGCTCGCCGACTACCGCGAGCAGCCCGACCTCCCGTGGGCGTGGGCCGATCGCGGCTGGAAGCTCTGGCAGTACGCTGCCAACCAGACCGCCACCGACGTCGCCTACGGCTCGCACACCCGGGCGGTGGCCGGGGTCGCCTATTGCGATCGCAATCTGTTCAACGGCGACGCCAACGCGCTGTACAAGTTCTGGAACAGTCGCCCGCGGTCGTAGGGCGATCTTCTCCTGTGACAAGTCGGCCGGCCGTGTGATCGATCGGTGTGCGCCGCCGAACTGACCGCCGCGGAGCGCGCGGCTTCAGCCTGGATCAGCCGTTGCCGGTGAAACGCAGGATCGCTTCGATGATGGTGTCGACGGGGCCGCCCAGCAGCCAACCGATCACGTTCAGGTTCTGCCCGAGCTGGGCGCCGATCAGCGGCAGGATGAAGATCAGCCCGATGAGGATCATCATGCCGTAGCCCTCGAGCCGCGCCAGCGGCCGCGCGAGCACGTCGGGCAGCAGGCCGACGGCGACGCGGCCGCCGTCGAGCGGCGGCAGCGGGATCATGTTGAACACCGCCAGCACGACGTTGATCACGATGGCGTTCTCGAGATTGAGCACCGTCCATTGTCGCGCTTCGGCCGGCAGGAAGCCGACGGCGTGAGCCAGCAGTGCCGCCGCGATCGCCATGGCGATGTTGATGCCCGGCCCGGCTGCGGCGACCAGCACCATGTCGCGCCGCGGATTCTTCAGCGCCCGGAAATTGACCGGCACCGGCTTGGCGTAGCCGAACAGGAAAGGCGCGTGCAGGAACAGCAGCAGGCCGGGTAGCAGGATGGTGCCGAACGGGTCCACATGCTTCAGCGGATTGAAGCTGACGCGGCCCAGCTGCCACGCCGTGTTGTCGCCGCGCAGATGGGCCACGAAACCGTGGCTCGCCTCGTGCAGGGTGATCGCCAACAGCACGGGCAGCACCCATGTCGAGGCAGTGTAGAGGGTGCTTGCCAGTTGTTGATCCATGGACTCTTCTACTGAGACATGACGACGATGAACAGAGCTTCGGCCAGCCTGCTGTCGGCGCGCGAGCGTCGGTTCATCGAGACGCGACGGATCGGCCACCTGGCCACCGCCGACGCGAAGGCGGCGCCGCATGTCGTGCCGGTCTGCTTCGGGCTGGTGGACGACACGCTCTACATCACCATCGACCGCAAGCCCAAGCGGGCCAGCGACCGACCCTTAAAGCGGCTGGGCAACATCCTGGAGAACCCGCAGGCGGCCATCGTCTTCGACCACTACGACGAGGACTGGCGCCGGCTCGCCTGGGTGATGCTGCGCGGGCGGGCCGAGATCCTGGCCGACGGGCCTGAGCACGGGCAGGCGCAGGCGCTGCTGCAGGGCCGCTACCGGCAGCTCGCCGCCATGCAGCTCGGCGGGCTGCCCGTCATCGCGATCCGCATCGAGCGGGTAGCGAGCTGGGGCGATCTCGGCGACGGAGAGAGCCGCGACGCACGGTCGCTTTGATTTGGGGACGTTTGGTCGGCACTGAGCGTATCCAGTTCAAGAGCGCGTGCCCGGTGCGCTCGTTGCCCGCCCTTGGTGGCGGGGCGTGTTCCATCGATCTTCGCTCCGGGCGGTCCCCTTCTTCGAAACCCCGCACTCCGAGCGACCCAGGCAGGTGACTCGAATGCATAGTGTTTTCCGTGGTTTGTTGGCTACCGCAGCGGCGGCCTTGTTGTTTGTGGTGCCGGCGGGCGCGGCGAGCGACCCGGGACAATTCGTCAAAAACGTGACGGGCCAACTTGCCGACATCGCCCGGACCAAGAGCGGTCCGAGCCGCGATGCCGCCGTCCGCGAGGTGCTGCGCAACAGCTTCGATCTCGCCCACATCGCGCGCGTCGCCCTGGGCAGCTACTGGAACCAGGCCAGCGAGCCGCAGCGCGCCCGTTTCCTGGCGGCGCTGGAAGCGGCCGAGGCGCGGGCCTACGGCGACCGGCTGGCCAAGCTCGCGACCTCCGATGTCACCATCGATCAGGTCGACGCCCGGCCCAACGGCGTGTCCCTTGTGAAGGCCATCTTCACGCAGGCCAACGGCCAGACCACCCGCATCGAATGGGAAGTGCACGACGACGGCCGCGGCGCGCGCATCGCCGACCTCAAGGTCTCCGGCGTCAGCATGTCCCAGATCAAGCGGTCGGAGTTCAACTTCTACATCCAGGGCAACGGCGGCCAGGTCGAGCCGCTGGTCCGCGAGCTGGAAGCACGCGCCAGCCGGTAGTCTTCGCGCTCCCGTCAGCGATGCGGCCGGATGTCGTTGTTGACCTTGCGGTCGCCGGCCGCCCAGCGTCGCAAAGTCTCGTGCGCCGTCGTGCGTTGATGGGCGGCGATCTCGCCGGCGTCGGGCGGGTCGGAGGTGAACTCGACCAGCAAGCCGTCGGGGTCCTGGACGTAGATCGACTTGCAGTAGCCGTGGTCGACTTCACGCACCTTGAGGTTCGCGGTCTCGAGGCGTTGCTTGATGCGGTCCTGCGTCTCGCCCGTGACGGCGAGCGCGATGTGGATGAACGTCGGCTGCTTGTTCGCCTGGTAAGCGGCGGCCGCTTCGGGGTCGGCGAAGTTGAAGAAGGCGAGCGCGCCGCCGTCGCCGATGCCGTAGAAGGCATGGCTATAGCTCATGCGCCGGCCGGGGAACTCCGGGAACTCGGCCTCCTCGATCCACGCCGCCAGCAACGGCAGGCCGACGATGTCCTCGTAGAAGTGGCGCGTGCGCTCCTGGTCGGCGCAGACATAGGCGTTGTGATGCAGTCGCAACGGCAAGGCAGGATCGCTCATCGGGCTTCTCCTCTCCCTCACAGCAGGCAGATGAAGTCCTCGAACTTACCCGAAGCCGAGCGGGAAAGCTCGGCCGGGAAGGCGAGGTCGATGCGGAATTCCCGGCCGAACTTGGCCCGGGCCCAGGCGACGATGCCCTGCGCCTCCTCTGCGGTGAGCGGCCGCGCCGCCTGCAGACGCACTTCGATGCGGTCGGGATGGGTTTGGGCGAACTGGTACTGCCGGATCGGCGCCAGGGCGAGAAGCTTGCCGATGTCGTCCGACGACAGCAGCGGCCAGCGCTCGCCTTGGGCGGTGCGCAGCATGTTCTGCCGCCGGCCCAGGATGCGCCGGATCGTCGGCAGGCCGCGGCCGCAAGAGCAGGGTTCGCCCATCTCGGCATGATCGCCGACGTCGTAGCGCAGCAGCGGCATGGCGAGATTGTGCAGCGGCGTCACGATCACCCGTCCGATCTCGCCGGGCGCGCAGGGTCGGCCGTCGGCATCGAGGATCTCGACCAGCACTGTTTCCGACTGCAGGTGATAGTGGTCGGTGTCCGGGCACTGCAGCGCGAGGTAGCCGGTCTCGCGCGTGCTGTAGGTGTCGACGACGCGCACGCCCCATTCGGCGCGGCAGAGCTCGCGCAGGCCCGGCGCCAGGATCTCGGAGATCGTCAGCGCCTGCTTCAGCCGTTGCGGGCGACGGCCGAGCTCGGCGCTGCGCCGGACCAGGCGGTCGAGCATCGTGGGATGCGTCAGCAGGTAGTCGGGCTCCTCGCGCAAAAGCCAATCCAGCTGCTGGTCGACTGGCGTCGTGATGTTGAGGCTGACGCTGGCGCCGGTGCGGAAGATGTCCGCGGTCGAGAAGCCCCAGTTGTCGAGCCGCTCGCCCTCGGGGTAGAGCGCCTTGCCCGCCGCCGACTCGCGGATTGCCGCGAGCTTTCCCGCGAACTCGCGGCCGTGCCACAGATGCTCGCGCACCGTCACCGCGCTCCACATCAGCAGCCAGAGGTCGCTGCGCACGGCGTGGATCGGCTTGCCGGTCGAGCCCGACGTGTAGACCTCCGTGAGCTCGCCATGGCCGTCGGGCAGGGCGCGGCTGAACAGGTCGTCGCCGGCCTTCTGGACGTCCTGGCGCGTCAGCAGCGGCAGGTCGCGCCAGCGTTGCCAGAACGCCTCGCCGTCGACGTCGGCCAACGTGCCGAGACGCCGACGATAGAACGGCACGTGCTGCCCGGCGTGATGGAGCAGGCGCTTGAGCTGTGTCTGTTGGCTCTCGCGCAGGCGATCGGCCGGCCACCATTGTGTGCGGTCGAGCTGGAAGAGCAGCGACAGGGTGGCCATGCCGCGCCCCGACACGGCGGCGGGCCAGGCGATGTCGGGAAGCGCGCTCTCGAACGGCAGGATCATCGCTGCAGCATGCCGTCGATTGCGGCGGCGTAAAGTCGGGCGCTGTTTGAGAATGATTCCGGCTTGCGCCGGTCACAGCATAGCCACCACTGGCCGAAGCCGTTCCACCGCATCATCACGTGTGAAGTGAATGGAACATAGCGGACGTCGTGCGCGTTAGTGACCCGGCGATCAAACAGGAGGCTGCAATGTCGATAGCCAAAAAGGCTGGTCTGCTCATCGGTGTCATCGGCGCCGCCGCGACGGTGGCGACGACGGCCGAGGGTGGCGAAGGCGGGCACGGCAAGCGCTATCGCGGCTCGCCGGTCTACATCGTCGAGCAGCCGGTGGTCGTGCAGCGCTCGCCGGTCTACGTCGTGCAGCCGCCGCCGGTGGTCTATGCCCCGCAGCCCAGCTACTACGAGCCGAGGTATCAGCGCTACGATCGCTACGACAGCTATCCGCAGAGCCCGAGCCTCAACATCAACATTCCGCTGAGATAGCCGCAGCGTCCGGGTACACCGTCAGCGCGGTCCGCCGGCGCCATCACTAACTATAGGTTCCAACCGGCCAGTACGATCGACAGGCCTGTTGTCCTGGGTCTTACCTGGGACCAGGACCCCGCCTGGAACATCCGTCTTCTCCGACAGCCGTATGCGCTCCAGAGCGCCGTACGGCGAGAACGCTGCCTCCAGGTGGCGGTCGGAGAACGGCACCATGGTGACCGGTAGCCGCGCCTCGCGGCCGAGCTGCGGCGCCGAGAACCACTCGCTTTCTTTCTCGACGATCTGCCCAGTGGCTAGTTGGCCGGTCGTCTTATCGATCGAACAGCGGCCCCGGCAGGCGACCACCTTTGCCAAAGCCGGGACACGGTAGACCACGCCTTTCGTGTTTTCGCCGATTGCGGAGATTGGGGCAGTGGACGGCCATTGTCCGGAGACTGCGAACGTCACTGCATTCTGCTCAAGGGCATCTCGAAGCATCCCGGGCCCGGTCTGGAAGAGCTCCGCGAGATCGACTCGCAGCCACATCGTCTCAGCTTTGCCAAGTCTGGGATTGATGACCGCTTGGCTGAACCGGCTGAGCTTGGCTTGCTGCTCGCCGATCTCCGTGAGCAAGGCTGTCTTGGTGGCGTCGTCGGTCTGTTGCGCCAGCCGCCGCCTCAGCTCAGCGCGTCGCTCGATTGCCCTCATCACGGTCAAGCCACATGTCACTTCTTCTTCCGTCAGCTTCGCCGCCGCTCCACCCTGCGATAAGGCCTGCACGTCGGCTCGCTGCAAGCGAGCTCCACCCGCCACGACTCGGCTCGGGCTCTCGATCTTGGCGGCAGTCGACCTGGCATTGATGCTTTTCACGCTTCCTGTATTGAGCTCGATCGTGGTCGCAGTCGACCACAAGACGCCTCGAAGCGTGTTCAACGGAATGTTGAACGTTGCCGTCGGGTCAGGCTGAGCGCGGGGCCTCATGGTGTAGTCGACACTGATGTCCACCTCGAACGCCACCACCTCCCGATCGGGTTCCTGTTCCGTCGGCTTCTTTAGCTTTACGACGCCGCACGCCTCGATGGTCGCCTCGACCTCAACATCGACCACTGTTTCCGGAAGCTGGTAGATAATGCCCGACGGAAGTTCCTTGGGGCTTTCGGACAGGCGCTGCGATTCGAGATCGACGTTGAGCCATCCCGTGGCGCGCACCACCAACGCAGCCACCGCCAATATGACCGCTACGGTCGAGGCGCTGAGCAAATAGGGTTTCATCCCCTGCCCTATGAACTTGATGCGTTCGGAGAGCGGCGACGTCGGCGCAGGATCGGTCACAACTTGCCCCGAAATATCGATAGGGCGGACTCCCTTGTCACACAGGCGGTAGCAGCCGTCGCAAGCTGATTTATTGCAAGCATCCCCTTGCCCCTTTCCAGCGCCCGCGGAGGCAATCTAGCTGCCGGAGCGGTGTGTTTGTCAATCTGGAGTTGTGGGATGATTTGCAGGCGCCGATCGGCGCTCACACCGTCAGATACTGATGCACGATGCGCTCGTCGGCCTTGAGGTCGGCGGGCGTGCCCGTGAAGCGCACCTCGCCCTTCTCCAGGATGTAGACGCGGTCGGCCAGCGCCATCACGAACTGCAGGTTCTGCTCGGCCAGCACGATCGACAAGCCGGTTGCCTTGAGCTCGGCGACGCGTTGCTGCAGCAGCTCGACGATCAGCGGCGCCAGCCCCTCCGACGGCTCGTCGAGCAGCAGCAGCTCGGGATTGCCCATCAGGGTGCGGGCGATGGTCAGCATCTGCTGCTGGCCGCCCGACAGCACGCCGCCGCGCCGGTCGCGAATCTCCTTGAGATCGGGGAACAGGGCGAACACCTGCTCCTCGCTCCAGGTCGTCCTGCCGCCGGCGCCGGTGCGCCGCGCGATGTCGAGATTCTCCCACACCGAAAGCTCGGGGAAGATGCGCCGGTCTTCCGGCACGAAGCCGATGCCCATCCGACAGATGCGATGCGGGCCCATCCGCGCGATGTCCTGGCCCTTCCACATCACGCGGCCCTGGCGCGGCGGGGTGAGCCCCATGATCGAGCGCATGGTCGTGGTCTTGCCGACGCCGTTGCGCCCGATCAGGGCGATGCATTCGCCGGCCTTGGCCTCCAGCGAGACCCCGAACAGGACTTGGCTCAGCCCGTAGGCGGTATGGATGCCGTCGACGGTGAGGTCAGCCATGCCCGTGCTCCCCGAGATAGACGCGCTTGACCTCCGGGTCGTTGCGCACGGCGTCGGGCGTGCCCGAGGCGATGATCTCGCCGTGATGCAGCACCGAGATGCGCTCGGCGATGCCGAACACGACCGACATGTCGTGCTCGGTGAAGAGCAGGGTGAGGCCGCGCGCCTTCACGATGTCGCGCACCGAGGCGATGGTCTCGCCGGTCTCCTGCGGCGACATGCCGGCCGTCGGCTCGTCGAGCAGCAGCAGGCGCGGCTGGGAGGCGAGCGCGATCGCCAGCTCGAGCTGCTTCTGCTTGCCGTAACTCAGCTCGCCCGCGGTCTCCTCGGCCTCGGGCGCCAGACCGACCAGTTCAAGCAGCTCCTGCGTGCCCTGGCGATGCAGCGAGCGGCCGGGCCGGAACAGGTTCCACTGCTGGCCCTCGTGGGCGATCAGCGCCACCTGCACGTTCTCGAACACGGTGAGGCGGGGATAGATGTTGATGCGCTGGAAGGAGCGGGCGATGCCGAGACGCACGATCTTCTGCGGCGCCAGGCCGGTCAGGTTGCGCCCTTCGAACGCCACGGCGCCCTTGTCGGGCTGCAGATGGCCGGTGATGAGGTTGAAGAAAGTGGTCTTGCCGGCGCCGTTGGGGCCGATGATGGCATGAGTCTCGCCGACCGGCAGTTTCAACGACACGTCGCGCGTGGCGACGAAGCCCGCGAACGACTTCCACAGGCCGTCGATGCTGAGCATGGCGGTCATGATCGGCCTCCGCGCGCCTTCACGCGACGCGCCAGGCCGATCAATCCATCGGGCAGCACCATCACGATCACCAGCAGGATCAGGCCCAGTACCGTCGGCCAGTAGGGCGTGTACTGGTTGGTGAAGGTCTGCAGCAGATGCAACACGGCGGCGCCGATGATCGGGCCGATAAACGAGTAGATGCCGCCCAGCAGCACCATGATCAGCACGTTGGCCGATTCGGTCCAGAAGGCGTTCTCGATATACATGCCGCGGTGGTACATGCCGAACAACGCGCCGGCGAGGCCGCCGAACGTGCCGGCGACGGTGAAGGCGGCCCACCGCATGCGCCGCGTGTCGACGCCGATGAAGCCCGCGCGCACGCTGTTCTCGCGGATCGCGACCAGGGTGAGCCCGAAAGCCGAATGGCAGATCATCCACAGCGCCGCAACGCCCGCCGCCACCACGATCAGCGTGAAGTAGAAGTAGCTCACATGGTTGGCCAGCATCGCCGGCACCTTGATGCCGGTGAAGCCATCATCGCCGCCCGTCACCTCTTTCCACTTGAAGGCGACGCCCCAGACCAGCATCGCGAAGGCGAGGGTGAGCATGGCGAAGTAGATCTGCGTCAGCCGTACGCAGAAGTAGCCGACCACCGCGGCCACCAGCCCGGCCAGCACGACCGCGACGGGCAGCGCAAAGAAGAGCGGCCAGCCGTAGGTGGTGAGCAGGACGGCGCAGGCATAGCCGCCGATCGCGAAGTAGGCGGCGTGGCCGAACGAGATGTTGCCGGTGAAGCCGATCAGCACATTGAGGCTGAGCGCAAACAAGGCGTAGATCAGCACCTCGGTCGTGAGGTCGACGGCGTAGCGGCTGCCGCTGAGAGGCATCAGCGCCAGCAGCAGGACGACGATCGCCGAAGCGATCAGGTAGCGGCGTTGCGGCATGGTCAGTGCCCCGTCTCGGGCCGGCCCAGAAGGCCCCAGGGCCGCACGATCAGCACCACCAGCATCAGCAGGTAGGGCAGCACGTCCTGCCAGTTGGGTGCCAGCACCGTGCCGAACTGCACGACGAAGCCGAAGGCCAGCGCGCCCAGGAAGCTGCCCCACATGTTGCCCAGTCCGCCGATGATCACGATGATGAAGCACTCGTTGATGATGGTGGCGTCCATGCCCGGCACCAGGGCAATGCGCGGTGCCGCCAGCGCGCCGCCGATGCCGGCCAGCGCCGAGCCGATGGTGAACACCGCGGCGTAGACCATCGGCACGTTGACGCCCAGCGCGGCCAGCATCTCGCGATCCTGGGTGGCGGCGCGGACGACGCGGCCCCAGCGCGTACGGTCGACCACGAACCACATGGCGACGGCGATCAGCGGGCCGACGACGCAGAGGAAGAGCTGGTACTGCGGCAGCATGACGAAGCCCAGGTTGACCGCGCCACCCAGGCCGGGCGGATAGCCGACCGAGTACTGGTCGGTGCCCCAGATCATCTTCGCCGCGTCGCTCATCAGCAGGACGATGGCGAAGGTGAACAGGAGCTGCATCAGGTGCTCCTTGTCGTAGAGATGGCGCAGGAACAGCCGCTCGATCGCGAAGGCGATGACGGCGAGCGCCGCGCCGGCCGCCAGGACGCCGACGAAGAACGGCGCGCCCCAGCTCTTGGCCACGGTGAAGACGATGTAGGCGCCGAACATGTAGAACATGCCGTGCGCGAAATTAATCACCCGCAGCACGCCGAAGATCAGGTTCAGGCCGGAGGCGATGATGAACATGTTCATGGCGAGCGCGAGGCCATAGAACGCGTTCAGCGTGAACATGGTGAGAGTCATCGAGCGAACCTGATTGGGAAGGTTGGAGGTCATCGCTGGGGGCGCGCCACTCCAGTGGCGCGTCATGCTTGCCGGAGCGCGGACCTCCAGGTCCGCTCATGATCATGATGCGGACCTGGAGGTCCGCGCTCCGCATGAGAAGACGCGCGACTGGAGTCGCGCGCCCCCGGCATTCCCGTCACTTACTTCGGCTGGATGTACTCAGCCGGCTCCATCATGCGGTAGGCGCGATCGGGCTTCTTTACCATCGGGCCCCAGAACTGGCCGATGTTGGCCTGGTGGGTCTTGGCATCGATGGTGAGCTTGCCGACCGGCGTGCCGATCGTCAGTCCCTCGAGCGCCTCGGCGACCTTGTCGGGATCGGTCGACTTGGCCTTCTCCATCGCCGCCGCGGCATACATCACGCCGATGTATCCCAGCGCCGCCCACTGCGGCGTCTCCTGGGTGTTGAGCTTCTTGGCGAGCTTCTCGTGGAATTCCTTATGGGAAGGATCGTTGCCCTTGTACCAGAGCTCGTAGGTGTTCGAGATCACGTTGTCGGGGTACTCGCCCTTGAGCTCGCCGGCGATCTCGTGGCTGCCGATCTCGCCGCCCGAGATCCACTTGACCTTGTTGAAGAAGCCGAGCGGGGCGGCCTGCTTGACCCACGACACGAAGTGCGGTCCCCACAGGCCCGACAGCACGCCGTCGCAGCCGGCGGCCATGACCTGTGGGATGAACGGGTTGAAGTCGGTGGCGCCGAGCTTGGGCTTGAGCGTCAGCACGATCTTGGCGTCGGGCGCATGCTTGGGCATCGCCTTCAGGATGCCGGCCTCGAGGTCGTTGCCGTAGGCATAGTCGAGCTCGAGATGGCAGATCTTGGCGAGCTTGTTCTTGCCGGCCAGGATCGCCATCGCCTCGCCTTCCTGGTCGGTGTTGGCCGACGTGCGGAAGACGTACTTGTGCAGCTTGTCCGTCGTGATCTGGATGCTCTTGGGAATGGTCGAGATGTAGACGACCTTCTCCTGCTTGGAGACCTCGGTCATGGCGAGGCCGACCGACGAGGCCAGGCCGCCGAGCACGATGTCGACCTTGTCCTTGGTGATGAGCTCCTTCATCGTCGACGAGGCGGTCGCCGGATTGAGCTTGTCGTCGCGTTCGAGCGATTCGACCTTGCGGCCCATGATGCCGCCCTTGGCGTTCAGTTCCTCGATGGCCATCTGGTGGCCGACCAGGGCTGGGGCGCCGTAGACGGCGCCGCCGCCGGTCAATGGATAGAGCACGCCGATCTTGATCGGCCCCTGCTGGGCAAACGCCGTCCCGGCGCTGAGCACGCCAGCGGCAACCAGCATTACGCTGTACTTCATGGTGGGTTTCCTCCCGATTTGACCGCAAGTTTCTTTGGGTACGCGGGTCGTGCGCGGCTATTGGGCTCGCACGGCAGAAAACGACGCAACGCACGCGGGTTACGCTCTCCCCTCTGGCACTAGACCAATACGCGGCTGGTTCGACAAGAAGATTGATGGGCGTCCTTATGAGATAGTTGGCGGGAACGAACGCCAGTTGAAGGACCATCACGATGTCTGAATCGCTCCCCGCTCTCTGCCTGATCGCCATGCCCGGCCGCCGCCGGCGGACCATCGAGCTTGGCCAGGAGGCCGAGCGCCGCGGCTTCGCCGGGCTCTATGTGCCGAGCCCCACGGGCGGCATGTCGACCTGCGAGGCGCTGGCGTGGAACACCGAGAAGATCACCTTCGCCACCTCGATTGCGCCGATCTACCAGCGCACCATCGTCGACTTCGCGCAGAGCTCTGCGATGATGCATGAGATCTCGGGCGGCCGCTTCCGGCTGGGCATCGGCATCGCCCATGGGCCGTCCTACGTGCGCATGGGCGTGACGCCGGGCAAGCCGCTGGCCGATACGCGCAGCTTCATCGAGAAGTTCCGTGCCGAGACATCCTACGGCCCGCTGCCGCCGATCATCGTCGCGGCGCTGCGCAAGAAGATGGTGGCGCTGTCGGGCGAGCTCGCCGAGGGCGTGGTGTTCGCCAACGTGGTGCTGTCGCACATGGGCGAGTCGCTGGCGGCGCTGCCCGCGGCCAAGCGCAACGATCCCGGCGCCTTCTTCATCGGCAACATGATCCCGACCTGCATCAGCGACGATGTCGAGGCCGCCCGCGCGGTGAACCGGCGCACGCTCACCAATTACGCCTTCCTGCCCAACTACCGGAACTACTGGAAGGAGGCGGGCTTCGTCGAGGAGATGGACGGCATCGAGAAGGCGATCGCCGAGGGCCGACGCGACGACGTGCCGAAGTTCCTGACCGACAAGTGGCTGGCCGAGACCACGCTGTTCGGTCCCGCCGCCAAGGTGCGCGACGGTGTCGCCGCCTGGCGCGCGGCGGGCGTGCACACGCCGATCCTGGTGCCGTCCTCGGCGGCCGGCAACCAGATGAAGGCGATCGACGAAGTGTTCGCCGCGTTCGGGTGACGTCGCGCCGGAGCGCGGGCCTTGCAGGCTTGCGCTCCGGCCGTCGATGTCAGCTTGCGTACGCCTTCGCCACCTCCGAATGCCCCCACTTGGCGGCGTCCTCGGCCGACATGCCCTGGATCGCCTTGGCGTACATGTCGACGATGATGTACTTGCTGACCACCTCGGCGGCCTTGCGGTCGGGCGGCCCGGCATAGCCGACCAGCCGGCCGGTCAAGGGCAGGTCCTTGAACGGCTTCAGCACCGGATCGACGTCCCACACTGCGTGCTTGGCCCAGTCCTTGGTGGCGCCCGAGGTGTAGCCCTGCTGCGACACGAACCACTGGTCGTAGATCGGCTTGGAATGGATCCAGCGCAGGAAGTCCTTGGCCGCCTTCTGGTTCTTCGAATAGCCCATCACCATGTCGGTGAAGATGCCCGGCGAGTTGTACTGGCCGGCGACCCCCTTGGGGATCGGGGCGTGCCGGATGTCCTCGAACATCGGCGTGTTCTTCTCGGTCTTGTAGGTGTCGGGTTTCTTCTTGGCCTCGATGTAGATCGAGGCGCCGTTGTTGGTGGCGCAGATCGTCTGGGACAGGAAGGCGCGGTTGTTGTTGGTGTCGTCCCAGGCGAGCCCGCCTTCGTCCATGGTCTCCTTCCACAGGGCGACGGCGTACTTGATCGATTCGATCGTCTCCTTGCTGTTCAGCACGACGGTCTTGCCGTCGGCCTCGACCTCCTTGCCGCCGAACGACCAGAGGAAGGGATACCACCAGCCCGGGGCGTCGCCGAACGTGTGGCCCGCCGTCTGCCCGATCGGCCGCCCCTTGGCCTTCAGCTTCTTGCCGGCCTCGCGGAAAGTCTCCCAGGTTTCGGGGAAGGTCTTGTAACCGGCTTCCTCCAGCCATGACTTGCGATAGGCGATCATTGCGCCGCCGGTCGTGAACGGCACGCCGATCCACTTGTTGCCGATCTTGGCGATCTGGGTCGAGACGTCGTAGTAGCCGCCACCGGCCTTGCCGAGCTCCTCGGCCAGGTCGCCGACGTCGGCCAGGCTCTGGCCGTAGAGCTGCGGCCAGTTGCCGAAGCCCATGATGATGTCCGCGCCGGCACCCGACTGGATCGCCGAGGTGATGCGAGACTGCAGGTCGTTGGCATTGACGGTCTCGACCTTGAGCGTGATCCCGAGCGCCTTCTTGCATTCCTGCGTGATCGGCCCTTTCAGCAGCGTGTCGGAGGCTGGCACGAAATCGGCCCAGCGCAGCCAGTGGACGCCGGTTTCCTGGGCGATCGCCGGTGCCCGGCCACTGGCCAGGATGGCGGCCATGCCGCCCGAAGCAGACAGTGTCAGAACTCTACGCCGCGCAATGCGAGCCATGGTTTCCTCCTGTCGTTTTCTTGTGTTGGTTTAAGCGTAGGCGTGGGCTGGAAATACGCGTGTCCCCGCCGCGCTACGCGCACCGGGAAGTCGTTTGCCAACTATGCGTCTCGAAGAAACTGCAACCACTGCCGCGGGGCCGAAAGGGCATGCCGCGGGCAACGCTGGCCGGAGCATAGCCTTGTTCACCGAAGGATCACAGGCCGCTGCGGGGTTGCCGTCTACGCTGGGCCGAAATGGACGAAAGGCCGCCAATGAAACCCCTCGCTCTTGCTTTCGTATTGACCCTGGCCCTCGCCGGCTGCGCCCAGTTCCAGCAGCAGGCGGCCTTGTCCTCGGGCATCTCCTCCGGCGAGGTCGAGTGGGCGCGCAAGAGCGGCCGCAACACCGTGACCGGCAACGCCAGCTTGAAGAGCGGCGGAACGACCCATACCTGCGCCGGCCAGTCGGCCAACCTGATCCCCGACACCGCCTATGCGCGGGCCCGCATGACGGCGATCTTCGGCAACGCCACCCGCGGCCAGCGCGCCGCCAGCCTGGGCGCGGTGAAGTTCGAACGCGACGACCCGCTCTACGTCCAGACCCTGCGCACGGCGCGCTGCGATGCCTCAGGCAGCTTCTCGTTCCCGGGCGTGCCCGACGGCGGTTGGTACGTCACGGCCAGCGTGAAGTGGCAGGACGGCACCCAGGGCAGCTCGATGATGCAGCGCGTCGACGTCCAGGGCGGCCGGTTGGTCAAGGTGATGTTGCCTTGATGGGAGCGCGGGCCTCCGGCCCGCTCTCCCGTGGAGTGGCGCGCTCCAGGCAAAGTCACTAGGCTCCTCCGAAACCAACATCGGAGGAACGTGCCATGGCTACTGCTGCAGTCCTCGAAACCCCGACCGCCGCGTTCGATGTCGAAGACGTCGAATACCTGCGCCACGGCGACAAGCCGCTGCTGGCGACCATCTTCAAGCCCAGGGGCACGGGACCGTTCCCGGCCATGGTCGAATGCCACGGCGGCGCCTGGTGCATGAGCGATCGCAAGACCGAGCGGCTGCGCCACGAATACATGGCCTCGCACGGCGTGGTGTCGATCGCGCTCGACTTCCGCTCGGGCAACGAGGATCCCTATCCGGCCTCGGTGCAGGACATCAACTACGCGGTGCGCTGGGCCAAGGCCAATGCGCGCAGCCTCAAGACCCGGCCCGACCTGATCGGACTGTCCGGCCAGTCGAGCGGGGGCCATCTCGCGATGCTGGTCGCCATGCGCCCGCAGGATGCGCGCTATTCGGCGATCCCGTTGCCCGCCGGCTCGGCGCCGCAGGATGCCAGCGTCCGCTGCGTGATCATGTCCTGGCCGGTGATCAATCCCCTCAGCCGCTACCGCCACGCCAAGCGCGCCGAGGCCAGCGCCAATCCGCCGCCCTGGCCCAAGTCGATCATTGGCCGCCACGATTCCTACTGGCAGTCGGAAGCCAACATGGCCGAGGGCAGCCCGACCATGGCGCTCGAGCGCGGCGAGAAGCTGCTGACGCCGCCGGCGGTCTGGTACCAGGCGCACGGCGACATCATGCACGACTATAAGGACACCGAATCGACCTTCGACGGCAACGAGCCGCAGCGCTTCTGCGCGGCCTACCGCAAGGCCGGCGGCTCGATCGACCTGGAGTACATCGACATGGAGCGCCAGCCCGGCTCGTCGCCGGACCTGTCGAAGTGCGGCCCCATGTTCGGCCAGATGATCGAGTTCATCGACCGGCACGTGAAGGTCTGATCAACGCGCGGCCACCGCGACGGCGGCGCCGGCCACGGCGACGCTGCTGCCGCGGTTGACCAGGCGAAGGGCGCGCGGCGAGGCGAACAGCCGATGCAGGCGCGCCGCCAGTAGCACGTACGCCGAGAAGACGCCGCCGACGACGGCGACGATGACGCCGGCCAGCTCGGCGAAGGCGAGCGGCGTGAGCCCGCCCAGCTCGACGACCGACGGCAGCAGCGCCAGGAAGAACACGATGGCCTTGGGGTTGCCGAGGTTCAGCGCAAGGCCCGCCAGGAACAGGCCGCGACCCTCGTCAATGTCGCCGGAGACGGTGAGGGTACGCGGCGGCGCGGTCCACAGCTTCCAGGCAAGATAGAGCAGCCAGGCGGCGCCCGCGTAGCGGACGACGATGAAGACGGGTGCGAAGGTCGCGGCCAGCGCGGCAAGTCCGGCTGCCGCGACCGAGAACCAGACCAGTGCGCCTGCCGCCACGCCGGCGACATAGACGGCCGACCCGCGCGGCCCGCGCGCCAGCACGCGCGCGACCACGGCCGTGACGGCGGGACCGGGCAGGATGACGACGGCGAGATAGGCGGCGGTCGCCGCAGTGAATCGAAAGGACATGGAAGCCACGCCTCACGTCATCGCAACGCACGTCTCCGGCTGCCGGCGCGCAGGCGACGACATGGGACGATGCGTTGATTGACGTGAACCGCCTACGGCCATCCGCTGGTGCGAATGGCAACCCCAGTGAGCCACGCCGCAGCGGCCGGAGCAAGCCTCCCTTGCCGAGTGCCGCCTCCATCGGCAGAGTTGTAGCAAAAGGGGGAAACACAATGACCAAGACGATCAAGCGCCGCAGCGCCCTTCAAACCATGGCCGCGGCGGGACTGGGGCTGGCATCGCCCAGCGTGGTCCGTGCACAGGATGCGATCGAATCGCTGAAAATCATCGTCGGCTTCCCGCCGGGCGGCAGCGCCGACGTCGTGAGCCGCCATCTCGGCGAGAAGCTGACGCCGGGCTTCGCGCGCAACGTCATCGTCGACAACCGCCCCGGTGCGGCCGGCCGCATCGCCATCGAGATGCTGAAAAATTCGCCGCCCGATGGCCGTACCCTGGTGCTGACGCCGGCCTCGACGGTCACGGTCTACACCGACATTTATAAGCAGCTGTCCTACAATCCGACGACCGATCTCGCGCCGGTGTCGCTGGCGGCGACCTTCGTGCATGGCCTCGCCGTCGGCCCGTTGGTGCCGGCCGAAGTCAAGACGCTGGCCCAGTTCGCCGACTGGGCGAAGGCCAACCCGGCCAAGGCCAATTGCGGCAATCCGGGCGAGGGCTCGTTCCCGCATTTCCTCACCCTGGTCATGGCCAAGGCGCTCAATGCGCCGATCCAGCCGGTGCCGTATCGCGGCGGTGCGCCGGGGCTCGCCGACATGATGGCAAGCCAGGTCGCCGCCCTGATGCTGCCCGACGGATCGTTCCTGCCCTACACCAAGGACAATCGCGCCCGCGTGCTGGCGACCAGCGGCGAGAAGCGCTCGCCGTTCTATCCCGACGTCGCCACCTTCGCCGAGCAGGGCGTCAAGGAGCTGGTGGTCACGGAATGGTTCGGCCTGTTCGCGCCGTCGGCGACGCCCGCCGCCGTCGTCGCCCGTACCTCCGACGCCATCGGCAAGGCGCTCGCCAGCAAGGAGATCGGCGAGGCCTTTGCCAACTTCGGCATGGTGCCCAAGTCCAACACGCCAGCCGAGCTTGCGGCCCTGATCAAGGTCGAGGCGGCGACCTGGGGGCCGATCATCCGCTCGACGGGTTTCAAGCCGATGGAATAGCCGTCATGATCCTCCGTGAAAGAGTTTCGGAGGAGCGTTTCATGTATCGGCGTTCGTTGATCGGAGCGGCCGCGTCGGCCGCGCTGTTGCCGGCTGTCGGCCGCGCGCAGTCCTTTCCCTCGAAGCAGCTCCGGCTGTTCGTCGGCTTCGCGGCGGGCGGCGGCGGCGACATCGTGGCCCGTGTGCTGGCGGCGGAGCTGACCAAGAGCGGCGGCTATTCGGTGCTGGTCGAGAACAAGCCCGGCGCCGGCGGCAACATCGCCACCCGCGAGGCGTTGCGCGCGCCGGCCGATGGCCACACGGTCCTGTTCGCCAATGTCGGCATGTTGGCGGTCAATCCCTACGCCATGAAGGACGTCGGCTACGACCCTGTCGCCGACATCACCCCGGTCTGCCTCGCGGTCGATTTCTCCAACGTGCTGTGCGTGCATCCCAGCGTGCCCGCCAAGACGCTGGCCGAGTATCTCGCGCTCGCCAAGCGGCCGGAGGGCATCCAGTACGGCTCGTCGGGCGTCGGCGGTGCCGGCCATCTCGCCGGAGAGCTTCTGAAGGCACGCAGCGGTAGCAATATGATCCATGTGCCGTTCCGCGGCGGCGGCCCGGCCATGAACGATCTGGTGGCCGGCCACGTGCCGTCGCTGATCGCCAGCGCCCCCACCGCCACGCCGCTGATGCGCGAGGGCCGGATCAGGGCGCTCGCCGTCACCGGCGCCAAGCGCTCGCCGTTCGATCCCGACATCCCGACTATCGCCGAGCAGGGCTTCCCGGGCTACGCCGCCACCAACTGGTATGCCGTGGTGGTGTCGTCGAAGGTCCCGCCCGAGATCGTGGCCCAGCTCAACGCGATCCTGACCAAGGCCTTGAAATCGCAGGAGGTCCAGGCGGCCTATGCCCAGCAGGGCATGGAGACGATCGGCGGCACCCAGGCCGAGGCCGCGGCGCACATCGCCCGCGAGACCGAGGTCTGGAAGAAGGTCATCGCCGACGCGGGCATTCGCTTGGAGTAGGAGACACCTTTAGGTTGTAATTCTATTCACAATCGCACATACTCCCCTGGGGGTAAGGCAGTCTTCATGACTGACAGGGGGGCGCATGGCACGGATTCTCAAGGTCTTCGGCAGCAGCGATCAGGTCGAACCCGGCGCTGACGTCACGGTTGTGGCGACGTATCCGGCATTCACGGTCGTCGAGGCGAGCGACGCCAAAGCGAGCGACCTCGCCACGCAGGCGCTGGTCGAGGACATCACGGACCAGTACCGGATCGAGCATGACGGCTTCGCGCTCGACACGTCGCGGCCGCGGATCGCGAGCGGCGGCGAGACCCTGGCCCATCCCGCCTACGCGACGACCGACACGCCGGCGACCGGTCCTCATCACTACATCGTGCAGTTCGTCGGGCCGATCAAACAGGAATGGCGGGATGAGCTCGAGGCTGCCGGCGGGAAGATCGTCGGCAGTTACGGCAACTTCGCGGTCATCGCGCGATTGGCGCCGTCCGACGTCGCGGCCATCCAAAAGCTGCCGACGGTGCGCTGGCTCGGCCACCTGCCTTACTCGGCAAGGTTGTCGAGTCGCATACGCGCCGAAGAGGGCGCCGACCGCATCGCCCCAAGCGCCGAGACGCCTCGCACACGCTATCTGGGCGAGACCTTTACCGTACAGTTCTTCGATCGGGAGCAGGTCCTCGCTGCCAAGGCGACGGTGGAGACTCTCGGCTTCAGCGTCGTCGAAAGCGTGCCGGACTCGTCGTTGCTGATCGTCGCCCTCGACAAGGCGACCGATCGGCCTGTGCGGGAACGGCTCGACGAGCTTTCCCGTGTGCACGGCGTGCGAAAGATCACGCCGCGCTCGCTTGCCCGAACCTCCAACGACCGCGCCGCCCACATCATGGGGACGGCGTCGTCGTCGGGCATTGGCGGAGCTGCGTTGGGCCTGAGCGGCGCCGGCGAGATCATCGCCGTCTGCGATACCGGCCTGGACAACGGCGATCCGGCCACCATCCATCCCGATTTCACCGGCCGCGTCCTGCACATAAAGAGCTACCCGATCGCGCCTGCATTCTGGCCCTACGTCAACAATCCCGGCGCCGACGACGGCAGCGCCGATCTCAGCAGCGGGCATGGCACGCACACGGCCGGCTCCGTGCTGGGGGACGGAAGCTCGAGCTCGAATCTCCAGGGGCTTGCCGGCCCGGTGCGCGGCCTGTCGCATCGCGCCAAGCTGGTGTTCCAGGCGGTCGAGCAGGAGATGAAGTGGAATGACCCGGCCTATGAGCGCGAGTATGGCCGGTTCACGCTCGCCGGCATTCCCTCCGATCTCAAGACCCTGTTCTCCGATGCCTATGAGCTTGGCGCGCGCATCCATTCCAATTCGTGGGGCGGCGGTGATCCCGGCGACTATGACGATCGCTGCCGGCAGATCGATCAATTCGTCTGGGACCATCGCGACTTCTGCATCGTCTTTGCGGCAGGCAACGACGGACGAGATGGCGACCGCGACGGCAGGATCGACCTCGGCAGCGTGACGCCGCCGGGCACAGCCAAGAACTGCATCACCGTCGGCGCGAGCGAGAACGACCGCCCCGATCAGGCGCTGACCTACGGTGCGGCGTGGGAGAAGGACTATCCGGTGCCGCCCATCCGCGACGATCGGATGGCGGACGATTTCGAGCAGATCGCCGCCTTCAGCAGCCGTGGGCCGACGAAGGACGGCCGCCTGAAGCCCGACGTCCTGGCGCCGGGCACCTACGTCCTGTCGACCCGGTCGAGGAAGATCGCGCCGAACAATTTCGGCTTCGGCAGATATGGCTCGAGCACGCTGTACATGTTCGACAGCGGGACCAGCATGGCGACGCCTCTCACTGCCGGCGCGATCGGGGCGTTGCGCGAATACCTGCGCACCAAGCGCCACGTCGCCAATCCGTCCGCCGCTTTGCTGAAGGCGGCGGTGATCGCCGGCGCGCAGGCGGCAGGCGGTGCGGCGGCGCCGGACAATCATCAGGGCTTCGGCCGCGTCAATCTCGACGCTGTGATCGCGCCGATGGCGCCGCTGCGGACGGCCTTCCTGGACGACGGTAGTGTCGCCACCGGCGATTCTACCGTCGGCTCATCCGGGTAACGACGGGCGACGCGCCCCTGAAGGTGGTGCTGGCCTATTCGGACTATCCGGGCCAGCAGCTGGTGAACAACCTCAACCTCATCCTCACGGATCCGACGTCGACACCTCGCGTCGGCAATTCAAAGGGCGGCAACACGTTCGACAGGGCGAACAATGTCGAGGTCGTCACCGTACCGCACGCAGCGGCGGGCACCTATGAGCTCCAGGTCGTCGGCTCGGACGTGCGCTTCGGGCCGCAGCCCTTCGCTCTCGTCATCGTCGGGGCGCTTGCATCGACGACGGAGGAGGAGATCGAGTTCGATACGCAGAGGCCGGAACTGATGGCCCTCAACTTCGCGCTCAAATTCAAGGCGAAAGCATAGCGGGCCGCCCGGGAAACCACCGCTGTGTGGGGAATCCCACAGCGGCCGCGGCCGAACCAACACAAGATCGAGTCTCGGCTAGACCAGGGGGGAGTACCATGGTCCGAGACGCACGACGGACCGGCGCCATCGTCACATGGGTCGTATTGCTGTTGGCTGCCAGCTATCTCGCATCGGCGGCGTGGCAATCGACGGCGCTTGCCGCCTGGTACGTGCCGTCCGCCAAGGCTTTCGATCGGGCCGAGCTCGAGACGCGTGCCGAAGGGGCGATCAGGGTCTGGTCGCGGAGCTCGGACGAGACCGACGACGAGCCGGCCAATGCCGAGAACGCCGAGCCGATCAGCACTTTTGACGGCGTCTATGTCGGCACGGTCACCACGCGGGCGGAAGGACGCGTCGTCACCTTCAAGCTCAAGGTCGCCAACGGCGTCGGCTCGGGGACGCTGGTCCAGCGCGAGTGCGGCGTGACACCGATCACGCTCAAGGTCTCGCCGACCGCCAGCGTCACCGGCCTGGCGCTGATGTTCAGCTCGACCTGCCTCAAGACGGAGATGGCGGTGCGCGGCCGCGCCGTCGGTGGCACGCTTCAGTTGAGGCTGGGCGACCAGTATCTGGAATTGTCGAGGGCTAGCGACTGAGCCGCAGCAGCGGCACCAGCACCAGCGCGAAGGCCGTCGAGGCGGCGGAGACGATGATCAGCGGTCCCAGCCGGCCGTCGAACATGTCGTCGTACAGCCAGGCACCCACGGTGCTGGAGGCGAGATCCGCGAGGTTCATGATCGACATCAGGCCGGCGAAAGCGAAGCCTTCGGCGCGCTTGGGCGCGAAGTCGGCGGCGAGGCTCAGCGAGGCAATGGTGGCGATCATCAGGGCGACGCCGTTCGCGAAGTGCACGATCGCCGCCGTGACCGGGCCGGCCAGCAGCAGGAACGAGGCGGCCGACAGGGTGCCCAGCACGATGCTGAGATTGAGCAGCGCCTTCGGGCCCATGCCTCTCAATAGATAGCGATGGACCAGGGCGCCGGCGATCCAGCCGGCCGAGGTGATCGCGCCCAGGATACCGATGTAGCTCTGCGAGAATTTCAGTTCGTCGGTCATGAAGTAGTAGAGCGGCGTGCCGAAGCCGGGCGCGAAGGAATAGAGAAACAGGAACAGGCCGACGAGATAGAGCCTGGCCGACTTCGTCGCGCTCACCAGGGCCTGCAGCGTGCGCCGCATCTCGGGCGCGCTCGCGGTCACTTTTGGCTCGTCGAGCAGGAACAGCACGGCCAGCAGCACGGCGATGGGTGCAACGGCGGCGATGGCCGCGGCGGCCTGCAGGGCGGTGAGGGCAGGGAGGCTCTCGATCAGGGCGCCGCCGGCGAACGAGCTCGCCATGATGGCGATGTAGAACCACAGCCATTGCTGGCTGACGAAGGTGCTGCTGAGCCGGTAGGTCCGGCCGTTCTCCGCCAGCAGCGCGCCGCAGAGCGTGCTGGCGGTGGCCATGGCGTAGGAGGTGAGCAGCAGCGGCAAAGCGATCGCGGCGGGCTCGGCCTGGCGCGCGATGACGGCGAAGGCCGCGATGGCGCACAGGCTGGCTACGATCAGGTAGCTCTTGCGGCGATAGCCGAACAGCGGGACGAAATCGGAGACCAGGCCGAAGACCGGCTTGATGATCCACGGGAAATTGAGGACGGCGAAATAGGCCGCGACCTGCAGCGCCGTCCAGCCGATGTCCTTCAGGTAGTGCGTCAGCGGCTGGTAGATGATGCCGACGCGCGCCTGGCCGATGCCCTCGACGAGATAGACGATGGCGAAGAAGAACATCAGCCGGCCGACGTGCCGGTCGTCCTCCGCCGTTCGCGAGGGCGTCCCCAGGCTCAGGGCAGAATCGCTTCGCCCTCGATCTCGACCTTGGCCTGCGGATCGATCAGGGCCGAAACCTGGACCAGGGTCATGGCCGGAAAGTGCCTGCCGAGCGTGACGCCCCACGCCGCGCCGATGGCGGCGCCGGCGGCGTTGAACTCGGCGATGTCGGTCACATAGGCGCGCAGCACCACCAGGTGCTGCGGCTCGCCGCCCGCCGCCTTCAGCACGGTGACGAGGTTGGAGAGCGCGACGCGCCACTGCGCGCCGGCGTCGGTGCCCGGCGGGATGTGCGACTGGCTGGGCTCACGTCCGATCTGGCCCGCGATGCGCACGCTCCTGGTGCCCTTGGCGACGACGGCATGCGAGAAGCCGCGCGGCCGCGTCCAGCCCTCGGGCAGGATCGGCGTGTAGGCGATGTCGCTCATGTCCAAATCTCCTCTCAGGCCACGGCCGTCGGCTGGCCCGCCGCCGGCGCCGGACCGCGATCGGCGCTCAGCACGACGCCCTCGTAGCCGCTGGCCGCCACCTTGTTGATCGTGTTCACGTACTTCGGCGTGCCGCCGTTGTAGACGAGGTAGCGGATGGTACCCTGCTCGTGGCCCGGCACATTGGAGTTGTAGCCGGTGAACCACGACTTGGCCTTGCGCATCAGCATCATGGCGTACATGTCGACGACGTGCTTGGTCCAGCGCTGCTCGGCCTGTTCCGTCGCCTCGACCTTGGTGTAGCCCTTGGCCTGCATGTACTCGAGCAGGTCGGTGCACCAGTTCACGCCGGTCTCGATGCCGCGCGGATAGTTGGTCGAGGCCGAGCCGCTTTGCGGGCCCGACGGCATCAGCATGTTGGGGAAGCCGTGGATCAGCATGCCGAGGAAGGTCGAGATCGAGGTGCGCCATTTGTCGGCGAGCTTGATGCCCCCGGCGCCCTGGATGTCGATCTTGTCGTAGGCGCCGGTGATGGCGTCGAAGCCCGTGGCGTAGACGATGATGTCGAACTCGTAGTCGCGCTCGGTCGTGCGCAGCCCCTTCTCGGTGACGCGCACCAGCGGCGTCTCGCTGATGTCGACCAGGCTGACGTTGGGCCGGTTGAAGGCCTCGAAGTAGTTGGTCTCCATCGGCACGCGCTGCACGCCGAAGCCGTGGTCGCGCGGGATCAGCTTCTCCGCGAGCTTGGGATCCTTCACGCGCCGGCGGATGCGGTCGGCGATGTATTCCGAGAACTCGGCGTTGGCTTTCTCGTCGGTGAAGATCTCGCGGAAGTTCGCCAGCCAGATGCCGAAGCCCGGCCTATCGTAGAGTTCATCCCACAGCGCCAGCCGCTCCTCGCGGCTCACCTCGTAGAAACCCCGCCGGTCGGGCTCGTGCACGAAGCCGCCCGGCGAGCGCGCGCAGGCGGCGAAGATCTCGTCGTAGCGCCGGCGGATGTCGGCCATCTCGGCCTCGGAGATCGGCCCGTTGTTGAGCGGGCAGCTCCAGTTCGGCCGGCGCTGGAAGATGGTGAGCTCGCCCACCTTGTCGGCGATCTCGCCGATCACCTGGATGCCGGTGGCGCCGGTGCCGACCACGGCGACGCGCTTGCCCTTCATGTCGACCGGCTCGTGCGGCCAATGGAAGGTGTGGAACGAGCGGCCCTTGAAGCTCTCCATGCCCTCGAGCTTGGGCAGGGTCGGCATCGACAGCAGCCCCAGGGTCAGGATCAGGAAATGGCACGTGAGCTCGCGGCCGTCGCCGGTGTGGACGTGCCAGAGATTCTCCGCCTCGTCGTAGCGGGCGCTGTCGACGCGGCAGTTGAACTGCATGTGCTGGCGCAGGCCGAACTTGTCGGCGACGAAGTTGAGGTAGCGCAGGTTCTCGGGCTGACCGGAGAAGTGCTCCTTCCAGTGCCATTCGTCCAAGAGCTCGCGCGAGAAGGAGTAGCCGTAGGTCCAGCTCTCCGAATCGAAGCGTGCGCCCGGATAGCGGTTCCAGTACCAGGTGCCGCCGAGATCGCCGCCGGCCTCGAGCACGGTGGCGTCAATGCCGATGTCGAGCAGGCGCTTGATCTGGTAGATGCCGGCGACGCCCGCGCCGACGACGATGGCTTCGTGGTGCTGCTTCATGCGCGCAGTCTGACACGAAAACAAAGCGCTCCGTCCTCGGATTGTCCGGGGGATTGCCGACCTGCGGACGGAGGCGTTGATTCATACTAATTGCACTATAATTACAATATTTCATTTTTGGCGCAGAAAAGGAAATTGCCTCATTAATGAAGAAATAATACACAGGCCGCGGGAAAGAGGTGGCGCCAGTTTGGGGGGCGTCGCCTTAGGGGTGTGATGATGATGAAGACGGCTGTGTTTGGCGCTGCGGCGCTTGTTCTCGTGTTCTCGGCGGCCGGCCAGGCGGCGGATCAGCAGGCGACGGCGTTGCCCGGGGCCAAGGCGGACGCCACCTGTGCCTCGCAGCATGTCGCCGAGCCCAACCTGTCGGCGACCGACCTCCTGTCCAAGGATTTCGACATCAAGGCCGCCGTACCTGGCGGGCTCTGGCTGCAGAAGAAGCAGGACGTCTTCTACTGCAATTCCGGAGTCGTGAAGGACGGCGACACCATGTGCTGGAAGCTGCGTAAGCCCGCTGCCGGCCAGGCCTGCAGCGAGGCGATCGACCAGGCGACGTCCAAGGACCCGCGCAGCTAAGCGAGCGAACCGACGCTCACGGAAGTGGCTCTCCTGACGGAGAGCCATTTTTTGTGCTCTCGCGCGCCCGATCGATCTCGGCGACGCGCGCCTTGAAGCGCGTGAGATCCTCGCCGCTGAGCCGCGACCGCATCGCCGTGCGTGCCAGGCTGAGCGGATCGACCGGCCGGCCGGCGCGATGCACTTCGAAATGCAGGTGCGGGCCGGTCGACAGGCCGCTGGTGCCGACATAGCCGATCACCTGGCCTTGCTTCACGCGCGCGCTGCGACGGACGCCGGGCGCGATGCGCGACAGGTGGGCGTAGCCCGTCGCCAGCCCGTCCGAGTGGCTGATCTTGATCCAGCGGCCATAGCCGCCGTTGGGCCCGGCCTCGACGACGCGGCCGGCGCCGGCGGCGAGGATCGGGGTGCCGGGCGGCGCGGCGAAATCGACGCCGGCATGCAGGCGGGTGAAGCGCAGCACCGGATGATGGCGCAGGCCGAAGCGCGAGGAGATGCGGCTCATGTTGAGCGGCGTGCGCAGCAGCGCCTTGACCACGCTCTCGCCCTCGCCGTTGTAGAAGAACTCCTCGCCGTCGCGTGGCTTGAAGCGGTAGATGCTGAAACTCTGCTCGCCGCCGCCGGTCGTCAGCTCCGCCCACAGCACGCGGCCGGCATCGACCGGCCAGCCGTCGCTGGTCCAATCCTGCTCGATCAGCACGTCGAAGCGGTCGCCGACCTTGATGTCGTGCTGGAAGTTCACGTCCCACGAGAAGGCGCGCAGCATCTCGACCAGCGCCGGCCGCGGGACGCCGGCCGCCTCGGCGCTCACGATCACCGAGCCCTCGACCGCGCCCGACGCGCGCTGCAGCTTCGCCACGGTGTCGAAGACCTCCTCCTCGACGCTGAAATCGCCGTCCTCGTCGCGCTCGAGCGTGATCTCGCGCCTGGGCTCGGGACGGATCGACAGCGCCATCAGCGGCGGCTTGCCGTCGTCCTCCGTCGGCCCCAGCGTCACCGTGATTTCCTGGCCGACCGGCAACCGGTTGAGACGGACATGTGCCTTCAGGGCCGCGATGGCGTTGCTGACGTCGTCGGCGGCGACGCCGAGCTCATGCAGCACCCCGGCGACCGTGCCGCCCTTCTTCAGGCGCGCCGATGTCTCGATCGGCGAAGGCGCCGGTGGCTCGGGTTCGGTTGGTGCAGCCGCTGACGAGGCTTCGGCGGGCGCTTCCTGCGATGCCATGATCTCGGCCGGCTCGGTCTCTGCGGATGTCGTAGGCGGCAGCGGATCGCGCGGCGCCAACCAGACGAGCATCGCCGCGAGCGCGAGCCCGCCGAGCAGGACAGCGATCGTTCGTATCGTGTTGAGCTTGTTGTCGGGGCGAGGAGATGAAGAAATCACAAAGCGTTTCGGCGCGGGGCCTTCATCGAGCATCTCGCGTTCCTTGAGGGGTTAGAGGAGGGGGCGTCTCTCGTCGGCCAGGAAGTTGGCAGTAATGTGATCTCGCTCATCGCCATTGCCACCAGCGGCGTTCCTTGGCCCGCTGCATCTCGTTCATCTCGCGCTTGAGCCGCGTCACCACATCTTCGGTCGCCAGCAGCCGGCGTTGCTGGTCGAGGAGGTTGGCCTGGGCCTGGGTGACGCGCTCCTGGGCGGCCTGGCGCTCGCGGCGAACGAGCTCCACCTGCTGCTGCAGGTCGCGTCGATCGACGGCTTCGCGCTCCAACGCGGCCTCGTTGGCGGCGGACTTGCCCCTCAGCTCCGCGGCCTCGGCCTGGGCAGCAGCAAGCTGCTCGTGCAGCACGTCGTTCGCGGCGCGCGCAGCTTTCAGCTCCACCGACAGGGTCTCGATGAGAACCTGCAGCGGCGCCACGGTCGCCGCGATGTTCTCGAGCAGCTTGCGCGGGTCGTCGGGCTGGCGTCGTTGTCGCTGCTTCTGCGGGCCGGCGGCGAGCAATTCGGCCGGGACGCATACTTCCGCTTCGAGCGTGTCGTTCTTGATGCGTCGCGGCCACTTTGCTCGCCGAGCGCGGGACGCCGCGGCGCTGGCGCTGCGGAGGCCCAGCCGTTCGGCCACCTGCTGATACGTCAACCAGCTCGGGCCAGCACGCGACAGGACATCCGACATGAGCGCACAGTGCCTTCGGTGCGGGAGTCCGACAAGCGCCCACCCAGGCGCTCGTCGTCCGCCCTTCCTCTTTCCACCGTCTTGTCACAAGATCGGCCACAACTATCGGAGAAGCCCCCATGAGCGGACAGGGAACGGTGCTGGTGACCGGCGGGTCGGGCTTCATCGGCAGCTGGTGCGTGATCGCGCTGCTGCAGCAAGGCTATGTTGTGCGCACGACGGTGCGCGATCTCGCGCGCGAGAGCACTGTCCGCGCCGCCATCGGCACGGTGGTGGATCCGGAGGATCGCCTGAGCTTCCATGCCGTCGAGCTCACGGCGGATGCCGGTTGGGACGCCGCCGCGAATGGCTGCGACTACATGCTTCACGTCGCCTCGCCGGTGGTCGCGGCCGAGCCGAAGAACGCCGATGAGCTGATCGTTCCCGCCCGCGACGGCACGCGGCGCGCCGTCGGCGCCGCGCTGAGGGCCGGCGTGAAGCGCGTGGTGCTCACCTCATCGGTGGCGGCGACCAGTCCGCGGCCCGGTTCACGCGAAAGCGTCAGCGACGAATCGACGTGGACCGATCTCGACGATCCCACGGTCGGCGCCTATGCCCAATCCAAGACCCTGGCCGAGCGTGCCGCCTGGGACTTGGTCGATGCCTCGGCTGGCACCGCGACGCTCGCCACCGTGAATCCTTCCATGGTGGTCGGGCCGGTCCTCAGCCGCGACTTCTCCGCGTCCGTCCAGGTCGTGCAGCGCCTGCTGTCCGGCACGGTGCCCGGCCTGCCGCGGCTGGGTTTCTGCTTCGTCGACGTGCGCGACGTCGCCGACCTGCACATCCGCGCGATGACCGCGCCGGAGGCGGCCGGCCAGCGATTCATCGCGGCCCGGGACTTTGCCTGGATGGTCGATCTGGCCGGCCTGCTGCGGGCCAGTCTCGGCGATGCGGCAAGCAAGGTGCCGACGCGCCGCGTTCCCGACTTCGTCCTGAGGTTCGCTGCGCTGTTCGACAAGAGCCTGGCGAGCGTGACGCCGCGCCTCGGCGAAAAGCGCGTCTTCAGTTCGGCGAAGGCGCAGCGCGTGCTCGGCTGGCGGCCGCGTCCTGTGGAAGAAGCCGTTTTGGACTGCGCCCGGAGCCTGATCGCCACGGGAGCGGTCTGAACCCCAGCTTAACCGAAGCGCCATCTTTCGGTGCTTTGGTTCGGCCCACGTCTATTCGGATCGGGGGCTACATGTTGGCGAAGAATGCTGCAAAGGTCGGTCCGCGGTATCCTCAGGTCGTCGTCCTGATGGGCGCGACCGGCGACCTGTCGCAACGCAAGCTGTTGCCGGGCCTGTTCCATCTGTGCAGTTCCGGCTTCATCCCCGGCTACCGCATCATCGGCGTCTCCCTGGACGATCTCGACGCCGACGGCTTCCGCAAGCTCGCGCGCCAGGCCCTCGATCAGTTCTCTCACCGCAAGATGGACGAGGCCGCATGGGCCGCCTTTGCCGCGATCCTGGACTATGTCCCGATGTCGGCCGGCGCCGGCCCCTTGAAGGCGGCCGTCGAAGCGGCCGAGCTGTCATTGGCCGGCGAGAGCCGCCGCCTGCATTATCTCAGCGTGCCGCCCGCTGCTGCCTTGCCGGCGGTGCGGCTGCTGGCCGAAGCGGATCTCGTTCCCGGCAGTCGCATCATCATGGAGAAGCCGTTCGGCACCGATCTGGCGAGCGCCAGGTCTCTGAACGCCAAGCTGCATGAAATCTTTGCCGAAGAGCAGATCTTCCGGATCGACCACTTTCTCGGCAAGGAAGCGGCGCAGAACATCCTGGCGTTCCGCTTCGCCAACGGGCTGTTCGAGCCGATCTGGAACCGGAACTTCATCGACCACGTGCAGATCGACGTGCCCGAGACGCTGGGCCTCGGCAAACGGTCCGGCTTCTACGAGGCGACCGGCGCCTTTCGCGACATGGTGGTGACCCATCTGTTCCAGATCCTGGCCTTCGTAGCGATGGAACCGCCCACGGCCCTGGAGCCGGCGCCGATCAGCGAGGAGAAGAACAAGGTCTTCCGCAGCATGTCCCTGATCGACCCGAAGAACGTCGTTCGCGGGCAGTACACCGGCTATCGCTCGGAGGAAGGCGTCGATCCCGAATCGGACACCGAAACCTTCATCGCCCTGCAGTGCACCATCGACAACTGGCGCTGGGCCGGCGTGCCGTTCTTCCTGCGCACCGGCAAGCGGCTTGCCGAAGGCCAGAGGATCATCTCGCTGGCGTTCCGCGAACCGCCCAAAAGCATGTTTCCAGCGGGCTCGGGCGTCAGTGCGCAAGGGCCGGATCACCTGACTTTCGATCTCGCGGACGCCTCGAAGATGTCGCTGTCCTTCTACGGCAAACGCCCAGGGCCGGGCATGCGGCTGGACAAATTGAGCATGCAGTTCGCGATGCACGACACCGGCCTGATCGGCGACGTGCTCGAGGCCTATGAACGTCTGATCCTGGATGCGATGCGCGGCGACCACACGCTGTTCACCACGGCGGAAGGCATCGAGCGCCTTTGGGAAGTGTCGATGCCCCTGCTGGATTCGCCGCCGCCGGTCGGACTGTACGCGCCGGGTTCATGGGGACCGCGATCGATCCACCAACTCATCGCTCCCTATGCCTGGCGCCTGCCTTTCGAGAGGGCTTGGCGAGACCCCGATCGCACGGGAAGCTAGCCAGTCGGCACGAAGGATTTGACCGCCTGAACGGCGAACGGGATCGTGTTCGCTGCGGCTCTCGCGGAATCGCCGCAAGCCATTGATACCCTCATGCTTCCGGCACTGAGAGCGGCCGGATAGTGTCCGCTGCACGCGGACAGAAACGACAATGCGCGTTGCTCGGCGCAATGGATCAAGGGTCACATGCATGCAGTGCCGGCATCGTTGGGGAGGTTTGCGGCATTTCCGGTATTTCTGACAGCGGCCGTAGCGGTGCCTCGGAAGCCGATCCCCTACCGGTGGGGCTCGGCAGCGGAAGCCGGGGCCCATCCCGTCCGGAGACAGGCAGCCGGACGGGCCGCGCGGTGGCGGCCCGCGCCCTTGTGGTCTCCGATCGACCGAATCGCCCTTCCGGCGGCGTGACGGCATGACGGAGAAGTGGGCCCGGCAGGGCTGCCGCCGGGCGCGATGGTTTCGGATGAACGATGCATAGAGCGGAGCCGCCGGGAGGCGAGCACGCGCGCAATATGACTGAAGTGACTAAACGAATCAACTACGGTTTTAGTTATTGCGTGCCATAGGGGGTCTTTCGACGCAATATCTCAGCGATCGGATACCGTGCCAGCAGTGCAGGCATTCTCATTCGCGTCCTAGGGAGACCACTTCCTGATTTCGCAGTTCCTGAACGGGTGTCCGGTCAAATGTCGGAAGAATGCGCCGTGTCCGACGACGACGATCGATCGTTCGGGGCGCGCCGATATCCAACGGGTAAAATCGGCCAAGCGCTCCTTGAACAGATGTTCCGGTTCGACGGCCACGCCGCGGTCGTCTTTCTCCCCGTCGTAACACCACGGGTCAGCGAGACCATCGAAGCTGAGCATTGGAAACTCCCTCGCCAGCGCAGCCGGGGCTCTGCCCACATCGCAGCTGTGTTCCAGCCGCTCCCGATGCAGGCTCGAAATCAGCATGGGTGCATCGCCGAAAAGGCCAATCGCCGTTTCGATCGCCCGCGTCAGCGGCGAAACCACGATCAGGTCCGGGGCGAGCCGCGAAGCGGCGAGGCGTGCCGCCGCGACCTGCGCGACGCCGAGCGGCGACACGAGAGCGTCGAAATGCAACGGATCGACGCCGTTCAGGTCAAAGATCGCATTGAAGGTCGATTGGCCATGCCTGATCAAATGGATGTCTTTGGGCATGCCCGGCCCGTGCAAGCGGTGTGAACCGGATTATACAGTACACGAGCGCCCACACCATTCGCTGCCGTCCGTTCACTCCCCTGTGATCCTCCGAGACTCATCCGCGATCCCGCCTGCTACAGTACCACTGTCATGCGCCGCACCTGGACTTGGACCTTCGACCTGCCGCCGGCCGACCTTTGGCCGGTGCTGGCCGACACCAATCGCTTCAACGAGGCGATGGGGCTGCCGCCCTATGTGCTTGAAGAGACGCCGCAGCCCAACGGCACGGTCCTGCGCCGCGGCAAGGGCAAGGCGGCAGGCTTCACCCTTGAATGGGAGGAGAAGCCCTACGAGTGGATCGAGGGCCGGCATTTCCGCCAGGCCCGCGAATTCACCAGGGGACCGTTCCGCCGCTTCGGCCCGATCTTCGATCTCGAACCGGATGGCAAGGGCGGAAGCAAGGTGAGCTATGCGCTCGAGTACGAGCCGCTGACCCTGACCGGCCGTTTGTTCGGCGCGCGCCTCGCCAAGCAGGCGGGCGGTGTCGTCGAGAAGCGCATCCTGGAAGCCGTCTCCTTCGCCAAGGGCGAGCGCACGACCTGGTTCGACCTGGCGCCGCCCGATTTGCCCGAAGGCGCGCGTGAACGCGCCGCGGCCTTGGCGGCCGAGGTCGATCGCAGCCCCTACGGCAACGGCCTCGGTCGTCCGCTTGCCGACCTCGTGCTCGGCGGCATGGCGACCGATCTCGTCCATCTGAAACCCAAGAAGCTGGCGGTCGACCTGAAGGTGCCGCAGCGCGCCGCCATCGAAGCCTGTCTGGCCGGCACGCGCGCCGGCCTGCTCACGATGAAGTGGGACCTGCTGTGCACCAACTGCCGCGGCGCCAAGCTCACAGCCTCGGCGCTCTCCGAGCTGCCGCGCGGCGCGCACTGCCCGTCGTGCAACATTGACTACGACCGCGATTTCGAGAAGAACGTCGAGCTCTCCTTCGCGCCCGCACCGGCGGTGCGGCCGCTGGGCGTCGGTGGCTTCTGCCTGTCGGGCCCCATGGCTACGCCGCATGTCGCCGTCCAGCTGCTGCTGGCGCCGGGCGAGAAGCGCAGCATCGCGCTCGACCTGCCGGCCGGCTCCTACCGCCTGCGCACCTTGCATCCCGGCGCATTTGTCGACCTAGAACATCGCGGTGGCGCCTTTCCAGGCGTGCGCGCGACGGACAAGGGCGTCGAGGCGCTGCCGCCCGGTCAGGCGGGCACGATCGCCTTCATGAACGATGCCGGGTTCGAGCTGGCGGCCCTGATCGAGGACCGCACCTGGACGCGCGAGGCGTTGACGGCGCCCGAGGTGATCTCGCTGCAGGCCTTTCGCGACCTGTTCGCCGAGGCGACCTTGCGGCCGGGCGATGAAGCCGGCGTCAGCCAAGTGGCGTTGCTGTTCTCCGACCTGCAGGGCTCGACGGCGCTCTACGAGCGGGTGGGCGATGCCAAGGCGTTCAACATGGTGCGCGAGCACTTCGCGCTGCTGGCCTCGATCGTGCGCGACCATGACGGCGCCGTGGTCAAGACCATCGGCGACGCGGTGATGGCCTCGTTCGGCGATCCCGCGCACGCGGTGAAGGCGGCACTGGCCATGCAGGCCCGCATTGTCGACCATGATCTGGTCCTGAAGCTCGGCGTTCATGCCGGCCCCAGCGTGGTCGTGACCCTGAACGACCGGCTCGACTACTTCGGCTCGACGGTGAACATGGCCGCCCGCCTGCAGGGCCAGAGCGCCGGCGGCGACATCGTGCTGAGCCGCGGCGTCGCCGACGATCCGGCGGTGCAGCCGCTGCTGGCGGGACTGAAGGCGGGCGAGGAGAGCGTGGCGCTGAAAGGTTTCAGCGACCCGATCCGGTTCGTGCGTCTGACGCTTGGCGCGTGATCTGTCACGTCCCGAAGTGCGCGCCCATCACCGCTGCCGCTTCGTAGTTCGCCTTGAGGCCCTGGCTCAGGAAGCGCGTCAGCGAGAAGAAGCCGTGGATGGTGCCGGGATAGTTCACGTAGGTCGTCTTGATGCCGGCATCGATCAGCCGGTCGGCATAGGCGCGGCCCTCGTCGCGCAACGGATCGTAGCCCGCGGTCAGCACGAAGGCGGGCGGCAGGCCCTTGAAATCCTTGGCCAGCAACGGTGACAGGCGCAGGTCGGCGAGGTCGGTGCCGGTCGGCACGTAGGCCTTCCAGAACCAGTCCATCAGCTCCTTGGTGAGGAAGTAGCCCTCGGCGAAGGCCACGCGCGAAGCGCTCTGCTTGCTGGAATCCGTCGCCGGATAGATCAGCATCTGGAAGGCGGGGCCCTGTTTGTCGCCGGCATCGCGCACGGCCTGGCAGACCACCGCGGCGATGGCGCCACCCGCCGAATCGCCGCCGACGGCGATGCGCGTGGCGTCGACGCCGAACGCGGCGGCGTTGTCGCGGACATGCCGGAAGGCCGCGATGCCGTCGTCGGTCGACGCGGGGAAGGGATGCTCGGGCGACAGGCGGTAGTCGATCGAGATCACCTGGCAGCGGCTCTTGTTGGCGAGCCGCCGGCAGGTCGAGTCATGCGTCTCGATGTTGCCGATCACGAAGCCGCCGCCGTGATAGTAGATCAGCGTCGGCAACGGTCCTGCGGCAGCGCCGAGGGGCCGATAGCGGCGAAAGCGGATCTGCCCACCCGGTCCCGCGAAGGCGCCGTCGGTGACTTCGCCGACCGGCATGGGCTCGGCTTCGCCGTCCTCCGATAGTTTATCGACCGCTTGGCGGCCTACCGGGTAGGGCAGCGTGTGCAGCCTCGGCTGCCCGTTCTGGACGGCCTTCTCCATCAGGTCGAGCAGCGTGCGGGCTTCGGTGTCGAGCATCGGTCACTCCAGGTCGAAAAGATGGCGATAGGCGAACAGGGCGGGCGCACCGCCGGTATGAAGGAAGACGATATCGTCTTCCGCCGTCCAGCGCCCGGCCCGGATCAGCGCGATCAGGCCGGCCAGGCCCTTGCCCGAATAGACCGGATCGAGGACCAGCGCCTCCAGCCGCGCGGCGAGCCGGATCGCCTCGACCGTGGCCGCGTGCGGCACGCCGTAGGCCGGGCCGGCATAACCCGCCACGACCTCGACATCGGCCTCGTCGAACGGCTCGCCGAGCAGCTCTGCGGCGGTGCGGCCGTAGGTCAGCACGTCGGCGCGCACGCGCGCGGGCTCGGCATCGATGTCGATGCCGACGATGCGCGTGTCGGGCAGGCACACGCGCGCGCCAACGACCAGACCCGCCTGCGTGCCGGCGCTGCCTGAGCAATGGACGATGGCGCGGGGTTTTATGCCGCGCGCGGCGCATTGTTCGGCGATCTCGGCCACCGTCGAAGCGTAGCCGACCGCGCCCAGTGGATTGGACACCCCATAGGGCACGACAAAGGTCTTGCGGCCCTCGGCCTGCAGCCGGCCGGCGAGGTCGCGGATGGCGCCGTTGCGATCACCGTTCCACGACACGTCGTGCAGGGTGGCGCCGAACAGGCGGTTGAGCAGCGCATTGCCGGTCCGGCCATACTCCGCCGACGGAGGCGCCAGCCGGCCATGATAGACGGCGAGATGGCAGTCGAGCCCGAGCTTGGCCGACGCGGCCGCCACCTGACGCTGGCTGTTGGACTGCACCACGCCGCCCGACACCAGGGTGTCGACGCCGCTTTTCAGCGCCTCGTGCAGCACGTAGTCGAGCTTGCGCAGCTTGTTGCCGCCGAAGCCCGGCCCGCTCAGGTCCTCGCGCTTGACCCACAACCGCGGCCCCGAGAGATGCCGGCTGAGCCGCGTCATCGGCTCGAACGGCGTCGGCAAGGTGCAGAGCCCGACACGCTCGAAGCGCGCCAGCGCCGCGTCGAGGCGACCGATGGCGTCGCGGCTCATGGATCAGAGCAGGAAGGCGCGGGCGTGCGCCGCGATGTCCGTCGCGCGCTCCCAGCTCATGCAGAAGCGGCCGCCGGGCACGATCTCGAGCTTGGCGTGAGGGCACTTCGCCTGCATCAGCGCGCGATGCTTGCCGTAGATGAAGTTCTCGCCATAGAGCATCAGCACGGGCTGCTTCAGTGCCGCGAGGCCGGCCAGCGGGTCGAACTTGGCGAGCGCGCCCATCGCCTGCCAGCGGTCGCGGCCGATCTCGAGCTGGGCGGTGTTGATGCGGTCCATCCACGATTGCGTCGGCTGCATCGGCGCGTGCTCGGGATCGTTCTCGAGCAGGAACTTGATCGAGCGCGGCGCCGGGAAGCCCGATTCGTCGCTCGGCCGCACCTTGGCAATGTCGGCAATGTCGTTCTTCGCCGTGTCGGCGTCGCTGAAGTAGGGGATATTTATAAGCACCGCCTTGTCGATGCGCTGCGGCCAGCGCGCGCCGAGCGCGATCGATGTCGCGGCACCCACGGCTTCGCCCATGGCGAAGGCATGCTCGATCTCGAGCGCATCCATCACCTCGACGACGCAGCGCGCGTAGTCCTCGATGCCGGGCTGCCAGTCGATGTGGTCGGAATGGCCGTGGCTCGGATAGTCGATGGCGATGGCGCGGAAATTCGGCGCCAGCGCCTGCAGGAGCTCGACCATGACGGCCGAGCTCTGCTGGTTGATGTGGCTCACCATGACGACAGGGGCGTTGGGGTTGTCGCTGCCGCAGGCCCGCCAGTGGATATGCCCGGCGAAGGTCTTCGCCAGGCCGCGATCGATGTTCAGGGTCACACGCTGCTCTTTACTCTAGTTTGACGTTGGCGGCCTTGATGACGGCGGCCCATTTCACGACTTCCTCTTTGAGGAAAGCCTGCAGCTCCGCCGTCGTGCCGCCGCCCACGACCGCGCCGGCTGCGGCATAGGCATCGCCGACCTCCTTCGTCTTGAGCGCCGCGGTCGCGGCATCGAAGATTTTTTTGCGCGCATCGGCGGGCGCGGCGCCGGGCGAGATCAGGGCATACCAGTTGTCGGAGTTGACCTTGGGATAGCCCATCTCGCGCATCGTCGGCACGTCGGGCAGCAGGATCGCGCGGGTATCGGAGGTAACGGCCAGGATCTTGATCGCGCCCGACCGGACATGCGGCAGCAGCACGGAGATATCGAGCAGCACGGTGTCGACCGTTCCGGACAGCAGGTCGTTGGTGGCAGGCGCCGCGCCGCGATAGGGCACGTGCAGCAGGTCGGTGCCAGTCTCGCGCTTGAACAGCTCGATGGCGAGATGGGTGATGCCGCCGGTGCCGGCCGAGCCGCAGGTCACCTTGCCGGGATTGGCCTTGGCGTGGGCGATGAAGCTCTTGAGGTCGTTGATGCCGAGCTTGCTGTTGATGGCGAGCGCCTCCTGCACGCGCACCACCAGGATCTGCGGCGCCAGGTCCTTGGCGGGATCGAACGGCATCTTGGGCATCAGGCTCTGCATGATGGCTCCGGCCGAGGCGCTCATCAGGCCCATGACATGGGCGTCGGTGCCGGCCTTGGCGACGAAGTCGACTCCGGTGACGCCGGCGGCGCCGCTCTTGTTCTCGATCAGCACCGGCTGTCCGAGCAGCGGGCTCATGGCCTGTCCGAGATTGCGGCCGAAGATGTCGGCCGGACCGCCGGCCGGGAAAGGCACGACGAGGGTCATCGGCCTGCTGGGAAAGTTCTGCTGGGCTTGGGCCCTTGTGTGGACAAAAGGCAATGCCGCCAATCCGCCGACGGCTACGCGACGCGAAATGCTCAAGATTTTTTCCTCCCAATCGTTGCGCGAAGTCTGCGTAAGGATGGGAGGGCAGGCAAGGGGCTGGGAGAGCGGGCCAGAGGCCCGCGCTCCCGTATCAGAACTCGACGTCCAGCTCCTCGACCTCCTCGGGCTCCGATTTGGCGGCCAGGGTCCATTCCAGCATCGCCGGGAATTTCAGCATCAGGTCGCGATAGCCGGCCGACGCCGCATCGAGCTTCACGTCGTATGTCGAAAAGCGCGAGCAGACCGGCGCGTACATGGCGTCGGCCATGGTCGGCTTCTTGCCGAACAGGTAGGGCCCGCCATAGCGCTGCAGGCACTCGCGCCAGATCGCTGTCACGCGCTCGATATCGGCCTGGGCGCCGGCCCACACCTTGAAGCCCTCGTGCCGCGCCTTGAGGTTCATGGGCAGGGCCGAGCGCAGGTTGGCGAAGCCCGAATGCATCTCGCCGCACACCGCCCGGCAGTGGGCGCGGGCCACCGGGTCGCTCGGCAGCAGGCCTGCCTTCGGTTTGATCTCGTTCAGGTACTCGGCGATGGCCAGCGTGTCCCAGACCTTGACCTTGCCGTGCTCCAGGCAGGGTACCAGGAAGGACGGCGACAGCAGCAAAAGCTCGGCCCGCGTGGCCGGATCGTCGATCGGGGCGACCTTTTCGGCGAAGTCCAGTCCCGCCATGCGACACAGAAGAAAGCCGCGCAGCGACCAAGAGGAATAGTTCTTGCTACTGACGGTGAGCGAAGCCTCGGCCATGCGGTTGAGGATGCAAAATCCGAGCCGGTCGCCGCCTAATGCTCTATTCGCTGTACCAGACCGCCGCCGACATGATGCTGCCGATGCGGGTCTGGGCGACGGCTGCCGGGCAGACCCTGTCGGGCGGCGGCGACCTCGAGAGCTGGCGGGCCGCCGGCGCACTCTGCGAGATGGTGAGCCGGGCCACGCTGACCCACCGCCGGCCCTCCTTCGGCATCAGGGAAGCGAAGGTCGGCAACCGCGTGGTGCCGGTGCGCGAGGAGGAGGTCTTCGCCACGCCCTTCGGCACCCTGCTCCGTTTCGCCAAGGAAGGCGTGGCGGCGCAGCCCAAGGTGCTGCTGGTGGCGCCGCTCAGCGGTCATTTTGCGACGCTGCTGCGCGACACCGTGCGCGTGCTGCTGCCCGAGCACGACGTGCACATCACCGACTGGGCCAATGCGCGCGATGTCGGCATCTGGCACGGCCGTTTCGGCTTCGACGAATATGTCGAGCACCTGATGTTGTTCCTGCGCGCCATGGGACCGGGGGCGCATGTCGTGGCGGTGTGCCAGCCCTGCGTGCAGGCGCTGGCCGCGGCGGCGCTGATGGCCGAGGACGACGATCCCTGCCAGCCTGCGTCGCTCACCTTGATGGCGGGGCCGATCGACACGCGCATCAATCCCACCAAGGTGAACGAGCTCGCCACCGGCCGGCCGATTTCGTGGTTCGAGGGCAACCTGATCGCCCGCGTGCCGCTGCGCTATCCCGGCGCGACGCGGCGCGTCTATCCCGGCTTCCTGCAGCTCACCGCCTTCATGAGCATGAACGCCGAACGCCACATCAAGGCGCAGGTCGATCTCTACAAGGCGATGGCTAAAGGCGAGCACGAGCAGGCGAAGACCATCAAGGATTTCTACGATGAATACTTCGCCGTGCTCGACATGACGGCCGAGTTCTATCTCGAGACCGTGCAATGGGTGTTCCAGGACTTCCGCCTGGCCCGCGGCCAGCTCGATTGGAAGGACCGCCGCGTCAATCCCAAGGCGATCCGCCGCACGGCGCTGTTCACCGTCGAGGGCGAGCGCGACGACATTTGTGCGATCGGCCAGACCGTGGCCGCCCACGACCTCTGCACCAGCCTGCGTCCGTATCGCAAAAAGCACTATATGCAGGCCGGCGTCGGCCATTACGGCGTGTTCAGCGGCCGGCGCTGGGCCGGCCAGATCTATCCCTTGGTGCGGAATACAATTCTGGCGAATGAGTGACCTTTGCCCTGGAAGATTTCGGCGAATCTCATTGGGACCGATGTCGCCGAGGCAACATGCGAACGAGGGTACGATCCCTCAAGATGAAATGATGGAAGAGCGCAGCAGCCACATGCAAGGCGGCCAGGATCACCAGTGCATTGGCGAGAACCTCGTGAAGCTCCTTGAAGGAGTGCGCGAGCGCGCGGTCGGTGGGCCACGGCGAGGCAACATGGAGCAGGCCGAATACCGACAAGGCGTCGCCGCGTGCGAACTGCAGCAGAATACCCGTCACGGGAACGACCGCCATGAGGGCATAAAGCAGCCAATGGCTGATTGAGGCGAGATAGTCGGACCATGGGCTCAAACGACCGGCCGGCGTCGGACTCGCGAAGCGCCATATGAGACGCAGTGCCAGGATGACCAGGACGGCAACCCCCAAGGACATATGAACAGTTAGGGCCGGTGCCTCCATCGTCCGTGGAATGTCGTCGCCCAGGCTCCCGATGGCCCAGGCCAACAAAACGCAGGATGCCGCAATCCAGTGCAGCGCCTTGGCGATGGAGCCGTAGGACCTTAGCTCATTGGATGTGGTCATGGCGTTTGTCCGTCACGGCTGTGGTTCGCGGTCATTCTCGCCCGCGGCAGAATAATCGCTTTGACACCGGTCAACTCCGGCTTCGCCGCCCGCGCGATGGTGCCAATCCGTGCGACCGCTTGTCATTCGTAATGCCCGTCGGCGGCACGCGGATGGCATGCCAGGCAATTGGACTTCGCCACGACCTTAGGGTCTGTCCAGACCGACTGCGGGAAGTTGTGCTTCCGCGCAAATGCGGGATTCTCGGTTATGCGTTGCGGCGTACCGTCAGGCGCCACCCATCTCATGAACTTGCGTGCCGCGCCGCGCGAAACGACGTCGCCGGCGTTGCCTGTCATATAGGCGCGGATGGTCTCCACGGCGTCGCTTGGCAGGCTTGCGTCTTCGCCGAAATGATCGCCAAGTCCTTGAAGCAGAGCGCTCCACGAGCGTGCCGGCAGGAAGGCGGGCTGGAATGGCATATGGCACACCCCGCATTCCTTGAGTACGACAGGGTCGGTGACCGGCGGTACTCGATCGTCCGCAGTGGCCGGCAATGCCGTGGCGAGCAGGACGGTCAGGATCGCGAACCTGAGCACCATCACTGACCGGCCATGAAGGTGACGTAGTCGCCCTTCTCCGAGGCCGTGCACTCCCGGCCGAGGACGCTCTTGCAGTCCCGCAGGAAGTGTTTTTCCACTTCCGTCTTGTCGGTGAAGCGGCGCCCGTTGACTGAAACAGCGACTGGCTCGATGGGGCGGCCGGTCTTCGCGTTACGACCGGCCTGGCGCGGATTGGCTGTGTGACACGCCGTGCACGACGGAGTACGCGCATCCCCGCCATTCCAGGGCGTGCGAAAGAGACTCTCCCCCCGTTGGGCCGAGAAGGCTGTGAAGCCAGCGTCAAGCCTCGTGGCTTCGGCAGCATATTCCGACAGCAGCGCATCGCGCCGCGGATCGGCCGCGAGCGCTAAGGCAGGAGAGATCGCCAACGCGATGGCGAGCAGAATGCGATTATTCAGGACGCGCTCTCTTTGTTGCCCGGCATCAACCGACTGGCGATGCGCTTCAGCCATTTCGTACCGGCGTACATGTAGGTTACGAACACGATGTGTCCGCCAATGACCCACAGCGAGGCTTCGGCGATGGCCTCGTGCGGGTCCTCTAGCCAGGGCGTACCGTCTGCCAGGGCGCCCGAAAATGCCACCAAGCCCACGACGACGAGCAGGGCCGTGGCGAACAGTGCGAAAAGCGGATGACGACCCTTGCGGGCCACGAGCCAGTCGCGCGTTGCTCGCCAGCTCGGGCGTGGCAGACGCAACGGAGTCGGCGCGGCAATGAGCAGGCCGGCCACGGCGCGCACGACGACAGCCGCCAGGACCGCGTATCCAGCAAACTGATGGATACGGTATGCGTCTTCCCCAGCCGTGACATAGGCCACTAGGAAGGCACCGGCCAGCCAGGCATGCCATGCCTTCAGCAGTGTCATATGCAGTCGGGCGTCCGGGGGGCCGGCCATGGCTCGTCCTCTAGTCGTCGTGGCCGGCGTGTTGCCCGCCGGGTGCGCGATCCTGATCGTGCGCCGACTTCCGGTCCGTCCGCTCCTTCGCGCCTTCTTTTGCGCCCGGACTGTGGCTGGTCTTCGTTTGCGGCGCCGACAGGTAGCCGTTGTCGCGCACCTGCGCGTAGACGACGGCTGCCCCGCCGATCAGCACGGCAGCGGCCAGTCCCTGCAACAACATCTTCTTCAGCAATTTGACCTCCTTCGGTTACCGACGTCAGTAGATTAGTGACCGGCACCTGAATGGAGGCTGACCCGCTCGTTCATTCCCCGTTCAGGGATCGCGAGGTACGCTGGGAGATGAGACGCGTGTTGCCATGCCTGCTGGCGGTTTCCATCGCCTGGTGCGGAGCGGCTGCGGCCAAGGATGAGCACGATCAGGACCGTGCGCGTCGTGCCGTGGAGCAGGGGCAAATGCTGCCGCTGCGGGAGATCATTGCGCGGGCAGAATCGACGTTTGCGGGTCAAGTCGTGGAGGCCGAACTGGAGGACGAGCGCGGGGTGCCGACCTACGAAATCAAGGTCTTCACCCGCGGAGGGCGCGTCGTGAAGGTCCGCTATGACGCTCGTACTGGTGCCTTGGTGACATCGGATGACAAGGGTGGGAAGCGATGAGGGTGCTCGTCGTTGAAGATGAGCCGGCACTCGCACTGCGCCTGCAGCGCGCCTTGGAAGGGGCGGACTTTGCCGTCGATGTCGCCTATGATGGCGAGGAGGGTTGGCATCTCGGCGATACCGAACCGTACGATGCGATCGTCCTCGATCTCGGTCTGCCCAAGATCGATGGCATCACCATCCTGCAGCGATGGCGCAAGGCTGGACGGTCGATCCCCGTGCTCATTCTGACGGCGCGTGGTCGGTGGACGGAAAAGATGGCCGGCTTCAACGCCGGCGCTGATGACTACGTAACCAAGCCCTTCGAACTCGATGAGATCGTCTACCGTCTGCGCGCCCTGATCCGCCGCGCAGCCGGTCATGCCCAGCCGGAACTGGCGTGCGGTCCTCTCCGCCTCGACACGAACATTGGTCGTGTAACGCTGGACGACAACCCGATTCAGCTCACGGCGCAGGAATTCCGCATCCTCTCATATTTCATGCACCACGTTGACCGGATCGTCAGTCGCACCGAGTTGATGGAACATGTGTACGACCGCCACTTCGACGCCGACTCCAACGTCCTGGAGGTTCTGCTGGGGCGAATTCGCAAGAAGATTGGCGCGGATCTGATTCGAACTGTGCGCGGGCATGGCTACAGGCTGACCGCCGGAAGCGATCCATGACCGCGGCCGGCCAACAGAAGCGAGCGGCCAGTCTCGTCGTTCGGCTCACTCTTGCTGCTACCGTCTGGTTGCTGCTGCTTCTGGCGGCTGGTGGCGTCGTCTTGGCGCTGGCCTTTCGGGGCGCCGTGGAAGAGGAGTTCGGTTATCGCCTTGATGCGATCCTGAAGACGATCATAGCCTCCATAGAGGTGACGCCCGGCGACAATCTTGCCATGACCCGTCCGTTGGGCGATCCGCGCTTCGAGCGCATCTACTCCGGTTGGTACTGGCAAGTCACCGAGTCCGACAGCAGACAGCTGCGGTCACGGTCTCTCTGGGACAGCTCGATTGCTGTCGCGTCAGGCGGACCGGATATGCAGCTCCGCCGCGTGGAGGGGCTTAATGGGGAACGCTTGCTGGTCGTCGAGCGTGATGTGCAGTTTCCCGGCCTGCAGGCGCCGGCTCATATCCTGGTCGCCGGCGACCTTCGGGAAGTCAGTGGTGGGGTGCAGCGCTTCGAGCTGTTGCTGGTGGTAGCGCTGGGCCTGCTCGGTCTGGGTGTGATCGTCGCGATCGTCATCCAGGTCCGATACGGCCTGCGGCCGCTCCGCCAGATGCTGGGCGACCTGCGATCTGTACGCGAAGGCAATGCGCCGCGCCTGTCCGGTCTATACCCCTCGGAGGTCGCTCCGTTGGCCGATGCAATAAACGATGTGCTTGAAAAGGACGCCGTGCTGATCGAGCGCGCACGCACCCACGTGGGCAATCTGGCGCATGCCCTCAAGACGCCATTGGCAGTGATGGCGGCAGAGGTCCAGGGTGACGCCGACAAGTCGGTGCTGGCACAACGGCTGGCGCTGATGCGCCGACTCATCGAGCACCACCTCGGTCGGGCCTCGGCCATCGCAGGCATGGGACGGTTGCTGCCTGGCAAGACGGTCGTGCGGGAGGTCGCGGAGAGCGTGTCGCAGGTGCTCGCCAAGGTCTACGCGGAGCGCGGCCTCGCAGTGCAAATCGATGTCGGGCGGGACGCGGTGTTCCGAGGTCGCCGGGAGGATCTCGAAGAGATCCTCGGCAACCTGATGGAAAATGCCTGCAAGTGGGCGAGGCGCCGGGTCAAGGTGTCGGCGGCGCCGGCCGGCGGTCGCCTCGAGATATCGGTCGAGGACGATGGGCCTGGGATGACGGCTGAGCAGGCGGCCAATGTGATGGGCCGCGGCAAAAGGCTCGACGAAAAAGCGCCCGGATGGGGACTAGGACTGGCGATCGTTTCGGACCTGACCGAGGTCAATGGTGGTGAGCTCGATTTTTCGCGCTCGGAGCTTGGCGGTCTGTCCGTCAATCTGGCCTTTCCCGGAGGCTGAGCCATGCCCGTGGCGGGCCGCAGGCCGGCTCGTGCAGGGAGGGGTGGCAAAGCCGCTTCTTTGCGTTACATAATTCCATATGGCTGACTTTCCGAAGATGACCCCGGCTGACTGGGAAAAGCTCGCTGCCAAGGAGCTGCGCGACAAGCCCCTGTCGTCGCTCGACTGGATGACCCCCGAGGGCATTCCGGTGAAGCCGCTCTATACCGCGGCCGACCTCGAGAACCTCGAATCCGTGGGCTCGATCCCGGGCTTCCCGCCCTTCACCCGCGGGCCCAAGGCCACCATGTACGCCGGCCGCCCCTGGACAGTGCGTCAGTACGCCGGCTTCTCGACCGCCGAGGAGAGCAACAAGTTCTATCGCGCCAACCTCGCGGCCGGCCAGATGGGCCTGTCGGTGGCGTTCGATCTCGCCACCCACCGCGGCTATGATTCGGATCATCCGCGCGTCGTCGGCGACGTCGGCAAGGCGGGCGTTGCGATCGACTCCGTCGAGGACATGAAGATCCTGTTCGACGGCATCCCGCTCGACAAGATGAGCGTGTCGATGACCATGAACGGCGCCGTGCTGCCGGTGCTGGCGGGCTACATCGTCGCCGCCGAGGAGCAGGGTGTGCCGCAGGACAAGCTCGCCGGCACGATCCAGAACGACATCCTCAAGGAGTTCATGGTCCGGAACACCTATATCTATCCGCCCGGACCCTCCATGCGCATCGTGGCCGACATCATCGAGCACACCGCGCAGCACATGCCCAAGTTCAACTCGATCTCGATCTCCGGCTATCACATGCAGGAGGCGGGAGCGACGCTGGTCCAGGAGCTCGCCTTCACGCTGGCCGACGGGCTGGAGTACGTGCGCGCCGCCAAGGCCAAGGGCCTCGACATCGACGCCTTCGCGCCGCGCCTGTCGTTCTTCTTCTGCATCGGCATGAACTTCTTCATGGAAGCCGCGAAGCTCCGCGCCGCGCGCTACCTGTGGGCCGAGCTGATCAAGCCGTTCGAACCCAAGAAGGCCGATTCCCTGTCGCTGCGCACGCACTGCCAGACCTCGGGCGTGTCGCTGACCGAGAAGGACCCCTACAACAACATCATCCGCACCGCCTACGAGGCGATGGCGGCGGTGTTGGGCGGCACGCAGTCGCTGCACACCAACTCGTTCGACGAAGCGATCGCGCTGCCGACCGTGGCGTCGGCCCGCATCGCGCGCAACACGCAGCTGATCCTCCAGCACGAGACCGGCGTCATCAAGGTCGTCGACCCGCTGGCCGGCAGCTACTACGTCGAGGCGCTGACCTCGAGCCTGATCACCGAGGCGCGCAAGCTCATCGCCGAGGTCGAGGCGCTGGGCGGCATGACCAAGGCGGTCGAGGCCGGCATGCCCAAGCTGCGCATCGAGGAGGCGGCCGCGCGCAAGCAGGCGCGCATCGATCGCGGCGACGAGGTCGTGGTCGGGGTGAACAAGTTCCAATTGAAGGAAGAGCCCGCCATCGAGATCCTCGATGTCGACAACGACATGGTCCGCGAATCGCAGGTCAGCCGCCTGAACAAGATCCGCGCCAGCCGCGACGAGGCCAAGTGCGTGGCTGCGCTGAAGGCGCTGGGCGACGCCGCGCGCAATGGCACGGGTAACCTGCTCACGCTTTCCATCGAAGCCACGCGGGCGCGGGCGACGGTGGGCGAGATTTCCTCGGCGCTCGAAGGCGTCTATGGCCGCTACCAGGCCACCATCCGCTCGATTGCCGGCGTCTATGCCAGCGAGTGGGAAGGCGACCAGGGCCTCGAGCGCATCCGCACCGAGATCGCCTCGTTCGCCGAGGAAGAAGGCCGCCGGCCGCGTCTCATGGTCGTGAAGATGGGCCAGGACGGCCACGACCGCGGCGCCAAGGTCATCGCCACCGCCTTCGCCGACCTAGGGTTCGACGTCGACATCGGCCCGCTGTTCCAGACGCCGGCCGAAGCCGCGCGCGCCGCGATCGAGAACGACGTCCACGTGATCGGCGTGTCGAGCCAGGCCGCCGGCCACAAGACCCTGGTGCCGCATCTCATCGAGGAGCTGGCGAAGCAGGGCGGCTCTGAAGTGCTGGTCGTCGTGGGCGGCGTCATTCCCGCCCAGGACTACGACTTCCTGAAGAAGGCGGGCGTCGCCGCGATCTACGGCCCCGGCACCAACATCCCGGCCGCGGCTGCCGAGATTCTGTCGATTTTGCGCCAACGCGGGCAGAAGCGCGCGGCATAGACGCCCTCACGGGCGAGGCTTCTGTTGGAGATGGTGAACAAGCAGGCCAATGGGCCGGCGCAGGTACTATTGTGCGTGCAGGTTGGATGGCTGCGTTAGTGCGATCCGCAGGTCCGCGTACGCGCGCACCAGGGCATCGACGGTGAAGCCGCGGTTGAGACCGCTTGGATTGGGAAGGACCCAGGCCATCGTGCCGGCGAACGCCAAAGGTTGTCGCCCCCAGCGCAGGTCGGACTCGCCGGTCATGGCCGACAGGGCGCGCTTGCCGAGAAAGGCGAGGGCCCGAGGAGCATAGCGGCGGATCCTGGTTTCGAAGCCGCGCCGGGCGCGTCGGAACTCCTCTTGTGGGACCTCGCTGGCGCTCGTCGTCGCCCGGCGGACGACAGCGGTGATGCCGCACCCGTACTCCAGCAGACGACGCTCGTCCCGTGGTGCAAGGCGCACGTCGGTGAAGCCGGCGAGGTGCAGCACAAGCCAGAAGCGATTGCTTCGATTCGAAAAGTTATGGCCATCGGTTACCGCGGTCGAAGCCGGGTTGAGCCCACAGAAGACGACATCGAGGCCGCTGGCGAGTATGTCGGGGTCGTATCTGGCCATGCCGGCTGTTGATAGTGGAGTCTCATCGATCCCGGGGGATGAATCCGGGCACCCCGGTCTGCACCACGGCATTGAACCGCACCCGCGTCGCGACGTTGGCGCGAATGTCCTGCATGGCGTCTTGTGGCAGGGCCGAGAGCTCGACGTTCTCCCGGATGCGGCTCGGCGTCACCGAGGTGGTCAGGAGCGCCGTGCCGCGCTGTATCGCCCAGGCGAGCACCACCTGGGCCGGGGTTTTTCCCAGCCGCCGCGCTATGGCGACGATCACCGGATCGTCCAGCAGCCTTGGTTCTATCGAATGCCCCAGCGCTGCGAAGGCGAGCAGGATGATTCCGTGTTGCTGGCAATAGGCGAGCAGTTCCCATTCAGGCAGATACGGATGGCATTCGACCTCCACCACCGCCGGCTTGATGCGCGCCGCTTCAACGATCGACTTGAGAGTCTCCAGATTGACGTTGGACAGGCCGATCGCGGCGCAGTCGCCGTCATCGACCAGCTTTTCCAAGGCCCGCCATGTCTCGATCAACGTGACCCCGGAATCGTAGAGAACCTGGCCGCGCTCGTCCCGAGGGTCCTGCTCGTCGCCTGGCTTGAAGGCGAAGGGGGTGTGAATGAGATAGCAGTCGATGTGGGTGAGCTGGAGTTTGCGGCGGCTCGCGTCGAAGGCAGGTTTGACGCGTTCCGCGCGATGATTGTTGTTCCACAGCTTGGTGGTGACAAAGACATCCTCCCGTCGGACCGCTCCCGCCCGGAATACCTCCTGCATCGCTTCACCGACGGCTTCTTCGTTGCGATAGCGTTCGGAGCAATCGAAGTGGCGAAAGCCCGCCTCCAAGGCAGTCTTGGTTGCCTGCCTTGTCTTCGCGTGGTCTGGAATAAGCGTGCCGAACCCGAGGGCGGGCATCGCCCTCGATCCGCGGGGGAGGGGAAGCTTCGCATAGCGAAGAGCGTCCTGAGCTACCATGATCGCGCTACTCCGCCGGCTGCGCCGCCACGTTCTTACTCGGGTCGGGGATGTTCAGGAAGAGCGCACACACGACCGCCGATACGAGGCTCAGCAGCGCCAAGCCATAGAGGCCGCCGGAGTAGCTGCCGGTCGCGTCCTTCATGAGGCCGATCCACCAGGGGCCGAAGAAGCCGCCGAGGTTGCCGATGGAATTGATCCAGGCGAAGCCCGCGGCCAGGGCCGTGCCGCTCAGGAACATCGGCGGCATGGCGAAGAACGGGCCTTTGGAGCCGTAGAAGCCCATCGCCGCCAGCGACATCCCGACCATCGCCCACCAGGTGCCCATGGTGAGGCCGGCCAGCACCAGCCCGCCGGTCGATAGCACGCACGCCGCCAGCAGATTCCAGCGCCGCTCGTGCATCCGGTCGGAGAGGCGGCCCCATACCACCAGGGCGATGCCGCCGCAGATGTAGGGGATCATGGTGAGCCAGCCCACCGTCATGTTGCTCATGGTGCCGAGCGATTTGATGATCTGCGGGATGAAGAACAGCATGCCGAGGCTTGCCGTCACGATGCCGAAGTAGTTGAGCGCCAGCAGCAGCACCTTGGGGTTCCACATCGATTCGATCATCGAGTAGGTGCGCACCGCCTCCTTGGCCTTGCGCTCGGCGGCGAGCTTGCCGGCCAGCCAGTCCTTCTCCTCACGCGCGAGGAAGGTCGCTTCCGACGGCCGGTCGGTCATCAGGAAGTAGAAGAGCACGCCCAGCACGATCGTCGGCAGGCCCTCGGCGATGAACATGATCTGCCAGCCCCTGAGCCCGAACAGCCCATCCAGGCTCATCAGGCCGGTCGACACGGGCGCGCCGACCGCCACCGCGATCGGCAGGCCGACCAGGAAGCCCGAGACGATGCGGGCGTGATGGCGCGCCGGAAACCAGTAAGTGAAATAGAGGATCAGGCCGGGAAAAAAGCCGGCCTCTCCCATGCCGAGCAGGAAGCGCATGATGGCGAAGCTGGTCGTGCCGGTCACGAACGCCGTGGCCGTGGCGAAGATGCCCCATGTCACCATGATGCGGGCGATCCAGATGCGGGCGCCCACCTTCTCCATGATGACGTTGCTCGGCACCTCGAACAGAAAGTAGGCCCAGTAGAAGGTGCCGACGGCGAATCCGAAATCGGCCGCCGACATGTTGAGGTCCGCGCGCATGGTGAGCGCGGCGAAGCTCGAGTTGATCCGATCGATGTAGGCCAGGATGTAGCAGAGGATCGCGAACGGCAGCAGGCGCACATAGATCTTGCGCATGGCCGATTGTTCGACAGCAGTCTCCGATGCAATGGGCATCTCGAGTTTCCTTCCCAGGAAGTGCTGGCTTTTGCCGGCTTGAAGGAAGTCTACTCCTGAGCGCACGAAGACGTCGCGCGCGGGCTGTCCTTCGCAAGGTCTGCAGTTTCGCCAAGCGTTGCGTGACGTCGGCGTCATGTAGCCACACAATCGAGCCTTCGATCGTGACGAGGACCAGGTCATGCCCATCATCCTGCAGGAAGCGCTGCGCGGCCTGTTCTACGCGCCGTTCTATGTCGCGCTGGCGCGCGACGCCTTCTCGGCCGAGGGCGTGGCGATCCGCTTCACCAGCTCGCCGCATCCCAACGAGACGGCGCTGCGTGTCATGGACGGGACGGTCGACGTGAGCTGGGGCGGGCCGATGCGGGTGATGGAGACCTATCACAAGCAGAGCGGCTGCGACCTCGTCTGTTTCGGAGAGGTGGTGACGCGCGATCCCTTCCTGCTGATGGGCCGCACGCCCAGGCCCGATTTCACTCTGGCGGACCTGAAGTCGGTGACGCTCGCCACAGTGAGCGAGGTGCCGACGCCCTGGCTCTGCCTGCAGCATGACCTGCGTCTGGCCGGCATCGATCCTGCTGGCATCAGGCGCGTGACCGGCCGGACGATGGCCGAGAACGCGACGGCGTTGAAGGCGGGGACCGTCGACGTCATTCAGGTGTTCGAGCCGTTCCCCAGCCTGCTGCTGGCCGAGGGCGCCGCGCATGTCTGGTACGAGGCAGCGCGGCGCGGCCCGACCTCCTATACCTGCTTCTACGCACGGCGCGGCACGCTGGCATCGCGGCGCGATGAGCTTCTGCGCCTCGTGCGCGCCATCGACCGAACCGAGAAGTGGGTGGCGAAGGCAGGCGGCGCCGAGATTGCCGACACGATCGCCGGCTACTTCACCGACCTTCCGCCCGCGATCCTCGCCGCCGCCTGCACGCGCTACAAGGCGCTCGGCATCTGGGGCACGACGCCGATCCTGCCACGCGCCGGCTACGACCGGCTGCGCGACGGTCTCGTGTCCGGCGGCTTCGTGTCCTCCGGCGCCACGTTCGAGACGGCCGTCGACAACACCCTCGCCGACGAAGTGATCGCGCTCGGATTACCGGCGCTCGCGTAATCGCGAGCGGGCTCGGCCAAGTCAGCGCGGTGGCTTCGGTCGAGGAATGGGACAACTGCCGGCGATCACGTCGCCCTGTTCGGCTTCGGCCGTCGTCACCGCGTCGAGGTCCGTCCGGAAGGTGGCGTGAAAGCGGTTGATCATGTTACTCAGACCGACCGTCAGGCAGATGTCGATGGTCTGCTGCGGCGTGAAGTGGCGGGCCAGCGCGCCGTAGGTCTCGTCGTCGATCGGCTCGAGCCGCGTCGACTTCCGGGCATAGGTGACGATCGCGGCCTGTGACGGCGAATAGAGGCCGTCCGGCAGCGGATCGTCCGCCAGGTGCCCCATCTGCTCCTCAGAAAGTCCGATGCTCCGACCGAGCACTGTGTGCGTGGGAATTCAATAGTAGCAATCGTTGACCACGGTGGCGGTCAGGTAGGCGAGCTCCGCCTCCTTCTGCGGCAGGGTCGAGCCCGAGCGATAGACCGTGCGGATCAGCTCGGAGAGCGCACGACCAGCCTCGGGTCGGTTGGCCAGCGCGCGATAGAGATTGAGCATCCTGCCGCGGGCCTTGGCCGCCTGCGCCAGGAACGCCTTGCTATCGTCCGAAGTCGCCGGATCGGTCTCATGCAGGAGGGGGATGCGTGCCATGTGCCTTCCTCGATCGCGTGGATTTCGCCCAGCGTAGCATTGCCCGTCCATGGCCGCAGGGCGGGTCCGCGCGCTGGACGCTGGGCGACCGGCGGCAGTTAAATGCAGATAAGGCACAGGAGGACAGAATGCTGGCCAACACGACACGGGCGTTGACCGAAGAGCAACGCGAGCAGTGGGCCGTCGACGGCTATCTGCAGCTCGAGGGCGCGCTCAGCCCGGCGGAGGTGGATTTCTTCTCACAGCAGATCGACCGTGTGCGAACGCAGCCGGGATACGAGCCGGCGCCGGGCAAGCTGCCGCGCGGTCACTATGCCTGGGTCGACCATGCCGATCCGAACCCGGAAGCCTTCATGGATCGCCGGGACTTGCTGACCTATCACCAGGCCTTCATCGACCTGATCGACCGGCCGCGCGTGTTCGACCTGATCCTCGACCTGATGGGCCCCTACATCCAGTTCTCGATGAGCCAGGCGATCGTGCGCGCCTCGACCGAGACGTTCCCGGGCTACACCCACACCGATGGCGGCGAGGCCCAGCGCGCCATCCGCGTCACCGAGACCAGCCGGCCGCTGGCGGTCAAGGTCATGTACCTGCTGACCGACGTCACCGAGCCCGACAGCGGCAACTTCACGATCTTTCCCGGCAGCCACCTGCGGCCGTTCCCCGAGCGCGCCGAGCGCATCCCCAACCCGCACATGCCGGGCGCGGTGCCGCTGCTCGGCAAGGCCGGCGACGCCTACGTCTTTCCACACGCGATCTGGCACGGGCCGTCGCCCAACCGCTCGGGCAAGGCGCGCAAGACCATCCTCTACAACTACTGCCAGATGTTCATGCGGCCCTACGACTACGGCACGCCCTACGCCGTCCTGTTCGAGCGTTGCACGCCGCGACAGCGCCGCCTGCTGGGCGACCTCGGCCATGGCCATGATTTCCGCCCCGGCGACTTCTTCTATGCGCCGGAGGACCAGGCAGCGCTGATGACCGGAACGGCCTCACGGCCGGCAAGTCCTTGAAGCGGCTCCTGCTCGCCCTTCTGTCCGCGCCGCTGTCGCCGGCCGCTCAAACAGCATCGCGGGCAGCCGGTCTGTGACGAGTACATCAAGCAGGAATTGAGGCTGTCGGGTTCGCCCGGGCGGAAGAATTTCTACCGCCTGCCCCCCATGAAAGGCGAGAACCCGGTCCTCGTCACCGCGGAGCTGCTGCTGATGCCGGATTGAGCCGTAGCCGGGTGAGGCGGTTCAGGCGCCACGCCCCGTCCAGATCCGGATGGCGCCGCTGCGGCCGCGCAGCTCGCGCTCGCCGCGATCCTGCAGCTCGATCGGCAGGCGGACCGAACCGTCATTTTGGCCGCCGGTAATCTGCTGGACGACGGAGTCGGCCACGACCAATGGGGTCCCGAGCTCTCGCGTCAGGCTCTGCAGGCGGCTGGCGACATTGATCGTGTCACCGATCACCGTGAACGAAAGGCTGTGCTCGGTGCCGACGTCGCCCAGCACGGCCGGGCCATAATTGACGCCGATGCCGACGGCGAGCGGATTTTCGCCGCTCTCAGCCCGCACCTTGTTCCAGGCCTCGAGCTCCTCCAGCATCGAAGCGGCGCAGCGCAGCGCAACGTGGGCGTCGTGCGGGCTGGCATCCGGCAGGCCGAAGACGGCGAAGATCTCGTCGCCGATATATTTCTCGATGGTGCCGCCGCAGGTGAAGATTCGGCCGGCCATGCGCTCGTGGAATTCGCGCAGCAAGGCCACCACGGCCTCGGGCGTCATGGTTTCGGCCATGCGGGTGAAGCCCACGATGTCGATGAACAGCACGGCCACCATCTGCCGCCGCACCGGACCCAGCGGCTCGTCCTGCTCGGCCAGCAGGTCGACGATGTTGGGCGAGAAGTAGCGGGCGAGGTTGGTGCGCGCCCGCTCGGCTTCGGCGCGCTGGCGATCGAGCTGGCGCACCTGGGCGATCGCCTCGATAGTCTTGTCGATCGTCACCTCGAGATCGTTGAGATCGACCGGCTTGGTGACGAAGTCGAAGGCGCCGCGGTTCATCGCGGTGCGGATGTTCGTCATGTCGCCATAAGCCGACACGATCACCGCGCGCGGCGGCAACTGGCGCTCGCGCAGCTCCTTCAGCAGGGTAAGGCCGTCCATCACCGGCATGTTGATGTCGAGCAGCAGCAGGCCGATATCGGGCTCCTGGGCCAGCACGGCCAGCGCCTCCTCGCCATGCCGGGCGAAGCGAAAGGCCAGGTCGCCCTGCCGGATGCGCTGGCGAAAGCGCTGCTTCAGCAGCAGCTCGAAGTCGGGTTCGTCGTCGACGGCCAGGATCTTGGCGGGTTCGCTCATCGGGCCGCTCACTCCGGCTGCGCCAGCAGCTGCCGCAGCTGCTGCTTCAGCAAGTCGAAGTCGACCGGCTTGGTGACGAAGGCGGTGGCGCCGTACTCGTCCGCCTTGCGCCGTCGCTCGTCGTCGCCATAGGCCGTCACCATGATGACCGGCAACTCGGCGCGCCGTTGCTTGACCTCGCGCAGCAGGCTCAGCCCGTCCATGCCGGGCATGTTGATGTCGCTCAGGATCACCAGCAGCTCCGGCTGCACGTCCTGCTGCAGTATGTCGAGCGCCGCCTCGCCCGATTGCGCGAAATGCATGACGTAGCTGCCATGCCGCAGCTCGCGGCGGAAGAACTGGCGGAACAGCTCGGCGACGTCGGGCTCGTCGTCGACAATCAGGATACTGGCACTCATGACGCTCTTTCGGCGGTTGGCGCCGGCCGTCGTCGCGGCAGGCGTACGATGAACTCGGTGAAGCTTCCCGGCTCGCCCTCGACGTCTATGGCGCCGCCGTGTTGCTGGGTGACGATGTCGTAGCTTATCGAAAGACCGAGCCCGGTGCCTTCGCCCGTCGGCTTGGTGGTGAAGAACGGCTGGAACAGCTTGTCGCGGATCTCCGGCGCAATGCCCGTGCCGTTGTCTCGCACCCGGACCTCTACCCCACCGCCGGCCTCTCTGGTCGCGATCCGCAGCGTCGGCCGGAAGCCGGCTTCGGCTGCGGTCTGGGCGCGCTTGTGGGCGGCGTGGAAGCCGTTGCCGATAAGGTTCAGGAACACGCGCGTGATGTCCTGGGGAACCACCTCGATCGGCGCCAGCGCGCGATCGTAGTCGCGTTCGAGCGTGATGTTGAAGTTCTTGTTCTGGGCGCGTGCGCCATGGAAGGCCAGGTTCAGCGCCTCTTCGGCCAGCGCATTGAGATCGACCGTCCGGCGCTCGCCGGTCGCGCCGCGCGAATGCTCGAGCATGCTGCGCACGATATTGTCGGCGCGCTTGCCGTGCTCGCCGATCTTGTCGAGGTTGCCGGAGAGCATGGTGAGTGTCGTTTCGAGTTCCTCGCGCTTGTCGGCGTCCAGGGTCGCGATCGCCGGCTCGGCGACCTCCTTCAGCTCGGCCAGGAGCTCGTTGGACAGCGACGCGAAGTTGTTGACGAAATTCAGCGGGTTCTTGATCTCGTGGGCGATGCCGGCGGTCAGCTGGCCGAGCGATGCGAGCTTCTCGGACTGGATCAGGCTCGCCTGGGCGGCCTTCAGCTCGGTCAGCGCGACCTCGGTCTTGCGGTTGGCCATGATGGCCTCGTCGCGCGCCTGGCGCATCTCCAGCGTCCGCTCCTCGACCGTATGCTCGAGCCGGTCGGCGGCCTCGGCCCGCTCGGCGAGCAGGTGGTCGCGTTCCACCGTATTGCGCCGGAAGGTTTCGACTGCCTCGCCCATGGCCGCGATTTCGTCGCGGCCAACCGTCGGCACGGCGACTTCATGGTTGCCGCCGGCGATGCTGAGCGTTGCGGCGCTCAGCCTGTTGAGGCGGGCCACGATGTTGCGCCCGACATACAGCCAGACGATGAGGGCGGACGCGGCCAGGCTGAGCGCCACGAGCGTCGCGATGGCCAAGGTGCTGTTGCGCTGCACGTCGTCGGCGGAGTTGGTCGCATCCTTCACCTCGCTTTTCGCGATGGCGACCAGCAGCTCCGCGGCATCGGTCAACTGGTTCGATACCTGGGTGTTCTCCGCCAGCAGGTTGCCGACGTCCGAGATGAGGGCCAGCTCCTTCTCGCGCAAGTGCGGGATCGCGTTCGGGCCTTGCACGAGGTCCTTCAGCGCCTTGACCGCGGGAAGGAGCAGCGCCTGCACCTTGGGATCGAACTCCTGTGTGCTGGCCGCCTCCATTTCCTGCACGATGCGGCGCAGCCGTAGCGCCAGGGCGCTCACCTGCTGCTTCTGATCGGCCACGGCGACCTGTGCCAATCCGTCTATCACGTCCGAGACCTGCTGCTGCACGCGACGCTCCGCGCGTTCCTCCTGCAGTTCGGCCTCGGGCGACTGGGTCTCGCTCGGCGTCTGGACCTGGTCTTCGCCCGGCATGAGAGCGGGTTGGTCGATGTCGCTGTCGTAGGTCGGTCGGGACGGCACGAGCAGCCGGCGGATCTCCTCTCGGGCATCGAAGGCGTTGCGCATCTGCTCCTTGATCGTGCCGATCACCTGCAGCCTTTGACGGACGGCGGCGTCGAGCGCGACATAATTGGTCGTGAGCTGGGTCGCACTGGCTTCGATGGCCGCGAGCTGCCGCCGGCTCAGGCCGCTGTCGGACAGCTCGTCCAGGAGCTGCTTGAGGCGGCTCGATCCATCGGAGAGCGTCCAGAACACGCGAATACGCTCCTGCTCGGTCGTCACTGCGGACAATGCAGAGGATGCGATCGCGAGCCGTTCGGCGGAGCGGGAGACGTCGAGCGAGGCGAGGATCGGCCCGATGCGCCGATCGATCAGCTCCAGGGACCGGCCAACCTCGAAGAATGCATAGATCGCCGCGCCCGCGACGAGCGCCGAAAAGGCGCTGATGCCGAGAAAGGCCAGCAGGAGCCTGGCGCCGACGCTCCGCCAGTTTGTGAGCCCGGTCGTCAAGCGAGAGAACCCTCGAGCCTCGTCAACCGTACTCTATATCCCGAACCGGTGCGTGTCGCCTTCTCAACGCCGGATGTTCGCCGCTTCCTCAGGGGTCAGCGGCCGCTCGCGGAACGACAGGACCCTGCCGCGGATGGTGGCGAACAAGGTCTGCGCCTCGAGCTTGCCGGGATAGCGGATCTGGGTGTCGTCGAAGCGCGCCAGCCAGATCCTGATCGGCCGCTCGCGCTCGGTCTCGGCCTCCTTGGGGGCCTCGTCGAACTCGCCGGAGACGCGCTTGGTGTAGATCTCGCAGACCAGCACATCGCCGCGCGCGCCGGCGATGCCGGTGGCGGCGGCGGGCTCCATGCCGACCTTGCGAAACATCACGTCGATGCGGCGCTTGCCGTCGTTGCTGCGCACGGTCTTGTCGCAGGCAGCGTCGCCCGCGAAGCCGACGCTGAGCGCGGCGTTCAGGGGATCGAGGGAGTCCTTGCGGTCGGCGTCGCTGATCGTCTGCTGCGGCGTCGGCTTCCAGACGGGGGTGTGGACCTCCTGCAGGAAGCCTGCGGCGCCGTACTGAGCCAGCCAGGTGCGCGGCTTTCCGTCGACGCTGATCGACAGCGATCCCGCGGCCGGCTGCGCACCCTGTGTCGTGAACCCGCCCCAGGCGCGATTGCGGCCGACATAATTCATGGTGACGGCCTTCAGCATGCCTTCCTTGTAGGTCGTGGTCTCGACGTCGTACTTCGAACCGTTGAAGCGGGCGGTGACGTCGATGCGGAACCCGGAAATGCCTCCGAACGTGATCTCGTAGGAGATGTCGACCTGGCGCGCATCCTGGGCCGCCGCCGCGGCGGGCGGTACCAGACATGCGGCCAAAACCATGAAGGCCTTACGAAATCTCATGAAATCCCTTCCCACCAGGGGGCTTACTTCGGCCGTATGTCCACGATAGAAGGCCGTCGCCCCCTACGCTACTGAACTCAGGCGCCTGAAAGGCATTTTGCACACATGTCGCTAGCGGCCAAAGATGGCGTTCCCAAGCTCGGTTTGAGGCGCAGCTGGGCCGTTTTGCGCGTCGTCGGCCGCTATCTGTGGCCGGAAGGCGAGACCGGCCTGCGTTGCCGCGTCGTCGTCGCACTGGCTCTGCTGATCGTGGCCAAGGTCACCAACGTCTACGTGCCGGTGCTCTACAAGCACGCCGTCGACGCCCTGGGCGAGCCCGCGGCCCAGATCGTGGCCGTGCCGGTTGGCCTGATCCTGGCCTATGGCGTCGCCCGCATCCTGGCCCAGGCGTTCGGCGAGCTGCGCGATGCCATCTTCGCGCCGGTCTCGCAGCGCGCCATCCGCAACATCGCCCTGCAGGTGTTCCACCATCTCCATGCCCTGTCGCTGCGCTTCCATCTCGAACGCCAGACCGGCGGTTTGAGCCGCGTCATCGAACGCGGCACCAACGGCATGGAATTCCTGATCCGCTTCACCACCTTCAACATCCTGCCGACCCTGTTCGAGATCTGCCTGGTCGGCGTGGTGCTGTGGAGCCTCTACGACTGGCGCTTCTCGGTGGTGACGCTGGCGGCTGTCGGCGGCTACATCGCCTTCTCGGTCATCTTGTCGGAATGGCGCATCAAGTTCGTGCGCAGCATGAACGACGCCGACACCGAGGCCAACGCCAAGGCGATCGACAGCCTGTTGAACTACGAGACGGTGAAGTACTTCGGCAACGAGGAGCACGAGAAGCGCCGCTTCGATGTCGGTCGCCGTCGCTACGAGCTGGCCGCCATCCGCTCCTCCCGGACGCTGTCGCTGCTGAACGTCGGGCAGGGGACCATCATCTCGTGCGGCCTGATCGCGGTCATGGTCATGGCCGGTTACGGCGTGAAAGCCGGCACCATGACGATCGGCGACTTCGTGGCGGTCAACGCCTTCCTGATCCAGCTCTACATGCCGCTCAACATGCTGGGCTTCGCCTATCGCGAGATCAGGAACGCGCTGGTCAACATGGAGAGCATGTTCGGCCTCATGGACGTCAAGGCCGAGATCGCCGACAAGCCGGGCGCGCCGGCGCTGCAGGTGACGGGCGGCGAGATCGTGTTCGACCACGTCGACTTCCACTACGAGAAGGCGCGGCCGATCCTGCACGATGTCAGCTTCCGCGTGGCGCCGGGCGATACGGTCGCGATCGTGGGTTCGAGCGGCGCCGGCAAGTCGACGGTCTCGCGCATCCTGTTCCGCTTCTACGACGTCGCCGCGGGCAGCGTCCGGATCGACGGCCAGGACATCCGCGACGTGACGCAGTCCAGCCTGCGGGCGGCGATCGGCGTGGTGCCGCAGGACACGGTGCTGTTCAACGATACGATCTACTACAACATCTGCTACGGCCGGCCCGACTGCACCCGCGAGGAGGTCGAGCAGGCGGCCCGGCTGGCGCGCATCCACGACTTCATCATGGCGCTCCCGCAGGGCTACGATTCCACCGTGGGCGAGCGCGGCCTGAAACTGTCGGGCGGCGAGAAGCAGCGCGTGGCGATCGCCCGCACCATCCTGAAGAACCCCAGCATCCTGTTGTTCGACGAGGCGACCAGCGCCCTCGACACGCGCACCGAGCAGGAGATTCAGCGCTCGCTGGAAGAAGTGAGCCGCGGCCGCACCACCGTGGTGATCGCGCATCGGCTGTCGACCATCATCAACGCCGACGAGATCGTCGTGCTCGACCGCGGCCGCGTCGCCGAGCGCGGCCGCCACGGCGAGCTGCTGGCCCGCAACGGCCTCTATGCCGACATGTGGCGGCGCCAGCAGGAGGCCGCCCGCGAGGCCGAGCGCCACGTCGCAGAGTCGGAGGATGCGCCCTCGTTCCGTGCCGAGGGGCATCTGCGTGTCGCCGACTAACCCAGCCGTCGCCGCCGGTCCCTGGCGTTCGCTGCTGCCCGTGTTCGCCGCCTGTGCGGCTATCGGCCTGCAGGCCGGCACGGCCATGCCGCTGGTGCCGCTGGCGCTCGATCGGATGGGCCACGACAAGCTCACCATCGGCATCGTCGCCGCCGCCTGGGGCGTCGGCATGCTGGCCACCGCCTCGCACATTCCGCGGCTCGCCGCGCGCTGGGGCGCGGTGCCGTTCATCGTCGGCTCGGTGGTCGTGGGCTCGGCGTTGACCGTGTCCTACACCCTGACCGACAGCGTCGTCGTCTGGTTCATCCTGACCTTTCTGCACGGCGCCATGGGCGGCGTGCCCTGGGTCGTGAGCGAGATCTGGATGAACGTGGTCGTCGAGGAGAAGCGCCGCGGCCGCGTCATGGCGGTCTATTCCATGCTGGTGGCGTTCGGGCTGGCCCTGGGGCCGTTCGTGCTGCAGGTCGTCGGCGTCTACGGGTCGAAACCGTTCATCACCTGCGCCGTGCTGGCGCTGCTGGTCGCGCTGCCGCTGCTGCCCTACTGGAAAACGGCGCCCAAGATCGAGCATGCCGAGGACAGCGGCTACCTGCAGGTCGTGTTCATGGCGCCGCTCGCCATGCTGGCGGGCTTTTCCTGCGGGCTGGGCGAGCAGGTCGCCTTCAGCTTCCTGCCGGTCTATGCCGTCGGCGCCGGCGTGCCGGCCGAGACCGGCGCGCTGTGGCTCTCGACCTTCGTCATCGGCAACGTCGTGCTGCAATGGCCGATCGGCTGGATGGCCGATCATTTCGACCGGCGAGTCGTGCTGGCAGGCTGCGCGCTGGCCAGCACCTTGCTGGTCCTCTTGCTGTCCGCGGTCTCGGCGCAATCGCTCGCGATCATTGCCGTGATCGCGCTGTGGGGCGGGCTGTCGTTCGCCATCTATCCGGTGGGGCTGGCGCTGCTCGGCCAGCGCATCGCCGGCGGCGACATCGCGCGCGCCAACACCGCTTACAGCATGCTGTACATCCTGGGCGGCCTTTTGGGCCGGCCGCTCGCCGGTGCGGCGATGGATACGGTCGGCGATCCCGGGCTGGGCTGGACGCTCGCGGTCTTCTATTCGATCGCGGGCTTCGCGGCCTTGCTGGCATTCCACCGACGCCGCTGATAAGGCTGCCGCAGCATGACCGTCGACCCGCTGCTCGAGCCATTGCTGGCCGGCGACCGCCGCGCACTTGCCCAGGCCATCACCCTTATCGAATCGACGCGCTCCGACCATCGCGAGCGCGCCGATGCCCTATTGGGCGCGCTGTTGCCGCATACCGGCAAGTCGGTGCGCCTCGGCATCACCGGCGTGCCCGGCGTCGGCAAGTCGACCTTCATCGAGCGCTTCGGCCTGTCGCTGCTGGAGCAGGGACGCTCGCTGGCCGTGCTCGCCATCGATCCGTCGTCCAAGCGCGGCGGCGGTTCGATCCTGGGCGACAAGACGCGCATGGAGGAGCTGTCGCGCCGGCATGCCGCCTTCATCCGGCCCTCGCCCGCGGGTGCGACCCTGGGCGGCGTGGCGCGGCGCACGCGCGAGACCATGCTGCTGGTCGAGGCGGCGGGCTTCGACACGGTGATCGTCGAGACCGTCGGCGTCGGCCAGTCGGAGACCGCGGTTTCGGACATCGTCGACATGTTCATCGTCCTGCTGCTGCCGGCGGGCGGTGATGACCTGCAGGGCATCAAGCGCGGCGTCATCGAACTCGCTGACCTGATCGTGGTCAACAAGGCCGACGGCGATCTTCTGGCCACCGCCAAACGCTCGGCATCCGACTATCAGCACGCGCTCCGCATGCTGCGCTCGCCGACCGCCGGCTGGACGCCCGAGGTGACGACTGCCTCGGCCATGACCGGCGTCGGCGTGGCCGAGGTCTGGCAGGTCATCGAGCGCTTCATGGCGGCCGTAGGGGAGAAGGGCGTCGCCCGCCGCCGGGCCGACCAGGCGCGTGCCTGGATGTGGAACGAGGTGGGGGAAACCCTTCTGGCGGAGTTGCGCAAGCACCCCGGGGTCAGGAAACTGGTGGCGGGCCTGGAGCGCGAGGTCGAGGCCGGCCGCGCAACCCCCGCCGCTGCGGCCCGTCGTATGCTAGAGGCTTTCCATGGCCGCTAAGTCCTTTGTCCGCCGTGCCCGTCGCGCCGCCGCCCAGCAGCAGGAGCTGCCGTTCTGGAAGCGCAAGACCTTGGCCCAGATGACCAAGCAGGAGTGGGAATCGCTCTGCGACGGCTGCGGCATGTGCTGCGTCAACAAGCTCGAATACGAGGGCACAGGCGAGCTCGCCCAGACCGACACCTGCTGCAAGCTCCTGGACCCCAAGACGGCGCGCTGCCGGGACTACAAGAACCGCAAAAAGATCGTGCCGGACTGCATCCAGCTGACCCCAAGTGTGGTGGCCAAGATGGACTGGCTGCCCAAGACCTGCGGCTACCGCCTGGTCCACTTCAAGCAGGACCTCTACTGGTGGCACCCCCTGGTCTCGGGCGACCCGGAAACCGTGCACGCAGCGGGAATCTCGGCCCGCGGACGGGTGATTCCCGAGGATCAGGTCGAGGATATCACCGAGCGGGTGGTGGACTGGTTCGCTTGACTGCCCCCCGTCAGACCCTTAAAAAGCCGGCCTTCCCGCCCTCCGGCGGGATCGTTTTTTAGCGGAAGCCGCCATGCCTCGTCGTTGCGCCCTGTCGGGCAAGTCCGTGCAATACGGCAACAATGTGAGCCACGCCAACAACAAGACCCGGCGCCGGTTCATGTCCAACCTGCAGGTCGGTTCGGTCCTGTCGGATGCGCTCGGCCACACGGTCCGCCTCCGCCTGACCCCGCGCGGCATGAAGACCATCGAGCACAATGGCGGCATCGACGCCTACCTGCTGGGCACCAACGACAGCAAGCTCAGCCCCGAGATGAAGGTGCTGAAGCGCCGGGTGGTCTCGGCCAAAGCGAAGAAGGATGCCAAGAAGGCCGCGTAAGCGGCCTTCTTATTTGGCCAGCTCGAACAGCAGCAGGATGTTGCGCTGAAGCGGATTGAAGTTGTCGTCCGAGATCAGCCACAACAGCGTCTCGCCGCGCGCGCCTTTGGTCGCGGCAATGCCTTCCAGATTGTCGACCGCATAGGGCGAGGCGAGCCGGGCCAGCTCCTCGGCCTGCACCGTGCCGCCGGCCACCAGCTGGCTGGCTTCGAAGCGCATGACGCGGCAGCGCACGCCGCGCGCCACGTCGAAGGCGCGCTCGATCAGGGCGAACGATCCATCGGGCAGCTGTGTGATCGCCGTCGGCTTGAAATCTGGAATGGTGGCGTAGTTGAACGTCTGCCACTGGTAGCGTCCGCCGGCTCCCGGGGTGCCGACCCAGCCGACGACGGTGCCCGGCTGCAGGCTGTATTCCTCGCTGATGGCAATGACCCGGCCGTCGGCCAGCGCCGTCATCCCCTCTATGCCGCCGTTGGTCGGCTGGCGGCCGAGGTCGGGCGGGCCATCGAACAAGGTCGGCGTCGAGGTCAGGGTGGGATAGCGCCAAATCCGGTGGTCGCGCTCGAAGGCGACCAGCCACGAGCCGTCGGGCAGGCGGGCCATCGCCTCGGCATCGGCCTCGGCCTTGGTCGCGATCAGCTTGCCGTCGAGGCCGTGGAGCTGGCCGATGCGCGCGTTGCCGAGGCCCGCGAGATTGGCCTCGCCGTCATATTCGATGGTGGCGGTGAGCCAGGCGCCCTCGTCGGAGATCGAGGTGAGCGACTTGCCGTCGGTCGTGACGTGCAGGTCCGACCAGCCGCCGAAGTGACGCGAATTGGCGGTCATCATGATGCCGCCGCGCCAGACCAGCCGGCCGATGGTCTTGGCCGACGGGTCGTCGATCTTGAAGGGTTGCGAGGCGCTCCTGATCTCGAGCGTCTGCTCCTGCGCCACCGCCGGCCCCGGCGAGGCGCCGGCGCAGGCCGTCGCCATCAGGCAGACGACGAGCAGCGATCGCAGGCCGTTATACAAGATTGGGGGGCGCAAGGTCAGGCGGCGCGACGGCCGCCCGACTTGCCGGCGGGAGCCTTGCCGCCGCCTTTGCCGCCGCGCGGCGCGCGGGCGGCGCGGATGTCCTTCTGGTCTTCCTCGTCGAACAGCGAGGCGAGCTGCTCCATCATCGTGCCGCCGAGCTGGTCGGCGTCGACGATGGTGACGGCGCGGCGATAGTAGCGCGTGACGTCGTGGCCGATGCCGATGGCGATCAGCTCGACGGGCGAGCGCGTCTCGATCCAGTCGATGACGTCGCGCAGGTGGCGCTCCAGGTAGTTGCCCGGATTGACCGACAGCGTCGAATCGTCGACCGGCGCGCCGTCCGAGATCACCATCATGATCTTGCGCTCTTCCGGCCGCGGCAGCAGCCGGTTGTGCGCCCACAACAGCGCCTCGCCGTCGATGTTCTCCTTGAGGATGCCCTCGCGCAGCATCAGGCCGAGGTTCTTCCTCGCCCGGCGCCACGGCGCATCGGCCGGCTTGTAGATGATGTGGCGGAGATCGTTGAGGCGGCCCGGATTGGCAGGCTTGCCGGCGGCGAGCCACTGCTCGCGGCTCTGGCCGCCCTTCCAGGCGCGCGTGGTGAAGCCCAGGATCTCGACCTTGACGCCGCAGCGCTCGAGCGTGCGGGCCAGGATGTCGGCGCTCATCGCCGCCACCGTGATCGGCCGCCCGCGCATCGAGCCCGAGTTGTCGATCAGCAGCGACACGACCGTGTCGCGGAAGTTGGTCTCCTTCTCCTTCTTGAAGGAGAGGGCGTGCATGGGATTGGCGACGATGCGGGCGAGACGCGCCGCATCGAGCGTGCCCTCGTCGAGGTCGAAGTCCCACGAGCGGTTCTGCTGCGCCATCAGTCGGCGCTGCAGGCGGTTGGCGAGCTTGCCGATCACGCCCTGCAGATGGCTGAGCTGCTGGTCGAGGTGGTTGCGGAGGCGGCCGAGCTCTTCGGCGTCGCACAGCTGGTCGGCATCGACGATCTCGTCGAACTTCACCGTATAGGCGTGATACTGCTGGCCCGCCGGCTCGTTGCTGAGCGCACCCGGCGGTAGCCACGGACGCTCGGCGCGGCCCGGTTCCTCCTCGTCGCCCGAGCCCATCTGCATCTCGGTCTGGGCCTGGTCGGCGACGGTCTCGGAGGCGTCCTCCTGCTCGGAGGCATCCTCGGTCTCCTCGCCTTGGGCGCCGTAGCCGTGGGTCTCGCTCGAATCGCTCTGGTCGTCGCCGGTCTCGTTGGACTGGCCGTCGGCGTTCTCCTGATCCTGCGAATCCTGGTCGTCCTCGTCCTGCAGGTCGGCCGATTCATCGCCGAGCTTGAGGTCGCGGATGAGCTGGCGCGCCGCACGCGCGAAGGTCTCCTGGTTGCCGAGCGACTCGCGCAGCTTCTGGAAGTCGCGGCCGGCTGCGGCCTCGACGTCGGCGCGCCACATGTCGACCATCGCCTTGGCGGCGTCGGGCGGTGCTGCGCCCAAGAGCTGCTCGCGGGCGATCAGGCCGATCACGTCGGCGATCGGCGCGTCGTCCTTGGACTTGATGCGGGCATGGCCGCGCTGGTCGGAGCGCTGGCGCCACAGGGCGGAGAGGTTGTCGGCGACGCCGGCCATGCGGCGGGCGCCGAGCGCCTCGACGCGGACCTGCTCGACCGCCTCGAAGATCGCCCGGGCGGTCTCGCCGCGCGGCACGCGGCGCAGATGGGTCTTGCGATCGTGATGGCGCATCTTCAGCGCCATCGAATCGGCCTCGCCGCGCACCCGGCTGACATCCTCGACCGGCAGGTCGCGGGCGGGCACGGTGATGCGCGCCTCGCTGCCCAGCAGCGAGCCGCCATCGGGCACGAACGAGACGTTCACTTCCTTGCGCGATACCGCCCGCATGGTGGTGGCGGTGACGCGCCGGAATTCCTCTATCGGCGTAGTGTCCTTGGCCATTTAGGCCACCTCATCAGTGCAGCTTGCCGCCCTTGCCGCTCGAAGCCGGCAATTCCTTGCCGAAGCAGCGCTGGTAGTACTCGGCGAGCGTGCTGCGCTCGACCTCGTCGCACTTGTTGAGGAAGGTGAGACGGAAGGCAAAGCCGATGTCGCCGTTGAAGATGCGGGCGTTCTCGGCCCAGGTCATCACCGTACGCGGAGACATCACGGTCGAGATGTCGCCGGCGATGAAGCCCGCGCGCGTCAGGTCGGCCAGCGCCACCATGGCGCTGAGGATCTTGCGGCCGTCCTCGGTGTCGTACATCGGCGTCTTGGCGGCGACGATGTTCACTTCCTGGTCGTGCGGCAGGTAGTTCAGCGTCGTCACGATCGACCAGCGGTCCATCTGGCCCTGGTTGATCTGCTGCGTGCCGTGATAGAGGCCGGTCGTGTCGCCGAGGCCCACCGTGTTCGCCGTCGAGAACAGGCGGAACGCCGGGTGAGGGCGGATCACCTTGTTCTGGTCGAGCAGGGTGAGCTTGCCGTCGACCTCGAGCACGCGCTGGATCACGAACATGACGTCGGCGCGGCCGGCGTCGTACTCGTCGAACACCAGGGCGGTCGGGTTCTGCAGCGCCCACGGCAGGATGCCCTCGCGGAACTCGGTCACCTGCTTGCCGTCGCGCAGCACGATCGCATCCTTGCCGATCAGGTCGATACGGCTGATGTGGCTGTCGAGGTTGACGCGCAGGCAGGGCCAGTTGAGGCGCGCGGCGACCTGCTCGATGTGGGTCGACTTGCCCGTGCCGTGGTAGCCCTGGACCATGACTCGTCGGTTGTGGGCGAAGCCTGCAAGGATCGCCATCGTCGTGTCGGCGTCGAAGAGATAAGCGTCGTCCACTTCCGGCACGTGCTCGGTCGCCTGGCTGAAGGCCGGGACTTCCATGTCCGTGTCGATGCCGAAGAGCTGACGGGCGGAAACCTTGATATCCGGCATGCCCGAAACGTTCTGCCGGGCTGCGGTCGTCGTAGAGGCCATCACAAGTCCTACAAAACAAAGCCCGCCAAATTGCGGGCGAAAATCAAGTGTCGCAGGCCGTTTTGTGCACCGCAAGCGACCAATTGCCGTGTCTGCCTTGAATAGGGCTAATCACTCGACCGGAAGATGCTCCGATGCCCGCAGAGTGGAATAGGCGGCATTGATTTGTTTGAGTTTTTCCTCGGCATCTCGCGCCCCGCCATTCGCGTCGGGATGGTGGATTTTCACCAGTTCCTTGTAACGAGATTTCACGTCTGCCTGGGTCGAGGGCCAGGAAAGTTCAAGGACATCGAGGGCCGAGCGCTCGGCGGGGGTCAGTTGCTCGCTGCCATCGAACTTGGGCGGCGGCCGCTCGCCCAGCCCCGCATCGTCAGCAAGGTCGAATGGGTCATGGATATGGACATAAGGCCCGTTGGTGCGGCGGGCGCCGAGCGGCCAGACCGGCCGGCGCCAAGTCGTGTCGGCGCGGATATGGGCCTCGATCTGCTCGGCGCCGAGGCCGGCGAAGTAGTCCCACTTCTTGTTGTACTCGCGCACATGCTCAAGACAGAACCAGCGGTACTCGTTCAGCCGGTCGCGGGCGCGCGGTGCGCGATACTCGCCGGCGAGCCTGCAGCCCGGCGCCTCGCAGACCCGCTGATGCGGTGCTACGTCGTCGGGGGCCATCAAGGGGTTCGGTCGCCGTCGAGGCATTCGGCTAATATGTGTTCAACGGATTGAAGCGGCAAGAGAGGCGAGTGATGGGCAAGGTCGCTAACGCGATTGACAACAAGCTGCGAAGCGAGTTCGCACCGGTGCGTCTTGCCATCGAGGATGAATCGTCACGCCATCACGGCCATGCCGGCTGGCGCGAAGGGGGCGAGACGCATTTCCGTGTCGAGATCGTGTCGGCGGCATTCGAAGGCAAGAGCCGCGTGACGCGCCAGCGTCTGGTCTATGCCGCGCTGAAGGCCGAGCTCGATGCCGGCCTGCATGCGCTGGCGCTGACGACGCTGACGCCGGCGGAAGATAAGTCTTAAGGAGCGCGGGCCTCCAGCCCGCTCATGAATGCGGGCCAGAGGCCCGCGCTCCCTTAACCATCCATCTCGATGTCTTTGCCCACCGCCGCCGCGCGCACGGCTTCGGCGTCGGGACCGGTATAGAAGTGCGGCGCCCAGCGCTTCACCACCGGGCCGTCGGCGGCCCAGGCGTAGCAGTTGTCGATGACGTACGGCTTCTGCTTGGGCGCGTTGGGATCGACGGGCTTGGGCGGTTTGCCGATCTTGTGGCGATGCGCGAGGGTGAGTTCGCGCGCCTTGCCTGACGACACGGTCTGGAACGCCGTGGTCGCCACCGGTCCCAGAAGCTCGACGATGTGGGTGCAGCCGTGTACGCCGCCCAGCCGCTCCTTCACCTTGCGATGAAAGCCGCCGCCGATGCGCAAGCCGATCAGCTTCTTGAAATCGGGCGTGACGTTGCTGCAGATCCGGTAGGGCGACTTGTCGGTCACCGCTTCGACGTCGACGATGATGAAGCGATGGTCGACCGTCAGCCGGATCGACATGTCATGCACGAAATCGCCCGGCTTCAGCGGACCACGCCATTCATTGGAATGCTCGTAGGTCTTCTCGTCGGTGATATGGCCCTCGATGTCCCACAGGCCGTCCTCGCGGAAGAAGCCCTGGCAGGTGACGCGACGCGTATGCAGGTGCTGTCGCCCGACCGGCGGCGAAAGCGGCATTGGCAGTTCCTCTCTGGGTGAGCCTCAGTTCTCGGCAGCCTCTATGGCGAGGGGTGGCATGATGCGCAACTCGGCGATCCGCGTGCCCTCGCGCTTCAGAATTTCGAAGCGGAATCCGTAAAATGCATAGGTCTGGCCGACCTCGGGGATGCGCCGCGCCTCGTGCAGAACCAGCCCGGCGATGGTGATCGCGACGTCCTCCGGCAGGCCCCAGCCGAACTCGCGGTTGAGGTCGCGGATCGGCACGTCACCCTGGCTGATCAGGCTGCCGTCCTCGCGCCTCACCACGCCGCGCTTGATGGCGTCGTGCTCGTCCTCGATGTCGCCGGTGATCTCCTCGATGATGTCCTCGAGGGTGACGATGCCGCGCAGCGCGCCGTATTCGTCGACGACGATGGCGAAGTGCTCGTGGCGGGCGCGGAAGGCCTGGAGCTGGTCGAAAAGAGTGGTCGATTCGGGAATGAACCACGGGGCCGTCATGACCGCATCGATCTTGACCGTCTCCGGTCCGCCCGCCGCCCTGACGGCACGGAACAGGTCCTTGGCATGGACGACGCCAATGATGTTGTCGGCCTCGGTGCGATAGACCGGGATACGGGTATAAGGCGCCTCGAGCATCTGACCGACGATGGCATCCATCGGCTGGTCGGCATCGATCAGCACGATGCTGCCGCGATGGGCCATCACGTCGCTCACGGTACGGTCGCCGAGATCGAGCACCGAGCGCAGCATCGCCTTCTCGGCCGGTGCGGCCTCGTCTTCCTGGCCGTGGCCGTGCAGCTCGATGGCGCCGCGCAGCAGGTCGGCGTGCTCCTCGGCATCCGGCGTGCGATCGATGCGCACGCCGAGCAATTTCAGGAAGAAGCGCGAGATCCAGGCGACGGCGCGCGCCAGCGGCCCGAGTATCGCCAGGGTCACGACGATCGACGGCGCCAAGGTCAGCGCAACGCGGTCGGCGCGCAGCAGCGCCCATGTCTTGGGCATCACTTCGGCGAAGATCACGACCATGATGCCGATCGCGATCGTCGCATAGACGATGCCGGCGGCGCCGAACAGCGCGGTCAGCACGGCCGTGGTCAGCGACGCTGAGAAGATGTTGACCACGTTGTTGCCCAGCAACACGGCGCTCACCGCCTCGTCCTTGCGGTCGAGCAGGCCGTTCACCGTAGTGGCGCGCTTGTTGCCCTGCTGGGCGAGCCGGTGCATGCGCGGCCGCGACGCGCCGGTGATCGCGGTCTCGGCCGCCGACAGGTAGGCCGCCAGCAATAGGCAGAGCAGCACCGCCGGCGCCGCGAGCCAGAGCGGCATGTCGAAGTGAAGATCGCTTTCCATGGCTCAGGCAGAGATGGCGTCGTCGAGCAGGTCGCGCAACGCCGCTTCGTCGACCTCGCGGGTGACGAAGGCTTTGCCGATGCCGCGCGCCAGGATGAAGGTGAGCTTGCCGCCGGCGGCCTTCTTGTCGCCGCGCATGTGCTCGATCAGCCGCGCCGCCTCCCATTTGCGCCGGTTGTCGCCGCCGATCGCCCGGAGCCGCATCGGCAGGCCGACCGCTCCGAGGTGACGGCGCACGCGGTCGGCATCGGCCTGCGGGCACAGTCCCAGCCGGGTGGAGAGGTCGAAGGCCATGGCCATGCCGGTGCCGACGGCCTCGCCGTGCAGCAGCTCGCCGCCGAACCCGGTTTCGGCTTCGAGCGCGTGGCCGAACGTGTGTCCGAGGTTCAGCAGGGCGCGCAAATCGGTGGTCTCGCGCTCGTCGGCCGCCACGATGCGTGCCTTGGCGAGGCAGCTCTGCTCGATGGCGTAGGTCCGCTTGGCGGCGTCGCCCGACAGCACCGCCTCACCGTTGGTCTCGCACCAGGCAAAGAAGTCGGGGTCGTCGATCAGGCCGTACTTGGCGACCTCGGCGTAACCCGCCAGCAGCTCGCGCTTCGGCAGGGTGTCGAGCACCTCGGTGTCGGCCAGCACCAGGCGCGGCTGGTAAAAGGCGCCGACCAGGTTCTTGCCGTGGCGCGTGTTGATGCCGGTCTTGCCGCCGACCGACGAATCGACCTGGGCCAGCAAGGTGGTCGGCACCTGGATGAAGTCGACGCCGCGCAACAGCACCGCGGCGGCAAAGCCCGTGAGATCGCCGACCACGCCGCCGCCCAGCGCCACCAGGGTGGTGCGGCGGTCTGGCCGCTGGTCGAGCAGCTCGTTCATCAGCCGGCCGAAGGCGCCGAACTCCTTGCTGGTCTCGCCCGCGGGCACGGTGACCGTGCTTGCCTTGACGCCCGCCTTGTCGAACGAGGCAGCCAGCCGGGCGCCATAAAGAGGGGCCACGGTCTCGTCGCTCACGATCGTGACCTTGGGCGCCGCCAGCAGGGGGCGGCAGAGCACCCCCGCCTGGTCGATCAGGCCGGGACCGATGGCGATGTCGTAGCTGCGGCCAGCGAGCTCGACGCGAATGGTGCGTGCGCTCATGCCGGCGTGTGCTCGGGCTGCAGATGGGCGCGCAAGGCGTCGATCACCTGCTCGGTGGTGCGGTCGGCGGGCTGCGCCGTCGAATCGACGACGACATCGGCCTCGGCATAGATCGGATAACGCTGGCTCATCAGGCGTGCGAGAACCTCCTTGGGATCGCCGTTGCGCAGCAAGGGCCGGTGGCCGCGCTTGCGCACGCGGTCGTACAGAACGTCGAGGTCGGCGCGCAGCCACACGGTGACTGCTTTGGTCCGCATCAACCTGCGCGTCTCGGGGTCGATATAGGCGCCGCCGCCGGTCGACAGGACGTGCGGCGGCTCGTCGAGCAAGCGCGAAATGACGCGGCGTTCGCCGGCGCGGAAGTCGGCCTCGCCGTACTTCTCGAAGATCTCGGCGATCGAGCAGCCGGCGGCACGCTCGATCTCGTCGTCGGCGTCGACGAACGGCAGGCCGAGCCGCAGCGCCAGCCGCTTGCCAATGGCGCTCTTGCCCGCGCCCATCAGGCCCACGAGGGCGACGGTGCGCGGCAGCGATAGGGGGGACCGGGCGTCCATGACGTGAACACATGGATGTCGCCCATTCCGTGCACTGTTTCAAGCGAGAGGCTCGCCGGGTGGTGCCCTACGATGATTGAGCAAGCACCGCTATACTGTCCGCACTGGCTGAGAGACGGGAGAAGGCATTGTGACGGACCCTCTGCGCAGGGACCTCTGGGTTGGCTGTTTCGTCGGCGTCGTAACTCTGGGCATCGGTCTTCTGCCCTTCAAAGATGCTCCTGTTGTTGGGGGATGCATAGGTATTGCTTCGATGTTGATTTACTGCCTAGCGGCCACGGTTTGGCAGCTCATCAAAGACGCCCGCTGGCTTTTTCGTTGGATCAGACGACGGATGGGCGGACTGTAGGCGTCGTTGTTAAAATTAGGACACTACCGCGCGCCGGACACAATAAGGATTGTGCGCGATTGCCGCTTGGGCGCTAGCCGAGGTAGGTTGCCCGCGTCGTGCCTCTGTTCCGTTCCAGAAATCGATTCAGCGTGCCCACCCTGAAGCTTGGGCCGGTGGTCACCGTCATTGTCGTCAGCCTGGTGATTGCAGGCCTGGTGGCGCTCGCCGTGATCGAACCCCGTCCGCCGGTGCGGCATTTCGAGATTCCCGTGCCCAATGAACGCTTCGCGCGCTAGCCTGGCCATTGGCGCGGCAGCGATTTTGGCGCTGACGGCCGCACCCGCTGGCGCACAGGCTCCCGACTTCGATAGCCAACCGACCGGCTTCCTGACGGCGACGACGGGAGGGATGCCGACCAACGCCTGGGCCGGGACGTCTCTCGCCACCGCCAAGCGTCTGGTGACGGCGCTGCCCAGTGCGCCGCGTAGCCGCGCCTTGCGCGACCTGCAGTTCAAGGTCCTGGTCAGCCAGCTCACGCCGCCGGCGCCGGACGGCAGTCCGCCGCCCAGCCTGTTCGTGCGCAAGGTCGATAAGATCGCCGCCATGGGCGAGGCCGAGAGCCTGAACGAGATGGTGCGCAATGCCGGCGGCTATGCCGACCCGGCGGTCGCCGCAACGGTGGCCAACGCCCTGATGCTGGCGGGCGAGCGCCACGGCGCCTGCGCCATCGTCAAGCAGTGGCCGCTGAGCGAGCCCTTCAGCGGTCGCGCACAGGCCGCCTGCCGGCTCCTCGACGGCGATCAGACCGCCGCGCGCGCTGCCAACCTGGCGTCGGCCCAGCAGGTCGACGGTCCGGCGCTGATGGCGATCGACCTGATGCACGCGCCGGTGCCGGCCAATGTGCTGCGCAACACGCAGCCCGCGATCGTTCGCGCGCTCGTCGGCCTGAAGCCGCTGCCGATCGCCACGCGCATCGACATCGCCGAACGCGGCGAGGCCCTGGCCATCATCGAGGCGACCAAGCTCGGCGACCTTTATCTCGAGGCGTTGCGTGACGGCGCCGCGCTGCCGGCGGCGACCGCGCGCCGGGCGCGGATGGTGGCGGCGGCGCGCAGCGCCTCCAACCCCAACGAGATGTTCAGTTCGATCGCCACCGCTTATGGCGAGGCGCGCGACAGTCCGTTGTTTCCGACCATCGCCCGGGCGAGCGCCGCGGCCCTGATCAATCTGCCGGCCCAGCCGCAGTTCGCCAATGTTGCGCAAGAAGCCATGCGCGGCTTCCTGCTGCTGGGCGCCAAGCTGCAGACGCAGGCCTGGATCCGACTGGCGCTGAGCGCGGTGACGAACAATGCGCGCGCCATCATCGCGCTCGACCGGCTGGTGCCGCTGGCGGCGGTGGCCGGCCTTGAGGATGCCAAGCGCCTCTCGGTCGGCGAGATCAATCGCTGGTACGAGGTGACTCGCGATGACGATGCCGCCCGCGCGCCGCTGCGCGGCTATCTGTTGTGGGAATTGTTGCGCTCGACCGGCTTCGACTTGCCGCCGAAATCGACCGATCTGCCCGACAAGCCGCCCGGCAATGCGCGCTTGGTGATGCTGCCCGCCGCCAGCCTCCAGGCCCTGGTCACTGCCGCGACCGGCGGCCGCCGCGCCGAGACGGCCTTGCTGGCGCCGATCGCCGCCGCCGAGACGCCGCTCCACGAGCTCCATCCCGCCGCCATCGCGACGATCGTGCAGGCCTTGCGCTCGGTAGGCGAGGACCATTCCGCTCGACTGTTCGCCGTGGAAACGGCGATCGCCTACGGGCTCTAGAGTCGTGAAGAAGAAGCCCTCCACGCCACTGTCGCGCGAGGCCGAGGCCTTCATCGAGATGCTGTCGGCCGAGCGCGGCGCGTCGCTCAACACGACGGCGGCCTATGGCGCCGACCTCAAGGACCTCGAGACCTTCCTGGCGCGACGCAAGAAGAAGCTCATCAACGCCGACACCGAGGCGCTGCGCGCCTACCTGAAGTCGCTCGACTATGTCGGCATGACGCCGCGCACGGTGGCGCGCCGGCTGTCGGTGATCCGCCAGTTCTTCCGCTTCCTGCTGGCCGAGCGGCTGCGCGAGGACGATCCGGCGAGCACGCTCGATTCGCCCAAGCTCGGGCGGCCCTTGCCCAAGGTGCTGTCGCGCGATGAGGTCGACCGACTGATCGAGGCGAGCCGGCGCGACGACGACCATGGCCGCATGGCGACGCTGCTGGAGATCCTCTATGCCGCGGGCCTGCGCGTATCGGAGCTGGTGACCCTGCCGCTGGTCGCCGTCGAGCGCGATCCTTCCGTGCTGGTGGTGCGTGGCAAGGGCAACAAGGAACGCCTGGTCCCGCTCAGCGACCCGGCGCGCCAGGCGATCGCCGCGTGGCTGCGCGTCCGTGCCGTCATGCTCGAGGAGGGCGAGAAGTCGCGCTTCCTGTTTCCCTCGCGCGGCCGCACCGGGCATCTGACGCGCCAGCGTTTTGCGCAGCTCCTGAAGGAAGCGGCATTGGCGGCCGGTATCGATCCGGCGCGCGTCTCGCCGCACGTGCTGCGCCATGCCTTCGCCAGCCACCTGCTCGAAGGCGGCGCCGACCTGCGCAGCGTGCAATTGATGTTGGGCCATGCAGATATCGCCACGACCCAGATCTACACCCATGTGCTGGACGAGAAGCTCCGGGCTCTGGTGCAGGACAAGCACCCGCTGGCGCGCCGCAAGCGCCGCCCGGCGGGCTAACGGCGGCCGGTTGACAGGATTCCGGTGCCGGGCGACACCTGAGAATCAATGACCACCTACCTCGACTTCGAGAAGCCGATCGCCGAGCTCGAAAGCAAGATCGCCGAGCTGCGCCATCTGCCGAACTCGGGCGATGTCGACATCGCCGAAGAAGTCATGCGCCTGCAGGACAAGGTGCAGAAGCAGCTGCGCGCGACCTACGCCAAGCTGACGCCGTGGCAGCGCGTTCAGGTGGCGCGCCATGCCGAGCGGCCGCATGCCCAGAGCTACATCGACCGGCTGATCACCGACTACCAGCCCCTGGCGGGCGACCGCGTTTTCGGCGAGGACGCCGCCATCGTCGGCGGCGTCGGCCGGCTCGACGGCCGCAGCGTCGTGGTGATCGGCCAGCAGAAGGGCGACGACACCGATTCGCGCATCAAGCACAATTTCGGCATGCCGCGGCCCGAGGGCTATCGCAAGGCGCAGCGGCTGATGAAGCTCGCCGATCGTTTCCGCTTGCCGGTGGTCACTCTCGTCGACACGCCGGGTGCCTATCCTGGCCTCGATGCCGAGGCGCGCGGCCAGGCGGAGGCGGTGGCGACTTCGATCGACACCTGCCTGTCGCTCGGCGTGCCGCTGGTCAGCGTCGTGATCGGCGAGGGCGGGTCGGGCGGCGCGCTGGCGATCGCTTCGGCCGACCGCGTCTACATGCTGGAGAACTCGATCTACTCGGTGATCACGCCGGAAGGCTGCGCCTCGATCCTGTGGCGCTCCAACGCCAACGCCCAGGAAGCCGCCGAGGCGATGAAGGTGACGGCGGCCGATCTCAAGAAGCTCGACGTCATCGACGACGTCATCCCCGAGCCGATGGGCGGCGCCCATCGCAATCCCGACGAGACGATCGACCTCGTCGGCAGGGTCGTCTCGGAGGCACTGACCCAACTCGGCAATCTCGATGCCGACGCGTTGCGCCAGCACCGCCAGGACAAGTTCCTGGAGATGGGGAAGAAGGGGCTTTGACGGGAGCGCGGGCCTCTAGCCCGCTCATGATGCGGGCCAGAGGCCCGCGCTACTGTACTACTTCTCCTTCCCCGCCGTCGCGTCCCACAGCGGGGCGGCCATGGTCTCGCTGAAGTTCCTGAACATCAGGTTGAACGAGATGCTGATGCGGTCGCTCTCGCCGTCGTTGGCCGGCACGGTGTGCTTCAGCCAGGCCGGGAAGATCAGCAGGCGGCCTTCCTTGCTCTGGGCGTTGGCGCCGTTGGCGGTGAGCCGCGTGTATTGCCGCGGCTTGGGCATGATCATCGAGGCCTGGCCGCGCGGGTCCTGGAAGATGATCTGCGAGCCTACGTTGGGCACGGCGACGTAATAGACGCCGCTCAAGTAGTTGTTGGGATGATGGTGCATCGGGTGATAGGCGCCCGGCGGATTGATGTTGGCCCAGCAGCCGGTGATGCCCATGGGATACTGGTCGACCTGCAGGAAGCGGGCGACGCCGCGCGCCGCGGTCTCGACCAGCTTCACGAACTCGGCGAAGGCGGGCTTGGTATGCAGGTCCTGCGGCGTCTGCCAGTTGCTGCCGGCGGGAATCTTCGGCCGCGGCTCGAGCATCCGCTCGATCTCGGCCTTGAGCTTGGCGTTCAGGCTGGCCGCCGCCGCCGCTTGGAGGTCCACGATCCAGAGCGGCGTGGGGAAGATTTCCTGAACTTCCTGCTTTTCGATCATGCCTGCCATCATATCCGGTGATTGCCGAAAAGTCCGTTCGGTGGTCCACTTGTCGGATCAAGGGAGGAACCGTGGCCATCACCGTCCATGCGATCACGCCGGGCTTCGCGGCCGAAGTGGGCGATGTCGAGCTCGGCAAGCCGCTCGCCGCCGACGAGCTCGCCGCCATCCGCGCCGCCTTCACCAAGTATGCCGTCCTGGTCTTCCCCGACCAGGAATTCTCCGACGACAGCCAGCTCGACTTCGCGCGCCTCTTCGGGCCGCTCGAGACCACCGTCTTCAAGGCGCGCAAGGACCACAAGCTGCGCCTGCACGAGAACCTGGCCGACGTCGGCAACCTCGACGCCGAGAGCCGCATCCTCGAGACCAACGACCGCCAGCGCCTCTACAATCTCGGCAACCGGCTGTGGCACACCGACTCCTCGTTCAAGCGCCTGCCGGCCTACTGCTCGATGCTGCATGCCCGCTTGATCCCGCCGATCGGCGGCCAGACCGAGTTCGCCGACATGCGCGCGGCCTACGATGCCCTGCCCGAGAAGACCAAGCGGCGCATCGACGGGCTGGTCGCCTATCACTCGATCATGACCTCGCGCGCCAAGCTGGGCTTCGCCGACTTCGACGAGACCGAGCGCGAGGCCTTCAAGCCCGTGCCGCAGGTCCTGGTGCGCCGCCTGCAGGATTCGGGCCGCATGAGCCTCTATCTCGCGAGCCACGCCGGCACGGTCCGCGGCATGGCCGACGACGAGGCCCGTGAGCTGATCGACGAGCTGACGGCGCACGCTACGCAACGCCAGTTCGTCCATTCCCATCGCTGGCGCGTGAAGGACCTGGTGATCTGGGACGATCGCTGCACCATGCATCGCGGCATGGACTTCGACGACCAGCGCTATGCCCGAGACATGCGCCGCGCCACCGTCTCGGACGTGGCGCCGACCTGCGAGCAGATGGGCCTGGCCGTCGCCGCCGAATGACGCCGGCCGCGTTCGCCAGGATCGCGCTGTCGTTCGACGGCGCGGTCGAAGGAGCGCACGGCGGTCACGCCGACTTCCGCGCCGGCGGCAAGGTCTTCGCCACCTTGGGCTATCCGGACAAGGCGTGGGGCATGGCCAAGCTCACGCCCGAGCAGCAGCAGATGCTGGTGGCGGCGGAGCCTGCGATGTTCGTTCCGGTCAAGGGCACGTGGGGCCTGCGCGGCGCCACATCGGTGAGGCTGGCCGAAATCGACACCCGCACCTTGCGCAGCGCGCTCACCATGGCGTGGCGGAACGTGACGGCGCCGAAGCCGAGGAAAGCTAGACGCGCCGCTGCATGATGGTACGCCGCCACGGCGGATGGCCGTGGCTGTTCTCGATCATGAACTGCAGCCGGAAGGCTGGTGGCCACTCGCCCCGAGGCAGCGAGGCAAAGCCGCGCCGCTCATAGAACGGCGCATTCCACGGCACGCCGAGATAGGTCGAGAGGTAGAGCTTGTCTTGACCGAGCTCGCGGGCATGCCGCGCAGTGCGATCGATCAGCGCCGCGCCCAGGCCGCGCCCCTGCCAGCGGTCGAGCACCGAGAGCTGGTCGAGCCAGGCGGTGCCGCCGGGGAATTTCATCAGGGCAAACCCGACGACTCGGTTCAATGGCGAGACCGCGACCCACAGCCTGCCGTCGCGTCGGCCTTGCTCCAGCGAAGCGACGCTGGCCGGCGGCATGGTCAGCACTTGCCGCAAGCCGAGACGGACATAGCGTTCATCGGCGGCGTTCTCGATCTGCGGCAACAGCGCGATCTCGTGGCGACGGGCGGCGCGAATCATCTATCGAGGCGACGCTGTCGCAAGGCCGGCGATCGCCTCTGACGGCGTAAGCCCGAAGGATAGGCGAAACGTCCGGCTGAGATGGGCAGTGTCGGCGAAGCCTGCATCCATGGCCGCCGTCCTGACGAGCTCGCCCGACGCGATTTTCCGGGCGGCGTGCTGCAGCCCCGACCATTGCTTGAAGCGGCGAAACGTCTGGCCGGTGGCCGCCTTGAACAGGCGAAGCGCCTTGGTCCGTTCCATCTGCAGTCTCTCGGCGAGCTCGCGCTGGTTCATCCTCGACATCGGCTCGGCGATCAAGTCTTCGATGATGGCCATCAGTTGCGGTGGGAACTGCGGCGCACCGGCGCCGAGCCGCTGCCTCAACGCGGCCTGAGCATCCGATCCCTGGAAAATGGCGTCGATCGCGAGGTCCGCCAATCGACCTTGCAGCATTTCGGCGAGGCCGCTGCTACCGGACCAGACCAGTCCGTCGAGATACATGACATTGATGCCGCCGCTGCAGACGACCCTGTGCTCAATGCCTGGACGAACAAGCAGTATGTCGCCCGTGACCACTTCGTCCGGCTGACCAAGGTGAGGGACCTGGTCCTCCCCGTCAGCACGCAGGTCACAGGGTTGCAGTGCAGCCCGATGCTGGTGACATCGACCGAAAACACCGATGTGGAGAACATGGACCACCTGTGTTCCGCACGTTCGTTCAACGCAAGTCCAGTCTCCGGACCTATGCTGGCCGGCGCAAGGGGAGGACGTTGGGATGGAAATCGCGGCAAGGAACAAGGACAACTATCTGAAAGCCAAGGCGGCGTTCAACGCGAAGGACATGGCCGGCTGCATGAGCTTCTATGCGCCCGACCACCAGATCCGATCGCGCGACGTGGGGCGAGGGCGCGAGCATATCGAGCAGTTCCTGACGTCGATGCACGAAGCCTGGCCCGATCTCGAGATCATCGTCGAGCACGCCGTCGCCGAGGGCGATTGGGTCATGGGCCACTGCACGACGGTCGCCACCCACGCCAAGCCCGTCATGGGCGCTGCACCAACCAACCGCCGGGTCCGGACGTCATTCTGGGACCTGCACCGCTTCGACGAGGAGGGCCGGATCGTCGAAACCTGGAACCTGATCGACAGCCTGGCGATCATGCAGCAATTGGGACTGCTTCCTTCCGGCCGATAGCGTTTTTCGCGCGATTGGCTACGCTGGCGCCAACCTGAAGGGAAGCGCCATGACCATCGACATCGAACCGTTGAAGAAGCAGCTCGGCCGCAAGATCGAGGATGAGGACGTCGTCACCCAGGCGCCGATCAAGGCCATGATCGCGACCTTCGACCGGCCGGACAAGGTGCCGGCCGAGGGCGAACCGATCGCGCCGGGCTGGCATCTGCTCTACCTGCATTCCTATGCGCGTCCGGCGCAACTCGCCAAGGACGGCGCGGCCTTCACCGGCGGCGTGCTGCCGGAGATCCCGATGCCGCGGCGCATGTATGCCGGCTCGACCTTCACCTTCGACGGCGACATCCGGGTCGGCGACAAGCTCCGCCGCGAGACCGAGTTCTCGGACATCCAGCTGCGCCAGGGCAGCACCGGCACCCTGATCGTCACGACCCAGACCCGCCGCATCTTCACGCCGCGCGGGCTGGCGCTGACCGAAGCCGCCAACACGGTGTTCCGCGAAGAGGTGAAGTCGGGCGACAAGGCCGGCGTGCCGGTGCGCGATGCCGCGCCCAGCGACGTGCCGTGGAAGCGCACCATTACACCGAGCCCGGTGATGCTGTTCCGTTACTCGGCGATCACCTTCAACCCGCACCGCATCCACTACGACAAGCCCTACTGCATGGAGGTCGAGGGCTATCCCGGCCTGGTGGTGCACGGGCCGTTCGCCCAGCAGTGCCTGTTCGACCTGCTGCGCGATTCCATGCCGGGCCGCCGCATCAAGACCTTCGCCGTGCGCGCCCGCGCGCCGCTGTTCGACAACGCGCCGTTCAACGTGGTCGGCCGGCCGACCGCTGACGGCAACGGAGCCGAGCTGTGGACCGTGACGCCCAAGGGCACTATCGCGGCACAGGCGACGGCGACGCTGCAGTAGAGGCGCGGCGCGCCCAGGCGAAGGCGGCAGCGAACGCGGCGACCGCCAGCAGCGCGAGCAGCAGGCTTCTCGCCGACGCTAGCGGGAGCGTGAGGTCGCGCGTGGCGAAGCCCACGGTCGCCATCATGTTGTCCAGGAGGATCGCGGCTACCAGGCTGCGGGTGACGGCGAACAGCGTCGACACGCCGATCCACACGACGGTGACGGTCGTCGCATTGGCGAGCGTGTTCCAGGGCGTTGGATAGGTGAAGTGGAAGAGCCCGAAGAGGAGGCTCGACACGACGACGAGCAGCACGCCGAAGCGCCAGTCGTGACGGCCGCCGAGCAGGGCACGCAGCGCCAGCCCGGTCGCGCCGAGGAACAGCAGGACCTCAGCCGTGCTGGCGACCAGGAGCTGGGCGAAAAGTGTCGCGATGCGCTCCATGCCGCCGGGCTGGGCGACGATGGGCCCCAGCGGCTTGGCCGCCAGCGCACAGCCAATCGCCAGGGCGGCCAGCACAGCGAGCGCATCGCGCCAGCCAAGCGCAACGCCGAGCGGGCGGGCGGCCGACGGCTCGCCGCGCACGGTGCGGCCAAGTGCCAGCGCCGGCAGGACGACGCCGATGCCGATGAAAAAGACGACCGGATAGAAGCCCGGAATGTTGTGGAGGGCGTTGGCGGCGAAGGCCATGGCGAGGATGGTCGGGCCGGCGAGACGCAGCGGAATGGTCATGGCTGCAATCCTTCGATATGTTATCTTAACAACGTATAATTTATACGTCGTATAAATTAAGAGTCAACATGCCCCGTCAGGCCGATCCCACCTTGCCTAGCCGTATCGTCGAGGCCGCCTATGCCCTGTGGCGCAAGGACGGCGACGGTGGCGTCACCATCCGCGACGTGGCGCAGCGTGCGAAGACGACGACGCCCAGCGTCTATGCCCATTTCACCGATCGCGCGGCGATCCTGCGGGCGGTGCGCATGCTGGCGCACGACCGTTTCGTGGCGGCGCTGGCGGAGTCCAAAGGCGTGATCGACGCCTGCGGGCGCATGCTGGCCTTCGCCGACGAGCATCCGCGCGACTACGAGCTGCTGTTCGGCTACGGCTTCCGCGATCGCGTCGAGCCCGCGGTGCAGGCGGCGCAATTCGCGATCTTCGAAGGTTACATCCGCCAGGCCGGCGTGCCCGACCGCGACGTGCGGCCGACCGCGCTTGCCGTCCGTAACCTTGTCCATGGGACAGCGATGTTCCGGCTGGCACAGGACAAGCCCGGCCCGTGGTGGCCCGAATCGCGCGCGGCCTGCCTCGATGCCTGTGCCCTGTTGCTCGAACGTCGGTCTATGCAGCCTGCGTCGCGCGGTCGACAGCGTCGAGACGGTTCCTGACCTCGGCATTGAACTGGGGATGGGTGAGGATCAGGAAGTCGTCCTTCTCGATGCCGGCGAGGACGCGGCTCGCCAGCTCTCCAGTTGGCATCGGTTCTCCCAATGCTGCCACGAAGCCGGCGTGAATGCGTGACAGCACGTCAGGGGGAGTCCTGGACTCCGCCGCGAGGGCTGGCGGCCGATTGCGCTCCGACGCGGCAATTCGCGACTGCACGTGGCCGGGGCAGACTACCGACACGCGGATGCGCGATCTGACCGTGGCGAGCTCGGCCGCCAGGCTTTCGGAGAGGCCGACGACAGCGTGCTTGGAGGCGACGTAGGGCCCGAGGAACGGCGGCGCCGTCAGGCCGGCCAGGGACGCCACGTTCACCACGTGGCCGGCGCCCTGCTGCAGCATGGATGGCAGGAACGAGCGCACGCCATTGGCGACGCCGAACACGTTGACGCCGAAGGTCCACGCCCAGTCGCCCGGTTGGCTATCCCACAGGGGACCGAGCCTGCCGCCCACGCCGGCATTGTTGACCAGGAGGTCGACCCGCCCGAAACGCGCCAGGACGGTTTGCGCCAACCTGTCGACAGCCGCCGCATTGGCGACATCGCAAGTCTCGGCGCGAACCGTGAAGCCGCGGGCGCCCAGCGATGCCCGCGCGGTTTCGAGCGCCGTTGCTTCGACATCGGCCATGACGACGTTGAGGCCGCGCAGGCAGAGGGCTTCAGCCAGCGCAAACCCGATGCCGCCCGCCGCGCCGGTGACGACGGCAGTCTGTCCGCTTTCCAGTTTCATGTGACGTCTCCGGGCAGTGCAACGGTGAAGCGGCCGAGCAGGCTCGCCAACGTGGCGATCTCCTTGTCGGTCCAGCGATCGCGGAAGAGGGCCTCGGTCTGGCGATCGAGCGTGGCGCGCGCCTCGGCGACGCGCTGGCGGCCGGCCTTGGTCAGCACGACGTAGCCCACGCGCGCATCGCGGGGATCAGGCTCGCGCTTCACAAAGCCGAGCTTCTCCAAGGGTAGGGCGAGCCGCGTCACGGTCGACTGGCTGACGTTCAGGCGGCCGGCGAGATCGACGCGGCGCAAGCGGTTGGCCGGCGCCTGGTCGAGCTGCATCAGGAACATCAGTTCGCGCAGCGCCAAGCCGTGGATGGCGCCCAAGCCGGGATCGATCCGCGCTTCGACGAAGGACTGCGCGCGCAGGAGCCGCAGGATGGCGGCGAGGGAGGCATCGGTCATGCTTCGGGATATAGGGCGATATACTTCCGTACGCAAGTACTTTGGAAGCATCAGTCGTTGGCTGCCCCGAAACGCAACGGCCGGAAGAAGGCACGAACGTCGTCGACCAGCAGGGTGGGCTCCTCGAGCGCCGCAAAATGCCCGCCGCTCGGCATCACGGTATGGCGCCGCAGATTGAAGGCGCGCTCGATCCATTCCTTGGGCGGCGGCGGGGAGAGATCGGCCGGGAAGGCAGCGAAGCCGGTCGGCGTCTCGACCCGCTGGCCCTCGGTCAGGCCGCGGTTGGGCTGCTGGGTGACGCCGCGATAGAGCCAGGTCGCCGTGCCCGCGGTGCCGGTCAGCCAATAGACCATGATGTTGTCGAGCAGCAGGTCCATGGAGAAGCGCTTCAGCGGATCGCCGCCGCAGTCGCTCCAGGCCTGGAACTTCTCGACGACCCAGGCGGCCAGGCCAACGGGCGAATCGGCGAGTGCCACGCCGAGCGTCTGCGGCCGCGTCGCCTGGATGCGCTGGTAGGCGGTCTTCTCGTCGCGTTCGCCCTGGACCTTGGCGAGCCAGGTCTTTTCGTCAGCGCTGAGCTCGGCTTTGCGCAGGTCGATGCCGGGCCGGAGCCCCATCATGTTGAGGTGCAGGCCGAGCACGCCCGACTTCCACTCGTCCTTCTCGTCCTTCACGGGATGGTCGAAGGCGGCCCACGACGAGACGACCGCGCCCCAGTCGCCGCCCTGCACGCCGTAGGGGCGGCGATAGTTCAGCTTCTCGTGCACCAGCGTGTGCCACAGGCCGGCGATGGCGCGCGGACCGATCGGGCCCGTGCTGCCGTCTTCGCGGACCGGCGGGCCGGAGAAGCCGTAGCCGGGCAGGGAAGGCACGATGACGTCGAAGGCATCGAGTGGATCGCCGCCGTGGTTCTCGGGATGAGCGAGCGCGTCGATGATGTGCAGGAACTCGACGATCGAGCCCGGCCAGCCATGGGTGACGACCAGCGGCATCGGCCGCGGCGCGCCCTCGACCTCGCTGCCGGGTTCGCGGATGAAATGCAGGCGCTGCGGGCCGATATCGACGAGGTAGTTGGGCCAGCGGTTGATCGCCTCCTGGCAGCGCTGCCAGTCGTAACCATGCCGCCAGTGGTCGACCAGCTCGGCCAGGAAGTCGGGGTCGGTGCCGGAGGCCCACGAACCGTTGTCGGCAATGGCGACGGGCGCGCGCCAGCGGCGCAGGCGCTCGTCGAGATCGATCAGCGCCCGCTCGGGAATGTCGACCTTGAAGGGCTCGGGAGTCTCGAAACGCGTGTCGCTCATGACCCATGATAACGCTGGGGGCGCGCGACTCCAGCTATGAGCTCAGCCTTCCAGGAGATCCGCCTTCAGCCGCTCGCGCGCCTCGACGTCCAGCCCGAGCGCCTGCTCGGCGAAGGTCTCGGGGCCGCCGAAGTCCTTGGCGACAATGTCGAAGGCCGCCTCAAGGTAGGCCGTGCGCGCCTCGACGATGGCAGCGCGGGTATCGATGTCGAGCTCGGGATAGCGGCCGATATGGCCGGTCCACAGTTCGTTGGTGCGCAGGTAATCGTCCATCACGGTGTCCCACGGCACGCCCAGCAGCGTAAGCAGCAGGGCCGAGGCGAAGCCGGTGCGGTCCTTGCCGGCGGTGCAATGGAACACCAGCGGTCGGTGCGTGCCGTCGCTCAAGGTGGCGAACAAGGTGCGGAAGCCCGGCGCACAGCGCCTCGGATAGTCGCGGTAATGGTCGGTCAGGTACTGCATCATGAGATGCGGTGTGGCCGTGCCGCTCTCCACGGCAACGCGGATCTTGTCGCCGAGCTGGGGTTCGATATGGGCGCCGACGATGCGGCAGTCGACGCCGTCGATCAGGTGCGGCGTCTCGGCTGCCTCGCTGACGCCGCGCAGGTCGACGATGGTGCGAACGCCGAGCCCGACCAGCGCAACGCGGTCCTCGTTGGTCAGGCCGCCGAGATGGGCGGAGCGGAAGACCGCGCGGCGCCGCACGGTGCGGCCATCCTCAGTGCGATAGCCGCCGAGATCGCGGAAATTGGAGCCGCCTTTCAGCGGCACGACATGGGGAAGGGTTTGATCGAGCATGCCGAGCATTTATCACGTTCGGCACGCTCAGATCATGTCGTTTCGGCGTCAGAATTTTTGCGACAAGGTCACGAAAAAAGCCCTTCGCATGCCGAACTGGGGGGCACCCACGCCGACGCCGGTCCCCGTCCTGAGCTGATACTGGCCGTCCGTGACGTTGATCGCGTCGAAGCGCACGTTGGTACCCTTGCTGCCGCTGATCGGCAGGCGCTGCGTCACCGAGAGGTTGAGCGTCGCATAGGCCGGCAGCGCGGCGTCGTTCGGCGTCACGATCGTCTGGCGCAGGCCGTTGCCGTAGAGCATGTCGGCCGAGACGCGCGTGGCCCAGTCGCTCTCCATGTTGAACACGTAGGCCGCCCCCGCCGAGCCGGTCCAGCTCTGGTTATGGTCGGCGAAGATCCAGTTGTTGGCGATGTATTGCAGCTCGGCCTGCTCGAAGTTGAACTGCGCCGAGTTGATGTTGATCGAATTCACCTGCGACCAGGCGAGGTTGGCGTAGAGCGACCACGGCCCCTTGTCGTAGTTGGCGAACAGCTCGAAGCCGCGCACCTGGGCGTTCGAGTAGTTGAAGGCGGTCTGGAAGATCGGCGCGCCGAACTGGCCCTTGTCGAGATAGTTCTCCGCCCACTTGTAGAAGCCGCTGAAGCCGACGGTGAGGCCGTCGAGTGGCTTCACCGTCAGGCCGATGTCGATGTTGTCGGAGCGTTCGGCGCGCACCGGGTCGTTGGTCAGGACCTCGGGCGCGGCGACCGTGCCGGCGCGGGCCGCGAGCGCGGCGACGGAGACCTGGTTCAAGGGCGCGGGAACGAAGTAGCGGGCGTATCCGGCGCGCAGGGTGATCTCCGGCGTCGGCTCCCAGACGACGTTGACGCGCGGGCTGAACTGGTTCTCGCTGACAGGACTGGTGATCGCATCGAAGCGCAGACCGGCATTGACGGTGACGGTCGGCAGCACCTTCCATTCGTCCTGCAGGTAGACGCTGTAGGTCCAGTTGGTGAGATCGGCGCTGTCGGTGATGCCGAACGGGGTGTCGCCTGGAATGGCAGGCGCATCGGGATCGGACGGGTCGGGAACCAGCGGCAGGGTATTGGCCTGCGCGGAGCTGGTGACACGCTCGCGCTGGACCAGGAAGCCGCCGCGCAGCGTGTGCTTGGGCACGAGTTTCCAGCTCGCATCGGCCTGCACGCCGGTCGCCAGGCTGGTGCGCTGCGCCCACTGCGCGATGCCGTTGTACAGAAGATCGCCGATCGCGTCGGGCTGGTAGTTGAGCTGCGAGTAGCGGGCAAAGCCCGAGAGCTGCATGTTGACGTCCTGGTAGGATTTCTGCAGCGAAGCGATGCCGAAGTAGGTGCTCTCCCACTGGCGCTGGTCGAGGATCGAGCTGTCCCAGGTCGAGTTGCCCAGCACCGTGAAGTTGGGAACCTGGTTGATGTTGTTGGGAATCTGGTAGCTCGCGTTGACCCCGCCGCCGATGAAGCTGACCCGCGTGTTCTCGTCGACGATGCCCGTGACCTTGCCGAGCGCATACCATTGCGAAGTCTGGTCGTGGATCGGCGTCCATGCCGAGAACGGGTTCTCGATGCCGATGTTGTTGCTGAGGTACTGGCCGGCCGCATAGTAGTCGATGTTGCCGCTGCGGCCGCCATACTCGCCCGACGGCTGCACCCAGTTGTACGAGCCGCCCATGAACGAGGCCTCGGCGCCGGGGTTGGTCGTGCCCGACTTGACGCCGATGTCGACGACGCCCGCCGTGCGCAGGCCGTACTGCGCCGGCAGCGCGCCGGTCAGCAGCGAGAGCGAGTTGGCGAAGCGCGGCGACAGCACCTGGCTGAAGAGGGCGAGGCCCTCCGGCAACTGAACGCCGTCGAGCCGGTATTGCAGGCTGCCGTGGTCGCCGCGGACATGGACTTGGCCGAAACCGTCCTGTACCACGCCCGGCGCGCGCAGCAGCACCTGGTTCAGCGGCGCATTCTGGCCCTGCGGGGTGTTCTGGATGGCGGTACGGCTGAAGTCGTACTTGGTGGCGCCGAGGCTCGGCAGGATGGAGCTGCGCTCCTCGTCCATCTTGGTCGCCGTGACGGTGATGCCGGGCAGCGACTGCGTCGGCGGCGTGTCCGGCGCCGGCTCCGTCTGCGCCGAGGCCGAGGCCACGCCGACGAACAGGCCGCAAACCGACGACCACCCAAATACGCGCCGCATCGTTCGTCTCCCCGTTCGATGGCTCCGACAGGGATCGTTATATTATAACATTCAGGGCGGTCAACCTCCCAGCCAAAGAGGGGGCGTCGGTTGCACCTTCGTATGGATGCTGTTCGGCGGGCCCCGGCGCCACGTTGTCCTCAGACGAGGAGAGCACGATGGCTGCAACGCTTCTGGACGATGTTCTTCGAGCCCATGGCGGCGTCGAGCGATGGAAGTCGTTCGAGCGCGTCGACGCCACCATCGTCACTGGCGGCGCCCTATGGGCGATGAAGGGTCTGGTGCAGGATCCGAACCCCCGCCAAACGACCGTGTGGTTGCGCGAGGAGCGTTCCTCGGTGACGCGGTTCGGCGATCCTGATTGGCACACGGAGTTCGTCCCCGACCGGATCGCCATTGTGCGCAGCAACGGCAGCGTCGTCGCCGAACGCCGCGATCCACGCCTGGCGTTTGCCGGTCATGTCATGACGACGCCGTGGGATCCACTGCATCGCGCCTACTTCAACGGCTATGCCCTGTGGACCTCTCTGACGACGCCGTTCCTGCTGGCCGCGCCGGGAGTCCAGACCGAGGAGATGGAGCCGTGGCAGGAAGGCCGGGAGACATGGCGGGTGTTGCGCGCCCGGTTCCCTGACTGGACCGCGACTCACAGCCAGGTCCAGATGTTCTATTTCGGCGAAGACCTGTTGCTACGGCGGCAGGATTACAACGTCGATGTCGCCGGCGGCTTCGGCGCCATCCAGCTCGTGTCGGAGCACATCGAGGCCGACGGCATCCAGCTGCCGAGCAGGCGCCGGATCTACACGGCCGGCGCGAACCGGCGTCCGCTGCTCGACACGCTGGTGGTATCGCTCGACCTCAGCGACGTGCATTTCAGCCGACCGGCGGCTCCCGGTCGTAGAAATCGACCTGCATTCGCATTCTACCCATGGGCTCGACACGATGCGTCTGTTCGGGAAGCGCGAGGCCCGGCCGGGCAGTATCGTCTCATCGAACACTGCCGGTGAGTGGTAGGGCGCGATCGTCGTCAGGCCCGCCGGCCGGATGTCGTCGGCGTGCTCGGTGCTTCGGGCCGCTCCTTAGTGTAAGGCTGACTTTAGACCCGCCCATGGCAGTGCTTGAACTTCTTGCCTGAGCCGCAGGGGCAGGGCGCGTTGCGCGCGACCTTGCCCCAGGTTGCCGGATCGTTGGGATCCACGGCGGCGCGCGCCGTCGGCCGCGGGCGGTGCAGCGTGGCGACGCCGCCGCCGTCGGGATCGGCCGGATCGAAGTTCGGATCGTCGCTCATCTGGCTGGCCAGCGCCGGATCCTCGTGCACCTCGTGCATGTTGGTCGGCATCTCGGGCATCGGCGGCGCTTCCATGCGCAGCTGCAGCGTCGCCAGCAGAGCCACCACCTGCTCGCGCAGGCCGCTCAGCAAATCCTCGAAGAGGTTGAACGCCTCGCGCTTGTATTCGTTCAGCGGATCCTTCTGGCCGTAGGCGCGCAAGCCGATGCCCTGGCGCAGATGGTCGAGGTGCAGCAGGTGCTCCTTCCAGTTCTGGTCGAACAGCTGCATCAGCACGCTCTTCTCGACCTGGCGCCACACATCGACGCCGTACTGCGCCGCGCGTTGGGCGAACAGGCGATCGACCTGGTCGTTCAGCCGGGTCTTGATCTCCTCCTCGGCGATGCCCTCTTCCTTGGCCCAGTCCTCGATCGGCAGGTCGAGCCCGAAGATGCGCTGCACCTCTTCCTTGAGCTCGCCGATCTTCCACTGCTCGGCGTAGACGCCTTCCGGGATGGTGCGCTTGACCAGCCCATCGACCACGTCGCGACGCATGCCGGCGATGGTGTCGGACACGTCCTCGGTCGCCATCAGCTCGATGCGCTCGGCGTAGATCTCCTTGCGCTGGCTGTTCATGACGTCGTCGAAGCGCAGCAGGTTCTTGCGGATCTCGAAGTTACGCGCCTCGACCTTGCCCTGCGCCGTCTCCAGCGCCTTGTTGAGCCAGCGATGGGTCAGCGCCTCGTCGTCGGCCATGCCCTTCTTCTGCACCCAGTCGAGCACCTTGTTGTTGCCGAAGATGCGCATCAGGTCGTCTTCCAGCGACAGGAAGAACTTGGAGGCGCCGGGATCGCCCTGGCGGCCCGAGCGGCCGCGCAGCTGGTTGTCGATGCGCCGGCTCTCGTGGCGCTCGGTGCCGACGACGTAGAGGCCGCCGGCGCCGCGCACGATCTCGCGGTCGCGTGCGACCTCCGCCTTGATCTGCTGGGCCACGCGGTCGAGCTCGGCCTTGCGCTGGGCCTCGTCCGGAAACTTGGCAGCAATCTCGGCAGCCGCGTGGCGCACCAGCATGTCGACGTTGCCGCCGAGCTGGATGTCTGTGCCGCGGCCGGCCATGTTGGTGGCGATGGTGATGGCGCCCGGCCGGCCGGCCTGGGCGACGATCTCGGCCTCCTGCTCGTGGTAGCGCGCGTTCAGCACGTTGTGCGGGATCTTGGCCTTCTTCAGCTCCTCCGACAGCGCCTCCGATTTCTCGATCGAGACGGTGCCGACCAGCATCGGCTGCTTGCGGTCGCGGCACTCCTGGATGAGCTTGACGATGGCGCGCGTCTTGTCGCCCAAGGTGCGGTAGATCTCGTCGTCGGCGTCCTTGCGGGCCACGGCCACGTTGGTCGGGATCTCGACGACCTCGAGCCGGTAGATCTCGCCGAACTCCGAGGCTTCCGTCATCGCCGTGCCGGTCATGCCGGACAGCTTCGGATACATGCGGAACAGGTTCTGGAAGGTGATCGAGGCCAGTGTCTGGTTCTCGCGCTGGATCTCGACGTGCTCCTTGGCCTCGAGCGCCTGGTGCAGGCCTTCCGAATAGCGACGGCCGGCCATCATGCGGCCGGTGAACTCGTCGATGATGACGACCTGGCCGTCCTTCACGATGTAGTCGGTGTCGCGGGAGAACAGCTTGTGGGCGCGCAGCGCCTGGGTGACGTGATGGAGCAAGGTCACCTGGTTGGGCGCATAGAGGCTGATGCCCTCGGGCAGCAGCCCGTCGCCGCGCAGGATGTCCTCGACCTGCTCGACGCCCGGGTCGGTCAGCACGACGGTGCGGTTCTTCTCGTCCTTCTCGTAGGCGTCGGGCTTCAGACGCGGGATCACCGTGTCGGCGCGGCGATAGAGCTCGGAGGAGTCCTCGGCCGGGCCCGAGATGATCAGCGGCGTGCGCGCCTCGTCGATCAGGATCGAATCGACCTCGTCGACGATGGCGTAGTTGAAGGGCCGCTGGACCATGAGGTCGAGGCGGAACTTCATGTTGTCGCGCAAGTAGTCGAAACCGAGCTCGTTGTTGGTGCCGTAGGTGACGTCGCAGGCGTAGGCCGCCTTGCGCTGCTCGTCGTCGAGCTCGTGCACGATGACGCCGACGGTGAGGCCGAGGAAGGTGTAGATCTGGCCCATCCACTCGGAGTCGCGCTTGGCCAGGTAGTCGTTCACCGTGACGACGTGCACGCCCTTGCCTTCGAGGGCATTGAGATAGACCGGCAGGGTGGCGACCAGCGTCTTGCCTTCGCCGGTCTTCATCTCGGCGATCTTGCCCGAGTGCAGGACCATGCCGCCCTTGAGCTGAACGTCGAAGTGGCGCTGGCCGAGCGTCCGCTTGGCGGCTTCGCGCACCACGGCGAAGGCTTCGACCAGCAGGTCGTCCAGGGTCTCGCCCTTGGCCAGGCGCTCGCGGAATTCGACGGTCTTGGCGCGCAGTTGCTCGTCGCTGAGCTTGCTGAGCTCAGGCTCGAGGGCATTGATCTTCGCCACCGGCTTGTCGAAGCCTTTGACGATGCGATCATTGGCGGTGCCGAACAGGCTACGGGCCAGCGCACCCAGCATGAAAACCTCGATATTTTAATGACTTAGGCGGGCACCCGGCCCGCCGTCCCAGGCAGAGATAGAGAGCAGGCCCCGCAGTGTCAACGCAGTGACCTGTGACGGAAATGTAGAGCAAACCGTCATCCCAAGCGAAGCCGCCCTTGTTTCTTGAAATGGGAGGCGGCACCCGGCGAACAGAAGAGGTCCTTCCGCTTCGCCTCGCTGCTCTCGGCGCCGGCCTACCTTCGCCGAAGCGAAGCCGCTTCGGCTTCGCGCAGGCAGGTCGGGATGACGGACACGCCGCATCGCCGACACCCTGCTCACGAAAAAGTGCCGCAATCCACCGCCAACAACGAAGGCTCCGGGGGTGGAGAGCTTGCAGGTCCGAAGCGGGCCTGTGTAAACGGATGCACATCAAGTTTCGGAGTCTGTCATGAGCCATCGCTTGCGCAGCTTGCGCCTGTTCGTCCTGTGTTGCGCAGCGGCTGCCATCGCGGCTCCCGTGTCGGCTCAGCAGCCCGCCGCTCCGCAGGGCCAAGCCCAGCCCAAGCCGCCCACTGCCGCCCCGCCGGCTGCTCAGGCCAAGCCGCCGGCGCAGGCCGCGCAGCCGGCTCAGCCGCTCAAGGATCCCGTGGTCGCCACGGTCAACGGCCAGCCGATCCGGCTGTCGGAGCTGGAGGTCGCCCAGCAGTCGTTGCCGCAACAATATCGCAGCATGCCGCTGCAGGCGGTGTTCCCCGCGCTGCTCGACCGCATCATCGACAGCAAGCTGGTCGTCCAGGAGGGCAAGAAGAACAAGGTCACCGACGATCCGGCCTTCAAGAAGCGCATGGCCTTCGTCGAGGACCAGGTGCTGCAGGATTTCTGGATCCAGCGCGAGATCGCCCGCCAGGTTACGCCGGAAAAGCTGCAGAAGCGTTACGAGGAGCGGCTGAAGCAGATGCCGGCCGAGGAGGAGGTCCACGCCCGCCATATCCTGGTGTCGACCGAGGACGAGGCCAAGGCGCTGATCGCCGAGCTCAAGAAGGGCGCGGCCTTCGACAAGCTCGCCAAGGAGAAGTCGACCGACAAGGCCTCCGGCGCCGAGGGCGGCGATCTCGGCTGGTTCAAGAAGTCGGACATGGTGAAGGAGTTCGCCGACGCCGCCTTCAACCTGAAGAAGGACGAGATGACCGAGACTCCGGTCAAGACCCAGTTCGGCTACCACGTCATCAAGGTCGAGGATCGCCGCAAGGCGCCGCCGCCGGCCTTCGAGGAGATGGCCGACCAGCTGCGCGAGGAGATGGCCCGCGAGGCGATCACCGCCCAGCTCGATCAGCTGCGTTCGGGCGCCAAGATCGAGAAGTTCGCCATGGACGGCAGCAAGCCTGAGCCTGCTCCGGCGGCCAAGCCCGCTGCGCCGGCCGCTCCTGCTGCCAAGCCTCCGGCGGCTGCTCCGGCGACCCCCGCGCCTAAGCAGTAAGTAGAACTCACTTTTTTGTGCGGTTCTGGTGTAGGCTCCGCCCTTCGGAGTGGCCGGGCGATGCCCGGCCGTCCGCATGGGGAGTCCAATGGCCGTCAAGCACGCCGTATCGCCGCTCGCGCCGAAAACGACGCCGACATTGCCGCGCATTGCGGGCGTGAAGCTCGCCGCGGCGGCGTCGGGCGTGCGCTACAAGGACCGCGACGACGTCATGCTGGCCGTGGTGCCGGCCGGCGCCACCATTGCCGGCGTGCTGACGCGCTCGAAGTGCTCGTCGGCGCCGGTCGACTGGTGCCGCAAGAACCTGGCCCGCGGCAAGGTCCGCGCCATCGTCGTCAATGCCGGCAACGCCAACGCCTTCACGGGCAAGCTGGGCGACAAGGCGGTCGAGGAGAGCACCCGGGCGATCGCCCAGGCGCTGGGCTGCCCGCGTAACGAAGTCTTCATGGCCTCGACCGGCGTGATCGGCCAGCCGCTCGACTGGGAGAAGATCGCGGCCGTCGTGCCGGCGATGATCAAGGGCGCGCGCGAGGACTCGTGGTCCGCCGCTGCCGGTGCCATCATGACGACGGACACTTTCCCCAAGCTCGCCACGCGCCAAGCCAAGATCGGGGAGCGGACCGTCACCATCAACGGCTTCCTCAAGGGCTCGGGCATGATCGCGCCCGACATGGCGACCATGCTCGCCTTCGTCTTCACCGACGCCAAGGTGCCGGGCGCCGTCCTGCAGAAGCTGGTGGCCGATGCCGCCGACAAGTCGCTGAACTGCGTCACCGTCGACGGCGACACCTCGACCAGCGATACGCTGCTGATGGTCGCCACGGGCGCCGCCCGCCACGCGCCGATCGAGGAGGCCGACGATCCCGTCCTGGTCGACTTCAAGCGCGCGCTCGACGAGGTGCTGATCGACCTGGCGCAACTGCTGGCGCGCGACGGCGAGGGCGCCACCAAGTTCGTCACCATCAATGTCGGCGGCGCCTCCTCCAATGGCGCGGCGCGCAAGATCGGGCTGTCGGTCGCCAACTCGCCCCTGGTCAAGACGGCGATCGCCGGCGAGGACGCCAACTGGGGCCGCATCGTCATGGCGGTCGGCAAGTCGGGCGAGCGGGCGGACCGCGACAAGCTCAAGATCTCGATCGGCGGGGTGAAGATCACCGACGGCGGCCAGGTCGTGCCGAACTACGACGAGACGCCGGTCGCCAAGCACATCAAGGGCACCGACATCGTGATCGACATCGATCTCGGCATCGGACGCGGCCGCGCCACGGTCTGGACCTGCGATCTGACGCACGGTTACATCGACATCAACGGCAGCTACCGTTCTTGAGCCCCCGTTCTTGAGCAAATCCTTCGACGAGGAATGCCCGGGCGGCCCGCCGCCGCTCGGCGACCGGCCGCTGGTGCTGGTCGCTGCGGTGGCGCTGGTCGACGTCGACGGCCGCGTGCTGATCGCCCAGCGGCCCGCCGGCAAGTCGATGGCGGGGCTGTGGGAGCTCCCCGGCGGCAAGGTCGATCCCGGCGAGACGCCGGAACAGGCGCTGGTGCGCGAGCTGCGCGAGGAGCTCGGCATCGAGACGGCGACCAGCTGCCTGGCGCCGATCGCCTTCGCCAGCCACGGCTACGAAAAGTTCCATCTGCTGATGCCGGTCTTCGCCTGCCGCAAATGGAACGGCACGCCGCAGCCGCACGAAGGCCAGGTCCTGAAGTGGGTCGCGCCGGTCGAACTCGCCCGCTACCCGATGCCGCCCGCCGACCTGCCGCTGATCGGCCTGCTGCGCGACCTTTTATGATTCTGAGACGGCCGGCAGCCCGGCGCCTTCGCGCCAGGCGAGCAGGCGGCGGAAGATGACGGCCTGCACCGTCGCGGTGAGCGCCATCACGGCGTAGGCCACCAGGATCGCCACCGTCCAGCTCACGACGGCCGCCGCATCGTCGGCCCGCAGCACGCCGCGCATGATGCCGTGGGTCAGCAGCATGGCCACGGCGGTGACGAAAGCGCCGCCGAAATAGACGACGAACAGGGCGCCGATGATCGGCCAGGCATTGCCCCGGCTGTAGGTCCAGGAAAGGCGCGGCGAGAAGGGGACGTCGACGGCGGTGGCGGCAAGGCCCCAGCTGACGCGCAGCGCCAGCAGCAAGGAAATGATGAAGCCGAACGCGAGCGGCCCGGCCAGGGCGTAGCGCCGGGCCACGTCTGGATCGATGGCGGCGCCGGCCTGAAGGGCGCGCGGATCCATCGGACCGATGGTGAGCATGAAGATCGCCATCAGCACGAAGGTCATCCCGGCCACCTTGAGCAGATGCCCGAGCCAGGCCGTCTCGCGCGACGACCAGCCGGTCCCCGGCAGCCGATCGATGCGATGCGGCCCCAGCAGCACCAGGCGCTGCCAGGCGACCACGAACATCGTCGTCGGCACGACGTCGATCGCCTTCTCGATCAATGCGCCAAGCGGCGAATCGATGGAGAGCAAGTCGCCGATCACGCGGATGGCGATGGAGATGATCCAGGGAATGGTGACGAGGTCGAAGAACAGGCGGAGGTTGCCGAAGAAGTGGCCAAAGCTCTCCGACAGCACTTCGCTGAAAGACAGTCGCACGATCTAGCCTCGTCCCGCTTTTTCGCCGGCGCTTCGCTCGGCCGTGCCCAATGCATCGGCCAGCCGCTGCGCCGCGCTGCCCGGACGAAGCGGCTTGGGCTGGGACTCATGCGGCGCCCAGCCATGCAGGAACAGCACCTCGAAGCTCGCCGCGACGCGTCCCGACGGCAGGGCGAAGCGCTCGCCGTAGATCTCCGCGGCACGCAGCAGCGTCGCCCGCCGTGCCAGGCCACGGCGGCGCTCGACCACCAGGTTGCTTTCACCCATGGCGCCGAGATCGCGCATCAGGCTGAGCGCATTGTCGTATTCGACCTCGATGGTTTCGCTGTCGGCGACCGGCAGGGCAAAGCCCGCTCGTTGCAGCAGGCCCGCGGCGTCCGCTAAGTCGGCGAACGGCGAGACGCGCGGACTCAAGCCGCCCTCGATCTCGCTTTCGGCCGCGGTCAGGGCCTGGCGGAGCTGCCACAGCGTGGCGCCGCCCAGCATGGCCGCCAGCAGCAGGCCGTCGGGCTGAAGGATGCGCTGGATCTGCACCAAGGCCCCGGGCAGGTCGTTGACCCAATGCAGGTCCATGGCGCTCACGACCAGGTCGAAGCTTTTGGGCGCGAAGGGCAGGAACTCCTCGTCGGCGACGACGGCGGGGCCGTGCGCCAGCCGGGCGAAGCCGTGGCCGAGATCGGCGCGCGCCAGCCAGCCGACGGTCTTGCGGTCGGCCAGCGCGGTGGCGAACTCGTCGCCGTGCGAGCCGAGATCGAGGGCACAGGTAAACGAGCGGCGCACATCGTCGAGGCGTTCGACCAGGCGCTCGGCGATCACGCGCTTGAGGAAGGCGCGCGGCCGCCAGTCGCGGGCCGCGCGCTCGCGCCGCCGGCGCAGCATGGCGCGGTCGAAAACCAGCATGGGGTCGAGGCCCGTCACAGTGCGTATGTAAGGCCAAAGCCGCGCGGCGGGTAGGGCCCCGCCATCCTGTGGGCGCATTTGGCCCGCCCTATTGGGCGCGATGTTGCCCGCTACCCTGGGACGATTTTGCCTGCATGCCGGCCGCACGATGCTCGACGCCGTGCTGCCGCCGCTTTGCCTCAGCTGCAGCGAGATCGTCGAAACGCCGGGCGGGCTGTGCGCCGCCTGCTGGGCGGGCTTCGCCTTCATCGCGCCGCCCTACTGCGCCCGTTGCGCCTATCCCTTTGCCCACCAGGTCGACGCGACTGCGCTGTGCGGCGCCTGTGCGGCACGGCCGCCGCGCTACCGGCGGGCGCGCGCCGCGCTGGTCTACGACGACAAGAGCCGCAAGCTGGTGCTGCCGTTCAAGCATGGCGACCGCACCGACATCGCCCGCGCCTGCGGCGCCTGGATGGCGCGCGCCGGCGCCGAGCTTTTGGCCGAGGCCGATCTCGTGGCGCCGGTGCCGTTGCATTGGCAGCGTCTGTTCACGCGGCGTTACAACCAGGCCCAGCTCCTGGCCCGCATCGCCGTTGCCGCGGCGCCGTCGACGCGGGCACGGCTGGTTCCCGACTTGATGCGGCGCCGGCGCTGGACTGGCTCGCAATCGGGGCTCGCCGCCAAGCAGCGTCACGACAACGTCCGGCAGGCCTTCGACCTCAATCCGCGCTGGGGCACGTTGGTTTCGGGAAAGTCCGTTCTCCTGATCGACGATGTTTTGACAACGGGTGCCACCTTGGAGGCCTGTGCACGCGTTTTGCAGCGCGGCGGCGCACGGCACGTTGACGTGCTGACGCTGGCGCGGGTCGTCCGCCCGGCGGTATAGTCCGGCAAAGGGGTTTTGCATGGCCAGGATCGAGATCTACACCACGCCGTTCTGCGGCTACTGCGCGCGGGCCAAGGGCCTGCTCGACCGGAAGGGCGCCGCCTACGACGAAATGGACGTGATGATGGACGAGAAGAAGCGGGCCGAGATGCGCGACCGTTCCAAGCGCACGACGGTGCCGCAGATCTTCATCAACGGCCAGCACATCGGCGGTTCCGACGATCTCGCCGCCCTCGAGCAGGCGGGCAAGCTCGGTCCCTTGCTGGCCCAGCCGGGCTGAGGAGAGCGATCCATGACGAGCGCGTTCAAGGCCGGCCTGATCCAGACCAACGTCAGCAACGAGATGGCCGAGAACGTGGCCTTCGTGCGCGAGCAGGCGCGGGCGGCGCGCGGCGCCGGCGCCGACTTCATCATGACGCCGGAGAACACCGGCCTGATCGGCGCCAACCGCACCGAGACGCTGCACAAGGCCGAGGTCGAGGAGAGCCATGCCATGCTGGCGGCGGCGCGGGCCAGCGCGCGCGAGACCGGCGCCTGGTTCCTGCTGGGCTCGATCCATGTCCGCGCGCCGGGCGAGGAGCGGATCCGCAACCGTTCCTACCTGATCGATTCGGCCGGCAGCGTCGTCGCGAGCTACGACAAGATCCACATGTTCGACGTCCAGCTCGCCGGCGGCGAGAGCTATCGCGAATCGTCGACCTTCAAGCCGGGCGAGCGGTCGGTGCTGGCCGAGACGCCGTGGGGCGTCTTAGGCATGACGATCTGCTACGATCTGCGCTTTCCCTATCTCTATCGCGATCTGGCGCATGCCGGGGCGACGATGCTGTCGATCCCCTCGTCGTTCACGGTGCCGACCGGCCAGGCGCACTGGCACACGCTGATGCGGGCGCGGGCGATCGAGACCGGCTGCTTCGTGTTCGCGCCGGCCCAGGTCGGCACGCACAAAGGCTCCAACCGCAAGACCTACGGCCATTCGATCGCCGTCGCCCCGTGGGGCGAGGTGCTGGCCGATGCCGGCGGCGAGAAGGCAGGCTTCGTCATCGCTGACGTCGATCCCGCCAAGATCGCCGAGGCGCGCAAGATGGTGCCGTCGCTGACGCACGATCGGAAATACGCCGAGCCCGTGCTGCACAAGCCGGCGATCGCGAAGGCGGCTGAGTAGCTAGATCTTCCGGGCGGCGATGTGCTGGACCATCGCCATCTTGGGTTCACTGATCATCCGCGCCTCGTAGGCGACGACGGAGAAGCGTCCGTGCACGATCTCGAGCAGCTCGCCGTCCTTCAGCAGGAACTCCGGGTTGCTCGGGCGGCCGAAGCGCTCATTGCCTTCCATGAAGGTCTCGTAGAGCAGCACGCCCCCCGGCATGAGCGCGTCGAGCAGTGCGGGAAACAACGGCCGATGCAGGTAGTTGGTCACGACCACGGCGCCGAAGCGGCGGCCGGGCAGGGGCCACGGCGAGCCGTTCTCGAGGTCGGCTTGCACGATCTCGATGGTCGGCCCGGCGGAGAGCGCACTCACGTCGCGATCGAGGGCCGTAACCTTGTGTCCGCGCTGGGCGAAGAAGCGCGTGTGCCGGCCGCCACCCGCGGCGACATCCAGGACCGTGGCATCGGCCGCGACCAGGCCCGCCCATTGCACGATCCACGGCGATGGCATCCCCCTTGCGTCAGCCACAATCACACCCCATCATCTTTGGCACTCCCCTGATGGGAGTGCCAACGCGGAATTCCTTGTAATTTCATGATCCTATACCGACTGCGCTGCTCCAAGGGCCACGAATTCGAAAGCTGGTTCAAGGACAGCAAGACCTACGAACGCCAGGAGAAGAAGTCTCTGATCGGCTGTGCCGTGTGCGGTAACGGCAAGGTCGAGCGCGCGCCGATGGCGCCCCGCCTCAGCAAGGGGAGCGGCAAGAAGGTCGAGGTCGACAAGCCCGCGGCCGAGGCGCCCACCGCGTCCGCACCGGCCGCACCGTCGCCGGAGCAACAGCAGCAGATGGCGGCGCTGGCGCGGCACATGCCCAAGGAACTGCGCGAGGCGCTGCTCAAGGTGCGCGCCGAGGTCGAGAAGAACTGCGAGCATGTCGGCGACAAGTTTGCCGACGAAGCGCGCAAGATCCATTACGGCGAGAGCGACAAGCGTGGCATCTACGGCGAGACCAGCGAGGAAGAGGCCGAAGAACTGGCCGAAGAGGGCATCGAGTTCGGCCGCCTGCCGTGGATTCCCCGCGGGAACTAGCGCGTCCCGTACAGCATGTAATTCACGTCGAGGTCGCTCTTGTTCAGCGACCACGCGCGGCTGAGCGGGTTGTAGACCACGCCGACGATCTCCTGCGCCTCGATGCCGCCCGAGCGCAGGCCGTTCACGACCTCCGACGGTTTCAGGAACTTCTTCCAGTCATGCGTGCCGCGCGGCAGCCAGCCCAGAACGTACTCGGCGCCGGCAATGGCGAGCGCCCACGCCTTGGCCGTGCGGTTCAGCGTCGACAGGAACAGCAGCCCGCCCGGCTTCACCATACGGCCGCACGACCTCAGAAAGAGCTCGACGTCGGCGACGTGCTCGACGATCTCCAGCGCCAGCACGACGTCGAATTGTGCACCCGATGCGGCCAGCGCTTCGGCCGTGCCCTGGCGATAGTCGATCGCCAGCGCCTGTCCCTCGGCATGGAGGGCGGCGACGTTGACGTTCTTCGCGGCCGCATCGACGCCCGTCACCCGCGCGCCCAGCCGGGCCATCGGTTCGCTCAAAAGCCCGCCGCCGCAGCCGATATCGAGCAGGGAGAGGTCCTTGAGCGGCGCGCCGGAGAGCGGATCGCGCTGCCAGTGCGCCGCGGTGCGATCGCGGATGTATCCGATGCGCACAGGGTTCAACCGGTGTAGCGGAGCGAATTTCCCGTTCGGGTCCCACCATTCGGCAGCGATGCGCGAAAAACGCTCGATCTCGGCCGGATCGATGGTGGTTTGCGCGGGATTGCCCATGATCGCTGCCCTTGACCCGAATGGTGCCCCCGGTGTCTATACCCCGCTTTCGAGCAGGTCCATGGCGCGCATCGTTCTCAAATTCGGCGGAACTTCGGTTGGCGACACAGATCGCATCAAGAACGTCGCCAGCAAGGTCAAAGCCGAGGTCGAGCGCGGCAACGAGGTCGCGGTCGTGGTGTCGGCCATGTCCGGCGCGACCAACCAGCTCGTCAAATGGGTCAACGAGATCGCCCCGCTGCACGATGCGCGCGAGTACGACGTCGTCGTCGCGACCGGCGAGCAGGTGACGATCGGCCTTCTGGCCATGGCCCTGCAGCAGATGGGCGTGAAGTCGCGCTCGTGGGCGTCCTGGCAGATCCCGGTCCGCACCGACGCGGCTCACGCCAAGGCGCGCATCATCGATATCGAGACCGGCGACATGGCCAAGGCCATGGCCGCGGGCGAGGTGCCGATCGTGCCGGGCTTCCAGGGCGTTTCGCCGGAGGGCCGCGTGACGACGCTGGGCCGCGGCGGCTCGGACACCTCGGCGGTGGCGCTGGCGGCAGCGCTCAAGGCCGATCGCTGCGACATCTACACCGACGTCGACGGCGTCTACACGACCGATCCCCGGATCGTCGAGAAGGCGCGCAAGATCGACCAGGTGACCTACGAAGAGATGCTGGAGATGGCGTCGCAGGGCTCCAAGGTCCTGCAGACGCGTTCGGTCGAGCTGGCGATGAACCATCACGTGCGCGTGCAGGTCCTGTCGTCGTTCGACGCCGCCTTGGGCAGCGACCTGCCCGGCACGATGGTTGTGGACGAGGAAGAGATCATGGCCCAGGGACTCGAGAAATCCGTCGTGAGCGGCATCGCCTTCGCCAAGGACGAGGCCAAGATCACGGTGACCCGCGTGGCCGACCGGCCGGGCGTTGCGGCGGCGATCTTCGGCCCGCTGGCCGAGGCCAACGTCAACGTCGACATGATCGTGCAGAACGTGTCGCTCGACGGCAGCTCGACCGACATCACCTTCACCGTGCCGCGCGCCGACCTCGCCCGCGCCGTCGAGCGCCTGGAGAAGGCAAAGACCGAGCTCAAGTTCACCGAGGTCCAGTCCGACACCAACGTCGCCAAGATCTCGGTCATCGGGGTCGGCATGCGCAGCCACGCCGGCGTGGCGCTCAAGATGTTCGAGACCCTTGCCGCCAAGGGGATAAACATCCAGGTGATCTCGACCTCGGAGATCAAGATCAGCGTGCTGGTCGCCGCCGAGTACACCGAGCTCGCGGTCCGCGCCCTTCACACAGCCTATGAGCTGGACGCCGCGTGAGGGCGGCGCCCGCACTGCAAGCAGTGTTTTCGCATAAGTTTCTCTGCTGCTTATGCGAACAAGCTGGGTAGGCAGTTCGGCGCAGGTCTTGCTATAAGCACGCCATGCGCGCCGACCACGCTCATATGACCTGCCAAAATATCCGCCTTGCGGCGGTTTGGCGCGTCTGTGCGTGCATTACCGACCGTAGCTTTGTCGTCATCCGACTCAAGCATCTAGCGGTCTGACCATGGAGAGAACAACTCCTCCGGCCGGACCGCGAATGCTCCTAAAGCGGCTCCGGGACACGATGGCGCGTGCGGAGTCCATCGAGGACCCGCTGGGCGAGGTCGTGCGCCTGGTCGCCAACGAGATGGTGGCCGAGGTCTGCTCGATCTATCTGCTGCGGGCCGGTGAGGTGCTGGAGCTATTTGCGACCCAGGGCCTCAATCCCTCCGCCGTGCACCGCACGCGCCTGCGGGTCGGCGAGGGCCTGGTGGGCGACATCGCTGCTCATAACCGGCCGTTGTCGCTGGCCGACGCCCAGAGCCATCCGCAATACGCCTATCGGCCGGAGACGGGTGAGGAAATCTACCATTCGCTGGCCGGCGTGCCGATCGTGCGCGCGGGTCGCGTGCTGGGCGTGCTGGTGGTGCAGAACCGCACGCGCCGCCACTACGACGAAGAAGAGATCGAGACGCTGCAGACCATCGCCATGGTGCTGGCGGAGCTGATCGCGGCCGGTCACTTCGTCAGTCCCAACGAGGTGCAGCAGGTCGACGGCCTCGGTCTGCTGCCCTTGCGCGTCGACGGCGTGCAGCTGACGCCGGGCGTCGCCATCGGGCACGCCGTGCTGCACGAGCCGCGCATCTCGATCCAGAAGGTGGTCGCCGAGGATATCGGCCAGGAGCTGAAGCGCTTCGAGGAGGCCGCGCACGGCGTGCGCGAGGATGTCGACCGCATGCTCGAAGCGCACGACATGCAGTCGGGCGAGCAGCGCGAGATCCTCGAGACCTTTCGCATGTTCGTCGACGACCGCGGCTGGCTCGAGCGCATCCGCGAGGCGATCGGCTCGGGCCTCACTGCCGAGGCGGGCGTGCAGCGCGGCTTCGACGACGTGCGTGCGCGGCTTGGCCAGTCGAGCGATCCCTACATCCGCGAGCGGCTGAGCGACTTGCAGGACCTCACCAACCGGGTTCTGCTGCGGCTCGCCGGTCGCGCCGTCGCCGATCCGGCGTCGCATCCCGACGACATGATCATCATCGCCCGCGACATGGGCCCGGCCGAGCTGCTCGATTACGACCGCACGCGCCTGCGCGGCCTGGTGCTCGAGGAAGGCTCGGCGATGAGCCACGTCGCCATCGTGGCGCGCGCGCTCGACATTCCGGTCGTCGGCCGCGCGCCCGACGTGCTGGCGCGCATCGAGCCGGGCGACGCCATCGTCGTCGATGGCGACAATGCCCAGGTCCTGGTGCGGCCGGCCGACGACATCCTGCAGACCATCCATGCCGCGATCGAGGCGCGCGACGAGCGGCGGCGCAAATACATGGCGCTGCGCGACCTGCCGTCGGCGACGCGCGACCAGGCGCGCATCTCGCTGCACATGAATGCTGGTTTATTGATCGACATGCAGCATCTCGACGAGACGGGCGCCGACGGCGTCGGCCTGTACCGCACCGAGATCCCGTTCATGGTGCGTTCGGAGTTTCCTGACGTCGATGCACAGACCTGGCTCTACAGCCGCGTGCTCGACGTCGCCGACGGACGCCCGGTGACTTTCCGCACGCTCGATGTTGGTGGTGACAAGGTACTGCCCTATGTCGGTGCCTTCGGCGATGACAATCCTGCGATGGGATGGCGCGCCATTCGCATCGGTCTCGATCGGCCGGCGATGCTGCGCCGTCAGCTGCGCGCTTTGATCCAAGGCGCGAACGGCCGGCCATTGTCCGTGATGTTTCCGATGATCGCAGAGGTGAGTGAACTCTTGAGTGCACGTCACCTGCTCGATCTCGAACTCGAGCGCGCGAAGCGCCGCGGCCAGCCCGTGCCCGAGCGTCTGCGCGTTGGCGTTATGTTCGAAGTGCCGGCTCTCGCTTGGCAGCTCGACAGCCTGCTGCCCCACGTCGACTTCATTTCGGTGGGAACAAACGATCTCCTGCAGTTCCTTTACGCCGCCGACCGTGGCAACACTCGGGTAGCTGGACGCTACGACTGCTTGTCCCCGCCGTTACTTCGACTGCTACATTTTGTGGTGGAAAAGGTTCGGCCTGCAGGCGTCGACGTGTCGGTCTGCGGCGAGATGGCGGGTCGTCCGGTCGAGGCCCTGGCGCTGCTCGCCGTCGGCGTGCGCACGCTGTCGATGTCGCCCGGTGCGATCGGTCCGGTGAAGGCCATGATCCGTTCGCTCGATCTCAACGAAGCAACAGGTTTCATGAACGCTGCGCTTACACAACCAGACAGACCGATGCGTGAGACTCTTCGCCTTTTTGCGGCCGATCATTCGATCGAAATTTGACGATAAGACTCCAACTGTCAGTAGGCCTCTGGTAAAACTCGCTTGAGAGGGGACTAGCAGGGGACATCATGCCGGATCAGGTCGATTGGCGTGCGCTGGAACGCGAAGCCTCACCGGGTCGTGCAGTAGGTCGCTTGCTGCGCGATCAGCGTGAAGCGCGCGGCCTCGACCTTGCGACGGTCGAGAAAAGTCTGAAAATCCGTCGTGCCAATCTCGAGGCGATCGAAGAAGGTCGCTTCGACAAGCTGCCGGGTGCTGCGTACATCCCTGCCTTCCTGCGTGCCTACGCATCGCATGTCGGACTGGACCCGGAAAAGGTCATGACGGCCTATCACCTGTCCGGTCCTGTTCCTATCAAGCGTCCTGTCACGCTGCCGGCCGATTTCCCTATCGTCGAGAAACGGGCGCCGATCGGACTCGCCGTCCTGACGGTGCTGCTGGTCGTGGGCGTGGGCTATGCCGCCTGGCACTACCTGCCGCGCGAGCAGTCGGTGGTGGCCGAGAAGGTGCCGCCGGTGCCGGATCGCCTGCTGGCCTCCAGCCCCAATCCCGCGCCGTCGACCGAGGCTCATCCGCCCGCGGCGGCAACCACCGCGTCGACCCCGGCGACGCCTGCGGCTCCGCCAACCCAGGAAGCGCGTCCCGCGCCCGGCAATCTGCCGACCGAAGTCTGGCCGGCGCGCCGTGAAGCGGCCGCTCCGCCGCCGCCTCAACCGCCGCAGGGCGCACCGCTCGCGCCGCCGGTCGTCGCCGCTGTCCCGCCGCCTCCGCCGCCACCGGTGATGATGAACCTTCCCGGCCCGGGCCAGGCGCAGGCCGCCCAGCCGCCGGCAGGCGCCGAGCAGCCGCGCGTTGCCACCCAGCAGCAGCCTCAGCCGCCGCAGCAGGCAGCGGCGCCGGCCGTCGAGGAAGCCGCCCGCCCGCCCGCGGCGGAGCCGCCCGCCATCGTTCCGGTGCGCGCCGACACCACCGTCCGGGTGCGCGGCAACAGCTGGATCGAGCTGCGCGCGCCCAACGGCGACGTTCTGGCGCAGACCTATGTCCGGGCCGGCGAAAGCTACGTGGTTCCTGCGGGTATCGCCTATCGCATCGTCGACGCGCGATAGAGCGAATTCCGATCAGGTGGAACCGCAACGCGGTTCCACCTGATCGGAATTGCGCGCGCGGGCGATGCTGATTTCACCGGGCACATTCCGCCCGGCTGGAAGCCAGCCGGGCGGAATGTGCTTTAACGTCATAAATCGGTCTTTGACGTCGGCTGGATAAGACCGGCCGGCGCGACTACATTCATGCCATGAGCATCAGGCCCTATCGCGACATCATGCGTCGCAAGTCGCGGCGCATCATGGTCGGGTCCGTCCCGGTCGGCGGCGATTCGCCGATCACGGTCCAGACCATGACCAACACGCTGACCGCCGATGCCGGGGCGACCATCGACCAGATCCGCCGCTGCGAGGAGGCGGGCGTCGATATCATCCGCGTGTCCTGCCCGGACGAGGAATCGACGGCGGCCCTTCCGGCCATCGTGAAGGCCGCCAAGGTGCCGATCGTGGCCGACATCCACTTCCACTATAAGCGCGCCATCGAGGCCGCCGACGCCGGCGCCGCCTGCCTGCGCATCAATCCGGGCAATATCGGCAGCGCCGACCGGGTGCGCGAGGTCGTCAAGGCGGCCCGCGACCATGGCTGCTCCATGCGCATCGGCGTCAATGCCGGATCGCTGGAGAAGGACCTGCTGGAGAAGTACGGCGAGCCCTGCCCGGAGGCGATGGTCGAGAGCGCGCTCGACCACGCCCGCATCCTGCAGGACCACGACTTCCACGAATTCAAGATCAGCGTGAAAGCGTCCGACGTCTTCCTGGCGGCCGCGGCTTATCAACAGCTGGCCGAGGCCTTGGACTACCCGCTGCATATCGGTGTCACCGAGGCGGGCGGCCTGCGCACCGGCACGGTGAAGTCCTCGATCGGCCTGGGCTCGCTCCTGTGGGCCGGCATTGGCGACACGATCCGGGTCTCGCTGTCGGCCGAGCCCGAGGAAGAGGTGAAGGTCGGCTTCGAGCTCCTGAAGGCGCTGAACCTGCGTCACCGCGGCGTCAACATCATCTCCTGCCCGTCCTGCGCGCGTCAGCAGTACGACGTGATCCGCACCGTCGAGGCGCTGGAGAAGCGCGTCGCCCACATCACCACGCCGATGACGGTGTCGGTGATCGGCTGCGTGGTCAACGGACCGGGCGAGGCACGCGAGACCGACCTCGGCTTCACCGGCGGCGGCAACGGTACGCACCAGGTCTATGTCGCGGGCGTGCCGCACCATCGGCTGAAGGACGCCGACATCGTCGAGCACCTGGCCGGGCTGATCGAGAAGAAGGCGGCCGAGATCGAGGCTGCGAAGGCTGAGGAAGCGGACCGACACCGGGCGGCCGCCGAGTAGGCCTTCCACCTCTTCTTCGACGATCAATCCGAGGCGATTCCCCGTGAGCAAGATGCAGCCCGTGCGTGGCACGCACGACATCCTTCCCGATGACTATCGGCGTTTCGCCCACGTCATCGACAGCGCGCGCGACGTGGCGCGCCTCTACGGCTATCGCGAGATGGCGACGCCGATCTTCGAGTTCACCGAGCTGTTCGCCCGCGGCATCGGCGAGACGACCGACGTCGTCTCCAAGGAGATGTACACCTTCACCGACCGCGGCAACGAATCGCTGACCTTGCGGCCGGAATACACCGCCGGCATCTGCCGCGCCTTCGTCAGCAACGGCGAGCTCAGCCAGCAGCTGCCGCTGAAGCTCTTCGCGGCCGGGCCGATGTTCCGCTACGAGCGGCCGCAGAAGGGCCGCCAGCGCCAGTTCCATCAGATCGACCTGGAAGTGCTGGGCGCGCCCGAGCCGGGCGCCGATATCGAGGTGATCTCGGTGGCGGCCGACATCCTCGACCGGCTGGGCATTCTCGACCGCTGCGTGCTGAAGCTGAATTCGTTGGGCGATCCGGAGAGCCGGCAGGTCTACCGCAAGGTGCTGGTCGACTACTATTCGGCCCATCTCGACAAGCTGTCCGAGGATTCGAGGAGCCGTCTGCAGCGCAACCCGTTGCGCATCCTCGACAGCAAGGACGACGGCGACAAGGCGATCAACGCCAATGCGCCGTCCTTCGCCGACTACCTGAACCAGGCGAGCCGCGACTTCTTCGCCGCCGTGCAGGACGGCCTCACGGCGGCCGGCATCGGGTTCGAGATCGATCCGGCGCTGGTGCGCGGGCTCGACTACTACACCCACACGGCCTTCGAGTTCGTGACGACCCATATCGGCGCCCAGGGCACGGTGCTGGGCGGTGGCCGCTATGATGGCCTGATCGCCGAGCTGGGCGGCCCGCCGACGGCGGGCATCGGCTGGGCGGGCGGCATCGAGCGCCTGATGATGCTGTGCAACGAGCCGGCGGCGCTGCCGCGACCCGTGGTGATGGCGCCGCTCGGCGCTGCCGCCGAGGCGAAAGCGCTGGGGATCGCCCGGGTGCTGCGCCGCCAGGGCATCGCCGTCGAGCAGGACTATCGCGGCAACATGAAGCGGCGCATGCAGCGCGCCAACAAGCTGAACGCCCGCGCCGTCCTGATCATCGGCGACGACGAGCTTGCCAAGGGCGTCGCGCAGCTGAAGGACCTCGACAGCGGCGAGCAGCGCGAGGTGGCGCTGGATGCCCTTGCAGGGGCGTTGAAGGGTTGATCTAAGGACGGCTCTTTCGTACGAGCGAGCGGCAGTACTCAACGAAGCGTGCTGCCTGATCGCGCGCAGAAAGGGCGTAGTTGCGATCGAACGAAGCGGCAGCATCGTAGTCGCCCCTTGTTCTGCGGGCGAAAGCATCGTGCAGAGAGGCGCCGGCCGCGCGGCCCTCGTCGCCAAGGTCGCGCACAGTCAGGCCAAATCGTCCGATCAGTGAAGCGTGCGTCTTGGGCAGCGTTTCTCCCTTCCACAGCAAGACTGCACAGGCGGCATGATGCATGGCGTAGTAGGCCGTGGAAATGACAGCGTCGGGCTCGTCTGTTTCAGCCTGCGCTTGCACGGAATGTAGTAATCGCAATGCCTTGCTTATGTGTTGCTGAAGTTCGACCGTCAGACGGCAACGCCATCCTTGCTGACGTTGTGGTAGAAGCCGGCCTTTCGATTGGCGTCGCGTAGAGGCAAGGGGAAAGCCTGGATGAACGCGCCAGTTTCCATCTGCAGGTCGTAGCTGATGTGCGCAAGCGTGGACCAATCTCGAGGGGTTGGCCGCCCGCGCACAAAGACGGCTAGATCCCAATCGGAATCAGGGTGTGCGTCCCCCCGTGCACGCGACCCGTAGAGCACCACCTTGGCGATCCGTCGCCGTGGCATGGCCTGCAGGGCGCGGCGCTTGAACTCGCGCGGTATGGTGAGGTCCGTCGCCATGGCCAAATTATACCACAAGCGGAGAACAAGCCGGATTTGCACCCCGCGACGGATTTGTGTAACGACCGGCCTCCCATGTCGCTGCTGCAGAAACTCGACCAGATCACCGCCCGCTACGCCGAGCTCCAGGCCAGCCTGTCGGGTGGCAGCCTCGATTCGCAGAAGTTCGTTGCCGCCTCGAAGGAGTATTCCGACCTTGGCCCGCTGGTCGAGGCGATCGGCGACTGGCGCAAGGCCGAGCAGGAGCTGAAGGACACGGAGGCCCTGGCCGCCGACCCCGACATGAAGGCCATGGCCGAGGAAGAGGCGGCGGCGATCAAGAAGCGACTGCCCGAGCTCGAGCGCGCGGTGAAGCGCATGCTGCTGCCCAAGGATGCGGCCGACGAGAAGAACGCCATCCTGGAAATCCGCGCCGGCACTGGCGGCGACGAGGCTGCGCTGTTCGCCGCCGATCTTTTCCGCATGTACCAGCGCTATGCCGCCGAGCACGGCTGGCGCTTCGAGGTCATGGAGCTCTCCGACACCGGCATCGGCGGCTACAAGGAGGCGATCGCCACCGTCTCGGGCCGCGGCGTGTTCGCCCGGCTGAAGTTCGAATCGGGCGTGCACCGGGTGCAGCGCGTGCCGGCCACCGAGGCGCAGGGCCGCATCCACACCTCGGCGGCGACCGTGGCGGTGCTGCCCGAGGCCGAGGAATTCGACATCAAGATCGACGAGAAGGACCTGCGCATCGACGTCTTCCGCTCGTCCGGGCCGGGCGGCCAGTCGGTCAACACGACGGACTCGGCGGTGCGCATCACCCATCTGCCGACTGGCGTCGTGGTCAGCCAGCAGGACGAGAAGAGCCAGCACAAGAACCGCGCCAAGGCGATGAAGATCCTGCGCGCCCGACTCTACGACGCCGAGCGCCAGCGCCGCGACGATGCCCGCGCCGCCGACCGCAAGGGCCAGGTCGGCAGCGGCGATCGCAGCGAGCGCATCCGCACCTACAACTTCCCGCAAGGCCGCGTCTCCGACCACCGCATCAACCTCACGCTCTACAAGCTCGACGAGGTCATGGAAGGGCGCGCGCTGGACGAGATCATCGACGCGCTGATCGCCGACGACGAGGCGGGGCGCCTGGCGGAGCTCGCGGCCTGACCGGTCCGATCGCGACCTACGACAGCCTGCTGCGCGATGCGGCGGCAGCCCTGTCGGCCGCGGGCCTGGACAATGTCCGTTTCGAAGCGCGCCTGCTGCTCGCTCACGCGACCGGCCTGTCGATCGAGCAGCTGATTGCGCGCGGCAATGAGCCTGCGCCAGCCGACGTCGCCATCGCGCTCCGGGAACTGACGGCGCGACGCGTTCAGCGCGAGCCCATGGCCTACATCCTGGGCGAGCGCGAGTTCTGGGGCTTGCCGTTCAAGGTCTCGCCGGCCGTGCTGGTGCCGCGGCCGGACAGCGAGACCGTGATCGAGGCGGCGGTGGCACTGCTGGCCGATCGCCAGCGGCCGTGGCGCATCCTCGATCTCGGCCTTGGCTCCGGCTGCCTGTTGCTGACGCTGCTGCGCGAATTCCCCGCCGCCCGCGGAGTCGGGCTGGAAGTGTCGGAGGCCGCTCTCGCCGTTGCCCGGGCCAACGCCACCGCCTTGCAGGTCGAGGATAGGGCGGCGCTCCTGCTGGGCGATTGGCGCCAGCCGGGCTGGCGAGACCCGTTGGGTGGGCCGTTCGATCTGCTGGTCAGCAATCCGCCCTATATCGAGGCCGACGCCATCACCGGCCTGATGCCGGAAGTGAGTCGTTTCGAGCCCAGGTTGGCGCTCGATGGTGGACTGGACGGGCTTGCGGCCTATCGCGCGATCGCTGCCGACGCCCCCCGCCTGGTCGCCCCCGGCGGTCGCGTGCTCCTCGAAGTGGGCGAGGGTCAAGCCCCTGAAATATATAGGATTTTCCAATCCACAGGTTTTACGCCCGAGGCCCCCTGGAAAGACCTCGGCGGCATCGACCGGGTAGTCTCGTTGAGGTATTAAATGGTTGGCAACTAAGCGGAATGAGACTACGTTCATCCAAGCCCCTTGGGGGGGCTTGGCCTGGGTCAATGGGTGGCACCAGGCAATTAATCCCTCTGACAATCAGCCTGACGGCGCCCACGAAGGGCAGAGGGTTAGCAAAGAACAACACCGTCCGGCATGTAACTGGCCTTAGGTAATGAGACCAAACAATCGTCAGCGGTCGCGCGGCGGTCGCAATAGTGGCGGCGGTGGCGGCGGCCACCATCACAAGCAGCATCACAACCCCAACCGCCCGCCCAATCGAAACCAGATCTTTGACTCAAGCGGGCCCGACGTCCGTGTGCGCGGCAACGCCCATCAGGTCTTCGACAAGTACCAGGCGCTGGCACGCGAGGCGGGAGCCTCGGGCGACCGCATCATGGCCGAAGCCTATTGGCAGTACGCCGATCACTACTTCCGCATGATCCAGGCCTCCGGCGGCTTCGGCCAGCGCAACAACGTGGGCTGGGGCGACGGCGGCGAAGAGGGTCAGGTGCCGCAGCAGCAAGGCCAGCCGGGACAAGAGGGCGGCCAGCAGGGTCCGCCGAACGGCAACGGACATGTCCCCGATGAGCGGCGCCCTGATGAGCGGCGCCCCGATGAACGGCGGGCCGCGCGCGACGATCGCCGCGATGATCGGCGAGGCGGCGGCCGGGACGAGCAGGGCGACGAGCATGAGCCCGGTCTCGGTGGTGTCGCTTTCCTGCAGAGCGGCCGCAATGCGCCGGCCGGCAACGACCCCTCGGCTGACGAGCAGCCCGACGTGCCGGAGTTCACGCCGGCCTCCGGCCGGCGCGGCTAACTGAACCTCCCCCAGCTACGTCATGTTCCTCTCCCCCAAGAGGGAGAGGAGCATGAGTAGAGTCGGGGTGTGCGATTACGGCAGGTGGATCAAGGTCGGCGCGACGAACGCCAGGACCGTGAAGGCCAGTCCCAGAACGCCGAGACCGCATGAAATGACGGTCAGCCAGACGACCGACGTCAGGGCCGCGGCTCCGGCCAGCACGATGGCGAGCTGAAATGCCGCCGAGGCGTATTCGAACATGTGGTAGGCAGCCAGCGACTTTTCGCGGTGCTCTTCCTTGGCCTTGGCGCGGGCCATAAGTTCCTTGCGGCCTTCGCCGGTCTCGGGCTCGGTCTCGTAGCGTTGGGCGGTCTGGCGCCACCGTTCGGTCTGCGCCTTCATGGCCGCCGGCGCACCCTGCGGGTTGTCCTTGAAGTTTGCCTCGGCCTCGTCTGCGGCGGTGCGCAGGACCGTCTGCCGGACCGTCTTGGCCTGGAAGAAATTCCACAGATTGGACGCTTCGGCATGGCTGAGAAGCGCGTTGGTCTGCGAGCTCTTGCCGCCCATTTCCGAGATTGCCAGCGAGGCCGCCAGGACGGCCACCAGGAGGGCGATCTTCTTGTTCGACGTGTCGACATGGCCATGACCACCAGACATGAAATTCTCCCTGTTTCCTTGATCTAGATCCTGTTGGCCGAGGTGATAGCCCGGCACGTTTGCAGAGAAAAGCCGTCCCCCAAACCGGTCTTGCAAGGTCCCGATCTATCCCCATATCGGCTGCAGGATGCCTCTTTAGGGGGTCCGCTCTTTCGCCCGCCGATCATAGGGGGCGCGAATGAAAGGGTAGTGAAATGAATCAAGAGAAGTACACCGAGCGCATGCGCGGTTTCCTGCAGAGTGCCCAGATGCTGGCTCTGCGCGAAGGCCACCAGCGGCTCGTTCCAGACCACCTGTTGAAAGTCCTGCTCGACGATCCGGAAGGCCTCGCCGCCAACCTGATCACGTCCGCAGGCGGCGATTCCCGCGCCGTCCACCGCGCGGTCGAAGCCAACCTCGCCAAGCAGCCCAAGGTCGAGGGCCAGGGCGCGGGCCAGATCTACATGGCGCCCGAGACGGCGCGCGTCTTCGACCAGGCCGAGGCCATCGCCGAGAAGGCGGGCGACAGCTTCGTCACCGTCGAGCGCATGCTGATGGCCCTGGCGCTCGCCAAGGGCACCGAGGCCGCCGATGCACTGGCCAAGGGCAACGTGAAGCCGCAGGCGCTCGAGAAGGCGATCCAGGACCTTCGCAAGGGCCGCACCGCCGATTCCGCGTCGGCCGAGAGCAGCTACGATGTGCTGAAGAAATATGCCCGCGACCTCACCCAGGTGGCGCGCGAGGGCAAGCTCGATCCGGTGATCGGCCGCGACGAGGAGATCCGCCGCACCATCCAGGTGCTGAGCCGGCGCACCAAGAACAACCCCGTGCTGATCGGCGAGCCCGGCGTCGGCAAGACCGCCATCGCCGAGGGCCTGGCGCTACGCATCGTCAACGACGACGTGCCCGAGGCGCTGAAGGGCAAGAAGCTGATGTCGCTCGACCTCGGTGCGATGGTCGCCGGCGCGAAATATCGCGGCGAGTTCGAGGAGCGGCTGAAGGCCGTGCTGTCGGAAATCGCGTCGGCCGAGGGCGACATCATCGTCTTCATCGACGAGCTTCACACCCTGATCGGCGCCGGCAAGGCCGACGGCGCGATGGACGCCTCCAACATGCTGAAGCCCGCGCTGGCGCGCGGCGAGCTGCATTGCGTGGGCGCCACGACGCTCGACGAGTACCGCAAGCACATCGAGAAGGATGCGGCGCTGGCGCGCCGGTTCCAGCCGGTTTTCGTCGCCGAGCCCACGGTCGAGGACACGGTCTCGATCTTGCGCGGTCTGAAGGAGAAGTACGAGCTGCATCACGGCGTGCGCATCGCCGATGCGGCGCTCGTGGCTGCCGCGACTCTCTCCAACCGCTACATCTCCGACCGGTTCCTGCCGGACAAGGCGATCGACCTCATGGACGAGGCGGCGAGCCGCATCCGCATGCAGGTCGACAGCAAGCCCGAGGCGCTCGACGAGCTCGACCGGCGCATCATCCAGCTCAAGATCGAGAAGGAGGCGCTCAAGAAGGAGAGCGACCAGGCCTCGCGCGACCGGCTGGAACGGCTGGAGAAGGAGCTGTCGGGTCTCGAGGAGAAGTCCGCCGAGCTCACCGCCCAGTGGAAGTCGGCCAAGGACAAGCTCGCCGATTCGCAGAAGATCAAGGAGCAGCTCGACAAGGCGCGCTCGGAGCTCGAGATCGCCCAGCGCAGGGGCGAGCTGGCCCGGGCGGGCGAGCTGGCCTACGGCGTGATCCCCGACCTCGAGAAGAAGCTCAAGGAAGCCGAGAACCACGAGGTCCAAGGCGGCAAAGGCGTAAAGGAAGAGGTCACACCCGAGGACATCGCCGCGGTCGTGTCGCGCTGGACCGGCGTGCCGGTCGACAAGATGCTGGAAGGCGAGCGCGGCAAGCTGCTGCGCATGGAAGACCAGATCACCAAGCGCGTGGTCGGCCAGGACGAGGCCGTGCGTGCCGTGGCCGACGCGGTGCGCCGCGCGCGGGCCGGCCTGCAGGACCCCAACCGGCCGATCGGCTCGTTCCTGTTCCTGGGGCCGACCGGCGTCGGCAAGACCGAGCTCACCAAGGCGATCGCCGAATTCCTGTTCGACGACGACCAGGCAATGGTGCGCATCGACATGAGCGAGTTCATGGAGAAGCACTCCGTCAGCCGCCTGATCGGGGCGCCGCCGGGCTATGTCGGCTACGACGAGGGCGGCGTGCTGACCGAAGCGGTGCGGCGCCGGCCCTACCAGGTGATCCTGTTCGACGAGGTCGAGAAGGCGCACCCGGACGTGTTCAACGTGCTGCTGCAGGTGCTGGACGACGGTCGCCTGACCGACGGCCAGGGCCGCACGGTCGACTTCAAGAACACGCTGATCGTGCTGACCTCGAACCTCGGCAGCTCGCATCTCGCGGCGCTGGCCGACGGCCAGTCCGCCGAGACGGTGCGCGAGCAGGTGATGGAGGAGGTGCGCCGCGCCTTCCGGCCGGAGTTCCTCAACCGCCTGGACGAGATCCTGCTGTTCAACCGGCTGAGCCGGGCGCACATGACGGACATCGTCGAGATCCAGCTCGGCCGCCTCCGCAAGCTGCTCAGCGACCGCAAGATCGAGCTCGAGTTCGACAGCAAGGCGCTGCAGTGGCTGGCCAACCGCGGCTACGACCCGGTCTACGGGGCGCGGCCGCTCAAGCGGGTGATCCAGCGCAGCCTGCAGAACCCGCTGGCGACGCAGATCCTCGAAGGCCGCATCAAGGACGGCGAGACCGTCAAGGTCGGCGTCGAGAACGGCGAGCTCAGCGTCGGCGGCCAGCGCGTGATGAGCGAGGCGGCGGACGACTAAGGCCACCTGTACTTCTTACCTCTCATTTTCCTCTCCCCCTGGGGGAGAGGTTAGGTGAGGGGAACTCCGAAATGAGGGCGCGACGAGAGTCGCGCCCTTTGCGTTGGGCGGCACACTGGCCGGCCAAGCCAAGCCTTGTTGCCTGTCGCTTTCCAAGCGTAAGTTTTTTTCCTGTCTTGGGCAGGGCTATCGCATTGACTGATTTTCCGGTCATCCCGAGCGAAGCCGCCCGAAGGGCGGCGCAGGCGAGGGACCTTTTTGTCGACGCATCAACAAAAGAGGTCCGTCCACTGCGCCTCGCTTCGCCAGGCTCCGACCTGCCGCCGCCGAAGCGAAACCGCTTCGGCTTCGCGCAGGCAGTTCGGGATGACGGGATTTTGGCCTCATAGGCGATCGTCCTACTGTCTTGGGAGAGATGGACATGCGACGGTCATCCAGCACGCTGAGACTCGCGCACGCCTTGCTGCTGGCCTGCCTCGCATTGGTAGCACTCGCCCCTCCCGCAATGGCCGAGATCAAGATGGTGGCCCTGGGTGACAGTGGAATTTATGGCGAGGGCGTGGGGCGCAACGACACGTACCCGGCAAAGCTGGAACGAGCCCTTAGGGCCCGCGGCTACGACGTCAGCGTCACCAATGCCGGCAGCAGCGGCGACACGACACAAGGGGTGCTCAACCGCCTCGACGCGGCGGTTCCGCAGGGGACACAGATCGTCGTGCTGAGCGTCGGCGTCAACGATGTCGTCCAGTTCGGCATCGACGGCAAGACCATGTTCACGAACCTGGGGGCGACCATCAGACGCCTGCGCCAGCGCGGTATCGAAGAGCTCGTCTTCCTGCCAATCACCTTCGACAAGAGCGCCTTCAAGGGAGAGCTGGCCGATGCGCCGCAGCCTGTTCAGGACGCATTCGCCGGCGCGGTCAAGGCGGGCGTGCTGTTCACGCCATCCATGCAATGGAAGATCCGTGACGATCCCAGGCTGCATGTCGAGCAGGTTCAGAAGGGAACGATGTGGCACCTGACGCCGGCAGGCTATGACATGGTCGTCGCACGCACCCTTCCTCTGGTCGCGGAACTGATCGGGCGCGTGAAGAAGCGCTAGTCGCGCTTCAACGACGCCCCCTGCCAGGTGAAGTCGCGCCCTTTTTCATGCCGGGAGCGGGTCACCCGGCTTCGCTAAGGCGAAGCCGCTTCGCTTCGCGCAGGTCCATGCGCATGCTCTTTCCGAAGTCGCTGGTCCGATTGCCACCTATGGTAGCTGGCCCAGTGTCCCCGACATGGTACGATCTCGGTATGGCCGACTTGGAACTGGTCCTTGAAATGCTGCGTCGGATGCAGGGTGACCTGCGCGACATCAAGGACACCCAGCGCGAGCATACGCGGCGGCTTGGCCACATCGAGTTGAACACGGCTCAGCAGAACGTTGCCGATGCCGAGCAGTCGACGCGGATCGACAGGCTTGCCGAACGGGTCGAGAGGATAGAGACGCGCCTCGAATTGCGCGAGTAGCCCGGACCGCGGACTTCCAGGTCCAATCATGCCCCCTCCTGACGTCGCCGGTCGGGCGGCACGGGGCCGCGATATTGGCGCGATTTCTGCCATGAGAAGCTCGCCGTTCCTGGCGGAGCGGGAAACTAGCGACGTACGGCTGACTACACTGAAGTCATCAATATGTAGTGTGGCTCTCGCGTCGCCCGGCTAAGCCTACCCTCTCCTGGAGCCTCAAAAGTCGCAACAATATGAGCCTCGTTCGTTTGCGTGGGCCAAAGAGGTTCTTGAAATGTTATTTGACGGGAGTTATTTTTCGCCCATGACTGCAATGGGCCGTCCCACCCGCTTCGAACCCGAGATGTCCGAGCAGGCGCACAACTACTGCCTGCCCGGCGCCACCAACGACGAGTTGGCCGGCTTCTTCCACGTATCGCCCAGCACCAGTTCCGTATCGCCGACCTGATGGTGGTGGCGAGCCGCGTCATGGAGCGGGTCAACGCCCACAGTCCCGATGCCGTCTTCGTCGACGGCACGGGCATCGGCTGGGGCGTCGTCGATCGCCTGAGCCAGCTCGGCTGCTCGACCGTGCGCGGCATCGATTTCGGCGCCAGGGCAGACCGTACCGACGGCGTCGATGCCATGGTCCGCTACGCCAACAAGCGGGCCGAGATGTGGGGCTACATGAAGGAATGGTGCAAGGCCGGATGCCTGCCCGACGACCGCGGTTTGCGCGCCGACCTCACCGCCGTCGATTACGGCTACGCCGCCTCCGATGCGATCCTGCTCGAGAAGAAGGACGATATGCGCCGCCGCGGGCTCGCCTCGCCCGACGACGGCGATGCGCTCGCGCTCACCTTCGTCTACCTGGTGTTCAAGACCGACTGGGCCGAGGAGCGCCGCATCGAGGAGAAGCTGCAGAGGCTGAGACGCTATGCCGTGTGACAGGAATGTTGACCGCGTGGCGATGGCGCGGCGTGCAACCGATGGTCCATTGCACCGACTGTCGACCAGTGCAGAAATACAACTTGGACGTCAATCGAGTGGGGCTGCGACCATGTCGATACGTGTTCTCGCAAGTCTCGGCACCGTCGCTTGTGCTCTTGTGCTCAGCGGTTGCCACTACACCGAAGAAGAGAAGCGGGCAGTCGCTGCGTGCTCAACATCCGGGCCTGTGAGGCGGCGCCCGCGAGCGTCCAAGTCGTCATCAATTGGTATCGCAGTTCCGACTTCGACGGTGACGGAAGCGGCAGGCGGGGTCCGTACGGTGATGGCGACGTACTTTTCCTCGAGAAGGATGACAAGATCCGGCTCGAGGTCACAAGTTCCTTGCCGAAAAACCCCAAGCGTGGGGCAGCCGATTACTTCGTGATGCTCGGAATGACATGTGGTCCGCCCGCGATGATATCGATGCTCGGTGCGACCCGGGCCAGGTGCGAGATCGAGTTGCCAGTCCGGGTCGTGTGCAGACCCTCGTATGTAGCCCGTCCCCTGTCCTCCGCGCCCATTCCCGAGCAGTCCCAGAAACCATTGGACGCCGTCTTGCACGTCAGCGTCGACGTATCGGCCAAAGGCCGTGATTGGCGCCTCTTCACGCGTCTACCCCCGTTCCACGAGGTCATCTTTGCGGCAACAGGAGGTCGAACAGATCCTCCAGAACAACGGCCTGCCGATACCGAAAGGAGGCTGTTTTGAAGCGCCCCGGGCAAGCGGCCAGCTATCGCCTGTCGCTGGCGACGGCGCTGCTGATAGGCGGCCTCGGTGCTGCCTGTGCCTACGACGAGGCGCAATCGTGGAGGGAATGCTGTGCGCTGAAAATCGTCGGCGAGAATCCGAGTTCGAAGGAACGCAACACGCTCATGGCATGGGGCGGCACGCACTTCCATGGAGACGGCGGGTCGCAGGACGGGGAGGATAGGAAGGCCTGGAGGAGAAGGCAGATCGCTTATGGTCTCACCGTCTTCCAGGAGCGGCATCACGGTGACCAGGCGCGCGACTATCTCGCCAGCCTTGGCATGACTTGCGGCGCTGTCGACGCCCGGAAGGCGGAACCGACGCGCTGCGCGGCCGCGCTGCCCGTCTGGGCGACCTGCACCGTTCTGTTCTCCTGGCCGATTCTCTCGACGCCGGTACCCAAGGAACTGCAGAAGCCGATCGCCGCCCTCCTGCAGATGAGCATCGACGTCTCGGGCTCGCAGATCCTCGACTCGTCCGTTCGGGTCGTGCCGTTCGCCGGAGGCCGCCTGTGCCAGCGGCAATAGGGACCTGCGATCAATTGCTCTTGGCGACCTGCGGCGGCTCCTTGTCCTTCGGCTTCTTCGTGCTCGCCACACTAGGCGCGTTCTTCAGCTGCGCGAGATATTGCTTCGCCAGCGCCTGGAAGCGCGTCGCATCCTTGCCACCCACGGTGGCGCGCATCGCGAACTTCTGGGTCAGCGGATTGACCTGCTTGCCGCCGCGATGGAACTCGTAGTGCAGATGCGGGCCGGTCGACATGCCGGTCGAGCCGACGAAGCCGATCACCTGTCCCTGGCGCACGGCGACCCCGGGCTTGATGCCGGGACCGAGACGCGACATGTGCCCGTAGGCCGTGCCGACGTCGCTGGTGTGCTGCAGCTTCACGTAGAGTCCGTAGCCGCCGTTGGGCCCGGCCATCGCCACCTTGCCGGCGCCGGCGGCGAGGATCGGCGTGCCCGAGGGCGCCGCAAAATCCACGCCGGCATGCAACGCGCTGTAGCCGAGGATCGGATGCTCGCGCATGCCGAAGCGAGAGGAGATCTTCGATGCATCCATCGGCGTGCGCAGGAAGGCGCGCACCACGCTTTCGCCGGTGGGGATGTAGAAGCCGTCGGCGCCGCCTTGCGGGCGATAGCGGATCACGACCACCGTGCGCTTGAGCAGGCGCAACTCGCCCGCGAGCAGGCGCCCGGGATGGGTGACGCGGCCGTCGCTGGTCACGAGCTGCTCGAGCAGCACGGTGAACTTCATGCCCTCCTTCAGCTCGCGCTGGAAGTCGACGTCGTAGCTGAGCGCGCGGATGAACTCGACCATCGCTGGCGAGGGCACGCCGGCTTTCACGCCGCTCTGCTCGAGCGACCCGTGGCGCTCGGCTTCGACGCGCACGATACGCGGGCTCACCTTGTAGATTTTCTCTTCGCCGTCATACGTGCCGTCGTCGCGGCGGGTGATGATGTACTCGCGCTCGGGTTGCGGGCGCACCGACAGCGACAGCACGCGCGGCGCATCCGGTTGCTCGGGAACGTTCTGCAGCAAGAGCTCGATCTCTTCGCCAACCGGAAGTCGCCGCTTCTTGAGGAGCGCGTTCAGCTTCTCGTGGATCTGCTTGCGATCGGCTTCCGGCACGTCGATGTCGGCCAGCATCTTGTCGACCGTGTCGCCCTTCTCCAGGCGCAGCGTGAGCTCGTAGCGATCTGAGGCCGGCGGCTCGGGCTCGCTGTTGGGTTCCGGCGGCTTCATCGAGAAGCCGCGGAGATCGCCGCCGATGTTGGGCGTCAGAGGCCTGAAATCCGTGGACGCGATCGGCGGCGCGGGCTCGGAATCGGCCAGAACGATCGGTGCCGATGGAGCGGCAGGCGTCGGAACCGGAAGATTCTTTGGCGCCGGCAGGGCCGCGATCTCGGGATTCGACCGGTGCGTCAGGACCAGCCCGCCTAGGGCCAGGCCGATGACGCCGACGGCAAAAAGGACAGGCCGGAACAGCGCAAAAGCCAGGCTTTTGGCCGTGCTTTTAGCGGCTCTGGGCCGGTCCGACGGAGGAGGGGAATCCGTCATGACCATTGACCTATTGCGGGTCCGGTGGGCCCGGACCTCTGCTCGGGTTGGACTGCCGTTTGGAGATTTTTCCCCAACGGTGGGATAGTGGATTTAGCTACATATTGATGCCGGAAAGCCGGTCAGGGCACAAGAAATACTATAGGTTTGAAGGGCTTACCGGGTCCTGCTGATTGCCCGTCAACGATTTGCAATTTTGCGTTTGACACCCAAAACCCACCCCCATATAAGCGCGGCTCCCACGGCGAACGGGGCGTACCGAAAGCGTCGCGCGTAATTGCGGCGAAGGGTTTTCTGACCCAAACGGTGCCCCTGCCAGCCAAAGGTCTCGATCTCCGGATCGTGCGCTCTATGCATCGTCTGTTTGGAAAGGGATACGCCAGCGGCGGCGGACGTCAGTGCTTCGCGCACGGATGTTTCTGCCGTCGCTAGTTCGGAAGCTCGACCTCATGGGTTCGCTCAGAAGGGTCGAGCGGTAATTAGTGACGGGATCTCGCCTCTCCCCCCGGAGAGGCACGTTAAACTTGAGAGTTTGATCCTGGCTCAGAACGAACGCTGGCGGCAGGCTTAACACATGCAAGTCGAACGCG
>JAIEOV010000022.1 GCA_019750135.1 Reyranella sp. | reverse complement strand
GGCATGAACGAGCCCTTCTCGTATTCCTCGCTGTCGCGGCAGGCGAAGCCGAACATCAGGCCCTGGTCGCCCGCGCCCTCCTGTTCACCGAGATTGCCGCCCTTCTTCTTGGCGTCGACGCCCATGGCGATGTCGGGCGACTGGCCGTGCAGCAGCACCTCGACGTCGGCGCCGTGGAAGGAGAAGCCGTCCTGGTCGTAGCCGATGTCACGCACGACCTCGCGGGCGATCTCGGTCAGGGCCTCGCGGTTGACGATGGTGTGCTTGCCGTACTTGCGCATGTACGGCGCCGAGGCGCGGCCTTCGCCGGCGATGACGATCTTGTTGGTTGTGGCGAGCGTCTCGCAGCCCAGCCGGGTGTTGGCGTGGCTGTCGTCGGCATGGCCGAGCTTGACGTCGTTGGCGATGAAAGCGTCGAGGATGGCGTCCGAAATCTGGTCGCAGACCTTGTCCGGATGGCCTTCGGAAACGGATTCGCTGGTGAAGAGATAGTCCTTGATGGCCAAAACAGCCCTCCCACAGGTCACTGGACTCCGGGCAGGGCGGAAGAGCCGCCAACGTCCGGCTTAGCCTTTATTGTCGCGGTGGCAAGTCGTCCAAATCCGTCCGCGGCGGCGCCGCCCATCGGAGCCGCGCCGGCTAAAAACTCCAGATACAAACGGAAATCAAGAGGCCTTGGCAGTTTGCCTCAGCCTTACCCCCGCCCCTTCAGTATCCCCTTTTCAGCTTTTGGCGCTCTTACGAGCGCTTACGGCCACCCAGCACCTCGGCATGGCTCGCCGCACCCACGGCCTTGACCATCTCGAAGATGCGCTTGCGCACGCGGCCTTCGCGGATCTTGTAGTAGGCCCTCACCAATTCCAGCGTCTCGCGCTTGATCAGCGGGTCCTTCTCCTGCTCGAACGGCGTGCCGGCCTCACCGAAGCCCTTGCGGCCGCGGCCCGACATCGGCCGGCCCGAGAGCGCGTTGGAAGGCATCTCGTCGAAGAAATACGAAACCGGCACGTCGAGCACCTTGGCGAATTCATAGAGGCGGCTCGAACCGATGCGGTTGGAGCCGCGCTCGTACTTCTGAATCTGCTGGAAAGTAAGCCCGACGGCAGTCCCGAGCTTTTCCTGGCTCATCCCGAGAAGCGTGCGGCGCTGGCGCATACGCGCGCCGACATGGACGTCTACCGGATGTGATCTTGCCATTAGTCGTGTTCCTTCTCGCTCTCGTCTCTCTAACCTACAACGCGGTTGTGCAAATAAAGTGGCAAACACTCGATAAGTGCGGCCCGCAGGCAAGCTCACCTGTGCAAAAATGCATATCTACACGTCAGGGCTGCATATGACATTACCCCCTCTCCGGGATAATGCAAGCTGATCCTTAGGATTCCTAATGTCGAACGATTCATTGGGGTTGTCGGCTCTTCCACAATCGCGTTCCGATTAACGTGACAACAAGAAATGCAACCAGGACCAGCAGCGTCCCGTCGCCCCAGCGAGCATAGGGAGTGGCCACACGCGGCGCGGGAAGGCGGTGGTCGATGATGCCCTCCTGTTGCATGTCAAGTGACGCCAGAACACGGCCGTAGGCATCGATCACCGCCGATACGCCGGTGTTGGCGGCGCGGATCATCGGCAGGCCTTCCTCGATGGTGCGCAGCCTCGCACTGGTCAAGTGTTGGTACGGTCCGCTCGACAGGCCGAACCAGCCATCGTTGGTGATGTTGAGCAGCCATTGCGGCCGCTCGCCAGGTCCGGTGACGGCAGCCGGGAAGATCACCTCGTAGCAGATGATCGGCGAGAAAGACGGCAGGCCGTTCGTTGGCACCAGCGTCACCCGTCCCTCGCCGACCTCGAACGAGCCGCGGCCGACCATGCCCGAGACCGGCGCCAGTTGCTTGTGGAAGGGGATGTACTCGCCGAGCGGCACGAGGTGGACCTTGTCGTAACGGGCGGCAACGGCCCCCGTGCCATCGACCACCAGCAGGGAATTCCACACGCCGTTATCGGGTCCCTGCGGAGCGAACATTGCGCCAGTCAGCAGCAAGCCACCCGGCGGCACCGCCCGGGCCATGAACGCGAGCGCCGCCGAGCCGGGCTCGATGATCTCGGGAGGCGCCGTCTCCGGCCAGACCACGGCGGCCAAGCGGTCGAAGCCGGGCTGCCGGCTCATCTGCACAAGCTTGGGGATCTGCCCGGCGCGGGTCTCGGGGCGGTATTTCTGCGCCTGCGACACGTTGGGCTGCACGATGCGGATCCAAGGTCCGCTGCCGTTTTCGATGGCCGCCATCGCCGACTGGCCGGCCCAGCCAGCAAGACCGACGGCGACGAGCGCCGCGATCGTTGCCCGCCAGCCAGCCGTCGGCGCGGCGAGCACGAGGAAGGTCAGCATGCCAAGGCCATAGACGCCGAACAGCGCCGCACCCTGTAGCAAAGGCGTGGCAAAGGCCCAGACGTGCGCCAGAGGATTCCAGAGATAGCCGGTGAAGACGTGTCCACGCAGCCACTCCGCAACCGTCCAGGCGATCGCCAGTACAACCAAGCGGCTGTAGCGGCCCCCAAGGCTCGGCCAGCGAACGATGACATGGCGCGCTGCCCAGGCCGCGAGGCCCGGGAAGAACCCCAGCAGGGCCGCCAAGCCCGCCACGATCGGCGGCCCCAGCAGAGCGAAGTCGGCCGGCGGGACATAAAAGGCTTCGAGAATCCAGTAGGAGCCGACCGCAAAATGGCCCGTGCCCCAGGCCAGGCCGCGCCACAAGGCGCTGAGCGGCGTCGGCGCCGTCTGCCACAGCCAGACATAGGCCACGATGCCAACGATCGCGAGCGGCAGCCAGTAGAGCGGCGGCATGGCCAAAGCCGCCAATGCTCCCGCCACCAAGGCCACGCCCAAGGCGCGCCATCCCTTGATCTTGTTCACGATGCTGCGGCGGTCAGGCAGCGGCCGTCGCCGACGTCGTCGGCGGCCGCACACGCAGGCGCCTGATGCGCCTGGGATCGACATCGAGCACTTCGAACTCGACGCCCGACGGATGGCGCACGACCTCGCCGCGCTCGGGGATGCGGCCGAGCAGCGAGAAGATCAGGCCGCCCACGGTATCGATCTCGCGCCGCTCGTCCTCCGACAGCACGTTGCCGATCTCCTGCTCCAGGAGCTCGACCGGAGTGCGGCCGTTGACGTCGATCGTGCCGTCGTTGCGGCGCGCCACTGTCGGGGTCTGGGCGACGTCGTGCTCGTCCTCGATCTCGCCCACGATCTCCTCGACCAGGTCCTCGATGGTGAGGAGCCCGTCGGTGCCGCCGAACTCGTCGACCACCAGCGCCATGTGCGTGCGCGAGCGGCGCATGTCGAGCAGCATGTCGAGCACCGGCAAGGTCGGCGCCACGAACACGACACGGCGCAGAATGTCGCGCAGGTTGAACTTCTTGGCCGTGCCCCAGTAGGCCAGCACGTCCTTTATGTGGATCATGCCGATCACGTCGTCGAGCGACTCGCGATAGATCGGATAGCGCGAATGGGCCTCGGTCTGGATCAGGCGCACGACCTCGTCGAGCGGCATGTCGGCGGCGATGCCGACGATGTCGACGCGCGGCACCATGACGTCGGCCACCGTCTTGTCGCGCAGCTTCAGGATGTTGGCGAGGAGCACGCGCTGATCGTCGCTGATCGGCGTGTCGCTCTCGGGCGCCTCCTCGATCAGCTCCTCGATCGCCTCGCGCACCGCCTCGTTCTTTTCGCGGCGGCGCAGCCTGCGCAGGATGGCGCGCAGCAGGCCGCCGCTGGAAGGCACCTCTGGAACGGCCGCCGGTGCAGGCGTTAGGGTTGCAGAAGGCTCACTCGCCGAATCCGGGCCATTGCCCGGTCGCGTACTGTGCGCTGTGGAGTCCGGCATGGCCGCTAAGATAGGCTATCGCTGCGGCGTTGCAATGAGGGATGTTCCTTATGCGTTCCTGCAAACTTCCTTCCGGCGCGGAAATGCCGGTTCTCGGCCTGGGAACCTGGCGCATGGGCGAAAGCGGCCGGCGGCGGGCCGATGAGCTCGACGCGCTGAAGTACGGGCTGGAGCTCGGCTATCCCATGATCGATACCGCCGAGATGTACGGCGAGGGTGCCGCCGAGGAGATCGTCGGCGAGGCGATCAAGGGGCGGGCCAAGCCTTACATCGTGAGCAAGGTCTATCCCCACAATGCGACGCGCGCGGGCACCGTTGCCGCCTGCGAGCGCAGCCTCAAGCGCATGGGCATCGATCGCATCGATCTCTACCTGCTGCACTGGCGCGGCGGGGCGCGGCTCGAGGAGACCTTCGAGGCGTTTCATCGACTGCGCGAGCAAGGGAAGATCGCCGATTTCGGCGTGAGCAACTTCGACCGCGGCGACATGGTGGACGCCGCCCGCCTCGACAAGGGCCTGACCGGTTCCAACCAGGTGCTGTATTGCCTGTCGCGGCGCGGGCCGGAGTTTGATCTGCTGCCGTTGATGCGCAAGCAGTCGATTCCGCTGATGGCCTATTCGCCGCTCGACCAGGGCCGCCTGTTGACCAAGCCCGCGCTAAAGAAGCTCGCCGACGGTATCGGCTGCACGCCGGCGCAGCTGGCGCTCGCCTGGGTGATGGCCCAGCCGGGCGTGGTGACGATCCCCAAATCCTCCAGCCGAGATCGCGTGAAGGAGAATCTCGGCGCGCTCGACGTCAAGCTCACGCCCGAGATCGCCACCGAGCTCGACCGCGCCTTCCCGCCGCCGAAGGGCAAGCAGACGCTGGAGATGCTTTAGGCTGGGGGCGCGCCACTCCAGTGGCGCGTCTTCTCATGATCTTTTGGACCGCGCGCGTCTCGCGCGCCTCATGAGCGCGCGGGGACGCGCGCGATCCGGAAGATTATGACGCGCCACTGGAGTGGCGCGCCCCCAGCATCAAGCGTTGCTCTTGTCGCGGAGGATGGCGGCGATGTCGGCGGGATCGCACTTGATCGTCAGTCCCGACCGCTCCTTCTGAAGGATCATCGGCGAACGCGAATCACGTCCCTCCCAGCCGCGCGCCAGCGCCTCCGTCATCTCCTCGAGCGTCAGGTTGGCCAGCCGCATCGGTACGCCATGCTCCTTGCCGACCTGGGTGGCGAGCGACACGTCCTTGTGCGCGAGCTTCAAGGCAAAGCGCGGCGGATCGAACACGTCGGGCAGGAAATGATCGGCGAGGCCGTCGAAGGTGCGCCGCCGGCCGGTGACGCCGTTGCGCACGGCCTTCCACAAGGTCAGCGGATCGACGCCGGCCTTCACGCCCATGGTGAAGGCCTCGGCGAGCGCCGTCTGGATCATGTAGCCGCTGAGATTGTGCACCAGCTTGGCGACTGACGCCGAGCCGATCGGCCCGATATAGGCGACCTGGTCTCCCGCCGCGTCGAGCACCGTGCGATAGCGCTGGAAGACCTGCTCGTCGCCGCCGACCCAGATCGCCATCTTGCCGGAGTGGGCGCCCGCAGGACCGCCGCTCACCGGGCTGTCGAGCAGCACGGCGCCACGCTCCGCGAACAGCGGTTCGATGCCGCGGATGACGGTCGGCGAATTGGTCGTGAGATCGAACAGGGGCTGGCCGCGCGACATGCCGGCGAGCAATCCCTTGTCGCCCTTCACGACCGCCTCGAACTCCTTCGGGCCCGGCAGCGACGTGAAGACGACTTCGGTGGCTTCAGCCACCGCCTTGGGCGAGTCCGCCCATTCGGCGCCGGCGGCACAGATCTTCTCGGCCGCCTGGCGCCGCGCATCGTGCACCACCATCTCGTGGCCGGCCTTGCGCATATTGGCCGAGATGCCCGAGCCCATCGTGCCCAGGCCAATGAAACCCACCCGCATTGTCGTTTCCTTCCTCAGTATGGATCGGCGATTCCGAGCTTGGCGAGAATCCGCCGCTCCAGCGCCTCCATGCGCTCGGCGTCGGCCTCGCTCGTCTCGTGATCGTAACCCATCAGATGAAGCGTGCCATGCACGACGAGATGGCAGAGATGATCGGCAGCCGTCTTGCCTTGCGACTTGGCCTCTCGCCAGACGGTCTGGCGCGCCAGCACGACGTCGCCCAGGAACTCAGGCTCGCCCGACGGATAGGACAGCACGTTGGTCGGCTTGTCCTTCTTGCGATCGCGCGCGTTCAGCGCGCGCACGCGCCGGTCGTCGGCGAGCGCAATGGTGAGCGAGCGTTTGCGGTTGCTGGTCGCGGCGCGCGCGGCCTTGCGCACCAGACGCTCGACGCCCGGCAAAGCCTTGGCCCACGCCGCGTCGAGCACGACGACGTCAACGGCCGTCCGACTTGCTCTTCTTGTCGCGCGCGTCATAGGCCTCGACGATACGGGTCACCAGGTCGTGGCGCACGACGTCCTGCGATGTCAGCCGGATGAAACGCACGCCATCGACGTTCTTCAAGGTCTCGACGGCGTCGGCCAGGCCTGAACGCTGGCCGCCCGGCAAGTCGGTCTGGCTGGGATCGCCGGTGATCACCATGCGCGAGCCCTCGCCGAGCCGCGTAACGAACATGCGCATCTGCATGGGCGTGGTGTTCTGCGCCTCGTCCAGGATCACGTAGCAATGCGCCAACGTGCGGCCGCGCATGAAGGCGAGCGGTGCGATCTCGATCTCGCCTGATTCCATGCGATTGGCGATCTGCTCGGCCGGCAGCATGTCGTGCAGGGCGTCATACAGCGGCCGCAGATAGGGATCGATCTTCTCCTTCATGTCGCCGGGCAGGAAGCCCAGCCGCTCGCCGGCCTCGACCGCCGGCCGCGACAGCACGATGCGCTCGACCTTGCCCGCCAGCAGAAGCGACACGCCCATAGCGACCGCGAGATAGGTCTTGCCGCTGCCCGCCGGCCCCAGCGCGAACACCATGTCGCGCTCGCGCAAAGCGGTGAGATAGGTGCGCTGGCCGGGCGAGCGCGCCTGCACGGTACGGCGGCGCGTACGGATGCCATCATTGTCGCCGCCGCCCTCTGCGCCGGTGCGGGCGAAGCGCACCGCGGCATCGACGTCGGCGATCTCGATCGACAAGCCGCGCTTCAGCCGCTCGTAGAGGCCGGCGATGGCCTTGTGTGCGATCGCCGCGTCGTCGGCCGATCCGGCGATGGCGAGCTGGTTGCCGCGCGCGCTCAACTGCACGTTGGCGAGCTGTTCGATGCGCACGAGGTGACGATCGTGATTGCCGTAGAGCACGGGCAGCAACGCGTTGTCATCGAACGTCATGCGGCGCACGTCGGCCGAGCGGCCGGTGGCTGCGGTCTCGCTCACGCGGCGACCTCGTAATTGCCGGTGACGATCTCGCCCGCCAGGCTATTGGCATGGCCTTCGATCAGGCGGGCCTCGACGATGCGGCCGATCAGCCGGGGGTTCCCCTCGGCATAGACCGACTGCAGCCACGGCGTCTTGCCGACGATCTGGCCGGGCTTGCGGCCGGTCTCGGCAAACAGCACCGGCACGGTGGCGCCGACCTTGGAGAGGTTGAAGTCGCGCGCCTGTTGACCGAGCAGCGCCTGCAGCGCCGCGAGCCGGGCCGACTTCACGGCCTCCGGCACCTGGTCGGGCATCGCCGAGCCCGGCGTGCCGGGCCGGCGGCTGTACTTGAAGGAGAAGGCCGAGGCGAATCCCACCTGGTCGACCAAGCGCATCGTGTCGTCGAAGTCGGCATCGCTTTCGCCGGGGAAGCCGACGATGAAGTCGGACGACAAGGCAAGATCGGGCCGTGCGTTGCGCAGGCGATCGACGAGCCGGAGGAAGAGATCGCGACCGTGCCCGCGGTTCATCGCCTCGAGGATGAGGTCGGAGCCCGACTGCACCGGCAGGTGCAGGTACGGCATGAGCTGCGGCACCGCACCGTGGGCGGCGATCAGGTCGTCGTCCATGTCGCGCGGGTGGGACGTCGTATAGCGGATGCGAGCGACGCCATCGATCTCGGCCAGCGCATGGATCAGCCGGGCCAGCGACCACGTCGACCCGTCAGCCGCCTCGCCGTGATAGGCATTGACGTTCTGGCCGAGCAGCGTGATCTCGATCGCGCCGGCGGCCACGAGCTGCCGCGCTTCGCTCAGCACGGCCGACGCCGGCCGCGAATATTCGGCGCCCCGCGTATAGGGCACGACGCAGAAGGTGCAGAACTTGTCGCAGCCTTCCTGGATGGAGAGGAAGGCCGAACCGGCGCGCACGCCCTGCGGCGCCGGCAGATGGTCGAACTTGCTCTCGGCCGGGAAATCGGTGTCGAGCACGCCTGTACCCGGCAGGCGCTTGCCGGCGCGGCGGATGGCGGCCTTGCGCTCGGCCTCGGCCAGAAGCTCGGGCAGGCGGTGGTAGGCCTGCGGGCCGACGACGATGTCGACGGCGGGCTGGCGGCGCACGATCTCCTCGCCTTCGGCCTGGGCGACGCAGCCGGCGACGGCAATGGTAAGGTCGCGGCCCTCGGCGCGGCGCTCCTGCTTGGTATCGCGCAGGCGGCCGAGCTCGGAATAGACCTTCTCCGAGGCATGCTCGCGGATGTGGCAGGTGTTCAGCACGACCAGATCGGCCTGCTCTGGCGTATCGGCCATGGCATAGCCCAGCGGCCGCAGGACGTCGGCCATGCGGTCCGAATCGTAGACGTTCATCTGGCACCCGTAGGTGCGGATGAACACGCGCTTGCGCTGCCACTGCGGCTGAGCGCCGGTGCGGACGTCGGTCATCGGTCTCCGTTGCAGGAACGGCCGGGTTCTATCATTGCCGGGGGCGGTGGTCGACTCCCGCCTGAGCGGGCGGAATAGGCCTAGGCCGCCTTCTTCCTCGGTGGCAGGAGCTCGTAGCGGCCGGAATTCGCCGCCTGGACAGCTCCCGACACCTGCTTGAAACAGTAGTCGCAGAGCCTCTTGCGATCGCCGAGCTTGTCGATGTCGACCGGCGGGAAGAAGGTGACGACGGCCTCGGTCTCGCCCAGGCAGACCATCTGCCAAAGATGCGGCACCAGATCGAGGTCGCCGAACCAGGCGAACAGCGGGCGCCAGTAGCGGCCGAGCGGAATGCCGTCGAGGCGGGTATAGGCGATCGCCACCGACTGCACGGCGATGGGCTTCTCGTCCCGGCGCAACTGTGCCACGCCGAACAGGGCGCTGCGGAAGGGCAGCACGCGCTGGCCGTCGCTCGAGGTGCCCTCTGGGAACAGCATGAGATTGTCGCCCGTGTTGAGGCGGCTCATCATCTCGTCGCGGCTGCGGCTGGTCTTGCCGCTGCTGCGCTCGATGAAAATCGTGCGCTGCGCCTTGGCGAGCGTCGAGAACCACGGCCAGGTCGCGACCTCGGCCTTGGCAACGAAGCTGCCCGGGATCAACCCGCCGAGGACCTCGATGTCGAGATAGGAGACGTGGTTGCAGACATAGAGCGTCGGGATCACGTCCGAGCGCTGGCCGTGCACGCGCACCTTGATGCCGAGGATGATGCAGACGAAGCGGTGATAGGCGACCGGCATCCAGCGGATGATCGGGCGGATGCGCAGCGCCATGGCCGGCAAATAGATCAGCACCAGGACGACCGTCACTGAAACGTAGCAGAGCAGCCTAAAGGCGCCTCGCAGAGGAGAACCGATCCACATGCAGCGTCGCAGACGTCAGCCTTCCTGGTCGCGCATCCCGCGTTCGTAGTGGCGGATGTACTTCTCGGTGATGATTTCCGTCTTGACGACGACGAAGACGTCGGTGGTGTTGAACTGTGTATCGATCACCGCACCGTCGCCGATGAAGCCACCCAGCCGCAGGTAGCCCTTGATGATCGGCGCCACGCGCGCCATCGCCTTGCGCGGGTCGTAGCTGCCGGGTTCGAGCACGTCCATCTTGACGTAGCGGCTGGCCAGCGCGCGCACGCGGATCTCCGGCGGCGCCAGATGATGATGATAGAGATACGACAGCGCCAGCGAGTGCTGCGATGGATCGGCGCCCGGCAGGCTCGGGCAGCCGAACATCGCCTGGATGTTGTAGTGGTTCGAGTAGAGCGCGATGCCGCGCCACAGCATCTGCATGGTCGCGGTGTTGCGCGCGTCCTTCGCGATGCACGAGCGGCCGACCTCGAGGACCTCGCCGGGATAGTCGATCATCGGCTGGATGTCGTACTCGGCCGACGAGTAGAAACGGCCCAATGCCGCTGCCGCCGAGCGGCGGGTCAGGCGGTAGGTGCCGACGATGGCCTTCGGCCCCTCGCCGCGGCGATGATCGAGCACCAGCAGGTGATCGCACACCGTGTCGAAGTCATCGAAGTCGCGCCGACGCGCCGCCATCTCCGGCGTCGGTTGCGCTGTCATCTCTTCGTAAAACACCCGATAGCGAAGCGCCTGCGCGGCATCGATCTCGGCGGCGTTCTCGGCCAGCCGGACCTCGAAGTCGCCGGCAACAACCCTGACGATTTCCGCACTGGAGGCGGGTACGCCAAGAAGTTCGGCTTCGCTGTCAGCGCGGTCAATGCGCATGTTGAATCCGCAAGGGGGCCGCCCCGATCATCGCTCCATTATCGAGGTAGCGATGGCGGCGTCCACTCATTTTTGGCGACTGCTTTTCCCGTCCAGGGGTACGCCGTACAGTTCCAGACGGTGACCAACGAGCTTGTAGCCGGCCTTTTCGGCGATCCGGCGCTGCAGTTCCTCGATCTCGTCGTTGTGGAATTCCACAACCTTGCCGCTCTGGATATCGATCAGATGGTCGTGGTGCTCGTCCGGCGTTTCTTCATAGCGAGCGCGACCATCTCCGAAATCGTGCTTGGCGAGAATCCCGGCTTCCTCGAACAGCCGCACGGTTCGATAGACCGTGGCGATGGAGATGTTGGGATCGATCGCGGTTGCGCGACGATGCACGGCCTCGACATCCGGATGATCGTGCGCCTCCGAGAGCACACGCGCGATCACGCGCCGTTGGTCGGTCATCTTGAGACCGCGTTCGGCGCACAGTATCTCGAGCTTGGATTTGCGATCAGGCATGCCATGTTACCCTACACCGCTCTGCGGTCGGGGTATAGTTGCCGGGTGATGACAATCCAGCCGGACCAGACGCCAGACCAGACAATCGACATCACGGCAGAGGTCTGCCCGATGACCTTCGTGCGAACCAAGCTCAGGCTCGAACGCATGAAGCCGGGCGAGATCCTGAGCGTCCGCCTCAGGGGCGAAGAACCTTTGCGCAACGTGCCCCGCGCCGCACGCGAGGAAGGCCACAGCATCCTGTCGATCGACGATGAGGGCGATGCCCATATCGTAACCATTCGGCGCGCCTGATCATCGATTCATCAGATGAGATTGAGACGCATGACCACGCCGTCCGCCGGCGGCGCCTCGCCACGCTGATAATAGGCGCGACGTTCTCCGACCGCATAAAAACCCTGCGATTCATAGAGGCTTCGCGCCGCCGGGTTATCCACGCCGACCTCAAGGAATAGCGCCCGCGCCCCTTCCCTGCGCACGTGATCGATGACCGCCGCGAGCAGGCGGCGCGCACCGCCCTGACGGCGATGGGCAGGGCGCACGGCGAGGGTCAGGAGCTCCGCTTCGTCAGCGGCCATCTGGCACACCGCGAAGCCTGCATCCTGGCCCTCGACCTGCAGCAGCAGGCCGGCCACGCCTGGCAACGCCATGAGCTCCGCGAGTTCCTGCCGCGTCCAGATGCGCTCGCCGAAAGGCGCGAACGATTCGGCGTGCAACGCCGCCGCCCGATCGAGATCGAGCGCCCCCAGCGGAGCGATGGCGAAATGGTCGGCCATTCAATCGACGGTGCGGCGCGCGCCGTCGGGCAAGGTGATGTTGACGCCACGCAGGTAGAGCGGCCGCGGCAGGCCCTCGTGCTCATTGTGCGTGCGCCAGGCATCGGCGCTCTTGTCGTCGGCCAGGCGGGCCAGCACAACCGGATCGGGAACGGCTTCCTCGGCGACGGCGTCGATGCCGGCGGCGACAAGAGCGGCCGCCAGCGCCTTCACACCGGTGCCGACGACGAGGCAGGGTCGGCCGGCGATACGCTTGGCAAGGTCGTGGGTCGATGCCGCAAAAGGCGCCGCGAGCTCTCCCTCGAAAACCTCGTCGAGGGCGCAGAACCAATCGCCCAATCGACTGTCGACGGCGGCAACCGCCAATCGATCTTCGGGCCGTGACTGCGCGAGCAGAACCGACGTAGTTGGGATGCCGGCCAGCGGCACCCCGAGCCCAACGGCCAGGCCGCGCGCTGCAGCAAGGCCCACGCGCACGCCGGTGAAACTGCCCGGGCCGACGGTCGCGGCGATGAGCGACAGGTCGCGCCGGTCGACTCGGGCTTCGACGAGAACGCTGGCGATCGCCGGCAGGAGGCGCGCCGCCTGGTCGCGACCTTCTTCGGCGAGGCCGGCAAGGCGCACGCCGTCGCGCACCACGGCAACGGTCATGCCGGTGACGGCGCAATCGAAGGCGAGGACCGTCATGTGTATTCTTGGATCATGAAGCTCGATCTTGTTGCCATCGCCCCGCCGGACTTCGACGTCGATGTGACGCTCGCCTACGCGACGGAGGCCAATCTAACGGGCCAGCCGGTCTACCGGAATGCCGAATGCTGGCTGCATCGCGAGGCCGCCGACAAGCTTGCCGCGGCCATCGCGCTCGCCCGGCCGCTCGGGCTCAGGCTGCGCATCTTCGATGCCCTGCGCCCCGTCGAAGCGCAGTGGGCACTGTGGAATGTCCGGCCCGATCCGGAATTCCTGGCCGATCCGCGCCGGGGCTCGCCGCATTCGCGCGGCGTGGCCGTCGATCTCACCCTGCTGGACGGCGAGCACGAGCTCGACATGGGCACGGCGTTCGACGCCTTCACGCCGCTGTCGCATCACGGCCGCACCGACGTCTCGGCCGAGGCGCAGCGCAACCGCCTGCTGCTGATGGGGCTGATGACCAGCGCCGGCTGGGACTTCTATCGCAACGAATGGTGGCACTATCAGCTGTTCGACCAGCGCCGCTATCCGCTGGTCAGCGACGCCGACCTGCCGCGGCCGATGATGTGAAGCCTAGAATCCCGACAGCTTCGCCTTGTCGAAGTCGTGCAGGTCGTTCTCGCGCATGATCTGGCGCACGAACTGCACGTAGTTCAGGCCGCGCTCGGAATAGCGCAGCAGCGTGCCGACCAGGCGGTAGCCCTCGAGATCCTCGCCGCGTTCGCGCGCCTGGGCGCGGGCGATGCGGAAGCCGGCATAGGCCGGGTGGGTGTTGAGGTTGGCGATGTAGGCTTCGGTCGACTCGCCGACATTGGGGAAGGGCAGCGGCATGGCACTGCCCGCCTTCAGCTGGCCGTACAGGGCATTGCCCGTGCGGGCCGCGGCCGAGGTGCCCCAACCCGATTCGACGCCGCCCTGGGCGATCGCCATTGACGGCGGCACGATGTCGACGCGACGCACTAGTTCGTCCATGCGATCCGGCGTCGTCTCGTAACGCTCGGCAAGATCCTCGAGCCAGATGCGTTCGATCGGGTTCATGGAGAATGGATCGATGGCGATCTTGTCGCGCAGCGCGAGCAGCTGCTCGCGGTCGACCATCACGCGCTGATTGACTTCCAGCACCACGGGCAGCATGGCGGTGATGAAGAGCTGCTTGCGCTCGTAGCCGTCCTTGTTGCCGAGATCGGCCGGCACGCGATCGACCTTGATCGCCGGCACGGCCTCACCCTGGCGGATGTCGGTGAGCAGCGTGAAGGAGACGTCGCGGAAGAAGCCGGCGAGCTCGTCGGCCGTGCGCGGGCTGACGGCTCGCAGCTGGACCTGGCGACGCAATGCGTTGCCGGGCGCAGCGAAGCGGCCATGGCCCATCGACGGATCGATGATCGAGCGATGGATGTCGTCCGGCTCGCTGGCGGGGGGCGGCAGGAAGGTCAGCGCCTGCGGCTCGGCATCCAGGGAAGCGAGCGCCACCTCGTCGGGCGAGGAGGCGTGGGCCTTGCCGATCGGCGAGAAGGAGAGATAGGGAGCGGCATCGAAGGACGGCAGCGGCTCGCTGAGTCCGACGCCGGTTGCGAGCACGGCGGCCCACACAACCGGGAACGCGTATTGTCGCCCACGATTGATCGCGGGCTGAATCGAACAAAGCATGCCACACCCTCGTTTCGTTTTCTCAAACGAACGGCCCATCGCACGCGGCCCCACGCCACGCCCGTTGCACCTCTACGCTGTACGCTTGAGCGGAAGGCGGCCTACTGGGCCGCCTGCACTTCCACTACTTCCGGCACGTAGTGCTTCAGAAGATTCTCGATGCCCATCTTGAGCGTGGCCGTCGAGCTCGGGCAGCCCGAGCAAGAGCCCTGCATGTGCAGGTAGACCACGCCGTCCCGGAAGTCCTGGAAGACGATATCGCCGCCGTCCTGCGCCACCGCGGGACGAACGCGCGTATCGAGAAGCTCCTTGATCTGGGCGACGACTTCGTCGTCATCGGCCGCCGCGGCATGCGCTTCGGCGGCATCGGCGATCACCGGATCGCCGGACGTGTAATGCTCCATGATGCCGCCGAGGATCGACGGCTTGAGGATTTGCCAGTCCCGGTCGGCCGACTTGGTGACGGTCACGAAGTCGGAGCCGAAGAACACGCGCTCGACGCCTTCGACCGCGAACAACCTCTTCGCCAAGGGCGAAGGCGTGGCGGCTTCGGCGGTCGCGAAATCCATCGTCCCCTTCTCCATGACCACGCGGCCCGGGAGGAACTTCAGGGTGGACGGATTTGGCGTCTGCTCGGTCTGGATAAACAAACCTACCTCCTTGTCGAACGCGTCGCGGCTATCCGCTTGGCCTCGCTTAGGGTGGGGACGGGACGTTTCCGCCCCCGATCGATGCCCTTCAGGTAGGAACCAACGGCAAACTGATCAAGTCGATTCTTGGATCGGGCTGAATAAAGATTATGGTAAATATTGATATTTGTGTTTATTATCAAAGAGTAGACAATCAGTGATCAAATTGGGACCGCGTCGTTGAGGAGGAACGCAAAAACAGTTCACCGACCGCGGCTGCTAAAATCGTCGCAGATTCTTTGCGCACGCTTCAGGAGATTGCGTCGATCTGCGCTTCGCTGAGCGCGCCCGGCACGATGGTGAGCGGCACGCGGAGCTGGCTGCCGAGCTTGCCGGCGAAGGCGGTGACCAGCGGCCCGGGCCCCTCGGTGCTCGATGCGCTCGCCAGCACCAGGACCGAGATCGAGCGGTCCTCGGTGATCAGCTTGACCAGTTCATCGCGGCTCTTGCCCTCGCGGATATGGATGGCCGGCGGCTGACCGGTCAGGGAAACCGCGACGTCGGCGTGCTTGGCGATCACCTCTTCGGCCTGCTGGCGCGCTTCCTGGCGCATCAGGTCCATGACCGCTCCCCATTGCTGGCCCTCCGGCGGCTCCATGACGTAGAGCATGGCCACGCGGCCGCCCGTGCGCTTGGCGCGGCGGCAGGCATAGCGCAAGGCGTTGCGCATTTCCGGGCTTTCGTCGACGACGACCAGGAAGACGCGCTCGTCGGGCCGGCTGGCCTGTTCGCTCATGTTGTTCTCCCTAGATACGCCGCATGACCGCGCCGCCGATCCAGCCGACGAGCAGCGCCATGGCGATGGCACCCAGACCGTAGAGCGGCCCGTCATTGTCCGCCCAGCCGGCAAGCTGGGCGCTGAAGCCGACCTTGCCGACGGGCAGTGGGCGCGACACGGCCGCCACGATCTTACCCTCGCGCAGGAGATAGGTCCTGACCTCGTAGATGCCCTCGGGCAGGCGGGAGGGGAACGACAGCTCGGCCCGGAACAGCCGGTTGGCCTGGATGGTGACCTGGCCGATCGCCGCGGGATAAAGCCCCTCGCGCCGCTTCACCTCGACCAGGCCGAGGCGGAACCGGATCAGGTCGTCATGCTCGCGTTGGCCGACCGAGCGCACGCTCTGCATGCGGTCCTCCAGCGACAGGATCTCGCCGCCGGCGCTGCGCGCCAGCAGGCGCTGCAGGGGCTGGCTGGCGGCGATGGAGTAGTAGGCCGGGACGTCATCGAATGCCTGGCGGCCGGTGTTGAGCCAGAGGCCCAGCACGCGTTGCTTGCGCAGCACAGTCTCGCGGGCCGGCGGGCCGACCACGACCACGACGATCTCGCCGGGCGGATCGAACATGCCGAACAGCAGGATGCTTTCGCCCTGGAAGGCCGAGGTGATCGACACCCGCGGCCGCGACAGGTCGACGATCAGCTCCGGCGTGTCGAACTGGTTGGGCACCGACGGCGGCGCGCCGGGATCGCTCGATTGCGTGCTGCCCGTGCCCGGCAGGGGACCGAAGATGCCGCCCGCCGGCGGCTCGATGCGCGGCCCCTGAGCCGCAACTGGCCCTGCCAGCAGAAGACTAACCAGCAATCCGGCAACGGCGCTCCATGCCCTCATGGCATCACCTGTCGGACGCCGAGCGAATAGAGCGAGCTCGGGGTGCGCAGGAGCTCGGTCAGGAGCTCCACCGCCACGACCAGGATCAGCACCGACATCAGCCCGCGCAGCACGACGCCGGGCAGCTTGGCCGCGATCCGCGAGCCGATCGGCGCGCCGACCACGCCGCCCAGGATCAGGAGCAGCGCCAGCACGACGTCGACCGTGCCGTTGGTCGCCGCCTGCAGGAAGGTGACGTTGGCGGCCACGAACAGGATCTGGAAGTTCGACGTGCCGATCACGACCGCCGTCGGCATGCCGAGGATGTAGATCATCGCCGGCACCAGCACGAAGCCGCCGCCGACGCCCAGGACCGCCGACAGCACGCCGATGACGAAGCCGATGCCGATCGGCAGCAGGGCGCTGATGTAGAGCTTGGACTTGTAGAAGCGCAGCTTCAGCGGCAGGCGGTGCACCAGGTAGTGGGTATGCAGCTTGCCACGCGGCGCCTCGGGGTTGCGCCGCCGCCGGATGTAGGTGCGCGCGCTCTCGATGAGCATCAGCACGCCGATGGTCGACAGCATCACGACGTAGAGCACGGCAATGACGAAGTCGATCTGCCCGATGGCCTTCAGCCAGGTGAACAGCGACACGCCGGCCGACGAGCCGATCATGCCGCCCAGCAGCAGGACCAGGCCCATGCGCAGGTCGACATTGCCGCGTCGCCAATGGACCTGCAGGGAGGAAATCGAGTTGGCGACCACCTGGTTGGCCTGGCTCGCCACCGCGACGGCGGGTGGGATGCCGACGAAGATCAGCAGCGGCGTCGCCAGGAAGCCACCGCCCACGCCGAACATGCCGGCCAGCAGCCCGGCCGCCCCGCCGAGTCCCAGCAGAACGAACACGTTCATCGATAGCTCGGCGATGGGAAGATAGATCTCCACAGGCCGCCTATCTCAACAGGATGGCGCTGATCTCGCGCAGCTGCGTACGGGCGCGCAGCAGGTAGAAACCCTGCGCAGCGAGATGGTTGGGAATGAACAGTCCGTCAGGATAGCCGTTCCACACGATCCAGGGCTGCAGCTCGGCGGCGAGGCGGAAGGTCTCGACCGTGCCGTTCCAGGCGTTGGTGAGATTGCGTTCGCGGATGACATTCTCGAAGTCGACGCCGAGCTCGCGCAACAGGATGTAGTTGGCGTAGAGCCGGCCTTTATTGAAATAGAAGATGTCGTCGGCCCGCCGGTCGAACAGGTCGCCGGCGCTCTCGATGATGTGCTGGTCGATGACCGCCGAATCAGAGCCCTCGTCGTTGGCGATGCGATCGATCAGGGCCTGCAGGTTGTCGGCGCGCCGCTCGAACACGGCCTGGCCCGATCCCAACCGCTTGTTGTAGGCGAGCAGCCTGTCCCGTCCGGCGCGATATTTCTGTGCCGACGTCGTCGATGGCATCAGGGAGACGCTGGGCTGCCAGAGCCAGATGTTGGGTTGCTCGTTCAGGAAGCCGCGCGCCTGTTCGAGGTCGCGGTCGACCTGGCTGGTGCCGCGCACCCGGCCGACCTGGTCCATCAGCTCGGTGCTGAAACGGCCCAGCGCCGCCATCTCGCCGCGCTGGAAGTTCGGCATATTGTCGAGAATGCCGGCCGGCACGAAGAACGGCATCATCGGCGCCCAGGTCTTCTGGTCGACCTCGCGGGTGACCAGGTCCGCCGCCGCTGCCACGGCCCGGCTCTCGCCAGGCGCGACGTTGCGCGGTGCGAATTGTGGATCGTCGTCGATGTTCTCCGTGATCAGGGCGCCCACCGGGAAGTAGAGCACCAGCGCCACCACGACGATGCGCCAGGTCCAGCTCCACAGCCGCCGCCGCCCGCTCGGTGCGGGCCCCGTTCCACGACCCCATCCCGGACGCCAGCTCCTCAGGCGGCCCCAGCCCCTGCGCCACCACGAGGTGGCCGGCGAGGCGGGCGCGCCGTGGTCCGGTTCGAACGTCATGGCTCACCTTACCATTCGTCTCGTGACGAAACAGGGGCGACGACTGCTAGAGTGGTGCGTTTGTCGATGAATGGAGTTGGAGGAAATGGCACTCGATCCCGAATCGCAGCGCTTGATCGACCTGATGGCCGCGGCCAATCGGCCGGCGTGGACTACGTTGTCGCCGCAGGCGGCGCGCGATCTCTATCTGTCGCTGCGCCCGGGGGCCCAGGGCCCGCGACCGGTGGAGGCCAAGGTGGTCGATCGCACCATTCCGGGTCCTGCCGGCGATCTCGCGGTGCGACTCTATCGGCCAGCCGCAGCGCCGGCCGATGCCAAGCTGCCGTGCCTGGTCTACGCCCATGGCGGCGGCTGGGTGTTCGGCAATCTCGACAGCCACGACGTGCTCTGCGCCCAGCTCGCGCTGGAAGCAGGTATCGTGGTCTTCGCCGTCGATTATCGCCTGGCGCCGGAAGCGCGGTTTCCCGGGGCTTTCGACGATGTCGTAGCCGGCCTGAAATGGGTCGCGGCCAACGGCGCCTCGATCGGCGTCGATTCCTCCAAGCTCGCCATCGGCGGCGACAGCGCCGGCGGCAACCTCGCGGCGGCCGTGGCGATCTGGGCGCGCGACAATGGCGGCCCCAAGCTCCGCCTCCAGCTCCTGGCCTATCCCGTGACCGACGCCGTCGGTCGGGCCGAGTCCTATCGCCGTTACGAGGACGGCTACGGGCTGAACGCGGCCACGATGGAGTGGTTCTTCGACCACTACACGCCCGACAAGGGCGCGCGCAGCGACTGGCGCGTCTCGCCGTTGCGCGCCAAGTCGCTCGGCGGCCTGCCACCGGCCCTGGTGATCACGGCAGGATACGATCCGCTGCGCGACGAGGGCCGCGCTTATGCCTACCGCCTGCACCAGGAAGGGACCCAGGCCGACCTCGTCGAGTTCGGCGGCATGCTGCACGGCTTCCTGAGTTCACCCATGCTGCTGCACGGCGCCCGCCGAGGCACGTCGCTGGCTGCAGCCGCGCTGCGCGAAGCGTTGGTGCAACGCGCCCAGTGAGCGTGTAAAGCCGGACTCGTGAGCACCGCCGAGCCATCGACAACCGCCAAGCCGGTGGGAATGGCGTTGCCGGGTCTGGTGATCGCCGTCGCCATGATCGGCGACACGCTGCTCTATGCCGTACTGCCCCTCTACCACCAGGATTTCGGCATCAGCCTCGCCATGGTGGGCGTGCTGCTCTCGCTCAACCGCTGGATCAGGCTTTTGGCCAACTCCGGCGTGGCGGCGATCGGCGAAAGGGTCGGGCCGCACGCCCTGATGGTGATGGCCGCGATCGGCTCGGTCGTCTCGACCACGCTCTACGGCCTGGTGGAGAACGACGCCGTCCAGATCGCCGCCCGCATCCTGTGGGGCATCTCCTACGCCTCGCTCAATCTCTCGACGCTCGCCTATGCTGTCAGCGATCGCGCCAATGCCGGCAAGCGCGTCGGCGCGAGCCGTGCCGCCATCGGCATCGTCCAAGCCATGTCGCTGGTCGGCGGCGCCTGGATCGCACTCAATGTCGGGCCGCGCTCGGTGTTCCTGATCTTCGGCGGCCTGACGCTGATCTCGCTTGGTGCCGCATTGATGCTGCCGCGCCTGCCGCGCGAGATCACCGACAAGAAGCCATTCCGGCTGCCGATCCCGCATCGCCTGGAGACCTGGGGCTTCATGCTGGGCTTCACCAGCGACGGTGTGTTCCTGCTGACACTGTCCTTCCTGATGAAGGATTCGATCACCTGGGTGGCGCCGGTGCTGGCGACCGCCATCCTCCTGGCGCTGCGCTGGCTGATCGAGATCACCACCGGGCCGCTGGGCGGTTGGATCGGCGACCGCTTCGGCGCGGGACGCATCTCGGTCATCAACGGCATCCTGCTGGTCGCGGGCTTCGCCCTGATCGCCCTCGATCACGAGCTGCTGGGCGCCCTGGTTGTGGTGATGACGCGCGGCATGTTCAACACGCTGATCCCCGTGCTGGTGCTCGAGCGCGGCAAGTCGAGCGTGCTCTCCTCCCAGGCAAGCTACTCGACCTGGCGCGACTTCGGCGCCGCGATCGGGCCGCTCTCGGCGCCGTGGCTGTTCCTCAACGTCCCGCAGGCTCCGCTCTACGCCGCGCTCGCGGCGCTGCTCGGTGTCAGTGCGTATCTCTGTCTGGCAAGGCGTTAGTTTCTACCGGAACACATCCTTGCGGTGACGCACTTCGGCGAACACCGCGACCGGATCGCCGCCCGGCATGCCGACGGCCTTCTGTACGGCCAGCACGTCGGCGCGCAGGAACGGGTTGGTCGCCTTCTCCTCGCCGAGCAGCGACGGGACCGTGGCCTCGCCCTTGGCGCGCGCCGCGTCGATCGCCGCCGAGCGTTTCAGCAGCTTGTCGTTGTCGGCCTCGACCGTGACGGCGAAGCGCGCGTTCGATTGCGTGTACTCGTGAGCGCAGTAGACCTTCATGTCGTCGGGCAGCGCGCGCAGCCGGCTGAGCGAGTTCCACATCTGCTGCGGCGTGCCCTCGAACATCCGGCCGCAGCCCAGCGCGAACAGCGTGTCGCCGCAGAACAGCGCCTTCTGCTCGCGGAAGGCATAGGCAATGTGGCCGCTGGTGTGGCCCGGCACGAAGAACACGTCGGCCTCGGCTTCGCCAAGGCGGTAGCGCTCGCCGTCATCGACCTCGACATCGATGCCGGGAATGCGGGCCCGGTCGCGGCGCGGGCCGACGATGGTGCAGCCGGTGGCCTCCTTGATCTCGCGGTTGCCTCCGACATGGTCGCCGTGGTGGTGCGTGTTCAGGATATGGGTGATCTTCCAGCGGCGTTTGGCCGCCTCTGCAAGCACCGGCCCGGCCACCGCCGGGTCGACGACGCCGACCGCGCCGCTCTGCGGCTCGCGCATCAACCACACGTAATTGTCGTTCAGGACCGGGATTCTAACGATGTCTAGCGTCGTGCTCATGTTGCAAGGTTAGCAAGGCTGCCTTGTTACTGCCATGGCCGCGACGGCGCGGTTTCTGCTAATATCGCCCCATGTGGACGGACGTCCTCGATCTCAACGACTTCTACAGCAGCACACTGGGCCAGATGACGGTGCGCCTGCTGCGCGCGCGGCTGCGCGAAGTGTGGCCGAACGTGCGCGGCGAGACCGTGCTGGGGCTCGGCTATGCCACGCCCTTCCTGCGGCCGTTCCGCGAGGAAGCGGGGCGCACCTTGGCCTTCATGCCGGCCCAGCAGGGCGTGACGCGCTGGCCGCGTGAAGGCCGCAACCTCGTTGCCCTGGTCGACGAGAACGACCTGCCGCTGCCCGACCGCTCGGTCGACCGCGTGCTGCTGGTCCATGCCATCGAAAGCACCGAGCAGGTGCGGCCGATGCTGCGCGAGATCTGGCGGGTGATGGCCGACGGCGGCCGCCTCGTCACCGTGGCGCCGACCCGCGCGGGCCTCTGGTCTCAGATCGACCGCTCGCCGTTCTATCAGGGCCATCCCTACTCGGCCGGCCAGCTCGCCGGCCTGCTGCGCGCCAACATGTTCGCGCCGATGCGCCAGGCCCGTGCGCTCTACATGCCGCCCACCAACTCGCGGCTGATGCTGCGCATGGCGCCGGCCGTCGAGCGCTTCGGCCAGCGCTGGCTCGGCCGCTTCGCCGGCGTGAGTGTCATCGAGGCCGGCAAGCAGCTCTATGCCGGCATCGCCGAGCGCCACAGCACGCCCGAGCTCGCGGTCGTTCGACCCAAGCTCAGGGTCGCCAGCTCGCGCGACACCCAGGCTGCGCGCACGCGCAACGCCGAGGACGGCGAAGCACCGGCGTCCTGATCCCGACACACATCATCGAGAGCATTCGCATGTCGCTGTCTCCGCGCGTGATCGCGCTGCTGGGCTTTGGTGAGGCGGGGTCGGCCATCGCCCGCGGTCTGTGCGCTGACGGCGGCTGGCGCGGCACCCCGCGGCCCGGCGATAACGCCCCGCGCCGCGTCATCGCCATCGACACCGCTCTCGACAAGGACGCGCGCGGCACAGCGCTCGGCAAGGAAGCGAAAAGGCTCGATGTCGCGATCGAGGGCCGCTACACGCCGGCGCTGAGCGATGCAGATCTCGTGATCTGTGCCGTCCAGGGCGAGCATGCGCTGGAGGCCGCGCAGTCGGCCGCGCCGCTGCTCAAGAAGGGCGCCCACTATCTCGATCTCTGCACCGTGACCGGCAAGATGTCGGACGAGGATCGCGCGGCCATCGAGGCCGCCGGCGGCCGCTACATCGACATCGCCGTCATGGGCGGCTTCTTCAAGTCGGGCATCAAGGCGCCGATGCTGGTGGCAGGCGAGGATGTCGAGCCGGTCGTGGCCTGGATGAATGCCAGCGGCTTTGTGGCCAAGGCGCTGGGCCCCAGGCCGGGCAGCGCCTCGTCGGTGAAGATGATCCGCAGCGTGCTGATCAAGGGTGCCGAGGCCTTGGGCATCGAGGCCTATGTCACCGCCGAGCGCCAGGGCATCCTGAAAGAAGTCATGGAGTGCATGGGCGATGTCGACCAGCTCGGCTTCGGCAAGTTCGTCGGCACGCTGGTGCAGACCCATGTCGTCCACGCGCATCGCCGCTGGGAGGAGATGGGGCTGGTCGGCCGGACTCTGCGCGAGACCGGCGTCGATCCACTGATGACCGAGGTGATCGAGAAGAGCCTTCGCCGCAGCGTCGATGCCGGCATCGCGCCCGCCGACGGCAAGGTACCGGACTTCGACGAGGCGCTCAGGATCCTGTCGGAGAAGGTCATCCGTGGCCGCTGACGTGTTCGAGCAGCTGGTGTCGCTGCTGAGCGACGCCAAGGCGAAGTTCCGGGTCATCGAGCACGAGGCCGAAGGCCGCTCGGAAGCGATCAGCGCCATCCGCGGCAACCGGCCCGACCAGGCGGCCAAGGCCATGGTCCTCGACGTGCGTGGCGGCGGCGCGGGCAAGCGCCATGTGCTGGCGATCCTGCCGGGCAACCGGAAGCTCGACTTCACAGCGGTTGCAAATCTGTTCGAGGCCCGCAAATGCGGCTTTGCCTCGCCCGACACGGCGCAGGCGCTGACCGGCTGCGTCATGGGCTCGGTGCCGCCCTTCTCGCTCAATCCGGCGCTGGCGATCGTCGTCGAGGAGGACCTGCTCGGCAACGACACGCTATTCTTCAATGCCGGCCGGCTCGACCGCTCGATGGAGCTCGACACCAAGGACTGGCTGGCCGTGGCGCGGCCGCGCATCGCCAGGATCGCCGCTTAGGGTCTTGCCGGAGCGCGGACCTCCAGGTCCGCTCGTTGCCGGGGGCGCGCGACTCCAGTCGCGCGTCTTTGTCGAGACAAGCGATGATCGCGCCACTGGAGTGGCGCGCCTCCAGCAAAGACCATGAGCGGACCTGGAGGTCCGCGCTCCGCCGAACTATATTTCAGCCATGGACACCACCCCCCTTTGGCAGCGCCTCGTCGGCTGGAGTCGCGAGCTGAAATCGATCGTGCTGGCCGTCGGCTTCGTGCTGATCGTGCGCACAGTGTTCGCCGAACCCTATCACGTGCCGTCACCGTCGATGGTGCCGACGCTTCTCACCGGCGACCAACTCGTCGCCAGCAAGTACCCCTATGGCTATAGCCGCTACTCCTCGCCCATCGACCTCTTGCCGGATTTCTCCGGCCGGTTGCTCGGCAAGTCGCCGGAGCGCGGCGATGTCATCGTCTTCCGCCTGCCGCGCGATCCCTCGACGACCTATGTGAAGCGCCTGATCGGCCTGCCCGGTGATCGCATCCAGATGAAGCACGGCCGGCTCTACATCAACGACGTCCTCGTCCCGCGCCGCCCGGTCGGTCCGTTCACCGGCGACACCGGCGGCCGCGGCGCGGCCACTCTCTATGTCGAAACGCTGCCCGGCGGGCGCGAGCACGAGATCGTCGAGCTGACCGATGCCGACCAGCAGGACGACACGCCGGTGTTCGTGGTGCCGCCCAAGCACTACTTCATGATGGGCGACAATCGCGACAACTCGGTCGACAGCCGCATCTCCATCGCCGACGGCGGCGTCGGCTTCGTGCCGGAAGACAACCTGGTGGGCCGGGCCGACCTCGTCCTGCTGTCGCATGATCCGGCAGTCGCCTGGTCGGACATCTCGGCCTGGTCGCACTTCTTCCGGCCGGGCAGGCTGCTGGACCGCATCCACTGACAGGCGACGCCAGCGACCACTCGCGTTTGTCTCCTCTTCCTCGGCGGGGCGATGAGTTTCCGAGGTTCCCGAGGTTCCCGCGGAAGGTCGTAGCGTTACTTCGAAAGTCGACCCACTAGCCATGGGGCCTACCGGCGAATTCGGACTTTTCCGCTATATCGCTATCGGTTTTGCGCTCGACCGCACAGGCCCGGCCGGCTGCGGCCGAGCGCGATGGGTATCGGATGAACGATGCATAGAGCGGAGCCGCCGCGAGGCGACACGCGGCTAATATAATCCAAGTTATGTTTTAAATCAACCGCGGTTCTATTTTGGCGGACCGTAGACCGCCAAAAAACTGGCAAGCATCGTGCCGGCAGTGCTGGCAATCTCGTCGCCCTCGCGGCAACTCGTCAAAAGCTCTGTGACGAGCTACATCGTAAGAGCATGTCCACGACTTGGCGTTTCGCGCCCGCCGCCGAGGCCCACTTCGAGCCGTTGCTGGCGATCCGCATCGAAGTGATGCGCGAGCATCTGGAGCGCGTGTTCCGCTACCACCCGGAGCGCGCGCGGCGCGTCTTCCGCGAGCATTTCGCCGAGCCCGGCCTGCGCCTGATCCTGGTCGGCGACGACCTCGCGGGCTGCGTCGGCTTCCGCGTCGGCGAGGCCGAGATCAAGATCGATTCCTTCTACCTCGCGCCGCGCCATCACAATCGCGGGCTGGGCACGGAGATCCTGCAGGTCCTGCTGGCCGAAGCCGATGCCATCGGCCTGCCCTGCGAGCTCGACGTCCTGCTCGGCAGCCCGGCCGATCGTTTTTACGAGCGGCATGGCTTCGTGAAGCAGGGACAGGACAATATCGAGGCCAACTTCCGGCGCGCGGCGGGCTCGCGCGGGCATTGACAGGGCCGCCCGGCCGGGACTTTCTGCCGCCAACGCGTCTTCGCAGAAAGGTCCGGCCATGGAGATCGTCATTCCCGGCGCCACGAACATCGGCCTGTTCCTGGGCGCCGCCCTGGTGCTGCTGCTGATCCCCGGGCCTGCCGTGCTCTACATCGTCGCCCGCTCGGTGGCGCAGGGCCGCATGGCGGGCTTCGTCTCCGATCTCGGAATCCATTCCGCGACCCTGGTCCATGTGCTGGCGGCGGCGCTCGGCCTGTCGGCGCTGCTCGCCTCGTCGGCGCTGGCCTTCAGCATCGTGAAATGGGCCGGCGCCGCCTATCTCGTCTGGCTCGGCCTCAAGAAGATCTTCGGCCGCGCCGAGGAGGCCGATGCCGACGGCAACCTGCCGCGCCACACCCACGCCCGCCTGTTCCGCGACGGCTTCATCGTCAACCTGCTGAACCCCAAGACGGCGCTGTTCTTCCTCGCCTTCCTGCCGCAGTTCGTCGAGCCCGAGCGCGGCCATCTCGTGTCGCAGATCGTCTTCCTCGGCCTGCTGTTCGCCCTGCTCGGCTTCATCACCGACGGCTGCTACGCCTTCCTGGCCGGCACCGCCGGCAAGTGGCTGCGCCGCAACAAGCGCTATCTCGAGGTCGAACGCTATGTCAGCGGCACGCTGTTCATCGGGCTGGGCCTGACCGCGGTGTTTGCGGGCAACCAGAGGAAATAGATACCGATGTCATCCCGAGCGTAGCGAGGGACCTTTACTGATCCAGAAAGGTCCCTCGCTGCGCTCGGGATGACAGAGTGCGTCAGTCCCGCCGCAGCATGAACACCGCCTGCTCGCCCACGAGGTTGGCGAGCAGCGGCGGCAGGTTGATCGGCTTGCTGTTGCGGTCGAGCACGATGGCGCGCTCGATGCGCACGCCCATGTCGCGGCAGAGGGCGCGGAAGTCGTCGATGCTGCAGAGATGGATGTTAGGCGTGTCGTACCACTTGAAGGGCAGCGACGGCGTCTCGGGCATGCGTCCGCCGAACACCAGGCGCAGGCGGACCTGCCAATGCGCGAAGTTGGGGAACGACACGATGGCGCGCTTGCCGACGCGCAGCATCTGGCGCAGCACCTCGCGCGGCTCGCGTGTCGCCTGCAGGGTCTGGCTCAGGATCACGTAGTCGAAGGCGTCGTCCGGATAGTCGCGCAGGTCGGCGTCGGCGTCGCCCTGGATGACCGACAGTCCTTCGGCGACGCAGGCGTTCACGCCGGTCTGGCTGAGCTCCATGCCGCGCGCGTCGACCCGCTTGAAGTTCACCAGGTAGGCCAGCAGCGAGCCGTCGCCGCAACCGACATCGAGCGCGCGCGTCGCCGGATCGACCATGTCGGCGATCAGCTGCAGGTCGACGCGGATGGCGGCGGCGGTCACGGCACGTCCTTCAGGCCGCGCACCGCGGCCGCGCCCTTGAGGAAGCCGGCCAGCGTGCGGAACATCTCGGGCTCGTCGAGCAGGAAGGCGTCATGGCCCTTGTCGCTCTCGACCTCGACGAACGAGACGTTGGCGGCCGCCGCGTTCAGCGCATGCACGACCTCGCGGCTCTCGCGCGTCGGGAACAGCCAGTCGCTGGTGAAGGAGAACAGGCAGAAGCGCGTCGGCGTGCCCTTGAAAGCGTTGGCCAGGACGCCGCCGTGTGCCGCGGCCAGGTCGAAGTAATCCATGGCGCGGGTGATGTAGAGATAGCTGTTGGCGTCGAAGCGATCGACGAAGGTCGAGCCCTGGTAGCGCAGGTAGCTCTCGACCTGGAAATCGGCGTCGAAGCCGAAGCCCAGCGCGTCGCGATCCTGCAGCGCGCGGCCGAACTTGCGCTGCAGCGCCTGCTCGGAAAGATAGGTGATGTGCGCGGTCATGCGCGCCACCGACAGGCCGCGCGCCGGCACGGTGTTGTGCTGGCGGTAATCGCCGCCCTTCCATTCGGGATCGGCCATGATCGCCTGGCGGCCGACCTCGTGAAAGGCGATGTTCTGCGCCGAATGGCGGGCGGCGCAGGCGATGGGCACCGCCGAGAAGACGCGGGCGGGATAGCTCGCCGCCCATTCCAGCACCTGCATGCCGCCCATCGAGCCGCCGATCACGCAGAACAGGTCGGGGATGCCGAGATGGTCGAGCAGGGCCGCCTGGGTGCGCACCATGTCGGCGACGGTCACGACCGGGAAACGCAGGTTCCACGGCTGGCCAGCGGCGTCGAGCGCCAGCGGCCCGGTCGTGCCCATGCAGCCGCCCAGCACATTGATGCAGATGATGAAGTAGCGCGCCGGATCGAGCACCTTGCCCGGTCCGACCAGGCTGTCCCACCAACCCTCCTTGCCGGTGACGGGATGCTCCTCGGCGACGAACTGGTCGAGCGTCAGCGCATGGCAGATCAGCACGGCGTTCGACTTGTCGGCGTTCAGCGTGCCGTAGGTCTGGTAGGCCACGCGATAGGGGCCGAGCTCCACGCCACAGTCGAGCCGCAGCGGCCGATCGGCGCCCAGGACCGCGTGGCGGCACCGGGCCAGAGCCTTGCGCTCGGCGTCGGCAAGGCCGTCGAAGTTTGGCCCATCAAACGGGGGCTTCTCGATCGCAGCCTCCATGTCGTCTCCTGCGGCCAATGTACACGGCCAACAAAAAAGCCCCCGACCGACAAGGGCGGGGGCTTTTTGGAGCGCTCCGACCTTTTAGCGAGGATTAACGTGGTCGCAAGCCGGTCGGCTCAAATTCCACGGAGAGGCTTCTATACGGAGGTCGCCCGATTTACGCAAGCGCCCCAGGGCGATGCAGGGGCGTTGCCAAAGCGGTGGTCCAGGTTTCTTGCCTTTACGGGGGCCGGCCGGACGTAGTATCGCCGCTGCCTCACAGGACCAACGGCTCTATGGACGCCCCCAGTCTCGACAGCTTGCGCCAGGAAATCGACGCCATCGACGGCGAGTTGCATGGCCTCATCCAGCGCCGGGCAGCCCTGGTCGATCGCATCGCCGCCTCCAAGCCGTCGGGCGGCCTGGCGCTGCGGCCGGGCCGCGAAGCCCAGGTCCTGCGCCAGCGGCTCGAGACGCATCAGGGGCCGTTCCCTCCGGCCGCCGTCTACCGCATGTGGCGCGAGATGATGTGCGCCTTCACCATGATGCAGACGCCGGACATCAAGGTCGCGATCTGCCGGCCGCACGACCAGCCGGGCTACTGGGACCTCGCGCGCGACCATTTCGGCTGCCAGATCACCTTCGTCGCCAACGACACGCCGGCCCAGGTGCTGGCGGCGGTGCGCGCCAACCCGTCGACCCTGGGCGTCGTGCCGGTGCCGATCGAAGCCGATGCAGCACCTTGGTGGCCGTTGCTGGCGGGCCGTGATGCCACGCTGCCGAACATCGTCGCGCGGCTGCCCTTCATGGTCATGCCCAACGCGCGCGCGCGCGGCATCTCCGCGTTCGTGCTGGCGCGCATGGAGCCCGAGGAATCGGGTGACGACCGCGCCCTGATCTCGATCGAATCGGTGGACGGCCTCAGCCGCAACCGCATTTCCGGCGCTCTTGCCAAGGCTGGCCTCCCCGCCTTCACGTCGGTGCTGGACCAGGTTGCGGGCGGCGTGCATCACTACCTGGTCGAGCTGCCGGGCGTGATCGCCGATAGCGACAAGCGCCTGCGCGAGCTCGAGACCGGCTTGGAGCTCAAGAACGGCCGCGTCGCGGCAATCGGCGCCTACGCCGTGCCGTCGATCGCGCGGGCCTGACCAATTTAGGAGATCGCGATGAGCGCGCTTACCCCGCGTCCGGGCATCATGAAGATCGCGCCCTATGTGCCGGGCAAGGACTCGGTCGAGGGCAAGCAAACGATCGCCAAGCTGTCGTCGAACGAAGGCGCGCTCGGCCCCAGCCCCAAGGCGATGGCGGCCTATGCCAAGGCGGCGACCGAATTGCATCGCTATCCCGACGGCGATTCCGGCAACCTGCGCGCCGCAATCGGCCGGCACTACGGCCTCGACGCCAAGCGCATCGTTTGCGGCGCAGGCTCCGATGAGCTTCTGAACCTGCTGGTGCGGGCCTACTGCGGCCCGGGCGACGAGCTGCTCTACAGCCAGTTCGGCTTCCTGATGTATCCCATCAACGCGCTCGGCGTCGGTGCGACGCCGGTCGCGGCGCCCGAGAAGGACCATCGCGCCGACGTCGATGCCATGCTGACCAAGGTCAGCGACAAGACGCGCGTGGTCTGCCTCGCCAATCCCAACAACCCGACGGGCACCTACATCACCAAGGACGACGTGCGCCGCCTGCATGCCGCATTGCCGAAGAACGTGCTGCTTGTGATCGACGCGGCCTATGCCGAGTATGTCAGCCGCAACGACTACGAATCGGGCGTCGAGCTGGTCGACCAGGCCGAGAACGTCGTGATGACCCGCACCTTCTCCAAGATCTATGGCCTGGGTGGACTGCGACTGGGTTGGATGTACGGCCCGGCCGGCATCGTCGACGTGATGAGCCGACTGCGCCAGCCGTTCAACGTCAACCTGGCGGCGCAGGCTGCCGGCATCGCGGCGATGGCGGATATCGCGCATACCGATGCCAGCCGCACCAACAACGACATCTGGCTGCCCTGGCTCAGCACCGAACTCACCAAGCTCGGCCTGAAGCCGCTGCCCAGCGTCGGCAACTTCCTCACGGTCGGCTTCGGCTCCAAGGAGCGCGCTGCCGCCGCCAACGACTGGCTGATGAACGACGGGCTGATCCCACGCATGATCGCGGGCTATGGCCTGCCGGAGTTCTTGCGCATCACCATCGGCACCGAGAGCGAGGTCAAGGCCGTGCACGCGTCGCTCGCCCGCTTCGTCGCCGGCAACAAATGACCAAGCCCCTGTTCAATAAGATCGCCCTGATCGGCATCGGCCTGATCGGCGGCTCGATTGCGCTCGCCGCCCGCCGCGGCGGCCTCGCCGACAAGATCGTCGCTGCCACGCGCAGCGAGGAGACCGCCGCGATCGCCAACCGGCTGAAGCTGGTCGACCATTGCGGCACCGATCTCGCGGCGGCCTGCCAGGATGCCGACCTGGTGATCGTCTGCACGCCGGTCGGCGCCTGCGGCGAGGCCGCGCGCACCATCGCGCCCAGCCTCAAGCCGGGCTGCATCGTCTCCGACGTCGGTTCGGTGAAGCAGGCGGTGGTCGATGCCATGCAGCCGCATCTGCCGGCGGGGGTGCACTTCGTGCCGGCCCATCCCGTGGCCGGCACCGAGAATTCCGGCCCCGAGGCGGGCTTCGCCGAGCTGTTCGACGGCCGCTGGACCATCCTGACGCCGCTGCCCGACAGCGACCCCGCTGCCGTCGACAAGCTCGATGCCTTCTGGAAGGGCCTCGGCAGCCTGACCGACCGGCTGGATCCCGCCGGCCACGACCGCATCCTCGCCATCACCTCGCACCTGCCGCATCTCATCGCCTACACCATCGTCGGCACGGCTGATGACCTGGCGGGCCATCTCAACAGCGAAGTGCTGCGCTTCGCCGCCGGCGGCTTCCGCGACTTCACGCGCATCGCCGCGTCGGATCCGACGATGTGGCGCGACGTGTTCTTGAACAACCGCGAGGCCGTACTCGAGGTCTTGGCACGCTTCCAGGAAGACCTGTTCTACCTGCAGCGCGCCATCCGCTGGGGCGAGGGCGACAAGCTGTTCGACCTGTTCACGCGCACCCGCGAGATCCGCCGCGCGCTGATCCATCTCAACCAGGCGTGATCTTCATGTTCTCCCGGACCGCGAGCCTCCGGCTCGCTCATGATCATCCGCGCCTATGAAGGCGCTTAAGCGAGCCGGGGGCTCGCGTTCCGGAAGAGCATGAGCGCCCGTCCCTATTGGGTCTTCGGCTACGGCTCGCTGATGTGGAATCCGGGCTTTGCCACGCCCGAAACCTGTGGCGCGCGGCTGCACGGCTGGCATCGCGCCTTCTGCATCTATTCGGAACACTATCGCGGCACGCCGAAGCAACCCGGGCTGATCCTGGGCCTGTTGCCCGGCGGCTCCTGCCGCGGCTTGGCCCATCGCCTGCCGGCGAAGCACTACGACGCCGTGCGCCGCTACCTGATCCATCGCGAGATCGACAATGACGGCGTCTACGAGGAGACGATCCGGCCGATCCATCTCGACGATGGCCGCACCGTGCCGGCGCTGGTCTATCTCGCCGACCGCGAGCACCGCCAGTTCGCCGGCAAGCTGCCCCTCAAAAAAGCCGTGGCGCTGGTCCGAAATGGACACGGCGCCACGGGCAGCAATCTCGCTTATGTTCAGAACACCGTGGCCCATCTCACCGAGATGGGCCTCAGGGATCGCCAGCTCGAGGAGCTGGCCCGCCTCGCTATGCGCGGAGCGCGCCGCCGCTGAGCACGGCGCGGGTGACGAACGTCAGCTCTTCGCGCGCCTGCTCGACCGACAGGCCGAGCCGCTCGCGCAGCACGACCCAGCTCTCGGGCGCCAACGCCATGGCGAGCGCGTTCAAGGTGCGCTCGCGCGAGTCGGCAGGCAACGCCGCCAGCTCATGCTCGAACCAGCTCGCGACCTGGCCGCGGTTGGCGGAGTACATCTGGACGATCATCTCGGACGCCTCGGTCGAGCGCCGTTGCAGCGTCTCGACGAAAGTCCACATCGGCAACAGGCGCTCGCCGCGCTCGGAGCACTGGTTGATGATCATGGCGATGCGCTCGTCGAGCGGCAGCGACATGTTGAAGTCGACCTCGCCCAGCGCGGCCGCCAGCACGCGGCCGAGCACGGCGACATAGAGCTCGGCGGTGTCGGCAAAATGCTGGAACACGGTGCGCGCCGAGACGCCGGCCATCTTCGCGATGTCGCGGACGATGGGCGCCACTTCGCCGGCAAGCGCGAGGGCGAGGGCGGAGCCGACGATGGCGTCGCGCGTTCGGGCGACGCGATCGCCACGAGCGGGAGTGGCCAGCTGCTGCGACGGGTGGGCGAAAGTTTCGACATCCATTACACGGACTCCGGTTCCAGACCGAGACGATGGGGCGGTTCGCAACACACAATCGGACGTCGGACATGGAGCGGTCCGGGCCGTTGCGGTGAGCGGATAGTAATGCATCTGCAACGGATGTGCGACGATGCGCTATAAGATCACGCGCGTCTGTAAGAAACACGTAAGCTACGGTATTTCCATGACAAATAAGACCTTTGCCGCTTCTTCGCTCGCCGCCCAGGCGATGGGCTGGATCGACCCCGTGACGAAAGCCGTGGTGCCGCCGATCCATATGGCCAGCACCTATCAGCGCGACGAGGACAACGGCTACAGCTCCGGTCGCATCTATGCGCGCTCCGACAATCCGACCTTTGATCAAGCCGAGGCGACGCTGGCGGCCCTCGAAGGCGGCGCCAAGGCGCTCGTCTTCTCCTCAGGTATGAGCGCAGCGACTACCTGCTTCCTGGCACTGGCGCCGGGCGATCACGTCGTGGCGCCCAAGGTGATGTACTGGTCGCTACGCAACTGGCTCGCAGGCTTCGCGCAGCATTGGGGCCTGAGGGTGGACTTCGTCGATGCCGATCGCGCCGACGCCATCGCCGCCGCGGTGAAACCCGGCAGCACCAAGCTGGTGTGGATCGAGACGCCGGCCAATCCGACCTGGTGCGTCACCGACATCGCCGCGGCTGCCGACATCGCCCATCGCGCCGGCGCGTTGCTCGGCGTCGATTCGACGGTCGGCACGCCGGTACTGACGCGGCCGATCGAACTCGGCGCAGACATCGTCATGCATTCGGCGACCAAGTATCTCAACGGACACTCCGACATCATCGCAGGCGCCCTGGTCAGCGCGCGCGACGACGAGCATTGGCAGAAGCTCAGGACCATCCGCGCGCAACTCGGCACCATCCTCGGCCAGACCGAAGCGTGGCTGCTGACGCGCGGCATGCGCACGCTGTTCCCGCGCGTCGCCTGGGCCTGTCGCTCGGCGCAGACCTTGGCCGAGCGTCTCGCGTCCCATCCGATGGTGGCCGAGGTGCTCTATCCCGGCCTGCCCTCCTTTGCCGGGCACGCCGCGGCGAAGAAGCAGATGACGGGCGGCTTCGGCGGGATGCTGTCGGTACGCGTCAAAGGCGGAGAGCGCGCCGCCATCGCCTCGGCAGCGCGCGTAGAACTGTGGAAGCGCGCAACGTCCCTGGGCGGCGTCGAAAGCCTCATCGAGCATCGCGCCAGCGTCGAAGGACCGGGCACGCCATGCCCGACCGACCTGCTGCGCCTGTCGGTCGGCGTCGAGGAAACGAGCGATTTGTTCGACGACTTGGACCAGGCCCTGCGCCGCGGCCACAACTCATAAGTCTTCCGGACCGCCGGCCTCCGGCCGGCGGTCCGGAAGATCATGACTCTAGAGGCCAAGAGAAAAGCCCTCTTTCAACGGATCATCATCGTCGAAGCGAAAGCGGGCCTCGCCGGTCTGATGGGCGCGGCCACCGACCTCGACGATGAACGACTTGCGGCCACCGACGGGCGCTGCCTCGCGCACGGCGCGGCCGCCGAAGACGGCGCCCGTGCAGCTCTCGAACAGGCGTTCGTCGCCCAGCTTCGCCTCGCGACGCGCCATCTGCAGCGCCATGCGGGCGGTGACGCCGCTGCCGGTCGGGCTGCGATCGATCTGCCGGCCGGCGAAGATGCAGACGTTGCGGCTCGGCCGGCCGTTCGCACCATCACCGCCGTCGGTCAGAATCGTGCCGTAGAGGAAAGCGAGATCGGGCTCATCGGGATGCTCGATCTTCACGGCCTTCGCCGTCGCCTCGGCGATCTCCTCGCCGGCATCGACGATGGTCCGCATGGGCGAGCCGTGGAGGTCGAGCCCGATCGCATCGGCGGTCAGGAACGCGTAGAACGCGCCGCCATAGGCGATGTCGACCGCCACCGGCCCCCAGGTCCGTGTCGGCGCAACGCGATCCAGCCAATAGACGAACGCAGGCACGCTCTCGAACCGCACCGTGCCGTCCGCCGCGACCCGCGCCGTCACCAGGCCGCACGGGCATTGCAGGCGCACGATTGTCTCGGGATCGCGCCGCGCCACGCGGCCGCTGTCGACCGCCCAGCGCGCCAGCGCGACCGTGGCGTGCCCGCACATCGTCGAATAGCCCTCGTTGTGCATGAACAGCACGGCGAGATCGGCCTCGGGATGGTCGGGCTCGACCAGCAGGGCGCCATACATGCCGTCGTGGCCGCGCGGCTCCAGCATCAGGCCACGCCGCAGGTGATCGAAGCGCTCGCGCGCCTCGCGCCGCTTGTCGAGCAAGGTCTTGCCGGAGAAGCGCGGCCAGCCATCGACGACGATGCGCGTCGGCTCGCCGCCGGTATGCATCTCGACCGTCGATAGGATCATCCGAACACCTGGGCCCCAAATACTTGTGAGAGGCCGGCGCCGATGCGCTCGTTCATCATCTCGATCGAGCCGTCGGTGTAGGCGGCGATCTTGGCGCAGGCGAGATGGCGGGCCAGCGGATATTCGGCGCGCAGGCCGTTGGCGCCCATCGCCTGGATGCAGTCGGCGATGCGCTTCAATGCCATCTCGGTCGCGAATTTCTTGGCGTAGGCCGCCGGCAGTACGGCATCGCCACCCTCGTCGATCAGCCGCGCCGCACGATAGGTCAGTAGCCGCGCCGCCTCGAGATCGGTCGCGGCGTCGACAAGCTTCCAGCGCACGCCCTGGTGATCGATCACCGGCTGGCCGAAGGTCTTGCGCTCGCGCGTGTAGCGCACCGTGGTCTCCAGCGAAGCCTGCAGCATGCCGCAGCACATGGCGGCGACGTAGGCGCGCGCGCCGTTGATGCCGGCGAGCGCCGCCTTGAAGGCCTGGCCCGGCGGATGCAGCACGGCCTCGTCGGGCGCGACGTAGTCGACCAGCCGGAAGCCGCCGACGCCGATGGCGTGGCCGCCATGCAGCTCGAACGGCTTGCTGCGCTCGAAGCCTGGCCGGTCGGCCTCGATGGCGAAGCAGGCGATGCCGCGATAGCCCTGCGCCTTGTCGGTCTGGGCATAGGCGACCGAGAGGCCGGCGACGGCGGCATTGGTAATCCAGGCTTTGGCGCCATTCAGCTTCCAGCCGCCCTCGACCTTCACCGCCGACATCTCCAGCCCGCCGAAATCGCTGCCCACGCCGGGCTCGCTCAAACCGGCGCAGCCGATGACCTCGCCCGCGATCATGCGTGGCAGCAGGCGCGCGACATGGGTCGGCTGGCCGTCGCGGGCGAACCGCGCCACCGCGTTGTGATGGTTGATCATCGCGAAGGCGAAAGCGAAGTCGTGCCTGGAAATCTCCTCGAAGGCGCGCAGCTTGCAGGAGAAGGAGAGCCCCTGCCCGCCATGCTTCCTGGCGAGCTCGATCGTGTGCAGGCCAGCCTTGCACCCTTCCCGGATGGTCTCCAGCGGATAGCGCCGCTCCCACTCCCAACGGGCCGCGTTGGGGGCGACATGCTGTTCAGCGAATTCGCGGGCGCGCGCCACCACGGCGCGCTCTTCTTGTGTCAGGACTTCGTCGAGCATGCGCTACTATCGCACGGTCGAAGCCAAAGTTGAGGCTGTCATGGACCGCACGCCTGCCCCCATTTCGCTGGTCACCGCGCGTGGCCTACCCTGGAAGCCCGGCCGCTCGGCCAAGGCCTTCATCGACGGCGACCTCGAAATCCGCTTCACGCCGCGCCCGACCGACGGGCCGCAGAAGCCGCATCAGCGCGACGAGGTCTATATCGTCGCGGCCGGCTCGGGCTTCTACCGGGTCGACGGCGAGCGCACAGCGGTCGGACCGGGCGACATGTGCTTCGCCGCGGCCCATGCCGAGCACGGCTTCGAGGATTTCACCGACGATTTCGCCATCTGGATCATCTTTTATGGCCCGGTGAAGTGAACGAGCCCGACGCGCTGGTCTCTTTGCCGGGAGCGCGCCACTCCAGTGGCGCGTCTTCGCCGATTGCAGCACCGCATGAGCGGCACTGGAGTGCCGCGCTCCCGGCAAAGAGGAGCTTCCGCAGGATGGGGACACGCTCTAATATCCTGCCGACGCGGGTGTAGCTCAGGGGTAGAGCGTCGGCTTCCCAAGCCGTAGGTCGCGGGTTCAAATCCCGTCGCCCGCTCCAATTTTCTGTCGGGCAGGAAGCAGAACAACATGGATTCGGTGGTTTCGGCACCGGTCGCAAGCGGCGACTTCGCGGCCGACGCCGCGCACTTCTCTGCCTATTGGCTCGACGCCAAGGAGCGACTGGCCCGCCTGGGCCCCAAGCCCAAGCGCAATCCCGCCACTTTCGACACCGCCGAGGCGATCAAGCAGGCCGCGCGCGAGGCGCGTTTCGCCTTCCTGCGCCGCCATGCCCGTACGCTCTACGACCGCGTGACCGCCAACCGCTCGAAGTTCGTGCGCGTCGAGCGGCTGGCCTATGACGTGGCCGAAATGGTGCCGGGCCTCGTGCCCAGCCGCCCCGAGGTCACGGCCGAGGCCGAGCTGCGGCAGGCCGACAAGGACGGCTGCGAGATCGACCAGGGCATCCTGTTCAACCAGTTCCTGGCCGATCCCGAGTGCGGCCTGCATCTCTGTCACGCCATGCTGCTGCCGCGCGAGGAATCGACCGAGGCTCTGGCCAAGTTCCTGCGCGACGGGACGCTCGATCTCGGCTTCGCCAAGGTCGAGCGCCGGGGCAAGGCCGCGGTCCTGTTGCTGGCCAACAAGCGCTTCCTGAACTCCGAGGACAATTCGACCCAGCCCGCCACCGAGATCGCGGCCGACGTCTGCATCCTCGATCCGCAGAGCCAGGTCGCGGTGCTGCGCGGCGAGGTGGTGCCCGAGGGCAAGTATGCCGGCCGGCGCATCTTCAATGCCGGCATCAACCTCACGCATCTCTACTACGGCAAGATCCCGTTCCTGTGGTTCCTGGTCCGCGACCTGGGCTTCGTGAACAAGATGTTCCGCGGCCTCGCTCGCCCCGAGGTACCGCCCGACGAGGTCGCGGGCGATTCGATCGAGAAGCTCTGGATCTCGGCGGTGGAGACCTTCGCCATCGGCGGCGGCTGCCAGATCCTTCTGGCGACCGACTTCAACATCGCCGGCCGCGATGCCTACATGACCCTGCCGGCGCGCAAGGAAGGCATCATCCCGGCGATGGCCAACCTGCGCATGGCCCGCTTCGTCGGCGATCGCATCACGCGCCAGGCGATCATGTACGAGCGCCGCATCGAGTGTGATTCCGAGGTCGGCCGCATGATCTGCGACGAGGTCATCGACCCTGCCGAGATGGACGCCACCATCGAGCGCGTGATCGACCGCCTGACCGGCTCGGGCGCGGTGGGCGCCATCGGCAATCGCCGGGCGCTGCGGCTGTCGGCCGAGCCGATGGATACGTTCCGGAAATACGCGGCGCTCTATGCCCGCGAGCAGGCGCTGTGCCATTTCAGTCCGGCGCTGATCTCGAACCTCGAGCTGTTCTGGAATGCGCAGAACCGACGAGCCTGAGCACTTTTCGTTGCCATCGATCGCGAAGCAGGGCACAACGCGCGCCTGCTTGTGAACATCGAGATCACCGCGCGATGCGTAAGCGTAAATGGCACAAGGCCCTGCTCTATCTCGGGCCGTCCAAGATCCACGGCATTGGCTGCTTTTCCGATACCAGGATCGAGAAGGGCGCGTTCGTCCGCGTCTGGTCGCCCGAGGACAGTCGCTGGGTGCCGCTCGCGAAGGCGCATGCCTCGCCGCACAAAAAGTTGTTCCAGCGCTTCGGCATCCGCACCACCGGCGGCTACTGGGCGCCGATCGACTTCCTGCGCATCTCGGTCGGCTGGTACATGAACCACTCCGAGACGCCCAACCTTCAGTCCGACGACGGCGACGTGACCTACTACGCGGTCAGGGATATCGAGCTCGGCGAAGAAGTGACGATCGACTACCGACGCATGGACGACGTGCACGACAATCTCTCGCGCGACGAGGTCCTTCCCGGCCGGCAGCGGCCTCGGGCGCCGAAGCCCGCGCCCGTACGCCGGCCATCCAGCCGCCCCTGAGCGCGGCGGCCGGCGGCAGCTTCCCGCTTACAGGAACGAGATGCCGAGCGCATGCTTGCGCTCGAAATCGCGGTCCTGGCCCATCAGCGGCGCCAGCGCGTTGGTGAGCTCGGCATATCCCTGCTTGAACACCACCACGGCCTGCTGGAAGGCGGCGTAGATCGCCACGACGTTCGAGCGCAGGTCGTAGATGTTGGCGAGCGCGCTGAGATTGTCGGCGAAGCTCAGCACGGCCGATCCGAAGCCCGCGGCATTGCCGCTCGCCAGGGCCTCGAACATGGCCTGCGTGCCGGTGGCGACGCCGATCGCGGAATCGAGCTTGTGCTCGATGAACTCCTGTGCGCCCGCGACCAGCACCGACCGTCCCATGCTCAGGACCGCCAGCCCAGCCTCGATGGTCGCCGAGAGCCCGCTGCCGCACAACTGTCGGAAACCCTCGACCTGCATCAGCAGCTGGACGGCAGTGATGGCGACGGTCATGGGCAGGCCGCCGGTCGCCGCCGAGTACGCGGCCGAGGTCGCGATCACGACCCAGGGTGAGGACGCTCCCGCCAATTGCTCGGAGAACTCCTGGCGATCGCGGTGCGCCGCCAGCAGCACGCTGGCCGCCGATGACTTCATGACGGTGTCGACCAGGCTCCCCACTTGGCCGACCAGCTCCCCGAGATTGGCGGCCATCTGCGCCGCCGCGGCGTCGTGCTGGGCCGCCGTGATGCCCGGGCCATAGGCGGCGGCCAGCGGCGGGAAGATGAGCTCGCGCTGGACGGCAAAGGCCATCGCCTTGTCATGGGCCGACACCTCGCCGGTCTTCGCCATCTGCTGCGTCCATTCGGCGATCGCGCCGTTGATCACCGCCGCGCGGTTCTCGGCACTGCCATTGGCGATCCATTGCAGGAAGCCCAGGCCGCTGCTGTTCGGCGCCTCGTGCGCGGCGCTCCACAATTCGTAGGCTGCCCGTGAATCCTCCAAGGTGGCGAGGCTCGACACCAGGGTCTCCGCCGCGGCGTGCTCGGCCGCGCTGGGCCGCTCGATGCCCACGAGGAGACCGGCATAGGCCTCGGCCCGGATGGCCTTCTCCACCAGGTCGAGGATCTCCTGATAGGCGACGCCCTTGGCCGCCGCCGTCTGTCCGCTGCGATAGGTCGCGTCCAGCTCGGGTATCAGCGCGGCAAACAGGGCGCCGCTTTCGACACGCTCCGCGATCTCCTCGCCGACCAGCAACTTCAAGGCATCCTGCGCCGTCGAATTGGGCAGGGCGTTGATCTTGTCCATCAGCGCGATCAGTCCGCGATCGGGCACGGTCCCGTCGAGAATGTCGATCAGGCCGGCAACGTTGGCGTGATCGATGGCGCCTTTCGCATAGAGGTCAGCCAGGGTCGCCAGCGCTTCGGTGTCGGCAGTGGCGAGCGACTGGTGGCGACCGTCGAGGACGGTCCGGATCGAATCGAGCGTGTCGGCAACGCTCAGGTTCGTGCCGCCGGCAGCCAGCACGTCGTCCAGCAACTTGACCGCCGCGGCGCCGGCCGCAGCGGTGCCGGCGCTGGCGACAAAGGCGCCCAGCGACCGGGCGGCATCGGCCTTCGACGCCTGGGCGATCTCGAGCACGGCGGACGCCGCGGCGGCGGCGTCGACCCGGCCGGCGGCAACGTCGCCACCGATCGCCTGTGCCAGCACGCCGCTGCCCATCGCGGCAGCAGCCGCTCCCAGCAATCCATAGACCCGCGTGTTGGCGGTCTGGACGCTGTCGAGCATGTTGGCCAGCAAGGTGCCGAAGCTGGCGTTGGCATGGCCGGCGACATCGCGCAGCAGCTCGATCGCGCGCGACGCACTCAAGCCGCCATCGGCCACCTCGCCGGCGATGCCAGCGGTCGTCGCTCCGGACGCCAGTCGCGCCTGAAGCTGCGACAGGGCGTAGGCTTCCACCTGCGGCCTGTAGTTGCCATTGAGCACGGCGACCAGCACGTAGTCCACACTGACGCCGAGCTTGTTCGCCTCCGCCACGCTGGCGGTGAGCTGGGCGATGGCATTGCCTCCCGCGAAGTTAGCGAAGGCGGCGCCACTATCGACGCTGTACACGAAAGCCGCGGCGGCGGCGTTGGGCTCGCCCAGCGTCTTCAGCGCCGAGGTCACGAGGGCCGAAACCTGAGTGTAGGTATCGTTCGCCCAGTTGACCGGACTGGCGACCTTGCCGAGCAGGCTCGTGTCGACGTTGCGCGACGCGAACGTCGACAGCGTCTTGAGGTCGTCCATGACCTCGTAGATCGTAGCGTCGCCGCTCTTGACCTCCAAGGCGAGGCTTTGCGCCAGGGTGGTGCGGCCGGTCGTCAGGACCTCGTAGGCGATCGCCCCCATGGTCGGCCCTGGAGGGGCGTCGTACCTCGAACCGAGGCTGATGCCCCAGGCACGCGCCATGTCGAGGATCGGCGCCGCCTGCGACTCGCCCACCATGCCGGCCAGCGCCACGGCGCCGCGCAGGTCGTGCACGCCGTGCTCGCTGCGGAACACCGTCCACATGTAAGCCGGGCCATAGGCACCGACCGAGATATGGGTGTCGGCAGCCTGCTTCTCGGCCGCCCAGTCGAAGGTGTCGAGGCGTTGCGAGACGATCGCGCGAAGCGCCGCCGTCTCGGCATGGCCCGCCGGCAGGGCGGTCAGGATCGCGAGCTGCCCGCTCGGCATCTGGGCGCGGAACCAGTCGAGCGCGGCGTCGCGCGCCGCCGTCGACGTCTTGGCGTCGGCCAGCAAGGCAACCCCGGTGGCCGCGACGATGCGGTCGACGCCGGCCCACACGTCGCGCATCGCCTGGCGCGCCGCGTCGGTGTCGTTCCAGTGATTGTTGCTGTCCTTCAGGGACTGGCGGGCGAACGCGTTCTCGACCATTAGCTCGAGCTCGCCGACGATGCTCGCGGCCGACTGATGACCGTCGACCAGCGCCTCCTTGAGGGCCGCAACCCAGCCGGCCTGGGTGGCGGCATCGCCCGTCAGCATGCGTGTCAGCTCGCCGCGAAGGGCGTCGCGGAACTGCCAAGTCGGATCGCCGGCACCCCCATTGCCGTTGCCGAGGTTGGCGAGGACGTCGACGAACAGGGAGCCGGCGAACACGTCGGCGGCACCGGCTGCGGCGTTCAGCAGCTCGATCACCGTGCCGGCGATCATCGGCCGGCTGGCCGCCTGCGCCAAGGCAGCCGCGGCGAAGGTGCCGCCGGCCACCTGGTCATGGAACTGCTGGACGAAGGCGCGAAGCTCAGCCGCGCCGTGAAGGTCGGTGGCGGAAACGCTGCCCGCCTTCTCGGCCAGCCGCACGTACCCCATCTCGGCAGCAAGCGGCGCGTACCAGTCGCGATAGGCGTCGTGCGCCCGATCGATTCCGTCCGCCCGCGCCCATACCGTCCGGATCGCAGCCACCGCTTCGGCCGCACCGAGCTCGCCGTGCCCGATCATGGTCGCCAACGCTTCGGCCGCCGCATCGCGGATTTCGACGCCGCGTTCACCCTGGACCCGCGCCAGCGTGCTGCCGATGTCGGCGTCGAGGGCGTCGGCCACGCGCGCCAGCTGATGAAGGGCCTGGTCGAGGTCGTAGCTGCCCAACTCGGCAACCGCGCCGATCAGGGGCGACGGGACACTGGCGAGAGAGGCTTTCAACGCCGCCACGGCCGAAGCGGCGTCCGGCAGCCCGAGTTCCTGCTTGGCCACGGCGACCTCGGCCTGCAGCAGCGGAGCGACGGCCGCCGCCGTCGCGGCCGGCCAAAGCTCGGTGACGAGCTTGGTGGCCGCATCGGCGTCGAGACGTCCGATCGCCACGGTGTCCGCCAGCCTGTCGAGAGCGTCGCCGAACGTATAGCGCCCGAGCGCCCCGGTTAGCACCGGAGCCATGCGGGCATCGGCCATGCTCAGGGTGCCGCTTCCCAGCCTGTCCTTCACGAAATCGATCAGGAAGAGCGTCATGCCGGCGTCGCCGCCGATCTCGGTCAGCGTCTGGACGACGTCCGAACCGTTCAGGATGCTCATCCGCGCCAGTCGCATGATGCTTTCGGCCATCAGGGCCGGACCGTAGGCGGCTACCAGGTCGCGCAGGATCGGCGTCGTCGCGTGCAGCTCCGCGGGCGTCCACGATCTCCCCTGCAGCGCTGCGGCGAGGTTGTCCATGGCCTGCGCCAGCACCGCGCTCGGGAGCTCTCCGAGGGGCAGCGTGTAATCGGCGAGCACCAGCCCGGGCACGAGAGTAAGCTCGCGCTGATCGAGCGTGCCGTCGGCCGCCTCCTTCACGATGGCGGCAAATGTAGCGTCGGGAATCAGTGCATTGAACGCGGTGGCGGCCGAGCCGGCTGCCGCGGCGATGGCCGCCAAGTCCCTGGCGAAGCCATTCGCCGTGTCGGTCTTGACGTCGTAGTTCTGCAGCAGACCCGCAACGATCTCCGGTGCGGACGCGACACCCTCGGACAGGAGGCGCCCGATCACCGCGGCGTTGGGATCGGTCTTCATCGCGTCGGCAAACGCTCGGGTCAGCAAGGTATCGACTTCATCACTGGACGGCAGGTCGAGGAGCTGATCGACCGCCTGCCACGCGCCGGCGGTTGGCGACGCCGCCACCAGCCCGGCATAGGCCCAGGCGCCCAGCGTCGCGAACGCGGCGCCCGTGATGCCGGCCTCGGCCGTATCGCCGAGCACTTCCGCATAGAAACCGGGCAAGCGCCCTGTCGCGAATCTCGCTTCGGCGACATAGATGGTGGCGAGATCGGCCGAGAGGCCGAGACCTTGGATGTCGGCGCTGCGGGTGGTGAAGGCGTCGGCCAGCGCCACGGCGGTGTTCGCCACGCCCGCTGCTTCCGTGCGCAGGTCGGCGACCAGCGCCGTGCGCACGGCAAGGGCGTTGGCGTCCGCGCGCACGGCGGCGTCGCTGCCGAACCAGTCCGACAGTCCCTCGTAGGCCGAGATCATGGTGTCCACGTCGGCCGTCCGGTTGAGCGTGATGAAGGCGTCGCGATACTGCTTCACGGTCACGGTGTCTTCCGCGAGCAGCGCCGTCAGCGTCTCGGGCTCGGCGTGCGACAGCACGCCGACCAGTTCGCTCGCGAACGCCCCGCGCATCGCGGTGGCGTCGGCGCTGTGTCCGGCTGCCTGGAACGCGCCGGCCGCCTCCGTGAGAAGCTGCAAGCCTGCCTGCGGATCGTGACCGGCTGCCTCGTGCGCCAGCGACGCCAGGCTGGCGGGCTGGAAGCCCGGCTGGTCCAGCAGCCCCGCCAGGGCGGCGGGGCGGTCGGCGGCAGCGAAGTCGGCGTAGCGGTCGAGGAGCGCCGCCGAGAGCTGGGCGACCTGCTCGGGATGCGCCTTGGCGTCGAGCTGGCCAACCATCTGCACGACGGTACCGAGCGAACCGTCGAGCTTGCCGTCGGCGACGTCGTGCGCGACGCCCTCGATCTGCTGCGGCGACTGGTGATCCAGCGCGTGGTCGGGCGCGAAATCCTGGACAAGCGCGTCGAACCGATCGTGCGCGTCGCTGGCCGCCGGCGTCTCCGTCTGGGCAAACGCCGCGCCGTCGGCGGTCTGCGTCGTCGGATCGCCGCTCGTCTGGTTCTTGTCGGGATCGGTCAATCCACCCGCGACCCGGTCGAGGTCCAGGAGGCTGAGAGGCACGAACTTTTCGCTGACGCGGCTTGTCGTCGGACGGCGGGCCATGGCGGTGTTCCTCAGGAAAGTTGACGCTGGACGAGCTGGGCGAACAGGCCCTTGCGGGACATCAGCTCGGCATAGGTTCCGGTCTCGGCGACGCGCCCCTTGTTCAGCACGATGACGCGATGGGCCTTGCGGATGGTCGACAGCCGGTGCGCGATCACGATGCGCGCCGCCGCGAGCTCGGCCAGGTGCTCCGACACCTCCGCCTGCTTGCGGTTGTCGAGCACACTGGTCGCCTCGTCGAGCAGCAGCAGGGTCGGCCGCTTGACGATGGCGCGCGCGATCGCGAGCCGCTGCACCTGGCCGCTGCTGAAGTTCCGGCCACCGTCGGTCACGACGGTGTCGAGGCGCATCGGCAGGGCGGCGATCTCGTCGGCGATGCCGGCGAGGCGTGCCGCCTCCCATGCCTGCTCGCGCGTGATGTCGACCGATCCGCGGATGTTCTCGAAGATCGTGCCCGCCATCAGCCGCGCGCGCTGCGACACGACGCCGACCTGGGCACGCACCTCCTGCGCGTCGAGGCCGCGCAGGTCGCTGCCGTCGTAGAGGATGGCGCCGGCGTGGGGCGTCTCGAGGCCGAGCAACAGGCGCATCAGGGTCGACTTGCCGCTGCCGGAGGGCCCGGCGATCGCCACGAACTCGCCGGCTTCGACCTTGAAGGAGACGCCCGACAGCACCGGCTCGACGTCGCCGGGATAGCGGAACACGACGTTGGAGACCTCGACCTTGCCCGAAAGCCGGCCGGGATTGGACCTGCCGGCAGGACGCTCGGGCACCTGGTCGAGCACCGGCCTCGAGTACGGCATCATCGAGAGCTGGAAGGAAAGCTGCAGCCACGACCGCGCCAGCACCACGGACGCGGCGATGACGCTGGAGAAGGCCGTCAGGAAGGCGACGAAATCGCCCAGCCCCACCGGCTCGGCCGGCAACGTGGCGACGACCAGGAAGACCACCGCGGTCGCGACCGTGGCGAAGGCGGCAGCGAAGGCGCCGAAGCCGTTGGCGACCTCGCGCGAGCGGATCATCTTGGCGCGCAGCCGCGAGAAGCGGTCGGCCCAGCCGACGAAGGCGCGGTCCTCCGCGCCCGCAGCACGGATGCGCGCCACGCCCTGCGCCAGCTCGAGCGCGAAGGAGGTGACGAGGCCGAGGCTGCGCTCTCCGCCCTTGAAGGCCTGGTCCTGCAGGAAGGCGGCGAGCCAGGTGGCGAGCGCCAGTACGATCAGCAGGCCGAGTGCCGCCAGCGCGGCCGGGCGGCAGTACCAGAACATCGCGGCGAAGCTGCCGGCCAGGATGCCGAGCGTACGCAGCGACGATTGGGCGACGCCGAACACGGCGCCGTTCAGTGATTCTACCCCGGCAATGCGTCCCGCGAGGTCGCCGGCGGCGTAGCTCGCCAGGAACTGCGAGGGCATGCGCAACACGCGCTCCCACAGGCCCGCCTTGAGCCGCACCATCAGGCGCTGCCGGATGCGCAAGGTGACGATCGATCCGACATAGGCGAACAGTCCGCCGAGCAGCGCGAAGACAACGAGCGCCGCAGCGACGTTCCAGATCAGGTACTCGAACTGCCCCGGCACCAGACGGTTGAACATCAGGCCCATGGCGACGGGCGGCGCCATGCCGATGGCGCCGCCGAGCACGACGGAAGCGACGAAGGCCAGCAGATCGCGGGTCGAATCCCAATGGCCGAACAGCAGCAGGTCGCGCAGCGACAGCCGCGCGTCGGGCAGCGGCCGGTAGAGGAACACCGCCTCGTCGGCCAGCGTCGCCGCGAGGGCAGCGTCGACCCGGCGATGCTCGCCGGTCAGCGGGTCGACCAGCTCGAAGCCACGCCGCCGGCCCAGCAGCGCGACCGGGCTGCCGTCGTCCCGCCGAAAGACGATCAACCCGCCGCCGATATCGCGTGTCCACCACTCGCCGGTCAGCGCCACGCGCTGGCCGAGCAGCGCCGACGCCTTCAGGATCTCGTGCAACGGCACTTCGAGGTCGGCGGTGGCTTCGTGGATCGAGGCGGGCAGCCGCGCCTTCACGCCGATCTGGCGCGCCACGACATGGACTGCGGTCAGCAGCGCCTGCTGGGCGTCGGGCGCGGCGGAGTCCGCGGGCGCCACGCCGGACAAAGCCATCAAGTCGCCGACGATGCGATGCAGTTCCGAACCGACCCGTGCCTCGCGGCTGCGGACGCGCCGCTCCGCGGCGACGCGCCCCTCGCGCAGCGCCTCGCCGAGCGCCGCAAGGCACATGCGCGTAAAGGTCTCGACGACGGCCGGCAGCGCGCCGTCGGCACCGAGGGTCGCGGGATCGACGGGCTCGAGGTCGGTCGGCCCGAGCGCCTGCACCCACAGGCCCGGCGGCAAGGGCAGCACGGCAAGCCGGTAGGCCGGTGTCGCGACGCCGCCCGGCAGGGCGACCCTGCCGCGCCTGATCCGATACCAGAGGGTCTGCTGCGTCGTGTCGAGGACATCGCCGTCGGCCAGCGTCACGGGCCCGGCTGTTGCCGCGATCTGGCGGTCGGGGCGCGTCCGGAACAGTCGCGCCGTGCCGCCGCCCAAGGCCGCCACCAGAGCGGTCGCCGCGGCGCCCGCCGCCGGCCAGAAAGCCTGCACCGCCGCCGGCCCGGCTACGACGGCATCGGGGTCGGGCTCGACCACGAGGCTGAGCCCATCCAGGGGCGGCAGGTCGGGCGGCAGCAGACAGGGCGCAGCGAGCGACGCGACGTGCTGGCGCCGCTCGGCAAGGTCGCCGTCGGCCGAGACGCGGACGACGAAGAGCTGGGCGCTGCCCTTCTCGAGCACGCGCGGCACGATCAGCGAGGCGAGCGGGCCGTCCATCAGTCGTCCGCGAGATGCTTGTACAGGCCGCCGAGATCGAGCAGCGCCTGATGGCGGCCGCGCTCGACGATGCGTCCCTGGTCCAGCACCACGATCTCGTCGGCGTCGCGAACGGTGCTGACACGATGCGCCACCACGATGCGCGTGCCGCCGAGCTCGCGCAGGCGTGCGACCAGCGCAGCCTCGGCGATCTCGTCCAGCGCACTGGTCGCTTCATCGAGGATCAGGACCGCTGGATCGGCGGCGATGGCGCGCGCGATCTCGAGCTGAGCCCGCTGGCCGCCGCTCAAGTTGGCGCCGCCTTCGGCGATGCGCGAATCGTAGGCGCCGGGGCGGCTCAGGATGAAGCTCTCGATGCCGGCGATGCGCGCCGCCGCGGCGATGCGTTCCTCGGTGCAGGTCGGGTCCCACATCGCGATGTTGTCGCGCACCGTGCCCTCGAACAGGTAGGTCTCCTGCCCGACCAAGGCGATCGCGCGACGCAGGCTGGCCGGCGCCAGCTCGGTGAGCGGCGTGCCGTCCAGGCGCACCGCGCCCTGCTGCGGCTCCTCCAGGCCCGCGAGCAGCATCGCCAGCGTGCTCTTGCCGCTGCCCGAGGCGCCGACGATCGCGAGCGTGCGGCCGGGCTCCACGGCCAGCGATACGTCCGCAACAGCCGGCGGATCGGCGAGGCTGAAGCTGAAGGTCAGGTGCACGGCGCCGAGCGCGCCGATGCCCGCCACCGTGTCGCCGCCGCGCGCATAGGCCGGTGCCGGCGGATGCGTCAGGACGTCGTCGATCTGCGCCAGCGCGCCTTGCGCGCCTTGGACCTGGTGGCTGCCGAGAGCGAGCTGGCCGAGCGGTGCGAAGAACCCCATCAGCAGCGCCTGCACCGCCACGAGCACGCCGACGCTGATCTGGCCGCCGATCACCTGCAGGGCGCCGAGGCAAAGCACCGCCGCCGTCGCCACGGCCATCATCACCTGCTGCGCCGCCTGCAGGAGCGCACGCTCGCGTTCGAGCGATCCGAACACGGCCTGCTCGCGCGCGTGCAGGCCGAGGATGCGGTCGATCAGCAGGCCCTCCGCGCCGTTGGCACGGACCTCATCGATGGCCGACAGCCCCTGGGTGCCGGCGCCGGACACGCGCATACGCTCGATGGTGAGGCCAACATTGCGTTCGGCGGTCCGGCGATGGGTCAGGTGAAGGAGCGCGAGATTGGCGATGCCGATCGCCAGCGCCAGGCCGCCGAGCCGCGCGTCATAAGCGACCATCACGATCGCGAAGAAGACGAGCGACGGCAGGGCAAGCAGGGTCGTGCCGAGCTGGCCGGCGATGAGCGAGGCGAGCGTATCGGCACCGGGCAGACGCGCGGCGACTTCCGCGGCGCTGCGTTGCGCGAAGAAGCTCAACGGCAGGCGCAGCAGGCGGTGAAGCATCGCGCCGCTCGTCTCGACCGCGAGCTTGGTTTCCAACCGCAGCAGCAGGCGCTGCTGCATCCACGACAGCAGGCCCTGAACCAGACCGACGACGATCATGCCGATCACCAGCGGCTGCAGCCACGACTCGTAGCGCTGCACGAGATAGGCGTCGACGAAGATGCGGCTGAAGGTCGGCACGATCAGGGCCGGCGCCAGCAGGACCAGACCGAGCACCGCGAGGAAGGCGAGCTCGGCGCGCGAGCCCGACAGGCGTCGCATCAGGGCACGCGCCAGGTTCGGCCGCGCGCCGAACGGGCGGAAGTCCGGCCCGGGCGCGAAGGTGAGGACGGTGCCGCTGTAGCCGCGCTCGAACTCCGCCGGCGTCAGGCGCCGGCGGCCCAGCGCTGGATCGTTGACGCTGACGCCGCCCGGTCCGACCGTGTCGACCACCACGAAATGGTTGTCTTCCCAATGGACGATGAAGGGGGTCGGCAGTGCCGCAAGCTCGGCGGCCGGCACGCGATAGCCTTCGGCCTCAAGGCCGTTGGCGCGGGCGGCGCGCACCAGGGCGCCGGCCCGGCTGCCGTTGCGCGACACGCCGCACGCCGCGCGCATCTCCTCGATCGCCACCCAACGGCCGAAATAGCCGAGCACGCTTGCCAGGCAGGCGGCGCCGCATTCGGCGGCGCCGAGCTGGGCGACCAAAGGCGTGGCGCGGCTCATCCGGCTATTCCGCCCGCAACAGGCGCGCCAACGGCGGGATCACGACGCCGAGGAGACGGCGCTGCTGCACGACGATCTCGGAATCGGCGACCGTACCCGCCGTCAGGAGCGCATTGGGCCCGCTCGACGACGACCAGGCATAGCCGCTCTTGTTGGCGCTGCTCGGTTCGAGCGTGATCAGGACCATGAAAGGGGCGCCGCCGGCCGACAGCGTCTTCACCATCTGGTCGTTCTTCAGCACGTTCATCATGCCGGCCGTGGTGGCCGCGGTTTCGGCAACGGCCGTCACGGTGCCGCGGATCATGCCGAACTCGCTGCGCTCGACCGACGTCGGCGCCACCAGGACCTTGTCGCCGACCTTCACCTTCTTGCCGTCGGCCGGGCCGACATAGGCGACCGCGCGCAACACGCCAGTGGTCGGGTCGCCGTCGTCGTCGCGCAACACGGTCATCAGCGGCGCCCCGGCCTCGATATAGCTGCCGGCCAGCGCCTTCATCTCGACGATGCGGCCGGCATAGGGGCTGTGCACCTCGATCTGCGCGGTGAGCAGCTTGCGCAGCTCGGTGACCTCGGTGCTGAGCTGGGAGATCTGGTCGGTGATGGTCGTGAGCTCACGCTCCTGCTGGAGCTGCTGCAGCGCGGCCTGCGATGCCACGGAAGCGATCTCCGCGCGGGCGCTGCCGATCGACATCTCGACCTCGTGCATCTTGGCCTGGTTGGCCAGCAGCTGGTCGCGCGCGACCATGCCCTTCTGGGCAAGCTCGCGCAGCGCCTTGTCGCGCTCTTGCAGCACGGTGAATTCGCCGCCCAGCAGGGTGATGCGGGTCTCGGCCTCGCGCGTCCGCACTGCATCGGCTTCACGCTGGGCGGCGATGGTGCGGCGATTGAGGTCGTTGTGGCGTGCGAGGCGTTCCTCGGCCTCGCGCAGCATGGCGCGCTTGGTGGTGAGCTGCATGCGCAGCTCGGGCTGGGCGATCAAGGCTACCAGGTCGCCGGCCTTGACGTCGGCGCCCTCGTTGAACGGCAGCCGCGTGATGGTGCCGCGCGCCGGCATGGTGATCTCGGCCACGCCGAACTGGCCGAGCAGCAGTCCCTTGCCCTGCACGACGACGGGCACCTCGAGCAGGGCGGCCCAGACGAGCGCACCGACAATCGCCGCGACGGTCGCGCCGATCTGGAGCCACGCCACCGAGTTCACGACACAGACGGGCTGGGCGAATATCGAACGACCGATATGCTCCGAACCCTGCCGCGTGGCCTTCGCGCTTTCGCCGGCGCCCATGCCGGCGATGATTCAATGCAGCGAGGGGCCGGTAAACAACGCTCGCTTGACCGCGCGTCTCGCCTGTCCCGGCGTCTCAGCCGAACGGACGATCGCGCGCCTCATGCGGTGTGAATCCGAAGTGCCGACGGAACATCCGAGAGAGGGTCGCAGGGTGGCGGAAGCCGCAACGCCAGGCGACCTCGCTGATCGCGGGCTTGCCCTCGCCGCCGGCGGCAAGCAGGCGGAGAGCCCGCTCGAGACGGGCGGCCCAGATCGCCTGCACGACCGTTTCGCCGTGCCGCGCGAAGGCGCGATAGAGCGAGGCGCGCGAGCAGCCGACGATCACGGCGATCCGGTCGGGCGTGAGGTCCGGATCGGCGCAATGCCGGTCGATGACGATGCGCGCGGCCTCGTAGTAGCCGGACTGAAAGCCGTCCTCGTCGACCCGTTGCCCGAGGCGCTCTCGCAGGATGGCCAGCATCATGTCGGCGGCGGCATCGGTGGCCACCGCCCGACCGGGCGACGACATGTTGCCGGCCTCGTCGAACGTCGCGATCAGGTGCCGACGCAATACCGCGGCGAGGCCCTGAGCGGGAAGCGGCGTGCCGGCAAGCGAGGAAAGATCGTCGCCCAGCACCTCGCGCGCTCGCGCCCGCGAGACGATCACGCCCAGCGCGCGATGGCGCGAGCGGAACATGGACAACGGCTGGCCGTAATCGATGAAGCAAAGGTCGCCGGACCGCAGGACGCGATCCCCGTTCTGCGAGATCGTCGTTATCGTCTCGCAGTGACGCATCAGATCGATGCTGATGTCATCGCATCCGTCGCCGCGCACGCGCTGGGCCGACCGCTCGACGTCGACCGGATCCGACTTGTGCTCGACGAGCTCCGCGCCCTGCCCGACGATGAGGCGCATGCCCGCCTGAAAGGGTGCCTTGGGATCGGCGACGGTGGGCAGGAGGCGCCGCAGCACGCCTTCGCGATAGAACTCGAATTGCCGCGACTCCGACAGCACAGCCGTCGTCACGACCTTCATTCTCCCCACGGAGTCCTGCGGCGATACCGGCGATGAATTCAAGCCCACGTCCCGGCGGCCCCCAAAGCCGCGCCACCAGGATACTCCAACGGCGCGGCGGCGGCAAAATAGGCGCCCTCAAGCGCCGGCCATCAGATCGGCCAGCGCCGGATCGGCCGCAAGCTCGGCCGCCGGACCGCGCCGCACGATCTGGCCCCGGCTGAGCACGACTCCGCGCCCGGCGATACCCAGCGCCAGGGCCGCCCGCTGCTCGGCCAGCAGGATCGCCGTGCCGTCGGCGATCATGGCGCCCAGCCGGCGTAGAAGATCGGCCACGACCACGGGGGCGAGGCCAAGCGTCGGCTCGTCGAGCAGCAGCAGGCGCGGCCGGTCCATCAGGGCGCGCGCCAGGGCCAGCATCTGTTGCTGGCCGCCCGATAGCAGCCACGCTCGCGCTTCGGGACGTTCGCCGAGCATGGGGAAGAGCGCCAGCATCTCCTCGACCCGCTGACGGCGCTGCGCGGCCGGCAGCGACGATGACGCTTCGAGGTTCTCCCGCACCGTGAGGCCGGCAAAGACGCGCCGTCCCTCCGGCACGTAGCCGACGCCTGACTGGACGCGTTGCTCGACGCTGAGCGCGCTCACGTCGCGGCCGAACAGCACGACACGGCCGGGATGAAAGCCGAGCACTGTTTCCAGCAGCGTGGTCTTGCCGGCGCCGTTGCCGCCCAGCAGGGCCACGATCTCGCCGGCCTCGACCGAGACATCGCCGATCCCGAGCACGGCGCTCATGCTGCAAGCCCGTCCAGGCCGAGGAAACTCGCGCGCACCCGTGGATCGGCGCGTACTTCCGAAGGCCGGCCGCTCGCAATAACGCGACCGCGATCGAGGCAGACCAGGCGATCGCAGGCGCGCGACAGGAGCTCGATGTCGTGGTCAACGATCAGCACGCCGCGGCCGGACGTGCGCAGCTTTGCGAGAAAGGTTTCCAGCGTTCGGCGCTCTGCGTCGCCAATGCCGGCGGCCGGCTCGTCGAGCAGCAGGAAAGCCGCGCCCGTCGCCACGGCCCGCGCGAGATCGGCCGCCTTCGTGTCGCCAGCGAGCGCCAGTGATTGGAAGCTGCGGCCGATGCCAGCGCGGGCGACCGCATGCGCCGGCAGGTGTTCGATGCGTCGGTCGTCGAGGGTGATGGCGCCCGAGTCGGCACGGTCGAGACCGCTGATGACATTGAGCAGCGTGGTCTTGCCCGAGCCGTTGGGCCCGATCAGGCCGACGATCTCGCCGCGATCGACCAGCAGCGACACGTCGGCCAGCGCCTGCACGCCGCCGAAGCGTTTCGAAACACCGTCGATCGTGAGGCGCTGCGCACCGGGTACGGGCGGCACTGAGTCCGGCAAAGCTGGCGGCACGGGCCGCGGACGCCGCGCGCCACGCAATCGGTCCAAAAGTCCCGCGAGGCCCTCGGGCGCCCACAGCACGACCGCGAGCGTGGCGACGGCATAGGCCAGCAGCCACGCGCCCTGCAGGTCGCGCAAAAGCTCGGGCAGGCCGACGGCGAGGGCTGCGCCGACGACCGCGCCCATCGGATGGCGCGCGCCGCCCAGCACCACCAGGGTCAGACACAGCACCATGATCGAAAAGCCGGTGGCTTCCGGCGAGACGACGCCGCTCAGCGCGGCCGAGCAGGCGCCGGCCAGTCCGGCCAGCGCGCCGCCCACGACGAACGCCGCGAAACGCCAGGCTGCGCCATCGATGCCGAGCGTCGCGGCGAGCAGCGGCGCCTCGCGCAACAGCTGCGCCTTCTTGCCCAGCGCGCCTTCGAAGAGCCAGGCATAGAGCAGCACGCCCGCGATCAGGCAGGTCCACACCGTCGCCAGCAGGACAGGCCCGCGCGGCAAGGCCATCGCGAAACCCGCGAGTCCGTTGGCGCCCCCGGTCAGGCCCTCGGCATGCACCGCCACAAGGTTGACCAGCGAGGCGAGCGCCAGGGTGGCGAGCGCGAAGTAGTGCGAGTGAAGGCGCAGCAGGGGCGCCGCCACCAGCGCCGCCGGGATCGCCGCAGCCAGGATCGCCACGGGCAAAGCGAACGGGCCGATGACGGGCGCCGTCAGCGCCGCCGCGTAGGCCCCCAGGCCGAACAGGGCGCCCTGCGCCAGGTTGAGCGCGCCGAGCTGGCCGAACACGAGCTGGTAGCCCAGGCCCATCAGCCCGTAGATACCGGCCAGGATCACCATGCGCTGGCCGAAGGGCGGCAGGGCTGCGAGCGCCACCAGCGGCGGCAGCACCAGGAGGACCAGCCAGAACGGCGCGAGACGCATTATCAGGCGCGCCGGCCGACGGGCTCGCCGAACAGGCCCTGCGGGCGCAGGGCCAGCACCGCGAGCACCGCCATATAAAGAGCAGCGGATGCCCAGACGTCGCCAAACCCGGCGGCGACGAACGTCTCGAAGAGGCCGATGCCCAGCGCCCCCACGAGCGCGCCGGGCACGCTGCCCCAGCCGCCCAGGGCCACGGCGATATAGGCCTTCAGCATGTGGCCGGCGCCTTGCGTCGGCGTGACCAGGAACTGGTGCCCCAGCAGCAAGCCCGCAATGCCCGCGAGTGCGCCGGACAGTGCCAGGGACAGCACGACGTAGCGGCCGACGGGAATGCCGACGGCGCGCGCCATATAGCGGTCGGCGGCGACGGCGCGCATCCGCCGGCCCGTCTGGGTGCGCTCGAGCAGGAACCATACGGCAGCGACCAGCACGGCGCCCAGCACGACGATGGCGAGCGGCTGACGGCCGAGCACGAAGCCCGCGATGGTGAACGAGCCGCCGCCCAGCAATGCCGGCGCCGTGCGCGGTGCGCCGGCCATGGCGATGGTCAGGCTCTGTTCGATGACGGCGGCGAGCGCGATGGTGGCGACGAAGGTGGCCTCGGGCGGTCGCGTCGCCAATGGCAGGATGGCGATGCGGGCAGCGAGGACGCCGACGACGCCAATCGACACGGCAACCAGCGGCAACAACAGCACGGCGGGTAGCCCAGTCGACAGACCGACGAACGCGGCGATGGCCCCGCCCAGCACGACGAGATCGCCATGCGCGAAGTTCACCGCGCCCGCGGCATTGAGGGCGAGGACAAATCCGAGCGCGACCAGCGCATAGGCCATGCCCAGCGCCAGTGCATTGAGCAGGAGCTGGACGGTGATCAGTGCTCGCGCGGGGCGTGCTTGCCGAGGATGCGCTGCAAGGTGCGCCGATGCATGTTGAGCCGGCGCGCCGTCTCAGAGACGTTGCGATCGCACTGCTCGAACACGCGCTGGATATGCTCCCAGCGTACGCGGTCGGCCGACATCGGGTTGCTGGGCGGCGGCGGCAGCTTACGGCCGTGCGCGGTCAGCGCCTGCTCGATGGCGTCGGCGTCGGCCGGCTTGGCGAGGTAATCGACGGCGCCTTCCTTCACCGCGGCGACGGCGGTGGCGATGTTGCCGTAGCCGGTCAGCACGACGATGCGGATGTCGGGCCGCGCCTGGCGCAAGGGACCCACCAGCTCCAGGCCGTTGCCGTCGCCCAGCCGCAGGTCGAGCACGGCGAACGCGGGCGGCCGCGCGGTCTGCGCCAGGGCCTCGGCGACCGAGCCGACGGCCGTCACGATGAAGCCGCGCAGCTCCAGCGCCCGCGCGATGCGGTTGCGGAACGCGGCATCGTCATCGGCGATCAACAGCGTACGATCCTTGTTGGCCGTCGCGCCGGCTATGGCGGGCGACACGGGGCGGTTGGCGCCTGTGTCCTGGCTCATGGCTGCTCCTTCGACATCGGCCGCTATGTAGCCTTGAAGACGGGGTTTGGCCAGCGCACGGAAACCAGCGCGCCACCCGTCGTTCCCCGGCGGTTACCGAAAGTCACGGTGGCCCCGGTTCGTTCCAATAGCGTTTTGGCGATGAAGACACCCAATCCCATGTGTCCTTCCTCGCCCTGGCGCGTCGAGATGAAGGGCGTGCCCAGCTCGTCGAGCAGCGCCTCGGAGAAGCCCGGCCCGTCGTCGGAGACCTCGACCTCCGACCAGGCCGCCGTCCAGCGTGTCCTGATCTCGACCTCGTGGCGGGCGAACGACACGGCGTTCTGCACGATGTTGCCGATGCCCTGGGTGATCTCCGGGCTGCGCACCTGGATGGGCGCCGTGGTCGGCACGCCCTCGCCGACCGGGCCCGACTTGAAGCTGATGGCGATGCCCTCGCGCTCGGAATGCTGCGCCGCCGCCTCGATCAGGGCCGGCAGGGGCACCAGGGCGTAGGCGTCCGACACGTCGCCCGCCGGATCGACCGACAGGCGCGCCAGGATGGTGCGGCAGCGCTCGGACTCCGATGACAGCAGCTCGACGTCCTCGCGCAGAGGGTCGTCGGCCTCGACCTCGCGCAGCATCTCCTTGGTGACGACGGCGATGGTCGAGAGCGGCGTGCCGAGCTCGTGCGCCGCCGCGGCGGCCAGCGCGCCCAGGGCCGACATGCGCTGCTCGCGCTCGAGCGCGGCCTGCGCGGCGGCGAGAGCGGCCGCCATCTGGCGCTGCTCCTCGGCCAGCCGCCAGCCGTAGAGCGTCACCAGCAGCGTGGTGAGCGTGAGGCCTGCCCAGGCGCCGGTCTGGTAGATCTCCGGCAGCGCCGGCGGCGGGCCGCGCCAGGGCAGCGGCTGATGGAACAGGCCGAGCAGGCCGATGCTGATGATGGTGAGCAGTGACAGCGCGACGTTGCTCGATAGCGACAGGATGGTGGCGCCGATCGCCACCGGCGCCAGCAGCAGCAGCGAGAACGGATTGATCAGGCCGCCCGTGAGATAGAGCAGCACCGCGAGCTGCAGGATGTCGAAGGCGAGGAAGATGGTGGCCTCGCGATCGTCGATGCGCGCCGATGCCGGACGCCCCAGGCTCACCGTCAGGTTGAGCAGCGCCGACAGCGCAATGGCGCCGCCCACCGCCAGCACCGGCAGGGTGAAATTGAGACCCCAATGGACCACGGCGGCGGTGAAGAGCTGACCGGCGACGGCGGCCCAGCGGATCAGGACCAGCGTGCGAAGGCGAACGCCGCCGCGCGGCGGCAGGCCGGTGGCGGGCGTCGAGACCACCTCGGCGCGCCCCGCCATGCCGCTACTCCTCGAGCATCAGGTGCTTGCGATGCACCGTGGTGAACAACGGGATCTTGCGTTGCCGCTTGCGGTTGGGCGGCTCCTTCACCAGCCTTCCGATCTCGCCCAGGATGAGCCCGGTGATGGTGGGCAGCGGCAGCTCGCGTGCCTCGTCGAGCTTCACCCAGCGGATGTCGCCAAGCTCGCTGGAATGGCGGATGTCGCCGGTCGCATCCTCGGCGCGCGCCATGAAGAAGCGCGCATTGAAGCGGCGCGGCCTGCCGGGCGGCGTGACGGCGCGGGCGATCAGGTCGAGGCAATCCAGTGCCGGACCCATGCCCTTGTCGAGAAAGCCATGCCAATGCTCGCCGAAATCCTCCTGGGGCGCACCGTTCTTGAATGGCTTGGCCAGCATCAGGCCGGTCTCCTCGAAGGTCTCGCGCACGGCGGCGACGGCAAGCGCCCGCGCGCGCTGCGCGGTCGCGGCCTTGCGCAGGCGCTCGTCGACGAAGCGGTCGAGCGGCGTCGCGACCGGTACGCGCGCATCGGCCGGGTCGACACGACCGCCGGGGAAGACGTAGCGGTTGGGCATGAAGGCGTGCTTGGCGTCGCGACAGCCCAGCAGCACCTCGGGGACCTTGCCGCGCTGGCGCACCAGGATCAGCGTCGCCGCATCGCGCGGCCGCAGGTAGGGGTATTTCTGGTCGAATTTCTCGACTGGCCGCTCGCTGCCGGGCTTCAGCACGGGCGTCGAGGGGGAATGGTCATAGCCTTTGTCGGTGCCGCGCACGACGGCGCCGGCGGGAATGCCTCTTTTGCTCATGGACTAAAAATAGACGCTGGGGCCGCGCCACTCCAGTGGCGTGTCATGCTCTTGCCGGAGCGCGGACCTCCAGGTCCGCTCATGATCATGATGCGGACCTGGAGGTCCGCGTTCCGGCAAGATCAGAACGACCACTCAACCGGCGTATCGGGACGGAAGACCACGACGCTCTTGTCGCCACCTGGGACCTCGATGCGCTCCGGTGCGTCGAGCGTGCCCGCTCGCAGAGTGATACGTTCCTCGTTCGGTAGCAGCCCGTAGAAGCGCGGACCGTTCAGCGACGCGAAGGCTTCCAACCGATCCAGCGCATTCTCCTCGGCGAAGATCTGGGTGTAGACCTGCATCGCGACCGGTGCATTGAAGATGCCGGCGCAGCCGCAGGCGCATTCCTTGGTGTCGGCGGTGTGCGGCGCGGTGTCGGTGCCGAGGAAGAACTGCGCACTGCCTGAGGTCGCGGCGCGGCGCAGCGCCAGGCGGTGCTCCTCGCTTTTGGCGATCGGCAGACAGTAGAGGTGCGGACGGATGCCGCCCTTGAAGATAGCGTTGCGGTTGTAGCTCAAGTGATGCGGCGTGATGGTGCCGCCCATGCGCGCGCCGTTCGCTTCGACGAAGGCCACGCCTTCCTTGGTCGTGATGTGCTCGAGCACGACCTTGAGCCCCTGATGCCGGCGCAGCAAGGGCGCGAGCACCTTGTCCAGGAACACCGCCTCGCGGTCGAAGATGTCGACGTCGGCATCGGTCACCTCGCCATGGACCAGGAGCGGCATGCCTGCCCTCTCCATCGCCTCGAGGCCGCGAGCGATCTTGTCCATCGAGGTGACGCCGTGCGCCGAGTTCGTCGTGGCATGTGCCGGGTAGAGCTTGGCCGCCACCCACACGCCCTGCTGCTTGCCGCTGGCCAGCTCGACCGGGTCGGCGCCGTCGGTCAGGTAGCAGGTCATCAGCGGCTCGAAGGTGAGCCCGGCCGGAACCGCTCTGCGGATTCTGTCGCGATAGGCGGCTGCCTCCGCCATGCGGGTCACCGGCGGCACCAGGTTGGGCATGATGACGGCACGGGCGAACTGGCGCGCCGTATGCACGGCGCAGGCCTGCAGCATCGGCCCATCGCGCAGATGGACGTGCCAGTCGTCGGGTCGGCGGATGGTGATCGAACTGGGCGCCTGCTTGGAAGAGGGGATCATGATGCGTTTTCTACGCTTGCCCCCGGGCAGGCTCCAATGTTGATTGCGGGCATGAATGAACTGAAAGAGGCGATCGCCTACGCCAAGGCCGCCGAGTCCAAGTGGCCCGCAAGCATGAAGATGCCGGACGGCCAGTTCGTGATGACCTTCGATTCGGGCGAAAAAGCCCCCGACAACGAGGTGCTGGGACCGGTGACGCCGCGCGGCGGTCACTCGGGCATCGTCTATCGAGGCGGCAAGGTGCTGGCCGAATGGGGCGACGTCGGGCGTCCCGACATGACCTTCAGCGTCGCCAAGAGCTTTTTGGCCCTGCTGGCGGGCCTCGCCGTCGGCGACGGGCTGATCAAGGACCTCGACGACAAGGTCGGGCCTTCGGCGCTCGATGACGGGTTCGCCAGCGAGCAGAACAAGGACATCACCTGGCGGCATCTGCTGACCCAGACCAGCGAATGGCAGGGCACGCTGTTCGACAAGGAGGATCGCATCGACCACAACCGCGTGGTCGGGCTCGCCGTCGCGGAAGCGCCCAAGGGCACGCGACGCCAGCTCAAGAAGCCGGGCACGTTCTACGAATACAACGACGTGCGCGTGAACCGGCTGTCGCTGTCGCTGCTGCAGCTCTTCAAGGAGCCGCTGCCGTCGGTGCTGAAGCGGCGCATCATGGATCCGATCGGCGCCTCGCAGGACTGGAAGTGGGACGGCTATCGCAACTCGACCGTCACCATCGATGGCAAACCCATGACTTCGGTGCCGGGCGGCGGCCACTGGGGCGGCGGCATCGTGATCTCGGCGCGCGATCTGGCGCTGATGGGTCTGCTCGTCGCCAAGGGCGGCACGTGGGACGGCAAGCCGCTCCTGCCCTCAGGCTGGACCAACGAACTTGTAAAACCCTGCCCGGTCGCGCCGTTCTACGGGCTGATGTGGTGGCTCAACACCAACAAGCGCCAGTTCGCGGCGGCGTCGGAGCGCAGCTACTTCGCGCTGGGCTGGGGCAGCCACATCGTCTGGATCGATCCGGACAACGACCTGGTGACGGTCCTGCGCTGGATCGATCGCAAGCAGGCGCCGGGCTTCGTCGAGCGTCTGTTGGGGGCTCTCGACAAATGAGCCTCGATTTCTCGGCCGTCCCGCGCATGCCGGACGGCCGCACCGCCGCCGAGCACATCGCCACCGTCGAGGCCAGCGCGTCGCGCAAGGTGCGCGTGCCGATGGGCAATGGCGGCAAGATGATGTGGCACATCTGGGAGGAGAACTCCGGCAAGCCGATCCTGCTGCTGTTCCACGGCGGGTCCGGCTCGTGGATCCACTGGATCCGCAACGTGCAGCCCTTGTCGCAGCATTTCACGATCTACGCCGCCGACATGCCGGGCCTGGGCGACAGCGATCCGCCGGACGACGTGCGCGATATCTGGTCGGTGACACATTGCGTCGAGACCGCGATGAAGGAGCTGCTGCCGGAGGGCAAGGATTTCGCCATCACCGGCTTCTCCTTCGGCGGCATGGTGGCGGGCCACATCGCCACGCTGTTCTCCGAGCGCATCCGACGCATCGTCATGGTCGGCGCCGGCGGGCTCAAGGCGACGCGCAAGCCCGGACCGAAGCTGCGCAAGCTTCTGGCCGAGATGCCGGCCGAGATCCTGGCCGCCGAGGCGCGGCGCAATCTCGAGATCCTGATGCTGCACGATCCCGCCAACGTCGATGGCGTCGCGATCCACATGCAGATCATGAACACCACGCGCGCCAAGACGCGCAGCCGCAACATGGGCCAAGCCTACAAGCTCAGCGAAGTGCTGCCGCGGGTGAAGACACCGTTGACCGGCATCTGGGGCGAGTTCGATTCGACGACCTATCCGCACATCCAGGAACGCATCGACCTGTTCACCGCGCTGCAACCGGACTTCAAGATGCACGTGATCGAGGGAGCCGGCCACTGGGTTGCCTATGAGGCGGCCGAGGCATTCAATAAGAAGCTGCTTGAGGTGCTGTCATAGATTGGCAGGAAGGCGGGGCACACTCAAAGCTACAACCTACCTGGAGCTTTCCATGAAGACCGAAGTCTCCGAGATCGCCAACAAGATCTATCGCCTGTCGACCTTCGTGCCCCAGATCGGGCCCAACGGATTCACCTTCAACCAGTTCCTGATCGATGACGATCAGCCGTTGCTGTTCCATTACGGGCAGCGCTCGCTGTTCCCGCTGATCTCCGAAGCGGTGAAGCGCGTAATCCCGCTCGACAAGCTCTGTTGGACGACCTGCAGCCATGTCGAGGCCGACGAAAGCGGCGCGTTGAACCAGTGGCTGGCCGCCGCGCCCAACGCCACGCCGGCGCACGGCCAGGTGGGCTGCAACATCTGGCTGACCGACATGGCCGACCGGCCGCCGCGCGCACTCAAGAACGACGAGGTGCTGGACCTCGGGACCCGGAAGGTGCGCTGGATCGACACGCCGCACGTGCCGCACAACTGGGACGCCGGCGTGATCTACGAGGAGACCACGGGCACGCTGTTCAGCAGCGACCTGTTCACCCAGTTCGGTCCCTGCCCCGCGACGACCACCGGCGACATCGTCGAGCCGGCCATCGCCACCGAGAAGGCGGTGCCCTTCATGCCCGCCACACCGCAGGCCGCACCGACCCTGCGCCGGCTGGCGGCGCTGAAGCCCGGCACCATCGCCCTGATGCACGGCCCCACCTTCAAGGGTGACGGCGAAGCCGCGCTGAAGGCGTTGGCCGAGCATCACGCCAAGCGGTTGGCGTCGTAATCTACGGAGATCCCTTCAACCCCAGCGACTCGAGATAGCTCCACCGCACCACGCCGTTCCTGAAACGGATGCCGTCCAGATACTCGGCAATCGCGCGGTCGATCAGCGTCGCATCGGGCTTGGTCGTGCGCTTGCCGTCGGCGAAGGCGACGATTTCGTTCCAACCCTGGGGGCGCGGGATGGAGACCACGGTCGAGGGCGTGTCGAGGTTCTTGTAGGTCCAGAACGACCAGCCGATGCCGTGCGTCTCGTGCAGCTTGCGGAAACCGGCATTCCATTCGTCGGTGAGCTCGCCGGTCTCGCCCAGGAACAGCGGCACGTCGTAGCGCGCCGAGAAGTTCAGGTGCCGCTGGATTGAATCGCGCTTCGTGCTCGCCCAGAACGAATGATACGTGTAGGCGAGGTTGTCGGCGAACGGCGTGCCGAACATGTCGAAGCTCGAGCTCCACTGCCCGCCGGCCAGGATCACGACGCGGCCGGGATCGACCTCGCGGATCGCGGTCGTCACTTCCTTGTAGAAAGGTTCCAGCCGCGGATTGAGCGTCGCGACGTCGTGATAGGGCGCGATCGGCTCGTTCAGGATGTCGTAGCCCAGGATCGCCGGATTGCCGGCATAGCGCTGGGCGATCGCCCGCCACAGCTTCACCGTCAGAAGCCGGTCGCGCGGCACGTAGAACATCAAGGGATAGCCCGGCCCATCATCGTGGTTGATGCCGGTCTGGCCGCCAGGCGCGGCGTGCAGGTCGACGATGGCGAAAAGACCGGCCTCACGCACCCAGCCGAGCACGCGATCGAGCAGGAACCAGCCCTCGCCCGTCATCTCGCCGTCGGCATCCATGAACAGCCGGTAGTGCAACGGGATGCGCACGGTGTTGAAGCCGACCGACTTGATGAAGGCGATGTCGTCCTGCGTGATGTAGGTGTCGCGGAACTGCCGCCAGAACGCCCGGGCGCGCTCATGGCCCAGCAGGCGCTCGAAGGCGCCGTAGATCTGGCGCGGTGACTTCGCCACCTCGAACTTGAACATGTAGCCCTCAGGCATCAGCCAGTTGCCGAGGCTGATGCCCTTGATCAGCAGCGTGCCGCCGCCGGGCGCGATGAAGTTCTTGCCTTCTATGCGCACGATGGTGTCGGCGCGCGATGAGGTGGCGAGGCCGAGGATCAGCAGCAGGGCGAGGAGGAGACGCACGGTGCGACTATAGCGCTCAGTCATCCCGAGCGCAGCGAAGGATCTCATGCCAGTCGAGCGGCGATGAGGTCCTTCGCTTCGCTCAGGACGACGGGATTTGCCTGGGCTAATGTCGCGCCCGTCATGCTCCTCGCCTCTCTTCTCCTGCCGCTCGCCGTCGTCGCGATCGTGTTGCTGGTCCAGCGCCTGCATCTGCCCGTCTTCCTCGCCATCATGGCGACAGTCGTGGTCTACGGGATCGCGGCCGACATGACCTTCATGTCGGTCGGCAAGGCATTCGGGCTGGGCTTCACGGCGGCCCTCGAACAGCTGGGACTGCTGGTGGTCGCGGGTGCGCTTGTCTCCAGCCTGGTGCTGCGCGAGCCGCTCGGCACCGGCACGTCGGCCGCCGCCGGTGCGCTGGCCGGCCTCGGCGCTTCTGCGGCGGGCGGCCTCGCGCTGCTGCAGCCGGCTGGCCAGGACGCGCCGCGCCGCGCTCTCGGCCTCGCCCTCACCCTCCTCGCCTTCGCCGCCCTGGCGACACCCTCCCCGCTCGCCGTCGCTGCCGCGTCGGTGATGAAGATCCCGCCGCGCAGCCTGGCCGTGGTCGGCCTGCCGCTTGCTGCGATCGCGGCGTTGCTGGGCTGGTGGTTCGTCTCGCGCCAGGTGCCGGCGAGCAAGACGCCGGGCCGCGTCGGCTGGGCGTGGCTCGCCGTCACTATCCCGATCGCCCTGCTGATCGTGCAGGCGGTGGCGCAGATGCCGAGCGAGCCGCTGGGCAAGGGCGGCGCCCGCGAATTCTACATCGGCATCTCCAAGCCGCTGATGCTGGCGGCCATCGCCATCACGCTCGGCGTGCTGTTCGCCGGCAAGTGGCAGCCATCGGCATTGGCCGGCCGCAGCTGGGCGCCCTTGCTGCTGGCCGTCGGCGCCGCCGGCGGCCTGAGCCGCGTGTTCGACGAGACCGGCATGGCCGAGCTCCTGGCCGAGCACGCGCTGCATCCGCGCTATGGCATCCTGACCCCGTTCCTCGCCGCGGCCATCGTCAAGACCATGCAGGGCAACTCGCTCACCGCCATCCTCACCGCCTCGGGCATGGTCGAGCCGATGCTGCCCGCGCTCGGCCTCGACAGCACCATGGGCCGCACGCTGGCCGCCGCCGCGGTCGGCGCCGGCTCGATGGCGATCTGCCACGTCAACGATCCGTTCTTCTGGATCGCCGCTGCCATGGCGCGACTGTCGCCCGGCCGCGCGCTCTACGTGATCTCGCTGGGCAGCGTGGTGATGGCGGTCGGCGTGCTGGTCGTGCTGGCAGCGCTGCGCCAGTTCCTATAGCCGCATCTCGCGCATCAGGCGCGACGGACGCGCCTCGCGCTGCAACTGCTCCATGGTGCATTGCCGCGGCAGCTTGTCGGGCCGCCAGCGCACGAAGCGCGTGCCATGGCGAAAGCGCTGCCCGGTGACGTGATCGTACTGCACCTCGGCGACCAGCCTGGGCTTGAGAGGCTCCCATTGGCCGCTGCGCTCGGTCGACCAACGGCTGGGGCCGCCCGGCGCGTCTCCGGTGAAGCCCGGCCCGCTGCGCAGCTTGTCGAGCCTGCGCGTCAGCGCGGGACGCTCGGCATCGGAGATCGCCGAGGTGAAGCCGACATGATCGAGCAGGCCCTGGTCGTCATAGAGCCCGAGCAACAACGAGCCGACCTGCCTGCTGCCGGTGGCGTAACGGAAGCCGCCGACGACGCAGTCGGCCGAGCGCAGGCATTTGATCTTGAGCATCGCCCGCTCGCCCGCGCGATAGGGCTCGTCGAGGCGCTTGGCGACGACGCCGTCGAGCGCACCGCCGCCGGCCCGGGCCAGCCAGCGCGATGCCTCGGCCCGCCGCGTGGTCACGGGCGACAGTCGCAGATGCGGCGCATCGACGAGGCGCGTGAACAGCTTCTCCAACGCCGCGCGGCGTTCGACCAACGGCCAACCGGCGACATCCGCGTCGGGCGTGCGCAACACATCGAACACGATCAGCAGCGCCGGCGTCTCGGCGGAGAGCCTGACGATGCGACTCGCCGCCGGATGCAGGCGCATCTGCAGCGCCTCGAACGACAGCGCCTTGCCGACCGGTATGACGAGCTCGCCGTCGAGGATGAAACGACGAACCGGCAGGTTGGCGAGTCCAGCGACGACCTCGGGAAAGTAGCGCGCCAGGCTCTTGCCCGACCGCCCCATCAACTCGACCTTGCCGCCGTCCCGACTCGCAAGACAGCGAAAGCCGTCCCATTTCGGCTCGAACTGCCAGCCCTTGTCTCGCGGCAGCTCATCGACCTGCTGCGCTTCCATTGTCGCCCGGAGAACGGCCTTTGCCATGGCTTGGCAACGACAAAGCTGCATGGCCGTTGCGGCAACCCACTGCCTGGCACGGCGTTGGTTCTGGAGTTGCCAGGGAGTATGCCATGCGAGGCTCGACCATCGATCAAGTGCGCCACGATATCGATCACGCCCACACCGACAGCAATGTCTCCGACGAGATCGACGCCGCCGAGAAGGCGGCCGGGCTGCAATCCATGTTCCCGCCCGAGACGGACAAGGAGTCGGATCACGGGCTGTGGTTCGCCATCGGCGCCGGCCTCTCCACCGCGGCCATCGCCGTGGCGCTCGCAGTGATCTGACGCTTCAGTCGAGCTTCACACCCGACGTCTTGACGACGGGCGCCCACAGCTTGCGGTCTTCGGCAAGGAAGGCATCGAAGCCGGCGCGGCCGGGCGGTGGCATGTCGAGGCCGAGATCGTCTGCCCAGCGCTTCTGGATCTCCGGCTGCTTCATGGCCTCGGTGATGGCGGCTTCGAGCTTGGCCAGGATGGGCTCCGGCGTGCCGACCGGCGCACCGACGCCGTACCACGACGTAGCGACGTAACCCGGCAGCGTTTCGGCGATGGCCGGAATCTCGGGCGCCGCTTTCGAACGCCCGGCCGACGTCACGCCCAGGCCCTTCAGCTTGCCGCCCTTCACCTGCGGCAGCATCGACGGCATGTTGGCGAACATCATCTGCACCGTGCCGGCGATCAGGTCGTTGTAGGCAGGGCCGGCGCCCTTGTAGGGCACGTGCACGATGTCGACGCCGGCCATGGTCTTGAACAGCTCGCCGCTGAGATGGAGCGACGTGCCGGGCCCCGACGAGGCGAAGGAATACTTGCCCGGCTCCTTCTTGCAGAGCGCGATCAGCTCGGCGACGTTGTTCGCCGGCAAGGACTGCGGCACGCCGAGAAGATTCGACAGCACGGCGACGCGCGAGATGCCGACGATGTCCTTGTCGGCATCGTAGGGCAGCTTGCTGTAGAGCATCGGATTCAGCGTGTGGCTGGCGACGGTGATCAGCCCGATCGTGTAGCCGTCGGGCGTGGCGCGCGCGAGCTCGGCCGTGCCGATGTTGCCGCCCGCCCCGCCCTTGTTGTCGACCACGAACTGCTGGCCGAAGGTCCGGCCGAGCTGATCGCAGATCAGGCGGCTCACCGTATCGGTGCCGCCGCCCGGCGCAAAGGGCACGATGAAGCGCACCGTCTTGGCCGGCCATTGCGCCTGGGCCTCGGCGGCAAGGCCGCGCATCACCAGGGGCGCGGCAAGTGTGGAGGCAAGCAGGCTGCGTCTCAGCATCACGTTTCCTCGTTCCGTTCGTTCTTCTATTAATGCCAAGACATGACCGAGCCGCCGCGCAGCGTCCAGAGCTACATCGACCAAACTCCCGCCTGGCCCGACGGCACGCCCACAGGTTTCATTCCGATGACCGCCATGCAATGGCGGATCTGGCTGCTGGCATCGGCCGGAAAGTTCTTCGAAGGCCTGGTCGTGTTCATGACCGGCGTGGCGCTGCGTGGCGCATCTCGTGATCTCCGAAAGCATCGCCAGCAAGGATCGCGGCAAGCTGGTGCTGAGCGCCTTCGCCTTCCGGGCGATCGGCGCCCTCGTCGGCACCGTCGTGGGCTTCGCCATCCTGTCTGAGCTGCCCGAGATCAGAGCATGGCGCTGGACGTATGCTACCGCCATCGTGCCGGCGATCCTGGTCGTGCTGGGCCGCAGCGACAGCGGCCACGGGCTGATGACCCAGGGCCGCAAGGCCGAGGCCGAAGCCGAGGTCGCGCGTCTGACCTGCAGATCGTGGGCTTCATCGGCTGCGCCGCGGGCTTGGCGCTCGCGACCTGTCGCTGCATACGGCGGAACCGATGCGCACCGCGTTGCTGTTCGCAGGCTTCATGCTGTTCAACTTCATGACACGTCCGGCCCAACGCGCAGACCAATCTGCTGGCCGACGAAGTGTTCCCAACCGAGGTCCGCGGCAAGGGGGCGGGCTTTGCCGGCGCCTTCGCCAAGGTCGGCGCCGTCCTGATGGCATTCCTGTTCCCGGCGCTGCTGGCCGACATCGGCGTCAACCTGCTGCTCGGTGTCCTGATCGCAACCTCGCTGCTCGGCGCCTGGGTGACCTTGCAGTTCCGCATCGAGACGACGGGCGTCAGCCTGGAGGAGATCGGGCGGTAGTCTCGATGTAAAAAGGGCCCAATGAACGGCCCGATCGGGGAACTGCTCAAGACACCGGACTTCCTGCGGCTATGGCTGGTGGGCGCGTTCGCCAACGCCATGCGCTGGCTGGAGCTGCTGGCCTCCGGCCTGTTCGCCTACGAGGTGACAGGCTCGGCGATGGCGGTGACCGCCGTCGTGGCGGCGCGCCAGTTGCCGCAGCTCCTGTTCGGCGCTTTCGCCGGCGCGATATCCGAAGCGGTGAACCGCAAGACCATCGTCATGCTGGCGCTCATCGTGCCGGCCGTGGTCTCGACCGCGCTGGCCACGCTGGCCACCACCGGCCATCTCGACTTATGGCATGTGGCGTTGGGCAACCTGGTGTCGGGCACGATGTGGGCGACCGAGATGTCGACGCGGCGGCGCATGGTGGGCGAGGTGGCAGGGCCGCAGCGCATCGTGCCGGCGATCGCCCTCGATTCGGCGACCAACGCCGCCACCCGCATGGTGGGCCCGCTGCTGGGCGGCATCGTCTTCGGATGGCTCGGCATGAAGGGCGCCTACACCTTCACCGCCCTCGTCCAGTTCGCCGGCGCCTTCGCGCTGGCCGGCCTCGTCCATCCCCAGATCACGCGCCGCCTCGACCTGGCGCGCATTCCGGCCGAGATCGCCGAGGGCCTGGCCTTCGCCTGGACCAGGCCCACCATCCTGCTGGTGTGGGGCATCACGGTCGTCACCAATGCCTTCGCCTTCGCCTATTCGGGCCTGGTGGCGCCGCTCGGCATCAGCGCCTTCCACGTCTCGCCGGCGCTGGTCGGCCTTTTGGCGGCAGCCGAGCCCATCGGCGCCCTGGCCGGCGGCGCTCTGATCGCGGCCGGCGTCGTGCGCATGGACCGGCGGCTGACCTTCGCCGGCGGCGCGGCGCTGTTCATGGTGGCGCTGATCGTGATGGCCTTGTCGCCGTCCTATTGGCTGGCCTTCGCCGTGCTGGTGCTGGGCGGCTTCGGCACCGCGGGCTTCGGCAACATGCAGACCACGCTGATGCTGACCGAGGCGCCGCCCGACATGCGCTCGCGCCTGATGGGCATCGTCACGGTGGGCATCGGCACGGGACCGCTCGGCGTGCTGGCGGCCGGCGCCATCGCCACCGAGTTCGGCCCGCGCTCCGCCGTATTGGTCATGGCGACGATGGGATTGCTGTTCACCGCGGCGCTGACGATCTGGCTGCGCCGCCGCTCATTCGGCCGCTAGTCCACGGCGTCGTTGTAGCGAACCGACTGCATGAAGCGCAGAATGGTCGCATCGCCTTCGAGCTCCGGCGGGAAGATCGCGACCGCGCGATAGGTCCTGCGGCCGACGACGTGGGCCTGCATCTGCACCATGCGCTCGCGCTCCCCGACGCGGTTGACCAGCATCGTCGGCGCCTGCATCGCCTCGCTGCCGTCGACGACTTCGAAGCGCAACGCCAACTCTGGCGTCTCATGCACGTAGGCGAAGGTGACGGTGCCGTCGGGCGCGACCTGCGCCGGCGGCAAATCGAACGGCACGGGCATCTCGAGCCGGAAGCGACCTTCTGAATCGGCGACAGACAGCCAGACCTGCGCCCACGCCGCGTCGGCCCCCACGATCAACCCAAGCAGCGCACCTACGACCGAACGCATCTCCCCGCCCCCGCCCGATCGCGGGAGGGTAGGAAGCCAACAGCCGTCGCGCTGTGACCTTGCCGTGACTTGAGCCTACTGGCTGGCCTGCGTCTCGGAACGCAGCCGCAGCAGCGTTTCCTGGGTCGCCTCCGGCTTGGCGAGGTTGCGCGCCTCGGCGTAGCGGCGTAGCGCCGCCTGGGTCTGCGGTCCGACGACGCCGTCGATCGGACCGGCCGCGAAGCCAGCCGCACCCAGCTTGCCCTGCAATTCCTTGATCTCGTCCTTCGTCAGGGGTCGCGACGGCGGAGCATCGGCCTCGGCCGCAGGTGGCGCCGGCGCAGCTTGTATCGTCACAGGCGCTGCAGACGGCGGCTTCGCTTCGGCGACTTCCGGCCGCGCGTCGAGAGGAGCAGCGAGCTCGGTCTTTTCGGGCTTGGCTTCGACAACCGGCTTTGCGGTGACGTTCTGCGACGGTTCGAAATAGAGGAACCAGGCGATGGCGTAGCCGATGACGGCCAAGGGCACGATCGACAGCGCGCGTCGCAACGCGGATGCCGCCAGCAACGCGCTCAGCCACGAGGCGCCCGGGCCGTCCCAGTCATCGACATGGTCGCGGACGGGGATGTCGTCACGCAGCGGCGGCGCGAAATCAGGCGCCAGCCGTTGGCGATGGTCGAACATGCGCGAGACGGCGTCGGTGAATTCGTTGCGCTCGGCCGGCCGCGGTCCACCAGCCGCCGGTCCAGGGGCCCCTCCAGCCACATGCGGCGCCGGACGACGAAACGGCGGCGGTGGCGGAGACTGGGACGGCATTCCGACGATCCGATGCTGGCGCGTTGTCGGGGCGAAGCCCTCTCTAACGCCTTGCAGTTTGGGGCGGTGTGACCAGACTGCGACCAGGAACCTTCGAACAAGATGGCCGAATCGGGCGCAGGTTGCATGCAACGTGGGCGGTCTCCGGCGTGTTGAGTCGACGAACGGCGGAGGTCTGTCATGAAACGCGCTATTGTCTTCGTCTTCGCTTTCGTCACCGCCTTGCCGCTGGCCCTGTGCGTGCCGGTCTTGAGGGCCCAGGGACCGATGCAGGGGCCAGCGCAGGCCATCGATGCGTCGAAGATGCCGGAATCGGGACCCGCAGTGGTCGGCGGCACAGGTTCCACGGTTGGTCCCAATTCAAAGAACCAGGCCGTGATGCCGATGCCGGGCCTGCGACAGGACGAGGAACTGAGCGAACGGCCGCGCGACGCCACATTGCCGCCGCCCGAGGTGAGGTCCATCCCGGGCCCGCCGCGGGCAACGCCCGCGCCGAACTCTCGTTAGCCCGATATCGAATCATCATTCAGGGAGCAGTAAACCCATGCTCAAGCACATCGTGCTGGCAGCGTTCCTGACGTGCGGCGCTGCCGCTGCCTACGCGCAGCCGCAGCAGGCGACGAGCCCACCCGCATCAGCGACGACGCCGACTGACAGGACTATTGGCCCGGCGGTCACCGCCGACACCCGCAAGCTGATCGGCCGCAACATCAAGAACGCCGCAGGCGAGACCATCGGCGAGATCAAGTCCATCTACCTCACCAAGGACGGCAAGGTCGACAGCGTCATGGTGAGCGTCGGCGGCTTCCTCGGAGTCGGCGATCGCGAGGTCCGCATCGCCTGGTCCGACCTCAAGATCGCCGACAACGGCGAGAAGGTCACGGTCAACATGACCAAGGACCAGCTCAAGGCCAAGCCCGAGTACAGGTACAAGAACGAAGCTTGGCGCGGCCAGGTCTTCACCGACACCGGCCCATGGGCAGCGCGACCGGGCGACGTTCGTCCGGCCAACGACCAGCTCGCGCAGACCACCAAGCCGCCGGCCGACCGCCCCGCCACCGACCAGCCAAGCGTCGCCGTCACGACCTCGACCGGCGATTTCAACGCCGCCGGGGACGTTTCGGGCAACGCACTGATCGGCGCCACGGTGCGCAACGACAAGCGCGAGTCCGTGGGCAAGGTCGAGGACGTCTATGTCGACAACAACGGCGCCATCAAGACCGTCGTTGTCTCGGTCGGCGGCTTCCTCGGCGTCGGCTCCAAGAACGTCGCCGTAAAATGGAGCGACCTGAAAATCGCGCACGACGACAAGTCCCTCGTGATCACCACGAACTGGACCAAGGACTCGCTGAAGGCGATGCCGGACTACAAGTACGAACGCCAGCAGCCCGCCAACAGGTCGGGCGGCTGACGATCTCGAAAGGACGGGCACCCATCGGTGCCCGTTTCTTTTCAGCCGATGATAAACGGCTTGGCCTTGGTATCGTAGTCACCGTAACCGAGGATGGTGCGCAGCTCCGGCGGCGGCAGGGCGCTCTTGGCCTCCGACTCGCCCGCCTTGAGGGCCGCCAAGCCTGCCTTCATGCCGGCGGTCGCAGGCGACAGCAGGCCGGTCGGGAAGGTGCCGATCTTGAAACCAAGCGCTTCGGCCTGCTTCTGCGACGGCGTGGCGCGCGGCGCGCCGGGCGACAGCACCACGAACGACGGCCGGCCCTGGGCGGCGGCGATGGCCCGGCCGATCTCGGCGTCGTCGGCCGGCGAGTCCAGGAACAGGATGTCAGCGCCCTCCTCGACATACATCTCGATGCGCGCGACGGCCTCGTCGATGCCTTGCGTGGGCCGGCAGTCGGTGCGCGCCAGCACCAGGATGCCCGAATCCTTCGCGGCCTCGACGGCGGCACGGATCTTCATGCGCGCCTCGGCCCGCGGCAGGCAAGGCTTGCCGGCGGAAGTGAGGGCGCGCGGCGTGATCTTGTCCTCGATCAGCACCGCCGCGGCGCCGGCGCGGCCGTAGGCGCGCACCGTGCGCTGGACGTTCATGGCGTTGCCGTAGCCGTGGTCGCCGTCGGCGAGGACGAGCAGGTCCGGCGCGGCGCCGTGCACCATCTGGAAGGAATCGAACATCTCGCCGAACGACAGCAGGTCGAGATCGGGACCGCCGAGCCGGCTCGCCGCGACGCAGGAGCCGGAAAGGAACGCGGTCTTGAAGCCGGCTTCGGCGGTGAGCTTGGCGGAAAGCCCGTCATAGACCGCCGGCATGACGACCAGGCCAGGCTCGGTCAGCACGGCGCGCAGGCGCTGCGGCGCGGTCAGGGTTGGTTTGGCGGTCGGCGCGTTCATGACATCTCCTCCGAAGCGGTTCTCGGCGGACGATAACAGACCACCGCCCTGCCGTCGCAACAGTGATGCCGCGCGAATCGTTGTTCGGCGAGGAGGCCAGTCATGCCGAACGACCCGACCCCACGGCCGCGCGAGCGGCGAAACGTCGACATCGAACAGGACACTGGAACCAACGACCGCGTGCCGCGCCGTGACGGCGACACGGAGCGCACGGTGGGACCCGAGGACGAGGACCGCCGCGTGCGGCCGGGCGAGAAGCGGCCACCCGGGACGATGCCTTGAGGCGGCTCCGCGATTCGGTGCCGTTGCAAGGAGGAGGTCCGGAAACTTGCGGGGCCCCAGTCGACGGGCCGGGCCGAGCGCATTAGGCTTGCACGATTCTGCGTTTGAAAGGGGAGTTCATGCGCAGCCCGGTTCGCCCCATCATCTGCGCGATGGCGTTTGCCTGCGTCGGCGCCTGCGTGTCCGACGCTGGCCAGCATGCTGCCCATAATCCGGTCTCACTGGTGCCGCCCTACAGCGAGCTGCCGCCGGCGCCGGCCGGCACGCCGATCGAGGCCGGCACGAAAGTGACGCTCGATGCCCGCCAGCAGGAAGCCGTGGTGACGGGCGTCAGCAAATGGATGAAGACCCCGGGCTCGACCCGCTTCGGCATCATGAGCGGGGCGCGCAACAGCCGCGGCACGGTCACGGTGTGCGGCGAGGTCGACGGCCGCAACGGCAACGGCGCCTATGTCGGCATGAAGCCCTATGTCGGCGTGATGATGGGCACGGCGGCCAACCCCGACTTCGTCGTGGTCGGCATCGCCGCCACCGACCGAGAGCGCGCCGAAGTGGCGTCGCTCTGCCGCGAAAGCGGCGTCGGCCCGTCGTCATAGGAGTCGCCTCGGGCCCCGAACCGGCCCTATGATGCCTCCAACGACAGGCCACAAAGGCCGATTGAGTTAGGGAGGCGCCGTGTACAGTTACATCGCGCGCAGGCTCGCGTTCGGCGCGCTTACCGTGATCGGCGTCTCGATCATGGTGTTCGTGGTGATGCGTATCCTGCCGGGGGACCCGCTGGTCGCGATTTTCGGACCGGAGGGCATGACCAAGCTCACCGCAGAGCAGCGCGAGAACTACATGCGCGAGCTGGGGCTGAGCGATCCGTTGTGGGTGCAATACCTGCGCTGGGTGAAGGACATCATCCAGGGCAATTTCGGCCAATCGTTCTTCCGCTCCGAGAGCGTCGCCGACATGATCCTGCGGCGCGGGCCGCTGACCGCCGAGATCGCCCTGATCTCCGTCGTGCTGTCCTGGGTGGTCGGCATTCCCGTCGCCATCATCAGCGCGCTCAAGCCCAACACCGTGGCCGACAGCGTGGCCCGCTTCGTCAGCATCCTGTTCCTCGCCGTGCCGGGCTTCTGGGTCGGCATGCTGATCGTGCTCGCGCTGCTGTTCTGGTTCGGCTACCGCGCGCCGATGGCCGGCGTCGGCTTCTTCACCGATCCGCTGGGCAACCTGCAGCTCGTGATCGGTCCTGCCATCGTGCTAGGCCTCGGCCAGGCCGCCTACATCGCCCGCATGGGCCGCTCGAGCCTGCTGGAAGTGATCCGCGAGGATTACGTGCGCACCGCGCGGGCCAAGGGCCTGAACGGCCGGCTGGTGATCGCGCTGCACGCGCTGCCCAACGCCCTGCTGCCGGTGATCACCCTGTCCGGCGTCCTGCTCGGCCTGGTGCTGGCGGGCTCGATCCCGGTCGAGCGCGCCTTCGGCACGCCCGGCCTCGGCTATTCGATGTTCCAGGCGGTGAGCGAGCGCGACGTCTTCGTCATGCAGAACCTGGTGTTCATTTATTCGGTGGTGTTCGTGATGCTGAATATCCTGGTCGATGTCACCATCGCCTTCCTCGATCCGCGGATTCGGCTGCGATGACCGTCACCGTCAACGGCACCGCCGTCCCCGCGCCGCCCTCGCGCCTGCGCGTTCTCGGCCGCGGCATCCGCACTTTGTTCCGCCGCGCGCCGCTCTCGGCCTTCTGGGGCATCATCGCCGCCCTGATCGTCGCCATGGCGGTGGCGGCGCCGGCGATCGCGCCCTACCCGCCGCTGAAGTCGGACTTCCGCGCCATGCAGAAGCCGCCCAGCGAGAAGCACTGGTTCGGCACCGACCAGATCGGTCGCGACACGCTGAGCCGCGTGATGTACGGCGCGCAGAGCTCGCTCACCGTGGCGCTGGGCGCAGTGCTCTTCGGTACGACCGTCGGCGCCCTGTGGGGCCTGGCCTGCGGCTATTTCGGTGGACGCTTCGACATGGCGAGTCAGCGTGTCATCGAGTTCCTGCAATCCTTTCCCGACCTGATCCTGGCGATGGCCATCGCCATGGCGCTGGGCGGCGGCATGGCGACCGTGATCGTGGCCATCGCCATCACCCGAATACCTTTCGGCGGGCGCGTCATCCGCTCGGTCGTGCTGTCGCTCAAGGAGATGCAATACGTCGAGGCGGCGCGCGGCATCGGCGCCAGCCACACGCGCATGATGTTCCGCCACATCCTGCCGCAATGCGTGGCGCCCTACCTGATCTTGGCGACGACCCATCTCGGCGTCGCCATCATCATCGAGGCATCGCTCGGTTTCCTGGGCGTCGGCATCCCGCCACCGACGCCGACCTGGGGCAACATGCTGGCCGATTCGCTGAACTCCGGCCTGGTGCCGCCCTGGTGGCTCGTGGTGTTCCCGGGCGTCGCGATCACGATCACCGTGCTGGCGTTCAACCTTTTAGGCGACGGCATCCGCGACCTGCTGGACCCGAGGCTGAGGGGGTCGGTCTAGTCTTCCGGACCGCGCCTGATTAAGCCGCAGCACCCAACGGGAACTTCACGCCGCCGTCGTGCAGGTGGCACGAGGCGAAGTGGCCTGGAGTCACTTCGCGCAAGGTCGGGACGTCGGTCTTGCAGCGCGGCATGGCGTAGGGGCAACGGGCGTGGAAGTGGCAGCCGGGCGGCGGGTTGATCGGACTCGGCACGTCGCCGGTCAGGATCACGCGCTTGCGGCCGCGTGCGCTGGCCTTGGGGATGGGCACAGCCGAGAGCAGCGCTTCGGTATAGGGATGCAGCGGCATCTCGAACAGTGAGCGCTTGTCGGTCATCTCGACGATGCGGCCGAGATACATCACCGCGACGCGGTGGCTGATGTGCTCGACCACGGCGAGGTCGTGGGCGACGAACAGGTAGGAGAGCTTGTACTCGTCCTGCAGCTCCATCAGCAGGTTGATGATCTGCGCCTGGATCGAGACGTCGAGCGCCGATACCGGCTCGTCGCCGACGATCAGCTCGGGATTGAGCGCCAGGGCGCGGGCGATGCCGATCCTCTGGCGCTGGCCGCCGGAGAATTCGTGCGGGTAGGCGTTCGCCGCCTCGGGCCTGAGGCCGGCGCGCTCGAACAGGGCGGCAACGCGCTCGCGGCGCTCGGCCGGCGTGCCGACATTGTGCACGATGAGCGGCTCGCCCACGATCTCGCCCGCCGTCATGCGCGGGTTCAGCGAGGCATAGGGATCCTGGTAGATCATCTGCATGCGCCGCCGGTACGGCAGCATGCCCTCGGCATCGAGCCGCGTGATGTCCTCGCCTGCCACCTTGATGGTGCCGTCGGTCGGCTCAAGCAGCTTCAGCAGCGTGCGGCCGACCGTCGACTTGCCGCAGCCGCTCTCGCCCACCAGGCCCAGCGTCTCACCGCGGCCGATCGAGAACGACACGCCGTCGACGGCATAGACCTGGCCCGACACCTTGGAGAACACGCCCTTGTGGATCGGGAAGTGCTTCTTCAGGCCGTCGACTTCGAGGAGCGCGGTCATGCGGCACCTACCGAAGCGCCGTTGAGGACGCGATCGGCATGCCAGCAGGCGATCCAATGGCCGGGCTTCTGCTCCTGCAGCTCGGGCTTGTGGTTGCGGCAGTGGTCGCTCGCCAGCCCGCAGCGCGGCGCGAAGCTGCAGCCCTGCGGCAGGTTGAACAGCGACGGCACCATGCCCTTGATCTCGTTCAGGCGCGGCCGCTTGGCCTCGTTGCGCGCCGCGGCGTCGAGGTGGGGAATCGAGCCCAGCAGGCCCTTGGTGTAGGGATGGCCCGGATTGTCGAACAGCTCGGCGGCGGGCGCTTCCTCGACCTTGCGGCCGGCATACATCACCACCACGCGATCGGCGTTCTCCGCGACCACGCCCATGTCGTGGGTGATCAGGATGATGGCGGTGCCGTACTTGTCCTGCAGCGCGCGCATCAGGTCGAGGATCTGCGCCTGGATGGTGACGTCGAGCGCGGTGGTCGGCTCGTCGGCGATCAGCACCTTGGGATTGCAGCTGAGCGCCATGGCGATCATGACGCGCTGGCGCATGCCGCCCGAAAGCTGGTGCGGATAAGCATGGGCCCGCCGCTCGGGCTCGGGGATGGACACGCTGCGCAGCATCTCGACCGCGCGGTCCCAGGAGTCGCGTTTGCTCAGGCCCTGGTGCAGTGCGACAGCCTCGGCGATCTGCTTGCCGCACGTGTAGAGCGGGTTGAGCGAGGTCATCGGCTCCTGGAAGATCATTGAGATGTCGTTGCCGCGGATGCGCTCCATCTCGGGCTCGCTGAACTCCAGCAGGTTGCGGCCCTCGAAGCGGATCTGCCCGCCGACGATGCGGCCCGGCGGGTTGGCGACCAGGCGCAGGATCGACAGCGCCGACACGCTCTTGCCGCAGCCTGATTCGCCGACAACCCCCAGTGTTTCACCGCTTTTCAAGGCATAGGAGACGCCGTCGACGGCGCGAACTACACCCACCGGAGTGAAGAAATGCGTCTGGAGGTCCTCCATCTGCAGGACCGTTTGCCCGGACTCTACGGGCGACTCTGGAGCGGTGCCGCCCATAACCCGCGGCGCCGGCTGGCGAGGATTCACGCGAGACTCCCTGAATTTTATCGTGTTAGCCTTGGTCCATACGGGGAATGGACAAAGCCATCTGAGCACATCGTGCTCAGTCTGCAAAAGGCCAAATGGCCAATGGGCTTATGGGAGGAAACAAAATGAGTGAGTCAAAGTCCAAGCGTAAGGGCGTAAACCGTCGCGAGTTCGTCATGGGCGGCACCGCAGCCGCGGTCGCGCTCTATGGCACGCCGTGGCCTGCCTTGGCGCAGGGCGTGCCGCTCGAGTTCGACGGCTCGAAGTTCCAGTTGGCGGCGCCCGAGCCCAATCCGAAGTCGGGCGGCGTGTTGAAGTACGGCATCACCATGCGCCCGCCGCACTTCGACTTCCACCAGTCGGGCACCATCAACAGCCTGGGCAGCCAGGGCTGCATGTTCGACAACCTGGTGCGGCGCGATCCGCGCGATTCGGGCAAGACCATCATCCCCGACCTGGCGCACAGCTGGGAGATCTCCAAGGACGGCAAGACCTATACGTTCCATCTGCGCCAGGGCGTGCAGTTCCATGACGGCGCCGAGCTCACCTCGGAGGACGTCAAGGCGACCTTCGACCGTATCGCCAAACCGCCACAGGGCATCAGCATCCCGCGCAGCACGCTGTTCACCGCGGTCGAGGAGATCTCCGCGCCCGACAAGAAGACCGTGGTGTTCAAGCTCTCCTCACCGCGTCCTGCCGACTTCATCATGGGCGCCATCGCCAGCGGCTGGAACGGCATCGTCCGCAAGAAGACGCTGGAGGACAACCAGTACAACCTGCGTCGCGTCGTCGACATTCCCGGCACCGGCCCGTTCAAGAGCAAGCGCCGCGTCGAGAACGAAGTCTGGGTGATGGAGAAGAACCCGAACTACTGGAACAAGGGCCTGCCCTACCTCGACGGCATCGAGTTCTATCACGCCCTGCCGTTCTCGCCCGAGCTCGGCTCCGCCGTCTTGTCGGGCCGCGTCGACTATGCGCGCATCCTCGATCCGGTGACCGCGCGCAAGGCGCAGGCGACCCAGGGCATGAGCAGCCTCAACTTCTACCAGTCGGTCATCCAGGCCACCTGGATGAACAACAAGAAGAAGCCGATGGACGATCCGCGGGTGCGCCGCGCCTTCCACCTCGCGCTCGACAAGCCCGTGCTGGTCGACGTCGTGAAGGACATCGCGCCGATGATGGTCGGCGGCTTCATCTATCCGTTCTCGGCCGTCGCCACGCCCATCGCCGAGCTCAACAAGCGGCTGGGCTACCAGGCCGACCAGAGCGCCTCGGTCAAGGAGGCCCAGGCCCTGATGAAGGCGGCGGGCTACGAGAAGGGCATCCAGGGCCTCGACTTCCTGGTGCGCGAAGTCGCCTCGTTCAAGGTGTGGGCGCAGGCCATCCAGGCCATGCTGCAGCAGAACCTGAACGTGCAGTCCAACATCCGCACTGCCGTCGAATCCGTGTGGTTCGACGACGTGAACACCGGCAAGTTCGACCTGGCGATCGGCGCCATCGTGTCGACCCTGCTCGACCCCAGCGACTACTTCAACGCCTGGTACAAGAAGGGCGGGCCGCAGAACTACTCGCAATGGGACAATCCCAAGTTCGCGGCGCTGCTGCCGCAGATCGACACCGAGGTCGATCCCAAGAAGCGGCTCGAGTACATCCGCCAGGCCGAGATGATCATGGAGGAAGATCCGCCACTGCTCCCGGTGTCCTGGGAGAAGATCAACGATGCCTGGTACAACTACGTGAAGGGCCACAATCCGAAGGAGTACTTCGGCATCTACGACGTGGTGCGCTTCGATACGTTCTGGCTGGACAAGTAGCCGGCTGGACGCCATCACCGGGGGATGCTGACCTTCTACTTCGCCCCCGGTTCGAGCTCGATGGCCGTGCACATCGCTCTGCACGAGACGGGCGCGCCTTTCGAGGCGCGCCCGATGTCTTTTGCGACCAAGGACATGCAGAAGCCGGAGTTCCGGGCGATCAATCCCAACGGCAAGGTGCCGACGCTGCTGGTCGACGGCCGCGTCCTGACCGAGGTCGCGGGCTGCCTGTTCTACCTGGCGCGGACCTGGCCCAAGGCCAACCTGCTGCCGGTGAACGATCCGGAGGCCGAAGCCCAGGTCGTTTCGTGGATGTCCTTCATCGCCTCGGGCATCCATCCGGCGCGCACGGCCGGCATGGAACGGGCACGCGAGGTCTGGCAGATCGCCGACAAGCGGCTGGGCGCGAATGAGTGGGCAGTCGGCGGCCGCTATTCGATCGCCGACATCCATCTGTTCCGCCTCTACTGGCGCATCCGCGACGCGCTGGAGCCCCAGTCGGGCGGCTACGCCAACGTCGAGGCGCACTACCAGCGCATGATGGCGCGGCCCACGGTCAAGAAGACCATCGAGATCGAAGAGAAGATCGGCTACTCGCTGCCGCGTTAGCCCGCCGCCACGTCCAGCTCGCCGCTGGAGATGCTACTGCGGTCGAAGCCGGCGTTGGAGCGCAGGAGCTGGCGCGTATAGTCGTGCGTCACCTGGTTGTTCGCCATGGCCGTCGCGGTGGTGACCTCCAGCAGCTGGCCATGGCTCATCACGCCGATGCGTTCGCAGAGATGGGCGATGACCGCGAGGTCGTGGCTGACCATCAGCATGGTCAGTCCGTGATCGCGGCGCAGGCGGGAGAGCAGGTTGAGGATTTCCGCCTGCACCGATACGTCCAGGGCGCTGGTCGGTTCGTCCAGCAGCAGGACCCGGGGTTCCAGGATCAAGGCCCGGGCAATGGCGACGCGCTGGCGCTGGCCGCCGGAAAGCTGGTGCGGGTAGCGGTAGCGGTGCTCACGGCCGAGGCCGACTTCGCCAAGCACCCGGGCGATGCGCGCTTCGCCGTCGTCCAGCCGATGGATGGCGATCGGCATGGCGAGGATCTGGTCCACCGTCTGGTTCGGATGCAGCGAGCCGTACGGGTCCTGGAAGACCATCTGCGCCATCTTGCGCTGCGCCGTGGTGCGGCGCCGGCCGGCCCGCGCGCCGCAGAGCGTGATCTCTCCGGCCGCATACGGAATCAGCCCGGCGATGGCGCGCAACACCGTGGACTTTCCCGAGCCGGATTCGCCGACCAGGCCGACGGCCTCGCCTTCGGCGACGGTCAGCGTGAGATCCCGCACGGCCGTCAGGGCGCGCGCGCCGCTGCCGTAGACGATGGTGACGCCGTCGAGCGTGATCATGCGAGATCGGCCATCCAGGCGGGATCGCGCTGCAATTGCGGCAGCTCGGCACGGCGATTGCCGAGTTGGGGCAACGCCGCGAGGAGACCGCGCGTGTAGGGATGTTTCGCCTGGGGCAGCTCGCCGGCTGCGCAGGTCTCCACCACCTGGCCGCCATACATCACCAGGACACGGTCGCAGAACGAGGAAACCAGGTGGAGGTTGTGGCTGATCAGGATCAACCCCATGCCGCGGCTCTGCACCAGGTCGTCCATGATGGCCAGCACCTGGGTCTGCACGGTGACGTCCAGCGCCGATGTCGGTTCGTCGGCAATCAGGATATCGGGGCCCGCGATCAGCATCATGGCGATCATCACCCGCTGTCCCATGCCGCCGGAGACCTGGTGCGGATACATGGTGTAGACGCGCTCGGGATCGCGGATATGCACGGCCTGCAGCATCTCGAGCGCGGCGCGCCTGGCCTCGCTGGCCGTGCTGCGCAGGTGGGAGCGGTGCGTCTCGGCGATCTGCTGGCCGACCGACATCACCGGGTCGAGCGAGTACTTCGGGTCCTGCAGGACCATGGCGATGCGCTGGCCGCGCAGCTTGCGAAAGCCGCGCTCGGAAAGGTGCGCCAAGTCGGTGTCGCCCAGGCGCAATTCCTCTGCCTCGACGCGGCCGGGAGCGCCGACGAGGCCCATGATGGCACGCCCGGTCGTGGACTTGCCGGAGCCGCTTTCGCCGACGATGCCCAGGCGCTCGCGGCCCAAGGTGAAGCTGACATTGCGCACGGCGCGGACGTCGCCGTCGTCGCCGGGATAGGTGACGCGCAGGTTGCGCACGGCGAGCAGCGTGTCCGTCATGACCCTAGACCCTCATGAACGCGCGTCGGCCACGTCACGCAGCCCGTCGCCCAGCAGGTTGAAGCCCAGGCTGACGATGAAGATGGCCGCCCCGGAATGGTCGCCACCCACCACTGGTCGAGCAGCACCTGCCGTCCGGAGGAGACCATCGCTCCCCATTCCGGCGCCGGCGGCTGTGCGCCGAGGCCGAGGAAGCCCAGGCCCGCGGCGGTGAGGATGATGCCGGCCATGTCCAAGGTCAGGCGGATGATCACGCTGGGCAGGCAGAGCGGCACGATCTGGGTGGCGATAATGCGAAGATGGGAGGCGCCTTGCAGCTCCGCCGCCTGGATGAATTCGGCGCGCCGGCGGGTCAAGACTTCGGCGCGGGCGAGGCGCGCGTAGGGCGGCCAGGCGGTGAGCGCGATGGCGATGACGGCATTCTCGATCCCCGGGCCCAGGGCCGCGGCGAAGGCGAGCGCCAGCACCAGGCGCGGAAACGCCAGGAAGATGTCGGTGATGCGCATCAGCACCGAATCCACCGCGCCGCCGAAGTAACCGGCGGGCAGACCGATGGCGAGGCCCACGGGCACCACGATCACGCTCACCATGATGACGATCGTGAGCGTGATGCGTGAGCCGAACACCACGCGGGCGAAGATGTCCCGCCCCAGCTCGTCGGTGCCGAACGGATGCTGCCAGCTCGCGGGCTGCAGCCGGTCGTCCAGCACCTGCAGGATGGCGGCCTGCCGGTCGGCGATCAGCGGGGCGAAGACCGCCATCAGCACCAGCAGCAGCACGATCGCGAGCCCACTCATCGCCAGCGGGTTGCGGCGGAAACTGAGCCAAGCACGGTACCAGCGGCCCAGGCGGGCCTGGCGGCGGCTGGCGGGGGCCGGGCTCAGCAGCCAAGCCCGCGCTGTGCCAGGGACGGGCGCGGTGGCCATCACTGATCCCGCGCGCGCGGATCGACCAGCGGGTAGATCAGGTCGGAGAGCATGTTCAGCCCGATATAGACCACGCCCACAAGCATCGTAGCGCCCAGCACGGCGTTGAGATCGGCGTTGAACAGCGAATTCTTCATGTAGAGGCCGAGACCCGGCCAAGCGAACACGGTCTCGGTCAGGACCGCTCCCTCCAGCAGGCTGCCGAAGGTGAGCGCGATGACGGTGACCAGCTGCACCCAGACATTGCCCAGCGCATGGACCCAGACGACGCGCCAGGGCGAGAGGCCCTTGGCGAGAGTTGCCAGCACATATTCCTGCTTGAGCTGCGTCAGCATGAAGCTGCGCGTCATCCGCGCCACGTAGGCGAGGGAGAGGTAACCAAGGATCGATGCCGGCAGCAGCAGGTGCCAGAACGCGTTCCAGAACACCTCGTATTCGCCGGCCAGCAGGCTGTCGATGGTGACCATGCCGGTGATCGGCGCGACGACGTCGTCGAACGCCACGTCCAGCCGGCCCGGTCCCTCGACCCAGCCGAGCTTGGCGTAGAACAGCAGCAGGCCGATCAATCCCAGCCAGAACACCGGCATGGAATAGCCGAGCAGGGAGAGAAAGCGGATCACCTGGTCCTGCCAGCGACCGCGATGGGTCGCCGCCAGCACGCCCATCGGCACGCCGACCACGACGCCGATCAGCAAGGCCAGCAGCGCCAGCTCCAAGGTCGCGGGGAACACCTGCAGCAGGTCGTGCAGCACGGGGCGCGAGGTGATGACGGAGTTGCCGAAATCGCCGTGCAGCACCTTCGTCAGATAGCGCCAGTACTGGACGGGCAGCGGCAGGTCGAGCCCGATCTCAGCCCGCACTCGCGCATAGGTCTCGGCGGAGGCCTTGTCGCCGACGATCGCCAGCACCGGATCGATCGGGATCACCCGGCCGATGAAGAAGGTCACGCAGGTGAGCCCGAGGAAAGTGAGCGCAACGGAAAGCAGGCTACGCGCCGTCCGGTTGGCCACGCTCCTGGCCAGACCCCAGGCGGGAGCGGCGGACGCCGCTCCCTGTGCGGTCGGGGAGGTCAAAGTCTCAGGACTTCTTGATGGTGCGATAGAAGTTCAGATCCTCGGTGATGCCGGGGTTGAACCCGGTCGCCGTCGTGCGGCGCGCGATCTGGTTGTTGTTCTGGAACATGAGGATGAACGGGCCTTCGTCGGTCACCTTCTTCTGCAGCGCCACGTACTGCTCGGCGCGCTTCTTGGCATCCAGCTCCTTCGCCGCGGCCAGCATCTCCTTGGTGATGTCGGGAATGAACCACTTGTTGCGCCAGGCCAGCGGCTTGCTCTTCGGCGTGTCGGAATTGTCGTCGTTGTGCGCGAAGGTGTCGGCGTTGGTGTGCGGATCGAAATAGTCCGGTCCCCACGACAGCATGGCGATCTGATGCCCTCGCCCGCGGTACTGGCTGATCACCGCCTTCAGCTCCATCGGCTCGATCGACACCTTGATGCCGCCCTGGCCCATGGTCTGCTGCACCGATTGCGAGATCTCGGTCCACGGCGAGACGTTGGGCGCCGCCATCTTCACCGCGAAGCCGTCCTTGTAGCCGGCCTCGGCCAGCAGCGCCTTGGCCTTCGCCACGTCCAGCTTGAAGGGCACGTATTCGATGGCGCCGAAGAATCCGATCGGCAGGAAGCTCTGCTGGACGAAGAAGCGGCCGGCCAGGAAGCTCTTCACCATGCCGTCGTAGTCCACCAGCATCTTCATCGCCTGGCGCACCTTCGGGTTGGCCAGCGGCTCGTAACCCAGGTTCAGGCCCATGTAGAAAGTATTCGCGGCCTTGAACGACTCGACCTTGATGTCCGGGTTGCTGGCCAGCGGCTTGATCTGGTCCGGCGTCAGGTCGCGAGCGAAGTCGGCGTCCGCCTTCTCCAGCAGCAGGCGCTGCGAGGCCGGTTCCGGCACATGGCGGACGACCACGCGCTTCAGCGGCGGGGCGCCCAGGCGGAAGCCGGGATAGGCTTCGAGGCTGACGCTTTCGTTGGCCTTCCAGGCGAGCAGCTTGTAGGCGCCGGAGGAGGCCGAATGGGTCTTCAGCCAGCCATTGCCGAGGTCGCCGTTCGTCTCGTTCGCGAGCGCCACCTTCTTCTCGACCACCGAGGCGACGATGGAGGTCATCAGATTGAGCACCAGGGAGGGTGCGAAATCCTCGGTGATCTTGAAGGTGAGCGTGTCGCCGCTGCCCTTCACGAGGTCCTTGACGGTGGCTTTCGACCAGCCGAGCTGTGTCAGCAGGAAGGCCGACGTCTTGTCCATCAGCACGACACGCTGCAGCGAGAACTCGACGTCCTCGGCGGTGACCGGCGCGCCCGACTGGAATTTGAGGTTGGGGCGGATCTTGAAGGTGAAGGTCTTGCCGTCCGGCGAGACCGTCCAGGACTCGGCGACGCCGCCGACCAGCTTGTTCAGGTCTTCGGCCTCGTAGCGCAGCAGGCGATCGTAGATGTTCGTGCACATCTCGATGCCGGACAGCTCGTAGCACTCGCCCGGATCGAGGGTGATGATGTCATCGATCTGCTTGGCGAAGACGGCGGTGTCCTTCGGCGCGGCGGCGTCGGCGATGCGCACCCAGCCGGCGAATGGCGCGGCGGCGGCCCCCGCCAGCAGCAGACGCCTGGAAATCTCGCTCATGGTCAGCTCCCATGTGTTGTTTACGTGATGTTCACGTCCGTCGATTCTGCATCCGGACAAGGCGACCGTCCATTACCCGGGTTCGCACACCCGGCGCGCCATTACGTCAGGCCTTCAGCAGCAGCTTGCCGGCAACGTGACGCCCCTCGAGACGGCGGTGCATTTCCGCCGCTTCGGCCAAGGGAAAGACGCCTTCGATCGGCACCTTCAGCCAGCCGGCCGCGATTCCGCCCAGCACGTGATCGATACCCGCCTGCCACGCCGGCAGGTCGTGATCGACATGGCCGAGATGTAGACGCGTGAAGGTCTGTGAGCGTGGCAGGATGCGCTCGCGGATGTTCTTGAAGGGCTGGCCCTCGGCCTCGCCGATGCTGACGACGTGGCCGAGCTTCTTCACGACGTTGAAGGTGCGGTCGAGCATGGTCGCCCCATACGAATCGATGGCGAGATCGACGCCTCTGCCGTTGGTGAAGTCGAGCACCGCCTTCTCGAAATCCTCGGTCGAAGTGACGACCACACGTTCCGCTCCGTACTCGAGCGCGCGCTTCTCCTTGCCCGGCGTGCCCGTGGTGCCGATGACGCGCGCGCCGGCCTGCTTCGCGAGCTGGGTGCACATCAAGCCGACGCCGCCGCCCACGGCATTGACCAGCACGGTGTCGCCCTCGCCCACACCACCATAGATTGTCCACATCATGTGATAGGCCGTCAGAGCCTGGATCGGGAAGGCGGCGGCGACGTCGAGCCCGACGGCGTCGGGCAGCCTGATCAGTCCCGACGCGTTCGCGACGCATTTCTCCGCATACGCGCCGCCCTTCTCGGGGAAAGCGGCGACACGGTCGCCGACCCTGACGCCCGTCACGCCGGCACCGAGTGCGGCGACTTTTCCCGACACCTCGAAGCCCAGCACCATGGGATAGGTCATGGGATGCGGATAGATGCCCATGCGCACTTGCGTGTCAGCCCAGTTGCAGCCGGCATAGGCGACGTCGATCAGCACCTCCCCGGGGCCGGGCACCGGGTCGGGCATCTCGGCCAGGGTGAGCTGGTCCGGTCCGCCCAGCGCATGGATCACGACAGCCTTCATCGCATCTCCTCCAACGCAGAGGACGCAAGTCCTGTGCCGCGGTCTCAGGCGGCCCGTCGGCGGAAACCGTCGAGCGAGCCGGCGCGCAAGGCGGCGCTGGGGAGGCGGTGGCCGACGATGGTCTCGGCCAGCCGCCCGGTCTCGATCAGGGCGTCGAGATCGACACCGGTCTCGATGCCCATTTCGTTGCACAGCATGACAAGCTCTTCCGAGGCGATGTTGCCCGGCGCGCCGGGCTGCGCGGCGAAGGGGCAACCGCCCAGGCCGCCGACCGTGGCATCGAACTTGGTGACGCCGAGCCGAAGCCCTTCATAGGCGTTGGAGATGCCCAGTCCGCGCGTGTCGTGCAGGTGCAGGGAGACTTCCAGCTCGGGCCAGCGCTCGCGCACGGCGCCGACGACGCGCGCCACCTTCTGCGGCGTCGCCCAGCCCATGGAATCGGCCAGGCCCACCGATTTGTAGGAAAAGCCGTAGTCACGGGCGATGGCGAGGCCGTCCTCGATGGCGCCGGTCACCTGGCTGACCGCGACGTCGCCCGAGAAGTTGCAGCCGAACGAGGCCATGACCACCAGCCGGGTCACCGGCACGCCGGCCGCCAGATGACCCTCGGTGGTCTTGCGCATGGCGGTGACGTGGCTGGCGTGATCGCGATTGAGGTTCTTCAGCGAGAAGGCATTGGATGCGGAGAACGCGACAGCGCCGTCGATCTGCAGGCGGTCCTTGAAGGCGAGCGCGCGCCTCATGCCGTGCGAGTTGAACCACAGTGCGGTGTAGGTGACGCCCGGCTTCGGCGTGAAGCCGCCCACCACCGCCTCCGCGTCCGCCCAGCCCGGCACCAGCGAAGTGTTGACGAACGAGGCGACCTCTATGAAGGGCAAGCCCGTGGCCGACAGCGCGTCGATCAGGGCAATCTTGTCTTGCGTGGAGATCGGGCCGGGCTCGATCTGGAAGCCCTCGCGCGGACCTTGTTCCTCGATGACGATCTTCTTCGGCAGGTCGGACATGGGCGTCTCCTCTGTTCCTACAGACTGATTGTAATGCCGCCATCGACATAAAGCGTGTGCCCATTGACGAAGGAGGAAGCGTTGCCGGACAGGAACACCGCAGCACCTATCAGTTCGTCCACGTTGCCCCAGCGCGCGGCCGGCGTACGCTTCTCGAGCCAGGCCGAGAATGCCGGATCGTCGACCAATGCCTGGTTCAGCGGAGTGTTGAAGTAGCCCGGCGCAATGGCGTTGACCTGCAGGCCATACTTGGCCCAGTCGGTGCACATGCCGCGGGTGAGGTTGCGCACCGCTCCCTTGGTCGCCGTATAGGGCGCGATACTGGGGCGCGCGAGCTCGCTCTGCACCGAAGCGATGTTGATGATCTTGCCCTTGCCGCGCTTGATCATGTGCCGGCCGACGGCCTGGGCGACATAGAAGACGCTGGAAACATTCGTGGCCAGCAGTTGCTCCCACCGCTCGGCCGGGAAGTCTTCCAGCGGCGTGCGGAACTGCATGCCGGCGTTGTTGACCAGGATGTCGACCGGCCCTGCCTTTTCGACCGCATCGACGGCTTCCGTCACGGCCTGGGCCGAGGTCACGTCGAAGCCCGACGTCGACACCTTGTGCCCACGGGCCGCCAGCTTCGCCGCTGCGGCGGCGAGCTTCTCGCCATCGCGGCCGTTCAGGACGACCTCGGCGCCGTGGTCCGCCAGACCTTGCGCAATCGCAAATCCAATGCCCTGCGAAGAGCCCGTGACGAGCGCCCGCTTGCCAGTCAGATCAAACAGTTCGAATGCCACAAGCTAAGCCCCGCTCAATACCCGCCACACCTTCTCCGGCGTCACCGGCATGTCGATGTGCGTGACCCCGAACTCGCTCAGGGCATCGACGACGGCATTCATCACCGACGGTAAGGCGCCGGCACAGCCCGCCTCGCCGCAGCCCTTCACGCCCAAAAGGTTGGTCTTGCAGGGCACCGAATGGTTCTGCACCGACATGTCGGGCGCATCGGCGGCGCGCGGCAAGGCGTAGTCCATGTAGGAGCCGGCGACCGGCTGGCCCTGCGGGTCGTAGATCGTGCGCTCCATCAGCGCCTGGCCGATGCCCTGCATCACGCCGCCATGCGCCTGGCCCGCGGTCAGCATCGGATTGATGATCGTGCCGAAGTCGTTGACCATGGAATAGCGCACCACCTCGATCACGCCGGTGTCGCGGTCGATCTCGACCTCGGCGATGTGGCAGCCGTTGGGGAACGAGAACGGCGGGTTGTCGGAGATGTGGCTGACGTCGAGCGACTGCGGCACGTCGGCCGGCAGCTTCAGCCCTGCCCGCAGCTTGTCGGCCAATTCGAGGATGCCGATGCCGCGATCGGTTCCCGCGATCACGAAGCGCCCGCGTGAGAACTCGATGTCCACGGCCGAGGCTTCGAGCACGTGGGCGGCGATCTGCTTGCCCTGCTCGATCACCTTGTCACCGGCCTCGAGAAAGGCTTGGCTCGCGACCAGCGCCGACTTCGAGCCACCGGTGCCGCCGCCGACCTTGAGCTGGTCGGAATCGCCCTGCAGCAGGCGGAAGCGCGTCACCGGGATACCGAGCTTGCCGCCCAGCACCTGGGCGAACGGCGTGGCGTGGCCCTGGCCGTAGTCGAGCGTGCCGCTCAGCATGGTGATGGTGCCGTCGGCCTCGAAGCGCACGCCGCCATATTCCTTGGCGGGAGGTCCTGTGACCTCCAGGTAGGAGCCGATTCCACGACCGCGCAGCTTGCCGTGCGCGCGGCTCTCGGCCTTGCGCTTGTCGAAGCCCTGCCAGTCGGCGGCGACCAGCGCCTTGTCGAGCACGGTGGTGAACTCGCCCGAATCGTAGTTCATGGCAGACGGTGCCTTGTAAGGCATCTGCGTCGGCGCGATGTGGTTGCGGCGGCGCAGCTCGATCCTGTCGATGCCCATCTCGCGCGCGGCGGTGTCGATCAGCCGCTCCATGTAGTAGTTGCCCTCGGGGCGGCCGGCGCCGCGATAGGCGCCGATCGGCGTGGTGTTGGTGAACACCACCTTGGAGTTCACTTCCATCGCCGGCGTGGCGTAGACGTCGATGATGTTCTTCACCGCGTTCGTGGTCGCGGGCATCGGCGGATAGATATAGGCGCCGGCATTGCCGGTGCCGCTGAGGCGCACGGCGAGGAAGCGGCCATCCTTGTCGAGCGCCAGCTCGGCCACGCGCTGATGATCGCGACCGTGATGGTCGCTCAGAAAGCTTTCCGAGCGTTCGTCGGTCCACTTCACCGGCCGGCCCAGAAGCTTGGCCGCGAGCAACAACGGTCCGTACTCGGGATAGACTTGGCTCTTCATGCCGAACGAGCCGCCGACATTGCCGGTCAGCACGCGCACCCTGTCGGCCGGCACGTTCAGCACGTCGCGCGCCAGGCCGCCGCGCAGGCCCATCACGCCCTGGCAGCCGACGTTCAGGACCCAGCGCTCGGTCTTGGGATCGTACGAGCCGATCGCCGACCGCGGCTCCATGGGATTGACGACGATGCGGTTGGAGATGATTTCCAGGCGCGTCACGTGCGCGGCCTCGGCGAACGCCTTCTTGACCGCCTCGGCATCGCCGTAGTGGAAGTCGAGCGCAAGGTTGCCGGGCGCGTCGTCATGGATCTGCGGAGCGCCGGGCTTCAGGCCCTCCGCAGGGCTCGTGACGGCAGGCAGTTCGTCGATGTCGAGCTCGACGGCTTCGGCGGCATCCTTGGCCTGCACGGCCGTCTCGGCGACGACGCAGGCGACCGCTTCGCCAACGAACCGCACCTTGCCGGTGGCGAGCGACGGCCGCGGCGGCGTCTTCATCGGCGAGCCGTCACGCTGGGGGATGTTCATCGGGCACTTCAGCGGGCCGAAGCCCGCGGCATCGAGATCGGCGTGAGTGTAGATCGCCAGCACGCCCGGCATGGCCCGCGCCGCCGTCGTGTCGATGCCCTTCAGGATGCCGTGCGCGATGCGGCTGCGCACCATCACGGCATAGGCCTGGTCCGCGAGGTTGATGTCGTCGGTGTAGCGCCCCTGGCCGCGCAGCAGCGTCGGATCCTCCATGCGCGGCACGGGCTGGCCAACACCGAATTTCATCAGGGCAAGCTCGGTGTCGTCGTAGGAGTCCATGGTCACTTCCTCTTAACGCACAATGTCATCCCGAGGGCGAAGCCCGAGGGACCTTGACTGTTGCCGTAAAGGTCCCTCGCTACGCTCGGGGCGACAGCTGTTACTTGAGCGGCGAATAGTTCGTCGGCATCAGAAGCGTCGAATGCATCTCGGCAAGCTTGGCCGGTCCCTTGGCGAGATAGGCCTGCCACGCCGGGTCCTTCATCGCCGCCCCGCGCGCCTCGAAGCGCTCCTGCAGGTTCTTGTAGCGCCAGAGATGGATCCACTCGTTGGGCTGCGGGACCTCGCCGGTCCAGGCGCCCCAGATCGGCGAATACTTCTCGCGCGCTTCCTTCACCTCGAGGAAGTCCTTGCCATACTGCTGCGCGCCGCCCAGCACGGTGCGATAGATGCGCAGCTCGTAGACGTTGCCGGTGGTGCCGTCCGACGGCTTGATGTCGACCACGGCGTTCATGAGGCGCAGGTCCTGGCGCTGGATCCACGGCCGGATGGTCGGCACGTACTTCTCGGTCCAGTCCTTGTTCTTCCCGAGCTCGCCGCGCAGCCGCGTGCGCTCGTCGAGGCTGTCGTACTTCCACAGATGCCAGATCTGGTTCAGCGCGCCGAACTCGGCCGTCCAGTAGCCGTGGTTGACGCCGTAATTGTTGCCGCGCGCCGGACGGCCGATCGTCTCGGCAGCCTTGAGGTAATCCGGCATCTTGCCGGGCACCAGCGTGTAGCATCGCAGTTCGTAGACCATATGACCTCTCCCCTCACGGATGTGGGTTTTTGGGCGGATGTGCCCGCAGAGCTTCTTCGTTGATGTCGGCACCCCAGCCCGGACGGGTGGGCACGATCAGCTCGCCATTCTGGATGACCGGCGGATGGGTGACCAGATCGTCCTTCCACGGCACGTCGTCGATATCGATTTCCATGATACGGAAATTGGGCATCGCGGCGCACATGTTGGCGCTCATCAGGGTCGACATGTGGCCATAGAAATTGTGCGGCGCGCAGTTGATCTCGTACGGCTCGGCCATGGCCGCGATCTTCATCGACTCCTGCACGCCGTTCCACGGCGCGTCGATGATCGCGACGTCCATCGAGCGGTTCTCGAAGAACGGCCGGAACTGGCGGCGGCCGAACAGCGATTCGCAGGAGGCGATCGGCATCGCGGCGCGGTCGCGGATCAACCTCAGTCCCTCTGCATCGTAGGAATCGATCTCGAGCCAGAAGAGATTGTAGGGCTCGCAGGCGCGCGCGACCTTGATGTAGCCCTCGGTTTTGAAGTTGAAGTTGCTGTCGAGCAGGATGCCCATCTCGGGCCCGGCCCCCTGGCGGAACGCCGCCAGCCCGTCGGTGATGGCGGCGAGCGTGGCGCCGTCGGCATTGAGCTCGGGATAGCCCGGGCCGCGCGCGAAGCCCGGCTGGTGCATGTAGGGCGGCTTGCCGTCGAAGCGGAAGATGTTGGTCTTGAGCGCCTTGAAGCCGCGCTCCTTCACGTGCTTGCCGAGCTTCACCAGGTCGTCGAGCGAGCGCACGGGTTCCACGCCCATCACCTCGGCATGGCCGAAGCGATAGCTGCCGCAATGCGACCAGTAGAGCGGCAGGCGATCGCGCACCGGCCCACCGAACAGATGGGAAACCGGGATGCCCAGCGCCTTGGCCTTGACGTCCAAAAGCGCATTCTCGATGGCGGCCATGGCCTGCTGGTTGAGGCCGCCCGGCGCCTGGCGGGTGACCGCCTGCTGGCGCCCCATGATGCGCTCGATGGGCCGCGGATCGTGGCCGATCAGGTCCTGGGCCATGCGGCGGATCACGGCGGTGAGGCCGGCGCTGCCATAACCCTCGTTGTATTCCGACCAGCCGATCAGTCCCGCGTCCGTCGTGATCTTGAGGAACGAAAAGTCACGCCAGCCGGCATTGCAGTGAAGGTCCTCGATTTTGACGATTTTCATGGGTGTTTCCTCTCCGTTGACCGGCAGCATAGACTACCCTCCTTCGCTGCGAAGCAGCTTCGGAGGGCAGGCCCTCCTGAGCGCTTACGGAGGGCTTGCCCTCCGAAGCTCCGAAGGAGCGAAGGAGGGAGAAACCATGCCGCTGCACGGCAAGGGTATGCTGATCGTCTTCAACGAGGTGAAGGCCCGCGATGAGCGCGATTTCAACGAATGGTACAATCGCGAGCACATCGACGAGCGGGTGAACCTGCCGGGCTTCCATCGCGGCCGACGCTACGTCGCCGTGCGCGGCTCGCCCAAGTACCTCGCAACCTACGAAACCGACACGGTCGAGGATTTGGCGACGCCAGGCTATCTGGCGCTGCTCGCCAACCAGACGCCGTGGACGCAGGCGACGATGGCGAAGTTCACCAAGTTCACGCGGCTCACGGTGCGTGTCCAGGCCGATCTGGCGCACGGCGTGGGCGGCGCGGTGGCGGCGGTACGCTTCGTGCCCGACCCGCGCTCGCGCAAGGCCCTGGTCGAATGGCTGAACGAGACGGCGCTGCCCAAGGCGATCGAGCGGCCGGGCATGGTAGGCGCCATGGCGGCGGAGAACGATCTCGAAGTCGCCAATGCGCCCTTGCAGTCCAAGAGCAGGGACGCACCTAGAGCCGACGAAGCGGAGTGGGTCGCCCTGCTGGAAGGCAGCGACGCCGGCGTCGTCGGCGCCGCGGCGCGCGCGACATTCACCTTGGCGAAGCTCAAGAACTTTGGCGTTTCGGTGGCGCCGACGTTCGGCACCTACCGGTTCCTGTTCGGGAACCAACGTTAACGGGGCGGCGGGCCATCGATGACATAAGTTTGACCTATCGTTGAGCGAGCCATCGCGTAAGGTCGCATCGTGACCGCCAAACAGAAGATCTTCTGGCTGCGCCTCGTGACGCTGATCGGGCTCTGCCTGCCCGCGCTGGAACTTGCATGGCGCTGGTACAATGGCGATCTCGAACCCAGACCCGTCACCGTGGCGACGCACGCGACCGGCGACTGGGCCGTCATCTTCCTGATGCTGTCGCTCGCCATGACGCCGGCGCGCGCGCTCTTCGACTGGATGCCGCTGGTCCAGATCCGCCGGCGCATCGGCGTCGCCGCCGCGCTCTATGCCGGCGCGCATTTCCTGATCTACGTGCTCGACCAGAAATGGAACCTGGTCGTGGTCGCGACCGAGATCGTCAAGCGCTTCTATCTCACCATCGGCTTCGTCGCCCTGCTGGCGCTGGTCATCCTCGCCATCACCTCGACCGACGGCTGGCAGAAGCGACTGCGGCGCAACTGGAAGCGCCTGCACTGGCTGATCTACCCGGCAGCCTTCATCGCGATCGTCCACTTCTTCATCCAGTCGAAGGTCAGGATCAGCGAGCCCGCCTTCACCGCCGGCCTGTTCGCCTGGCTGATGCTGTGGCGCGCCCTTCCGTCCAGGCTGCAGCGCAGCTACGCTGGCCTCGGCATCCTTGCCGTTGCCGCGACGTTCGCCACCGCGGTCTTCGAGGCGGCGTGGTACTGGCTGGTGAACGGCCGCGATCCGACCGTGGCGCTGCTGGCCAACTTCGATCCGGAGCTCGCCTTCCGGCCGGCGCAAAAGGTCCTGATCGCCTCGCTTCTGGTGATTGCCGCCGTCGCGATTCGCCGCCTCACACTGGCTGCAAACAAGTTCTGGACGAAGCGCTATATCCAGTCAACTATACCGACTCCCTGAATCGGAGGCCGGTATGATGAAGAGACGGAGTTGGCTCGGCTTGGCAGTCGCCTTGTCGTTCCTGCCTGGTATCGCCCAGGCGCGAAGCAATGTGGTCATCTTCGCCGCAGCCAGCCTGAAGAACGCGCTGGATGAGATCGCCGCGACCTGGTCCAAGGACACCGGCAAGCCCGCGCCGAAAATCTCCTATGCGGCCAGTTCTGCCCTCGCCAAGCAGATGGAACAGGGCGCTCCAGCCGACATGTTCATCTCGGCCGATCTCGACTGGATGGACTACGTCCAGGGCAAGAACCTCATCAAGACCGACACGCGCTTCAACTTGCTGGGCAACAAGATCGTCATCATTGCGCCCAAGGACTCCAAGACCGCGACCCTCGCCATCAAGGGCGACGACCTCGCCAAGGCGCTGGCCGGCGGCAAGCTCTCGATGGCCAATGTCGACGCCGTGCCCGCCGGCAAGTACGGCAAGGCGGCGCTGGAGAAGCTCGGCGCCTGGAGCGCCGTGAAGGACAGCATCGCCCAGGCCGAGAACGTGCGCGCCGCGCTGCTGCTGGTCGCGCGTGGCGAGGCGCCGCTCGGCATCGTCTACAGCACCGACGCCGCCGCCGAGCCGAACGTGAAGATCGTGGCGACCTTTCCGGAAGACTCGCATCCGCCGATCATCTACCCGGCCGCGCTGACCAAGGATTCGAGCATCGCCGACGCGAAAGCGTTCCTCGACTTCCTGCGCAGCGCCAAGGCGCGCACCGCTTTCGAGAAGCAGGGCTTCACGGTCCTGGTGAAGTCAAACTCGTCGACATGACGCCGGAGGAATGGACGGCGGTCAGGCTGAGCCTGCTGGTCGCCACCACGGCGACCCTGGCCAGCCTGCCCTTCGGCCTCGCCATCGCCTGGCTGCTGGCGCGCAAGGATTTCTGGGGCAAAGGCCTGCTCGATACGCTGGTCCACCTGCCGCTGATCCTTCCTCCTGTCGTCACCGGCTACCTGCTGCTGATCACCTTCGGACGGCGCGCCCCGGTCGGCGCCTTCCTGGCCGACAATTTCGGCATCGTCTTCTCTTTCCGATGGACCGGTGCGGCGCTCGCCTGCGGCGTCATGGGCTTCCCGCTGCTTGTGCGTGCCATCCGATTGTCGATCGAGGCCGTCGACACGCGGCTCGAATCGGCCGCCGGGACACTGGGCGCCAATCCGCTCTGGGTCTTCGCCACCGTCACCCTGCCGCTCTGCCTGCCCGGCGTGATCGCCGGCGCCATCCTGTGCTTCGCCAAGGCAATGGGCGAGTTCGGCGCCACCATCACTTTCGTCTCCAACATCCCGGGCGAGACCCAGACCCTGCCCTCGCTGATCTACACCTTCACCCAGATCCCCGGCGGCGATGCCGGCGCCTTCCGGTTGACCCTGGTGTCGATCGCCATCTCCATGCTGGCGCTGCTGGGGTCCGAGTTGCTGGCGCGTCGCATCGGCGCTCATCGGCTGGCGGCATGAGCCTCGACGTCGACGTCGACCACACGCGCGGCAGCTTCAGGATCAGCGCGCGCTTCACGGCGGCGCCCGGGCTGACGGCGCTGTTCGGCCGCTCGGGGTCGGGCAAGAGCACGCTGGTCGACATCGTCGGCGGGCTGGTGAAGCCCGATCGCGGCCGCGTCGCCATCGACGGCCAGGTGCTGGTCGACACCGAGCGCAACGTCTTCGTGCCCAAGCACCTCCGGCGCATCGGCTACGTCTTCCAGGACAGCCGGCTGTTCCCCCACTTCAGCGTGCGCCGCAACCTTCTGTACGGGCGCTGGTTCAATCGCGAAGCCGGCGCAGCCGCCAGCGACCTCGCGTCGGTCGTCGACCTTCTGGGCATCGGCCATCTGCTGGAGCGGCGTCCAGCCTCGCTGTCGGGCGGCGAGAAGCAGCGCGTCGCCATCGGCCGCGCTCTGCTCGCCCATCCCCAGGTGCTGCTGATGGACGAACCGCTGGCCTCGCTCGACGAATCGCGCCGCGCCGAGATCCTGCCCTACATCGAGCGCCTGCGCGACGAGATGGGTGTGCCCATCCTCTATGTCAGCCATTCCGTCGCCGAGGTCGCGCGGCTGGCGACGACGGTCGTCATCCTGACCGAGGGCAAGGTGACGGCGGTCGGTCCCGTCGCCGATATCCTGTCGCAGGCCGATTCGGGCGACGGCGGCAGCGTGCTCGAGGCCCAGGTGACGCGCCACGACGAGCCCTTCCAGCTCACGGTGCTGACCTCGCGCGCCGGCGAGCTGCAGGTGCCGCGCCTCAACGCGCCGGTCGGCGCTTCGGTGCGCGCCTATATCCGCGGCCGCGACGTCATGCTGTCGCTGCGGCCGCCCGAGGAGATCAGCGCGCTCAACGTCCTGGCCGGCCGCGTCGTCGCCGTCGTTCCCGACGGGAATGGCGGACAGGCCGAGGTCCGGCTCGACTGCAACGGCGATGCCCTCACGGCGCGACTGACGGCGAAATCGGTGCAGCGACTCGGCGTGGTGCCCGGCTTGCCGGTCTATGCCGTGATCAAGAGCGTCTCGTTCGAGCGCAGCTAGGAGCAGCGATGCCTCACCTCAGCATCCGCATCGATTTCGACGACGAGGGCCGGCTCGGCCCGGGCAAGGTGGCGCTACTGGAGCGCATTGCCCAGGAAGGCTCGATCTCGGCCGCCGGCCGCTCGATGAACATGTCCTACAAGCGCGCCTGGGAGCTGGTCGCCGATATCAATCGCTCCTTCACCGAGCCGCTGGTGGCGGCCCAGACCGGCGGCAAAACCGGAGGCGGCGCCGTGCTGACGCCGCGCGGCGAGGAACTGGTCCGCCATTATCGCGCGATCGAGCGCAAGGCCCTGTCGGCCACCGCCTCGCATCTCAAGGCCCTGCAGGCCATTTCCCGCAACAACCGCCGTAAATAAACGGCTATCCTCGGCGGCAAAGGGAGGCCGTCGTGGCGAGGGTAAAAGTCCGCACAGGCATGCCGAGCGTGGCGTTGGACAAGGCCGAGTTCGCCCGTCGCCTGCGTCGCCGCTTCTACGATCCCGCCTTCAAGTCGGTCGAGACGGAGATCACGCGCATCATCGACGTGGCGTGGGATGGCTACAACGAGAGCCGCAAGTCGCCGCGCACCAGGCCGGCGGGCGACCGCTATGCCGACCCCAGCTATGAGCTCTCCGTCGAATGGTCCGCGGCCAGCAAGGCCATCGAGCAGGCCGAGCGGGAGCAGAAATCGCGCTCGTCCAAGTCGCGCATCCTGCTGATCAACGGTTCCGCGCGCAGCGACCAGACCTGCCCGGGCGAGATGTCCAAGTCATGGCGCCTGGTGCAGCTCGTCCAGCAGGTCTTCGCCGAGGAAAGCGCGCTCGAAGTCGAGCTGCTCGATCTCAGCCTTCTTGCGTCGGAGTACGGCCGCAACATCCATCCCTGCAAGGCCTGCGTATCGACGGCGATGCCGCTCTGTCACTGGCCATGCTCCTGCTATCCCAATCATTCCCTGGGCCAGCACAGCGACTGGATGAACGAGATCTATCCCATGTGGGCCCGCGCCCACGGCGTCATGATCGTGACACCGGTCAACTGGTATCAGGTGCCCGGGGGATTGAAGGCGATGATCGATCGGCTGGTCTGCGCCGACGGCGGCAACCCGGATCCGACCTCGACCGGCGGCAAGAACGCCCGGAAGGCCAAGGATATCGAGATGAAGGGCTGGGCCTATCCACGCCACCTCGCCGGCCGGGCCTTTTCCGTCGTCGTGCACGGCGATGCCGCCGGCAGCGAGACGCTGCGCCGCATCCTGGTCGACTGGCTGAAGGACATGGGGCTGGTCTCGGCCGGCCATGCCGCCGAGCTCGACCGCTATGTCGGCTACTACGAGCCCTATGCCACCAACCACGACGCACTCGATCGCGACGACGCCTTCCAGGAGGAGACACGCAACGCGGCGCGGGCGCTCGTCGCGGCCGTGAAGCTGCTGCGCCAGGGGAAGCTCGCCCAGCCCGATGCCCGGCTGCGCGACGTACGACCGAAGTAGAGGACGAACGAGGAAACGATGTCGCCGCTTCAGCTACCCTTTTCGCCACGTTTCATCACGCTGACGCTTGCCACGCTGTGCGCCGTCGTTTTCGGCCTCGCCTGGACATTCAGCCTCTGGTCGTTCCATTGGGCGATCCTGTTCGGCATCTCGGTCTTCCTGGTCCTCGTCGGCATCAGCGACCTCATCCAGAAATCGCACGCCATCCTGCGCAACTATCCGATCGCCGGGCACCTGCGCTTCATCTTCGAAGCGATCCGCCCGGAGATGCGCCAGTACTTCTTCGAGACCGACAAGGACGGCATGCCGTTCAGCCGCGACCGCCGCGCCATCGTCTACCAGCGCGCCAAGAACGCGTTGGACGTGCGGCCGTTCGGCACCGAGTACGATGTCTATGCCTTGGGCTACGAATGGATGGCCCATTCGATCGCCCCGACGCCGGTGAGCCCGGAGCCGCACCGCATCACGATCGGCGGGCCGGAGTGCACGCAGCCCTACTCGGCATCGGTGTTCAACATCTCGGCCATGAGCTTCGGCGCGCTCAGCGCCAACGCCATCCGTGCCCTGAACGGCGGCGCCAGGATCGGCGGCTTCTATCACGACACCGGCGAAGGCGGTTACAGCCCCCATCATCGCGAGGGCGGGGGCGACATCGTCTGGGAGATCGGCTCGGGCTATTTCGGCGCCCGCAACGACGACGGCACCTTCTCGCCCGAGCGCTTCGCCGAGGGGGCGAAGAACCCGCAGGTCAAGATGGTCGAGCTGAAGCTCAGCCAAGGCGCCAAGCCCGGTCACGGCGGCGTGCTGCCCGCGCCCAAGGTCAGCCAGGAGATCTCGCTGACTCGTGGCGTGCCGATGGGCCAGGATTGCATCTCGCCCTCGCGCCATTCGGCCTTCTCCACGCCCGTAGAGATGATGCGCTTCATTGCCGAGATGCGCCGCCTGTCGGGCGGCAAGCCGGCCGGCTTCAAGCTCTGCATCGGCCATGAATGGGAGTTCCTGGCGATCTGCAAGGCGATGCTGGAGACCGGCATCTATCCCGACTTCATCGTCGTCGACGGCAAGGAGGGCGGTACGGGCGCCGCGCCCATGGAGTTCGTCGACCATATCGGCAAGCCGATGCGGCAGGGCCTCTACTTCGTGCACAATGCCCTGGTCGGCATCGGCGTGCGCGACCGCATCAAGCTCGGCGCCGCCGGCAAGATCATCACTGCCTTCGACATCGTGCGCGCCATGGCGCTCGGCGCCGACTGGTGCAACGCCGCGCGCGGCTTCATGTTCGCGGTGGGCTGCATCCAGTCGCAGCACTGCCACACCGACCGGTGCCCCACGGGGGTCGCCACCCAGGATCCGACGCGCCAGCGCGCGCTGTTCGTGCCCGACAAGATCCAGCGGGTGGTCAACTTCCACCGCGCCACCGTGCACGAGCTCGCCGAGCTGACGGCGGCCGCGGGTCTGGACCATCCCAACGAATTTCAGCCGATCCATATCTCCCGACGCGTCTCGCCGAGAGAGGTCGTGACCTTCGCCGACGTCTATCCCGCCCTGGACAACAAGACGCTCATCAACGGCACCGCGCCGCCGCGCTGGACCCAGCCCTGGAATATGGCCGACGCCCATTCGTTCCGCGCCGTGACCTTGTAATCGGCACCTCCCCACTTCGTGGGGAGGAACAATGCAGCCAAATCTGTTGCGAATCGGGCGGGCTTGGCCCAGCAATTGGGTCAAGCAAGAGAGGAACCGCCCATGACTGCGCCCTTCGACGTCGCGCCTCTTCTGGCGCCCGATACGCCCGCCCCCGCCCTCAAGTGGAACGGCTTTCCCAAGTACAATTTCATTGGCGGCCACATTGCCGCCGAGCAGGTCCCGGTCGACGACCTGGTCGCGGCGGCGACGGCGGTGCTCCGCCGCGAAGGCGCGATGCTCTCGAAGTACAATCACACCGGCCCGCTGGGCTACCGGCCGCTGCGCGAGTTCCTGGTCTCCAAGCTCAAGAGCCATGCCGACATCGACTGCACGGCGGACGAGATCCTGATCACCTCCGGCTCGACCCAGGGGCTTGCCCTGGTCAACAGCCTGCTGGTCGGCAAGGGCGACACCATCCTGGTCGAGCAGGAGACCTACGGCAGCGCGATCTCCCGGCTGGTCAAGATCGGCGTCAATGCCATCGGCATCCCGCTCGATGACGAGGGGCTGCGGCTCGACGTGCTGAAGCAGAAGCTCGAGGAGCTGAAGCAGAAGGGCATCAAGCCCAAGTACATCTACACCATCCCGACGATCCAGAACCCGACGGGCGCCATCATGGGCGAGGCGCGGCGCGCCGCGCTGCTGAAGCTCGCCGCCGACTACGGCGTGATGATCTTCGAGGACGAGTGCTACTCGGACCTGATCTGGAGCAACAAGCGGCCGCCGTCGCTTTACGCCATGGCCAAGGGCGAGGGCGTGATCTTCATCGGCTCGTTCTCCAAGTCGCTCGGGCCGGCGCTGCGCGTCGGCTACATCGTCGCCAAATGGGACGTGCTGTCCCGCCTGCAGGCGCTCAAGCAGGACGCCGGCACGGGCGCGATCGAGCAGATGGTCCTGGCGGAGTACTGCAGCAAGCACTTCGCCGACCACGTGGTCCGCAGCAACAAGCTGCTGTCGAGCAAGATGCAGATCCTGCGCGAGGCGCTGGCCGAGCAGTTCGGCACCTCTGCCGAGTTCGGCGACCCGCCGGGCGGCATCTACCTCTGGATCAAGCTGCCTGAGAACGTCGACACGATTAAACTCGCCCAGGCGGCGCTGGCCGCCGGCGTGTCGATCAATCCCGGACCGGAATGGTCGGTGAACCCGGCCTATTCGAAGAATCGCCTCCGGCTCTGCTTCGCCAACCCCGAGCCCGAGGCGATCAAACAGGGCGTTGCCGTGCTGGCCGAAGTCTGCCGCCGCGAGTTCGGCGTCCCCCTGCGCAGTGCTAACATCGACAAGCGTTAAGGTCTTGCCGGAGCACGGACCTCCAGGTCCGCGCTCCGAGATAATTCCTAATTCGTCTCGGCGATCACCATCCACATGATGCCGAACTTGTCGGCCACCATGCCGAACTTGGAGGCGAAGAAGGTCTTGGTCAGCGGCTGCATCACCTGACCGCCCTTGCCGACGGCCGTGAACAGCTTCTCGGCCTCCGCGTCGTCCTTGGCATTGAGCGCGAGTCCGAAGCCCTGGAAGGAGGGCTTGCCGGCACAGTGGCCGTCCGAGGCCAGGACCTGGGTGGTGCCGACATGAAAGGCCGCGTGCATGACCTTCTCGCCCGTGTTGGGCTGCATCTGGCTTTGGTCGGGCGCTTCCTTGAAGCGCATCAGCATGTCGACCTTGGCGCCGATCGTGCTCTTGTAGAACTCGAGCGCCTCCTCGCACTTGCCGTCGAAGAAGAGGTAGGGCTGCACGGTAGCGGTCTGTTGCACGGTCATGACTTTCTCCTTTGGTCAGTCGTCGATGGCTTGGTAGGCGGACGTCCAGAAATCGGTGAAAGCGCGCGGCGGCTGAGGCGTTTCCATCATGCGTGTCGTCATCAGGATGCCGGCCATGTCCTCCGCCGGATCGAGATGGGCGGAGCTGCCGTAGCCGCCGTCCCAGCCGTAACGTCCAGGGCTTGCCCAAAGGTCCGTGCGGCGTGTGATCACAGCACCGCCCAAACCCCAGCTCGCGCTGTCACCGAAGAAAAGCTCTGTGCCCTGCTTCTGCGCCGGCGTGAGCTGGTCGGTCATCATCAACTCGACCGAGGGGCGAGACAGGATGCGCTCGCCGCGGTGCCGCCCCTTGTTCAGCAGCATGTGCTGGAAGGCGAGATAGTCGTCGACCGTCGATACCAGGCCGCCGCCGCCCGATTCGAAGACCGGCTGGCGGCTCCAGCGGCTGTCGCGGGCATCGTCGAAGAAGGCGAGCTTCGTGCGGTCCTTCGGGTCGGTCATGTAGTTGCTGGCGAGCCGCCCGACCTTGTCGGCCGGCACCTGGAAGCCGGTGTCGCGCATGCCGAGCGGCCCGAACAGATGATCCTGCATGAAGGCGCCCAGCGACTGGCCCGAGGCGCGCGCGATCAGCACGCCCAGGACCTCGGAGCCGGTGTGGTAGAGCCAGCGCTCGCCGGGCTGATAGGCGAGCGGCAGGCCGCCGATCCGTTTCATGTAGTCGTCCGCCGACACGGCCGTGAGATAGGGGTTCGGCGCAACGCCGGCCTCCTGCATCGCCGTCTGGATCGGATGCTTGGTTGGCCAGACCATGATCGCGCCCAGGCCGAAGGTGAAGGTGAGCAGGTCGCGCAGCGTGATCGATCGTCTTGCCGGCACGGTGTCGTCGAGCGGGCTTTCGATGCTCTTCAGCACCCGCCGGCCGGCGAGCTCCGGCAGCAGCGCATCGACCGGTTCGTCCAGCCTGAGCTTGCACTGCTCGACCAGGATCATGGCGGCCGCCGCCGTCACCGGCTTGGTCATGGAGGCGATGCGAAAGATCGTGTCCTGTGTCATCGGCGCGTCACCTTCGAGCGAGCGACCGCCGAGCGTCACGACATGCGTCTCGCCGCGACGGCTCACCAGGGCGACGATGCCGGGCACGTCGGTCGACGACACGTGCGCTGCCAGCGCATCGTGCAGGCGGGCCAATCTCGTTGCAGACAGAGCGGCCATCGTCCTCAGTTCTCCGGCAAGGTCCTGGTGAAGCGATCGAAGCAGCGCGACCAGCCGGCCTCGTGGATGGCGTGCGCCGCGTCGCTGTCGATGCCGCTGTGGCGCAAGGTCAAACGCGTGCGGCCGTTGCTCAGCTTGGACAGCGTCACCGTCACCACGGTCTCGGGCTCGACGGGATTGGCGCCTTCGCTGTTGTAGGTGAAGACCAGCCGCTCGGGCGGCACGACCTCGCGGTAGGTGCCGTACTCGATCAAGACCGTTCCGTCCGGCCGGCGCAGCAGGCGGCGCCAGGCGCCTCCGGGGCGGACGTCCATCTCGCAGGACAGCGTCGTGTAGGTCTTGCCGGCCCACCAGCGCGAGATCAGGCGCCGGTCGGTCCATGCCGCGAACACCGCTTCGCGCGGGGCCGCGAACTCGGCCCGCATGATGAGCTCGAAGCCAGCCGATCTTGTCGTGATCCTCATGACCCGGCTCCTGCGATGAAGGCTGCGAAGCGCTCCAGGCAGCCGGTCCAGCCGCCTTCGTGGTCGCGCCGTTGGGCGTCGGTCTCGAAGAGGGTGTGTCGCAAAGTGAGCCGCGTGCGACCGCCGAGATCGACCAGGGTCACGGTCACCAGGGTTTCGGGATCGTCGATCCCGTCGCCTTCGGTGTTGTAGGTGAAGACCAGGCGTTCGGGCGCGGCGATCTCGCGATAGACGCCGTACTTGGTGACCAGCCCGCCGTCGGGCGTCCGCATGCGCCGTCGCCAGGCGCCGCCCGGGCGCACGTCCATTTCGCAGGACAGCGTCGTGAAGCCGCGCGGCGCCCACCAGTGGGAAGCCTTGGTGACGTCGGTCCAGGCGGCGAACACCTGCTCGCGCGGGGCCGCGACCTCTCGCTTCATGACAAGTTCGGTCAGGGGCCTCGCGACGACGTTCATGACTCCCTCTGGAACTCGACGTCGATCACGATCTCGATCGAATCGCCGAACAGCGGCGGCAGGCCGAAATCGACCGGATTGATGCTGCCCTTGGCGCTGGCGCCGAGGCGCGGACGGTCGGCAAAGCCCTTGCCGGCGCCGACCAGCTCGACGTCGAACGTCACCGGCCTGGTCTTGCCCATCAAGGTGAGCTGACCGTCGACCTTGCCGCGACGCGTGCTCATCTGACGGAAGGCACTCGACACGAAGGTCGCGTCGGGAAAAGCGGACGACTTCAGGAAGTTGTCGCTCGACAGTTCCTTGGCGAAGTCCTTCACGTTGGAGGTGATCGACGCCGTCTCGACCTTGGCGGTCAGCGAGGAATTGGCGGGGTTGGCCGGATCCCACTTCAGGGTGCCGCTGATGCGGTCGAAGCGGAAGATGCTCCACGAGTAACGCAGATGCGAGACGCGGGCGATCACCGAGGCATGGTCGGGATCGATCGCATAGGTGCCGGCCGGCGCCTGCTTGTAGTCGGCTTCGCCCATGTAGACGCCAGGCGGCAGGCCGTTCGGCTGCGTGCCTTGCGCGTGCGCAACCACGGTGAAAGACGATGACAAGGCAAACGAAAGAACGAGCGCGCGCAGTGCACGAGACATCGCCTACTCCTGACTTTTGACGGGTTACTTCTTCTCGGCGGCGGCCTTGAGATCGGCCAGGCCCTTCTCGAAATCGCGGCCGATCATGTTGTCCATATCCATGAACGTGCCAATTACCTTGGAGATATAGGGACTGGGTCCATAGACCGCCCAGGTAACGGATGTGCCATCGCCCTTCGGGTCGAAAAGGAACTCACCCATGTTGTGGGCCTCGAAGGGTTTCAGGAAATCGAGCTTGAGAAGAATCTTGCGCGGACTGCTCTCGACGACCTCGATGCTGCCCTGTCCGACCTCCTTGTTGCCGTCCCAGGCATAGGTGGCGCCTTTGCCAGCAGTGACAGCACCGTAGGTTCGCTTCATCGCCGGATCCTTCTTCTCGTAGGGCGACCAGACGGGCCACGCCTTGAGATCGTTGATCAACGGGAAAACCTTGTCCGGCGGTGCATTGATGAGGGCGACGCGCTGAACGCGGAAAGAATCGGGCTTGGTGGCGGCGTAGATCAGGATGCCGGCAATGACGACAACAGCGATCGCGCCGATGATGGCAAGCGTCTTCAGCATCGATGCAGCCTTCACTTAACCTTGGGGTTAAGCATTAGAAAGCCGACGCGATGCTGTCAATCGTATGAGAGAAATTCGGTTCCGCCACAAACCCTCCTCGCCCTGACGAGGATGTGTTAGTCACCAAACCATCATGATCGAATTCAGCGCCGGTCGTCCGGCAACACGTTCGCCGCACGGCATGGTGACCAGTCCACACGCGCTCGCGAGTCGCGCCGGCGCCGATGTCCTGCGCGACGGCGGTACGGCCGTCGATGCAGCGGTCGCGACGAGCGCCGCGCTCTCCGTGCTCTATCCCCACATGACCGGTGTGGGCGGCGATGCGTTCTGGTTGATCTACGACGCCAAAACCAACGAGGTGCGCTACATCGACGGCGGCGGCCGCGCCACCTCGCGCGGCACGATCGAGGCGTTCCAGCGTCGCGGTCTCGACGAGGTGCCCTATCGCGGGCCGCTGCCCGGCACGCTCACCGTGCCCGGCTCGGTCGCGAGCTGGAGCATGGCGCATGCCGCCTACGGCCGCCTGCCGCTCAGACGCTGCCTCGACAGCGCCATCGGCTATGCGCGCGACGGCTTTCCGGTGACGGCGCGACTCGCCCATTGGCGCGACGCGACGCGGGAGGACCTGGCCAAAAGCCCCGAGGCGGCGGCGATCTTCCTGAAGGAAGGTCCGGTGCTCACCAATGCCGATCTCGCACGCACGCTGGAGGCCGTCGCCAGCGACGGCTGGTACGGCTTCTATGACGGCGAAGTGGCGCGCGAACTCGTGCGTTACTCCGATGCCCATGACGGCTTCTTCACCGCCGCCGATCTTCTGGCTCAGTCGGCGCGCTGGGGCGAACCGCTCAAGGGCCGCTATCGCGACGTGACGATCTACGAGACACCGGCGCCGACGCAGGGCTTCGCCGTGCTCAAGATGCTGAACCTGCTGGAGCCGTTCGAGCTGCACAAGAAGCCATTCCTCGGGCCCGACGCGGTGCATTTCATGGTGCAGGCCAAGCAAATCGCCTACCACGATCGCGACCGGCATCTCGCCGATCCACGCTTCGCCGACGTGCCGATGGAGCGATTGATCTCCAAGGACTATGCCGACGAGCGGCGATCGCTGATGGATCCCGATCGCGCCTTGCCGTGGGACCGCATCCCCTCCTACGGCAGCCTCAGCGGCGACACGGTGTACATCGCCGTGGTCGACAAGGCGGGCAACGCCGTCTCCCTGATCCATTCGATCTATGGCAGCTTCGGCTCGACAGTGGTGGCGGGCCGCACCGGCGTGGTGCTGCAGAACCGGTCGGCCTACTTCTCGCTCGATCCCAAGAGTCCCAATCGCGTCGAGCCGGGCAAGACGCCGCTGCACACGCTGATCGCGTCCCTCGCCTTCAGGAACGACAAGCTGTGGGCGGCGGTGGGCTGCATGGGCGCCGACGGCCAGCCGCAGATCCATATGCAGGTCTACAGCGCCCTGATCGATCGCGGGCTCGACATCCAGCAGGCGCTCGACATGCCGCGTTTCCTCTCCGGCCGCTTCGGCCTCCTCGAGCCGCGCGACACCCTGCACATAGAGGCGCGCTTTCCCGGCGAGACCATCGCCGAGCTCGGCCGCCGCGGCCATCTGCTCGATCGCTGGGGCGACTGGGACGAGACGGCGGGCCATGCCCACGGCATCACGATCGATACCGCGACGGGCGAGCGCCTGGGCGGCGCCGACCCGCGCAGCGACGGCGAGGCGGTGGGGTGCTAGCGGAATGAGTGACACCGCCTACCCCGCAAGCTGGTATGCCGCCACGCGCGATGCCGCGCCCGAGCGGCCGCCGCTCAGCACCCGCGTCGCCGCCGACGTCGCGGTCGTGGGCGGCGGCTTTGCCGGCCTGCACACCGCGCGGCTGCTGGCGATGCGCGGCTTGAAGGTGGTGCTGCTCGAACGCCGGCGCATCGGCTGGGGCGCGTCGGGCCGCAACGGCGGCTTCGTCGGGCCGGGCTTCGCCCTGCGCTCAGGCGCGTTGATCGAGCAGGTGGGCGAAGAGGATGCCCGCCAGCTCTACGCCCAGTCGCAGCGTGGCGTCGAGATCGTGCGCACCTCGCTGAAGGAGATGGGCCGCTCCGACATCATGATGGGCTGGGGCCGGATCTCGGTCTCGCGCACCGACCAGGGGCCGGACTTTGGCGAGCGGTCACAGGCGCTGGCAAAGAAGCTCGGCGCCACGTTCGAGCCTTGGGACACCAACAAGGTACGCAGCCTGCTGGTCACCGAGCGCTACTTCCAGGGGCTGCACGACGCGACCGGATTCCAGATCCATCCGCTCAATCTCGCGCTGGCCCTCGCTGCGGATGCCGGGAAGCGCGGCGTGCAGGTGCATGAAGCGACGGAGGCACGGGCGCTGGAGCGCCGCGGCACCGAGTGGCAGCTGCGCACCGCCATGGGCGAGATCACGGCGCGCCACGTCGTGCTGGCGGGCAACGCCGATCTCGGCCGTATCCATCGCCTGAGCGGCGCGGTCCTGCCGGTCGCGACCTACGTCGCGGTGACGGGCAAGCTCGGTCCGCGATTGGGCGAGGCGATCCGCTGGCGCGGCGCCATCGGCGACACGCGCCGCGCCGGCGACTACTACCGCATCGTCGACGAAGACCGCCTGCTGTGGGGCGGCCGCATCACCACCGACACGCGCGAGCCGGCACGCCTGCGCGCCATGATGCAGGGCGACATCCTCTCGGTGTACCCGCAGCTCGGCGATATCGGGATCGAATACGCCTGGCCCGGCGTCATGGGCTACGCGCTGCACAAGATGCCCCAGGTCGGCGAGATCGAGCCCGGCCTGTGGGCCTGCACCGCCTTCGGCGGCCACGGCGTCGCCCAGACAGCGGCCGCCGCCGACGCTGTTGCGGCCGGCATCGCCCGTGAGGACGACCGCTGGCGCCTGTTCGCCCCGTTCGGCACGGCCTGGGCCGGCGGCGCGGCAGGCCGCATCGGCACGCAGCTCGTCTATTGGAAGCTGCAGGCCAGCGACTGGTGGGACGAGAAACGACAGGCCAGGAACGCGGAGTCATTGCGCACATGAGCACGGACGGAATCGGGGCGTCGCCACGGCGGCGCGAGGATGCACGCTTCGTCACCGGCCACGGTGCCTATCTCGACGACTTGCGTTTTCCGGGAATGGCTCACGCCATCGTGCTGCGCTCGCCGCACGCACATGCCCGCATCCGCTCGATCGACACCGCCATCGCGCGCCGGGCGCCGGGCGTGCTCGCGGTGCTGACGGCCGCCGACGCTGCGGCCGACGGATTGAAGCCGCTGCGGCCCTACGCCGAAGCCAACATCCAGACCGGCGAACCGTTCGCCTTCGCACCCCAGCCGTTGCTCGCGCACGACAAGGTGCGGTTCGCGGGCGAGCCGGTCGCCCTGGTCGTGGCCGAAAGCCCGGCGCAGGCGGCGGATGCCGCCGAGCTGGTCGAGATCGACTACGAGCCGCTGCCGGCCGTGACGTCGGGCGAGGCCGCGCGCGCCGCCGGCGCGCCGCTGATCGCCGACGAGGTGCCGGGCAATGTCTGCCTCGACTGGCACACCGGCGATGCCAAGGCCGCCGACGACGCCTTCGCAGGCGCTGCCCACGTCGTCTCGCTCAAGCTCGACAACCATCGCATCGTCATGAACCCGATGGAGCCGCGCGGCGGCGTTGGGCAGTTCGATCCGGCGAGCGGCCGCTACACGCTGCACGTCTCCAGCCAGAACATCCATATCAACCGCGACCACGTCGCCCGCGCGCTGGGCGTGGGTTCCAAGGACGTGCGCTTCGTGGCGCCCGATGTCGGCGGCGGCTTCGGCGCCAAGAACTTCGCCTATGCCGAGCATGCGCTGGTCCTGTGGGCGGCCCGGCGCACCGGCCGGCCGGTGAAGTGGATCGCGAGCCGCAGCGAAGTGTTCCTGTCCGACCATGCCGCGCGCGACACCGCCGCCGAGGCCTCGCTGGCGGTCGATGCCACGGGCAAGTTCCTCGCCTTGAAGGTCACCAGCGTCGCCAATCTCGGCGCCTACATGATCGGCGCCGGCGGCGCGGTGCAGACCTATCAGTACATCCATCTGCAGGGCACCGTGTATCGCATCCCGGCGATCGCGCTGCATGTCATCGCGGTGCTGAGCACCACCGCGCCGATCGGCGTGACGCGCGGGCCGGGCTTCGCCGAGACGGTGAACATCCTGGAACGCCTGATCGATGCCGCGGCGATAAAGACGGGCTTCGACCGCGCCGAGCTGCGCCGCCTCAACATGGTGCCGGCCGACGCCATGCCGATGACCAACGTGTTCGGCTTCCAGGTCGACAGCGGCACCTTCGCCGACACGATGGGCGCCGCCCTGGCCCGCGCCGACGTCGCGGGCTTCGCGGCGCGCCGCCGGCAAAGCGAAGCGGCGGGCCGGCTGCGCGGCCTGGGCTTTGCCTATCACATCAAGGGCACCGGCGGCCCGCCCGACGAGAATGTCGACATCCGCTTCGAGAGCGACGGCACCGTCTCGCTGATCACCGGCACGCAGCATATCGGCCAGGGCCACGAGACGACGTTCCCTCAGATCCTCGCCCATCGCCTGGGCGTGGCCAACGAACGCATCCGGCTGCGCCAGGGCGACACCGACCTGATCGCCCAAGGCGGCGGCCATGGCAGCTCGCGCGCGACCTACATGGGCGGCACCGCCATATGGCGCGCGTCGGACAAGATCGTCACCAAGGGCATGGCGCTGGCCGCCGACGCCCTGGAAGCGGCCGAGGCCGACCTGCGCTTCGAGGATGGACGCTTCGTCGTGTCGGGCACCGACCGCGCCATCGGCCTGTTCGAGGTCGCGGCGCTGGGCCGCGACAAGGGCGAGGCGCTCGATACCTACGACTACTGGAAACGCGAGCACATGACCTTTCCCAACGGCGCCCATGTCGTCGAAGTCGAGATCGACCGCGACACCGGCCGCGTCGAGCTGGTGCGCTACACGGCGGTCGACGACTACGGCGTGCTGGTCAATCCGATGATCGTCTCCGGCCAGATGCATGGCGGCATGGCCCAGGGCGCGGGCCAGGCGCTGCTGGAGCACGCGGTCTACGACGCAAGCTCGGGCCAGATGGTGGCGGGCTCGTTCATGGACTACGCCCTGCCGCGCGCCGACGACCTGCCGTCGTTCGACGTGGGCTTCAACGGCACGCCCTGCACGACCAACCCGCTGGGTGTGAAGGGTTGCGGCGAGGCCGGCGCCATCGCGGCCTTCCCCGCGATCGCCAACGCCATCGTCGATGCCCTGGCGCCATTCGGCGTGACAGGCTTCGACGGTCCGGCGACGCCCGCACGCATCTGGCAAGCCATGCAGGACGCCCGATGAAGCGTCATGCTCCGGCGACGGTGCGCAACCGCCAGCCCATCCTCGACGTGCTGCAGCGGCACCTGCCGGCCGAGGGTCTTGTCCTCGAAGTCGCCAGCGGATCGGGCGAGCATGCCGTGCACTTCGCCGCCAACCTGCCGCAGCTCGTGTTCCAGCCGAGCGACCCCGACCACGAAGCGCTGGCCAGCATCGATGCCTGGGCCGAAACCAGCGGGCTTACGAACATCCGGCCGGCGCTGGCGCTCGATGCCGAGGCGGCGGCCTGGCCGGTCGAGCGCGCCGACGCCGTGCTCTGCTGCAACATGATCCACATTGCCCCGTGGACCGCGGCGGTCGGCCTGATGGCGGGGGCGGCGCGCGTCCTGCCAGACCGTGGTCTGCTTTATCTCTACGGTCCCTTTCGCCGCGACGGCCGGCACACGGCGCCGAGCAACGAGGCCTTCGACTGCGACCTCAGGCGCCGCGATCCCACGTGGGGCGTTCGCGATCTCGAAGCCGTGACCGCGCTCGCCATGGCCGACGGCTTTGCTGCGCCGGAGATCGTGGAGATGCCGGCGAACAACCTGTCCGTGATCTTCCGGCGGTCCTGACCTAGGCTAAGGCGAAACCACCTGGCATTGCGCCTTGTCGACGAAGAAGTTGGTGCGCGGCCCCATGACGGCGATGCCGGCGCGCACACCTGCCCCCATCGGCGAAACCTGCGCGCGCGTGTTGGTGACGGGCTTGCCGGCATTGGTGAAGTTGCAGTCGACGACCGGATTGATCGTGTTGCCGCTGTTGTTGTTGAGATACATCACCACCTGCCAGCGTTGGCCCGGGATGGCGCGCAAGGTCGGGCTCTCCATGACGACGATCGGCACCGTGGGCCCGGCGGTGATCGGCACCGATCCGACCGGCCGCGCCGTCGTCTTCTGCAGCACCGCCTGCATGCTCGCCGCCTGGGCGCTCGGGTCGAAGGCGGCGTCCTCCGGCCCGATCGGCCGGCCGTCCTGGCCGACCGTCTCCGGCGTCCAGACCTGGCCGGTCTTGGGATCGCGGAACTCCGGCGAGCCCTGGGAGGCCGTCACATCGAGCGCGCTCTTGGTCTGGGCCAGCACGGCCGGCGCCAGCGTCATGCCAACCAGGCAGAGCGAAAGGGTGGTCAGTGATCTGCTCATCATCATCTCCTATGGACGGGGTTTCAGGCCAAGGCCGATCGAGATCCACCCCACTCCCGTGAAGATGAGATCGACGGCGAGGAAGATGCCGAGGATGTAGAGGCTGTTGACCGGCCATTGCGCCACGATCACCGCGCCGACGAACACGGTGACGAGACCGGCCAGCACCACGACGACCCAGGACGGTCCCGCCTTCATGCTGAAGCCGAGCACGATCTTGACCACGCCGGAGGCGATCAGCGAGGCGCCGAGCAGCAAGGTCAGCAGCTTGGCCGCGAACAGCGGATTCTCGAAGGTCAGGATGCCGGCTATGACATAGAGGGCGCCCAGCAGCAGCCAGAGCACGAACTTGCCCCACGACTTCACCTGCAGGGCGTTGAAGACCTCGGCGATGCCCGCGACGATCATCATGATGCCGACGAGGAAGACGCTGATCACCGTGGCCATGACGACGCTCGACAGCGCGACCGCGCCGGCGACCACGTACACGATGCCCAAGGCCACGATCCAGCCGCTCTTGGCGCGCAGCGGCTCGGCGGCAGTGGCTGAAGCCTGATCAGAGACTGTCATGAAACCCTCCGGCTTCGTCTGCCCGGCATTCTACGAAGGACGGCCGTGAACGCATTGACGTGAAGTCCCACGACCATTCCGGGCGTCCCAATGTGGCGTCAGGTCGAGACGGCGGCTTTCCGCGAGGCCAGTGCCATGGCGACGTAGGCACAGCCGGCGAACAGCAACGACACGCCCGCGATCGTGGCCGGCGTAAAGGAGTGGCTGTAGGGCAGCTTCGCCACCAGGAGCCCGCTCACGATCAGGGCGATGAGGCCCGACACCAGGAACCAGTGCCAGCCCGCCTGGCTGCGCACCCGGATGGCGAAGGCGATCTGCGTCAGGCCATGGACGGCGAAGATGATGGCGATCAGCAGCGTGATCGCCACCACGCCGGCAAACGGATCCATGTAGATCAGGGCGCCGCCGATCGTGGCCAGGATGCCAAGCATCATGTGCCAGATGAAGCCGATCCAGTTCAGCATCTTGGCCGCCTGCAGAACCTGCACCAGGCCGCTGACGACCAGGACGCTGCCCAGGATCTTGCTGGCCGGGATCTCCGAGACGGCCGGGACCAGGATGGCGAGGGCGCCCGCCAGGATCAGAACCGATCCCAGCAACACCAGCCAGAGCCAATTGTCGCGAAAGATTTCAGCGGTGTGACGGCGCTCTGTGCGGCCCGCGTAGTCGGTGCTCATGTCCGCTTCTCCGTCGCAACGGGTTCGCGCTCGACTGTGGCCGGCGTGAAAACGGCCAAGGCCTGCAACCTGCCATACTGTGCCTCAATTGCGACGCCGTCGCCAGTGAAGGCGGACGTCATCGTGCATGCACTGCTGCCAGGAATTTCCGCATTTCGCGCATTTTGCGCAGCCCCCTCCGGGCCGGTCTCGATGCCCGAAAGCACATCAGCGCTTATGGGCGAGCTTCCCCCAGCACGGGCAATCTCCCCCTCGCGATTCGGTTCGGGCAGACGATGCATAAAGCACCGCCGGATTCTATCAAAAACGGTGGTTCTTGTAAAGAACTACAGTAGTATCACCTTGCAACTACCACGCCTTGCTCGGGGTCCGCTGCGCGACCGCCCTTGCATACTGCACCGGCCAAAGGGAGTGGGCATCGAGCTGCTCGGATGCAGATTGTGCCCAGTAGGGATCCCGCAGAAGCGCACGCGCGAGAAAGATCAGGTCGGCATCGCCGCGGACCAGAATTTCCTCGGCCTGAACCGGCTGTGTAATGACGCCTACGGCCGCCGTGGCAATGCCGGCCTCCTTGCGAATGCGGGCCGCGAACGGCACCTGATAACCCGGAGCGACGGGAATTTGCTCGCGCGGCACCACCGCGCCGCTGGAGCAATCGACCAGATCGATACCGCAATCACGCAACCAGCCGGCAAACTTGACGGACTCGTCCAGCGTGAGGCCTCCCTCCTGCCAGTCGACTGCGGAGATCCTGACAAAGACGGGCAAGTGACTTGGCCATTCCTCTCTCAGCGTTCGGGCCACCATCAACGGAAGTCGCGCCCGGTTTTCCAGGGTGCCGCCGTACATATCGGTTCGCTTGTTGCTCAACGGCGAAAGGAAGGAGTGGAGCAAGTAGCCGTGGGCAAAGTGGCCTTCGATGACGTCGAAACCGGCAGCGCGCGCCCGCCGGGCTCCTCCGCGGAAAGCGTCGACGATCCTCGCTATGTCGTCGGAGTTCATCTCGGCAGGAACCTGCCAGCCCTCATCGAAGGCCACCGCGCTCGGCGCTATCAAGGGCCAGCTCCGGTCTGGGCTCAGCGGACCGTTGCCCTCCCACGGGCGATAGCGGGCGCTCTTGCGGCCGCCATGGGCGAGCTGAATCCCCGATATCGCGCCGCAGTCGCGGATGAAGTCGGTGATCGGCCGCAGAGCTGCGGCATGACGATCCGACCACAATCCGAGATCCTCGGGGCTCAACCGTCCTTCGGGTGAGACAGCGGTCGCTTCCGCCATGATGAGGCCTGCCCCACCGATCGCCCGGGATGAGAGATGGGCCATGTGCCACGGCTGCGCCAAGCCGTCGATCGCGGCATATTGGCACATCGGCGACATCACGACCCTGTTGGGAATAGCGAGTTCACGGAGCTTCAACGGCGAGAACAGCTTGCTCATCGAATCACCGCCCCTTCGTCGGACGACGGCGCGTTCCACGTATCTTCGTCTCCCGTCGCATCGCAGTTCGCTGCGCGCCGGAGAGCAGGCGCCAATGCTGCCAGCCTTTTTCCGTGAGCAGCCCATGCTGGAAAAGGTCGAGGCCTTCGCGGACATACTCCTCCAGGGTCGTGGTCCTTTTGAAGTGCCAGTGCTTCAGCGCCCATCCATGCGCGAGCAGGACGATGCGGTAGGTCATGAGATCGAGATTGACCGGACGGAAGTATCCCGCCTCGACACAAGCGTTCAGGCAATCGGAGATCATCTTGTTGCTGTTGAGCTCGAGGTTCATCAGAACCTTCTGTCTGTCGGACGACAGGGACTTGGTCTCGCGGTACGAGAGCGCGATGGCATCGACGTGTCGACCGGCCGCGTGACAGTAGGCATCGACGGCCGCGCGGAACCGTTCCAGCGGATCGGTGACTCTCTGGAGCGTGCGCGGAACCTCCCGCGCATAGGATTCGAGGATCGAGACGATGACCAGGAAAAGAACGTCCTCCTTCTCCTTCACGTAGGTATAGACGAGGCCCGGGCTGAAGCCTGCGACGTCGGCAATCTCCTTGATTGTCGTGCGATGGTAGCCGTTGGTCGCAAAGCACTGCGTTGCTGCCGCGATGAGCTGCGCACGCCGGCGTTCGATCAGCTCAGCGTCGTCGGTCTGGCTTACGATTTCCATCGAGGATCGGGCAAGGGCTGCGGCGGTTCTCGTCACGATTCCGTCTCCCTGAGCTGATCGCGCAGCGTACGTTTGAGCACCTTGCCGGCGCTGCTGCGCGGCAAGGGTTCGTCCATGAGCGTGAAGCTTTCCGGCACCTTGTAGTCGGCGAGGCGCTCGGCGCACAGGCGCGTGATGCTCTCGGCCGAAACATCGCGATTCGAGCGGCTGACAAAAGCGTGGACACGCTCTCCCAGCACAGGGCAACTCTTGGCGACAACGGCGCATTCGAACACGCCCGGGAGCGACGCCAGGACGTTCTCCACCTCGACGCTATAGATCTTGTAGCCGCCGCGATTGATCATGTCCTTCTTGCGATCGACCAGCCGCAGAAATCCCTCGGCATCGATGGAGCCGACATCGCCGGAGTGCCAGTAGCCTGCCGTGAAAGAAGACCTGGTAGCCTCTGCGTCTCGCCAGTAACCGGGCACGACCATCGGGCCGCGAATCCAGATTTCGCCTGCGGTGCCATGCGGCACCTGGCAGCCATGATCGTCCACCACGATGACGTCGGCGCAGTGCACGGGTTTGCCGACGGTCTCGCGGCGGGCGAGTCCCTCGCCGATCGGAGTGAGGCTGGTGGGCGAACTGGTCTCGGTCGCACCATAGCCGTTCACGAGCGACAGATGCGGCAGCCATTGTCCGAGAGAAACGATGGCCGACTCGGGCATCGGCGCCCCGCCGTAGCTTCCGAGGTGCCAGGCCCGGAGATCGTAGGACGCACGCTCGGGCTCCCGCAGGAGTAGATTGTACATCGCCGGAACCAGCACCGTGTGGGTCATGCGTTCGCGCGCCGCGAGCTCCAGGAAGTCGCGGGACTTGAAGACCGGCAACAGAAGCGTGGCGCCTTCGACGTTGATCATCGAAAGGATGATGGCAACCAGACCGGTGACGTGCGTTGCCGGAACGGCGAGCAGCGAGCGCTCGTTCTCGCCGAGGCGATGACCGAGCTCGAAATGCTTCAGCGAATGCCAGACATTCAGGTGCGTCAGCATCGCCCCCTTGGGGCGCCCCGTCGTTCCTGACGTATAGAGAAGAAAAGCCGTATCCTCCTCGGCAGGAATCGTATGCACCGGCGCCGTTCCGTCGAGGACGAGGCCTTCAAACGACACGCCAGCGCCGGAGTCGGGGCATCGTATGCCGATCACCGATCCAGCCAACTCCCCCACCGCCGTGGCCGCCCCCGACGCTTCGTCGTCGTAGATCGCCACGCGCGCACCGGAGTGCTCGAGGATGTAGCGGATTTCGGCGGAGGCGAGCCGCGTTCCGATCGGGACGGCAATGGCACCTAGACGGAGGGCGGCGAGGACCGCCATCACGAACTCCGGCCGGTTGCCCAGAAGGACGCCGACGCGCTCGCCCGCCACCACGCCGAGACGATGCAAGCCGGCGGCGACACGTTCGACGTGACCGTTGAGCTCGCCATAGGTGATGCGCGCCTTGGCGCTGATCAGAGCCTCGGCCTGAGGCCGCCGCGCGACCGCGCGCTCGAACACCCGATAGATGTCCTTCTCGCGTTCAGCGAAGCAGAGAACGACACGGTCGTCGAAATGCGCTTCGTAACGCGTCGCCGGCGTTGCCTCGCGCCCCGCCGTCAAGCAGCCGCCCGCGCGGCTGGAGGAGCCGCCTGGTCGCGTTCGGCAAAGTCCCAGTCCCCGCCCTGCGCATAGGTTCGCAGGATGCGCTTCGCGACCGACTCGATATGAACCTCGTCGGGTCCATCATAGATGCGGGCAAAGCGGGCGTGGCGATACATGCGCTCCAGCGGCGTATCGATCGTGACGCCCATCGCACCATGCACCTGGATCGCCCGGTCGACGACGTTGTGCACCATTTGCGCGCCGACAACCTTGATCAAGGCGATCTCCGTTCGGGCTTCTTCGCCGGCATCGATCTTGCGCGCGGCGTCGAGCGTCAGCAATCGGCACGCCTGGATTTCGGAAGCACTGTCGAAGACCATCTTCTGCACGAGCTGCTTGGACGCGAGCGGACCACCGAACGCAACCCGCTCGTTGGCGCGCCGGCACATGAGATCGAAGGCCCGCTGCGCCTGTCCCAGCCAGCGCATGCAGTGATAGATCCGTCCGGGGCCCAGACGCTTCTGGGCGATGGCGAAGCCCTCGCCGCGGCCACCGACGATGTTGTCAGCCGGGACTCTCACGTCCTCCAGCGCGACCTCGCAGTGGCAGCCGTGCATGCCGAACACGGGAATCTCCCGTACGATGCGGTATCCCGGAGCATCCGTCGGCACGACGATCATAGAGAATGCCTTGTGCGCCGGCGTCTCTTCCGATTCGGTGCGCGCGAACACCGTCGAGAACGCGGCCCGGTTCGCCCAGGTGGTGAACCATTTGCGACCGCTGATCCGCCATACGCCATCTTCCAGGACGGCCTTCGTCTGGAGCTGTGTCGGATCGGACGACGCAACCGCGGGCTCGGTCATGGAGACGGAGGGGAAGAATTCCCCGTCCACCAGGGGCCGCAGGTATTTCTCCTTCCAGGCGTCACCGGCGAAGCGGTGAAGCATTAGGGCATCCTGAAGCGTATGCGTGCCCAAGGCCACGATCGCATGCTCGGACCGTCCGATCACCTCGTTGATCAGAACGTAGGCCGCGAACGGCAGTCCCTGGCCGCCGATCTCCTTTGGATGACCGAGCGCCCAGATGCCCCGCGCTTTCGCTTCGGCCATCAGGGGCCGCATCAGGGCGAAGTAGCGTTCGTTGTCGACATCGTCGAGTTGCTGCTCGAGCGGATAAACGCGCTCCTCGATGAAGGCTTCGACTTTGCCCCGGATCGGACGCCATTCTCGCGACAATTCGCCGAACGATGTCATGTTCCCGTCCTTGCTGGCATCGCATGAAATTTGATTGAACGGCTATTCAATATTTGGCGTTGACTGTGACTGTCAAGGCAATACGCAGAAAACCATTGCTGCACGCACTTCCGACGGTCGAGCGACTGCTCTGGCGTCGGCTTGACATGGTTGACTTCGAAATATTGAATGACTGTTCAATCAAACAAGAAGACACGAGCATCGATTGTTCTGATGGGAGGGAAACATGAAGATGATCCGTGACTTTGCCGGCAGGGGCCTGGTCCGTATCGCTGCCGCCCTGGCTGCGTCGGCGTTGGTCTCCCCGGCGTCGAACGCGCAGGAAGTGTTCCGGATCGGCTACATGGTCGACCTCAACGGGCCGACCTCCGCCCTCACGGGCCCCGGCGCCGCCGAAGCCGCCAGGATGGCCATCGAGGACTTTGGCGGCACCGTCCTCGGCAAGAAGATCGAGATGATCGTCGCGGATCATCAGAACAAGCCGGACGTCGGCTCGGCCATCGCGCGCGAGTGGTACGATGCCAAGGGCGTGCATGCGATCTTCGACCTCAGCCAGAGCGCCCTCGCGCTCGCCGTCAAGGACCTCGCGGTGCCGCGCAAGCGAGTGGCGATCTACACCAGCGCCATGAGTTCCGATCTGACGAGCAAGTCCTGCTCGCCGAACACGATCAATTGGGGCTGGGATACCTACAGCAATACCCGCGGCCTCAGCGAGGCGATCGTCAAGAACGGCGGCAAGTCGTGGTTCTATCTCACCGTCGACTACACTTTCGGTAAGATGCTCGAGTCGCAGTCACAAGCGATGGTCAAGCAGGCCGGCGGTACCGTTCTCGGCAGCACATACGCACCGCTCGGCACGACCGATTATAGCGCCCAGCTCCTGCAGGCGTCGTCGCGCAAGCCCGATGTGCTTGCGTTCGCCAACTCGGCGAACGACCTCGTCAACTCCCTGAAGCAGTCGGTCGAGTTCGGCGTCACCGCTCGGCGGGCCCTCTTCGTGTTCCAGGTCCCCGACGCCGACGCCGTCGGCCTGAAGAACGTCCAGGGCGCCCAGTTCGTCGACCAGTTCTACTGGGACATGAGCGACGAAACGCGCGCTTTCACCAAGCGGTTTGTCCAGCGCATGGGCAAGGACGCGCCGCCTACCGGCCCGCAGGCCAACGCTTACGGCGCCGTGATGCACTATCTGAAGGCGGTCAAGGCCGCAGGGACTGACGACGCCGACGTGGTCATGAAAGTGATGCGCGAGACGCCGATCAACGATTTCTATACGAAGAACGCGCGGATTCGCGAGGACGGTCGCGTCATGCGGGACATGTACCTGCTGGAGGCGAAAAAGGTCGACGAATCCAAGTCCCGCTGGGATCTGTTCAGAGTCGTCCAAAAGATTCCCGATGGCTCGGCGTTCCAGCCGGCTTCCGACAGCGAATGCCCGCTCATCAAGAAGTAGCGTGCGGGAACATCAGCCGTCGCCCGTAAGGCTTTCACGGCATGCTCGAAGTCCGCGACCTGCAAGCCTGGTACGGCGATTCGCACATCCTGCACGGCGTCACCTTTGACATTCGGGAGGGAGAAGTCGTCTCCCTCCTCGGACGAAACGGTGCGGGCAAGACGACGACCATGAAGTCGATCATGGGACTGACGCCTCGCCGTACGGGCAGCGTGAAGTTCCGCGGGAAGGAGCTGATCCGCGCCCGCACCGATCACGTGGCGCGCGCCGGGATTGCATTCTGCCCCGAGGAGAGGGCGATCTTTGCATCCCTCACGGTGAGCGAGAACCTGTTGCTGCCGCCACGGATCAGCGACGGGGGCCTGTCGCTCGAAGCAATATACGAACTGTTCCCGAACCTCAGGGAGCGCGGCGGCAGCCAGGGGTCGAAACTATCCGGCGGTGAGCAACAGATGCTCGCCATCGCCCGGATCCTGCGGACGGGGGCGCGCCTTCTGTTGCTCGACGAGCCGACGGAAGGCCTGGCGCCCGTCATCGTTCACCAGATCGGCCGCATGATCCAAAGCATCCGGCAGCGGGGCTTCACCATCATTCTTGTCGAGCAGAACGTGCGCTTTGCCGCCGCGGTCGCCGACCGGCACTTCATCGTCGACCAAGGCAAGGTGACGGACATGATCATCGGCGGCGAGTCGACGCTCGAGCGACTCAAGGCTTCGGTGCGACTATGACCGCCGTCAGTCATCCCGACATTGCGCTTGAAGCTGCTGGGCTGACCAAGGCCTTCGGCGGTTTCGTCGCGGTCGACCAGGTGGACCTGAAGGTGCGCCGAGGCAGCATCCACGGGCTGATCGGTCCGAACGGCGCGGGGAAGACCACCTGCTTCAACCTTTTGACCAAGGTGCACACGCCGACCCGCGGCCGCATCCTGTTCGACGGCGAGGATATCACTCGTCTCGGAACGGCAGAGATCGCCGGAAGGGGACTTGTCCGCAGCTTCCAGATCTCCGCGATCTTCCCGGGTCTGACGGTGTTCGAGAACGTCCGCCTCGCCGTGCAACGCCGGCGTGGGCGGAGTTACGACTTCTGGCGCTCGGAGCGCGTGTTGAACGCCTTCGCCGAGCAGGCGCGCCAGTTGCTGGAAGAGGTCGGCCTCGCCCAGGCTGCGGACGTGCTGGCGGCCCACCTCCCGTACGGCAGCAAGCGGGCTCTGGAGATTGCGACCACGCTCGCGGTCGAGCCGCACATGATCCTTTTGGACGAGCCAACGGCGGGCATGACGCATGACGACGTCGCTGAGGTCGTGTCGTTGATTCGCAGAGTGCAACGGGGTCGTACCCTGCTCATCGTCGAGCACAATCTCTCGGTCGTCGAGGGCCTGTGCGACGCGGTCACCGTCATGGCCCGCGGCCGCGTCCTGGCCGAGGGCGACTATGCGACCGTCGCCAACCATCCGTTGGTCATCGAAGCCTATCTGGGCTCCGATGCGGGTTACGGCCAGGCAGGCGGGCGATAATGGAGACCCTATTCGGGATTCCCCTCCCTCTCTTCTACGGGCAGCTGCTACTGGGTCTGATCAACGGCGCCTTCTATGCGATGCTGTCGCTCGGGCTCTCGGTGATCTTCGGGTTGCTGGGGATCGTGAATCTCGTGCACGGCGCCCTGTTCATGACCGGTGCCTTTACCGCATGGATCCTGCTCGACACGCTCGGCCTCGGATTCTGGTGGTCGCTGGCTCTTGCGCCGCTGATCGTGGGCGCCTTCGGCATCCTCATCGAGCGGGTCCTGCTGCGTCACCTCTACGGCCTGGACCACATGTACGGGCTGGTCCTCACGCTTGGCCTTGCCCTCGTGATCGAGGGTACGTTTCGCAACAAGTACGGCAGCGGCGGTCTTGCCTACCAGATCCCCGACGCGCTGCGGGGCGCCACCAACCTCGGCTTCATGGTGCTGCCCTACTACCGGGCGGCGGTCGTCGGAATCTCTCTTGTCGTCTGTCTGCTGACCTGGGCACTGATCGAGAAAACGAGGCTCGGGGCCAGGCTGCGTGCCGCGACAGAGAATGCGCCCATGGTGCAGGCCTTCGGCATCAACGTTCCTGTTCTCGTAACGCTCACCTATGGTGCCGGCGTAGCGCTGGCCGCCTGCGCCGGCGTCCTTGCCGCGCCGATCTATTCGGTGAACCCCCAGATGGGGGCGAACCTGATTATCGTCGTTTTCGCCATCGTCGTCATCGGAGGCATGGGTTCCATCATGGGCTCGGTCCTGTCCGGCTTCGGGTTCGGCGTGATCGAGGCCCTGACCAAGGTCTTCTACCCGCAGGCGTCCTCGACGGTGATCTTCCTTTGCATGGTGGCCGTCTTGCTGTTCCGCCCCTCTGGCCTCTTCGGCAGGAGAAGCTGAGATGCATCTCGGCATTTCGCGCTCGCAGATGGTTGCGTTGGCATTGATGGTCGCCTGCATCGCCTTACTGCCTTTGGTGCTCTACCCCGTCTTCCTGATGAAGGTGATGTGCTACGCGCTGTTCGCCTGCGCCTTCAATCTCGTGCTGGGCTATGCGGGCCTCTTGCCGTTCGGACATGCGGCCTTCTTCGGCACAGGCGCCTATGTCGGCGCCTGGACGGCAAAGGCCCTCATGCTCACTCCCGAGCTTGCGATCCTGCTTGGCGGCGCGACCGGGGGCCTGCTCGGCCTGGCCTTCGGCTTCCTCGCAATCCGGCGCCAGGGTCTCGATTTTGCGATGATCACGCTCGCGCTCGCGCAAATGACCTATTTCTTCTACCTGCAAGCACCATTCACGAACGGCGAGGACGGGATTCAGAAGGTCCCTCGTGGTGACGCCTTCGGCTTCGTTCCGCTCGATCCCGACATGACCATGTACTGGTTCGTGGCGGCCATCTTCCTGGGCGGCTTCGCGTTCATCTATCGCATCATTCATTCGCCGTTCGGCAACGTCCTCAAGGGAATTCGCGAAAACGAGGCGCGCGCTTCGTCGCTCGGTTACCGCGCGAGCAACTACAAGCTCATCGCCTTCGGGCTATCCGCATTCCTGGCCGCGATCGCCGGCGCCACCAAGGCACACGTCTTCGGCATCGCCACGCTTGCCGACGTCAGTATCGAGACGTCCTCGCTCGTGCTCCTCATGGCCCTCCTGGGCGGCAAGGGAACCATCTTCGGTCCCGTCGTCGGTGCGGTTCTGGTCGTGAGCATGGAAAGCAAGCTCGCCACCATCGGTTCCTGGGTCATGATCGCCCAGGGCATCGTGTTCATCGCTTGCGTGCTGCTGTTCCGGCGCGGCATCGTCGGCGAGATCAATCGCGGCTTGCGCACAAGCCTGTGACGGGGAGGGCGCCATGCCTGTCATCAAGCGTCATTCGTTCTTGAAGCGCCATCGCGGCATGAGCAGGTCTGCCTTCTCGCGCCATTATCTCGAGCATCACGGTCCGCTTGCCGCCAGCCTTGCCGGTTTTCGGCAGTATGCCTTTCGCTACTTGCAGAACCACATCGACGAAGACCTGACCGGAGCCGGAGATCCGCCATTCGACGGATTGACCATGACATTCCAGCTTCCGCGCGAAGATTACCGACAAGGTTTCTTCCAGCATCCCGACTACGCCAATGTCAGGCCGGACGAAGAATATCTGTTCGACCTGTCGGCGACGGTGTCGGTCCTCGGCGAGGAAAACATACTGTTCGGGCGAGGGATGAAAGGCGAAAAGGCAATCATTGCCTCATCGCGCGGCCCCGCTGGTGCGAATTGCGATCTGCCTCGCGACGCCGTGGAGAAGTACGGACTTAGGCAAGTGATCTGCAATCAGCTCGACACAAGTACCGCCAGCGCCCTGGGTTTCGGGACGTCCGCCATTTCCTTCAATTGCCTGTGGGAGATCTATTTCGCTTCCTCGAACGCACGCCGAGCGGCATGCTGCGATCATGACTTCCTCGCGCAGTTGTCTTTGCAGACGCAGGACGCGCAGCCGCTCGTGCTTGCGGCGCGAGAGTTCACGATTTTCTAGGGAGCCTTCGGCAAGCGGCCGTCTTCGCGCAATGCTGCTCCCGGCCGTTCCTAGACCTCGAGCCACTCCTTCCGGACGGCCGGATCCCCGGCAAGGGCGGCGGGCGTGCCTTCGAACACGATACGCCCATGCCCCATGACATAGAGACGCTGTGAGATCTTCAGCGCTATGGTGAGCTTCTGCTCAACCAGAAGGATGGCCGTGCCGCGTCGCGCTATCTCATTGAGCAGGTGGCCAACCTGCTCGACCAGCTTCGGCGCGAGACCCTCCGTCGGCTCGTCGATGATGACCAGGTCGGGGTCGCCCATCAGCGTGCGGCAAATGGTGAGCATCTGCTGCTCACCGCCTGACAGAACGCCAGCCGGGGTCTCGCTGCGCGCGCCGAGGTTGGGGAACAGCGAAAAGACGTCCTCGAACTTCCAGCGACCGAACACGCCGGCGCGCTTCAATCCGAGTTCCAAGTTCTGCTTCACTGTCAGGCCAGGAAAAACCTGTCTATCCTCGGGCACATAGCCGACCCCGGCATGCGCGATCTCGTCCGGTCGCAGGCCGGCGATGGCGCGGCCCTTGAAGGCAATCCGGCCAACCGGCGGCACCAGCCCCATGATCGCCTTGCAGGCAGTCGAACGGCCGACACCGTTGCGGCCCAGCAGGCTTACGATCTCGCCCTGCTCGACCGCCAGATCGACGCCCTGAAGGATGTGGCTCTTGCCGTAGAAGGCGTGCAGGTCGACGACCTCCAGCATCACGCCTCCATTGCCCCGAGATAGGCTTCCTGCACGGCGGCATTGCCGCGAATGGCCCCGGGCGTGTCGGAGGCGATGGCCTCGCCGTAGACCAGGACCGTGATGCGGTCAGCCAGGCCGAACACGACGCTCATGTCGTGCTCGACCATGAGCAGGGTCTTGCCGGCCGACACCGTCCGGATCAGTTCGACCGCGCTGTCGGTCTCGCTGTGGCTCATCCCGGCGGTCGGCTCGTCGAGCAGGATGATCTCGGCACCACCGGCGATCGTAATGCCGATTTCGAGGGCGCGCTGTTCCGCGTAGGAAAGCAGGCCTGCCGGCAGGTCCCGCCGATTGGAGAGTTTCAGGAGCTCGAGCAACTCTTCGGCCGTGCGGTTCAGCGCGGTCTGACGGCCAAGGAGGTGCCAGAACGAATAGCGATAGCCGCGCGACCAGAGCAGGCCACAGCGAATGTTCTCGAACACCGTCATGCGCGGAAAGATCGAAGTGATCTGGAAGCTGCGCGACAGCCCCAGCCGATTGATCTCCTGCGGCGCCAGTCCGGCGATCGACTTGCCGCCGATTGCGATCGTTCCCGAGGTAAGGGAGAAGCGACCCGAGATCAGATTGAACAGCGTGGTCTTGCCGGCGCCGTTAGGACCAATGATGGCATGGCGCTCGCCGCGTGCGATCGTGAGGTCGACACCGCGAATGATCTCCGTGCGGCCGAAATTCTTCCTTACCGCCCGCAGCTCGATGGCGGCAACGCTCACGACGTGGCCCCCTTCTGCTTGGCATCCTCGATCAATGCGTCCCATCGCCGGCGGAAGCTGCGGCCCTCGCGGCGCAGCCACAAGCCGCCGACCGCCAATGCGGCCAGCGCGATCACCCAGGGTAGCGGCGCAGTGGTGTCGATGACCTGACGGCCGATTGCGAACTTCTTGCCCTGGGCGGCACCGATGGTGGTGAACGAGGTGAGCTCGACCAGCAGCACGAAGCCCAGCAAGGCGAGCAGCGAAGGCAGAAGGACACGAACGTAGGGCCAGGCCAGTTCGCGCAGCCGGCCGATGCGCCAGATCGGGACATGCATGAAGACCAGCCCGATCAGGCCGCCCGGCGCATACATCACCATGACGATGAACAGCATGCCCACGTATAGCAGCCAGGCGTTGCTGAGCAGGCTGACGCCGCTTTGCAGGAGCACGACGACGATCGTACCGAGGATCGGCCCGAAGAAGCCACCGGCGCCGCCGATGTAGACCGCCAGCAGCGCATTGGCCGACTTGGCCGCCGACACCGTGTCGAAGGTGACGATCTCGTAGATCAGGACGTACAGGCCGCCGCCGATGCCCGCGAAGAATCCCGACAGCGTGAACTGCAACAGCCGCACCACGCGCGGGTCGTAGCCGACGAACTGGGCCCGTTCGAAATTATCGCGCGCGGCGTTGGCGATGCGACCGAGCGGCGTCTGGGTCTGCAACCTCATGAGCAGGGTCGCGACAAAGGCCCAGGCGAGCACGAGGCAGTAGACCTGCCACGACGTGCTGTAGCTCACGCCGAACAGGCTGGTATTCGTGACGCGGTCGATGCTGATGCCGCCTTCGCCGCCGAAGAAGGCCATGAACATCAGGGCGGCGGCCGTCACGAGCTCGCCCAGCCCCATGGTGATCATGGCGAACGCCGTGGCCCGCTGCCTGGTCGCCAGCCAGCCGAAGATGAAGCCGAAGACCAGCCCGCCCAGGCCGCCGGCCAACGGCACGAACTCGGTCGGCAGCCAGATCGTCCCCGACTTGATCAAATTCACCACATGGGCGGCGCAGTAGGCACCCAGGCCGAACAGGATGGCGTGGCCGAACGACAGCAGCCCGGCCTGACCCATCAGCATGTTGAAGGACAGCGCAAAGATCGCCATCACGCCGATCTCACTCAGCAAGGTGAGCGCGAAGCCGGAATGGCGACCCTTGGTCCAGTCATAGAACAGGAAGGGCAGCGCCAGCAGAACGGCGAAAGCCAGAAGCCACAGCCCATGGCGGCGGAGCGCGCTCATGTATCGCGCGTTCCCATCAGTCCGCGCGGTCGGAAGACCAGGATCAGCACCATCATCAGGAAGGGAAGCAAGGCGCCGACGCGTGGCAGGGTCACCGTGAGAACCTCGGCGAACGGCGTGGTGGGCGTCACCACGAAGCCGAACTTCGCCAGCAGGTCGGCCAGCGACACGTCGAAGACGACGGCGAAGGTCTGGATCAACCCCATGAGGATCGAGGCGATGAAGCAGCCCGTGAGCGATCCGAGGCCACCGAAAACCACGACGACGAAGACGATCGGCCCCATGGTGAAGGCCATCGACGGCTCGGTGACCTGATAGTTGCCGCCGATGACGCCGGCCAGACCTGCCAGCGCCGTGCCGGCGGCAAAGACGATCGTGAAGATGCGCGGCACGTTGTGGCCGAGCGCGGAGGCCATGTCAGGATGCGTGAGGGCCGCCTGGATGATCAGCCCGAAGCGCGTGCGCGTGAGCCCCAGCCAGATCGCACCGAACATCAGCGCCGAAATCAGCAGCATGAAGGCGCGATAGGCCGGGAACTGCGTGCCGTAAACGCGGAACAGAGGGAAGTCGAGCAGTTCGGGCACCCGATACGGCACGGGCAGAAGACCCCAGGTCATCTGCACCGCCTTCTCGATGATCAGCGCGATGCCGAAGGTGAACAGAAGCTCTGCGATGTGGCCGTTGCGGTGGACGCGCCGCAGGCCCCACATCTCGATGGCCGCGCCGACCAGGCCGCACAGGAACGGCGCCAGGATCAGGGCCGGCCAGAAGCCGATATGTTGGCTGATCGTATAGGCGAAATAGGCGCCGAGCATGTAGGCGCTGGCATGGGCGAAATTGAGCACGCCCATCATGCTGAGGATCAACGTCAGGCCGCTCGCCAGCATGAACAAGAGCATGCCGTAAACGAGCCCGTTGAGGAGCGAGACGATGAAGACTTCCATGGGATCGGACCGCCGCACGGCGGCGCCCGCTCTCGGTCAGGAAAGCGGGCGCACGATCTTCAGGGCGACGGACGCTTCATCTTGCAGGTGTTGGGCTGATCGAGATCCTTGGCGAGGATCGTCGCAGTCGGTTCCCAGCCCAGCCCGGTCCCTTCGGCATCGTACTTCACGCCCTTCTTGAAGGTGCCGGCGAAATACTCGCTGATCAGCTGGTGGTCTTCCTTGCGCATCTTGGTCTCGAACCCCAGGAAGTCCTTGAGCTCGAGGCCTTCCAGGGCGAACGCGATCTTGGTGGGATCGAGCGAGCCCGCCTTGTTCACCGCAGCCTGGAGATATTCGAAGATGGTGCGGTAGCCGGCGGCGGAGAAGTCGAACTTGTGCTTCTCACGGAACGTCTTGGTGAAGGCCTCGGCATCGGCATTGCCGATCTGCGGCGCCACGTTCTCGCCGAACGACATGATGGCCACGACGCGGTTGTCGCCGCTCGCACCGATCGCCGTCGGTCCGCCCGCGAGATGGGCATAGAAGGTGTAGTAGCGCAGGTCGGCACCGGCATCGGCTCCGGCCTTGATCAGCAGGTTCATGTCGGGTCCCCAGTTGCCGGTCAGCAGAGCCTGGGCTCCTGAGGCCTTGATCTTGGTGATGTACGGCGAGAAGTCCTTGATCTTGCCCAAGGGGATGAGCTCGTCGCCGACGACCTGCACGTCGGGCCGCAGCTTTGCGAGATATCCCTTCAGCTCGCGCTGGACCGACTGGCCGAACAGGTAATCCTGGTTGATCAGGTATACCTTCGTGACGTCCTTCGGCAGAGCTCGAACCATCGCCTCGGCTTTCATGCCGGCATGCAGGTCGAAGCGAAAATGCCAGAAACTGCACTGCTCGTTGGTCAGCTCGGGCGCCACCGCACCGCAGTTCAGATAGATGATGCGATTGTCGGGATTCCGATCATTGTGCTTGTTGACCGCTTCGATCAGTGCGGCAGCGATGTTGGAACCGCTGCACTGCATGATGAAGGGAATGTTCTGGTCGGTAGCGCTCTTCAGCGCGATCAGCGCATCGGACGGCTGGGACTTGTTGTCGAATGGCACCAGCTCGAACTTCTTGCCCAGCGCACCGCCCTTCGAGTTGATGTAGTCGATGACGTATTGCATCTGCTTCAGGTTGGCGTCGCCGACCTGGGCAAATGGACCGGACAGCGGATCGGTGTAAGCGACCTTGATGGTCTGCTGGGTCCATCCTGGCGCTCCGCCAGCAACCGCCAGCAGCAGGCCAAAGAGCACAGAGGCCCAATTGCGCGCACGCATGCCTGGAATCCTTCCCTAGTGATTCATTTACCTCTTCATTCACTCACTAGTGAATTAATGTTCCTAAAGCAAGCCCGGGCTAGCCTTTCGCCCTCAGCGATGCGCGTTTTTTGCGGGAACAGACCGCCATGAAACCGGCCGCCATGAAGGTCGCCATGCGCTCCTTTACGGCTGCGTAGTCGCCCGACCGGCAGAGGCCCCCGGAGAGCTTGTCGATTCGTCCCGTCCGGGCGAGCGTCAGCATCAGAGCGCCCGTCACGAAATGGTAGCCCCAGAAGATGTCCTCCTCGGCGCAATCCGGCAGCGCCTTCTTGAGAAGGTCGATCAGGCGCAGAACGACCGGGTCGAAATGCTCGTCCATCATTCTGGCGCCCCATTCGGGCGTGCTTGCCACCTGTGCGCCGAGCGCACCGTAGTTGCGCCACCCCTCGCCCCCTTCGGTATAGAGATCGAGGTCGGTATCGAGGAACGCGCGCAACGCACCCTCGACGGTAGGGGCATCGCCGACTTGCTTCGCATAGTCGTCCAACACCTTCATACGCCGCTCGCTCGTCACCACGGCACGACGCGCGAACACGACCTCGAAAAGCTTCTTTTTGTCTTCGAAGTAGTAGTTGATGAGTGTGTGGTGCACGCCGATGCTCTTGGCGACGTCCTTCAGCGTAACGCCATAGAATCCGTGCTTCGAGAACAAGTACTCCGCGGTATCGAGGATCTGGTCCATCGTCTCGGCGCGCTGCTCGGCCTTTGCCGAACTCCTGCGGCGGTGTTTGAGTCCTTGGGACAAGCTGGGGCCTTTCGATCGGTCGCCGCGGCGACCCATTGCGGTGGAAGTTCCTGGTTCAAGGACATGCGAACAGACGCTGGCAATGGCCTGAACGAAATATAGAGAGTTTGAACGCGTCCTGGAAATTCGGCATCCCGCCAGCTGGCCGCGATAGCGGTTGCGCTGGCGCCGCGATGATCACCGGTGAGCAGCCATCCGACATTGCAGCTTGGACGTCAGACGGGACGTGACGGCGCCGCTCGACCGTTGGAATCAGTCAAGCGCCCAGATGAAAGACGAAGCGCACGGCCAGCGATCGAATCAGTCGTTAAAAGGCACCGGCCGTCAGACCCCCGTCGACATGCAGGATTTCGCCCGTAACGAACGAGGCGCGCGGGGACACCAGAAACGCGACCGCTTCGGCGATGTCGGCGGGCTGACCGAGCCTGCCGAGCGGCGTGGCGCGGCGGCGCACCTCCCAACCGGCCTCGTCGACGATCCGCTGGGCGCCCGGCGTCACGGTCGATCCAGGTGTGACGGCATTCACGCGAATGTTGCGCGGCGCAAGCTCCATGGCGAGCTGCCGGCTGAGGGCCGCGACGGCGCCCTTGACGGCGGTGTAGACGGCCGTGCCGCGATGCCCACGATCGGCCACCGGGGAGGCGAAGGTCACGAGGGCTCCGCCGCGGCCGCTGTCCATCACCTGCTGGGCGGCTTGAGCGGCCCAGAAGACCGCCTTCAGGCCAACCGCCATCATCCGGTCGAACACCTCATCCCGCACGTCTTCGAGCGGCTCATAGCGGATCCACATCGCGCTGGTGACGATCGAATCGAGGCGCCCCCGGTCGCGCGACAGCTTGCCGATGGCATCGACGACGGCTTGCCGTTCGCCCACGTCGACGACAAAGCCATGCGCAACGCCGCCTTCACGCTCGATCTCGGCCACCGTCGCCGAGACGCTCTCCGCGTCGAGGTCGCATACGCCGACGACGGCACCACGGCGCGCCAGCAGGGCAGCGGTGGCCTGGCCGATGCCGCGGCCCGCGCCGGTCACGAAAGTCACATGATCCTTCAGCTCGGCCATGGTCAGGCATGCCTCCGCGCCGGCTCATCCTGCGCCGGCTTGTCGATTTCCAGCACCTGAAGCGCCACCCGCGCCGCCTTGGTGATGTGGGCGATGGAGGCTTTACGGGCGGCAGCGCCGTCACGGCGGCGGATCGCCTTCATGATCTCGGCGAGCTCCCGTTCGCTTTCTCCGGTACGGCCGGGTTGCGACAGCGACGTGCCGCGAAGCACCATGGCGCGCGCGTGCAGCTGCCGCAGCATGGTGCCCAGCGTCTCGTTGTCCGCGCCCTCGACGAGACAATCGTAGAAGTGCGTCTTTGCGGCGAGCATGCCGCGGGCTTCGCCTTTGGCATAGGCTTCACGCAGAGCAGCAAAGGCGCCCTGCAGCGCCTTGCGCTGTGCCTCGCTCGCGCGCTCGGCGAAGAGCTCGCTTGCCAGGCCCTCGAGCTCGGCACGCAGCTCGTACACTTCGCTCACCTGCCTGGCCGAGAACTTGGCGACGATCGGCCCCTTGTTGGCAATGACTTCGACCAGGCGCTCGCTCTCCAGCTGGCGCAGCGCCTCGCGCACCAGAGTGCGACTGACGCCCGTCATCTCGCACAGCTCGCGCTCGACCAGGCGACTGCCGGCGGGAAGCCGGCCCACGGCAATGGCCTCGCGGATGTTGTCGAGCACCTGCCGGCGCAGGGGCGCCGCGATCCTGACCACCTTCATGCTCGATTCTTCCTGCATCCTTTGGTTTCCTCAGGACGGCACGCCGCCATAGAGACTCCAGATACCCGTGACAGCGACACCGGCATCGACGGGCAGAACCACGCCCGTGATGGCCGACGCCGCATCCGACATCAGAAACGATACCGCCGAGGCAACCTCCTCGGGCTGCACCAGACGACCGAGCGCCGTCTGGCGGATCATTGTCGCGGGGTCGCGTTCGCCGCGCGCGTGGCTGGCAGCGACCGCCGGCGTGAGCGTTGGCCCTGGCGCCACGCAGTTGACGCGCACCTGACGCCGCCCCCAGGCGACGGCAAGATTTTGGGTCATGGTGATGATCGCGGCCTTGCTCGGCCCGTAGGCGACAAGCGGCGAACTGCCGAGCGCGGTGATCGAGGCGATGGTCACGATGGCACCGCCGCCGGCCATACGGCTGCCGAAGGCCCGGCAGGTATGAAAGCTGCCGCTCACGTTGACGTCGATGATCCGGCGCCACTCATCGAGGGACTGGTCTTCCGGGCGATGGGGATTCTCGAGATGGGCGGCGCAGGCGATCAGCCCGGAACAGGGGCCGACCTCGCCGTCAAGTGACGCCGCCATCTCCTCGACCGCATCGGCATCGGCGATGTCGAGCTCTCGTCCGAGGCCGCCGACCTCGCGTGCGATTTGCTCCGCTCGCGCAGCATCGATATCGCACACGACGACGCGCCAGCCCTGCCGCGCCATCGCCCGTGCGCAGGCTGCGCCGATGCCGCCGCCCCCGCCGGTTACGACGACGGTCCTGGACGAACCATTCATAGGCTCTGGTACACGGCTTCGATCAGGCGGCGTGCCCGCGGGCCGTTGTCGATGCGCGCGTGCATCTTGTTCATGGCATAGGCGAAGCCGACCTTGGCGTCGGGATCGCCGAGACCGATCGACCCGCCGACGCCGTGATGGCCGAAGGAGCGGCGGCCGGGGCCCATCCAGACCAGGGGCGGCGAGCTCAGGAGGAAGCCGAGCGCCTGGTGGTACGGCCGGTCCATCATGATCTCGACCATGTTGTGCTGCTCCGTGATCGCCTGGTCGAGGGTCGCCGGCGACATCAGACGCACGCCGTCCAGCTCGCCGCCTCTCGCCAAGGCGCCGTAAAGCCGCGCGATGGCTCTCGCGTTGCCATGGCCGCTAGCGCTGGTGATCGTGGCCTCGCGCCACTCCTGCGAATTCAGGTCGATCGGATCCGGCAGCTGATCCCATGCGCGAGAGAGGATCTTGGACGGATCGCCGTTGCGTGCGGCGAAGATGGTCCCGCCGGTCGCCTGCAGAAAGTCGGCGCAACGGGCCTGGTCCGCGAGCGAAAGGCCGAACTGGTAGTCGAGGCCGAGCGGACCCGTCACCTCATCGCGCAAGAACTGGGGCAACGTGCGACCGGTCACGCGGCGCACGATCTCGTCGATGAGGAAACCCTGGTTGTGAAGGTGGTAGCCCGCCTTGGTGCCCGGCTCCCAAAGCGGGGCCTGCCGCGCCAGCGCCCCGACCATCAGGGAATGATCGAACATCGCCCTCGGATGAAGGGGCTCCGTCAGGATCGGCAATCCGGCCCGATGGTCGAGCACGTGACGCACCAGCACGCCTTCCTTGCCGGCCTGGGCGAACTCCGGCCAGTACCGCGCGACCGGGGCGTCGAGATCGACCAGTCCGCGATCGACCAGCATGTGAAGGCAGGTCGACGACACGGCCTTGGCGACCGACATCATGCAAACGATCGTATCGCGCTCCCACGACCGGGTGCAGGCCTCATCCTGCCAGCCGCCCCACAGATCGACGACGGTCTTTCCGTCGATGACGACGCTCGTGCAGGCGCCGAACTCCTCCTCGTTCTCGAAGTTGGCCTCGAAAGCTCGTCGGACCGGCTCGAAGCCGGGCGCACAGTAGCCGCGAATGGGGAACGTCTGCTTGCCGCGCCGGACGTCTCCCTGGGCAATCGCCGTTTCTGTTGTCGATAAGCTCAAGGGCCACCCGTGCTGTGAAGTCGGGCATGGCCTTTAGCGCGAGGCACCATGTCATGCAATAGGACCGTATTACGGTCATACAATGCGCTTGCCATCTTGAAATGAAACCGCCAAGCATTGCCACCTGAAAGTGGAGGAAGCACCAATGTCGTCACCGACGTCGGCAAGGACCGGACGCGCCAAAATCCGCCAATCGGGCCATCCCGTGAGCACGGGCAGCGGCCGGATCGCCCGCAGAGCCAAGTCAGACAATGCCGTCGTGGGCCATCGCCGATCTGGCGGCGTGCGGCGCCGGCACGTGATCGGGGCAACCACCCTCCTTCCGCTGTCCCGTGGCGCTTGGGCGCAGGCCACGCAGGTCGCGCGGATCGTCGTGGGCTTTGCTCCGGGCGGCGCCGCCGATGCGCTGGCGCGAATCCTGAGCGACAAGCTGCGCGGCGTCACCGCGCCAAGCATGATCGTCGAAAATCGCGTCGGCGCCGGCGCGCGCATCGCCATCGATTTCGTCCGCACTGCCCCGGCTGACGGCAGCGTCATGGCGTTCGTGCCCGACGCCACGATGTTCCTCTATCCGCACGTCTACAAGTCGTTGAACTACGACGTTGCGCGCGACTTCACGCCGACGACCCGGGTGATCAGCATGTCGCTCGCCATGTTCGTCGGGCCCCTGGTCCCTGCCGACGTGAAGACCGTGCCGGAGTTCATCGCCTGGGTCCGGGCCAATCCGAAATACGCTGTCTATGGGACGCCGGCCGCTGGCGCGACTCCGCACTTCACCGGCGCCATCTTCGCCAAGGCCGCCGGCCTGGACATGACACCCGCTCACTACAAAGGCGGAGCGCCCGGCATTCAGGACCTCGTCGCCGGCCAGATTCCTGTCTTCTTCGGGTCGATCGCCGATGGAGCGGCAATGGTCGAGGCGAAGAAGGTCCGGGCGCTTGCTCTCTCGGGGTCGCAACGCTCTCAACTGCTGCCCGACGTGCCGACCTTCCAGGAGCTTGGATACAAGGACCTGGTTGTCGAAGATGGCCTGGGCTTGTACCTGCCGGCGAAAACGCCCACCGAGATCGTCGACAAGGTGAACGCCGCCACGCTTGAGGCTCTCAAGGCGAAGGACCTGCAGGACGCCATCCGCAACTATGGATTCGACGTGTCCGGCGAGGGGCCCCGTGAGTTCGCCGCTCGCCTGGATCGGGAACGCAAGCGCTGGGCATCCATCGTGAAAGCGACCGGTTTTGAAGCGATGGAATAGGCGGCCGCATTGACGCGGATCAGGGGCGGAACATGAAGTACGCGGCTGCCACCAGGCAGAGGAACGCGGCGCCGTGATTCCAGCGCAACGCCTCGCCGAGATACAGTGTCGAGAACGCTGCGAAGACGACTAGCGTGATGATTTCCTGGATCGTCTTGAGCTGGGCGGCGGTGAATTCGCCATAGCCGATCCGGTTGGCGGGCACCTGCAGGCAATATTCGAAGAAGGCGATGCCCCAGCTCACGAGCACGACCTTCCACAAAGCCTCGTCGCGAAACCGCAGGTGGCCGTACCACGCCGCCGTCATGAACACATTCGAACCGATCAGCAGCAGTATCGTCCGCATCAGAGTCTCCGGTAGATTTCGTTGGAGTGAAGCGCCATGAGCGCGAGGCCGATCAGCGAGACCAGCGACAGGGCGCTGAAGGCCCAGTCGTAGCCCGCGTGCAGGACGATGGCGCCCGCCACGCCGTTGCTGAGCGCGGCGCCGATGCCACCCAGCATCATCACGGCCCCAAGGCTTGCGTTGTACCGTCCGCTGCCTTCGGTCAGGTCGGCGACCTGGAGCGGAATCAGCACATTCAGTATTCCGGCGCCTATGCCGTCCATCGGTTGGACGGCCAGCAGCCAGGCCGGCTCGTCGGACAGGGTGTAAAGCGCCCCGCGGACGGCGAGCACGGCGAACGCCGTCAACAGCAGAGGCTTGCGACGGCCTTTGTCAGCGAAGCGGCCGCAGAGAACCGCAACGAGAAGCATCACCAACTGGGCTCCCAGGATGCAGGCGGACATCAGCGCGCTTTCATATCCGGACTGGTCCATGGCCAATCGCTGCCCGACAAGAGGCAGCATCGCTGCATTGGCCAGGTGGAACAGGGCAAAGCAAGCAGCGAGTATGACCAGCGGGCGGCTGGACAGCAGCTCGATCGCCGACATAGGCGTGAGGCCATCGCCGCCGCGGGCGACGGCATGGTCGATCTGCTCCGGCCTGATGCGCAGCACGAAGACGCAGGCCGCCAGAGAGAGGGCGGGAACAAGCCAGAACACTGCGCTTTGCGACACCAGGGAGCCGATCGCGGCCGCAGCGAGAGCGGCGAACACATTGCCGGCATTGTCGAAGGCAGCGTTGCGACCAATGTTGCGGCCGTATTCGCTGCGGGAAAACAAGCCAAGCGTCAGAGCGGCCATCAAAGGAACCTGGAGAGACCTGACCAATGCCACGACGATGGCCGCGACGACGATTACCAGCGTGGTGGGCCACAGAAGGATGGCCGCGGCGGCGAGTGACAGCACGACCGTGCCGACGACGAGGGCGGCACGCTTGGCCCGCGTCTCGTCGACAAAGGCGCCGGCTGGAATCTGGGCCGCGATCCCCGCCAACCCGCTCACCATGACGACGAGGCCGATGGCAGCCTGGTCCCACTGCAGCACCGTCAGCAGATAGATGCCGAGATAAGGCCCGAACACACTCGCCGAGTCGGCGAGGCTGAAGCTCAAACCATCGAGCGCTGTTCTTGGGTTCATGGGATGGTAGCCGCGCCGGCCGAGCCACACCGACGTTCGATCGGTAAGCGGCACGGTCGGGGCGCACTCGATGATCAGCGAACGGGCGGCGGCGGCCGGGGCCGCGCTCCGGCGGCGGCGGGGGCGCCGCCAGCGGACCGAACGCCTGGTTGCGCCCGTCGGCGTGGGACACGAGCTGGGCATGAATGAAGCCGCGCTCGAAGTTGCCCTGCACCGCGACGACCTCCCCCTTCACGACAGTGGCGCCGTCTTCGCCCAGCGGCCCGAGCTCGACCAGCGTGCGCCCGGTATCGTCCTGGAGGATGAACTTGTTGCCGAAGATCTCGGCCACGGTGCCTTTCACCGCGACCACGTTGTAGGGCTGCATCTGGGCGATCGAGACCGGCGACAGCAGGAGGACCTGCGGGGCCTGCCCGTAGGCCGCCGCCGCAGGCGGAGGAGGCGGCGGCGGGGGCATCTGGGCGACGGCGAGGGAGGCTGTGCCCAGCACAAGTGCCGCTACGGTGACTGGCAATAGACGGTGCATCGACATTCGATCTCTCCTTGAGAAGTTGCGATGCCCGGTAAGTAACGCCTCGTCGTGCAATCTCCCCTGAACCGATCCGTTCAGGCTGGGTTAAGCTTCATCCTTCAGAAGCAGCCAGGAGCCATGAAAATCCTCCTCGTCGAAGACGACCGCCTCCTGTCGCAGCAGATCGCGCTGGCGCTGCGAGCCGAGAATTTCGCTGTCGATGTCGCGATGAACGGGGAGGACGGCCAGCATCTCGGCGAGACGGAGGCCTACGATGCCGCCATCCTCGATCTTGGCCTGCCCAAAGTACCCGGGCCCGCCGTTCTGCGCGCCTGGAGGCAGGCCGGTCGACACCTGCCTGTCCTCATCCTCACGGCACGCGATGCCTGGAGCGACAAAGTCGAGGGCTTCAAGGCCGGTGCCGACGACTATCTGACCAAGCCGTTCCGCATCGAAGAGTTGATCATGAGGCTTCGTGCCCTGGTGCGGCGATCGGCCGGCCACGCCGCTCCCCGCATCGTCTGCGGCGCGCTTGCCTTCGACGCGCAGACCGGCGTGTTCGAGCGCGACGGCCTGCCGCTCAAACTGACGGCGCTCGAGTGGCGCGTGCTGGAGTGCCTGATCCTGCAGCGGAACGTCGTGGTCGCGCGGCTCGCCCTGGCCGACAAAGTCTACGAGGGTGATGCCGGCAGCGATTCCAACTCGCTCGAAGTCATTGTCGCTCGCTTGCGGCGAAAGATCGGTCACGAAGCGATCGAGACCGTGCGGGGGCGCGGCTACCGGCTGGTTTGCGACGCGCCCGGATGACCGGTCCAGTCTCCCTCGCGGGCCGGCTGCTTGCCGTTGCCGCCTTGTCCATCACGGCGGCCGTCCTGGTTGCGGGGATCGTGATCGGCTTTCTGCTGCACCACATCCTGCAACGCACGATCGACGAGCGGCTCGATTCCCAGATCGTGTTTCTGTCCTCGATGCTCCAGGTCGACGGTGCGGGTCGACTTTCCCTCGCCGGCAGTGCCGACGGGCCCCCTTTCGATCTTCCCGGTCGTGGCTGGTATTGGCGTCTTCGGGGGCCGAACAACGTCCTGGAATCGCGGGCCTTGAACGGGAAGGCTCTCGATGTTCCGGTCGTGCCGCCGCCTCCCCTGCCGCCATCCGGGCGAGCGCCTCCCGCAGCAGGACCGCCGCCGCGGTCGGCCGAGGGTGCCGGTCCAGGCGGCATGTTTCTCTATTTTCGCGTCAAGAACATCGACGCCTCGGGCGTGCCCGTTGAAATCGCAGCGACCGCACCACGCGGCGCCATACGAGATCCGCTTCTCAATGCGCTCCTGACGCTGGGACTTTGCCTTGGCGCGCTCGAGGCGGTGCTGCTTCTCGCGATCCTGCTGCAGGTGAAGCTCGGCCTGCGGCCACTGACGCTGCTGCGCGCCGCAATTGCGGACATCCGCGTCGGTCGCCGTGACCGCCTGCCGGCGGGGCAGCCGAGCGAAATTCAGCCGTTGGCCGATGAGCTGAATGTGCTGCTCGCGCAGAACGAGGCCACGCTCGAGCGAGCGCGCGGCCATGTCGCCAACCTCGCGCACGGCCTCAAGACGCCTCTTGCCTCGCTCACTCTCGCCTTGTCCGGTGAGCGGGCCGATCCGCGCGAGCTCAGGCCGCTTGTCGATGTCATCGAGCGACGGATCCGGCACCATCTGGGACGCGCCCGCGCCGCCGCCCTTGCCGGACCAGTGCGTGCTCATACAGCCGTTGGGCCTCGCCTTGAAGCGCTCGGCGACGTGCTATCGAAGGTCAACGCCGCGCGCACCATCACCTTTACGCTCGATGTGCCTGCCGACGCTGCGTGCGGATGCGAACAGCAGGACTTCGACGAGATCGCCGGCAACTTGATGGAGAATGCATTCACATGGGCAAAGAGCGCCGTCGCGGTAAGCGCGAAGCCCGTCAACCGCGTGCTCGCGATCACGATCGACGACGACGGCCCGGGCCTGCAGCCAGCGGATATCGAGCGTGTGATGAAGTCCGGCCAGCGCCTGGATGAAGAGGCGCCCGGCTTCGGGTTCGGTCTGTCGATCACGCGCGATCTGGTTGCCCTTTATGGCGGTGAACTCGGCCTTGCGCGCGCGCCGCTCGGCGGACTGCGAGTCGAGCTGACATTGCCGCGTGTCGACGCGGGTTGAGATCAGGAGTCGGCGGTGAATCCGATCTTTTTCACGATCGGACCCCAACGGTCGTAGCTGGTCTTCAGCAACTCGGCGAGTTCCTGCGGGGTCGACGACTTGACCTCCAGCCCCATCACGGCCAGGCCGTCGATGACGTCCTTGAGCGCCAGCGCGGTGCGCAGCACGGCGTTGGCGCGATTCACGACGGCCGCGGAGGTGCCGCCCGGCGCGAAGAAGCCGAACCACTCCGAGAACACGAGATCCTTGTAGCCCTGCTCCGCGAAGGTCGGCACGTTCGGCGCGAAGCGGCTGCGCTCGGCACCTGAGACACCGAGAAAGCGGATCTTGCCGGCGTTGGCCTGCTGCGTGAATTCGCCGACCGGCGCGGACACCGCCTGGAGCTGCCCCGCGACCAGGTCCTGCACGGCCGGCGCCGAGCCTCGATAGGGGACATGCTTCAGCTCGACGCCGCCCGCCTGTCCCAGCAGCACGCCGATGAAATGCGGAACCGAACCGGCCGCCGGCGAGCCGTAGTTGGCCTTGTCCGGGTTGGCCTTGGCCCAGGCCAGGAAGCCCTTGATGTCCGTCACGCTGTCGGGCACGGCGGGGCCGACACAGAAGCCGAAATCGAAGGTGCAGCCGAGCGACACCGCGGTGACGTCGGTGAAGGCGTTGTAGGCCAGGTTCTTGTAGATGTGCGGATAGATCATCAGCATCGACGCCGGCGTCTGCAGCAGCACGCTCCCGTCGGTAGCGGCACCCTTCATCGACTGGACCGCGATCTGACCGCCCGCACCGGGCTTGTTCTCGACGATGGCCGATTTCGTGTAGGCCGATCCCTTGATCCCCTCGGCGACGCGCCGGCACAGCGTGTCGGACGTTCCGCCCGGCGGGAAGCCGGTGACGATCCGCACGCTCTCCAACGGCTGAGCATCCTGTGCACCGGCGCGCCCGGCAAAGGCGCCAAGGCCGGACAGGGCGACGCCGGCCCCCGATGCGCGAAGGAGATTTCGACGACCGTGCTTCAACATGCTGACCCCTCCCTGATGATTATCACTTATAACAATTATAGGATATCAACAGTCGGATCGGCTGCGCAACCGCGCCGCTGTCCAAGCGATCGGCGAGAAGGAACACCCGGTGCCCTCTCTGAAGCGCAAAGATAAAGCAGCGGCGACCGAGGCTCCGCTCGATCTCGGACCCTTGGGTGAAAGCGTGGGCTACCTGGTGAGGCGCGCCCAGCTCACGATCTTCAAGCGTTTCTTCGAGCTTTTCGCCGAGGCCGACATTCGCCCGGTCCAGTATTCCATCCTGACGCTGGTCGAGCGCAATCAGGGCCTGAGCCAGACACAGCTGGCCGGCGCGCTCGGCATCAAGAAAACCAATCTGGTCTCGCTGATCGACGAGCTCGAAGCGCGCCGGCTGGTGCGCAGGAAACCGGGCGGAAGGGACCGTCGCGCACGTGAGCTTTATCTGACCGCCGAGGGAGCTGCCCTCACTTTGCGCCTGCACCGGATGGACGCTGTCCTCGACCGGAGGATATCGCGGACGATGAGCGTCGGTGAACGCCGCCGCCTCTGCAGCATCCTGCGCCAGGTAGCCGCTCTATGATGCCACCCAGAACGTGTCCGGCTGGTAGAGCCCGATATAGCCGCCGGGATCCCAGGCGTAGTAGCCCTCCTTCGGCACGTTGCGGACCTTGGGGCCGACCACGACCGGCTGGCGCACGCCGTTCACGGTGCCGATCGAGAACACCTCGTCGGTATTGGTCTGCAGGATCTGCTCCCACGCCCGCCGCCGGCCGGCCTCGTCGGTCGCGTTCTCCCACTCCGTCACATAGTCGAGCAGCCGGCGGGCCGGCTCGAGGTCGCACTTCTCGCCCTGCTTGCCGTTGGTCTCGACGAACAGGCCCCACTTCGGCCATTGCAGGCCCCCGCGCATCGTCGGCGCGAACTCGCGCGGACTCGTGTTGGGCGTCGGCACGGCCGTGACGATGCCGGAATAGGCCATCATCAGTGCCTCGCCCGACAGGTTGCGCAGGCGGAAATTCTCGATCGTCTGCGGCTTCATCAGGATCTTGATGCCGATCTTCCGCCAATGGTCGCCGATCAGCTGCATGACGTCGGATTCTTCCGTCTGCTCGCGCTGGCTCTCGACGATGATGATGGCCGGACGCCCGTCGGACAGCAGCCGGACGCCGTCGCTGCGCCGCCTGGTGAGGCCGATCTCGTCCAGGAGCTTGTTGGCGGCCGCGGGATCGTGCTCCGCCCACGTGGTCGCATACTCGGGCTTGAACAGCGGCGACCTCGACATGATCGTGTTGTTCGACGGCGTGGCCAGCCCGATGAAGGCGACCTGGTTCAGCTCCTCGCGATCGATGCCCATCGACAGCGCCCGGCGGAAGCGCACGTCGCGGAAAAGCCCGCGCCACTGCGGATCGTTGGCATTGAGGTTGGGATAGAGCGCGACCTGCGAGCCCGAGCCGACCTCCCACAGGCGCACCGCGGCGCCCGAGTCCTTGGCGCTCTTCTTCAGGAAGGTGTAGTCGCGCATGTTGAGATAGCGCGACTGCAGGTCGGCCTCGCCGAGCCCGGCCTTGGCCGGGATCAGGCTGGCCGCCGCCATCGTAAGGACGACGCGGTCGACGTAAGGCAGCTGGCGGCCGCTCTCGTCGATGCGGTGATAGAAGGGATTGCGCACGAAGACGAAGCGCTGCGCCGGCGGGTTGGTCGTCGCGACCCAGGGATTGAGGCTGGGAAGGTCGATGTTGTCGTTGCTGTACATCGCGTCGAGCCGGCGGAAGATCTGCACCCAGCTCCCGCCCCTCGTCTGCCGCACGATCTCGGCCGGGTCGGCGTATTTCGCGTGGAACTTCTTGAGATAGTGGGCCGGCCGGAACAGGAAGAGCGGCGCCGCCCGCGCCTGGCTTTCCAGGAAGTAGGGGTTCGGCCTCTGCCAGCTGTACCTGATCGTGCGTTCGTCGAGGATCTCGACCTTGGGCGGCTTGTCGTCGACCAGAAGCTCGATCGACGGACCGCCGGGTGTGAGCTCCTGGTTGTTGGCGACGTCCTCCCAGAAAAAGCGGAAATCCTCGGTGGTGAACGGATGCCCGTCCGACCACTTGTGGCCGGCCCGGAGCTTGAACGTGAAGATGCGCCCTTCGCTGTCGTCGTAGCTTTCCAGGATGTCGGGATGGAGCTTGAACTTGTCGTCATAGACGACCAGCCGGGTGTAGCTGTAGATCGTCATCAACGAGGTCTCGCGCATCGCCGATATCAGCATGTCGAGCTGGCCGCCCTGCCGGCCGGGACCGTCGTCGCCGGCGAACCGCCGCACGATCCGCGGCTGGCTGGGAATGCGCTGGGCGACCGGCGGCAACGCGCCTGATTTCACCCTGTCGGCAAACAGTGGGGTTTCCTGCACCGTCGGAAGCGGATCGGCGGCGAAGGCAGAGTCGTAGACCAGGCCGGAAAGAAACCCGCCAATGAATGACCGTCTTTGCACGCTGGCTCCTCAGCCATGCCTCACTGTGTCCGGATATAGGCATCGCAAGCGCGAATCGCCACGACCGATAATGAAGTTGACTTTGCCGCGACGATCTCGGCGCGCCCGTGCTGGGGCTCGACACCAAGTTGTTGCGACGGCTTTGCGCGGCGCCAGCGCCATGGCAACCTAGGGCCGAGATGAAGCTCGAGGGCCCGCCGCGGAATCTCATAACGCTGCCCCTGATCGTCCTGGCGATCGCGGCGGGGCTTGCCCTCGTCTGGTACAGCGCGCCGAGCCTGCTGCTGCTGTTTGCCGGCATCCTGTTCGCCGCATTTCTCGATGCCTGCACACGGGGGGTGGGCTACGTCCTCCCGCTGCCCCGTTCCACACGATATGCGCTCGTCGTCGTGCTCTTTGCCTCGCTCGCGGGAGTGGCGCTCAGCGTGAGCATCGTGCGCCTGCCCGGCCAGGCCCATGCCCTGCTCGCCGTCATGGATGCCCAGCTCACCGTGCTCGAGCGCGAGCTCGCGACGTTCGGCATCGACCTGTTCGGACCGGGGGGCCGGGAGGGCCTTTCGCAATTCCTCACCGATCCAGGCCGCCTGTTCGGTCACGTGCACTACGCCGTCACCGGCGCCTACGTGGTGATCATGAACACCATCGTCGTTGTGTGCCTCGGCATGTTCTTCGCCGCCAGTCCTGCTGCGTACCGCGAAGGAGCGCTCGTCCTCGTCCCCGTCGCGGCCCGGCCGCGCATTCGCGCGGTCATGGACGAGATGGGGCAGGTGATGCGCGCCTGGCTGCTGGCGCAGCTTCTGCGCGGCGTGGTTGTGGCGGTCCTGCTCGCCGCCGCCTTCCACGCCCTCGACGTTCCCGGCGCGACCCTGCTCGGCCTTCAGGGCGGCGTGGCGATCTTCGTTCCCTACCTCGGCCCGCTGATCGCGGCCTTTCCGGTGGCCCTGGTGGGCATGCCGCTCGGACTGGCCACCTTTGCCTGGGTCATGATCGCCTACCTCGTCATCCAGAACGTCGACGGCTTCATCTTCGCCCCCCTGATCCAGAAAGGCGCCGTCAACGTCGCCCCGGCCTGGACCCTGTTCGCCATCGTGATCCTGGGGGCGCTGTTCGGCATCATGGGCATCGCCCTCGCCGCCCCGCTGCTCGCGGTCATGCGCATCGGCGTCCTGCGCTTCTACGTCGAGGATTGGCTCCGCGACCGGCCGGATATGCAGGCTTGAGAGCGTCACAGCCCTTGCGATCATCGGCTCGGAGTCCCAACATCGTCTAGGCTTTCAGGGGGATGAACATGCGCTGGATTCACGTGGCGATCGTCGTGGTGTTCGCGTTGGCCGCCCTCATCTTCATCTGGCAGAACTTCGAGACGGTCACGATGTCGTTCCTTGGCTTTCAGGCCCGGACGCCTCTGGCGCTTCTCGTCGCGCTGGCCTATCTCGCGGGCATGGCGACGGGTGGGAGTCTTTGGTCGCTGCTGAGACGGTCCATTCAAAAATCGGGGCTCGCCGCGCCATCCGACAACCGCTAGCGCAGTGCCACGTGCCGGCATGAGTTCAAGCGAAGCCCGCAAGGAGGACCGGCGCTTCATCGCCGAAACGTTCCGTTCCCATTGGCTCCTGCTCGTGCTGATCGGCGCCGTGCTGATCGTTGCCGGCGCAATCGCCATCGCCGTTCCGGCGATCTCCTCGATCGCGCCCAACGAGGCGCTGGGCTTGGTTCTGCTGTTCGTCGGCATCGTCCAGATCGCCCAGTCCGGAAAGATGCGACGGGATGCCCTGTTCGCGTGGCACCTCGGGTTGGGGGTGCTGGCGGCAATCGGCGGCGTTCTCGTCTACCTGGATCCGTTTGCCGGCATCGTGACGATCACCGTTCTGATGGCGATCGTCTTTGCGCTGCACGGTCTCACCCAGATATCCTTTGCCGCAAAGGTCCGACGCTTGGCAGGCTGGCACTGGTTCGCGCTCGCCGGCTGCGTTGCCCTGCTCGCGGCCGCACTGCTGATGATGAAGCTGCCTTACGGTCACACTTTCACGCCGGCAACGTTGGGGGGCATCTCCCTGGTCTCTGCGGGATGCGCCTACATTGCCATGGCGCTCAGCGCGCGCCGTTCAGGCTAGAACGGATGCCTTGCTCGATCCGTTCTTCAACGTAGGGGAAGAACGGATTCGACGACACGCGCAGCAGCGCATCCAGGTTCACGATCAGCACGCCGCGCTCGCCGCGCGGCGCCATGGCGCCGAGATGGACGCCGAAATCCTCGCTGTCGTCCGGCTCGAGGCCGTAGAGCGAATCGCTCATGGGGAACGGCAGGGCCACGTGCGACAGCGAGAAAATGCCGGCCGGAAAGGCGAGGCCGAGCTCGCGGACCTGCTCGGCGGTCTGGCCCGCCTCGATGACCCGTTCGAGGACCTTGTAGTCGTGCGCGCCCACGTTGGTGATGACGACCGTGCGGTAGGGCCGCGGCGGCGTCGGCAGGATGCGCGTCAGCACGGTCTCGGCGGCATCGCGCAGCAGCGGGCTCACCACCGCGGCGCGATTGAGGTCGAACAACACGAGCTCGCTGCCGTTGGCCGGCAGCTGGGCATATAGGCCGGAAATGACGGCCGGCGTGCTCACCGTGAAATCGACGACCGACTGGAAGGTGAGGACGGGCGGCAGCCGGGCCAGGCGGCCATCGCGCGCCGCCGCGGTCATCTGCTCGCGCAGCGCCACGGTCAGGCGATGCGACTGGCGCGCGCCGTTGACCGGAAAGGAGTTGTACTTGAAGGGATTGAATTCCGGCAGGAGGCCGAGCCAGGCCGCCTTGGCGAAGGCCGGCAGGAGGGCTGGCAACGACGCAATTCCGACAAACCTCGCAAAGCTCGTGATGCCGATCATGGGCGAGATCAGGATCAGCCGATCGGGCCGCGCCATGCGATCGTCAGCGAGCGCATCGAGGGCGTATTTCATCGCCAGCGCACCGCCGTTGGAAAATCCCACGATGTGGAGCGGCGTGTCCGGGCCGGCGCGGCGCCGCGCCTCGCGCACAGACAGGCGGGTGGCGGCGTCCCAATCTTGCCATTCGACGTCGGTCAAGGCCGCTGGGACGGTACCGTGAGCGGGCATCCGGATGGCGACGGCGATGAAGCCCGCGTCGCGATACCGGCGGGCGATGTGGCGCAGGCTGTAGGGTGAATCGGTGAGGCCGTGCAGCAGCACAACAGCACCGACCGGCGGCCCGTCGGGCTCGAGAATGTAGGAGCGGTTGAAGTCCTGCTTGAAGTTGCCGGGGTAGATCGGACTGCCCGAGAAGTAGCGATTGCCGGGTACGCGCGCCGCCTCGTCGATCTTGTCGACGACTTCCCGGCGCACGTCACGGAAGATCGCCTCCTCGTGCCGCAGATACGAAGCCCAGTCGCTCTTGTCGATGTCGGCGGCATGCAGGTCGTCAGGCACATAGGTGTGCCACACCTCGAGCGGCGGTCCGCGCTGGGAATCCCAGGCACGCAGGCCGACGATCGCCCCCACCGCGACAAGAACCAGGACCAGCACGCGCCGCAGCAGCCTCAATAGCCTTGCGGTCATGGTGATCCGGTCCGGAGGTTCATGGCCGACAGCGTGACAGGGCGGCGCCCGAAGTGCACTCGCAATAACCGCGTTTTGGGACGCACCGAACAATCCGGGGACGACGCGCCAATCAAATGCCTGCAGGCCAAGCCTAAGATCGGCGCATGTCGCTGAGCGCCGAACAGAAGCTGTCGCTGCGCGCCCTCATCGCCCTGGTGGTGGGTTCGATGATCGGGTCCGGCATCTTCGCGACGCCTTCGGCCTTCGGCCGAGTGACCGGCGTTGCCGGATCGCTGATCGCCTGGCTGGTCGCTGGCGTCGGCATGCTGATGCTGGCCTTCACCTTCCAGGTCCTGGCGCGACGCCGGCCGGACCTCGATGCCGGCATCTATGCCTATGCCAAGGCCGGGTTCGGCGAATATGCCGGTTTCATCTCCGCGGCCGGCTATTGGATCGGGGCGTGCTTCGCCGACACCGCCTGCCTGATCCTGATCAAGGCGACGCTCGGCCTGTTCTTCCCGGTGTTCGGCGACGGCACGACCCCGTTCGCCATCCTTTCCTCGTCGGCCCTTCTGTGGGCCGTGCATTTCCTGATCCTGCGCGGCGTCAAGGAGGCGACCACCCTCAACACCATCGCCACCGTGGCCAAGATCATCCCGATCGGGCTGTTCATTGTCGTTGCGATCGCCTTCTTCAACACCGACCTCTTCGTGCTCAACTTCTGGGGCGGCGAGGAAGCGACCCTAAGCAATGTCGCAAACCAGGCCCGCAACTCGATGCTGGTCACGGTGTTCCTGTTCGTCGGCATCGAGGGGGCGAGCGTCTATTCGCGCTACGCCAGGAATCGCGACGATGTCGGCATCGCGACCGTGCTCGGCTTCCTCGGCGTTCTCTGCCTGATGATCCTCGTCACGATGCTGTCCTACGGTGTCCTGCCGCGCTCCGATCTGGCGACGCTGCCCGCGCCTTCGATGGCCGGCGTGCTGGAAGCCATCGTCGGTCCATGGGGCAAGATCTTCATCAGCATCGGACTGCTGATCTCGGTGCTGGGCAACTACCTTTCGTGGTCGTTGCTGGCGGCGGAGGTCGTCTATTCGGCGGCGCAGAACCGCACCATGCCGGCCTTCCTCGCCGGCACCAACGCCAACAATGCACCGGCCGCCGCCTTGTGGATGACCAACGCGCTCATCCAGGCTTTCCTGCTGGTGAGCTGGTTCGCCGAGTATGCCTTCCATCTGGCACTCAAGATGACCAGCGCCATGACGCTGATCCCCTACCTGTTCGTCGCCGCCTATGGCCTCAAGCTCGCCTGGACGGGCGAGACCTACCGCCCCGGCGATCGCGACCGCAAGCGGGACTGGCTGCGCGGCGGCATAGCGACGGTCTACGCCATCGGCATGCTCTATGCCGGCGGGCACGAATTGCTGATGTTGTCGGCGCTGCTCTACGCGCCGGGCACCCTTCTGTTCGTGATCGCGCGGCGCGAGCAGGGCAAGCCGGTGTTCACCCGGGTGGAGTGGGTTCCCTTCGGCGTTGTGTGCGCGGTGGCCATCGGCGCGCTGTATGGTCTAGCCTCGGGCGGCCTCTCCATCTGAAAGGATGCAGCGGGCCATCCGAGAAGGGACAGCGTTGACCCGTCTTTTCGCTCCGGTTGTCGCCTCGTTGATCGGTCTTGCCCTCGTCGCCGGGTGCTCAGCCCTGCCACGGGGCCCCGCCGTGCCAGCCTCCGATACAGTCCGAGCCCAGCCGCTCGGCATTCCCAATGCTCGCTTCTATGCGGATGGCGATCCGGCGCCCATGGTGGCGGAAGTGCTACAGGCGGTGGAGCGCGAGCGCGCCGCGTTGCGCGCAGCCGGCCGGCCGGCCGATCCGATGCCGCCGGCATCGTTCCTCGCCATATCCGGCGGCGCCGACAACGGCGCCTTCGGCGCCGGTGCCCTCAACGGCTGGACGACGACCGGCACTCGGCCGGAATTCAAGATGGTTACCGGCATCAGCACCGGCGCCCTGATCGCACCCTTTGCCTTCCTGGGATCCGACTACGATCCTTTGCTGCATGAGCTCTACACGACCCTGGGCCGCGACCGGATCTTCCTCCGGCGTCGCCTCACGGCATTGCTGTTCAGCGATGCCCTGGCCGACGCCGGCCCGCTCGCGGACACGATCTCCCACTACGCCAACCAGGCTCTGCTCGATGCCATCGCCGCCGAGTACCGAAAGGGCCGGCTCTTGATGATCGGCACCACCGACCTCGACGCCCAGAGGCCGGTGATCTGGAACGTCGGCGCCATCGCGGCCAGCCGGCATCCCAAGGCGCTGGACCTGTTCCGCAAGATCCTGCTGGCGTCGGCTTCGATCCCCGGGGCTTTCCAGCCAGCGATGATCGACGTCGCGGTCGACGGCGTCGAGTTCCAGGAGATGCATGTCGATGGCGGCACCATCTCGCAGCTCTTCCTCTATCCCGGCTCGATCGACGTCAGGCTCGTCCCTGTCGGACGCCGCCAGACCGCCTACATCATCCGCAATGGCCTGCTCGATCCCCAGCACGCCGAGGTCGAGCGCCGCACCATCCCGATCGCCAGCCGTGCGGTCAGCACGATGCTGCAGTCGAGCGGCTACAACGACGTGGTGCGGGCCTACTTCCTGACCAAGCGCGATGGGCTCGACTTCAACCTCGCCTACATGAGCACTGACTTCAACGTGCCGCGGTCGGGTCCGTTCGACGAAACCTACATGCGGGCGTTGTTCGATTATGGCTACAACCAGGCCACGGGTGGCCGCCTGTGGCACAAGGTGCCGCCCGGCCTGCACACCACGCGGCCCGAGCGCGAGGCGGTCTCCGCCGGCGCCTCCTATGGAACGACCGAGAAGCGGATCGTCTTGGACGCGGTTCGTCCCGACATGTCGGCGATCGACAATGTTACCCGGTGATCGCCTGACGGCAGTTCGACATCGGCTGCCGCAAGACCGCCCGGGGTCACCACCGCATGATCGAGCAGCCGCCGCGTGATGCTGATGCCGAGCCGCCCATAGGTGGCGTTAAAGCTGTTCATGTCGACGGAGCTGCCTGGTCCAGGGCTGAACTGGACCTCGATCGTCACTGGATTGCGGATCGGTTGGGAGATGTCGGGTCGCACCAGTGTGATGGTCGGTGGCGGCGGCCGATCAGGTGGGGCCGGCACGTCCGGCGCAACATTATCGCGCTGCTCCTCTGCCGGAGTGACCAGCCGCCAGGCCGCCGTCTGTGCGGCGAGCGTCGCCGGCAGTAGGCAGAGGACAACCAGCAGCACTCTCGTTGTCTTGAGCACCCCGCAGCTCCTGCGGCCAGCCGAGATTGGGACAGGCGGAATAGTCCTGGGACCTCTCGCCAATGTGTTCACGGACAGCACTCGTAAAATCCGCCGTCGAACAAATGGGACGCGAAAGGCCATGCTGCTTTCCGACGGTACGTCGTTCGCCAGCTTCCTCATCGATGTCGTGGGTGTGTTCATTTTCGTTCTGTGGCTGTGGTTGCTCATCGTGACGGCGAGCGATCTGTTCCGCAGACGAGATGTATCCGACCTCGGAAAGTTTCTTTGGGCTGTCGTTCTCCTTGGTCTGCCCTACCTCGGAACCTTCGCCTACATCCTGCGCGAGGGCTCCGGCATGGCCGATCGCAAGAAGGCACAAGCCGAAGAGATGCATGAGGCCTTGCGAGAATTCGTGGGTGTCAGCCCGACGGACGAACTGCAGAAGCTCGACCGGCTGAAGGCGCAGAACGTCATTTCCAATGACGAGTACCTGATGCTCAGAAGCCGCCTGGTCGGGTGACCGCCGGCGGCGGAAGTCATCCTGCGGTCGACCTCGCTCAGAAGTCGACCGGCTCACGAATGATCGGGCAGGTCATGCAATGACCGCCGCCGCGGCCACGTCCCAGCTCGGCGCCGACGATCGTGATCACCTCGATGCCGGCTTTGCGCAGGAGCGTGTTGGTGTAGGTGTTGCGATCGTAGGCGAACACCACACCCGGCGACGCACAAACGAGATTGGCGCCGCTGTCCCATTGCGTGCGCTCGCGCATGTAGGCGGTGCCGCCGGTCTCGACGACCCGCATCTTCTTCACGCCCAGCGCATCGGCGACCGTCTCGACGAAGGGTTTCGGATCCTTGCGCAGCTCGACGCCACCCGTCTTGTTGGACGGACGGTACGAGTAGGCGTGGATGTTGTAGACGATGTCCGGGTAGAGCAGGACACAGTCGCGATCGGCGAAGGTGAACACCGTGTCGAGATGCATCGCCGCCCGCAGCTTGGGCATGGCGGCGACGATCACGCGCTCCGCCGCTCCCTGCTCGAAAAGCGCGGCGGCGAGCTGGCTGATGCCTTGCCGGGAGGTGCGCTCACTCATGCCGATGAGGACGATCCCCTTGCCGATCGGCATGACATCGCCGCCCTCGACCGTCGCCAGGCCATGGTCCGCGGTCGGGTCGCCCCACCACACCTTCACCTTGCCGGCAAAGTCGGGATGGAACCTGTAGATCGCGCTGGCGAGGATTGGCTCCTCGTGCCGCGCCGGCCAGTACAGCGAATTGACGCTGACGCCGCCGTAGATCCAGCAGGTCGTGTCGCGGGTATAGAGCGTGTTGGGCAGCGGCGGCAGCAGATACTCGGTGACTCCGGCGGCATCCTTGACGAGCTTCAGCATCTCGCCACCGTGGGTTTCCGGGAATTCCTCCGTCGACAGGCCGCCGATCAGGGTCTCGGCAAGCTCGCGCGGCGGCAGGCCCTCGAGGTAGCTCTTGATCTCGTCGACCAGCCCCAGGCCGACCTGGTTGGGCACCACCTGGTTGTCGATGATCCACTTGCGCGCCTCCGGGATGGCCACGGTCTCGGCAAGCAGACTGTGCATCTCCACGACATCGACGCCGCGGTCGCGCATCTTCTGCATGAAGTCGAAGTGGTCGCGCTTGGCGTTGTCGACCCAGAGCACGTCGTCGAACAGCAGCTGGTCGCAATTGGACGGCGTCAGGCGCTGGTGAGCGCGCCCCGGCGCGCAGACCATCACCTTGTGAAGCTTGCCGACCTCCGAGTGGACGCCAAAAGCCTTGTCTGCTGCCTGTGCCATGGTGCGCTCCATTGATCAGATCGTGATGTAGCCGGTGGCCAGCCAGTAGACGCCGATCACGGCACCGATGACGGCAAGGCCGAAAATGATCCAGTCCGAGGTCCTGGTGAAAACCGGCTTGCCCTGCTCGCGACGTGCCCAGAGGTACAGCACCGTCCCGGGCGCATAGAGGACCGCCGACAGCAGGATGAACTTCAGGCCGCCGGCATAGAGCAGGAAGATCGTGTAGGCCGTGGCGACAATGGCGATGATCAGATCCCGCCGCCGTTCATGGGGCCGAACGTCGTAGGTTTCGCCTCGCCGGGTGAGCTGGAGCCCGTAGGCCGCCACGAAAAGGAAGGGGATCAGCGACATCGCGCTCGTCAGGTTCAGCATCAACGCGAAGGCGTCGCGCGACCAATAGGTCGTGATGACGATCGCCTGAACGACGATGTTGGTCGCCCACAGGGCGGCCGATGGCACCTTGTTGGCGTTCTCGCGCGCAAACACCGAAGGCATGTCCCTGGTCTTGGCCGCGGTGAACAGCACCTCGGCGCAGATTAAGGACCAGGCGAGATAGGCGCCGAGCACCGAGACGAGCAACCCGACGCTCACGAACACGGCGCCCCACGGTCCGACCACCGCCTCAAGCACCGTCGCCATCGAGGGCTGGCGCATTCCGGCAATGTCGGCCCGCTGCAGCACGGCGTAGGGCAGCAGGGTCACCAGGACCATCAGCGACGTCACGACAATGAAGCCCATGATCGTGGCCCGCCCGACATCGGCTCGTTCCCTGGCGAAGCGCGAATAGACGCTGGCGCCCTCGATGCCGAGGAAGACGAACACTGTGACCAGCATGGTGGCGCGCACCTGCTCGAAGATGCCGCCGGTCAGATCGCCGCCGTACAGGTTGACGCTGAACAGGTCGAGCTTGAACGCGAAGATCAGGATGACGATGAACACCAGGATCGGGACGATCTTGGCGACCGTGACGATGCTGTTGATCACCGCGGCCTGCTGGGTGCCGCGCAGGATCATGAAGTGGAACAGCCAGATGCCGACCGATGCGACGACGATCGCCGCCACCGTGTTGCCGTCGCCGAAGATGGGAAAGAACGCGCCCAAGGTCGACTTGATGAGGACCCAGTAGGACACGTTGCCGATGCAGCTGCCGATCCAATAGCCGAAGGCGGAGAGAAAGCCCGGATAGTCGCCGAAGCCCGCCTTGGCATAGGCGAACACGCCGGCATCGAGATCGGGCTTGCGTGCGGCCAGCGACTGGAACACCCGGGCGAGCATGTACATTCCCGTCCCAGCGATCAGCCAGGCGATGATGGCGCCGATCGGCCCGGTGGCGCCGGCGAAGGTCCGCGGCAGCGAGAAGATGCCGGCGCCGACCATGCCGCCGATGACCATCATCGTCAGCGCAAACAAGGAGAGGCGTTGCGTCCTGGGCGTCGCTGCCGTGGTCTCGCCATCGTAGGTTTGCGTCGTCATCAGAACCTCCAGCCGAGTTTCAGGGCGGCGCCGACATGCCAGACGTCGTAGTTGAAGGCTGCCACGTTGGACCAGTTCTTCTCGTAGGCGACCTGGAAGTCGAGCGCCGGCCGGCCCATCGCGGTGGTCGCGGCCGAGCCGAACCATCTTTCGGGAAGGACGAACTCCACCGTCAGGATCGGCTCGAGGAACCAATCTTCCTGGTTGAAGCCGTTGACGGAATCGAACGCTCGACGCTCCATGTCGATGCCCAGGCTCATGTTCCACTGCGGCGAGATCACGTAGGTCATCGACGGAATGACGAATGCCGCCCACGAGCCCGGCGCCGGATCGCGGAAGCGTCTCTGGATCGCGGCGGTGACGCCGAATGACCAGATGGTCTCTGCGAAAGTATCACCCGAAATGGCGATGCGACGAAAATCGCCGTCGAAATTGAACCTCTTGTTGACGCCGAAGTTAAGATCCTGCCGGGTCGCGAACCATTCCTTGTAGAACGGCGTGAAGTCGAACCTCGGCACGTAGGAGACATAGGGCGAGTAGGCCTGATCGTTGTTGGCATCGACGACCTGCAGCCGCCCCGATAGCGCGACCTTGTCGAAGTCGACGCTGGGCGCCTGCGTGAAGCGGTCGACTTCGGCCCGGGCGTTGGCGGTGAACCTGAGGGGCAGGTCGAACACCGGCGTCGACCACGAGATGCCGAGGATCGGGCTGAATTCCGCCGAGTTCGTTCCGCCTGTAGGGATTGCTTCGGCGTTGGAATTGAAAAACATCGGCACGAGGCCGTTGATGGTGAACTGCGAGCGACGCGCCTGTTGCTCGAGGCCCGGCGCCGTGGCGAACACGTTGGTCTGCGGCGCCACCAGGTAGGAGCCCGGCATGCCGAACATCGCATCGTAGCGTGCCGAGTTGGCGTCCTCGTGCTGGTCCTTGACCTGCGCGGCAATCGGCATCGCCGCAAACACCGTCGCTGCGAACGCCAGGATCGAAGGGAGGACTTTGCTCATCTGGATGTCCGTTCGCGCGACGTGCTCATGTGTCGACGCGACGTATCCTAAGTGCCGCAAATCTACCTTGCCTTAGCGCCCTGTCCCCGAACTATCCCGCACGTCCCAAAAGGCGACGCTAAAGATCAGCGAGACAATCCGCAAAGTAGTGAACGGCCATCGGCGCCATCTCCTTGACGGGAGGAACGGGCAGAAGGCCGGCCTGGGAGGCGGATCGGACGTCCCGCGGACTCATGCCGAACTCTCGCCTGAAGGCGCGGCTGAAACTCGAAGCATCGGCGAAGCACAGAACGTCGGCGATCCTGCCGATCGGCAATGCGTTGGACACGTCGCAGAGCATCACGAAGCTTTCCGACAGCCTCTGCCGTTGGATGTAGTGAGCGACGCCCCCTTCGCCTTCCAGGAGGCGGTACAGCTGCGATCGCGATGTCGCTGCCTCACGGCAGAGCTTGTCGGGCCCCAGCGAAGGCGAACGCAGATGGGCACGGACCGCGCGGCGCACGCGTTCCATCAAGGTGAAATCCATCTGGACCTGGACATTCGCCGTCCGATCGGCCGATGGAGCCAGGCAGGCACCGATCATCGCTTCCACGGCCGTCACCAGACGAGGCCCATCATCCGGCGGCAGGTCCGGCAGGTTCTTCACCATCAGCAGCATGTAGTCGGCAAGCAGCCTGCCTGCCGACGTCTCCATTGGCCTGCCCCGTGCATCGTCGAGTGCGCTTCCAATGTGCATGAAGGTGTCGCGCGACAGATAGAACTGCACTCGCTCGTAATCGTCCTTCACCGTGGCCATCTCGTCCGCGAGCGAGATCACGTAGGGAATTCCGGGTTGGACTGTCACGGATTCGTTGCGCGTGCTGAGAGCCACGGTGCTTCGCTTGCAAACCGTCAGCACCCAGTGGTCGACGGGGGTCCGACGAATGAGCGCTTTCGGTCTCGATGAAGAGATTGCCTGGGCACTTCCTCGACTGATTGTCAGTCCTCCGAGCGACCAGACTTCGTTGCGGGCGGCAAACCCCTTATCGAGGCTTGTCGATACAGTGGTGTCGAGCAACGAGCTGTACCAGTCACGCCAAGCCTCGAACTGATGGCGAGGCGGCAATGACAATGTTTCGAAGGTGGTGGAGATCATCCTTGCCTCTCAACCGGTCCAGGACCTTGGATGGCGAATAGAGGACGAAGTCGCGATGAGGACTATACCCCCGGTTGATCGTGCAAAAACGCAAGTCTGACAAGCATTTCCCGGCCACGCGGCCAGTACGCTTTCGTACGGCATGGCCCGCAACAGCCGATGGTCTGACTCGCGGATTGGGACACCCGGAACAGTCAGGGGATTCCAAGCTGATGTATGGCTGAGATCAATTGGCAAGAATGCGCTCATTGCAGATCAGCTGGAGACCGCGATGAGCAGGATGCAAAGCGCGCTGCTGAGGGTATTCGCGGCGGCACTCGGTGTCGCCGTCGCCACTTCCGCACTGGCGCAAGGCAACCGCGCCGGCCTGGATGTCGCCGCGTCCCCGGGCGGCCCCGAGTTTCGTGATCCCAGGACCGGCCAGGTCTGGACGCCGGAGACCGTCGGTCAGGATGGCCGGCCGCTCGCCGGTCCAGAAGACAAGGCATTCGACCCGGCCGGACAGAACGTCGCCACCTGGGTCGCCGAGCAGCGCGTGCGCGGCCGGCCCGTCGGCACGGTTCCGGTGACGGCGGGCCCGACGACACCGATCGTTGCCATGGACGGCGCGACGTTGCGAGCAGTGCCCGGCCAACGCTGGCAAGTGGTGCTCTACCTCGACAACAACAGCGGCAATCCCGTCGATCCGGTGATCGAGTGCCGCTTCCTGAACGGCAGCAACCTCGTCATGCGCACACGGGCCACGGTCGCCCAGACCGGTCCCAGCGTGCGCCAGGGCCTGGTCATCTACGGACCGAAGACGGACGCCTTCGTGGATCGAGCGTCGTGCAATGTCACTTCACCCTGAGGAGAACCACATGAGCCCTATCGAGAAGAGCCTGGTGTTCGCCGCGGCACTGACCGGGGTCGTCTCCCTGCAGGTGTTCGCCCAGTCCGCCCCCATCGAGTTCCGGGTCACGCCGACCGACCGGAATCCGGCGTCCTGCCAACGATGGGATGCCGAGCTGTCGCGTGTGCACACCTTCACGCCGACGAGCGACGGCGCGACGCTGCAGACGGCGGGTGGCATCACCCGCAACATGACGCAGAACCCAGCCAAGGTGTTCACGACGACCCTCGCGCTCGGCGGCACGAACTTCAACGTCACCGCCGACACCTCCAAGTCGCCCGGCACGCTGGAAGTCGCCGAGCCGAGAATGGGGTGCCGGTGGAGCGCCGTCGCCCGCTGATCATCCTCGAGCAAAGGAACCGATGATGCGCGCAACAATGGCTACGGCCCTGCTTCTCGTCCTCGCGGTAGCGGGATGCCAGCAGCAGACGGCGGCGCCGACCAGCCCTCCGCCCGCCAACCGGGGCGGCGTCAATGTCGGGTCGCTGACCTGCAACGTCGCTGGCGGCGTGGGCTTCGTCTTCGGTTCGTCGCGGACGCTGAACTGCCTGTTCACCCGCACCGACGGTACGGCCGAACGCTATGAAGGCACGATCCGGCGCTACGGCGTCGACGTGGGCTTCACCCGCGACAGCACCATTGTCTGGATGGTGTTCGCACCGGGCAGCATCGCGCCCGGCGCCCTCGGCGGCGAGTATGCCGGCCCGACGGCCCAGGGGACCGTCGGTGTCGGCCTCGGAGCCAACGTGCTGCTCGGCGGCAGCAGCAACCAGATCACCCTGCAGCCCGTCAGCGTCGAAGGCAGCGTCGGCTTGAATGCCGCTGCCGGCGTAGCCGCCATGTCGCTCCGCAAGACTCCGTGAGCGACCAGTCGTCGCCGACGCGCTGTGTACCGGAGAAGTACAATGCTGTTCTCTGCAGAATCGACATTCGCTAATTTCCTGGCGAGCGCCTTCTCGATCTTCATCTTCATCCTGTGGTTCTGGCTGTTCATAACCGCGGCGAGCGACCTGTTCCGGCGCCAGGACATCTCCGGGTTCGGCAAGGTGATCTGGGTCATCTTCCTCATCGTGCTGCCCTACATCGGCATCTTCGCCTACATCCTCACGCAAGGCGGCGGCATGGCCGAGCGCAACCGCGCCCAGGCGCGCCAGGCCCGGGATGAACTGCGCCAGGTCGTGGGCTTCAGCATCGCCGACGAGCTCACGAAGCTCGAGCGGCTGATGGCGGAGAAGTCGATTTCCAAAGAAGAGTATGCGCGCCTCCGGGCGCGGATCCTTCAGTAGCCGACGGCGAGGACATCAGCCGTGGTCGGGCCTGCCTCCTGGCGCAACGCGACCGGCGGAACGCTGCTCACGCTGCTCCTGGTCGCCGCACTCGCCCTCGGCGGTTGCGAGTGGCGAAGCAAGACCAAGGCCAAGGCCGTCGAGCCTCGGCCAGTGCGTACCGTCACGGCCGTCAAGGGAGGCACCGGCGAGACGGTCGTGCTGACCGGCCAGATCAGCGCCGAGAACGAGGCATCGCTTTCCTTCCGCATCGGCGGCCGCATCATCGAGCGGCTCGGCAATGTCGGCGACCGCGTCGAGCCGGACCAGGTGCTGGCCAAGCTCGATCCGCAGAACGAGCTGAACGGCCTGCGGTCGGCCCAGGCGGCGCTCTCCGCCGCTGAAGGCCGCGTCGTCGAGACGAGCAACGCCTTCGACCGGCAGAAGACCCTGCTGCCCCAGGGCTTCACGACGCAAGCCCTGTACGACCAGGCGCAGCAGGCGCTGCGCACGGCGCAATCGCAGCTCGACAATGCCGAGGCCCAGTTGCACATCGCCAAGGACCGCGTCGGCTACACCCAGCTCAAGGCCGGCGTCAGCGGCTCGATCACCAACCGCACCGCCGAAGCCGGCGAGGTCGTGCAGCCCGGACAGACGATCTTCCAGGTGGCCCGCCAGGACGGCCGCGATGCGGTGTTCGACGTCCCCGCGCAGGTGCTGCGCTCGGCGCCGTCCGATCCCAAGGTCGTGGTATCCCTGACCGACGATCCTTCCATCACGGCCGTCGGACGCGTGCGCCAGGTCGATCCCCAGGCCGATCCCATCACGCGCACCTTCCGCGTGCGGGTCGGCCTGATCGATCCGCCGGCCGCGATGTTCCTCGGCGCCACCGTCAAGGGACGCATGGAGCTCGAGGCAACGCCCGGCATCACGCTCCCGGCCACCGCTCTCACACGCATCAACGGACAGCCCGCGGTGTGGCTTGTCGATGCGAAGGACATGACGGTCTCGCTGCACAACGTCGAAATCGCGCGCTTCGATCCGGCCAGCGTGCTGGTCGCCCACGGCCTGGCGGGCGGTGAGGTCGTCGTCACCGCGGGCGTGCAGGCCCTTCATCCGGGCCAGAAGGTGCGGCTGCTCGGAGCGGCGCCGTGACCAATCTCTCCGAATGGGCACTGCGGCACCGGTCGTTCACCGTGTTCCTGATGGCGATCGCCACGGCCGCGGGCCTGTCGGCCTATTTCGGGCTGGGACGCAACGAGGACCCGGCCTTCACCTTCAGGACGATGGTGGTGCAGGCGGCGTGGCCGGGCGCCACGCTCGACGACACGCTGCAACAGGTCACCGAGCGGCTCGAACGGAAGCTTCAGGAGACGCGCGGCCTCGATTTCCTGCGCAGCTACACGGTGCCGGGGCAGACCACGATCTTCGTCAACCTGAAAGGCTCGACCAGGGCCTCCGAGGTGCCCGACGTCTGGTACCAGGTGCGCAAGAACATCGGCGATATCCGTCACACGCTTCCGGCCGGCGTGCTGGGACCCGGCTTCAACGACGATTTCGGCGACACGTTCGGCCTGATCTACGGCTTCACCGCTGACGGCTTCAGCCATCGCGAACTGCGCGACTATGTCGAGGCCGTGCGGTCGCGCCTGCTCAATGTGCCGGACGTCTCGAAGATTGAGATCATCGGCGCCCAGGACGAGCAGATCTTCATAGAGTTCTCGACACCGCAGCTCGCCGGGCTGGGCATCGACCGTGCCGCCCTGATCGCCGCGGTCCAGGCGCAGAACAGCGTCGTTCCCGCCGGTTCCGTCGAGACCAGCAAGGAGCGGCTGTCGCTGCAAGTATCGGGCGATTTCCGCTCCGAGCAGGACATCCTCAACGTCAGCTTTCTGTCGAACGGACGCATGATCCGCCTGCGCGACATCGCCGAGGTGCGCCGCGCCTACGCCGACCCGCCGCAGCCGATGTTCCGCGTCAACGGCAAGCCTGCCATCGGGCTCGCCATCGCCATGCGCGCCGGCGGCGACATCCTGGCACTCGGCAACAACGTGACGGCCGAGATCGACAACGCCCTCGTCGACCTGCCGCTCGGCATCGAGCCGACACTGGTCTCCGACCAGCCGGCCGTCGTCGATCACGCCATCGGCGAGTTCATGGTGTCGCTCTGGCAGGCGATCGCCATCATCATGGCCGTCAGCATCATCAGCCTGGGCTTGCGGCCGGGCGCCATCGTCGCGGCGTCGATCCCGCTCACGCTCGCCATCACCTTTCCCATCATGCAGGGCTTCGACATCGACCTGCAGCGCATTTCGCTCGGCGCCCTGATCATCGCCCTCAGCCTGCTGGTCGACAGCGCCATGACGACGGTCGACGTCATGACCACGCGCATCGCCCAGGGCGAAAACACCGAGCAGGCCGCCTCCTTTGCCTACAAGACGCTGGCCTTCCCGATGCTGACCGGGACTTTCGTCACCGCCGCCGGGTTCGTGCCGATCGGCTTCGCGCAAAGCGCGGCGGGCGAGTACACCTTCTCGATCTTCGCCGTCGTCACGATCACGCTGTTCGTGTCGTGGTTCGTGGCGGTGCTGTTCGCTCCCCTGCTCGGCGTCGCGCTGCTACGGCCGCCGAAAGCGGCGGCCTCCGACAAGCCCAATATCGTGCTGCGCACGTTCCGCACCCTGCTGGTCGGCGCCATGAGGGTGCGCTGGATCACCATCGGCGTCACGCTGGCGAGCCTGGTTGCGGCGTTCCTCGCCTTGCCCTTCGTGCCGCGCCAGTTCTTCCCGGCCTCCGACCGACCTGAGCTCGTGGTCGACCTCACCCTGCCGCAGAACGCCTCGATCTATGCCAGCGACACCGTCGCCAGCCAGCTCGACGCCTTCCTCAAGACCGATCCCGACGTCGAGCGCTGGAGCACCTATGTCGGCCGTGGCGCGATCCGCTTCTACCTGCCGCTCGACGTCAAGCTGCCCAACGACTTCTTCTCCCAGGCCGTGGTCGTGGCCAAGGACGTCGCGGCGCGCAACCGCCTGCAGGCCAAGCTCGAGAAGCTGATGTCCGAGCAGATGCCGAGCGTCGTCGGCCGCGTCTCGCCGCTGGAGCTCGGGCCGCCCGTCGGCTGGCCGGTGCAATACCGGGTAAGCGGGCCCGACCTCAGCCAGGTGCGGTCGATCGCGCTCAGGCTCGCCGAGGTCGTGGGCAGCGATCCCAACATCACGGAAGTGAGCTTCGACTGGATGGAGCCGGCACGACAGGTGCGCGTCACCATCGACCAGGACAAGGCGCGGCTGCTGGGGCTGAGCTCGCGGGCGATCGCCGAGGTCATCAACACCCTGATGGCCGGCACCGCCATCACGCAGGTGCGCGACGACATCTACCTCGTCCCAGTGATCGCGCGGGCGCTCGACGAGCAGCGCAGCTCGCTGTCGACCCTGCGCGCCCTGCAGCTGCCGCTGGCCAACGGGCGCACCGTGCCGCTGAACCAGGTCGCGACCTTCGACTTCAAGCAGGAATACCCGCTGATCTGGCGGCGCCAGCGGGTGCCGACGCTGACCGTGCTGGCCGACGTCCCGCCCAGCGTGTCGCCGGCCGGCGCCGTCGATGCGCTCGCGCCCGCGATCGACAAGTTCAAGCAGGGGCTGCCCAAGGACTATCGCATCGCCGTCGGCGGCACGGTGGAGGAAAGCGCCAACTCGCAGGCCTCGGTGTTCGCCAAGGTGCCGCTGATGCTGCTGCTGATGCTGTTCTTCCTGATGGCGCAGCTCCACAGCTTCAGCCGGCTGTTCCTGGTCGTCGCCGTGATTCCCATGGGGCTGATCGGCATCGTGTTCACCCTGCTGATCGTCAACAAGCCGCTGGGCTTCGTCGCGATCCTCGGCATCCTCGCCCTGTTCGGCATGATCGCGCGCAACGCCGTCCTGCTGATCGAGCAGATCGAGGCCGAACGCGCGGAGCGCGACCATGCCTGGGACGCCGTGGTCGAAGCCACGCTCTCGCGCTTCCGGCCGATCATGCTGACGGCGATCTCGACCGTGCTGGGATTCATTCCCATCGCGGCGGACGTATTCTGGGGGCCGATGGCCTTCGCCATCATGGGCGGCCTGTTCGTAGCGACCCTGCTCACGCTGATCGTCCTGCCGGCGATGTATGTCGCGTTGTTCCGCATCCGGGAGCCGTCGCCCGAACCGGCGACGGTCGTCGCCGCATGAAGCAGTTCCTGATCCTGCTGGCGATCGTGCTTGCATCACCGGCCTGGGCGCAGGGCAGCCGCCGCGACAGCGGCGGCGCCGACGCACGCACCGATTCGATCCTGGGCACCCCCAACAAGGTGACGCCCGTACCGCAGGACAATCGCTTCTCGACCTCGCCGGGGCTCGAGCAGCAGGCGCCGGGACCGCAGGGCAAGACGCCGGCGCCCGCGCCGCCCGCGACGGAGAAGCCACGATGAGAGCGAGCGTCGCGATCGGCCGGGCCGTCCTGTTCTTCGCCCTGTGGCTGATGATCGCCGGCTATCGGCTGGCCGATATTCCAATCGGTCTGGCTGCGGCCGCGCTGGCGACATGGGCGAGCCTGCGCCTGATGCCGCCCACCACGCTCAGGCTGCGACTGTGGTCGCTTGCCTCGTTCGGCCTGCACTTCTTCGGGCAGTCCGTCAGCGCCGGCGTGCAGGTCGCGTGGCTGGCTTTCAGCCCGTCGATGCGGCTTCGGCCCGGCTTCGTCGCCTGGCGACCGCGTCTGCGATCGGCCAGCGCGCGCAATGCGTTCTGCGCGGTGTCGAGCCTGCTGCCCGGCACGTTGCCGGCCGGCTCCGACGACGACGGCACCCTGCTGATCCACTGCCTCGACGTCGATCAGCCAGTCGCCGACGGCCTCACCGCCGAGGAAGTGCTGTTCAGCCGGATGATCGGTCATGACTGAGTTCCTGCTCGCCGCCGCCGGCCTCGTTCTCCTGACCGTCGCCGTGGGCCTGGCCGGCATCCTGCGCGGACCCGAGAACGTCGACCGCACCATGGCCGCCCAGCTCCTGGGCACGGGCGGCATCGCCACCCTGCTGCTGGTGGCCGCCGCCACCGGCGTTCGTGGCGCCGAGGATGTCGCCCTGGGCCTCGCCCTGCTCGCGGCGTTCGCCTCGGTCGCCTTCGTGACCAGCGTGGCGTCCCCTTCCGAGGACGACCCGTCGTGAGCGCCGCGGACATCTTCACCGTCGTGGCCATCGGCGCCGGCTGCTTCTTCTTCCTGGCCGGCACCGTGGGACTGCTGCGGTTTCCCGATTCGCTCACCCGCCTGCATGCGCTCACCAAGGCCGACAATCTCGGGCTTGGTCTGGTCGTGCTCGGCCTGCTGCCGCAGGCCAGCGGCCTGCTCGGCGCCCTGAAGCTGCTTGCCGTCTGGGTGCTGGTGCAGCTGTCGAGCGCGACCGTGGCGCAGGTCATCGCCCAGGCGCTGCGCCGCCGTGGACCGTCGTCATGACGATGCTCGAAGCCCTCGACATCGGCCTTGCCGTTCTCGTCCTCGCGGTCGCCGCCTGGACGATCGCGGCTCGCGAGCTGTTCGCCGCGGTCGTGGGCTATGTCGCCTACGGTCTGTTGCTGTCGCTGGTCTGGGTGCGCCTTTTCGCGGTCGATGTCGCGTTGACCGAAGCGGCGATCGGAAGCGGAGTCACCGGCGTCCTGTTGATCACCGCCGCGATGCGCCTGCGCCGCACCGACCCGCAGCCGGCGGCCGAGCAGCCCGGGCCGATGGCGCGCCTCGCCGCTGCGGTCCTCTGCACCGTCGTCGCGGCGGCGCTGGCGGTCGGCGTGCTCACCATGGCCGATCCAGGCCCGACGCTGGCACACGACGCAGCGCGCCATCTGGCCGAGACCGGGCTCGGCAACCCCGTCACCGCCGTCCTGATGACCTGGCGCGCTTTCGACACCATGCTCGAGAAGGTCGTGCTGATCCTCGCCGTGATCGGCGTATGGTCGCTCTCGGCCGATCGTGCGTGGGGCGGCGTTGCCGGCCCGAGGCCGCTCGCCCACCAGCAAGGCCCTCTCGCCTTCTTCGCCCAGCTGTTGCCGCCGGTCGGCATCGTCGTCGCCATCCATATCGTCTGGGTTGGCGCCAACGAGCCCGGCGGCGCCTTCCAGGGCGGCGCGCTGCTGGCGGCTATGGCGATGATCGTCATGATGGCGCGGCTCGGCGGAGCACCGCCGGTCGATCGGCGCTGGCTGCGCGTCGCGCTGGTCGCGGGGCCCGCGATGTTCCTGGTGATCGGCGCGATGGGCTTTTTCGTCGCCGCCGGTTTCCTGGCGTATCCCGACGGCATCGCCAAGCCGCTGATCCTGTTCATCGAAGCGTTCATGGTGCTCTCCATCGCCGCGACGCTGCCCCTGCTGGTGATCGGGCCGCCCAGCCGGCCGCCAATCGGGCCGTCATGACCGCGCCCGTTCTTGCCGGACTGACGGGCGCCGCGCTGATCGGCCTCGGCATCTACGGCCTGCTCGTGCTCGCTCATCCGCTGCGCAAGCTCCTGGGCTTCAATCTTCTGGGCAGCGGCGTCTTCCTCATGTTCGGCATCCTCGCGCGCAAAGGCGGCGCGGCCGGATTCGCCGCCGATCCGGTGCCGCAGGCGATGGTCATCACCGGGATCGTGGTCGCTTTCTCCGCCACGGCGCTCGCCGTCGCCTTGCTGCTGCGGCTGTTCGAGACTTCGGGCGCGGCGACTCTCGATCCCGAGGAGGAAAGCGACCAATGTCAGCGGTGACGCTGGCGCTGGTCACCCATCCCGGTGGCTACCTGCTGGTGCTCGCCATCATCCTGCCCGTCGTCGGCATGCTGCTGTCGCTGGTCGCAGGCGGTCGCATCGCCGAGCGGATCGCTCTCGCGATCATGCCCATGGGCCTCGGCATCGCTCTCGCCATCGCGGTCGGCGTGTGGTGGGACGCCGCGCCGCTGGTCTACATCCTCGGCGGCTGGGCGCCGCCGCTCGGCATCGCGTTGCGCGCCGACGGTTTTTCCGCGGTGATGCTGGTGACGGCGGCGCTGGTGGTCATGGCCGCCGGCTACTTCGCACGGCCACTATTCGCGACACCGCCGACCCTCGCCGAAGCCCGCGCGCCGCTCGCCTTCTGGACGCTGCTGCAAGGACTGTGGGCGGCACTGAACACGGTCTTTCTCGGCGCCGACCTGTTCAACCTCTACGTCGCTCTCGAGCTGCTCACCTTCGCCGCCGTGCCGCTGGTCTGCCTCGACGGTCGACCGGAGACGCTGCGCGCCGCGCTGCGCTACCTGCTGTTCGCCCTGATCGGCTCGATCTTCTACCTGCTGGGCGTGGCCCTGCTCTATGGCGGCTACGGCACGCTCGACATCGTCCTGCTCGCCCAGCGCATCCGCGCCGAGCCCGCCGTCGCACCGGCCACCCTGGTCGCGGGCGGGCTGATGACGGCCGGGCTGCTCGCCAAGACCGCCCTGTTCCCGCTGCATCTCTGGCTGCCGCCGGCGCACGCCAATGCGCCCGCGCCGGCAAGCGCGGTGCTGTCGGCGTTGGTGGTCAAGGGATCGTTCTTCCTGGTCGTGCGCCTGTGGTTCGACGTCATGCCGGGGCTCGCCTCGGACGTCGCGATGGGATTGCTGGGCGCGCTGGGCAGCGGCGCCATCCTGTTCGGCAGCGTGCTTGCGCTGCGCCAGCGACGGCTGAAGCTCCTGATCGCCTATTCGACCATCGCCCAGCTCGGCTACCTCTTCCTGATGTTCCCGCTGGCCGCCGGCTCCGAGCCGTGGAACAGCCAGGCGTGGAACGGCGGCGTGATGCAGGCGCTGAGCCACGCCTTCGCCAAGGCGGCGATGTTCCTGGCGGCGGGGCTGGTCGCCGAATCGCTCGGTCATGATCGCATCGCCGACCTGCGCGGCATCGGCCGCGTCATGCCGATGACCTTGTTCGCCTTCGGCCTCGGCGGACTGTCGCTGATGGGCCTGCCGCCGAGCGGCGGCTTCACCGCCAAGTGGCTGCTGCTGCAGGCCACCGTCGACGGCGGTCAGTGGTTCTGGGCGGCGATCGTGCTCGGCGGCGGCCTGCTGGCCGGCGGCTATGTCTATCGCGTGGTCGCGCCCGCGCTAGCCGGTTCGGATCTCGTCGTGAAGGCCCGTCCGTCGCGCCAGCGCGAGGCCATCGTGCTGATGCTGGCGATCGCGGCATTGCTGCTGGGCTTTGCGCCGCCGCGCTTCCTCGACCTGCTGCAGGTCGGGCGTCACGTCATCCTGCCATGAGCGCGCTGCTTGCAGTCTCTCTCATCGCGCCCCTGGCGCTGCTCGCCGCCTGCCTGCGGCCGGCCTGGCGGCAGGCGGTGCCGGCGTGGCTCACCGTGGCGCCGTTGCCGGCGCTGGCAGCCGCCCTCGTCGTGCTCGGCGGCACGCCGCTTTCCGTCGAGCTGCCGGCCTTGCGTCTCGGCCTGACGCTCGACCTTCCGGGCGCCCTGCTGCTCGGCGTCTCGGCCCTGCTGTGGAGCGCCGCGGGCCTGTACGCCGCCGCCTTCCTGGAGCGGACGACCGCCCGGCTGCGCTTCGTCGTCTGCTGGCTGCTCACCCTAACCGGCAGCCTCGGGATCTTCATGGCCGACGACCTTGTCGGCTTCTACCTGCTGTTCGCGCTGGCGAGCCTGCCCGCCTACGGCCTGATCGCCCACGACGACAACGCCCCGGCCTGGCGCGCCGGCGCGGTCTACATCGCCTTCACCGTGCTGAGCGAAGCGTTCCTGCTGATGGGCTTCGTCCTGCTCGCCGCCGGCGATCCCCTGGGCAGCATCCAGATCCGCGATGTCATGGCGGCGCTGCCGCAGTCGCCATGGCGCGACGGCGCGCTTGCGCTGACGGCACTGGGCTTCGCCCTCAAGATCGGGCTGGTGCCGGTGCATGGCTGGATGCCGCTTGCCTACGCCGCCGCGCCGATCCCGGCCGCCGCCGTGCTGAGCGGGGCCGGCGTGAAAGCAGGCGTCATCGGTTTCCTGCGCTTCCTTCCGTTCGACGCGTCGATGCCCATGGCCGGCGAGCTGCTCGTCGTCTTCGGGTTGTTCTCGGCGTTCTACGGCGTCGCCATCGGCCTGCTGCAATCGCGGCCGGCGGACGTGCTCGCCTATTCCAGCATCAGCCAGATGGGCGTCATCGCCGCCGTCCTGGGCATGGGCCTCGCGATCGGCAATGACGATACGGTGATCGCCGGCGCCTTCTATGCTGCGCATCACGTGCTCGCCAAGGGCGCGCTGTTCTTCGCCATCGGCGTGGTCGCCATGACGGCAGCGCCGCATACGCGACCGACGCTGCTTCTCGCCGCCGTCGTGGCGCTCGGGCTCGGCGGCCTGCCGTTGACGGGCGGTGCGCTGGCCAAGCTCGCCATCAAGGGACCGTTGGGCGAGGGCCTGGTCGGTACGCTGGCCAATCTTTCGGCTGCGGGCACCACGCTCCTCATGGTGCACTTCCTGGCGTGTCTCGCCCGCTTGGCGGCGTGCGAACCGCCGCCCGGCATTGCGCTGGGCTTCGCACTGCCGTGGCGCCTCGTGGCATTGGCCGCGATCGTTGTTCCGTGGCTGACCTATCTCGCGGGCGGCGGAAGCCTTGGGGAGGCCCTTGCTCCTGGCGCCCTGTGGGACGCCGCCTGGCCGGTGGCGCTCGGCGCAGTGTTCGCCGTCGCCTGGTTGCGATGGGGCGATGGCGTGCCGCGACTTCCGGCAGGCGATGTCCTGGGTGCCATGGAGAGGACGTTTCATTCGACCTATTCGCTCGGCGCAGCCACGGAACGCGTGGATCGCGTCCTCCGACACTGGTCGCCGGCCGCCCTTCTGCTGGTGATGATCGCACTCGTGCTGAGTGCGGCAATGACCATCTGACAGCAGTGCAACAATCGGCCCAGGAGGATGTGCACCGCGTCCCAAGCCGTGCACGGCGTCCCAATCGCCCGACCCGAGCACCTTGTTGCAGTCCGTACAACTATTCCTTTAGCAAGGAGGCTGCTAATAACACCAACGGTGTGTGCGATGCAGGAGGTCGTCATGCTCGCTCATCATTTCGGAACAAGTGCGCTGCCCAGGGCTCACCAGCTCGAGGCTTGGCGCGCCTGGTACGACACGATCTTTGACGTCGCGCCCGAGCCCCCGAGCAACGACGATTTCGTCGCCACCAATTCGACGTGGACGGTTCCCGGCCTGACGCTGAGCCGCGTCGCCTCACCTCCGAACACCGTCAGCCGGACGAAATCCGTCATCCGTCACAATGCCGTTGATCATTGGGTGATCACGCTCAGCAAGGAGAGCGCGAGCGACGTGACGACACGCGGCATCTCGTTCGAGGCTGCGCCGCGGACGCCGTTCATCCTCTCGTTCGGCGAGGAGATCGACATCAGGCGCAGGCAGGAGGACAACCGCCTCCAGCTTCTGCTGCCGCGCGACAACTTCCAGGCCATCGCGCCCGTGGTCGATGCGGCCAGGGGAATGGCATTGACCTCGGCGGGCGGAAGGATGCTTGCCGATTACATCCTCCTGCTCGAGCAGAACGTGCCCGGTCTGGAAGCCGATTCGGCGGACCGGCTGAGCAATGCCTTGCAGGCCATGTTGCTGGCGTGCCTCGCGCCGACCAGCGACCGGCAACAGGCGGCGCGCGATCAGATCAAGCTCACCCTGATGGAGCGCGTCCGCCAGGCCGTGCGCCGAAACCTGCGGTCGCCGTCGCTGGGGCCGGCGAAACTGTGCCGCGAGGCCGCCACGTCGCGCTCGCAGCTTTATCGCCTGCTCGAGGATGAAGGCGGCGTGGCCCGCTACATCCAGCGCCGGCGCCTGTCGGAAAGCTTCGCGATACTGTGCGACGCGCAGAGCACGCTGTCGATTGGCGCGGTCGCCGACATGCTGTGCTTCTCCGATGCGTCCTCCTTCGCGCGGGCGTTTCGCCGCGAGTTCGGCATGAGTCCGACCGACGTCCGGGCAGCGACACAGGCCGGCGTCCCGCCTGCACCGCCGCCGAAGTCGCTGCTGGGACCAGGTGCCCTCACCTTCAGTGACTGCCTGCGCGCCGCCTAGGAGCGCCCGGGAGCCGCGAGCGCGCCCTACCGCAGGAATTTCCTGAAGCGGCGAAGCGAGACGTAAAAGAGGATCGCCCCGATCAGGAGCAAGGCGGCGAACTGAGGCCAGACAACGTCGAGTCCGGCACCGCGAAACAGGATGGACTGCGCCAGGATCACGAAGTGCGTGTTGGGGGCCGCCAGCATGATGTCCTGGATGATCTGCGGCATGCTCTCGCGCGGGGTCGTGGCGCCCGACAGGATCTGCAGCGGCAGGAGCACGAGCATCAGCAGCATGCCGAATTGCGGCATCGAGCCGGCCACCGTCGCCAGGAAGATCCCGAGGCAGGTCGTGGCCACCAGCTGCAGCGCCGTCCCCACCATGAAGAGCGGTATCGACCCCTCGATCGGCACCGCGAGCAGTCCCTGCACGATGACGACGAGGGAGAATGCCGACGAGACGAGGACGATGAGGCCCATGGACCAGATCTTGCTCAGCATGATCTCGGTGGGCGTCACGGGCATCACGAGCAGATGCTCGACCGTTCCATGCTCGCGCTCGCGAATGAGGGCCGTGCCGGTCAGGATGATCGACAGCATGGTGATCATCGAGATGACGTTGTTCACCGAGCCGAACCAGCTCTTGTTGAGCTGCTGGTTGAAGCGGGCGCGCAGAGTGAGATCCACGGGCACCGCCGTGGCCCCGCGATAGCGCTGCACGAACGCGGTGACCTCGCCGGAAACGATCGACTGGATGTAGCCGGCGCCGGTGAAGGCCTGGGAGATGCGGGTGGCGTCGACGTTGAGCTGTATTTCGGGCGACCTTCCGGCCAGCAGGTCGCGCTGGAAGTTCGGCGGAATGTTGAGGGCGAAGGTGTCGATGCCGGCATCCATGCGGCTGTCCATCTCGGCGTGGGAGATCAGCCGCGGCGGCAGGAAGTAGGGCGGGTAGAAGGCGCTGATGATGCGCGAGGCCACCGGCGAGCGGTCCTCGTCCACGATCGAGACGACCGCGCGGTTCAGGGTCTCGGGCATGGCGCGCGACGCGGTATAGATCGAGATCGTGAAGGCGTAGACGATCAACAGGAGCAGCATGGGATCGCGCGCCACGCCGCGCAGTTCCTTGATGCCGAGCTGGAGGATGTTGGCGAGCCGCACGGTCAGCTCTCCTGCTTCTTGAGCAAGGCGACGCCGAGGCCCAGCAGCACGGGAATGGCGATGATCAGCGGCAGGAAAGCGTTCTGCAGATCGTGGAAATCGAGGGCCTTGGAGAAGGTGCCGCGCGCAATGGTCATGAAGTAGGTGGCGGGATAGATCTGCCCGATGAACGCGCCGGCGCCTTGCAGCGACGAGACCGGATCGATCATTCCGGAATACTGCACCGCCGGGATGAGCGTGAGCAGCGCCGTGCCGAAGATCGCCGCGATCTGGCTCTTCATGAACGTCGAGACCACCAGGCCCATGCCCGTCGTGATGACGACGTAGAGCAACGCCGCGGCAGCGAAGGTGACGAAGCTTCCGGTAAAAGGCACCTGGAAGACGAAGACGGCGAAGGCCGTCAGCAGCACGAAGTTCAACATGGCGAGCAGGATGTAGGGCACCTGCTTGCCCAGCAGGAACTCGCTGCGCGTGACGGGTGTCACGTAGAAATTGATGATCGAGCCGAGCTCCTTCTCGCGCACGACGCTGAGCGCGGTGAGCATCGCCGGGATCATCATCAGCAGGAGCGGAATCACCGCGGGCACCATGGCCACGAGGCTCTGGACGGTGGGATTGTAGCGATATCGGACCACCAGCTCGAAATCGCCGGCTGCGGCGGCCTTGCCGTAGAGCTGGCGGGCCTTCTCCGACAGCCATTGCGCATGCATCCCCTGCACGTAGCCGCGCACGGTCTCCGCCCGGCTCGGCATGGCCCCGTCGATCCAGGCGCCGACCTCGACCCGGCGGCCGCGGGCGATGTCGCGCGCGAAACCGGGCGGTATCTCTATGGCGAGACTGAGCTCTCCGCTGCGCATGCGCCGGTCCAGCTCGTCGTGGCTGGCGAGCGGCGGCTTTTCCGTGAAGTAGCGCGATCCGGAGATCTGCAGGACGTAGTCTCGGCTGGCCGCGGTGTTGTCGCGATCGAGGACGGCGAAGGAGAGGTTCTCGACGTCGAGATTGACGCCGTAGCCGATGACGAACATCAGGATGACGGTGCCAACCAGGGCGAGCGTCAAGCGGATCGGATCCCGCCGCAGCTCAAGAGATTCCAGGCGTGCATAGGCGAGCATCCTGCGCAGGTCGAAGAAGCCCGAGTGTGTCGGCCGCGCGGCAGCGGCCTTGGATGGCGGTACCGCGGCTCCGGTCGCCGGCGCGGGCGCCGTCCCTCCCACCGCTTCCTCGAGATAGGCGACGAAGGCATCGTCGAGGCTGGTGGCGGCCCGTTTCGCGACGATGGCGGCCGGTGTGTCGCTGATCAGGACCTTGCCCGCATGCATCAACGAAATGCGGTCGCAGCGTTCGGCCTCGTTCATGAAGTGGGTGGAGACGAAGATCGTCACGCCGTCCTTGCGCGAGAGATCCGACAGGATCTGCCAGAAGCCGTCGCGGGCCACCGGGTCGACGCCCGACGTCGGCTCGTCGAGGATCAGGATCTCGGGCGAATGGATCATGGCGACGGCCAGCGACAGGCGCTGGCGCATGCCGAGCGGCAGGGCATCGGGCAGTGCATCCATGACGGCCACGAGGTCGAAGCGCCGCGCCATCTCCTCGATGCGGTCGGGAATGGCGTCGGGGGCCAGGCTGAACAGGCGCGCGTGCAGGTCGAAGTTCTGCCGCACCGTCAGCTCGCCGTAGAGCGAGAAGGCCTGCGACATGTAGCCGACGCGCCGGCGCACCTCCATGTCGTTGGCGTCGACCTCCCTGCCAAACAGCCGCGCGACGCCTTCGCTCGCCGGCAGCAGCCCGGTCAGCATCTTCATGGTGGTCGTCTTGCCGCAGCCATTCGAGCCGAGGAAGCCGAAGATCTCGCCGCGGCTTATGCGGAAGCTGACGTCGTCCACCGCGGTGAAGTCGCCGAAGCGCATTGTGAGATGCTCGGCCTCGATGGCGACCTCATCGCCACCCGCCGGACGAGGTGGAATGACGACCGCCTGGTGTCCGCTGCGTTTCGCTTCGGGCAGCAGCGCCACGAAGGCATCGTCCAGGGTCGACGTGCCGGTCCGCTGCAGGAGCTCGGCCGGCGTGCCGGTGGCGAGGAGGCGGCCCGCATCCATCGCCATCAGCCATTCGAAGCGCGCCGCCTCCTCCATATAGGCGGTGGCGACCATCACGCTCATGCCGGCGCGTTCGCGCCGGATCTGGTCGATCAGCTCCCAGAACTGGCGGCGCGACAGCGGATCGACGCCCGTGGTCGGCTCGTCCAGGATCAGCAGATCCGGATCATGGATCAGGGCGCAGCACAGGCTGAGCTTCTGCTTCATCCCGCCGGACAGCTTCCCGGCCGGCCGGTCCGCGAAGCGGCCGAGGTCGGTGCTGGCCAGCAGTCCGGCGATTCGCTGCTCGCGCTCGTGCCGCTCGTGCCCGAACAGCCGGCCGAAGAAATCGACGTTCTCGAATACCGACAAGGTGGGATAGAGGTTCTTGCCGAGGCCTTGCGGCATGTAGGCAATGCGCGGGCAGACCAGCCGGCGATGCGCCGCGCCGGCCATGTCGCCGCCCAGCACCTCGACACGGCCCTCCTGGATCACGCGGGCGCCGGCGATCAGCGACAGCAGACCCGATTTCCCGACACCGTCAGGTCCGATCAGGCCGACCATGCGGCCGGCATCGATATCCAGCGTGATCGCGTCGAGGGCGCGTGTGCCGCCATAGGACAGGCCCACCTTGTCGAGGCGCACCACCGGGGGCGCCGTCATGGGCCGATGACCCGGCTCAGCCGCGGCGGCCATTCGGCCTTGGGATCGAGTTGTACATAGGCGACGCCCGGAAGGCCCGTCTTGACCTGCTCGATGTACTTGCGCAGCAGCGCTTCCGGGATGTGAGCCTTGACGCGGAACATGAGCTTCTGGCGTTCCTCCGCCGTCTCGACCGCCTTGGGTGTGAACTGGGCGACGTTGGCCACGAAAGTCGCCTTGGCCGGAATCACGGCCTGCGGCCAGGCGTCGAGCACAAGGCGCACGTCGCTGCCGATCGCTACCCGTCCAGCCTGGGCCGTCGGCAGGAAGAACGTCATGTAGACGTCGCTGAGATCGACCATGTTGAGCACGCGTCCGCCGGCGGCGAGCACCTCGCCGGGCTGGGCCACGCGAAACTGCACGCGCCCGTCGCGCGGCGAGGTGAGCGTGCTGTCGTTGATGTCCGCCACAATGGTTTCGATCGCCGCCCGCGCGGCATCGACCGCTGCCTCGGAATCGACGACCTGGGCCTTCGCCGCATTGATGGCGGCATCTGCGGCGGCGAGCTGCGCCGTGGCCGCGTTCACCGCCGCCGTGGCGCCCTGGGCGTGGGCGCGATCGTCGTCGAGCACCTGCTGCGACACGGTATTCGTCTTGACCAGCTGCCGCGACCGCTCCAAGCGTCGCTCCGCAGCGTCGAGTTCGGCTTCACGCTGGGCGACGACGGCGACAGCGGCCTTTCGTTCGGCCTCACGCTGGACCACCTGACTCTTCGCGGTGTCGACGCCGATGATGGCGCGCTTCAATTCGGCCTGGGCCTGGCGGCGCTTCGCCTCCAGCTGGTCGGTGTTCATGCGCGCGAGGACTTGGCCGGGCGTGACGAAGTCGCCTTCATGAACGAGAATCTCGGCGATTCGCCCGGGGATCTTGGCGGCGATGTCGATCTCGGTCGCCTCGATCCGCCCGTTGCCGCTGGCGAAGCCCTCGGGCAATCCGGGATCGGCAAAGGTCTTCCAGGCGTAGTAGCCCAGGCCGGCGAGGACGACGATCGCGGCGGCAATCAGCCACGGCTTGGTGGACTTTGCCATGTCGAGCACTCCTCTGGCCTGACCCAGGCGCGCCGACATTCCTTGGTGCGCCGCGATGACCGCTGCTCCAACGGTCGCTACCATAGCCCGACCGGCAGCAGCTTTGCTGCATATCAAGGCGCCTGCTCAGCGCGGCGGGCCCGCTTCTTGCTGCAGGGCCGTTCATGCTCATCGCTCAGATCTCCGACCTTCACGTCCGCCCTGTCGGCCAGAGCTACAAGAACGCCGTCGATTCCAACCGCATGTTCGCCGAAGCCGTCGAGCATCTGAACCAGCTCGACCCGCGGCCCGACCTGGTGCTGGTTACCGGCGATCTCGTCGACGAAGGGCTGGAAGCCGAATACGCCAACCTGCGCGCCTTGTTGGCCGGGCTGAAACTGCCCTGCCTGCTGATGCCGGGCAATCACGACGACCGCGAGGTGCTGGCGCGCTGCTTTCCCGACCATGCCTACCTGCCGTCGCGCGGCCCCAAGCACTTCGTGGCCGACCGGCCACCGCTGCGCATCGTGGCGTTCGACACGACGGTGCCGGGCGACCATCACGGCGAGGTCGACGAGGCGGGCCTTGCCTGGCTGGAGACGGCGCTCAGGGAGGCGGAGGGCGCCCCGACCCTGGTGATGATGCACCATCCGCCGATCGTCACCGGCATTCCCTACCTCGACGAGTACATGTGTCGCCGGCCCGAGCGCCTGGCCGGCGTGATCGGCCGCTTCGCCAATGTCGAGCGCGTACTGTGCGGCCATGTCCATCGGCCGATCCTGCAGCGCTGGGCGGGCACCGTGCTGGTCTCCTGTCCCAGCACCGCAACACAAATTGCATTGAACCTTCGGCCCGATGCCCCGCCGGCCTCCTATTGCGAGCCGCCGGCCTGCCTCCTGCACTGGTGGCGGGACGGCGCGATAGTGACGCACACCAGCTATATCGGCCGGTTCGAAGGGCCCTTCCCGTTTGCGTGATCGCGATGCGGTGGCGTTCCGGGTCGGGATGCGGTAACGATTTTGCATCGCCATTGCGGGGGAGCGTCGTCGGAACATGAACCGCAGCCTGATCCTGCTGCCGCTGCTGGCCGTTTTCCTGGCCAGCTGCAAACCTGAGAACAAGTTCCAGCCGCCGCCGCCGCCCGAGATCAGCGTCGCCCTTCCGCTTCAGCAGACCGTCACGCCCTACGAAGAGCTGACAGGCAACACTGTCGCCTTCAACACTGTCGACCTGGTCGCCCGCGTGGAAGGCTTCCTGACGTCGCAGAACTACGTCGACGGCTCGGTCATGAAGAAGGGCGACACGCTCTTCATCATCGAGCAGACGATGTACCAGGCGCAGGTCAAGGAGGCCGAGGCGCAACTCGACGGCGCCAAGGCCAAGCTCGTGCAGTCCGAGGCCGAATTCGTCCGCCAGGAAACCCTGCTGCGCCAGAACGTCACCGCGCAGAACACCTACGACCAGGCCAAGGCCAAGCGCGACAGCGACCGCGCCGCCGTCGAGAACGCCGAGGGCAACCTCACCATCGCCCAGACCAACCTCGGCTATACGACCGTGCAGGCGCCGTTCGACGGCATCGTCTCCAAGCATCTGGTGTCGGTCGGCGAACTGGTCGGCAACAACAAGGCGACCAAGCTCGCGACCATCGTCCAGCTCGACCCGATCTACGTCGAGTTCAATGTGAGCGAGCAGGATGTCCTGAAGATCCGCCAGAACCTCGCCAACCGGCGCCTCACGGTCGAGGAGCTGGGCAAGATCCCGCTCGATATCGGCCTGATGAACGAGGAGGGCTATCCGCACGCCGGCTTCCTGAACTACGTGGCGCCCGAGATCGACGCACAGACCGGCACCATCCTGGTGCGCGGCCTGTTCAAGAACCCCGATCGCGACCTGATCCCGGGCTTCTTCGCCCGCATCAGGCTGCCGATGGGCCTGGGCGCACAGGCCGTCCTCCTGATCCCCAACCGGGTCATCGCCGAGGACCAGGCCGGCAAGTACGCGCTGGTCGTCAACAAGGACAACGTCGTCGAGCAGAAGCGGATCAAGACCGGGCAGCTTCTGGTCGGCGGATTGCGGGTGATCACCGAGGGTCTCACCGCCGACGACCGCGTGGTGCTGACGACCAACGGCCAGGCGGTGCCCGGCGGCAAGGTGGTGCCCAAGCAGGAGACGATCCCGCCGCCGCCGGCCGGCGCCAACATCACGACGACCAAGTAGCCGGCGGGTCGCCTCATGATTTCCGAGTTTTTCATCAATCGGCCGGTACTGGCCAACGTGCTGGCGATCGTGATCGTGATCCTGGGCGCCGTGGCCCTCGTCACCCTCCCGGTCGCCCAGTATCCCAACATCGTGCCGCCGACCGTCCAGGTGACGACGACCTATCCGGGCGCTAGCGCCAAGACCGTGGTCGACAACGTGGCGCTGCCCATCGAGCTCCAGGTCAACGGCGTCGAAGGCATGATCTACATGCAGTCGTACAGCACCGATGCCGGCACCTACACCCTCACCGTCACCTTCCAGATCGGCACCAACCTCGATTTCGCGCAGGTGCTGGTGCAGAACAAGGTGAGCGCGGCGATCGCCTCGCTGCCCATGTCGGTCCAGGCGCAGGGCGTGATCGTGCAGAAGAAATCGACCTCGATCCTGCAGATCGTGTCGCTCACCTCGCCCGATTCGACGTTCGACAGCCTCTACATGGCGAACTACGCCACCATCAACCTGGTCAACGAGCTGTCGCGCCTGCCGGGCGTCGGCAACACGCAGGTGCTGGGCATCGGCGAATACTCCATGCGCGTCTGGCTCGACCCGCAGAAGCTCTACACCTACGGGCTGACGCCAGGCGAGGTGAGCAACACCATCCAGCAGCAGAGCCAGCCCGTCACGGCAGGCCAGGTCGGCGCGCCGCCGGCGCCCAAGGGCCAGGACTTCCAGTTCACGCTCGACATCCAGGGCCGCCTCAGCACGCCCGAGGAATTCGGCAACATCGTCGTCAAGTCCGAGCAGGGCAACGGCGGACGCATCCTGCGGCTGAAGGACATCGGACGGGTCGAGCTCGGCGCCCAGACCTACACGATGACCTCCAAGCTGAACGGCAAGCCGAACGCCGGCATCGCCATCTACCAGCTTCCCGAGGCCAACGCGCTCGACGTCGCCAACCGCGTCAACGCCAAGATGGCCGAGCTCGGCAAGAACTTCCCCAAGGGCCTGGTCTACGAGGTGCCGTTCGACACGACCCGCTTCGTCAACGCCTCGATCAAGGAGGTCTTCACGACCCTCATCGAGGCCGGCATCCTGGTGCTGATCGTGATCGTGCTGTTCCTGCAGGACTGGCGCGCCATGCTGGTGCCGGCGACGACCATCCCGGTGACCATCATCGGCGCCTTTGCCGCCATGTCGGCGATGGGCTTCACCGTCAACACCACGACGCTGTTCGGCATCGTGCTGGCGATCGGCATCGTGGTCGACGACGCCATCGTCATCGTCGAAGGCGTCGCCCATCACATCGAGCGCGGCATGACGCCCCACGATGCCGCGATCAAGGCGATGGACGAGCTGTTCGGTCCCGTGATCGGCATCACGCTGGTGCTGATGTCGGTGTTCCTGCCGGCCGCCTTCGTGCCCGGCCTGACCGGCCAGATGTTCGCCCAGTTCGCCCTGGTCATCGCGGCCACCGCCCTGATCAGCGCGGTCAACGCGGCGACGCTGAAGCCCACCCAGTGCGCCCTGTGGCTTCGGCCGACCGTGCCGCCGGAGCAGCGCAACTTCTTCTTCCGCGGCTTCAACAAGGTCTACGGCAAGCTCGAGGATGCCTACGCCTGGCTGATCGGCGCGATGGTGCATCGCAGCGGCATCATGATGATCATCGCCTTCGTCATCGCCGGCGTCGGCGGCTGGGGCGTGGCGCGCCTGCCGACGGCGTTCATCCCCAACGAGGACCAGGGCTACATGCTGGTCGGCCTGCAGTTGCCCGACGGCGCCTCGCTGGAGCGCACCCAGGCGGCAATGGATGAAGTCACCAAGATCGCCATGGCGACGCCGGGCGTCGACAAGGTCGTGCAGTTGAGCGGCATGTCGGTGCTCGACAGCAACTCCATGCTCGCCAACGGCGGCGTCGCCTACGTGATCCTCAAGGACTGGGGCGTGCGCCTCAAGCAGCCGAACCAGGACCTGCGCTCGATCGTCATGCATATCGGCGGACAGCTCAGGACCTTGCAGGACGGCCGGGGCTTCCCGCTGGTGCCGCCCGCCATCCAGGGCGTCGGCAATGCCGGCGGCTTCGCGCTCCAGGTCGAGCAGCGGGATGGCAGCTTCGACTACGTCAAGCTGCAGAACGCCACCGACAACCTGATCCGCAACGCCGCCTCGCAGTCGGCGCTCACCAACGTCGTGACGTCGTTCCGCGCCGGGGCGCCGCACATCCGGGTCGATGTCGATCGCTCGAAGGCCGAGACGCTCAAGGTCTCGATCGGCGATGTGTTCACCACCCTGTCCTCGTACCTCGGTTCGGCCTACGTCAACCGCTTCAACAAGTTCGGCCTGACCCTGATGGTCTTCATGCAGGCCGAAGCGGAGTACCGCACCAAGGCCGAGGACATCCTGAAGCTGCAGGTGCGCAACATCGAAGGCAAGATGGTGCCGATCGGCGCGCTGGCCGAGCTGCATCAGTCGTCCGGTCCGCCGCTCATCAGCCTCTACAATCTCTATCCGTCGTCCTCGATCGTCGGCACGCCGGCGCCGGGCTTCAGCTCGGGCGAGGGCATCGAGCTGATGGACCAGATCTCCAATGCCGTCCTGCCGCCGGGCACCGGCTACGAATGGACGGCGATGTCGTACCAGGAGAACCTGGTCGGCAGCCAGATGACGTACGTCTTCGCGCTCGCCATCCTGCTGGTCTATCTCTGTCTTGCCGGACAGTACGAAAGCTGGATCCTGCCGCTGGCGGTGATCTTCGCCGTGCCCTTGTCGCTGGTCGGTCCGGCGATCGCGCTGACGGCGGTCGGCCTGCCCAACAACCTCTACACCCAGATCGGCCTGATGCTGCTGATCGCGCTCAGCGCCAAGAACGCCATCCTGATCGTCGAGGTCGCGCGTGAGCGCCGGCTGATCGACGGCAAGGACATCGTCGAATCGGCGGTCGAAGCGGCCCGCACGCGCTTCCGGCCCATCCTGATGACGTCGTTCGCCTTCATCCTGGGCGTGGTCCCGCTGGTGACGGCGACCGGCGCGGGCGCCAACTCGCGCATCTCGCTGGGGCTTGCGGTGTTCAGCGGCATGATCGCCTCGACCTGCCTCGCCGTGCTGTTCGTGCCGTCGTTCTTCACGGTGCTGCAGCGCTTCGAGGAATGGCGGGGGAGCAAGGGCAAGAAGCCCAAGACAGCGCCGAAAGCGGAGCCGCCGACGCCGGAGCCGCAGGTGCCGTGATTCAAGATCGCCTCCCCCGCATGACGGCAGAGGCAATCAAGGTCGCACCCGCCTTGCGTTGCCAAAATTCTGTGCTAGGTGGCTTTCCCGGCCCAAGGGAGCGCCCTGAAACTGAAGAACGTCCTGCTGTTTCTCGCGTCAATCGTCCTCAGCATCCTCGTTGCCGAAGCTGCCGTCCGTTACATCGACGGCTACCGTATGGCCGCTCTCGCGCTCGGCGATCCGGAGGGTAGTGCCAGCGTCGATCCCGCGGTGCTGGACAAGTTTCCGCTCGCCGCCGGCGTCGACCGCAAATGGTTCTTCAGCGAGCCACCGCCGCTTCCCAACCGGCGCAAGGTCGATCCCGAGTGGCAGCGCATGTTCCACTACGTCGAGGATCACAATGTCGGCGGCATGGACTTCCGTCCGGCCGACCCGTTCAAGGCGTGGAACTCGGCCTTTGCCGGCGATCCCTGCAAGCACCGCTTCCTGCGCCATGCGCCGGGCACGCTCTATCTCTACGATCCGCCCGACGGCCAGCCGCGGCCACCCTATCGCTACATGCCCGATGCCACGCAGCCGACCGGCCTGGTGACCAACCAGATGGGCTGGCGCGGGGCGCCGATCGAGGCGCCGCGCGGGCCGAAGACCATTCGCATCGTCTTCGTCGGTTCGTCGACCACCGTCGGCGCGCCGCACCTTCCCTTCTCCTATCCCGAGCTGGTCGGCTATTGGCTGAACCGCTGGGCCGAGGCGCAGAAGCTCGACGTCCGCTTCGAGGTGCTGAACTCGGCGCGCGAAAGCATCGTATCGACCGACAACGTCGCCATCGTGAAGAACGAGATCGCGCCGCTACGGCCCGACCTGGTCGTCTACTACGAAGGCGGCAACCAGTTCGAACTGCACTCGATCGTCGACAAGGTGGCGCCGCGGTCGGAAGCGCCCAAGGCGCCGCCGGCCACCGCTGTGCCGGGCTGGCTCCAGGAGGGCGCGCGCTACTCGGCCATCCTGGCCCGCGTCCGCGCCGCCATCGGCATGACCGGCCCCTCGCAGGACGGCCGCGAATGGCCCAAGCCGGACTATCGCCTGCAATGGCCGGAGGGGCTGAGCGAAACCGATCCCGACCTTTCCTACCCCAGGCTTCCGGTCAACCTGAACCTGATCCAGCGCGACCTCGACGAGATGCGCACGACCGTGCAGCAGGTCGGCAGCGACTTCGCGGTCAGCTCGTTCCTGTGGATGGTGAAGGACGGCCTGGTGCTCGACCCGGTGCGCCACAAGTACATCCTCGACCAGCTCAACCGCGTCTACTTCCCGTTCCGCTATCGCGACCTGGAGCGGCTGGCGATCTTCCAGAACCGGCTGCTCGCCAAGTACGCCAAGACGCACGACATCCCGTTCATCGACACGGCGCGCTATTTCCCGCTCGATCCCGACCTGTTCGTCGATGCCGTGCACACGAACTATGCCGGGCTGCGGCTGCAGGCCTGGATCACCTTCAATCTGCTGGTGCCGGTGGCCGACAAGCACCTGGCCGACCGCTCGTGGCCCCGGCCGACCGACCCGGCGGCCCCGGCCCTGCCTACGATCACCCCGCGAAAGATCACGTTTAACTGCCAGTGACCAGGCCAGTGACCGCTGGCAAAGGCCGCCCATTGCGGTAGCCTTGAGCGAACAACGGCGGAGCGAGCCCATGCGTAATACGCGTCTCGAGATTCGTCTGCTTTCCGGCGCCGGTGGTGCCGAGATATCCGGTGTCGACGTGGCCCAGGATCTCGACGACGAGACCGTCGGCGAGATCCGCGATGCGCTGAACGAGCACTGCGTGGTGTTCTTCCGCGACCAGGAAATAGACACCGCCCGGCACAAGGCGTTCGCCCGGCGCTTCGGCGAGCTCTTCATCCATCCCAACTACGTCGGCATGGGCGACGATCCCGAGATCGTCATGGTCCGCCGCGAGCCCGGCGACACGGGCTATGTCGGCGAGGACTGGCATGCCGACACCACGATGACCGCCGAACCGCCGATGGGCGCCATCCTCTACGGCATCGACATCCCGCCCTACAGCGGCGACACCATGTTCGCCAACCAGTACCTCGCCTACGAGACGCTGTCGGACGGCATGAAGAAGATGCTCGAGGGACTGCGCGCCGTGCACAGCGACATCATGGTGGCGGGACCGCAGGCCGGGAAAAACAAAGGGCGCTCGACCAAGCATCGCGACGGCGCCGACTGGCGCGAGACGCGCAACAGCCATCCCGTGGTGCGCACCAATACCGAGACCGGGCGCAAGATGCTGTTCGTCAACAAGTCCTACACGGTGGGCTTCGAGGGCATGACCGAGGCCGAGAGCAAGCCGCTGCTCGAGTTCCTGTTCGAGCACGGCAACCGGCCGGAATTCACCTTCCGCTATCGCTGGCAGAAGGGCTCCATCGCCTTCTGGGACAATCGCAGCACCAAGCACATCGCGCTCGGCGACACCGGCCCGTTCCGCCGCCTGCTGCGGCGCATCCAGATCAGCGGCGAGAGACCAGTGTGATCAGGCCCGTTTGAAAAAACGCCTCTTCTCCCTCATCTCGATCGTCATCGGGGTGATCGTCGCGTTGGCCACGGTCGAGCTCATGGCGATCGGCTGGCTGTATATCGAGGACGGACGCCACACGCCGGCGGCCGAGTTGTTCGAGCGCACGCAGAACACCTACGTGCGCGACATGACGCGCGGCACGGGCTGCCGCTTCATCGACACGCTCTATCCGCATCCCTACTGGGCGTTCGTGCACCACGCCAACCCGCCGTGCGGCATCTCGTGGGCCAACAATGTTGGGCTGTTCGGCCCCGACTTCCCCACCCTGAAGCCCGCCGAGGGCTACGTCCTCATGATCAGCGGCGGCTCGGTGGCGGCCTATCTCGGAGGCAACCAGAAGCCGCCCTATCCGCGCTATCTCGAGGAGGAACTCAACGCCCACTGGGTCAGCCCCAACGGCAAGCCGTGGATGGTGCTGGATGCCGCCGCCGGCGCGTGGAAGGAGCCGCAGTCGTTCATCGCCTTCTCGATGTATGCCACGGCGGTCGACGCCTTCATCAATCTCAGCGGCTACAACGAGCACTACTACTTCCAGCCGAAGATGGACCAGCGCCTGGAAGGCCCGGCGGCCAACTTCCTGGAAGCCAACCCGTTCGCCGCGGACGAGAATTTCGGCGACGCCGCGATCGGCTGGGTGATGGGACGCATCGCCGGCGCCTTGTCGGTCACCCCGATCCTCGGCCGATCGCACGCCGCCTACCTGCTGGTTCGTGCCATCGAGGCAGGAGCCAAGGGCAAGGACAGCTTCAAGTCCGGCAAGCGGACGACGATCCCGAGCCTGTTCGCCCTGCCCAAGGACGTGCGCGACAATCCGCAACGGCTGTTCGACGTCCAGCTCGACCTCTACCAGAAATACTTCCGGGCGACCGAGGCAGTGGCGCACGACAACGGCGTGAAGTCGGCCTATTTCCTGCAGCCCATCCCGGCCTGGGGCAAGACGCTGACCGAGGCGGAACGGCGCGTCGTCGGCGATCTCGGCTACGGCGAGCTCTATCGCCGCATGGTCGCCGGCATGATGACGCTGCGCGAGCGCGGCCTGCCGATCTACGACCTCGGCGACATCTTCAAGAACGACACCAGCACCATCTACGCCGACCAGATCCACTATCTCGCCGACGCCGAAGGCCTCAGCCCCGGCAACCGCATGGTGGCAGCGCGAATCTGTGAGCTATTGGCCGAGACCTGGGGTCTGCAGCGCAAGCCCTGAGGGGTTGCGCCGTTTCCGCTACCCGTCGCACTTGAGTGGGTTTCTCGGCTCCAGGAAGCGGTACACCTTGGTGCAATGACGCCGATACCATCGTTGGTGTCGCTTCCGTCGCCTGCTCGTGCGAACTCGTAATCCTTGTCCTTGATAAGCCTCGCGCGGCGACCAACGTCTGCTCAGTGCCTGGTGGAAGTCCAACGGCATGACCGAACATGTGAACACACAAATGGCTCGTCAGCCGCGCGTCCATGGTGTGCATTGGATCGTGGCGTCGGCAGTGCTGATCGCGATCGGCTTCGCACTCTGGCAGAAATGGCCGCAGAAGCCGCAGACGAGAGGCGCCGCCGCCCAGGTTGTCAGGGTCATGAAAGCAACGCGCGGCGACATGCCGGTTACCCTCAACGAACTGGGGACCGTCACGCCGACCGCCACGGTCACTGTCATGCCCAACCAGGCGGTCAGCGGCTACCTGATCGACGTGCCTTTCCAGGAAGGCCAGGACGTGCAGAAGGACCAGGTGCTGGCCGAGATCGATCCCCGGCCGTTCCAGGCGGCACTCGATCAGGCCATCGGAACGCTGCAGCGCGACCAAGGCCTCCTCGAAGAGGCGAAGATGGACCTGGTGCGCTTCCAACGGCTCACCAAGCTCGACTCGATCGCCCGCCAGCAGACCGAGGACCAGGCCTATCTCGTCAAACAGGACGAGGGCACGGTGAAGCTCGATGAGGCGGCGGTTCGGACCGCCAGGCTCAACCTCTCCTACAGCCACATCACCTCACCCGTCGCCGGCCGCGTGGGCCTGCGCCTCGTCGATCCGGGCAACTACATCACCGGCTCGTCGAGCACCGGAATTGCCGTCGTCACGACGATCAAGCCGACAACGGTCGAGTTCACGGTCGCCCAGAACGATCTGCAGAAGGTGGTCGAGCGGTTCCGCACGGCCGGCGTGACGTTGCCGGTGATGGCTTACACCAGCGACGGCAGCAAGCTGCTGGCGACAGGCACGCTGTATGCCATCAACAATCAGATGACCACGAGCACCGGCACCGTCATGCTGCGCGCGACCTTCGCCAACGACGACGAAGCGTTGTTCCCCGACGAATTCGTCAACGTCCGGCTGCTCGTGGATACGCTGCACCAGGCCGTGCTCGTGCCGACGGCAGCCGTGCTGAGCGGCGCGCCGGGCAACTACGTCTATCTCGTCAACAAGGACAATACGGCTTCGGTGCGCAAGGTCACGCTCGGGCCGAGCGACGGGCAGAACACCGTCATCGCCAGCGGCCTCGATGCGGGCGACACCGTCGTCACCGACGGCACGGACCGACTGAGCGACGGCGCGAAGATCAAGGTCGCCGCGGCGCCGGGACAGCAAGCTGCTCCCGATCGGTGAACGTGGACGCGGTCGATGAACATCTCCCGCCTGTTCATCGTGCGGCCGGTGGCGACGGCGTTGCTGATGATTGCTCTCGTGCTCGTCGGCCTCGTCTCGGTGGTCTTCCTGCCGGTCTCGTCCCTGCCCGACGTCGACTATCCGACGATCCAGGTGCAGACGTTCTATCCGGGCGCCAGCCCGCAGGTGACGTCGACCACGGTGACCGCACCGCTCGAGGTCCAGCTCGGCCGGATTCCCGGGCTGCAGCAGATGACCTCGTCGAGCTCGTCGACGGCCTCGATCATCACCCTGCAATTCGATCTGTCGATCGACCTCGACGTTGCCGAGCAGAACGTCCAGGAAGCGATCAACGCCGCCGGCAGCTTCCTGCCGAGCGGCCTGCCGGCGCCGCCGACCTATGCCAAGGTCAATCCCGCCGACCAGCCGATCCTGACACTGGCCGTGACGTCCAAGGCGATGTCGCTCACCCAGTTGCAGGACATCGCCAACAATCGGCTCGCGTCGAAGATCGCCGAGGTGCCCGGCGTCGGCCTCGTCAGCCCGTCCGGCGGCAACGTGCCGGCGATCAGGGTGGAGGCGGATCCGCAGAAGCTCGCCGCCTACGGGCTGAATATCGACGACCTGCGCACGCTGCTCGGCAACGTCACCGTGAGCCAGCCGAAAGGCAATTTCGACGGACCCGAGCTCGACTACACGATCAACGACAACGATCAGATCTCTGATCCGCAGGACTATCTCAACACGGTGATTTCCTACCAGAACGGCTCGCCGGTCCTGCTGCGCGACGTGGCCACAGTGAGCCAGGCCGCCCAGAACACCGAGCAGGGCGCCTGGTTCGACGGCACCGCGGCGATCGTGCTCAACGTGCAGCGCCAGCCGGGCGCCAACGTCATCAAGACCGTCAATCAGATCAAGCAACAGCTGCCGCAGCTGCTGGCCAGCCTGCCGCCGTCGATGCACGTCGAGATCGTGGCCGACAGCACCGGGGTGATCCGCTCCTCGGTGAACGACGCCTTCTTCGAGCTGGTGCTCGCGATCGGGCTGGTCGTCCTGGTGATCTTCGTCTTCCTGCGCAACGTGCCGGCAACTATCATCCCCAGCATCTCCGTGCCGGTGTCGCTGATCGGCACGCTGGCGGTGATGTACAAGCTCGGTTACTCGATCGACAACCTGTCGCTGATGGCGCTGATCATCGCCACCGGCTTCGTCGTCGACGATTCGATCGTGATGATCGAGAACGTCGTGCGCTACCTCGAAGACGGCATGTCGGCGCTCGACGCCGCGCTGACCGGGGCCGGGCAGATCGGCTTCACCATCCTCTCCCTGACCGTGTCGCTGATCGCGGTGCTCATTCCCCTGCTGTTCATGGGTGGCGTGATCGGCCGACTGTTCAGCGAGTTTGCCGTCACGCTCGCGATCACGATCGTGCTTTCCGGCGTCGTCTCCCTGACCCTCGTGCCGATGCTCTGCGCGCGTATGCTGCGGCGCCGGTCCGAGCGCACGCCGAGCCGGTTCGAGCGCATCAGCGAAGGCCTGTTCAACAGGACGCTGGCCGCCTACGAGCGCGGCCTGCGCTGGGTGCTGCGTCATCAGGGCCTGACCCTCGTCGTGGCGACCCTCACCGTGGGGCTGACGGGTGCCCTTTACGTGGTCATCCCCAAGGGACTGTTTCCCGTGCAGGATGTCGGCGTCATCCAGGCGATCAGCGTCGCCGACAACTCGGTCTCGTACCAGGCGATGACGGCGCGGCAGATGGCACTGGCCGACGCGATCCTGAAGGATGCCGGCGTCACCAGCCTGACGTCGTATGTCGGCATCGACGGCACCAACAAGACCCTGAACAACGGCCGCTTCCTGATCAATCTCAAGGGGGTCGACGACCGCTCGCTGAGCGCGCAGCAGATCGCACGGCGCATCCAGCGGGAAGTCGCCGACGTCCCGGGCATCAAGCTCTACCTGCAGCCCGAACAGGACCTGACGCTCGATACGACGATCTCGCCCAACCAGTATCAGGTCGTGCTACGCGGGCCCAACCGGCAGGATTTCGAGACATACGTCCCGCAGATCGTCGAGCGGATGAAAGGGATCAAATCGATCACCGACGTCGCCAGCGACCTCGACAATGACGGATCGACGGTCAACATCGAGGTCAACCGCCCGCTTGCCGCGCGCTACGGCATCACTCCGGCGACCATCGACAATGCGCTCTACGATGCGCTTGGCCAGCGCATCGTCACGACGATCTTCAATCAGTCGACACAGTATCGCGTGATCCTCGTGGCCCGGCACGACCGGCTGCCGAACCTGCAGTCATTGGGGTCGCTCTATCTGCCGACCCAGACGGCCGGCACGGGCCAGGTGCCGCTTTCCGCCATCGCCGACATCAAGGTCGGCAAGGCGCCGCTGGTCGTCAATCATCTGGCACAGTTTCCCGCGGTCACCGTATCGTTCAACCTGACCGAAGGCGCATCGCTCAGCACGGCCATCGACGACATCAACCAGGCGATCCAGGCGGTGCACCTGCCGCCGTCGATCACCAGCAGCTTCCAGGGCGCCGCCCAGGCATTCGAGGACTCCCTGTCGAGCGAGGTCTTCCTGCTGATCGCGGCCCTGATCGCCGTCTACATCGTGCTGGGCGTGCTGTACGAGAGCTTCATCCATCCCGTGACGATCCTGTCGACATTGCCCTCGGCCGGCATCGGCGCGCTGCTGGCGCTGATGATCGGCGGCAGGGATCTCGACGTGATCGGCATCATCGGCATCGTCCTGCTGATCGGCATCGTCAAGAAGAACGCGATCATGATCGTCGACTTCGCGCTGGAGGCCGAGCGGGAGCGCGGCAAGTCGCCCGAGGAGGCGATCTTCGAGGCGTCGTTGCTGCGCTTCCGGCCCATCCTGATGACGACATTCGCCGCCATGCTGGGCGCCTTGCCGCTGCTGCTGGGCAGCGGCACCGGCTCCGAGCTGCGCCAGCCGCTCGGCCTCGCGATCATCGGCGGTCTCGCCTTGAGCCAGGTCCTGACCCTGTTCACCTCGCCGGTGATCTACTTGGCCTTCGATCGCCTTTCGCGGCGTTTCCGCCGCGGCAGGCCGACGTGAACATTTCCGCCCTCTTCATCGCCCGGCCGGTGGCGACGACGCTGCTGGCCGTCGCCATCCTCCTGTCCGGAGCGCTCGCCTATTTCCATCTGCCGGTGGCGCCGTTGCCCAACGTCACGTTCCCCGTGGTGGTCGTCCAGGCGACCCTGGCGGGGGCCGCGCCCGAGACCATGGCGGCCACCGTCGCCGAGCCGCTCGAAAAGCGCCTGGCCACGATCGCCGGCGTGAACCAGCTGACCTCGACCAGCTATGTCGGTGCAGTGACCATCGCCGTCCAGTTCGATGTCAATCGCGACATCGACGGCGCCTCGCGCGACGTCCAGGCGGCGATCCAGGCGTCGCGCGCGGACCTGCCGACGACGTTGCGCGCCAATCCGACCTGGCGCCAGTTCAACCCGGCCGACGCGCCGATCATGATCCTGGCGCTCACCTCGGACACCTTGAGCCGGCCACAGCTCTACGACAGCGCCTACACGGTGATCCAACAGCAGCTCTCCCAGATCAGCGGCGTCGGGCAGATAACGCTGGGCGGCGCTGCGCTGCCCGCCGTCCGCATCGAGCTCGAGCCGAACAAGCTCAGCAGCTACGGCATCGGCATGGAGGACGTGCGGGCTGCGGTGTCGGCCGCCAACGCCGACAGCGCCAAGGGCGACATCGACCAGGGCGGGCAACGGTTCGAGGTGACCTCCAACGATCAGGCGACCGCGGCGGCGGATTACCGTGATCTCGTCATCGCCTACCGCAACAACTCGGCCGTGCGGTTGCGCGATGTCGCCGAAGTCGACGATTCGAGCGAGAACATCCGCAATGTCGGCCTCTACAACGGCGCGCCGGCGGTGGGCGTCATCGTCTTCCCGGTACCGGGCGCCAATATCGTCGCCACCGACGCCCAGATTCGCAAGCTGCTGCCCTCGATCGAGGCGACGTTGCCGCACGGCGTCCGGCTCAACGTCGCCATGGACCGCTCGCAGTCGGTCAATGCTGCGGTGGACGACACCGGGCGCACGCTCGCGATCGCCGTGATGCTGGTGATCGCCGTGGTCTTCGTCTTCCTGCAATCGCCGCGCTCGATCTGGATACCGGCCGTGGCGTTGCCCTTGTCGATCGTCGGCACGTTCGGGCCGATGTACCTGCTGGGCTACAGCATCGACAATCTTTCGCTGATGGCCTTCACCATCGGCACCGGCTTCGTCGTCGATGACGCCGTGGTCGTTCTCGAGAACATCGTGCGCCATCTCGACTCGGGCCTCGGTCCGCGCGAGGCGGCCTTGCGCGGCAGCGCCGAGGTCGGCTTCACCGTCGTCTCGATGAGCGTATCGCTGGTCGCGGTGTTCATTCCGGTCCTGCTGATGCCGGGCATCCTCGGCCTCTTGTTTCACGAATTCGCGGTGACGCTGTCGATCGCCATCCTGATCTCGATGGTGGTCTCGCTCACCATAACGCCCTGCATGTGCGCCCACCTGCTGAAGGACCGCGCGGAGCTGCCGGTCCGGGCACGCTGGGCCGCCTGGGCGGAGAGCCGGTTCGACCGGTTCAGGCAGGCCTATGCAGGCGGGCTGCATGCCGTGCTCGCCCGGCCGCTGCTGGTCGGGCTCGTCCTGATCGGCCTGCTGGTGGGGAATGTCTTCGTGTTCGGGCTGCTGCCGTCGACCCTGTTCCCCGAGCAGGACACCGGCATCCTGATCGGCCAGATCATCGCCGACCAGGCCATCTCCTTTCCCGCGATGTCCGAGAAGCTCGCCCAGCTGCAGGGCATCGTGCAGAAGGATCCCGCGGTCGCTTCGGTCTTCGGGTTCGCCGGCTCCGGCTCGGCCGGCCGCGCCGGCAATACCGCCAATGTCTTCATCGCCCTCAAGCCGCTCGCCGAGCGGGGCGCCTCGGCGCAGCAGATCGTCCAGCGCCTGCGTCCCAAGCTCAACGCGATTTCCGGAGCGAGGTTGATCCTGCAGGCGCAGCAGGACCTGAGGATCGGCGGCCGGCAAACGGCGGCGGCCTATCAGTATACGTTGAGCGGCGACGACCCCGGCGCCCTCTACAGCTTCGTCCCCAAGCTGGTCGCCGAGCTCGGCAAGCATCCGGATCAGCTGACCGACGTCAATACGGACATGCAGCAGAACGGCCTGCAGACCTACGTGACGATCGACCGCGCCACCGCGGCGCGCTACGGCTTCGCACCGAACCAGATCGATGGCGTGCTCTACGACGCTTTCGGCCAGCGCACCGTTTCGACGATCTACAATCCCTACAATCAGTATTTCGTGGTGATGGAGGTGGCGCCCAAATACTGGCAGCACCCGCAGGACCTCGATCGGATCTACCTGAGCACGGCCGCTGGGAATGTCACCGGCACGCAGCAGACCCAGATGCAAGGCGGCACGGTGAGCGGCGTGAAGCCCTTCACGCCGGTCGTTCCCCGGACGACGACGTCGATCGCCAACGCGCTCAATGCCAATGCCCAGGCGAACGCCGTGACCAACGCCATCTCCAACAGCCGGGGCGGGACATCGAGCGGCAGCGCCGACAGCACGGCCGCCGAAACGATGGTGCCGCTGCGGGCTTTCGCCCGGTCCACCGACAATCACACGGCGATCCAGGTCAACCACCAGAGCGGCCTCGTCGCGGCGACGGTTTCCTTCAACCTGCCGCCGGGTGGCTCGCTCAGCGCGGCGCAGGCGGCGATCGAGGCGGCAATGCGCGACCTCGGCGCACCCGCCTCGATCCGCGGCGGCTTCCAGGGTACGGCCCAGGTCTTCGGTCAATCGCTGGCGACGATACCGCTTTTGATCCTCGCGGCACTCGTCGCCGTCTATGTCGTGCTGGGCATCCTCTATGAGAACACCATTCATCCGCTGACCATCCTGTCGACGCTGCCCTCGGCCGGGATCGGCGCCACGCTGGCCCTGCTGCTGTTCGGCGTGCCGTTCTCGATGATCGCGCTGATCGGCATCATCCTCCTCATCGGCATCGTGAAGAAGAACGCCATCATGATGGTCGATGTTGCGATCCACCTGGAACGCGACGAGAAACGCGACGCCAGGGCGGCCATCCACGAGGCCGCCGTGGTGCGCCTGCGGCCGATCATGATGACCACGGCCGCCGCGGTGCTGGGCGCCGTGCCGCTCGCCATCGGCATCGGCCAGGGGGCGTCGTTGCGGCAGCCGCTCGGGATCACCGTCATGGGCGGCCTCATCCTCAGCCAGATCTTCACGCTCTATACGACACCGGTGATCTATCTTTCTCTCGATCGCCTGCGCCTCAAGCTGGCCCAAGTCGCTGGAGCGCGGACCTCCAGGTCCGCTCATGGTCTTCCAGACCGCGAGCCTCCGGCTCGCTCATGATCTTCGGAGCGCGGACCTCCAGGTCCGCATCATGCTCATCCTCTTCCTGACCGCGCGCATCCTGCGCGCTCATGATCATGAAGCGCGCTGGAAGCGCGCGGTCCGGAAGACCATGAGCGGACCTGGAGGTCCGCGCTCCGAAGAGAAGATGCGCCACGGAGTGACGCGCTCCCAGCAATGAGGCTTCTAGCCCTTCGCCACTGACGGCAGCCGTTCGGCCAGGCGAGCGGCCTCGGCAAGCATGCCTTCGATCAGCTCGCGCACCGAGACGACCTCGGTGATCAGGCCGGCGACCTGGCCTGCCGCCGACTGGCGGCGGTCGCTCTTGTCCTCGCCGTAGCGCGAAGTGCGGACGCGCGTGGCGAGCTCCTTCAGCTCGGCGGCGTCGGCGCCGCGCGCTATCGCCTCTTCATAGGCCACGATCTCGGGCGTGCGGATGCAGCGCACGGTGGCGCCGGTCATGGCGCGGGTGACGATGGTGTCGGTCTCGCGCATCGCCAGCAGCCGGTCGCGGCCCCAGTCGTTGAGGTCCGATTCCGTCGTCGCCATGAAGCGCGTGCCCATCTGGATGCCGACGGCGCCCAGCGCAAAGGCGGCGAGGAAGCCGCGCGCATCGCCGATGCCGCCCGCCGCCAATACCGGGATCTTCACCGCGTCGACCACCTGCGGCACCAGCGGCAGGGTCGAAACGGTGCCGACATGGCCGCCCGCTTCGGAGCCGGAGGCGACGACGGCATCGACGCCCTCGCCTTCCATGCGCCGCGCATGCTCGACCGTCGGGATCACCGACACGACCTTGATGCCGGCATCCTTGAGGCGACGCACGACCGCCTCGCCCGGATCGGCGCGGCCAGTGGTGACGATGGGGATGCCGAGCTCGATGCAGGTCGCGGCGCAGCGCTCGGTGATGCCTCGGCCCATGGGCATGATGTTGACGCCGAACGGCCTGGCGGTGCGCTCGCGAACGCCGGCGATGTCGGCGCGCAGCTTCTGGTCGGTGCCGCCGAAGGTCGGCAGCACGCCGAGCCCACCCGCGTCGCTCACCGCCGCCACCAGCTCGACGCCGCCGCCGCCCTGCATGGCGCCCTGCAGGATGGGAACCTTAATGCCCAGCAGGTCGCAGACGACGGTATGGAACACGTCACTTGGCCTTGGTGCCGGTGACGCGGCTCAGCGAGCCCGGGATGAAGTCGTGCAGGCCGACGTCCGAGAAGCCGGCGGCGCGGAAGTAGCCCAGGACGTCCGCTTCCGAATGGGCGAGGCCGAGCGAATCCGACACCGCCTGGCCCAGCCCCCAATAGGCCGGCCCCCACGGGCCGGTGCGCTGGTCGTTGGTCATCTCGCCGATCAGGTGCATCTGGCCGCCGGGCAGCAGCGCGTCGTGCGCCTTCCTGATGACGCTTGCGATCATGTCGCGGCCGTACATCGGCAGATTGGAGGCCATGACGGCGACATCGCAATCGGCCGGGAACGGATCGCGCGTGAAGTTGCAGGGCTGGGCTTCGACACGATCGGCAAAGCCATGCTCGGCGATGAAGTCGCGCGCCACCTCGCAGACCACGGGCAGGTCGAGCACCACGCCACGGATCGCCGGATGCTCCTTGGCGGCGGCAATGCAGTAGGCCCCCGAGCCGCCGCCGATATCCATGATGCGCTTGCGACCCGAGAGATCGACCTGGCGGACGAAGCGACGGCCGGCACCCAGGCCGATCGAGTAGGTCGCCGCGTGATAGCGCCGGGCGTCCGCCACGGTGAAGGTTTCGATCGAGCCCATCACCTTGAGGTCCTTGGTCCGCAGGTGCTCGGCCAGCCGGCCCCACTGCGTCCATTGCGGCTTGGTGAAGGTAATCCAGGGCCCCATGTAGCCGGGCTTGCCCTCGACCAGGAAACGTTCGACGTCGGCGGGATTGCGATGGCGGCCGTCGGTGCTCTCGAGCAGGCCGGCGGCGCACAGCATCACCATCAGCCGCTCGGCGTTGGTCGGATGGATATCGACGGCCTTGGCGACTTCCTCGTAGGTGGCCGCGCCGTTGCTGATCGCCGTGAACACGCCGATCTCGACCGCGGCCATCAGCGCGGCCGACTGGCCGTAGGACTGGGCGATGTTCTGCAGGCGGACGGTGGTGGTAGGCGGCTCCGCCATGCTGGTCTCCGGACGTTGGAACGACGGAGATGATCATCCGCATAGCGAAGGCCGTAAAGCGCAGCCTGGCGACGATTACGCTGAGCGGTGCGAGCCGACCTGCAGCACGATCCGTCCCTGCGAGCTGCGGTTCGCGACGGCGCTCATCGCCTCAGCAACGCCTTCGAGGGGCAGCACCCGGTCGACGTGCGGGCGCAATTTGCCTTCGCCGACCCACGCCATGAGGGTCTCGGCTGCACGGCTGGCGTCGTCCGGACAGCGCTGTGTCCAGGCGGCGATGAAGACGCCGACGACCGAATAGTTCTTGAGCAGGGGCAGGTTCATGGCGAGCGAGGGGATCTCGCCGCTGGTGAATCCGATCGGCATCAGCCGGCCGTTGAAACGCATCAGCCGCGCGAGGTTGACGAACAGCGCACCGCCGACATTGTCGACGCAAACGTCGAGGCCTTCGCCACCGGTGAGGGCCTTCACGCGCTCGCGCACGTCCTCGCGCGAATGGTCGATGACTTCCTCAGCACCATGCGCGCGGGCGAGCGCTGCCTTGGCCGCGCTGCCGACGACGGCGATGACTCGCGCGCCGACCAGGTGCGCGAGCTCGACGCACGCCAGCCCGACCCCGCCGGCGGCGCCCGTCACCAGGACCGTCTCGCCCGGCTGGACACGGGCCCGCTCGATGAGGGCATACAAAGCCGTGAGATAGTTGTTCAGGATGGTCGACCCTACGGCGAAATCCACGTTGGCCGGTAGAAAGGCGGTCATCGCCTCCTTGGCGACCATGCGTTCGGCAAAACCGCCGAACCAGCTCACGCAACTGACCCGGTCGCCGGGACGGAAACGCGTGACGCGCTCGCCGCAAGCGACCACGACGCCGGCCGCGTCGGTTCCCGGGACGTAAGGGAGCGTCGGCCGCATCTGATAACGGCCGCAGGTCATCAGGTAGTCCATGTAGCTCACCGAGGCGGCACGGACATCGATCATGACCTCGTCCGCCGCCGGCTGCGGCTCGGCAGCCTGCGCGACACTCAGGCCATCGATGCCGTCGAAGGCCTTGCAAAGAACAGCACGCACGTCACCCTCCTCGATCTGCTTCGGACGCCAGGCTGAGCCTGCGGATCAGGTCCTCGTCGCCGAAAATGTTGTTGTCGCAAAGCTCGCGCGCGACCGCGGCGAACGGACTGCGCAATCGCTGAAGCCGCAGCACCTGGTCGCCTCGTCGTCGATGGCTTCCCGGATCTGGAAGGTCATTTCGTCCCCAGACGGCCGGGCACCAGCATGGGGACGCGCCGGCGATACTGCTCGTAGGTGGCGCCGAACTGCGTCACCAGATCGCGCTCCTCGAGCCGGACGCCGACCAGGATGTATCCCGTCATCATGGCCGCGAAGAGCAGGTGTCCCGTGGTCATGTGCGGCGTTGCCCAGAAGGCGAGCAGGAAGCCCAGCATCAGCGGGTGGCGCACCAGCCGGTACAGCAGGGGTGTCTTGAAGGCGGTCGCACGCGCCCGGCGCAATCCGAACAGCTCGAAGTGATCGATCAGCCAGGTCGAGGTGAGCGCGATCAGCCAGCCGATCCAGGAGATCGCGGTCAGGATCGCCGCCGGCACGCCCTCGACGCGCCAGATCGTCGTGGTGATCGGCCGCCACTGCCAGAGGATGAGGATCAGCAGGAGGCTCGAGACCAACACGTAGGTGCTGCGCTCGCACGACGCCGGGATCACGGCCGTCCACCGGCGCTTGAAGGCAGGGCGCGCCATGACGCTGTGCTGGACGGCGAACGCGCCGAGCAATGCCACGTTGATCAGGATCGACGGCCCGAGCTCGCTCTCCGATCCGACGTCGATCGACTTCGGCACCCCGTAGTTGCCGATGAAAGCCACCGTGTAGACGAACGAGACGAAGAAGACGAGGTAGCTCGCCACACCATAGATCAGGGCGGCAGCGCGTCCGATCACGGGTTCCTCCATGTGAATGACGATCCTGTGGCGCCGGTGCTACCACCGCAGCGTCCCCTCATCGTCCTCTCAGCTGTCCCTCGAAAGCCCGAGAAAACAGGGCCACTCGGGCCAGAGCAGGCTGCAGTCCTGCGGCTCCCCGATCATCGCCGCCAGGACCGCAGCCGCAGCCGCCACCAGCAGCAGCGTCCATCGAGCAATTCCGTAGAGCATCTATGCCCGGGCGGGAGCTCGTACCTGGCGCGGCACTGCGAGCGTCACCATTGCGGCCAGGGCGAACGACAAGGCGGCGAGAAACATGGGAAGGTCGATGCCGATGCGCTCGAATGCCAACCCGGCGATGATTGGCCCGATGACGCGTCCGCCGCCGCCCAGGAACAGAAAGCCGCCCAGGATCGACCCTTTGAGGTCGGCGTCGGCCAGCTTCGACGCGAGACTGGACAAGGTGGGGAAAACCAGTCCGTAGCCGGTGGCGAACGGAACGACCGCCAGCAGGCCGAACCAGAAGTTCGTCGCCGCGAGCAGCAACGCGACGCCGCTCACGAGCAGCCCAAGCCCGACGAAGACGATCGCTCTGTCGTCAAATCGCTCGGACCAGCGCGCGATCGCCACGCGCGACAGGATCGTTATCAGTCCCGCCCAGGCCCACAGGAAGCCCGCATCCTGCACGCCAAGCGATATTCTGCGTTCGAGGAACAGGGCCAGCATGGACATCACGCCTTCGAATGCCGGCAACGTGATCATGTAGATGATCACGACGACCGACAGAGGCCATGACGTGTACGCGCCGAGCCAGGCCCTAAGTCCCAGCGATTGCTGCCTCGACGGGCGGTCGTTGCGCGGCGTTGAACGAGGCAGGCAGAGCCCTGCCAGGAAGGCGCCCACGATGGCGAGAAGCGTGGCGGCAAGGCCGGTGACGCTGTAGCCAAGGCCCGAGGTCAGGCTCGCCAAGACGGGACCAAGCATCAGGCCGACGCCATACGAGGCGCCGATGTATCCCATGGCCGCCGTTCTCCGCCTGTCGTCGGTCATGTCGGCAGCGAACGCCTGGAGGACCGCAAACGTGCCGGCGCCGAACCCGGCGCCCAGACGCGACAGCAACAGAGCCGAGAACGAGCTTGCGAAACCGAACGCGACGTACGAGACCGCGGAGATCGCGAGACCAATGACGATCAAGCGCCTTCTGCCAAACCGGTCGGACAGGCGCCCAAGCAGGGCATACGAGACGCTCTGCGCCAGAGGAAAGGCCGCAATGACGACGGCTAGGTCGACGGCGGACGCGTCCAATGCTTCCGCGTAGAAGGGAAGGATCGGCACGATGACCCCGTAACCGAGCATGTCGATTGCGGTCACGATGCACAAAACCAGGAGCGATTTGTTGTCTTTCATTTGGGGAGTCCCCGAGAGAGGCGACGCATGCGATCATCAAGTCCGTGGCCGGTAGCATCGCTTCGTCCCCTGAATGTCCCCGCTTCACCGTGCGGACGCTTGGCTTTCCGGAGATCCGGCGGAACGACCGGCCGTGTCCCTTGGCTTTGCGCAAGGGCCTGGCCCTGCTGGTCCATCTGGCCGAAGCCGGAGGCCCGGTCGGACGCGAGGCGATCGCCACCATGCTGTGGCCGGAAGACGCCGCAGACGTCGTGCGGGCGCGGCTGCGGCGCCTGCTGCACCGCCTTCAGGCCGTGCTCGGCGATGACGCTCTTGTGATCGACCGTTCGACGGTCCGATGGTCGCCGGCCATCGATTTGCAGATCGACTCCCGGCTGTTCGAGCAGGCCTGCGACGGCGGCGCATTCGAGCGCGCCTGCCGTCTTTACGTCGGCGACTTCCTCGACGGCTTCTCGCCCGGCGACTCGCCGCTGTTCGACGAATGGGCCTTCTTTCGCCGCGAGGCCTTGCGCGGCCGGGCGATCCAGGCGCTCGAGCGTATGGTGCACGACAAGAATGCGGCCGGCGACTACGCTGCCGCAGCGTCGTACGCCAACCGGCTCGTCGAGCTCGATCCCTTGAGCGAGGTCTATGGCCGGCACCTCATCCGCAATCGCCTGCTCACCGGAGACCGGATGGGCGCCGAGCGCCACCTCGCGGCGCTGACGCAACGTCTTCGCGATGAGCTCGACGTGGCGCCCGAAGCCGAGACGCTCGCCCTGCTGAGCGCTGGTGCGGCATCGGCGGTCGAGGAGCCGCCGCCGACGCGCTACACCAGCGGCGGCGGCGTCCATCTCGCCTACCAGACCTACGGCGCCGGCCGATTAGACATCCTGATGCTGCCCGGCTTCGTGTCCCACGTGGAACGCGTCTGGGAGGAACCACGCTGCCGGACGTTCCTGTCCGCGCTCGCCGGGATGGGGCGCCTCATCCTGCTCGATCGTCGCGGCGTCGGGCTGTCCGACCGGGTCGGCTTCGCGCCCAGCGTCGACGCGACGGCACAGGACATCGGCACCGTGCTCGACGCCGCACGCAGCCGCCGCGTCGTGCTGTTCGGCGCATCCGAGGGCGGGCCGGCCTGCATAAAGTTCGCCGCGGATTACCCCGATCGTGTCGCCGGCCTCATCCTGTTCGCCTCACTGGCGAAGGGAAGTGCGACGCCCGACTATCCGCACACGCTGAAGCCCGGTCAGTACGACATGTGGCTTCGCCAGCTGGTCGAGGTCTGGGGCGGACCCGCCGGTATCGAGACGTTTGCACCGAGCCTCTCCGAGGATCCGCGCGCAAAAGCCTGGTGGGCCGGCCTGCTGCGGGCGGCGTCGAGCCCGGGCGCCATCAAAGGCGTCCTCGAGACGCTGCGAGACACAGATGTGCGGCACCTTCTACCGCGAATCTCCGCTCCAACCCTGGTGATGCACCGTCGCGGCGACAACGCCGTCCGCATCGGCGCCGGCCGCCATCTCGCCAGCCACATCGCCGAGGCGCGCTTCGTCGAGCTCGATGGCGCCGACCATTGGGCCTTCGCCGGCGATCAGCAACCCGTGCTGACGAGCGTCGGGGAATTCGTCGACGGGCTTGCGGTGTAACCGTAGCGCGTCACGGGGTTGTCAGCCCTCCTACGCCAAGGCTTCGGAGGGCATTCTGCTTCGCGCATCATTGTGGCAGGGCCTGTTCTGCGTAGCGCATAGCGCGAAGCAGAATGGCGTCCCCGAGAGGATTCGAACCTCCGACCTCCGGTTTAGGAAACCGCTGCTCTATCCAGCTGAGCTACGGGGACGTGGCAGCGGATATACCATCGGAGAGTCGGCACGTCTGCCCCCTTCACCCCGCGGCTACGGCACAGCATACTGCCGCCGTAACTGCCATCGCGGAGGCGTAACGATGATCCGGTGTGTGCGTCTGTGGACCGGCGAGGACCAGAATTCGCATGCCGAGGAAGGCTTCATCGATCTCGAACCCGGCGCGCGCGGCGACTTCCTGACCGGCAAGCTCGGGGCCTCACACGCCTCGTTCCAGGAGACCCGGTCGGGCGGCACCTTCGAATGGCATACCGCGCCGGCCCGCCAGCTGGTGATCACCCTGAGCGGCAAGCTCGACTTCCAGACGCGCGGCGGCCAGCACTTCATCCTGGAGCCGGGCGAGATCCTGCTGGCCGAGGACACGACGGGTGGCGGCCACAGCTGGAAGCTGGTCAACGACGAGCCGTGGCGGCGCCTCTATGTCGTGCTCGAGCCCGGCACGGCGGTGCCGTTCAGGCGCGCGCAATAGTTTCGGAGAGAACGCATGACCCAGAGCAACGAAGCCGACAGCGCGGACATCGTCCTGGTCGGCGCCGGCATCATGAGCACCACCCTGGTGGTGTTCCTGAAGGAGCTGCAGCCGCACCTGCGTATCGAGATGATCGAGCGCCTGCCCGGCGAGGCCCAGGAGAGCTCGGGCCCCTGGAACAACGCCGGCACCGGCCACGCCGCCAACTGCGAGCTGAACTACACGCCGATGCGCCCGGACGGCACGGTCGACATCGCCAAGGCGCTCGAGGTCAATGTCGAGTTCGACATGTCGCGCCAGTTCTGGTCGTACCTGATCCGCAAGGGCGCCATCCCCTCGCCCGATTCCTTCATCCATCCCGTGCCGCACATGAGCTTCGTGATCGGCGAGGATCGCGCGGCCTTCCTGAAGAAGCGCCACGCCGCGATGAGCGCCCATCACTGCTATCACGGCATGGAGTTCAGCCAGGACCACAAGCAGATCGCCGAATGGGCGCCGCTGATCATGGAGGGCCGCGATCCCAATCAGGTCGTCGCCGCCACCCGCATCGTGAGCGGCGCCGACGTCAATTACGGCGCGCTCACCACCAACCTGATGAACTACCTGAGGACTCAGGACAGATTCAGCGTGCATTTCGAGCACGAGGTCACCGACCTGCAGCGCCGCCCGACCGGCGACGGCTGGTGGCTGGACGTGCGCAACGAAAAGACCGGCGAGACCCGCCGCATCGGCGCGCGCTACGTCTTCCTCGGCGCCGGGGGTGCGGCGATCTCCCTGCTGCAGAAATCCGGCATCCCGGAGGCCAAGGGCTTCGCCGGCTTCCCGGTGAGCGGCATCTGGCTGCGCTGCGGCAAGCCCGAGATCGCCGACCGCCACGACGCCAAGGTCTACGGCATGGCCGCCGCCGGCTCGCCGCCGATGTCGGTGCCCCATCTCGACACGCGCATCATCGACGGCAAGCGCTGGCTGCTGTTCGGTCCCTATGCCGGCTTCTCGACCAAGTTCCTGAAGCACGGCTCGCTGTTCGACCTGGCGCTGTCGATCCGGCCCGACAACATCCTGCCGCTGCTGGCCGTCGGACGGGACAACTTCGCGCTCGAGGAATACCTGGTCGGGCAGGTCTTCCAGACCAAGGAGGACCGCTACAAGGCGCTGCGCGAGTTCTATCCCAACCTGAAGGAGAGCGACTGGGAGCTCGACGTCGCCGGCCAGCGCGTCCAGATCATCAAGCACAGCAAGCTGAAGACCGGCACGCTGGAATTCGGCACCGAGATCGTGGCCTCGGCCGATTCCTCGATCGTCGCCCTGCTCGGCGCCTCGCCCGGCGCCTCGACGGCGGTGTGGATCATGGTGCACATGCTGGAGAACTGCTTCCACCGGCAGCTCGTCGGCCACTGGGTGCCCAAGATCAAGGAGATGATCCCGTCCTACGGCGGCGACCTCAAGACCGATGCCGCCCTGGTCGAGCGCGTCCGCAAGGACACGGCTGAGGTGCTGGGGTTGAAGATCGCGTGATGTCTTCGCTGGGGGCGCGCCACTCCAGTGGCGCGATCATGAATCATGACGCGCCACTGGAGTGGCGCGCCCCCAGCGCATGACTCAGCTCGCCGCTTCCCTCGACACCATCCTGCGCTTCGGCGCGGCGATGCTGCGGTCGGGCGACACGGCCTTCCGCGTGCGCGACGCCATGGGGGTGCTGGCCAAGGCGCTCGGCATCGACCATCTCGCGGTCCACATCACCATCGGCAGCATGACGGCGACGGCGCGAGCCGGGGCCGAGAGCGTGACACTGACGCGCGAAATGGCGCCGCTCGGCGTCGATGCCTCGCGCATCGCCGCGCTCGAACGGCTGGCCCGCACCAGCAAGCCCGGCCTGACCGCCGAGGCGCTGGCGACCGAGATCGACGCCATCGAGGCCACGCCACCCTTGCATTCGCTGCTGCCGATCGCGCTGTCGATGGCGGTCGCTTCGGCGTGCTTTTCGTACCTGAACGGTGGCGACATGCTGGCGACGGGGGCGGCGGCCGTCAGCGGCGGGCTGGGCCAGACCGCGCGCACCCTGTTGTCGCGCAAAGGCTTCAACCAGTACGCCATGACCGCCCTGTGCGCCGTGCTGGCGTCGGGTGTCTATTGCCTGATCGTGCTCGGCTTCGGCGTGCAGAGTTTTTCGCTCGCGCATGCGGTGGGCTTCATCTCGTCGGTGCTTTTCCTGGTGCCGGGCTTCCCGCTGGTCGCGGCCCTGCTCGATCTCGTGCAGCACCAGACGACGGCGGGCATCGCCCGGCTGTTCTATGCCGTGCTGCTGACCCTGGCCGCCGCCGCCGGGCTGTCCCTCGTCGCCGCCCTGGCCGGCCTCACGCCGGCGCCGGCAGGACCGGCCGGCCTCGGCGTCGAGCCCGCGACCCTGCTATGGCGCGCCGTGGCCTGCTTCGCCGGCGGCTGCGGTTACGGCATCCTGTTCAACAATCCGCTGCGCACGGTGCTGGTCGTCGCTGTTCTGACCCTGGTCGGCAACGAGATCCGGCTGGCGTTGCATGACCTGGGCTTCGCCCTGCCCAGCGCCACGTTCTTCGGCGCGCTGGCCGTCGGGCTGGGCGCGTCGCTGGTGCGCGAGCCCTTGCACGTGCCGCGCATCGCCCTCACGGTGCCCAGCATCATCATGATGGTGCCCGGCCTCTACGCTTTCCAGACCATCGTGTTCCTGAACCAGGGCAAGGTGATCGACGCCATCACGGCCGGCGCCATCTGCTGCTTCGCGGTCGGCGCCATGGCCATGGGCCTGATCGCCGCCCGGTTCCTCACCGAGCGGCAATGGCGATTCGAGCGTTAGCGGCTACTCCGTCGCCACGTAGGGCCGGACCATCTTGGCTGGATCGACGATCTTGTTGAACTCGGCCTCGGTCACGTAGGCGAGCTTCAGCGCCGCCTCCTTGAGCGTCAGGTCGTTGTCCATGGCGTAGTGAGCGATCTTCGAGGCCTTGTCGTAGCCGATCACCGGCGCCAGCGCGGTCACCAGCATCAGCGAGCGGTCGACGTATTCCTTGATCTTCCTGAGGTTGGGCTTGGTGCCCTCGACCAGGAACTTGCGGAAGTTGGTGCAGCCGTCGGCCATGATCGTGATCGAGTGCGTGATGTTGAAGATCATCAGCGGCTTGTAGACGTTCATCTCGAGATAGCCGCCGGCGCCGCCGAAGCCGACCGCGACGTCGTTGGCCATCACCTGGACGGCGATCATGGCCAGCGCCTCGCACTGGGTCGGGTTGACCTTGCCCGGCATGATCGACGAACCGGGCTCGTTCTCGGGAATCTCCAGCTCGGCGAAGCCGGCACGCGGGCCGCACGACATCAGACGGATGTCGTTGGCGATCTTGTAGAGCGAGGCGGCGAGCGTACGGAACGTGCCCGAGAGCTGCACCAACGCATCGTGCGCGCCCTGCACCGTGAACTTGTTGGGCGCGGTGATGAACGGCAGCTTGGTGAGCTTGGCGATCTCGGCCGCCGCGGCCTCGGCGAAGCCCGGCGCCGCGTTGATCCCGGTGCCGACCGCGGTGCCGCCCAGCGCCAGGTGATAGACGCCCTTCAGCGCGTCCTGGATGCGCTCGATATTGTCGGCCAGCATGCCGGCATAGCCCGACCATTCCTGGCCCAGCGTGATCGGCGTGGCGTCCTGCATGTGGGTGCGGCCGATCTTGACGATGTCGTCCCACGCCTTGGCCTTGGCGTCGATCGCATCGTGCAGGGCCTTCACCGCCGGCAGCAGCCGCTCGACCGTGTTCACGGCCGCGGCGATGTACATCACCGACGGGAAGCTGTCGTTCGACGACTGGGACATGTTGACGTGGTCGTTGGGATGGACCGGCTTCTTCGATCCCAACGGCGTGCCGGCGATCTGGCAGCAGCGGTTGGAGATCACCTCGTTGACGTTCATGTTGAACTGGGTGCCCGAGCCGGTCATCCAGACGTGCAGCGGGAACATGTCGTGATGCTGGCCGGCCAGGATCTCGTCGCAGACCTGGACGATCAGCCCGTGCACCTTGTCGTCGAGTCGCTTGCCGTCATGGTTGGCGTTGGCCGCCGCCTTCTTCAGGGTGGCGTAGCCGGTGATCATCTCGCGCGGGATAAGATCCTTGCCGATGCTGAAATGCTCCAGCGAGCGCTGGGTCTGCGCGCCCCACAGCTTGTCGGCCGGCACGCTCACTTCTCCGAGACTGTCCGTCTCCTTGCGTACGTCTGCCACGGGGCGCTCCTTTGATTGTTGAGCGGGAAGTCGTAACACACCCACCTCATCCTGAGGAGCCGCGCAAAGCGCGGCGGTGAGGTGGTGTCAGTCGTACGACGCCTTTGAGCGTAGCGACTTCACTGCCCCATGCCGCTTCTTGTCGTCCAGCCGGCGCCGCTTGCTCGCCTTGGTGGGCTTGGTCTTCTTGCGCGGCGTCGGCGGGCGGGCGGCGGCCCGCACCAGCTCGACCAGGCGCTCCAGCGCCTCTTCGCGGTTGCGCTTCTGGCTGCGTTCGCCCTGGGCCACCAGCACCAGCACGCCCTCGCGCGTCAGCCGCCGGCCGGCCAGCCGCTCCAGGCGCTGGCGCACGTCGTCGGGCAGCGACGGAGAATGGCGTACGTCGAAGCGCAGCTGCACCGCCGTCGAGGTCTTGTTGACGTGCTGGCCGCCGGGTCCCGCGGCGCGCACGAAGCTTTCCTCGATCTCGGCCGGATCGATCGCGAGCGCCCCCGATATCCAGATCGGCGCGGCCTTGTTGTGAGCCGCGCCCGACATCACTCGCGCGCGCCGGCCTTGCGCAGCATGGCCTCGATGCTGGGCTTGCCGGCCTGGCGGGCGTAGGCAAGCGGCGTGCGGCCGGTGAAATCGGCCTTGTTGGGATCGGCCTTCTTGGCCAGCAGCGCGCGAACGACCTCGGCATAGCCCCGGCGCGATGCGATGCTGAGCGCCGTGGCGCCCTGGCGAGTCTGCCCGTCGACCTTGGCATTCCGGGCGAGCAGGATCTCGACCACGTCGACATCGCCCTTCTCGGCGGCCCGGGTCAGCGAGGTGTTGCCTTCCCTGTCCATGGCGTCGGGGAAGGCGCCGCCCTTCAGCAGGATCTCGACGATCGAGAGCTGCCCGGCGAGGACCGCGACCATCAGCAGGGGCTGGCCGTTGGAATCCTGGTTGGGGCTTTCTCCCTTCAGGAGAGCGCTGCGCACTTTCTCGTCGTCGCCCTCGCGCACCGCCTTGACGATGGGCTTCAAGGTCATCGGATCGACCTGCTGCGCCAGCGCCAGCGCCGGCGCGACACCGCCGACGACCGTCGACGGGATCGCAACAAATGCCAGGAAGCCTCGGCGTCTCATCCGTTCCTCCGTGTTGCCTGATGGCGGGCCTCGATGGCGTCCCAGATCTGTGCCTCGAGGCAGACGCCGTCGAAGCGGTTGATCTGCTGCAGCCCGGTCGGCGAGGTCACGTTGATCTCGGTGAGATAGTCGCCGATCACGTCGATGCCGACGAACAGCAGGCCGCGCTTGGCGAGCTCAGGGCCGATGATGTCGCACAGCTCCTGGTCGCGCTTGCTCAGGATGTCCTTCACCGCAACGCCGCCGACATGCATGTTCGAGCGCGCCTCGCCCTCGGCCGGCACGCGGTTGATGACGCCGACCGCCTTGCCGTCGATCAGGATGATGCGCTTGTCGCCTTTGCGCACCGCCGGCAGGTAGCGCTGGGCGATCACCGGTTCGCGGCTGCGCTGGGAGAACATCTCCAGCAGCGAATTGAAGTTCTCGTCGTCGGGCTTCACCCGGAACACGCCGGCACCGCCGTTGCCGAACAACGGCTTCAGGATGATGTCCTTGTGCTCGTCGCGGAACTCGCGGATGGCGCGCGCGTCGGACGAGATCAGGGTCGGCGGCATGACGTTGTCGAAATGCGTGACGAACAGCTTCTCCGGCGCGTTGCGCACGCTCGCCGGGTCGTTCACCACCAAGGTCTTGGGATGGATGTGCTCCAGGATGTGGGTGGTCGTGATGTAGGACATGTCGAACGGCGGATCCTGGCGCAGCAGCACCACGTCCAGGGTCGCGAGATCGAGCGTCTCGGGCGCACCCAGGGTGAAATGGTTGCCCTTCTCGCGCCTGAGCTTCATCGGCTGGGCGCGCGCCAGCACCTTGCGGTCGCGGAAGATCAGGTCGGGCGGCGTGTAGTGCCAGACCGTGTAACCGCGGCGCTCGGCCTCGAGGCCCAGCACGAAGGTCGAATCGCCATCGATGTCGATGCTCGACACATGGTCCATCTGGATGGCGACGTTCAGCTTCATGATCGGTGATTCCTGCAGGTCATACGTGCGTCACGACATCAGTTAAGACCGCGGCGCAAATCCTGCAACAGGCTCGACACGCGCTCGCGCACGGCAGGATCGCCGGCGGGACCGTCGAGACTGAGAAAACGCTCGAAGGCGGCGATGGCAGCGCGCCGCTTGTCCAGCCGCGCGTTGAGCTGGCCGGCCTCGAACAGCAGCTCCGGCCGGTCCGGCGCAATCGCCAGCATGCGGTCCAGCGACTGCGCCGCGGTCGTCCAGTCCTCGCGGTTGGCGAGGCGCAGGCGGACATTGTTCTCGAGCCGCAACAGCACGTCGCGGTCCGAGACGGAATCGAAATGCTGGGGACTGAGCTCGGCCTCGGGGCCCAGCACCTGGCGCAGCAGGCCGCGCAGGTCGGTGGCGTCGCGCACCACGCCGTCATGGAACGGATCGACGACATGCCGCGCGCCGTCGATGCCGATGCGGATCAGGAAGTGCGCCGGGAAGGCCAGGCCCTCGGCCTCCCAGCCCTGGCGGCGGGCGACATCGAGATAGAGGATCGACAGCGCCACCGGCAGGCCCTTGCGCCGTTCGATGACGCGCACGAGGTCGGCATTCTGCAGATCGTCGTAAGACTCGGTGTCGCCGCGGTACCCGTACGAGCGGGCGATCACCTCGGCGAGCGACTCGGGCGAGGCGCCGCGGCGACGCACCAGGTCCGCGAGGTCGGACGCCATCGAGGCGACGTGCTGGCGGAACGGCGCGAGATCGACCGGTTCGGTACGCCGCAGCATGCTCAAGGTCAGCGCCGCCTCGAGAAGGTCGAGGCGCTGTCCATCGCCGGCGCAGAGATCGCCGAGCCGCGCGAGCTTGCCTTCAGTCGCGACCAAGCATCACTCCTGGCATCACTCCGGCGCCCGCCACACATCGGGAAGGTGACGCGGCCACAGCCCGCCGACCAGCACCGCATCGAAGCGCACCGAATGGGCGGCATAGTGCGGATGGCGCGCCAGGTAGAGGCTCGCCGCGCGGGCGACGCGGCCGAACTGGCGGCTGCCCAATGCGTCGGCGGCTGTCGTGAAATCGGCGCGCGCCTTGACCTCGACGAAGGCGAGCACACCGCCGCGCCGTACAACGATGTCGATCTCGCCGAGCTTGGTCTTGTAGCGCCGCGCCAGCACCGAGTAGCCGGCGAGCCGCAGGCGCCAGACGGCGCGCAATTCGGCGACATGGCCCAACCGATGGGCTGCCTGGCGCGCCTGGATCGTCATGAAGAGGCCTCGCGTCTGAGCTCCAGTGCCCGAGCATAGACCTCGCGGCGCTTCAGGCCATAGCGGGCAGCGACCTCGGCCGCCGCATCCTTGACCGAGGCGCCGGCCAGCGCGGTGCGCAAGGCTTCGTCGAGCACGCCGGCCTGGGGTGCCGCATCCTCGCCCGGCGCGCCGATCACGACGGCGATCTCGCCCTTGATGTCGGGGTGCCTGGCGTAATGCGCGGCAAGCTCGTCGAGCGGTCCGCGGCGCACCTCCTCGAACAGCTTGGTGAGCTCGCGCGCCACCGCGGCCGGGCGCGACCCCAGAAGCTCGGCGAGATCGGCGAGCGACGCGGCGAGCCGGTGGGGCGCCTCGAAGAACACCAAGGTCGCCGGCAGCGACGCCACCGCGCCGATGGCGCGCCGCCGCTCGCCCTCCTTCGCCGGCAGGAAGCCGCCGAAGAAGAAGCGATCAGTCGGCAGGCCCGACAGCGCCAGCGCCATCGGCACGGCCGAGGCGCCGGGCGCCGACGTCACGGCAAGGCCGCGGGCGAGGGCCGCGCGGACCAGGCGATAACCCGGATCGGAGATCAGCGGCATGCCGGCGTCCGACACCAGGGCCACCCGCTTGCCCGCCTCCAGGGCGCGCACGATCTTCGGCTCATTGGCGTCCTGGGTAGCGTCGCTGTAGGCCACGGTGGGTGCGGAAATACCGTAGTGGCCGGCAAGCTTGGCGAACACGCGGGTGTCCTCGCAGGCGATCAGGTCGGCCGCATGCAGGACATCGAGCGCACGCAGCGTGATGTCACGCATATTGCCGATCGGCGTGGCAACAATATGCAGGCCGGCAGCCAGCGGCGGTTTACGCGGCGCCTGCCCATCGCTAGCTTGTGACCGTTCGTCCACGTCCATCTGCAGCCGTTTTTCGCCGGAGTATCGTGCCGATGCGCCAGTCTCTCTTCGCGCTTGCCGCCATGGCCTTCCTGCTGGCGGCCTGCGGCGAGCCGCCCAAGACTAGCACGCCCGCCGGACAGTCCACGACCGTCACGGCATCGGTCGGCTCGCCGGTCACGGCCTCGGGCAAGTATCGCATTGCCCTCCTGCTGCCGCTCAGCGGCCGGGCCGCGCCGATCGGCCAATCCCTGCAGCAGGCCGCCGAAATGGCCCTATTCGACACCGGTGCCAAGGACTTGGCGCTGGCCGCCTACGACAGCGGCGAGACGGCGGATACGGCCGTCGAGGCCTACCGCAAGGCCCGCACCGAAGGCGCCGCCCTGGTGCTGGGACCGCTGTTCGGCACCTCGGCCACGGCGCTGGCGCCGCTGGTCTCGCAGGGCGGGGCCAATGTCATTTCCTTCTCCAACGACGAGCAGGCCGCCCAGCGCGGCGTCTGGATCATGGGCATCGCCGCCCCGCCGCAGGTCCGCCGGGTCGTCGACTATGCCGTCGATTCGGGCGTCAAGCGCTTCGCCGCCTTCGCGCCGCAAACCTCCTACGGCCAGCAGATGGTCCAGACCATGGAGAGCCAGGTCACCATGCGCGGCGGCAAGGTGGCGGCGGTCGAGCTGTTCGACGCCAACAGCGCCGACCTCAACACGCCGGCCCGGCGCCTCGCCGAGGCGTCGCGGGGCGAGGACAAGCTCGCCGTGCTGGTGCCGGTGGCGCCGCCGCGGCTCTCGACAGCCCTGGCCGCGCTGGCGGCGGCGGGACTCGACAACAAGAACACACAGTTCATCGGTACGGGCGTGTGGGACGTTCCCAACATCGGCCAGGAAGTCATGCTGCGCGGCGCCTGGTATGCCGCGCCCGACCCGGCCAAGCGGGCCGACTTCGAGCGGCGGTTCCTGTCGACCTACGGCCGGCCGCCGCATCGACTGGCGACGCTCGCCTATGACGGCGTGTCGCTGGCGGGGAACCTCGCCCGCCTGAAGCAGGGCGGCGACTTCTCGGAAGCGGCCATCACCAATCCCAACGGCTGGTCGGGCATCGACGGCATCTTCCGCTTCCTGCCCAACGGCCGCTCGGAGCGCGCGCTGGCGGTGATCGCCGTGCAGGCCGGCCCGGGCCAGGTGGTGAGCCCGGCGCCGACGAACTTCCAGCGCCCGGTGAACTGACCCGGATGCCCCTGCCCCGCGCGATCCTGTTCGATCTCGACGACACTCTGATCCGGGCCTACGCCCAGCCGGAGGAGGCGTGGCGCCGCCTGCTCGGGACCTTCGCCGAGGCACTCGGCACCGCCGACGACGCAGCGGTCGAACGGGTGCGCGTCGTGTTGATGGACGAAGCGCGCAGCCTCTGGATCGACCAGGCCGCCGCCGCCAAGTGGCGGTTGGACATCCCGGGCGCGCGGCGGCTGACGACCCGGCGCGCGCTGGCGCGGCTGGGTTACGACGACGAGGCGCTGGCCGATCGCATCGCCGACGCCTTCACCGAGATGCGACGCCAGGAATACCGGCTCTACCCCGACGCCCACGCCACGGTCGATGCGCTGCGCCAGGCCGGCGTGAAGCTGGCATTGGTCACCAACGGCGCCTCGGCGACCCAGCGCGCCAAGATCGAGCGCTTCGACCTCGAGCATCGCTTCGAGCACATCCAGATCGAGGGCGAGTTCGGCCAGGGCAAGCCGGAGCTCGCCGTCTACCGGCATGCCCTGGAGCGCCTCGGCTGCGAAGCCTGCGACGCCTGGATGGTCGGCGACAACTACGAATGGGAAGTCGTGGCGCCGCAGAAGCTCGGCATGTGCGGCGTCTGGTACGACCCGTTCGACGCCGGCGTGCCGGCGACCGCCACGGCGAGGCCGACCCGGATCATCAAGCGCCTGGGCGAACTGGTGGAATAAGGGAGCGCGGGCCTCTGGCCCGCTCATGATCATGATGCGGGCCAGAGGCCCGCGCTCCCTTGATGATTACCGCCCCGCGCGATCGCTCGGCAGCTTGTCGGCGGTCTGCAGCATCAGGCGCTCGACGCGGCCGCCCTGCACCAGGTGCTTCTCCAGCACCTCGTCGACGTCTTCCTTGGTGACGCAGGCGTACCAGACGCCTTCCGGATAGATCACCATCGTCGGTCCGAGCTCGCAGCGGTCGAGACAGCCGGCGTTGTTGATGCGCACGTTCTTCAGGCCCAGCGCCTTGGCCTTGGCCTTCATGTGATCGCGCAACGCTTCGCCGTTCTTCTCCGCGCAGCAGCCGCGCGGATGGCCGGCTAGCCGGCGGTTGGTGCAGCAGAAGACGTGAGCTTCGTAGTATGGCTTGGGATCACCTGGCTTCTCACGCTCGCTCATCGTTCATTCCTTCTTGCCGGTGGCGATGTTGGCGAGCTGGGACCAGAACGCCTGTTGGATCTGCTGCATCTGCTCCACACCTTGCATGGAGGCGGGCAGCCAGGTCTTGAACACCGTCTCGGGGTTCATGGCGCCCAGGCTGGAGCGCAGGCGCTCCTCGATCTCGGTCATGATGCGGTCCTGCATCGGCTTGATGTCGGGCAGGCCGAAGAAGGCGCGCGCCTCCTCGGGCGTGCAGGTCACTTCGACGTTCACCTTCATGCTTTTCTCTCCGTTTGGCCCCAAGCTTAGGCGATATCGGCCCGGCCGGCCATGCTATGACCGGCCATGGTTACGCCCTGGCTTGAAAAGAACCCGCGCGCCGCGAAAACCCTGAAATTCGGCCGCGACCAGCAATATGTGGTCAATCCCAACGGGATTGCCGAGCTCTGCGAAGAATTGAAGCAGTGCCCCAAGCACGTGCCGACGCCGCTGGTTACGCTGCCAGCGCTGGCCGAGCGGCTCGGCCTGGGCGAGATCCGCGTCAAGGACGAGAGCCAGCGCTTCGGCTTCGGCGCCTTCAAGGCGCTGGGCGGCGTCATCGCCGTCTACAACGCGCTGTCGAGCGCCGTCGGCGACGCCCACCACACCAGTGCGAGCTTCGCCGACGTCATGAACGGCCGGCACAAGGAGGTCACGCGCCCTTTCGTGTTCTCGACCGCAAGCTCGGGCAACCACGGCCGCTCGGTAGCCGCCGGCGCCAAGCTGTTCGGCAACCGCTGTGTGATCTTCCTGCCCAAGTTCACCTCGGCCGAGAAGGAAGCGGCGATCCGCGCCCGCGGCGCCGAGGTGATCCGCGTCGACGGCGACTACGACACCGCCGTCGCCAAGTGCAAGCGCCGCTCGCAGGAGAACGGCTGGACGATCATCTCCGACACGTCGTGGGACGGCTACGACAAGGCGCCGCGCGACGTGATGCGCGGCTATTGCGTGCTGGCGCACGAAGCCGTCACGCAGTGGCAGCAGGCGCCGACCCATGTCTTCGTGCAGGCCGGCGTCGGCGGGCTGGCGGCCGCGGTGATCGGGTACCTGTGGGCCGTGCTGCCGACGCGGCCGACCTTCATCGTCGTCGAGCCCGAGAGCGCGGATTGCTGGTTCCAGAGCAATCGTGCCGGCAAGCCCACGCTCGCCAGCGGCAATGCCGACACGGTGATGGGCGGCCTCGCCTGCCGCGAGATCTCGCCCATCACCTGGCCGGTGGTCGGCGAGGCCACCGACTGGTTCATGACCATCGAGGAGGACCAGGTCCTGCCGGCCCGCCGGCTGCTCGCGCATCCGCTGAACGGCGATGCCGCGATCACGTCTGGCCCATCGGGCTGCGCCGGCATGGCGGGCCTAACGCGGGTCTGCACCGACGAGACTACCTTCAAGGCGTTGAAACTCGACCGCCATTCCCGCGTTCTGGTCATCAACAGCGAAGGCAACCTCGGAGAACAGCCGGCATGAATCGCCTCAGCGCCGAGACCAGCCCCTACCTGCTGCAGCACGCCGACAACCCCGTGCATTGGTGGCCATGGGGCGAAGCGGCGCTCGCCGAGGCCAAACGTACCAACCGGCCGATCCTGCTCTCGGTCGGCTACGCTGCCTGCCATTGGTGCCACGTCATGGCGCACGAGAGCTTCGAATCGCCGGACGTGGCGGCGGTGATGAACGAGCTGTTCGTCAACATCAAGGTCGACCGCGAGGAGCGGCCGGATGTCGACGCGATCTACATGCAGGCACTGCAGGTGCTGGGCGAACCGGGCGGCTGGCCGCTCACCATGTTCTGCACGCCGGCGGGCGAGCCGTTCTGGGGCGGCACCTACTTCCCCTATCCCGCCCGCTACGGCCGCCCCAGCTTCCTGGAGGTGCTGCGCGGCGTGTCCCAGGCCTTCCACGAGAAACCCGACGAGGTCGAGACCAATCGCGCCGGCCTTCTGCAGGCGCTGCAGCGCAAGGCCGCCAACAAGGCCGTCGAGTTCAAGGGCGACGGCCCACCAATCCCGCTAAGTCTCCTGGACCAGATCGCGGAACGCATCGCCCAGGAATGCGATCCGGTGTGGGGCGGCCTGGGCCAGGCGCCGAAGTTCCCCTCGCCCTACCTGTTCGAGCTGTTATGGCGTGGCTGGCTGCGCGATCGCTCGAGGACGAAGCTCTTCGATTCCGTGACCGTCACGCTCGACCGTATGTGCCAGGGCGGCATCTATGACCATCTCGGCGGCGGCTTCGCGCGCTACGCCACCGACAACGAATGGCTGATCCCGCATTTCGAGAAGATGCTCTACGACAACGCCCAGCTCGTCGACCTTCTCACGCTGGCCTGGCAGGAGACCAAGAGCCCGCTCTACGCCACGCGCATCGCCGAGACCTGCGACTGGGTGCTGCGCGAGATGGTCGCCGACGGCGGCGGGTTCGCTGCGACCTACGACGCCGATTCGGAAGGCGTCGAGGGGAAGTTCTACGTCTGGGACGAGGCCGAGATCGACGCGGCCCTGGGCGACGACGCGGCCTTCTTCAAGCAGGTCTATGACGTCACGGCCGAGGGCAACTGGGAGCATCACAACATCCTGCACCGCAATCGCGCGCCGGCGCTTCTGGGCGAGGCGGACGAGCGGCGACTGGTGGACCTGCGGGCCAGGCTGAAGGCGGTACGCGACAAGCGGGTGTGGCCGGGCTGGGACGACAAGGTCTTGGCCGACTGGAACGGACTCATAATCGCGGCTCTGGCCAATGCCGCCGTCGTCTTCCAGCGCGACGACTGGCTCGCCGCCGCCGAGCGCGCCTGGCGCTTCGTGATGGACCGCATGCGCGACGAGCAGGGCCGGCTGTTCCATTCCTGGCGCATCGGCAAGCGCCTGCACCGCGGCACGCTCGACGACTACGCCAACATGGCGCGCGCCGGCATCGCCCTGTTCGAGGCGGCCGGCGACGCGCGCCGTCTCGACGAGACGAAGTCGCTGGTGGCGGTGCTCGACCGTCATTTTGCCGACAGCGCGGCCGGCGGTTACTTCATCACCGCCGACGACGCCGCCGACCTCATCGTGCGCACCAAGCACTGCCACGACAATGCCGCGCCCGCCGGCAACGGCACGCTCCTCGGCGTATTCGCGCGCCTGTGGGTGCTCGACGGCGACTCGGCCTGGCGCGACAAGGCCGAGCGCCAGTTCGCCGCCTTCGCCGGCGAGTTGGAAGGCAATTTCTTCCCGCTGATGACCTTGCTCAACAACTACGAGCTGCTGCAGAGCGCGACGGAACTGGTGATCGTCGGCGATCCGGCGGCCGGCGAGACCCAGGCGCTGCGCCGCGCCGTCTATGCTCAAAGCCTGCCCAACAAGATCGTCCGGGGACTGGCGCCGGACGCCACCCTGCCGGTCCATCATCCCGCGGCGGGCAAGGGACTGGTCGACGGCAAGCCCGCGCTCTACGTCTGCCAGAACATGGCGTGCCGTCCGCCGATCGTGGATGCCGCCATAGCCAACTTGCTCTCGTAGCTCAGGGTTCGCGGGTCGCGTAGAGTGGCGGGTCGGAATTCGGATGAATTAAGACAGATCCGACCTGTCCGAATTCGGCCCCCAAAAAGTCGCGGTATTTGGGGCCTTTTTTCGACCCCGCGGTGTTTCGGACATTTCCGCCACCCATTTTAGTGTCTTACCGTCAAGAACTTCGGTCAGCGCGGCACGTCGTCGTTTTCCGGAGTTTTTTCGTACCGTAGAGGTCCGCAGGCGCGGGCGTTCTGCCGGCTGGACTGATCCATGCCGCCGACGCATCCTCCGCCAAACCCCGAGGAGTTTCATTTCGTGCAGCTTCAGCTCAAGACTTGGCAGTTCGTCGACGACTATCTCAAGACCAAGACCGGCATCATGATCCCGATCGGGTCGACCGAACAGCACGGGCCCACCGGCCTGATCGGCACCGACGCCCTCACCGCCGAGATGATCGCGCGCGGCGCCGGCGAGAAGGTGGGCGCGCTGGTGGCGCCGACCATCTCGGTCGGCATGGCGCAGCATCACCTGGCCTTCGCCGGCTCGGTGACCTTGCGGCCGACCACCCTGATCGCCGTGGTGCGCGATACCGTGGTGTCGCTGGCGCGGCACGGCTTCACCCGCTTCTTCTTCGTCAACGGCCATGGCGGCAACATCGCGACCGTGACGGCCGCCTTCTCCGAGGTCTACGCCGAGCGCTCGATGGAGCGCATGTCCAACCAGCCGTCGATCAAGTGCGCGCTGCGCAACTGGTGGGACGGGCCGGGCATCCGGGCACTGCAGAAGGAGCTCTATCCCAGCGGCGAAGGCAGCCATGCCACCGCCTCGGAGGTGGCGCTCACCTGGTACAAGTATCCGGAGACGATACAGCGCAAGGACATGGAGCCCCGGATCGCCCCCAACGGTTCGTTCGCCGACGCCGAGGATTACCGCCGGGTGTTTCCTGACGGTCGCATCGGCTCCGATCCCAACCAGGCGACGCCCGAGCACGGGAAGCGTTTCTTCGACACCGCCGTCGATGAGGTGGCAGCCGACTACGAGAAGTGGGTGGCGCGGTAATCTTGCCGGAGCGCGGGCCTCCAGGCCCGCTCATGTTCTTCGTCTTTGCTGGGAGCGCGCCACTCTGTGGCGCATCTTTGCTTCAACAGCCTATGAGCGCCACGGAGTGGCGCGCTCCCAGCAATGAGCGGGCCTGGAGGCCCGCGGTCCGGCAAGACTCAGTGCCGCACGCGCTCGCGGTGCAGGATGTAGAGGCCTGACCCGACGATCACGGCGATGCCGGTCATCGCCAGCGCGTTGGGCACCTCGCCCCAGACGACATAGCCGATGGCGAGCGCCCACAGGATCGAGCCGTAGCGGAAGGCGCCGATCACCGAGAACTCGCCGCCCGAACGCAGGGCGACGACCACGAACTGGTAACCCATCGCCAGCAGCAGCGACGAACCGAGCATGTAGCCGAGCGCCTGGCCGCTCATCGGCTGCCAGCCTTCGACCAGGGCCCAGGCGCAGCCCACCACGGCGACGACCAGGGCCGAGGTGAAGGACACGACCAGCGTCGGCACGCCCACGGGGAGGAAGCGCACGATGATGTCGCGCGCACAGCCGATCGCCGTGCCCAGCAGGGCAAGCCAAGTCCATGCATTTAGATCGCCGGGATGAGGCTGGATCACCAGCAGCACGCCCACGAAGCCCATGATGACGGCGCTCCAGCGCCGCCAGCGCACCTTCTCCTTCAGCACCAGCACGGCGAGCACCGTCAGGATCACCGGCGTGGAGAGATTGACCGCATTGGCGATGGCAAAGGGGATCTGGAACAGCGCGATCAGGTAGAAGATCGCCGAGCCCGCCTCGAGCACGCCGCGAAAGACGATGCGTGGGTTGGCCGCCCAGCGCAGTTTCCGCCAGGTGCCGGTGACCAGCAGGGCGAGCGTACACCATAGCGTCGCGAAGATGCCGCGCACGCCGATCGCCTGGACTGCCGGCACGCTCTCGGCGGCGAGCTTGATCAGCGCATCGTTGAAAATGAAGACCACGACCGCCGCCGACATCGCGAGGATGCCGCGGGTATTGTCGACCACCTTTACTTGCCGCCGGCCATCTTCATCAGGAGCTTGAAATGCTCGTCACTGACCGGCGACACCGACAGTCGCGACTGGCGCACCAGCTTCAGCTCCTTGAACTTCGGGTCGGCCTTGATCTCGGCCAGGGTCACCGGCTTCTTCACCGGCTCGACCGGCTTGAAGTCGACCGTGACCGACTTGCCTTCCTTGTCGGTCGGGTCGGGATAGGCGGTCTTCACGACCTCGGCGATGCCGACGATCTCCTTGCCCTCGTTCGAATGGTAGAAGAAGGCGCGGTCACCAACCTTCATGGCCTTGAGGTTGATCTGGGCCTGGAAGTTGCGCACGCCGGTCCACGAAGTCTTCTTGTCCTTGACCAGCTGGTCCCACGAATAGGCCGACGGCTCGGACTTGATGAGCCAATACGCCATGTCACGCTCCTCCGATCTTCATTTCCCCTCGCGTCGCAGCGGCCGCGCGAGCAGCGCGCGGATCGCCTCGTCGAGGTCGGCGCCGCGATGCAGGATAGCATCGACGGCAGCACAAATCGGCATCTCGATTTCGTAGCGCGCCGCGCGCGCCAGCACGGCCGGCGCCGTCGCCTCGCCTTCGACGACCTGGCGGCGGCCAGCCATGTAGTCGGCGAGCTTCGTGCCCTTGCCCAGGGCCAGGCCCAGGGAGCGATTGCGCGACAGGGGGCCGTGGCAGGTCAGCACCAGGTCGCCCAGTCCGCTGAGACCCGTCAGCGTCTCGAGCTCTGCGCCCATCGCCTGGCCCAGCCGCGCCATCTCGGCGAAGCCGCGGGTGATCAGCGCGGCCGCCGCATTGTGGCCGAGCCCGCGGCCCTCGACGATGCCGGCGGCAATGGCGAGCACGTTCTTCACCGCGCCGCCCAGCGCCACGCCCAAAACATCGTGCGTCCAGTAGGGTCGAAAGGCGCCGGCGGCGAGCGCGCCGGCCAGGGTCCGGCCAAGCGCCGGGTCGGCGGTGGCGATGCTGAGCGCCGTCGGCAGCCCGCGCGCCACCTCCTCGGCGAAGCTCGGGCCTGACAGCATGGCGATCGGCCGTCCGGGCAGGACCTCGGCCAGCACCTCGGGCATCAGAAGGCCGCTCGAGGCTTCAATGCCCTTGGCGCAGATGACGATCGGCGCAGCACCCGCGAGCTGGGCCGCCAACTCGCGCACGGCCTGCGCCGGACAGACCAGCAGGATGGCGTCGCACCCAGCAAGGTCGGGGAGGTCGGAGGCCGCCTCGATGCCGTCGTCCAGTTGGATACCCGGCAGATAGACCGAGTTCACCCGATCGCGCGCAATCGCGGCCGCGACCGACGGATCGCGCGACCACAAGGTCACACGCCGACCGGCGCGGCGACCCAGGCAGGCGAGTGTGGTGCCAAAGGCACCACCGCCAACGATGCCGATGTGGCCGAGTGTGTTCACAGGCTGAGATTGAAGGCGATGGAGATGCGCTCGGCGCCGCCGCGATAGGGCCGCACCTGGTGCAAGAGCCAGGCTGGGAACATGACCAGCCGGCCGGTCCGGGGATGCACGACCTCGTTGGCGCCGATCGACAGGCCGCCCGGCAAGGCGAAGGCAAGCTGCGGCGCGTACATCGCCGGGCCCGGGCCACGCGGATCCATGAACTCCAGCTCGCCGCCCAGCGACGGATCGGCGGAGATGCCGCCGTCATCGACGTAGTAGACGCCCGACCAGAAGCTGCCGGGATGGGAATGGAATTCGTTGCCGTGGCCCGACTTGTTGATGTTGGCCCACATGTTGGCGCGCCAGGTCACTGCGACGGGCTTGCCCTCGCGGTCGGTCGTGTAGCGGTTCGCGAGGTTGCGGCCGATGGCCAGAAGCTTGATCGCCGCCGCACCGCCCCAGCGATCCATGTCCCAGGTCGACTGCCAGCCGCCCAGGTTGGAATGCTGCGTGCCGGGATGACTTTTGCTGCGCTCGGCGATGGCCTTGGCGAGATCGACGTTGAGCGCGGCCGCATCGGGCAGGTCCGAGATCACCACCGGCGTGGAGAACAGCGGGACGATCTCGGAGGTCATGTCGGCAGTCTACACCCGAATCGGCGCCGACGCGTCCAGTGGCCAGCGCGGCCGCGGCTTGAAATCCAGGGTGTCGGTCAGGCCGAGTCGCAGCCGCTCGATGCCGGCCCAGGCGATCATGGCGCCATTATCGGTGCAGAGTTTCACGGGTGGCGCGACCAGGCGGGCGCCGTGCCGAGCGGCAACTTCTTCCAGGCGACCGCGTAGGTAGAGGTTGGCCGCGACGCCACCGGCGACGACGAGCGTCGGCGACGGCGCCATCGCCAGCGCGTTGGCGCATCGGTCGGCCAGAACGTCGCCGACGGTGCGCTGGAACGAAGCGCAGAGATCGGCATGCGCCTGCTGGTCGTCCGGATCGAGCTTCTCGACGGCCTGGCGCACCGCCGTCTTGAGGCCGGAGAAGGAGAAATCGCAGCCGGGCTTGCGCCACATCGGCCTCGGCAGCGCGAATCGCTGCGTGTCGCCATTATTGGCCATGCGCTCGACCGCCGGGCCGCCGGGGAAGCCCAGCCCTAAAAGTTTGGCGGTCTTGTCGAAGCATTCGCCGACGGCGTCGTCGATGGTGGTGCCGAGCCGCGTGAAGTCCCCCGGTCCGCGCACCGTCAGAAGCTGACAGTGGCCGCCCGAGACCAGCAGCAGCAGATAGGGAAACTCGACCTGCTCGGTCAGCCGCACGGTGAGCGCATGGCCTTCGAGATGGTTGATGGCGAGGAACGGCTTCTCGCGCGCGAAGGCCAGGCCCTTGGCTGCCATCACGCCCACCATGACGCCGCCGATCAGCCCCGGACCGCCGGTGGCGGCAATGGCGTCGAGATCGTCGAGGCCGAGCCTGGCCTCGGTCAGGGCGTCCTCGACCAGCCCGTCGATACGCTCGAGATGGGCGCGCGCGGCGATCTCCGGCACCACGCCGCCGAAGCGGCGGTGCTCGGTCTGCTGACTGTAAACGACGTTGGCGAGGATCAGGCCGCCGGGAGCGGCGCCGGCAGGCGCCTCGACGATGGCGACGGCGGTCTCGTCGCAACTCGTTTCGATACCCAGGACGCGCATGCGTGTCTTCTAGCCTCCGTCGCCCGGCTACGCTAGAGCAGCACCATGGCAGCCCTAAAACTAGGCACGCGCGGCAGCAAGCTCGCGCTCACCCAGGCCGGATTGGTGCGCGAGGCGCTGGCGCAATCAGTGCCGGCATTGGCCGCGCCCGACGCCGTCGAGATCGTCGTCATCAAGACCACGGGCGACGCCATCCAGGACCGGCCGCTCAGCGAGGCCGGCGGCAAGGGCCTGTTCGTCAAGGAAATCGAGGAGGCGATGCTGGGGCATCGCATCGACATCGCCGTGCACAGCATGAAGGACATGCCGACGGCGCAGCCTGCCGGACTGCTGATCGCCGCCTTCCTGGCGCGCGAGGATGCACGCGACGTGCTGATCGCGGGTGACGTCAAGCGCATCGCCGACCTGAAGCAGGGAGCCGTGGTCGGCACCTCGGCTCTGCGGCGGCGGGCCCAGCTGCTGCATCGCCGGCCCGACCTGAAAATCGTCACCTTGCGCGGCAACGTCGACACGCGACTGCGCAAGCGCGAGGCGGGCGAGGTCGAGGCCACCCTCCTGGCGCTGGCCGGCCTGAAGCGGCTCGGCCTGGAGAATGTCGGCGCGGCGGTGCCCGAGGACGAGATGCTGCCTGCCGTCGGCCAGGGCGCGATCTGCATCGAATGCTGCGCCGACGACGCGCAGACACGAGGCTGGCTGGCCGCCATCGATCACGGCCCGACCGCGACCTGCGTCAAGGCCGAGCACGCGATGCTTTCGGTGCTCGACGGCTCGTGCCGCACGCCGATTGCCGGCCACGCGGTTCTCACAGACGGCGTGATTCATCTTCGTGGGCTGATCGCCAAGCCCGACGGCTCGCAGCTGATCGCGACCGAACGGCGCGGCGGCTTCGCCGACGCCGAGGCGATGGGCCGCGACGCCGGCAGCGAATTGCTGCGCCGCGGCGGGCCGGGCTTCCTCTCGACCTGACGCCACCGCGTCCCTAGATTTTAGGCATGCGTTCGCTGTCGATCCTGTGCGTGCTGGCCACGCTGCTCGCCGCCTGCGAAACCGCCCCGGTCACCGGCCGCTCGCAGTTGATGCTGGTCGGCGAGAGTGAAGAGCGGCAGATGGGCCTGCAGGCTTATCGCGAGGTGCTGGCCAAGGAGCCGCTGTCGGAGGACGCGAAAACCAACGCCCTGGTCGAGAAGGTCGGGCGGCGCATTGCTGCCGCGGCCGAGCGTCCGCCCGGCGACCTGTGGCGCGCGCCGCGTTTCCGTTGGGAATTCAAGACCATCGACAAGAACGAGCCCAACGCCTTCTGCCTGCCCGGCGGGAAGGTCGTGGTCTATACCGGCATCCTGCCGATCACGCGGACAGAAGCGGGGCTCGCCGTGGTGATCGGCCACGAGGTCGCGCACGCCCTCGCGCACCACGGCGCCGAACGCATGAGCAACCAGATGGCGGCGCAGGTCGGCGCCACCGCCGCTGCGGTGGCGATGTCGGCGGCGGTCACCGGCCGCAGCCGCGCCTACCTGCCGGCGATGATGGCCGCCGTGGGCGCCGGCGCGACCTATGGCTATGTCCTGCCGATGTCGCGGTCACAGGAATCGGAGGCCGACCGCATCGGGCTGATCCTGATGGCGATGGCCGGCTACGATCCGCGCGAGGCGGTCACCGTGTGGGAACACATGCGTGCCGCCAACACCGGTCCCCGCAAGGCGGAATGGCTCAGCACCCACCCCGCCGATACCACGCGCATCACCGACATTCGCCGCTGGCTGCCCGAAGCGATGAAGTATTATCGCCCGCAATGACAGACACTGCCGAATACGACGCTACCGGGCTCTTGTGCCCCTTGCCCGTGCTGCGCGCCAACCGCAAGCTGCGAGAGTTGCCGGTTGGCGGGCTTCTGACCGTGCGCGCCACCGATCCTGCCGCCGAGCAGGACTTTCCTGCCTATTGCAAGCAGACCGGCCACGAGCTGGTTTCGAGTCGGCGGGAGGGCGATGTGCTGATATTCGTCATCCGCAAGAACCCACCGCAAGAGTAACGATATGCCGCAATCGACCTTCAAGACGATCGACTCCATCGACGTGTCCGGCAAGCGCGTCCTGGTGCGCGTCGATCTCAACGTGCCGATGAAGAACGGCAAGGTGACCGACGCCACGCGCATCGAGCGTGCCGCGCCGACCTTGGCCGAGCTCGCGGCCAAGGGCGCCAAGGTGATTGTGCTCAGCCACTTCGGCCGCCCCGACGGCAAGCGCGTGCCCGAGATGTCGTTGAAGCCGCTGGTCGAGCCCCTGTCGCAAGCGCTCGGCAAGCCGGTGGCCTTCGCCGAGGATTGCGTCGGCCCGCTCGCCGAGGAAGCCGTGCGCGTGCTGAAGCCCGGCGAGGTGCTGCTGCTGGAGAACCTGCGCTTCCATAAGGAAGAGGAAAAGAACGACGCGGGCTTCATCGACAAGCTCTCGGTGCTGGGCGACGTCTACGTCAACGACGCCTTCTCCGCCGCGCACCGCGCACACGCTTCGACCGAGGGCCTGGCCAATCGTCTTCCCGCCGCCGCCGGCCGCCTGATGCAGGCCGAGCTGGAAGCGCTCGACAAGGCGCTGGGCAATCCCAAGCGGCCGGTCTGCGCCGTCGTCGGCGGCGCCAAGGTCTCCACCAAGCTCGACCTTCTGGGCAACCTGGTCGGCAAGGTCGGCAAGCTGATCATCGGCGGCGGCATGGCCAACACTTTCTTGGCAGCGCAAGGGATCAAGATCGGCAAGTCGCTGGCCGAGAAGGACCTCGCGGACACGGCGCGCGAGATCATGGCCAAGGCCAAGGCCGCCAACTGCGAGATCCTGCTGCCGGTCGACGTCGTGGTCGCGGGCGAATTCAAGGCCGGCGCGCCGAGCCAGGTGGTTGATGCCAAGGCCTGCCCCGACGACCAGATGATCCTCGATGTCGGGCCGAAGTCGGTCGCTGTCTATGTGAAGCAGGTCGCCAAGTGCGCGACCCTGGTGTGGAACGGCCCGCTCGGCGCCTTCGAGATCAAGCCGTTCGACAACGGCACTGTCACCCTGGCGCGCGCCGTGGCCGAGCAGACCGGCGCCAGCAAGCTCTTGTCGGTGGCGGGCGGCGGCGACACGGTGGCGGCGCTGGCCGCAGCCGGCGTCGAGGAGAAGTTCTCCTACGTCTCGACCGCGGGCGGCGCCTTCCTGGAATGGATGGAAGGCAAGACCTTGCCCGGCGTTGCGGCCCTCATACGGGCGGCGTAGGACAGGAGGCGATGAGCACGCCACCGCCGCTGCCCGAACGGCCTCGCCTGCCGTGGGATCCGCCAGATCACTTCGAGAAGCGGATTCCCGACGGCGACAATCGCGAGCGGCTGGTGTGCGCGCGCTGCGAGTTCATCCACTACCAGAACCCCAAGGTCGTCGCCGGCGCGGTCTGCACCTGGAACGACAAGATCCTGTTGGCCAAGCGGGCCATCGAGCCGCGCAAGGGCTTCTGGACCCTGCCCGCGGGCTACATGGAGCTGGGCGAGACCACCGAGCAGGCGGCGCAACGCGAGGCGCGCGAAGAGGCCTGCGCCACCATCGAGATCGATCGACTGCTCGCCATGTACAGCGTGGCGCGCATCGGCCAGGTGCAGATCATGTATCGCGCGCGGCTGGTCAGCGCCGACGTCGCTGCCGGGCCGGAGAGCGAGGACGTGGCGCTGGTCGACTGGGCCGACATCCCCTGGGAACAGCTTGCCTTCCCGACCGTGGTCTGGGCGCTGGCCCACTTCCATGAATCGCGCGGCAAGACCGACTTCGCGACCTACTCCAATCCCACGGGCGACCTCGCCCGCATGTGGCCGCCGCGCAAGCCGGCCGGCGTTTAGGCAGCAAACAGGATGCAACGCTCGGCCTGGATCGCGATCCAGGCACGATCTCCCGGCTGCGCGCCGACCACGGGGTGAACCACGGTGCGCAGCAGGGTCGAACCGAGCCGGAGCTGGCATTCGCTCATGCCGCCCTGGAAGACGACCCGATCGATGCCGCATTCGATCGCGCCGTCGACAGGATCGAGGTGGGTCGTGACATCCTCGGGACGGAAGATGACGTCGACCGACGCGCCCGGCGAAATGGCGGCACGTGACGGCACATGCACCATGCTGGCGCCGCCGTCGAGCGTCACTGTCGCAAGGCCGTCATGGACCTCGACCACCTTGCCGCGCAGGATGTTGGCGCTGCCCAGGAAATTGGCGACCGTGCGGTCGACGGGCCTGCCGTAGACCTCGCGCGGCGCTCCGCTCTGGACGATCCGGCCCGCCGACATCACGGCCACCGTATCGGACATGGCCAGCGCCTCGGACTGGTCGTGGGTCACGTACAGCGTCGTGACGCCCGTCCGTGCGATCAGCTCCTGGAGCTCGAAGCGCATTTGCTCGCGCAGCTTGGCGTCGAGATTGCTGAGCGGCTCGTCGAGCAGCAGGAGCTTCGGCCGGCGCACCAAGGCGCGCGCGAAGGCGACACGCTGCTGCTGGCCGCCCGACAGCTTGGTCGCCGGCCGCGTGGCATAGCTCTCCATGCCCACCAGGCGCAGCGCATCCATGACCCGGGCCTTGATGTCGGCTGCCGCCAGGCGCGGCCGCTGAACGCGCAGCGGATAGGCGACGTTGGCGAACACGTCCATGTGCGGCCAGATCGCGTAGGACTGGAACACCAGGCCGATGTCGCGTTCGAAGGTCGGTACATGCGTGCCGCGCTCGACATCGGCCACGACCTGACCGCCGATCGAGATCGAACCGCCATCCGGCTCCTCGAGGCCGGCGACGCAGCGCAGGGTCGTCGACTTGCCGCAGCCCGATTCGCCCAGCAGCGTGTAGAAGCCACCCTGCGGGATATCGAAGTCGATGCCCTTCAACGCATGGAAGTTGCCGTCGGCAGTAGCATAGGTTTTTGACAGGCCTCTGACTGTGAGCATCAGGAATCGCCCTGGCGAGAGAGGAGCTGCCGGCGCAGCACGAAGATCACCGGCGTAACGAACAAAAGGATGAGCGTGCCGACCGCCGCCGCCTGCGCGGTCTGCCGGTCGGCCTGCAGCTTCCACATGATGACGCTCAGCACCCAATTGTCCTCCGACTGCAGGACCATCGGGATCGTGAACTCCCGGAAGCCGACGATGAAGAGCAGCACGAAGCTCGCCATCAGCGACGGCGCCAGCAGCGGCAGCACCACCCGGCGCACGGTGTCCAGCCAGCGGCCACCCGAGGCGGCAGAGGCCTCCTCGAGCTCCGCGTGGATCTGCATCAACGACGCGCGCGACAGGCGGGTCGAGACAGCCAGGCGATACGAATAGGCAAGAATCAGGATCCACACGGTGCCGTAGAGGCCGATCGGAATCGTGAGATGCAGCACCATGACCGCGAAACCTGCGATCACCGACGGGATGCCGATCGACATGAAGCTCACGACATCGAGCAGCGCGCGGCCGGGGAAACGCAGGCGCAGAATCTGCCAGGCGAGCAGCGCGCCGATCAGGGTGATGAGGCCGGCGCTGAGGCCGGCGACCAGGAAGGTGTTGCCGACCGCGGGCCAGAAGCGCCTATCGCCGAAGAGCGCGCGGTAGGCATCGAAGTTGAGGCTTTCGTTGCTGCCGCCGGAAAAGCTCGTCCATACCAGCACGACGGCGGGCAGGATCGCACCGACGGCCAGATAGAAGCCGACAAAGAGCAGCGCCGGCACGCGCCAGCGGCCGAGCGGATAGCGGGTCGGCCGGTAGCCTTTGCCGGTGACCGTGACGAAGCGGTCGGCGCGCTTGATCAGGTTGTTATAGATCGCCAGCAGCACCACGGCGGCAACGAGGAACAGCAGAGCCACGGCGGCGGCCTTGCCGTAGGCCGGCAGTTCGTCCTCGGGATTGAGCTCGAAATAGATCCGCGTGCTGAAGACGTTGATGCGTGCCGGGAAGCCGATGATCAGCGGCATCTCGAACTGTTCGAGGGCGACCAGGGTGGCCAGGATCAGCGGTGCGAGCACGCCGGGGCGCAGCACCGGCAGGGTCACGCGCAGGAAAGTCGTCAACGGACGTGCGCCCGAGGCGCTGCTGGCCTCCTCGAGAGCTGGGTTCATGGTGCGCATCGCCGCGCCGAGCAGCAGGAAGACGAAGGGCACCGAGGCGACGCCCTGGCACAGGATCAGGCCCGGCATGCTGAAGATGTTGATCGGCCCGGGCGAGCCGAGCCCGAGCGCGCCGCGCAGCAGGACGTTGATCCAGCCGGCATTCGGCGCGAACAGCAGGGTCCAGGCGAAAGCCATGACGACGCCTGGCACCAGCAGCGGGAAGAGGATCGCAGTGAACAGCATGGTGCGCCACGGCAGGTCGGTGCGCTCGACCAGCCACGCCAAGGTGAATGCCGTCAGGAACGTCACCGTGACCGAGCCGGCGACGAAGATCGCCGTGTTCGGCAGCACGCTGGAGAGCAGTGGCGTGTTGACGTAGACGTCGATGAGATTGTCGAAGGTCCAGTGGGCGCCCGGCTCGAACGGCAGGAGGTCACTCGGACCGCGGAAGGCCGTCGCGAGCAGCGCGAGGAGCGGCGCCATCACCAGATAGATCGCCGCCGCCGCGGCGCCGACAACGACGATGCCGCCGGCCAGGCCGAGCTGGCCGCGCCGGCGCTTGCGCCGTGCGATGTCGACGACCGGTGCCTGGTCCGCCTGCACTGCCATCGGCGGTCAGCCCTGGCCGCGGACGATTGCCACCAGCTTGCGGTAGTACTCGGCGCGCTGATTCATCGTCTCGACATCCTCGTAGATGACTTTGGATCCGACCGCCTTGATCTCCTGCGCCAGCGGCGACTTGGAGTTGGCGCGGATATCGGCCTGCCCGGCCAGCTCCTCGTAGAGCATCTTCGCCTCCGGCGTCAGCAGCCAGGCGATCAGGAGCTTGCTCGCGTTGGGATGCGGCGCCTGCTTGATCGCGCCGAGCACGAACTGGGTCGCCGGCACCATCTCCATCACCTGGTATCCGACATTTATGCCATCCTTGTTCATCAGGAAGGCGCCGCTGACGCTTTCGGCGACAGCGAGCTGACGCTCGCCCGACTTCAGGAAGTTCGCCACCGGCGAGGTCGCGACCAGGAGCTTGCGCTGCTCGATCAGGGTCTTGATCCACTTCTCCGTCCGATCGAGGCCCCAGTCGATCGCGAGATAGCCGCCCAGCCGCGGCAGCAGGAAGCTGTCCGACACGAGCTTGTCGTTCCATTGCGCATCGAGCATCGCCTCCCAGGCCCGAGGAACCTGCTCCTTGGCGAGCTTGGCCTTGGCGTAGATCGGGGCGTAGACGTAGTTGTGGTTACACACCGCCTCGCCGTCCCAGAAGATGTCGCGATCCTGCGCTCCGTACTGGCGCCAGTCGACCTTCTCGAGGAGACCGCGCTTCTGCACCTCGAGCGTGCCGCCGAGCGAGAAGGTCCAGACATCGACGGCGTGCCGGCCGGCGCGTTTCTCGGCGATCAGCCGCGAGCTGGCCTGCTGGTCGCCCAGCCAGTTCACCTTCACGCCGGGGAAGCGCTTGGCGAACTCCGCCGGAATCCATTGCACCGACGGCGCGCCGGGCGCCCAGATCGTGACCTCGTTCTCGGGCTTGGCCTTCTCGTAGAGCTCGGCAAGCTGCGGCGAGACGCCGGCGGCCGGCTGCGCCGAGGCGGGCCGGATTGCCGGCGCGGCGGTGAAAGCGAGAGCGCCGGCCATCACGGCGCGGCGCGACGGGCGCAAATCCTTGGCCTGCATGACGTGTTCCTCCTTGTCGGTCGTTGCCTGACTTGCCTCCGCAAGAACGCTCTCTCAGGAGCGCCTTGCTTGCGAAGGAGACGCTTGGCGCGGCGTCTCGCGCGTTGCGGCCGCAACTACTCTGCGGCCTGGGCCCGCATCAGGAAGTCCATCGGGCTCTGCGCCTTGCGCAGCTCCTCGGCATAGGCGTCGAGCCAGTCGATCTTGTCGGAGGCGACGAACGAGCCGCCGCGCGCACCGCGCATCAGGTCGGGCCGGTCGACGGTCGGCGGCGTCGAGCCGTCCTTCTGGTGCGCCTGCGCGGCCGCGATGATGCGCCGCCGCGTCATGGCGATCATGCGGTCGCTGGGCGCCAGATGCTCGAAGCTGCGGTCGACGATGCCCTCGTCGGGACCTTCCATGCTCTCGACCATGGCCTGGTCCTGCTGGCCGATGCCCTGGATGCCGGAGAACGACTTGCCGCTCTTCTGCTCCTCGCGGTCGATCAGATAGTCGTTCTCCCGGTTGGCCTTCAGCCGCCAGCGGCCGAGCCAGTCGGTCGTGGTCGGCAGGAAGTCGCGCGTCAGCGCCGCGCCGGGAATGGCGCTGCCGTCCTTGAGCGTGCGCAGCGCCTGCTCGCGCTTCGACCAGGCCAGCACGTAGGTCATGGTGTGGCTGTCATCGAGCGGCACCGACAGCGTCGCCTGGATCATGTTGCTGAACGTGCCGTCCGGCACCATGGCGAAGCACGGGAACGCGAAGTGGGCGAAGCGGTGGAAGTAGTTGCCGGGGCCGGCCGGGCGGTAGGCATCGTACATCGTGCCCCAGTCGGTTTCCTTGACGTGGTAGCGCGGCGCGCGGTCGACCAGGCCCCAGCGATGCATGGTGTTGGGATCGACGTCGTCGGGCTTCACGCCGCCGACATGCAGGAAGCCGAAATGCGACGTGTCGATGTCGCCTTCGAGCGACTGCAGCCAGTTGCAGTCGCGCTGGTGGCACATGACGATGCGCTCGCTCTCGGGCAGTCCGAAGACTTCCAGCGCAGGCAGCGGCGGCGGCACCGCACGCTTGCCCATGTAGACCCAGACCATGCCGCCGAGCTCGGCGACCTTGTAGGCCTTGGCCTTCACGCGCTCGGTGAAACGCTGGTCCTCCGGGATGTTGGGCATGTCGAGGCAGTTGCCGTCGACGTCGAACTTCCAGCCGTGATAGGCGCAGCGCACGCCGCCTTCTTCGTTGCGACCGAAGAACATCGAGGCGCAACGATGCGGGCAACGGTGATCCATGATGCCGATGCGGCCGGAACTGTCACGGAAGGCAATCAGCTTCTCGCCCAGCAGCTTCAGGCGCATCGGCGTGGCATCGCGCTCCAGCTCCTGCGGCAGGCAGGCCGGGATCCAGTACTCGCGCATCAGATCGCCCATCGGCGTGCCTGGTCCAACGCGCGTCAGAATGTCGTTGCTGTCCATCGAGAGCATTAGGCCATCCTCCTCAAAGTCGTACGCTGTCCGTACTTTAGTACGATTATAGAATCGAACGCGCGGCAGATGAAGCGCGGGGACGCAAATTAGCGTTGCTGAAATGACGGACGCCGCTGCCAGCGCGCCGCGGGAGCTCAGATGAGCTGGCCGCTCAGGGCGTCGACCTGATCGCGCAGGACCTTGAGGAAGGTGTCCATGATGCGCGGATTGGCGGCGACGCGCTCGGCGAGGGCCGGAATGCTGATGGCGCCGATGGCGCGGCCGTCGACGCGACGCAACGGGACGGCAACCGCGCAAAAGCCGATCGCCGCCTCCTGCTTGGTGATGCAGTAGCCGTCGGCACGGCCGCGCACGATGGTCGAGCGCAGCTTGGCCTTGTCGGTCAGGGTGAACTTCGTGCTGCCCTTGAGCCGCGCGCCCTTCAGGCGCTCATCGAGCTCCTCCTCGGGCAGCAGTCCCAGCAGCACGCGCCCCGCGGCGGTCGAGAATGCCGACATCCTCATCCCGACATGCGAGGCGAGACCGAGCGGAAAACGCGTCGAGGCATGGGCGATCATCACGATCTCCTGCCCGTCGAGAACGCCGACGAAGCAGGCCTCGCCGGTGAGCTTCATCACCTTGTCGCAAACCGGCTGGAGCACGGTCGACACCAGGTCGGAGCCGAGATAGGCTGCAGCCAGGCTGAGCACGGCAGGGGCGAGCGTGAACTGGCGACCGTCGGTCTCCGCATAGCCCAGGTCGACCAGGGTAAGAAGCACGCGCCGCACCGTCGGTTTGGGCAGAGTGGTCGCCCGCGCCACATCGCTCAACGTCATGGCCGAACGGTCGCGGCCGAAGGCACGGATGACCGTCAGTCCGCGGGCCAGCGCCTCGACATGGTGTGTTCCGTGCCCGGCAGCTTGTCGCCTGGCCGCATCCTTCGCATTCAATCGAGGCATGGGGCGATGCCTTAGCTCGCCGCAAAAATCGATGCAAACGGTGCCGCCGCCCGTGGCCATCCCTCGGGCACAGGCGCACTCTGGCGTCCGGCAGACTTGTCCGCCCGACCGCGCGAATGTAAGCTCATCGTACAATAGTACGCTGTACGTACAGACCGGAGGAACACATGCTCACAGCCGCCGCTAACGACATGCTGACGCGTACGGGTCCAGGGACCCCGATGGGCAACCTGATGCGGGAGTATTGGATCCCCGCGTGTCTTTCTTCCGAATTGAAATCCGACGGTGAGCCGATGCGCCTGATGCTGCTGGGCGAGCAGCTGATCGCCTTCCGCGACACCGACGGCCGCGTCGGCATCATGGAGCATCGTTGCCCGCACCGTTGCGCCTCGCTGTTCTTCGGGCGCAACGAGGAAGGCGGATTGCGCTGCGTCTATCACGGCTGGAAGTTCGACGTCGAAGGCAACTGCGTCGACATGCCGAACGTGCCCCCGGCGCAGGATTTCAAGGCGCGCATCAAGGCCAAGTCCTACCGGGTGGTCGAGCGTGCGGGCTTCGTCTGGACCTATATGGGCAGCCGCAAGGACGCGCCTTCGCTGCCCAACATCGAAGTACTGATGTTGCCCGAGGAAGAGCGCATCACCCGCGTGCACATGCGCGAGTGCAACTGGTTCCAGTCGCTCGAGGGCGACATCGACACCTCGCATTTCGGCTTCCTGCATGTCGGCGGATTGACGATGGACGACGTCTCGCCCGACACGATCCACAAGTGGGGCGTGGGCGATCGCGCGCCGGACTACAAGTCGACCGAGACCGAGTGGGGCACCATGTACACGGCCTACCGGCCGGCCGAAGCGGGACAGTATTACTATCGCTTCGCCCACTTCATGTTCCCGTTCATCACGCTCACGCCCAACGGCTTCTTCGAGGACCAGGTCGCCTGCACCTTGAACGTGCCGATGGATGACACCCACACCATGACCTACAACGTCACCTGGAAGGGCAAGACGCGTGCGCTCGAGTTGCTGAAGAACGGCGACTGGATTCCCGGCCTGAAGCCCGACGTCGAGTACCTGCCGAACACCAACGACTGGTTCGGACGCTGGCGGCTCAAGGCCAATCGCGAGAACGACTACCTGATCGACCGCGACATGCAGAAGACCGTCAACTACACCGGCATCCAGGGCATCGGCCGGCAGGACCAGGCGATGATCGAGTGCATGGGCGAGATCGTCGATCGCAGCCTGGAACATCTGGCACCTTCGGACCGCATGATCGCCATCACCCGCAGGCGCTGCATCCAGGCCGCGCAGGAGCTGATGAACGAGAAGAAGGTGCCGGCCACGGTCGACAATCCCGACATCTATCTCGGCGCGCGCGGCGGCGCGTTCGTGGCGCCGATCGAGCAGGACTGGCTCGATGCCTATGCCGAGAAGCTGCAGACCGCCAAGAGCCCGCTGGGCTTGCTGAACAGGAACGGGCTGCCGCTGGCGGCCGAGTAGCTGAAGCGACAAAGGCTGCTCCAGACAGCCATCGCATGGCCTGAAGCGCGTCGGCGCTTCGGGCGGGAGGAGGCGCGAGGATGGTGACCGTTGCCGCCCCCTTGGGCGAGCGCAGGATGTCGGCCGCCGGCCTGTGGCGCTGGGGCCGGCCGGCAGGCATCGCCGCGCTGATCGCGGTCCTCTGTTTCCTGTCGCTCTATCCCATGCTGATGCTGCTCTACGGCAGCCTGCATTCGACGCCGCCCGGCATTCCCGGCGAGTTCAACCTCAACGGCTACGTCGCCATCGCCACGCCCGAGAACCTGGTGGTGCTGGCCAACACCGTCGGCATTTCCCTGGTCAAGACGGTGCTGGCGCTCGCGCTGGCCGTGCTGCTGGCCTGGATCGTGGCGCGCACCGACACGCCGGGCCGCGGCGTGCTGGAGGTGCTGATCACGCTGCCGTTCTTCATCCCGCCGATCCTGACGGCGACGGCCTGGGCGATGCTGGGCAACGCCCAGGTCGGCACCATCAACCTCGCCTGGCGCTGGCTCACGGGCAGCGACGGCACCCTGGTCGACGTCTACTCCTACGGCGGCGTCATCTGGCACATGATGCAGTACTCGACGCCGTTCATATTCCTGTTCGTCGTCGACGCCTTCCGTGCCATGGACCCCGCGCTCGAGGAATCGAGCCGCATGTCGGGGGCGACACGCTGGCAGACCTTCTGGCGCGTCACCTTCGCCTTGATGCTGCCGGTCACCACCAGCGCCTTCATCCTGAGCTTCATCCGCGGCATCGAATCCTTCGAATCGGCGGTGTTCTTCGGCACGCCGGTCGGCATCGAGGTCATCACCACCGCGATCTACAACTCGATCACCCAGCGGGCGCAGCCCGACTACCAGTCGGCGACGGCGCTCTCCTTCGCGGCGCTTGCGCTGATGTTCCTGCTGCTGGTGATGCAGAGCCGGCTGCTGCGCGGCCGCACCTTCACCACCGTGACCGGCAAGGGCTACGCGCCCAACATCACGCGGCTCGGTCGGATGCGCTGGGTCACCTTCGGCATCTGCATCGTGTTCTTCGTGCTCACCGTAGCGCTGCCCATCGGCCAGCTGCTGCTCAGCTCGTTCTTCAAGTTCTTCGGCTTCTACGAAGCCGACATGCTGACCTTCGAGCACTATCGCAGCGTCTGGGAAAATTCGAGCTTCTGGCGCGCCTTCGGCAACACCATGCTGCTGGGCTTCGTCGGCGCCACCGCGACCATGGCGCTCGGCGGCATCGTGGCCTACGTCACCACGCGCACGCGCTGGCGCGGCCGCCGCCTGATCGACCTTCTGGCCTGGTTGCCCTGGATGATGCCTGGGATGGTTTTGGGCATCGGGTTCCTGTGGGGCTTCGCCATCCTGCCGCACGCCATCCCGATCTACGGCACCTTGTGGGCGCTGCTGCTGGCCTATATCGCGCTCGGCACGCCGGTCGCGGTGCGCGTCACCTCGGCCGCCTACCAGCAGATCGCCAACGACATCGAGGAATGCAGCCGCGTGCACGGCGCCGGCTGGTGGCAGACCTTGGGCCGCATCCTGATCGCGCTGGCCTGGCCCGCCTTCGCGGTCGGCTGGGTGCTGATCTTCTTCGGCATCATGCGCGAGCTCAGCGCCTCGATCCTGCTCTACGCGCCCGGCACCGAGGTGCTGTCGGTGGTCATGCTGAAGATGTGGGTGAGCGGCAAGCCCGAGGAAGTGAGCGTCATCGGCCTGGTGATGCTGGTACTGGTCCTGGTGTTCCGCTGGGTCCAGCTCAAGTTCATCAAGAAGCGCATCAGCACGCTCTGAACAGGGAAGGGATGGGACCATGTTGAGGAGACGCGTACTCGGAATCCTGGCAGCAAGCGCCGCGATCGGCGGCCGTGCCTGGGCGCAGGACGACTGGGCCAAGGTGCCGGACGCCGCCAAGAAGGAAGGCAAGCTCGTCATCTACACCGCCTCGATCGGCTCCCCCTCGCTCAAGGCGGTCACCAAGGCCTTCGAGCAGAAGTACGGCATCTCGGTCGAGCTCCTGGAGGCGCGCGCCAGCGAGGTTCGCGAACGTGTGCGCGTCGAGCAGGCGGCCGGACGCTTCCTGGGCGACGTCCATCACAACGGCAGCACGACAACCTGGCTGATGACCCGCGACGGCAACTTCCAGCCGCACGGCCTCATCCCCAACATCAAGAACATCGTGCCGCCATACGAGGCCGACGACATCCGCGTTCCGGCCGAGGTCATCAGCTATGCCCTGATGATCAACCGCAACCTGGTGAAACCGGCCGACGAGCCCAAGAGCTGGAAGGACATTCTCGATCCCAGATGGACGGGCAAGATCCTGTCCGACGACTACCGTGCGCTGGGCGGCGGTGCGGTGTTCTTCGTCGTGATGTACGACACGTTCGGCAAGGAGTTCATCGAGAAGCTGGCGACCCAGAAGCCGGTCTTCTCGCGCGACATCGCCAACAGCGAGCGGCGCGTGGCGCGCGGCGAGTACCCGCTCTACCTGCCGTTCTCGCTGCAGGACACCAACACGCTGAAGGGCCTGCCGATCAAGCCGATCGTGCCCGTCGAGGGACGTCCTTACGTCCGCTTCGACCTCGCCATGCTGAAGAATGCGCCCCACTCCAACGCGGCGCGGCTGTTCATGAACTTCTATCTCGAACCCGAGCAGCAGATCATCTACGCCAACGCCGGCTACAATCCCGTCGTCAAGGGCGTGATCGAGAAGACCATCGAGGAGCTGCGGCCGCTGCTCGCGACCAAGGCGCTGGGCACCACCGTGCCCGAGCGGCAGGACGCCATGCTCGAACTGGCCAAGCAGATCTTCAAGTAGGACCGCATGCCCAGCGTCTCCCTGCACGAGGTCGGCCGGCACTTCGCCGAGGTCAAGGCGGTCGACGGCATCGACCTCGCGATCGAGCACGGCGAGTTCGTGACCCTGCTGGGGCCGTCGGGCTGCGGCAAGACCACGACCCTGCGCATGGTGGCGGGGCTGGAGCGCAACGACACCGGCTCGATCGTGATCGGCGGCCGCGTGGTGAGCGACGCGCCGGCCGGGCTGTTCGTGCCGCCCGACCTGCGCAAGCTCGGCATGGTGTTCCAGTCCTACGCGATCTGGCCGCACATGACGGTGTTCGACAACGTCGCCTACCCTTTGAGCGTGCGCCACGTCGCCAAGCCCGAGATCAAGCAGCGCGTGATGGCGGCGCTGCGCCTGGTCGAGATGGATCGCTTCGCCGACCGGCCGGCGCCGGCGCTGTCGGGCGGCCAGCAGCAGCGCGTGGCGATCGCGCGCGCTCTGGTGTTCGAGCCCGAGGTGCTGCTGCTCGACGAGCCGCTCAGCAATCTCGATGCCCGCCTGCGCGCCCAGATGGGCGATGAATTCCGCGCCCTGCAGCGGCGGCTGAAGATCACCACCCTCTACGTCACGCACGACCAGGAAGAGGCGATGGCGTTGTCCGACCGCGTCGTGGTCATGCAACGCGGGCGCATCCTGCAGGTCGGCGCGCCCGAAGACGTCTATCGGAAGCCGGCCAGCCGCGAGGTCGCGGCGTTCTTCGGCACGCCCAACTTCATCGAGGCGACCGTCGCCGCCTGCCGTCCGGCCGCCGAAGGCGACTGGCTGGTGACCATCGACGGCGGTCACTGCCGCGCTGGCCAGGCCTTGCAGCCGGGCGAGACCGTGTCGGTGATGGTCCGGCCGGAGGACGTCACGCTCGCTGCGGCCAATGCGACGGCGGCCAACGGTCATCTCACCTGGCCGGGCAAAGTGGTCGATGGTGTGTTCCGCGGGCCGCGCCGGTCGCTCACCGTCGAGACGGCGGGTCGCCGGTTCAACGTCGAGTGCGCCTCCACGCGCGCGGCCGCGGTGGGCGACACGGTCACGCTGCTGGTCGACGCCGACAATGCGTGGGCGCTAAAAGCCTGACGTCGGTCGGGAGGACATGAATGGCGCGATTGCGGGCAGAGGATGCGGAGAAGCGGGCGGCGAGCGGCCATGGGCCCGACTTCCTCGAAGCCTTTGCGCGCGGGCTCAGGGTCATCGGCGCCTTCGGCCGCGAGAAGAAGCACATGACCCTGAGCGACGTGGCGCGCGCCACCGACCTGCCCAAGCCCAGCGTGCGGCGCGCGCTCTACACCCTCACCTGCCTCGGCCTGGCGGAGAATGACGGCCGCAGTTTCCGTCTCACCCCTCGCATCATGGAGCTGGCCTCGGCCTATCTCGGCTCGAACATGGTCTCGACCGTCGTCCAGCCCGCCTGCGAGCGCATCGGCGACCGCATCGAGCAGTCATGCTTCGCCGCCGTGCTCGACGGCTACGACATCGTCATGATCGCCCATTCGCTGCACGGCCGTCCCGACGTGCTGGCGCCAACCATCGGCCTGCGCCGCCCCGCCTTCAACACCGCGGCCGGCCGCGCCATCCTGAGCCAGCTGCCCGACGAGGTGCTCGACGGCTGGCTGGACAAGCTCGAGCCCAAGGTGATGACCGACTTCACCGTCACCGACAAGAAGGCGCTGCGGGCGGAGATCCTGCAGGTGCGCAAGCAAGGCTACGCCATCACCGCCCAGGAACTGCGCCGCGGCTACCACGCCGTGGCGGTCCCACTCCGGCGCTACGATGGCGCCACCATCGCGGCGGTATGCGTAGCGGCCTGGGTCGAGGATTCGGCCGTCGGCTCGTTCGCCGAGGAGTACCTGTCGGCGCTCAAGGAAGAGACCGAAGCGCTGCAGCCGCAGCTTCTCTAAATCTTCCGGACCGCGCGCGTCCCGCGCGCTCACGAGGCGCGCGAGGACGCGCGTTGGTGTGGACGGCCCCCAACGGCATCTGTGTGCCAGAATGAGGTCGTTGAAGATCACATTCGAGGGAGCCGTCCATGGTCAAGTTAGCACGAATCGGTATCGATACGTCGAAGAGTGTGTTCCAGCTTCACGGTGTCGACGATGGGGAGCGTCCGGTGTTGCGCAAGCAGCTGCGGCGCCGGCAGTTTTTGGTGTTCTTTGCCCAGCTTGAGCCGACCCTGGTCGGCCTGGAGGCTTGCGGTGCATCGCACCACTGGGGGCGTGAACTGCAGAAGCTGGGCCATCAAGTGGTGCTGATCCCGCCACAGCACGTGAAGACGGCCTACGTTGGCCGCAACAAGAACGACAAGATCGACGCCGAGGCGATCTGCGAGGTGATGAAGCGAGACAAGGTGCAAGAGCGGTTTGTGCCGATCAAGAGCGTCGAACAGTCGGCCGTGCAGATGCTGCTGGGCGTGCGCGAGAGCCTGATCAAGCGACGCACTCAGCTCACCAACAGCATCCGCAGCCACGCCGCCGAGTTCGGCTTGGTCGCCGCCAAGGGGTTGGACAAGATCCCGCCGCTGCTGGCGCGTATCGCCACCGACGACAGCCTGCCCGCCCTGACCAAGGAGATGTTTGCCGGGATGGGCCAGGAATACGCCGAGCTTGGGCCGCGGATCGCCACGATCGACAAGCAGATGCTGGCCTTCCATCGCTCCAACGAAGTGACCCGGCGCCTGATGGAAGTGCCGGCCATCGGCCCGATCGCCGCTTGCCTGTTGGTGACCAAGATCGTCGATCCCCACGCCTTCCGGTCAGGGCGCCGCTGTGCTGCCTGGCTCGGCCTGACCCCCACTGACCATTCGAGCGCAGGCAGGCAGAGGCAAGGCGGCATCACCAGGGCCGGCGATGAGCACTTGCGGGCCGTGCTGGTCAGCGGTGCCATGGCCTGCATCCGCCACGCCAAGAACAGGCCCAGCAACTCCTCGTCCTGGCTCGGCGAGCTGCTCAAGCGCAAGCCTCCCAAGGTCGCCGCCGTGGCGCTGGCCAACAAGACTGCCCGCATCGCCTGGAAGATCATGACCAGTGGCGAACGCTACGATCCAAACCGCGGCAGGGCCCCCAAAGGCCTCGCCGCCTGACGAGCTTCAGCGAGACCTCTCGCTGAGGGCCGGGGTCTGCTCGAGCAACAACAGTTGGTGTGACAAGGCGCGTTCAAAGACCCGAGACATTCCGACGGACCGCGCGGCCCACGAGGCCTCATGCGCGTTTGGAACTCGGGTTGCGGATACCATCTTGGTCCGCGGTCGTGTGTGACCGCACAAAGAGACCGGACATACGACCGCAACCGCCCCGGCCACTCCTACTCAACTTTGTTCTTGCAGACCGGGGGCCGTCCACATACGCGGTCCGGAAGACGAAGACGACTACTTCCCACCCGCAAACGGATTGTCGTCGCCGTCCCAGTAGCGCTTGAGCAGCGGCACCTGCAGGAAGGCAAAGACCAGGGTCAGCGGGAAGCTCAGGAACATCTTGCTCGCGATCCAGGTGTCGGTCGGGAAGTTGCGCCACATCACCTCGTTGATGGCGGCCAGCACGAAGAAGAACAGCGCCCAGCGCACGGTGAGCTTGCGCCAGCCCTCGTCGGTCAGCCGGAAGGCGGCGCCGAAGATCGGCTTCAGCAACGGTCGGTTTATCAGCAGCAGGCCGCCGCCCAGGATCACGCCGAACAGGCAGTTCACGATGGTGGGCTTCAGCTTGATGAAGGTGTCGTCCTGCAGCCAGATCGTCAGCCCGCCGAACACCAGCACGAAGAAACCGCCGACCAGCGGCATCACCGGCCAGCGCTTCTCCAGCCAGCGATAGCAGGGCAGCGCGATCGCAGTCGCGACGATGAAAACGCCGGTGCCGTAGTAGATGCCCCATTTGCCGTTGGCCAGGAAGAACAGCAGCAGCGGCCCGAGCTCCAGCGCCGTGGCATAGAGCCGGCGCGCGCCGTTCTCCTGTTGTGCGCCTTCGCTCATGCGAGTCCCATCAATCCGCGCGCGAAGGCCCGCGCTTCGAACGGCCTGAGATCGTCGATGCCCTCACCGACGCCGATCGCGACCACCGGCAATTTGAACTTCTCGGCCAGCGCCACCAGCACGCCGCCCTTGGCGCTGCCGTCGAGCTTGGTCAGCACCAGGGCGTCGACCGGCGACATGGTCTTGAAGGTCTCGACCTGGGCATGGGCGTTCTGGCCGGTCGTGGCGTCGAGCACCAGCAGGCAGGAATGCGGCGCGCTGGCATCGAGCTTGCGGATAACGCGCACGATCTTGGCGAGCTCGTCCATCAGGTTGGACTTGTTGTGCAGGCGGCCCGCCGTATCGATCAGCAGCACGTCGCAGGCCTCGGCCTTGGCGCGCTCCAATGCTTCATAGGCGAGGCCCGCCGCATCGGCGCCGGTGTCCTTGGCGATCACCGGCACGCCGGCGCGATCGCCCCACACCTTGAGCTGCTCGACGGCGGCGGCGCGGAAAGTGTCGCCCGCGGCCAGCATGACCTTGCGGCCCTCGCGCTTGTAGAGGTTGGCGAGCTTGGCGATGGTCGTGGTCTTGCCACTGCCGTTCACGCCGATCACCAGCACGACATGCGGCTTCTTCGCCGGGTCGATGACCAGCGGCATCGCGACCGGCTGCAGGATCTCGGCGATGTCGTCGGCGAAGGCAGCACGCACCTCCTCGTCGGTCACTTCCTTGCCGAAGCGTTCCTTGCCGAGCTTCGCGACCAGGCGGGCGGCGACGCTGACGCCGAGATCGGCCTGGATCAGCGCGTCCTCCAGATCGTCGAGCGTCTGCTGGTCGAGCTTCTTCTTGGTGAAGAGGCCAGTGATGCTCTCGGTGACGCGCTTGGTCGACTTGGCGAGGCCCGCGCGCAGGCGCGACAGCCAGCCTTTCTTCTCGGCTTCCGGTTCGACCTCGGCTTCCCGTTCAACCGCGACCCGGATCTCTACTTCTTCGACAGCGGGCTTGGCTTCTTCCGCGACAGGCTCGAGTGTCTCGGTCACCAATTCGGGAGCAGCGGCTTCGGGCGCAGGCGTCTCGCTCGGCGCGTCGCCTTTGGAGCGCCACCGCGAAAACCAGCCCTTCTTCGGGGTTTCCTTAGATGTCTCGCTCACCCGGCCACCTCACGAAAGCAGCGAGCGGTCGAGCTCGCCCTTGAAGGCGAGCGCGATGCCGCCGGTCATCAGCACATGATCGTCGCGCAGCCATTCGATGGTGAGCGTGCCGCCTTCGAGGATCACATCCGCCCTGCGCGGCACCAGGCCGCGCCTGCTCGCCGCCACGACGGCCGCACAGGCGCCCGAGCCGCAGGCCAGCGTGATGCCGGCGCCGCGCTCCCAGACGCGCAGCCGCAGCCGGCCTTCGCCCAGGAGCTGGGCGACGCCGATGTTGGCGCGCTCGGGGAAGAAGCGGTCGTGCTCCAGCTTGGGGCCGAGCTCGGCCAACGGGATCGCCGCGGCATCGTCGACAAAGAACGTCGCGTGCGGATTGCCCATGTTGGTGCCGACGGGATCCTGCAGCGGACCGATGCCGACCGGCATGTGATTGGTGTCGCAGGCCTGGGCGACGGGGATCTCGCGCCAGTCGAGCCGCGCCGGCCCCATGTCGACCGAGATCACAGGCAGACCGTTGCTGCCCACTCCGGTCTTCTGCGATTCGAGCAGGCCCGCGACGGTCTGCACCGTGACCAAGTCGGTCTTGCGCTCGTCCATCACCACCGAGGCGACGCAGCGCGTGGCGTTGCCGCAGGCCTGGGCCTCGCCGCCGTCGGGATTGTAGATGCGCATGAAGACGTCGGCCTCGCGCTCGGTCGGCGGCTCGAGCACGATCAGCTGGTCGCAGCCCACGCCCAGCCGGCGGTCGGCGATGACCCGGCGGCGTTCCGGCGTCAGGTCGAGCGCGGCCGTCCGGGCGTCGAGCACGACGAAATCGTTGCCCAGCCCGTGCATCTTCAAGAATGGCATTTTCAGGAACGGCGTGGTGGCCATGCGGCGCTATATGGCCGTTCGGCCCGGCCAGCGCAACGAGCGCGGCCGGACCTGGCCGTCATACGGCCCGCCCAGTTCCCGCACATCCAGGGTCGCCAGCCGCTTGGTGTAGATGGTCATGTGCAGGATGCCCAAGGGGTCGTAGGGCATTGCGGGCTCGACGAACAATGACCGTTCGGCGTCCCAGGCCGGCGTCGCGTGGTGGATTGGCCAGTTGCAGCGGCTGGGCAGGGGCTCGCAGGCGAAGCCCCGGTCATAGACCAGGACATTGAGCGCGATCTGGTCGGTCATGTTGGTCGAGCGTTGCAGGGCCTCGCCCATCACGTCGGCCCAGCCGGCCCAGTGCGGTGCATCGGCCTTGAGCGCGAAGACACCGGCGTTGATGAGGGGATAGCGGATCAGCCGCTCGGCCATCTCCTTGCCGAAGCCCTCTTCGTATGCCGCGCCGTTGATCGAGGAGAACTCGCCCCAGGCGTGGCGGTAGTGGCGCATCGAGCGATGGATCTCCGGCGCCACCGCGAGCGCGCCGGTGCGCGCGGCGCGTTGGAACAAAGCGAGCGCATCGCCCTGCTGCACCCAGCAGTCGCCGTCGATCCAGAGATAGAGATCGAAGCCCGGGAAATAGCGCGGCAGGAACGGCCGGGCCGTCAATGCCTTGTAGCCATCCTTCAACTTGTCGCGACCGGGAAAGTCGATATCCCACTGCGGCACGACCAGCGTGGCGCCCTGGTCGCGGCACCAGGCACGTTGCTCCTCAGTCAAACCGCAATCGAGGATGCCGAGGTCCAGCGCGCGACCTTCCGCCACCGCGCGCAGCGATCCGACGCAGTCCTTGATGAGGTCGAAATAGCCGGCATCGCCGCCGGTGATCGCGATGGTTCGTTCCGACACGCGGGGAAGGATGGCCCATCGGCCCTTTGCTGTCGCCTCCCATTCGGCCACAGTCCGCGCGCGGAGGATGAAACATGGCCAAGCACGTCGATTACTACGTCTCCTTGAATTCTCCCTGGACCTATCTCGGGTCGAAGCGGTTCGAGGAGATTGCCAGGAAACACAATGCGCACGTCACGATCTGGCCGGTCGATTTCGGCTCCGTTTTCGCGGTCTCGGGTGGCCTGCCGCTGCCCAAGCGCGCGCCGCAACGCCAAGCCTATCGCATGATGGAGCTGAAGCGCTGGCGCGACCAGACCGGCGTGAAGCTCAATCTCGAGCCCAAGTTCTTTCCTGCCAACGAAGTGCCGGCGGCGAAGTGCGTGATCGCCTTGCGCGAGCTCAGCCGCATGGCCGACGCCATCAAGCTTGCCCACGCGGTGCTTTACGCGCTGTGGGCGGAGGAGAAGAACACCGGAGATCCGGCGACCCTGCGCGAGATCATCGCCGGCTGCGGCCTCGACGCCGACCTGGTGCTCAAGGCGAGCGAAGCGCCCGGCATGGCCGAGAAGCGCGAGTCCTACACCAAGTTCGCCATCGACCAGGGCGTGTTCGGTGCGCCGTCCTTCGTGATCGACAAGGAGATCTTCTGGGGCCAGGACCGGCTGGACTTCGTCGACCGCAAGCTCGCAGGCTGACTACTTGTCGATCACCGCCGCGGCCACGACCGCCAGGCCGTTGTTGACGATATGCGCCACCAGCGACGGCCACAGCGAATCGGTGCGTTGCCGCAGCCAGCCGAACCACAGGCCGAGCGGCAGCACCAAAAGGACATGGGCCGGCTCGACATGGGCGGCGGCGAACAGGATCGAGCTTACGAACCAGGCGACGGTCGTCCCCCAGCGCCCGGCCACCCAGCCGTAGAGCAGGCCGCGAAACACCGCTTCCTCGGCCAGCGGCGCCAGCAGCGCCATCACGGCCAGGCTCGCCACGAACAGCCGGGGCGTGCGGGCGACGTCCATGGCCTGCTTCACGCCTTCCGGCTCCCCCAGCTGGCTGGCCGCGACCGACACGACCAGGGCGCCCACCGTGCCGAACACGATCGTCCAGAAGCGCGCCGGGCGAAAACCCAGGGCCGGCAGGGCCCGCCAGCCCATCGGGCTGACCGCGATGACGAGCGCGACCAGGCCGGATATGAAGAAAAGCGCCAGCATGGCCAGCATCTCGCGGCCGCCGAGCAGCCACACCGCCGGCGCCAGCAAGAGCGGCAGGACGACGAGGAAGACCAGGATCGACCACCCGCTGATGGGTCGAGAATCGTTCTGGATCAAACGGTTAGCGTCTGCCGTCAAGCCTTTTGACTCCTTGTCCGGCAGGCCTTATACCCCGCCCGTTCAATCGGTCGTGCCGATTTAATGGTTCCCCCTTCGGGGAGCTCCGCTGATCCGCGAAGGTTCGCGCATCGGCGCGATACGTATTTGGGCGAACGTAAGGTCGACGAGCGAGATGTTCGAGGGTCTGAGCAAACGTCTGGGAGACGTATTCGACAAGCTTCGCGGGCGCGGTGCGCTCTCCGAGGCCGATGTCGACGCCGCCCTGCGCGAGGTCCGTACGGCGCTTCTCGAGGCCGATGTGGCCCTGCCCGTCGTCCGCCAGTTCATCGACGGGGTCCGCCCCAAGGCGATCGGCGCCGACGTGATCCGCTCGGTCACGCCGGGCCAGATGGTCATCAAGATCGTCAACGATCACCTGGTCGAGATGCTGGGCGGCACCGTCGCCGATCTCGACCTCAACGCCATCCCGCCGGTCGTGATCCTGATGGTCGGCCTGCAGGGCTCGGGCAAGACCACTTCTTCGGCCAAGATCGGCTATCGCCTCAGCCAGGGCCCGCAGGGCATGGCCGCCGAGTTCGGCGGCACCTTCGCCACCAAGCGCAAGGTCATGATGGCCTCGCTCGACACCCGTCGGCCGGCCGCGCAGCAGCAGCTGAAGATCCTGGGCGAGCAGACCGGCGTGCCGACCCTGCCGATCGTGCCGCTGGAGATGCCGCTCGCCATCACGCGGCGCGCCCTGGAGACGGCGCGGCGTGAAGGCTACGACGTCCTGATCCTCGACACCGCCGGTCGCCTGTCGATCGACGAAGAGCTCATGAAAGAGGTCGCCGACATCAGCGCCCTCTCCAAGCCGCAGGAGACGCTGCTCGTCGCCGACGCCATGACCGGCCAGGACGCGGTCAACGTCGCCAAGGCCTTCAACGATCGGCTGGCCGTCACCGGCATCGTGCTGACCCGCGTCGACGGCGATGCGCGCGGCGGCGCCGCCCTGTCGATGCGCGCCGTCACCGGCCGCCCGGTCAAGCTGATCGGCGTCGGCGAGAAGTTCGACGCCCTGGAGCCGTTCCATCCCGACCGCATCGCCAGCCGCATCCTCGGCATGGGCGACATCGTCTCGCTGGTCGAGCGCGCCGCCGAGACGATCGAGAAAGAGGACGCCGAGAAGCTCGCGGCCAAGGTCCGCAAGGGCCAGTTCGACATGGACGACCTGCTGAGCCAGCTGCGTCAGCTGCGCAAGATGGGCGGCCTCAGCGGCCTGATGGGCATGCTGCCGGGCGCCATGCAGGCCAAGGCGGCGATGTCCAAGGCCAAGATCGACGAAGGCCAGCTCAAGCGCCAGGAAGCCGTCATCCTCGCGATGACGCCCAAGGAACGGCGCAACCCGGACATCATCCACGCCTCGCGCAAGAAGCGCATCGCCAAGGGCTCGGGCGTGCAGGTGCAGGACGTCAACAAGCTGCTCAAGCAGCACGCCGACATGCTCAAGATGATGAAACGCGTCAACAAACTCGGAGAGAAGGGATTCATGCGCAGCCTCGGAGGCATGACGCCGCCGCCCGGCTTCCCGCGCTGAAATTTCGAAGGAGAAAGAATGCTTGCTATTCGTATGACCCGTCACGGCGCCAAGAAGCGGCCGTTCTTCCACATCGTCGTGGCCGATTCGCGCAGCCCGCGCGATGGCCGCTTCATCGAGAAGCTCGGCACTTACAACCCGCTGCTGCCGCGCGAGCACGCCGAGCGCATCAAGCTCGACAAGGAGCGCATCGCGCATTGGCTGAAGGTCGGCGCCCAGCCCTCGGACCGCGTCGCCAAGTTCCTGTCTCAGGCCGAGCTGATGCAGCCGCGCGAGCGCCGCGACCAGACCAAGAAGCCGGTTCCGCGCGCCAAGGCGCAGGAGCGCCTGAAGGCGGCGGCTGCCGCTGCTGCGGCTCCGGCCGAGGGTGGTGAGGCTGCCGCGAACTGATGACTAACGGCCGCGTCCTGCTGGGCGTCGTGGCCGCGCCGCACGGAGTGCGCGGCCTGGTGCGCATCAGGAGCTTCACCGACGACCCGATGGCCATCGCCTCCTATGGCGAGCTGTCGGACGAGGCGGGGAAGACGCGGTACCGGGTCGAGGCATTGAGCACCGTCAAAGGTGCGGTGCTGGCCCGGATCGAGGGCGTAGCCGATCGCAACGCCGCCGAGGCGATACGAGGCTTGCGGCTCTTCGTGGAGCGCGAGCGATTGCCGGCGACGGGCGAGCGGGAGTGGTACGAGGCGGACCTGATCGGTCTGCGTGCCGTCGGAACGGACGGCCGGGATTGGGGGAAGGTGATCGCCTTCCACGATTTCGGCGCGGGCCGGACGATGGAGATCTCGGGAGGCACGGCGTCACGTCAGTCGGTGATGCTGCCTTTCACCGATGAAGCGGTGCCCGAGATCGATGTCGAGGGCGGCAAGGTCGTGGTCGATCCGCCGGCAGGCCTGCTGGCGGGAGGCGGTGAGAAGGAGGCGAAGGACTAACGTGTGGCGCGCTGTGGCGCTGACGCTCTTCCCGGAGATGTTTCCGGGCCCGCTGGGCGAGAGCCTGGCCGGCAAGGCACTGAAGGAAGGCGTGTGGTCGCTGGAGGCGGTCGACATCAGGCGGTTCGCCAAGGATCGCCACGGTACGGTCGATGACGCGCCCTTCGGGGGCGGCGCCGGCATGGTGATGAAGCCCGACGTGCTGTCGGCGGCGATCGAGGCGGTCGCCCAGTCGCCAGGGATGACGGGGGTGCCGAAGGTTCTGCTGTCTCCCCGAGGCGCGCCGCTCACTCAGGCGCGCGGGCGGGAGCTGGCTCAGGGTCCGGGCGTGGTTCTGGTGTGTGGGCGGTTCGAAGGCGTCGACGAGCGCGTCATCGAGGCCCAGGCGTTGGAGGAGATCTCGGTCGGCGATTTCGTGCTTTCGGGCGGCGAGATCGCGGCCATGGCGGTGATGGATTGCTGCGTGCGGCTGCTGCCCGGTGTGATGGGCGAGCCCACGTCGGCGAACGAGGAGAGTTTCGAGGACGGACTGCTGGAGTATCCGCACTACACGAGGCCCGCGAGCTGGACCGGGCCCGACGGAACCGAACGGCGCGTGCCGGAGGTTCTGGTCTCGGGCCATCACGGCAAAGTGGCCGAGTGGCGGAGGCGACAGCGCGAAGAGATTACGCGGCGGCGGCGGCCCGATCTGTGGGCCGGGCGCACCGCGAGGACGAACAGAGACAAGTGACGAAAGGATGGATGCGATGAACATTCTCGATACGCTGGCCCAGGCCCAGATGGACAAGGTGACGGCCGAGCGGCCGGTGCCGCGTTTCGAACCCGGCGATACGCTCCGCGTGCACGTCAAGGTTCAGGAAGGCAGCCGCGAGCGCATTCAGGTCTACGAAGGCCTGTGCATCGGCCGCAAGAACGACGGCATCAACTCGTCGTTCACGGTGCGCAAGATCTCGTTCGGCGAGGGCGTCGAGCGCGTGTTCCCGCTCTACAGCCCGGGCATCTGGGAGATCGAGGTCGTCCGCAAGGGCATCGTGCGCCGCGCCAAGCTCTACTACTTGCGCGAACTGCGCGGCAAGGCGAGCCGCATCGCCGAGGACGTCGAGGCCCAGCGCGAGCTGGTCGCCGAGCAGGCCGACGAGACCAAGAATCCGCGGCGTGAAAGGATCAAGAAGGAAAAGCCCAAGGAGGAAAAGAACGTGCGCGCCGCCAAGGGCGGCGGAAAGAAGTAGGCGCACCATGGCGTTCCGCAAGAAGTCGGCCACGCCGCCGTCACCGCCTCCTCCGCCGCGGACACTGTTCGAGAAAATCTGGGATGCCCACGTCGTCCATCGTCAGGACGACGGTACGTGCGTCATCTACGTCGACCGTCATCTCGTCCACGAGGTGACCAGCCCGCAGGCCTTCGAAGGCCTGCGCATGGCCGGCCGGCCGGTGCGCCGGACCGACGCCACCATCGCCGTCGCCGACCACAACACACCGACCACGCCGGTTGGCGAAGGCGGCATGGACGAAGAGTCCCGCATCCAGGTCGAGACGCTGGAGAAGAACGTCGCCGAGTTCGGCGTGCCGTACTTCGACATGAACGATGCCCGTCGCGGCATCGTGCACGTGATCGGCCCCGAGCAGGGCCTGACCCTGCCCGGCATGACGATCGTGTGCGGCGACAGCCATACCTCCACGCACGGCGCGTTCGGCGCGCTGGCCTTCGGCATCGGCACCTCGGAGGTCGAGCATGTGCTCGCCACCCAGACGCTGATCCAGAAGCCGGCCAAGAACATGCGCGTGGCTGTCGAGGGCAGCCTGCCGCTCGGCGTCACGGCCAAGGACGTGATCCTGGCCATCATCGGCAAGCTCGGCACCGCCGGTGGCACCGGCTACGTGATCGAGTATGCCGGCCGCGCCATCCGCGAGCTGACGATGGAAGGCCGCATGACAGTCTGCAACATGTCGATCGAGGCGGGCGCGCGCGCCGGCCTGATCGCGCCGGACGACACGACCTTCAAGTACCTCGAAGGCCGGCCGTACTCGCCGAAGGGCGGGGCGTGGGACCTGGCGCTGGGCCAATGGCGGCGACTGCCGAGCGACAAGGGTGCCAACTTCGACGCCACGCTCGAGCTGCTCGCCTCCGACATCCCGCCGATGGTGACCTGGGGCACCAGCCCGCAGGATGCGCTGCCGATCACCGACGTCATTCCCGACCCGGCCAACGCGCCGGACGAGAACCGTCGCGAAGCGTGGGCGCGTTCGCTCGCCTACATGGGCCTGACGCCGGGTACCAAGCTCGTCGACGTGCCGATCGACCGCGTCTTCATCGGCTCGTGCACCAACGGCCGCATCGAAGACCTGCGCGCCGCCGCCGAGATCGCGCGCGGCCGCAAGGTCGCCGCCGGCGTGTCGGCCATGGTCGTGCCGGGCTCCGGCCTGGTGAAGGCCGAGGCCGAGAAGGAAGGTCTCGACAAGATCTTCCTCGAGGCCGGCTTCGAATGGCGCATCCAGGGCTGCTCGATGTGCCTCGCCATGAACGCCGACCGGCTCGAGCCCGGCCAGCGTTGCGCCTCGACCTCGAACCGCAACTTCGAGGGCCGGCAGGGCCGCGGTGGACGGACCCATCTGGTGAGCCCGGCGATGGCGGCGGCTGCCGCCATCAAGGGCACGCTGGCCGACGTGCGCGACTACCAGTAGGACGTCGCCTTGACCAACGCTCCTCCACCGCCACCTGTCTGGTCCGAGCGACCGATGGTGGCGGTGGACGGCGCTCCGCCCGGCGGATTTTGGATCCGCTTCGTCGCCTACATCATCGATGCATTCGTCCTGTTGGTTCCGGCCACAATCCTGGTCGGCCTCTTCGTCGGCTTCGTCTTTCTGATCCACGGATCAATGGATGATGAAGAGCTGCCGGCTCCGATCATCCTCGCTGCCCTTCTGATGGCTGCCGCGCTGATCGTGATCAACTGGCTGTACGAAGCGCTGATGACCAGCTCGCCGCGCGGCGCCACCCTGGGCAAGATGGCGCTCGGCCTGCGCATCGTCCGCGTCGACGGCACCCAGCTTTCGTTCGGGCGCGCCACCGCCCGTCACTTCGCCAAGTACATGGTGACGCCCATGGTGCCGCTGGCCATCGGCTACATCATGGCCGCCTTCACCAACCGCAAGCGGGCGCTGCACGATATTCTGGCCGACACCCTGGTGATATATTCGTCCTGACGACCTCGCCAGGAGACCGACATGCCGAGTGTGCCGACCTCAGGCTCCGTTCCGCCGCCTCCGCCGGTCTGGGAGGCCCGCCCGCCGGAGACCGCGGTGCGCTACGCCGGCTTCTGGCTCCGGGTAGTGGCGGCGATCGTCGATGCGATCATCCTGACGGTGGCGTGGCAGGTCATCGAGCTCGCTCTGCCCGCCCAGAATATTCCGCCGATACCGGAGAAGCCCGACTACCAGGCGTTCGTCGACATGATGAACGCCCTGCTCTCGCCCGACCGGGTGATGATCTATGCCCTGATGGTATGGGCCTATTTCGTGTTCCAGGAGACCTCCTCCGCGCAGGCGACGCTCGGCAAGAGAATGCTGGGGATCCGCGTCTCCAACGCCGAGGGCGGACGCCTGACGCTGCTCGGCGCCAGCATCCGCACGTGGCCGATCTACCTGCCGACCCTGGCCGCCCTGCTGGGCATCGGCGCCAGCTGGCTGGTTTCGCTCTTCGCCTTGATCGCCTGCGTGGCCGTGGCGTTTTCGGCCCGCAAGCAGGGCCTGCACGACAAGATGGCGGGCGCAATCCTGACCCGCCCCTAGAACGGGCTTGGCCGGCTTGACCCGGCCGGTAAAAGCCCGTTTATTCCGGCGTTTCGCGAGGGATCTCATGGAAAAATTCACGACGTTGAGCGGCGTCGCCGCTCCGCTGCCGATGGTCAATATCGACACCGATATGATCATCCCCAAGAACTTCCTGAAGACGATCAAGCGCACCGGGCTCAAGGACGGGCTGTTCTACGAGATGCGCTGGACGGCCGACGGCCAGAAGAAGGATTTCATCCTCGATCAGCCGGCCTATCAGAACGCCAAGATCATCGTTGCCGGCCCCAACTTCGGCTGCGGCTCGAGCCGCGAGCATGCGCCCTGGGCGCTGCTCGACTTCGGCATCCGCTGCATCATCTCCGAGGATTTCGCCGACATCTTCTACAACAACTGCTTCAAGAACGGCATCCTGCCGATCAAGGTGCCGAAGGAGATCATCGACAAGCTGATGGACGATGCGAGCCGCGGCTCCAACGCCATCATCGAGGTCGATCTCGAGAAGCAGGAGATCAAGGGACCGGACGGCGGCACGGTGCATTTCGACATCGACCCGTTCCGCAAGCATTGCCTGCTGAACGGCCTCGACGACATCGGCCTCACCATGGAGAAGAAGTCGGAGATCGACGACTTCGAGACGCGCCAGAAGGAAGCCCAGCCCTGGCTGCACGGCGCGTCCTGACAACCGACCGCCAGCTCAAGAGAAACTAGTTCAAGAGAAAGAAGACAATGGCGTCCAATCGCAATCTGCTGGTGCTGCCTGGCGACGGCATCGGCCCCGAAGTCATGAACGAAGTGCGCAAGATCATCGCCTGGATGGGCAAGAAGCGCGCGGTCGGCTTCGACATCACGGAAGACGTGGTCGGCGGCGCCGCCCTCGACAAGCACGGCGTGCCGCTGTCGGACGAGACGATGAAGACGGCGCTCGAGGCCGATGCCGTGCTCTTCGGCTCGGTCGGCGGGCCGAAGTGGGACACTGCCGACTTCAGCAAGAAGCCCGAGCGCGGCCTGCTGCGCCTGCGCAAGGAGATGGACCTCTTCGCCAACCTGCGCCCGGCCAAGGTGTTCGATGCCCTGGTCGATGCCAGCTCGCTCAAGCCCGAGATCGTCAAGGGTCTCGACATCATGATCATCCGCGAGCTGACCAGCGGCGTCTATTTCGGCGAGCCGCGCGGCCGGCAGACCAACGCCCAGGGCGAGGTCGAGGCGTTCGACACCCAGCGCTACACCGTCCCCGAGATCCGCCGCGTCTGCGCCGTCGCCTTCGAGCTGGCGCGCAAGCGCAAGAACAAGGTGATGTCGTCGGAGAAGGCCAACGTCATGCACACCGGTGTGCTGTGGCGCGAAGTGGCGACCGAGCTGCACAAGGAGAAGTATTCCGACGTGAAGCTCGAGCACATGTATGCCGATGCGCTCGCCATGCAGCTGCTGCGCGCGCCCGGCCAGTTCGACGTCATCGTCACCGACAACCTGTTCGGCGACATCCTCTCGGACGAGGCCTCCATGCTGACCGGCTCGCTCGGCCTGCTGCCCTCGGCCTCGTTGGGTGCGCCCGATGCGACGGGCCGGCGCAAGGCGCTGTACGAGCCGATCCACGGCAGCGCGCCCGACATCGCCGGCAAGGGCCTGGCCAATCCGCTGGCCGAGACGCTGTCCTACGCCATGATGCTTCGCTACTCCTTCGACCTCGGCAAGGAAGCCGACCTCGTCGAGACCGCCGTCGAGAACGTGCTGAAGGCCGGCTATCGCACCGCCGATCTCCTGGCTGGCGGCAAGACCGACGGCGTCAAGAAGGTCGGTACCCAGGAAATGGGCGACGCCATCGTCAAGGAACTCGACCGGCTGGCCTGACGGTCAGCGGTCGCTGTCGACGGCGCCGTCGAGCGCCGTCACGAACGACTTCATGTCGGCCGGCGCCAGATCGCCGACAGCCCGCATTTCGAAGCCACCATGGCGCCACTCGGCCAGCGCGAACCCGTCGCGCTGGCTGACGCGGGCTGCCACATCGCCAGATGACGTCGCCGGCCATGCGGTCAGCGCGATCCAGTGTTTATTGCGGCGATAGACCATCACCGCGACCTTGCGGCGGTCGACGATGTCGAGCCGGCCGCCGACCAGGGGAAAGCCTGCCGTCGTGAGATCGTGCACCGGCGGGGCGTAGTCGATACGACCGGCGAACCATGGCTTCACCGTGTGGCGGTCGGACGAGGCGACCTCGACCGGATGGTCGCTCATGGCGATGCGCAGGTAGCCCGCCATCAGCGCATCGGTCTCACGGCCGCTCTGGCTGACCATGGTCGCCCCGATCCAGCCGATGCCCAGCGCAACGATGAGACTCGCGGCCATGGCCATCCAGCGCATGCGCTCGCGTGGGTTCGGGTTCGAGCGGCCGGCGATGGCGCGCAGCTCGCGCTCGACCTTGGCTCGCAAGAGATCGGGTGCCGGCTCGGCCGGCAGGTCGCGCAGCAGGCCGCTCATGGCCCGCGTCTCCTCCAGGCGCCGGCGGCATTCCGGGCAGGTCTCCAGCGCGCGCTCGAACTCGGCGCTCTCGGCGGCCGACAGCTCGCCATCGACATAGGCGCCGACCATCGCCTCACATGTCGGGCAGTCCATGGTCTCTCCTTTCCAGGCGGCCGCGCAGCACAGCCGCCAGTTTCTCCCGTGCCCGCGCCAGGCGGGACATGACGGTGCCGACCGGCAGATCGAGCACCGCGGCGATACGCTTGTACGAAAGGTCCTCGATCTCGCGCAGGACGAGCACCTCGCGCGCCTCGGCCGGCAAGGCCGCGAGCGCGGCGGCGATCTGGCGACGACGATCCCCGGCGAGCGCGCTCTGCTCGGGATCGGGGCCGTCGCTGGCGCGATCCTCGATCTCCTCCAGCGGCACCTTCTCAGCCGCGTGCCGGCCTGAGAGGTCGAGCCAGGTGTTGCGCACGATGCGCAGCAGCCACGGCTTGGCGTCCTCGCCGCGAAAGGCATGGAAGTAGCGCAGCGCGCGCAGCATCGCCTCCTGCGCGACATCCTGCGCCTGCACCGGATCGCGCGTCAGCCAGCGCGCATAGCCGTAGGCGGCATCGAGATGCGGCAGCATGACGATACGAAAACGATCGACCGTGCCGGCATCGGGTTTCGGCGCATCCGACATGCAGCGCATAGGACATCAATACCGGCCGACCGTCGATTTTATTCCATGGCGAAAATCCCGGAATAACAGCGGCGTGGCAGCGGTAGTCCCCGCGAGTTCACTGCGGAGGACTGTCATCATGTTGCAATCGGATCGCCGCGATTTCCTGAGACTCACCGGCCTCGCCGGCGTCGCCTTCACCGCCGGCCTGTTCCCCAATCGACGCGCGTCGGCGCAGGCCGACGACTTCCATTTCGTGCAGTTCTCGGACACCCATTGGGGTTACAGCGGAGCTGCAAATCCCGATGCCGAGCACACGCTCGAGAAGGCGGTCGCGACCGTGAACGGACTGGCACGCCAGCCCGACTTCATCGTCTTCACCGGCGACCTCACCCACACCACCGACGATGCAAAGCAGCGCCGCGAGCGCATGAAGCGGTTCCGCGAGATCGTCTCGGCGCTCACCGTCAAGGACGTGCGCTTCATGCCCGGCGAGCACGACGCCTCGCTCGACAAGGGCGAGGCCTACAAGGAGTTCTTCGGCGCGACGCACTATACGTTCGATCACAAAGGCGTGCACTTCATCGCCCTCGACAACGTCTCCGACCCTGCCGCCAAGCTGGGCGACGAACAACTGGCCTGGCTCGCCGCCGACCTCAAGCAGCGCAAGACCGACGATCGCATCGTCGTGCTGACGCACCGGCCGCTGTTCGACCTGCAGCCGAGCTGGGACTGGACCACCGCCGACGGCGCCAAGGCGATCGAGCTCCTGATGCCCTACAGCAACGTCGTGGTGTTCTACGGCCACATCCACCAGGAGCACCACCACATGACCGGGCACATCGCCCATCATGCGGCGAACTCCCTGATCTTCGCCCTGCCCGCACCGGGCTCGCAGCCCAAGCGGGCGCCGCTCGCCTATGACGCGGCGATGCCGGGCAAGGGGCTGGGCACGCGCGACGTCGCGATGGGCGACAAGATCACCCTGGTCGAAGTGCCGGTGACCCGGAGCTGACGCCATGCACCGCAGGACGATGATCGCGCTGCTCGCCGGCAGCGCACTGGGGGCCGCGCGTCTCGCTGCCGAGACGCCGGCGGAGATCCGCATCAGCGCCAAGAAGTTCGAGTTCCACCCGAACAAGGTGACGGTCAAGACCGGTCAGCCGGTGGTGCTGGTGCTCACGTCGGAGGACCGCATCCACGGCTTCAAGATGCCCGACCTCGGCGTGCGCGCCGACATCGTCCCGGGCCAGGAGACGCCCGTGGCGCTGCTGCCCGCCAAGCCCGGCAGCTTTACCTTCTTCTGCGATGTCTTCTGCGGCGACGGCCACGAGGACATGGATGGAACGCTGATCGTCGAGGCTTGACGGCTACTTGCGCAGCGAGCCCAGCACGCCGCGCAGGATGGCGCCGCCATCCTTGAACACGGCCTTGGTCACCTCGCGGACCAGGACATTGGTCACGGTGCGCGCTGCCGTCTTGGCAACCGTCGTGCTGATCGAATCGCTGCGGCTCGTTGGCGTCCGCGGCGGCTTGGGCTCGGCGGGACTTCTCGGCGCACTGGTGCGTGCCCGCGGCTTCGGAGGCGGCGGTACCTCTTGCGGCTCCGTCTGCGGGATCCGGGTGCGCCCCCATGGACCCGAGCTACCCGGCGGCGGCGCGTCGTACTGGCCGCGGCGGCTCGGCACGGGCACGGGCTCAGCACCTTCGTGCTCGACCTGGCCGGCGCCGGCGCGGCCGTTCAGCACCTCGTACGCCGATTCGCGATCGACGGTGCGGTCATACTTGCCGGCGAGCGGGCTCGCCTTGATCGTAGCCGCGCGTTCGGCATCGGTCGCCGGACCGATGCGGCCGCGCGGAGGTGCCACGAAGCAGCGCTCGACCGGCTCGGGCACGCCCTTGGCGTCGAGGAACGAGACCAGCGCCTCGCCGACGCCGAGCTCGAGGATGGCTTCGGCGGCGTTGAACTTCTTGTTGGGACGGAAGGTGTCGGCGGCGGTCCTCACCGCCTTCTGGTCCTTCGGCGTGAAGGCGCGCAGGGCGTGCTGCACGCGGTTGCTGAGCTGGCCCAGCACCGACTCCGGGACATCGAGCGGGTTCTGGGTGATGAAGTAGACGCCGACGCCTTTGGAGCGGATCAGGCGCACGACCTGCTCGATCTTGTCGAGAAGCGCCTTGGGCGCGTCGTCGAACAGGAGATGCGCTTCGTCGAAGAAGAAGACGAACTTCGGCCGGTCGGCATCGCCGATCTCGGGCATGACCTCGAACAGCTCCGACAGCAACCACAGAAGGAACGTGGCGTAGAGGCGCGGACTCTGCATCAACCTGTCGGCCGCGAGGATGTTGATGTAGCCGGCGCCCGACGCGTCGCGGCCGATCATGTCCTTGAGGTCGAGCGCCGGCTCGCCGAAGAAGCGCTCGCCTCCCTGTTGCTCGAGCGTCAGCAGCGCGCGCTGGATGGTGCCGACGGTCTGCTTGCTGACGTTGCCGTACTTGGTGGTGAGCGAGCCCGCGTTCTCGGCCGTCCATTGCAGCACCGACTGCAGGTCCTTGAAGTCGAGCAGCAGCAGGCCCTGTTCGTCGGCCACCTTGAAGACGATGTTCAGAACGCCTTCCTGCGTGGCGTTGAGCTGCAGCAGGCGGGCCATCAGCACGGGACCGATCTCCGTCACCGTGGTGCGCACCGGATGGCCCTTCTCGCCGAACAGGTCCCAGTAGATCGCCGGGAAGGCGCGGCCGGCATAGCCTTCGATCTTGAGCTGCTTGGCCCGCTCGATCGCGCGCGGATTGTCGCCGCCTGTCTGGCCGACACCCGACAGGTCGCCCTTGACGTCGGCCATGAAGACCGGAACGCCATAGGCGGAGAACCCCTCGGCGATGGTCTGCAGAGTCACGGTCTTGCCGGTGCCGGTGGCGCCGGCGATCAGGCCGTGCCGGTTGGCGTATTTCAGGAGCAGGAACTGGTCGGCGTCGCTCGTTCCCACGAAGATCGCCGTATCGTCGCTCATGCCGTCTCCATCGGTCGCACATTCGACTTTAGCCAAAGTTATGGAGCCATAGTAGGCTGGCGACATGACTCTTCCGCGCCTTCAGCTATCCGTCATCGGCGACGAAATCGGCCCGACCCTGGATGAAATGATCTCCTTTGCCCACGAACACGGGCTGCAACGTCTCGACATGCGCACGGTGGGCGGACGCAATCTCCTCAGCATGAAGACCGACGAGGTCATCCAGATCAGCCGGACGCTCGAGAAGGCGGGAATCAGCGTGCCGGCCTTCGTGTCGCCTGCCTTCAAGTGGAAGGCGCCCGGCAGGGTGGCTTTCGGCGGGGGCAAGGTCGACTTCGCCTTCGATCCCGACGACTGCCCGGCCGAGGAGTGGTGGCAGCATGCCATGCAGGTCGCAGTGATCCTGGGTGCACCCCACATGCGGATTTTCAGCTATCTGCGCTACGGCGGCTTTCGGCCCTCCGATCTCAGCAGGCTGACCGACCAGCTGAACAAGCTGATGGGGCTTGCCCACCACTACGACATCACGCTGCAGCTCGAGAACGAACCGGTCTGCAACGTCGGCAACATCGCCGAACTGGCCGCCTTCTTCGTCGCGGACGAGAAGGCCTTTCACGAGGTGAATCCCGACGAGGAGGAGTTCGAGCAGCAGGATCCGCAGCTAAAGCTGCGCTACCTGCGGCCCCTGGTCGACATCGCCAATTCCTGGTCGACCGGCGAGCGGCCGAGCGACGCCGATATCGCTACCCTCGCCAAGTTCACCACGGCCATCCATCTCAAAGATCGCAACCTCACGGCAAAGCGCACGGTGCCGCTGGGCGACGGCGACGTGCCGTGGCCGGCCGAGCTCAAGCGGCTGCTGAGCGGAGTCGAGGCCAAGGAAGTGCTGGCCAGCATCGAGACTCACTGCCCGCACGACGGACGCAACGCCACCGCGCGTTCGCTGGCCGGCCTGCGCCGCATCGCCGACGAGATCGGCGTCGAGGTTGTTTAACTAACACTAGCGTCATCCCGAGCTTAGCGAGGACCTTTCCTGTTCCCGAAAGGCCCCTCGCTACGCTCGGGGTGACAGCGAGGTTGATATGCGCACGTTTTCCTTCGTCACTGTCGACGTCTTCACCGACCGGCGCTTCGGCGGCAACCCGCTCGCGGTGTTTCCCGATGCTCGCGGCCTCAGCGACGGCGAGATGCAGTCGCTGGCGGCGGAGTTCAATCTCAGCGAGACGACCTTCGTCCTGCCGCCAGCTGATGCAGCGAATACCGCGCGCGTGCGCATCTTCAACCGCACCGCCGAGATGCCGTTCGCCGGCCATCCCAATGTCGGCACCGGCTGGGTGCTGGCTGGCCTGGGCCGCGCCAAGGAAGGCCTGCTGCGTTTCGAGGAGATCGCGGGCCTGGTCGAGGTTCGCACCGACGGCGCCGGCACGGTCACCATTGCCGCCCCGCAGCCGCTGTCGCTCGCCGAGGAGATGCCGGCCGATCTTGTGGCGAGCTGCGTCGGCATCGACCCGAGCGAGGTTCTTGTCGCCGCGCACCGGCCCGTCGCGGCGTCAGTCGGCAATTCCTTCGTGGTCGCCGAGGTCACGCCCGCCGCGCTGACACGCGCGACGCCCGACCTGACGCGGTTCAGGGCGGCACGAGAGGCCTTCCCACATCTTGGCCCTCGCCGGCTGCCAATCTATCTCTACGCTCACGACGGCAAGAGCGCCGAGTCGACGCGGCTTCGCGCCCGCATGTTCTCGCCGCTGTCCGGCACGATCGAGGATGCCGCCACCGGCAGCGCGGCGACGCCCCTGGCCGCCCTGCTGCTGTCCCTCGGCACGGCCGACAAGGCGCGTTACGACATTACCCAGGGCGTCGAGATGGGCCGGCCGAGCCTGCTGGCCTGCGCGGCCTGGCGCGCGTCGGACGGCATCCGTGCCAGTGTCGGCGGCGGCTGCGTGCCGGTCCTGAAGGGCGAGATCTCGCTATAGCGGGAGGACGACGAAGCCGGCGCGCGGGAAGTGGACGACCACGTCACCCGCCCGCGGATCGCTGCGCCGGATCGAGACGCGATCGGGCGTCAACCCGACCAGGACACCCTCGACAGGCACCCTGCCGGTATCGTCCGGCGTGACGCTGATCTTCTGGCCGGCCTTCAGGCCGCTGGGATCGTCGGCGTCGAAGACCGTCGTCGCAGGCTCGGCCGCCCTGGCGATGTCGAGCGCCTCGCCGGCACTGATATCGCTGCGCTTGCCGGCGCCCAGCGCCTTTATGCGCTGCGACCAGGCGACGATCTCGGGAAGCCGGTCGAGCGGCGCCGCCGTCTCGCCGAGCTGGCTCTGGATGAACCATACCGGATTGTAGAGCGCGCAGTCGGCCAGGCAGGGTTCCGCGCCCAGCAGGAACTTGCGGCCGTCGCTCAGCATCGTCCTGGCGAGGGACAGCAGCACATAGGTCTGATCGCGCATCATCGGCAGCGCCGCGCGCAGCCGCTCGGGATCGAAATTGCGGCCGGAGAATTCGCTTCGGTCTTTCTTGAAGGTCTCGCCGAACCGACCCTCGATCGGGATCTGGCTCATGACCACGCCGACGGCCGGACCGAAGATGGTGCGGTCGGCCCACATGGTGATGGCGCGCGCCTCGCCCTCGCGGCCCTTGGGCAACAGGCCTGGCGTCGGCAGGCGCCTGTCGAGCTCCAGCATGATGAGCTGGGTGTCGCAGTAGATGTCGGCGCCGACCTGCATCACCGGCGTCTTGCGATAGCCGCCGGTCAGCGGCATCAGGTCGGGCTTGGGCATGACGTTGGGGATGTCGACCGACTTCCACGCCGCCTGTTTGAGGCCGAGGGCGACCCGCACCTTCTCGGCGAACGGCGAGGCGGCATAGTGATGAAGGATGATGTCGGCGATATCTGCCATGGGGGCCCCTCCTGCTTTCAGTGCAGGGTGCCGATTCCGACCAGGACCGCAAAGCCAATTCCGCCGACGACCGCCAGCCGCCAGGCCCATGAATAGAGCCGCGTGCGCCAGGCGACGAGGTCGCCCAGGCGCTGCAGGGCGGCATCGTCGAAGGGCGACTCGGTATCGAGCGGCCGATCGATCCGCATGCCGAAGAATTCCCACTGCACGTTGATCACCGGAAAGGCGAAACCGCAGCTCACGACGCTGGCCAGCAGGCTGCCATGGCCGACGATCTGACCCATCAACCTGACGATCGCATTGGTGCCCATGACCGGCTCGCTGGGGGCGATGACCAGGACATAGGCCAGGGCGGCGACGACGATGGCGTTGAAGCGCAGCAGCACCGACGTCTTGGAAGCGAGCGTCGACAGCATGCTGTTGAGCCGATCCCAGGCCATCACCCGAGCCTTGTCGTCGGCGGCACCGGAGCCAGCCTGGATGCGCGCGATCGCGAGCGCCTGCTGCGTGACCCTCACGCGCGCAACGCCTTGATGTTGGCGGCGTACTTGTCCGGCCCGCCGCTGAACACCGCGGTGCCGGCCACCAGCGCATCGGCGCCGGCCTCGATGCAGCGCCTGGCGGTCTCGGCGTTGACGCCGCCGTCGACCTCGAGATCGATCGGCTTGCCCAGCGCGTCGATCGCCTTGCGCAGGGCGGCGATCTTGGCGAGCTGACTTTCGATGAAGGCCTGGCCGCCGAAGCCTGGATTGACGCTCATCACCAGCACCAGGTCGAGATCCGCCAGCACGTTCTCGATGGCGCCAAGCGGCGTCGCCGGATTGAGCACGCAGCCCGCTCTCTTGCCGTGGCTCTTGATGAGCTGGATGGTGCGATGGACGTGCGGCCCCGCCTCGGGATGGAAGGAGATCGTGTCGGCGCCGGCCTCGACGAAAGCCGGCACCAGCGGATCGACCGGCGTCACCATGAGATGACAGTCGAACGGCAGCCTGCTGTGCGGCCTGAGCGCCTTCACGACCATTGGGCCGATGGTGAGGTTGGGCACGAAGTGGTTGTCCATGACGTCGACATGGATCCAGTCGGCGCCAGCCGCCGTGACCGCCTCGATCTCGCGGCCCAGGGCGGCGAAATCGGCCGACAGGATCGACGGAGCGATGCGGACCGGCTGTTGCGGCATGGCGTCAGGTACCGGGCCGCGTCGGCGCTTCCCAGCCTTTGCGACGGAAGGGATGGGCCGGGAAGGTGCCGAGCGGCTTGAACTCCTCGGAGAAGAAGCCGAGCTCCTCGAGGGCGAGTTTCAGCCCGCGCTGCGCCGGATGGCCTTCGACCTCGGCGTAGAACTGCGCCTGCTCGAAATGCGCCCCCGACAGGTAGCTCTCGAGCTTCACGATGTTGATGCCGTTGGTGGCAAAGCCGCCCAACGCCTTGTAGAGCGCGGCCGGCACGCTCTTCACCCGGAACAGGAAAGCGGTCATGCACTGCACGGTGCGCCAGTCGGGCTGGGCCTCGTCGCGCGAGAACACCAGCATGCGCGTGGTGTTGTGGTCGGCGTCCTCTATGTTGCGCGCCAGCACTTTCAGCTCATAGATGCGCGCCGCCAGCGAGGAGGCGATGGCGCCGACGCTCTTGTCGCCGATCTCGGCGATCTCGCGCGCCGCACCCGCGGTATCGCCGTGCACCAGCGGCGCGTAGCGATGCTTCTTCAGGAAGTTGCGGCACTGCGAGAGCGCCTGGACGTGGCTCTTCACCGTCTTGATCGACTTCAGCGTGGCGCCGGGCAGCGCCACCAGGCAGTGCTCGACGCGCTGGAAATGCTCGGCGACGATCTTGAGCTTGGTGTGAGGCAGCAGGCTGTGCAGGTCGGCGACGCGGCCGGCGATCGAGTTCTCGACCGGGATCATCGCCAGCTCGGCCTTGCCAGCCTGGACGGCGGCCATCGCCGTCTCGAAGGTCGGGCACGGCAGCGTCGTCATGTAGGGAAAGGCCGAACGGCAGGCCATGTCGGAGTTGGCGCCGGCCTCGCCCTGGAAAGCGATGGTGTTGCTCGCCACGCCCCTGTTGCCGCGGCCCCTATCGCTGCGGCTCGTCCGCCCCTTAGCCATCTCGTCCGATCCCCCGGGTCTCACGCCCTATGCCTGTTGTCGGCGGGTTGTTTCGCCCGCCGGATCACCCACGTCAAATCGCCCGGCGGCGCTGCGCCGAAGAGCGAAAAACCTCGCAAAATCCGGCACTTGCGACGTTCCGCCGCGCGAGCGCGCGGCCGTGATCGGATACTACTGGCCGCACTGAGGGCGTGCTACAGCAACGTCCGGAATTTTGGGCGCTTCGGGATCTGACTATGGCCAGTTTCAACACGGTTGCGGGCTGCGTTCTGGCCTCGGCGCTGTTCGCGATGGTGGTGGGCAAGGTCTCCAACGCCCTTGTTCATCCGCACAAGCTCGAGAAGCCCGCCATCGCGGTGTCCGACGAGGCGCCGACGACGGCCGTCGCCGCAGCCCCCGCGCAAGAGCTGCCGCCGATCGGACCCAAGCTCGCCAGCGCCAACGTCGAGGCCGGCAAGGCGATCTTCCAGAAGCAGTGCTTCACCTGCCACACCATCGACAAGGGCGGGCCGAACAAGGTCGGTCCCAATCTCTGGGAAGTCGTCGGCCGCAAGAAGGGTAGCCACGAGGGCTTCAGCTACTCGTCGGGAATGCAGGCCAAGGGCGGCGACTGGACCTACGAAGACATCGACCACATGATCTTCAAGCCCACGGCCTACATCAAGGGCACCAAGATGGCGTTCGCCGGTCTGCCCAAGGAGCAGGAGCGCGCCGACGTCATCGCCTACCTGCGCAGCATGGCGGCTTCGCCCAAGCCACTACCGTAAGGCTGGAGCAAAGACGTGGCCGGACCGGTTCCCGCCGAGCTGGTCGCTTTGGCCCAGCGACTCGCCGACGCAGCACGGCCGATCGCCAGGCGCTACTTCCGCACCGCCGTCGCCGTTGACGACAAGACCGACGCGAGTCCCGTCACCATCGCCGACCGTGAGGCCGAGACGGCCATGCGGGCTCTGCTCACCGAGCACGTGCCGCAGCATGGCGTGTTCGGCGAGGAGCACGGCGCGGTGCGCACGGACGCCGACTACGTCTGGGTGCTCGATCCGATCGACGGCACCAAGGCCTTCATCACCGGCCTGCCGATCTTCGGCACACTGATTGCGCTGCTGCATCACGGCAAGCCCGTGCTGGGCATCATCGACCAGCCAATCCTGGGCGAGCGCTGGCTGGGCGTCTCAGGCGAGCGCTCGACCTTCAACGGCCAGCCGATCGCCGTGCGCGCCTGTGCCGATCTCGCGAATGCCTACATGTATTCGACGGCGCCGATCATGTTCCCCGGCGACTGGGAGAAGCGCCACGCGGCGCTGACCCAGCGGGTGAAACTCTTCCGCTGGGGCGGCGACTGCTATGCCTACGGGCTGCTGGCCTCGGGCCATGTCGACCTGGTGGTCGAGAACTCCCTGAAGCTCTACGACTTCGCCGCCCTCGTTCCCGTGGTCGAGGGCGCCGGCGGCCTGATCACCGACTGGCAGGGCGGCGAACTCGACATGAACTCGGATGGATCGGTGCTGGCGGCGGGCGATTCCGCCACCCACCGCGCCGCCTCGGCCGTGCTGAACGGCGACGATTCCGGCGCGCCGGAGAAGCGCCGCCAGCTCGGCTGATCGCGAACGCAGCCGGCCGTGGGAGCGCCCCAGCTAGTGCTGAATCGGACGTGCCGGCGTCAGCGCGACTGGCGAGAAGCCGGCGAGCGGCGATGTGGCAGGGTTGGTGAAGTAGTTGGGCGGCAGCTCGCCAACCTCGCCCTCATGCAACGCCATCTCGACGGCCGCATCGGCAGAACTTGCAGCATTGGCTCGCTGGTTGTTGTAGACGGCAACACCAAGCACCGCCGCGATGCCGAAGGCGAGAACCGCTGTACCATTGATAGCCACGCCATGCCCTCCACGCTTGATGAACGGCGGCATTTTGCAAGGTCTGTCGCGGCTGTCGCCGCCCAACGGGTCCGCCATGGAGGGATGATCGATCCGGATTGGAGATGTCCGGAAACGGCGGCCGTAAAACACTCGGATTCAAGGCCTCGAATCGATTCGGCCAAATACATCCAGAATTGTTCGAATCCTGCGGCGCCCTATCGGCCGCGGTCTTCTTCCAGCGCGGCACGCAACGACTTGAGCGGCATCGGCTTCTCCAAGACAACGAGCCTGGTCTTCCTGTCCTCGAGTAAGGGCTGCAGGCGGTCCATGTCGTGGGCGCCGGACATCAGGACCCAGCGACAGTTGGGCGCCAGCGCGGCACTTTCGATGTAAAGGCGCAGGCCGTCGCCGTCGGGCAGTCTGACGTCGCACACAACCCCGTCGAGCTCTCCTTTGGCTGCCATCGCCGCCAGCGCCTCGCGCGCAGCCGATACGGTCTGCCGCCCGAGGACCCTGTGGTTTCGGCGTTCGAGGTATTCGACGATTTCGACGCAGAGGTCTGCGTCGTCCTCGACAACCAGGATGTTCATGGCCTGCATCCCAGCGACCCTACACGCAGGAAGGTCTTCCCCTTGCTCACGCCCAATTGCACAGTCGCTGGTCGGTATTACGCGTAGCCACACGCCCTGGTCAACTATATTTTTGCAGTCTCAAGTAAATTTTAAGGATCCCGTCGTTCAGGTTCGACGTCCAAGGTAGGTCTCGAAGAAGTTCTCGACGGCCGCCATGCCGGCATCGCTGAGCTTGATGATGGTCCGGCGCTTGTCGGCCTTGTCCTCGGCCCGAACGATCAGGTGATGGGACTGCAGCGTCTCCATGCGCCGCAGGGCCGTCGTCTGCGGCACGCCCGAGGCAGCGCCCAGGCTGGTCACCGTCACCTCGGCGCCGGCCAACGCGGCATCGTAGAGATCGAGCAGCATCTCCCAGCAAGGGTCTGAGAACAGTTCGGCTGGAAAGTACTGGCTGCGCAGCCGGCGCATGGTCTTAAGTTCGCCCAGGGCGGCGCGCTTGCGCGCGACCGGGCCGCCGTCCTCGGCTGCTTTTGCCTTGGCAGCCACCGCCGCGGGCGCAGCTTCCTTCGCCCGCAGCCTCATCTGCCGGGCGTGCTGTGCCGATTTCACCGCCCGGACCAGGCGCGGGCCATCGATCGGCTTGGTCAGCATGTCGCGTGCGCCAAGCCTGATCGCCTGCACGGCGTCGTCGAAGCCGGCATTGCCGCTGACGAAGATGATCTCCGGCCGCTCGCCTTCGCCGAGCTGGCTCAATCGTTCGGCGAACTCCATGCCGCTCAGTTCCGGCATCCTGAGATCGGTCACGACCACCTGAGGGCGATAGCCGTCGGCCAGGACCTGCAGGGCCGCCCAACCGTCGGTGGCGGGCCGGCAGCGCAGGTTGGCCTTGCTGAGGTACTCGACGAGTTCCTCGACGGCCTCCTGGTCATCATCAACCACCAGGACGTCGAGCGATCGCTCGTCCTGGGCAGCGGTCTCCGGCCTATCCATCTGCCTCGCTCCCCCAGCGAATGCATCCAGATTGGATATTTTTGCGGGAACGCCCAGCCGTCAAGCGGTGCATATTGCAATGGGGGTTGCCAGGACGTTGGCCGCCAGTTTCCGTGCGTCTGCACCATTGCAAAGCGTCTCCTCGGGAGGGAGCTCGTTGAGCCAGCTAGACACCTTGTTGCAGGCCCGGCGCTCCGGACGGCAGCAGCAGGGCTCATCCTGGAGTTCTGGCGGACGTGGCATTCTCGTCATAGCGGCTCTCAACATCGTGCTCTTGTGGGGCGTCACCGGCGCCGTGCTCTGGCAGATCCATCGCGACGAAGTCACTGACTGGAAACGGGTGGCAGTCAACCTCAGCCTGACCACCACGGCCTATGTCCAGCAGACCCTGGTCGCGACCGATCTCATGTTGCGGTCCATGCTGGACTGGGTTGCCGAGGCGGACATCCAGTCGGACGCCGAGTTCGCCGACGCCATGAAGCAGCCGCGGTTTCGCGAAGCCATGCGCGACCGCCTGGCCGGCCTGCCCCAGGCCAGAATCGCCTCGATCTACAGCAAGGAGGGCCACCTCCTCAGTTCGTCGGCCGACGGGTCAGCACCGACTCATATCGGCGAGCACGAGACCTTCCGGGCTCAGGTCGGCCCGGACAGTCCGCCGATCTCGATCAGCCGGTCCCTGCCTGACGCGAACGCCAAGCGCTGGACCTTCTACCTCGCGCGACGGATCACAGCCAAAACCGGCCAGTTGCTGGGCGTCGCCATCGTCGGCGTCGAAGCGAACTACTTCGCCGACCTGTTTCGTCAGATCTTGCTCGACGACGACAGCTCGGTGTCGTTGTTCCGGAGCGACGGGGCGCTGCTCGCGACGACATTGAGCAAGCCGGGTCTGATGGGCGGAATCTATGCCGACGCCGCGCCAGTCCGCATGATCCGGGAAGGCCTCTCCGGCAATGCGCAGATGACGGGCGAGCCCGCTTGGGGGCAGTCCTCGGACTCCGAGGTGCGTATCGTCTCGCCACGTCAGGTCGAAGGCCTTCCCGTGCTGGTCGCCGTAACGATCGGCGACACGACCTTTCTCGGCCAGTGGCGGGAACGCCTCTATGTCGTTCTCGGCCTGACGCTGTTGCTGAGCGCCATCGCAATCGTCGTCGCTGCCCAGATGCTGCGGCTCAGCGCGCGTGCCGAAGCGGCAACGCTGCAGGCCTCTGAGCGCCGGCTGCTGGCGGCCTTGATCGACACGCCGACAGCACTCTGCGCCGCGCTCGACCGCCAGGGCCGGTTGATCTATTGCAACGACCGCTTTCGCCAGGTCATCGCCCGCGACAACGAATCCGCCGACATCCTGCGCGATGAGGCCGTGCGCGGCGCCGCGCCCATCCTCGCTTTCGCCGCCAACGACGACGCACGCAGCATCGAGGTCGACCTGCAGGTGGCGCGGCCCGGCGAACCCATGCACCACCTGCATTTCTCGCTGTCGCACCGATCGCTGCCCGAGATCGGCGACTGCACCATCCTGATGGGACAGGACGAGACGCTGCGCCATCAGGCACTGCAGGCCATCGCGCAGACGGCGAAGCTCGTCACCCTGGGCGAAATGACCACCGGCATGGCGCACGAGCTCAGCCAGCCTCTGAACGTCATCAAGATGGCAGCACAAAACGCCCTGTCAGAAGTGGTGCCAGCCGAGCCCCGCGAACCGGGCTTTCGGCCGCCGCTCGGCGATGGCGAGCTGCGCCCGTTCGTCGCCGGCAAGCTCAGCCGCATCATGGCCCAGGTCGACCGTGCCGCCTCGGTACTGACGCGCATGCGCGTGTTCGGACGCACACCCGATGGCGGGCCGGCCCGGTTCGACGTGCGCGAGGCTTGCCGCGGCGCGCTCATCCTGGTCGGCCAGCGCCTGCGCAACGGCGGCATCATCGTTCGCGAGGAGCTGGGCGAACAGGTGCTGATGGTGCAAAGCCATCAGAACCTGCTGGAGCAGGCACTGATCAACCTGCTGGTCAACGCCCGCGATGCCCTGCTGCAGTCGATACGGCCCGACAAGACCATCGTGCTGTCTGCCGGCCGCAACAGCGACGGTCACGTCCTCATCACCGTGGCCGACAACGGGCCCGGCGTACCGGCCGAGATCCGCGAGCGCATCTTCGAGCCCTTCTTCACCTCCAAGCAGCCCGGCCAGGGCACCGGCCTTGGCCTGTCGCTGTCCTTCGGCATCGTGCGCGAAGCCGGCGGCATGCTGTCGCTGTTGCCGTCCGACGAAGGCGCCGTGTTCCAGATCGAGTTGCCTGGCGCCGCTTCGGCCTAACGCGCTTGCCACGTCTCGCGGTCGACGTCGTACCAGACGATGTCGGTGAACGCCTTGTAGTCGACGCGGCGACGATAGGTGAGGCCGAGCCGCTTCATCACCGCCTGCGAGGCGACGTTGTCGGGCAGCGTGATGGCGAAGATCAGGTCGAGCCCGAGCGTATCGAAGCCGTAGGGGAGTGCCGCGCGCGCCACCTCCGTGGCGTAACCGTGCCCCCAGGCATCGGGATGGAGCGCCCACAGCACCTCCGTTGCCGCGAACTCCGGCACGAAGTTGAGACCGCCATGGCCGATCAGCCCGTCGCCGAGAAAGACGCCCCACGGCGCGTATTGCCGCTCCTGCCAGGCCGTCGCGAAGCGGCCGATGGTGGCGCGCGCCGCGTCGAGGGGATCGCCTTGTGCCGGCGGCAGCCATTTTGCGACCTCCGGGTGGAAACGCATGGCGGCGTAGGCCTCGGCGTCTTCGGGCACGAGGGGCCGAAGGGTCAGCCGTTCCGTCTTGAGCATGGTCATCTTTACAGAACTTTACACCGCGGAGAGGGACGCGAAACCAGCCGGCTCCATATCACCGTCACGGGGAACACCTCACCCGGAACAACGGAGACTAAAAATGGCAAATCTCAGCATGAAGAGGATGTTCGCGGCCCTTCTGGCCGGCAGCATCGCGGCGACGGCCGGCGGCGTGGCGTTCGCCAAGGCCGACGGCCAGGCCTTCGACCCGGCCAAGTTCCAGCAGCGCATCGAGAAGCGCGTGGACAAGGCCCTGTCGGGCACCGACGCCTCGACCGACCAGAAGAAGCAGGTCAGCACGATCCTGCAGGCCGCCTTCACCGATATGAAGGCGTTCCACGCCCAGCGCGTCGAGAACCGCAAGGCGATGGAAGCGGCCATGCAGGCTCCGACCATCGACCCGGCGAGGATCGAGCAGATCCGCGCCGAGCAGATGAAGATCGCCGACGCGAGCTCCAAGCGCTTCACCAAGGCGCTGGTCGATGCCGGCAACGTGCTGAATGCCTCGCAGCGCCAGGCCTTCTTCAAGGCGTGGGGCGAGCACCATGGCAAGCGGCACGGCTAACGCAGGATGACATCCGGGGCGATGCGGCCCGATACTGAGATGATGGCCGAGCGCATCCTGATGATCGACGACGACAGCCGCCTCGCCGGGATGGTCTCCGACTATCTCGGCGGGGCGGGCTTTCGCCTGACCATCGCCGGCACGGCGCGCGACGGCGAGGCGCTGCTGAAGCGCGAAACCTTCGACGCCATCATCCTCGACCTCATGCTGCCCGATGCCGACGGCCTCGACCTCTGCCGCCGGCTGCGCGCTGCCAGCGACCTGCCGATCCTGATGCTGACGGCGCGCGGTGAGCCGATGGACCGTGTGGTCGGCCTGGAAGTCGGTGCCGACGACTATCTCGCGAAACCCTTCGAGCCGCGCGAGCTGCAGGCCAGGCTGCGCGCCATCCTGCGCCGCAGGGGCACGCCGGCGAAGAACGAGACGCTGCATTTCGGCCGGCTCGAGATCGACAAAGGCGCCCGGCTGGTGCGCGTCGACGGCGAAGAACGGACCATCACCTCCTACCAGTTCGCGCTGCTGCTGGCGCTGGCCGAGCGCGCCGGTCGCGTACTGTCGCGCGATGCGCTGATGGATCTGCTGAAGGGCGAGAAGCTCGAAGCCTTCGACCGCTCGGTCGACGTCCACATCTCGCGCATCCGCGCCGCGATCGAAGACGACCCGAAGAAGCCGCGCCGCATCCTGACGATCCGCGGCGCGGGGTATGTCTTCGCGAAGGATCAGGACCGGTGAGACCACACAAGCTGTCATCCCGAGCGAAGCGAGGGACCTTTGAGGCTACAGGAAAGGTCCCTCGCTACGCTCGGGATGACAGTTGTGTCGTAATCGACAGGCGTGCGTCCTGATGCAGCGCCTTTACCTCCAGTTCTACCTCACCATCCTCGTCGTGCTGGCGGTGTTCGTCGGCGCGGCGGCGTTGCTGTGGCGGCTGGCCGACGACGATGCGCGCACGCCGCAGTATTTCGAGGTCGCGGCCGAGCTCACCGGCGCGCTGCTGCCCGATGCCGATGCGCCGGCGCGCGAGCAGCAGGCGGCGGTCGAATCGCTGTATCGCAAGCTGCGCTTCGACATCGCGCTCTACCGGCCCAACGGCACCATGATCGCCATGGCGGGCAAGCCACCGCCGCGCTTCGACCACAGAAACGCGCGACAGGGCTGGCGGCGAGGTCCAGGCGGGCCGAACTTCACCCTGCTGCTGCCCGACGGACGCTGGCTGGTCGCCCGCCAAGTGCGGGACCGGCCGATCAGCCCGACCTTCTGGATCACTGCCTTCCTGGCACTGGTGGCGCTCGCGGTCGCCGTCGGCGCCTATCCTGTCGTGCGTGGCCTCGGCCGGCGGCTCGAGCGCCTGAAAGCCGGTGTCGAGCAGTTCGGCAACGATCTCGGCGCGCGCGTGAAGGTCGAAGGGCGCGACGAGGTCGCAGCCCTCGCCCAAAGCTTCAACCGCTCGGCCGAACGCATCGAGCAGCTCGTCGCCGCCCATCGCATGCTGCTCGCCAATTGCAGCCACGAGCTGCGCACGCCGCTCGCCCGCATCGCCGTCGCCTCCTCCCTGCTCGGCGAAGGCGCCGATGCCAAGACCCGAGAATCCCTGAAGCGCGATGTCGAGGAACTCGACCAGCTCATCGAGCAGATCCTTCTGGCGAGCCGCCTGGAAGCCTTGCCCACCCTTGAGCATCGCGAACCGGTCGACCTCCTGGCGCTGGCCGCAGAAGAGGCGGCGCGCTTCGACCTCGATGCCACTGGCCAGCCGGTCATCGTGTCGGGCGATCGCACGCTGCTGCGCCGGCTGATCCGCAATCTTCTCGAGAATGCACGGCGCTATGGCGGCGACGGGCCGATCACGATCGCCGTCACCATCGACAAGGGACGCGCCGTGCTCGAAGTCTCCGATCACGGGCCCGGCGTGCCGGCATCGGAACGACAACGCATCTTCGAGCCCTTCTATCGCCTGGCCGGCGGCAGCGAGAGTGGGCGCGGCAGCGGGCTCGGCCTCGCCCTGGTGCTCGACATCGCCCGCCGTCACGGCGGCGATGCCGTTTGCTTGGCGGCAGAAGGCGGCGGCAGCCGCTTCCGGATCGACTTGCCGGCTGCGTAAGATCCCAGGTAAACGGACGTTTACCCAAGGAGCAGCGCCATGGATTTCGACATTCCCGCAGAGATCTCGGCCTATCTCCGGGAGCTCGACGCCTTCATCGAGCGTGAGATCCGGCCGCTGGAGCGCGAGAACGACAATATCCGCTTCTTCGACCATCGCCGCGAGCATGCCCGCACCGATTGGGACAATGACGGCCAGCCGCGGCACGAATGGGAGGCGCTGCTGGCCGAGATGCGCCGCCGAGCCGACAAGGCGGGCCATCTGCGCTTCGGCCTGCCCAAGGAGCTGGGCGGCAAGGACGGCTCCAACCTCGCGATGGCGATCATCCGCGAGCATCTGGCGCACAAGGGGCTCGGCCTGCACAACGACCTGCAGAACGAGAGCTCGATCGTCGGCAATTTCCCGGTCGCCCTGCTGCTGCACCGCTTCGGCACCAAGGAGCAGAAGGAGCGCTATCTCGAGGGCATGCTGACCGGCAAGGAGCGCATCGCCTTCGGCCTGACCGAGCCCGACCACGGCTCGGACGCCACCTTCATGGAGACCACCGCGACCAAGCAGGGCGCCGACTGGGTGATCAACGGCATGAAGCGATTCAACACCGGCATGCACACCGCGACCGTCGACCTGATCTTCGCCCGCACCTCGGGCAAGCCGGGCGACGCGCGCGGCATCTCGGCCTTCCTGACGCCGGTCACGTCGGAGGGCTTCAAGGTCGAGCACATGTGGTGGACCTTCAACATGCCGTCGGACCATGCCGAGGTGTCGCTGACCAACGTCAAGGTGCCGGCCTCGACCATGCTGGGCGAGGAAGGGCGTGGTCTCGACGTGGCGCAGACCTTCGTGCACGAGAACCGCATCCGCCAGGCCGCCTCGAGTCTCGGCGCCGCGCAGTACTGCATCGACATGTCGGTGGCCTACGCCAAGAACCGCAAGGTGTTCGGCAAGGCGCTGGCCTCCAACCAGGCGATCCAGTTCCCGCTCGCCGAGTTGCACACCGAGGCCGAGATGACGCGCGGCCTGGTGCGCAAGACCGCCTGGCATCTCGATCGCGAGCACCACATGAATGTCAGCGAATGGGTGGCGATGTCGAACTATCGCGCCAACCGCCTGGTGTGCGACGCCGCCGACCGCGCCATCCAGGTGCATGGCGGCATCGGCTATTCGCGCCACACGCCGTTCGAGCACATCTATCGCCACCACCGGCGCTATCGCATCACCGAGGGCTCGGAAGAGATCCAGATCCGCCGCGTGGCCGGCGCGCTGTTCGGGTTCTGGGGAGCGCAGAAGGCATCGACGGCGCCGAAGGGGTGATCTCGCCCAGCGGTAGTGCAGGGCTATAGCCTATGACCGCAAAGTCCCGTCATCCCGACCGGAGCCGAGCGTAGCGAGGCGGAGTGGAGGGACCTGTTTTGTTGATGCATCGACAAGAAAGGTCCCTCGACTACGCTCGGGATGACGGGAAAATTGGTCAAAGGAATGAAACCGACAGGCACCTCCCGCTTCACCGGCGATGCCATCATGTTCGGCACGGCGATGTTGCTGGGCTCGAGCTATCCGTTCGCCAAGGACGTGCTCGCTGTCATGAGCCCCCTGCTCTACAGCGCCTCGCGCTACCTGCTGGCCGCGCTCTTCCTGTTCGGCGTGGCGGTGCTGATGCGCAAGCCCATCGCCCTGCCGCGCCGCGACTGGCTGCCGATGATCGTGCTGTCGCTGGTCGGGGTCGCCTTGTTCCAGGCCAGCTGGGGCCTCGCCATGGCGCGCACGCCGCCGTCGGTCGGCTCGATCGTCATGACCACCACGACGGCCTTCTCCGCCATCCTCGCCTGGTTCGCCGGCCGCCGCCTGCCGGCGCTGGGCTGGCTCGGCATCGTCGTCGCCTTCGCGGGCGTCGTGGTCGTGGTCAACAATTCGCTGACGCGCGTCACCCTCTCGTTCGGCAGCCTCGACGGCACGCTGATCTGGATGGTGGCGGCCTTTGCCTGGGCGCTCTATGTCGAACGCAGTGCGCCTTACAATCTGCGGCTGGGCGCGCTACGCGTGGTCTCCTGGACCACCCTGATCGGCTCGCTGATCCTGCTGCCCATCGCGCTCCTCTTCGATTCGCCGCGTGAATTCGCCCGCCTCGACGACCGCCTGCTGGGCTTCTGGCTCTACACCGCGATCTTCCCCGTGGGCGTGGCCTTCCTCGGACTGACCGCCGGCCTGGAGCGGCTCGGGGTGAGCCGGGTCATGGTCTACATGTACCTGATCCCCATCGCCGGCGTGGGCTTGTCCGCCGCCTTTTTCGGCGATCCATTGACTGCGGCCCGCGTGCTGGGCGGCCTGATCGTGATCCTGGGCGTCATTCTGACGCGCGTTGCGCTCGACCGTGCGGCGCGGGTTCCTGTATGAACGGGCTGGCAACTCAGAGGACTTCCAATGGCCCGCCAGGCCAGTAGCTCGCCCGCCCGCAAAAAGCCTGCTCCCAAGGCAGACGTGACCCAGATGCTCACCACCCCCGGCTCGGGCGGTCGGCGGGCCTTCGTGTCGCGCGCCACCAAGGAGACGCGCATCGCCGCCGCCATCAATCTCGACGGCACCGGCAAGTACGACATCAAGACCGGCATCGGCTTCCTCGATCACATGCTGGAGCAGCTCTCCCGCCACAGCCTGATCGACATCACCTTGCGCGCCGAGGGCGACCTGCACATCGACTACCACCACACCACCGAGGATGCGGGCATCGTGCTGGGCGAGTGCCTGACCAAGGCGCTGGGCGACCGCGCCGGCATCCGCCGCTATGGCGCCGCCCACATCCCGATGGACGAGACCCTGACCGAGGTGGCGCTCGACGCCTCCAACCGGCCCTACCTGATCTGGAAGGTGAACTTCTCCAAGCCCAAGCTCGGCACCATGGACACCGAGCTGTTCAAGGAGTGGTTCCAGGCCTTCGCCCAGCTCGGCGGGCTGACCCTGCACGTGTGGAACCACTACGGCGACAACAACCATCATATCGTCGAGAGCTGCTTCAAGGGGCTGGCGCGCGCGTTGCGCGTCGCGGTCGAGATCGATCCGCGCCAGACCACGGCCGTTCCCAGCACCAAGGGCGTTCTCTGACGCAATACGATGACCGTCGCCATCGTCGATTACGGGTCGGGCAACCTCCGCTCCGCCGCCAAAGCCATCGAACGCGCCGCCCGCGAAGCCGGCGGGGACGACCGCGTGCTGGTGACGTCCAACCCGCGCGAGGTGGCCGACGCCGACCGCATCGTGCTGCCGGGCGTCGGCGCCTTCGCCGACTGCCGCGCCGGCCTCTATGGCGTGCCCGGCATGGTCGACACGCTGCAACGCGCGGTGATCGAGCAGGGCAAGCCCTTCCTCGGCATCTGCGTCGGCATGCAGCTGATGGCCACGCGCGGCGTCGAGTACGGTATCCATGCCGGCCTCGACTGGATCCAGGGCGACGTGGTGCGCATCGATCCCGGAAAGGACCATCTGAAGATCCCGCACATGGGCTGGAACGAGCTTATAGCGCTGAAGCCGCACCCGCTGCTGGAAGGCATCGCCGCACGCGATCACGCCTACTTCGTGCACTCCTTCCAGCTCAAGGCGAGCCGGCCGGAAACGGTGCTGGCGCTCACCGACTATGGCGGACCGATCACGGCCGTCGTCGGCCGCGACAATCTCGCAGGCACGCAGTTCCATCCCGAGAAGAGCCAGGCGACCGGCCTGCGCCTGATCGCGAATTTCCTGCGCTGGAAGCCCTGACGGTCATTCGAAACCGCTTGGGGGAGCGGGCGTTAGCCCGACATGTCTCGTAGCGTCAATATCGCCTTCTTTGTGGCCTTGCTGGCTTCGGCTCTGGTCCTCGGCCCCGCTTTCGCGCATCTCTTCGAGTTGCCCAACAAGATCGGCCTGCCGCGCGATGAATACTTCGTCGTCCAGAAAGCCTATCGCGGCTGGAGCCAGCTCGGCTGGCTGCTGCTCGTTCAGGTCGCGTCGCTGGCGACGGCGGCCTATCTGGCGCGGATGGCGCCGCGCACGCTGACGCTTGTGCTTCTTGCCCTGGTCTCGGTCATTGCAGCCCAGGTCGTGTTCTGGCTGTTCACCTATCCGGCCAACGTCGCCACGGTGAACTGGACCCTGCCGCCCGACGACTGGGAGAAGCTGCGTCGACAGTGGGAATACTCCCATGCGGCGGGCGCCATGCTGCAACTCCTGGCCTTTTGCCTGCTTGTCCTCGCCGTCCTCGACCGCGCTTCCACAACTATTCCGGCCGGCTCGCGGTAACCTAACTCCGGCGTGGGGCGTTCCTGTCCTATCCCCCGAGAGAGCGGCATGCGCGTGCGCGAGATGTTGTCCAGCCATCCCGAAGCCGCCGGCGTCGCGAACGACGCGTTGGTGCAATGCATAGAAGCCTGCTTCGATTGCGCCCAAACCTGCATCTCCTGCGCCGATGCCTGCCTCGCCGAAGAGAATTCCGCCCAGCTCGCCCGCTGCATCCGCCTCGATCTCGATTGCGCCGATGCCTGCGCCAGCACGGGGTCGGTGCTGACCCGGCGGACCGCGGCGACCTCGGCCCTGATGGTGCAGATGCTGGAAACCTGCGCCGACTTCTGCCGCCTGTGCGCCGACGAATGCGAACGACACGCCGGCCACCACGAGCATTGCCGCATCTGCGCCGAGACCTGCCGGCAATGCGAGCGAGCCTGCCTTCAGGCCGCGACCGCCAGCGGCGCGACGGGCCCGTAGGCATCTTCGTCCCGTCGGGCTAGGGTCCGGCGGACGACGATGGCAAAGCCGAAATCATCCCGGCGCGTCCAGACGCGCGACGTGCTCGATCTCGAGCGTTACGTGCCGGCCTTGCTGGTGTTCCTCGCCAACAAGCTCACCAGCGGCGCCTCGGCGATCCTGCGCCGGCACTTCGGCGTCGGCACCACGGAATGGCGCATCATGGCCATGCTCGGGGTCGAGCCGTGGATCGCGGCCGGCCGCGTCTGCAAGGTGATCGGCTTCGACAAGGCCGCGGTCAGCCGGTCGCTCGCCCTGCTGCAGGACAAGGGGCTGGTGCGCGCGCGCTCCCATGCCTCCGACGGTCGCAGCCTGGTCTATGCGCTCACCGATCGCGGCTGGCGCCTGCATGGCCGCATCCTGGCGATCTCGCTCGCACGCGAGCAGCGCCTGCTGGGCGACCTGTCGGCCGCCGAGCGCGAGGTGCTGATCGGTCTCCTGAACCGCCTGCACCGGCGCATCCCGGCGATGAACGCCCCGATCGACGTCCCGCCAGAACGTTGACAAGTCAACAAACGAGTCGCAGGCTTCCCCCGTACCTGATCGGGAGGAAACAATGTTCATCAAGAACACCTGGTACGTCGCTGGATGGAGCAAGGAGGTGCCGCAGGACGGCTTCCTGGCGCGCACGCTGCTCGGCCTGCCGGTGGCTCTGTGGCGCGACCAGTCGGGCAACGTCGTGGCCTTCGAGGACATGTGCTGCCATCGCGGCGCGCCGCTGTCGCTCGGCCGGCGCGAGGGCGACAGCGTGCGCTGCCTCTATCACGGCCTGCTGTTCGACCGCGCCGGCAAGTGCATCGAAGTGCCGTCCCAGGACACCGTCCCGGCCAATGCCTGCGTGCGCACTTTCCCGGTGGTCGAGCGCCATCGCTGGATCTGGATCTGGATGGGCGGCGCGGCCAAGGCCGATCCCGCGCTGATCCCCGACACGCACTGGCTCGACGATCCGGCCTGGCGCAGCCTCGACGGCTACACCCACTACGACACGAACTACCTGCTGATCTGCGACAACCTGCTCGATCTCGCGCACCTGCCCTATGTCCATCCGACGACGCTCGGCGGCTCGGAGGACTACGCCCGCAATCCCGCCACCGTCGAAACGCTGGAACGCGGTGTACGGGTGACGCGCTGGGCGCTCAACACGGCTCCGCCTCCCTTCATTCAGAAGGTGCGGCCGTATGAGGGGTTGGTCGACCGATGGAACATCTATGACTTCCTGGTCCCGGGCATTTTCCTGATGGATTCAGGGATGGCCCCTACCGGCACCGGCGCCCAGCAGGGCAGCCGCGAGAACGCCGCCTCGTTCCATGGCTGTCAGGCGCTGACCCCGGAGACCGAAACGGCCACCCATTATTTCTTCGCCCATCCGCACGATTTCGCCCTCGACCGGCCCGACGTCACGGCGTCGATCCATCAGAGCGTGGTCGAGGCCTTCAAGGAAGACCGCGCCATGGTGACGGCGCAGGCCAGGAACCTCGCCAAGCGGCCGGACTTCCGGATGACGGCCATCCGCGCCGACCAGGCGCTCAGCCGTTACCGCTGGCTGGTCGAGCGCCTGCTGGCCGATGAGGCGAAAACTACACCGTCGTTGGCGACAGCGGCCGAATAGATTCTAGCTCAAGCCATCTAGCCGCGCGGCGGCAGGGTGAAGCCCGCGTTGACGAGCTTGCGCTCGAGGATCGGGATCGCCGCCGCCGCGTCGCCTTCCTTGCACTTGGCGAGCGCGACGCCCCCGTTGACGTCGGGCCTGACGGGCGCGTTCGGGCCGGCTTGCGACCGCCCAACATAGCGGACGTAAAGGTTGCTGAGCTGCGCGCAGTACTGCTGGTCGGCGACGCGGCCGCCCTGCTGGGCATGCGCCGCCATCGGCAGGCCGACGGCCGCGACGGCAACCAGGATGACAAAGGCTTTGGACATGGACGGCCCCCTACAGGCTTGCGCCCTACAAGGTGGGTTGCAAACTGGGCCTAAAAGCGGCGGCGGCCGGTTGCGTGTCGGCCTGCAGGAACGCCATGAGCGAACGCTCGATCAGGCCACGGTCCAGCCCGTCGACGATGAAGACCAGGCGTGAGCGCCGGTCGTCGTCCGGCCAGGCCGCCATATGGACGGGCGGATGGACGAGACGCTGGACGCCGTGGATCGCGACCGGCGCATCGGCATCGGCAACGTTCAGGATGCCCTTTACGCGCAGCACGCGATCGCCGTGGCGGTTCAGCAACATGCTGAGCCACAGGCCGAACAGGGTCCAGTCGAGCGGGCCCTCGAAGGCCAGAGCGAAGGCGTGGATGCTCTCGTCATGGCGATTGCGATCGCCCGCCTCGGCAGGCCCGTCACCGAGTTCCGCCGAGAACCAGCGCCGCGCCGCCTCGCTTCGGCCCGCTGTGGCGAACAGGTCGTGCGACAGCAGCGCCTTGGCATCGATCGGCGCTTCGGCGGCGCGCCACAGCGGCGCGGACGGATTGATGCGGCCGAGCCGCTCGACGAGGCTATCGGCCTCGGCCGCTGCGGTGAGGTCGGTCTTGGTCAGGACGAGACGATCGGCGACGGCGATCTGCTTGGTGCATTCGACTTGGCGCGCGAGTTGGCCGAGGCCGTTCACCGCATCCACCGTGGTGATGACGTTGCCCAGCCGGAAGTGATGGCGCAGCACGGGATCGGCCTGCACTGTCGACAGGATGGGGAACGGATCGGCCAGGCCCGTGCTCTCGACCACCAGCCGGCGGAAGCGCGGCACGACCCCGCGCTCGCGCTTGGAATGGAGATCGCGGATCGCCATCGAAAGCTCGCCGCGGATGGTGCAGCACAGGCAGCCCGACTGCAGCAGCACCATCGTGTCGTCGATGCGCTCCAGCAGGTGATGATCGAGCCCGACCTCGCCGAACTCGTTGATCAGCACCGCGGTGTCGGCGAGCGCCGGATCGGCGAGCAGGCGTTGCAGCAGCGTGGTCTTGCCCGAGCCCAGGAAGCCCGTGATCAGGTTGACCGGCGTGAAGACGGGCTCAGGCACCTGCCGCCTCCAGCCGGATGATCAGGTCGGGGTCGAGCGGATCGCAGGGTCGGCCCAAAAGTCGCTCGGCGGCGGCCCACAGATGGCCGAGATCCTCGACCAGCTCGGTCTTGCCGGTCGCCGTCGACAGAAGGAACGAACTCGCCTGCCAGTCGCTGAGCGTCAGCCCGTAATAGGCCAGCACCCGGCTGGCGCACGCCACACGATGCGCGCGCTCGCGCCGGCGCTGCAGGCTGTCGATGTTGCGCGTGAAGACGCCGGGGCGCGCGGCGGCATCGGTCCAATGACCGCTGCCGCCGAGGACGCCGCAGAGCGCGCACATTATCTCGTCACTTCTTCCTCGGCGAACGCCGGGCAAAGTCGTCGGCCATCTCGTTCATGGTCACAAACCGTACGCCGGGATGGCCGATCATGTGGTGGTACAGCCGCTCCAGCATCATCAGCACATGCGGCCGGCCAGAGACGTCGGGATGGATGGTCATGGGAAACACCGCGTAGTCGTACTCGCGATAGACCCAGTCGAACTGGTCGCGCCACATCTCCTCGATGTCGCGCGGATTGACGAAGCCGTGGCTGTTCGGCGACTTCTTGATGAACATCATCGGCGGCAGGTCGTCGAGGTACCAGCTCGCCGGAATCTCGATCAGGTCGGTTTCCTTGCCGCGCTGCAGCGGCACCATCCACTCGCGCGGCTTCTTGGCGTAGTCGATCTTGGTCCAGCTGTCGCCGACCCGCACGTAGTACGGCTGATGGTCGTTGTGCATCAGCGAATGGTCGTACTTGATGCCGCGTTCCAGCAGCAGCTCGTTGGTGACGGGCGAGAATTCCCACCACGGCGCCACGTAGCCGGTCGGCCGCTTGCCTGACAGATTGGTTACAAGCTCTATGCACTTGTCGAGAATCTCCGTCTCCTGCTCGCGCGTCATGGCGATGGGATTCTCGTGGCTGTAGCCGTGGATGCCGATCTCGTGACCGGCATCGGCCACCGCCTTCATTTCCTTGGGAAAGGTTTCGATCGAATGGCCGGGAATGAACCAGGTGGTCTTGATGCCCAGCCGCTCGAACATCCTCAGCAGTCGCGGGCTGCCGACCTCGCCGGCAAACAGGCCGCGCGAAATGTCGTCCGGCGAATCCTCACCGCCGTAGCTGCCCAGCCAGCCGGCTACGGCGTCGACGTCGATACCGAATCCACACAGGATCTCCTTGGCCATCGTCCGATACTCCCTTCCGGTTCAGTAGGGACGGTGGAGCAAAAAGCGTTCCGCGAGCAGCCTGCGTCGTCGCACAGTGAAGTTGCAAAAAGGTCTCACCCCGAGCGCAATGAGGCGTCCACCATCCGCTCTAGATGGTCCGCGGTACGATCCTTTCCCTGATGGCGCGCCCAATCGAGCGGCGTGGCGTTCCACAGCTTGTCTGCAATGTCGGCGCGAGCGCCGCGTGCCAGCAGCAGGTCGATCAGCTCCAGGTTTTCGTCGATTGCCGCTTGGTGCAATGCCGTACTGTGGCTATGCACCGGCAGGAAGGCGTTGACGTCGGCACCGGCATCGAGCGCCCGGCGCGCCGCGTCGTTCTGCCGATTGATGACGGCCATGCCCAGCGCGTTCTGGATCTCCGCCGGCGACGCCTCGCGCAGCAATATCTCAAGCCGGTCCGCGCGGCCGAGCGCGGCGGCGATCGACGCCGTCATCGGATGGCCGGCGCGCAGCAACGCCTGGATGGGCTCGAGCTCCCAATGAGCCAGCGTCACGTCGATGGCCCTCTCAGTCGGCGTCGCCCCTGCCTTCATCAGCCGCTCGAGCAAGGGGATCTGCAGTCCCTGTTCGCGCGCCGGCAGGCTGGTCATGACGAGCTCCAGCGCATAGTCGAGATCGGCCTTGTCGACGCCGCGGGCGATCATCGTCTCGGCGACCTCGACGATGTTGTCCGGCATGCGCTGCATCAGCGTCGGATTGTTGGCGATGAACCAGAACAGCTTGGGATCGCGGAAGTACTGCGAGCGGCTGGCCTCGCGATAGCACTCGGGCTCGAGGATGCGCTCGCGCAACAGGCGCGGCTCGGCGTCGAGCAGGCGCGCGAGCCCCGCGACGTCGCCGCTCTGCAGTGCCGTCACAGCGGCACGGAACGAGGGATCGCGGATCACCGGTCGCGCAAGCAGCTCGACGATCGCGTCCTTGTCGGGAGCCTCGCCTTGGCGCGCCGCGTCGAGCGGTGCTCGCCCCTTGCCGTCCGCTTGCCATTCCAGGGCGCCGCCGCGAATCAGCAGCTCGACCAAAGCCAAGGGGCCGCGGCTGGCGGCGGCGTTCAATGAGGTCACGCCGCCATTGTCCTGCCGTGGATTGGCGCCGGCGGAGAGAAGCGCGTCGGCGATCGCAATGCGCGTTTCGGCCGGCGCGTCGGAGGCGCAGGCCTGCCACAGCGGCGTGCCGGCTTTCGCGCCGCCATCGTCGACCGGCTGGCCGTCCGCGATCAGGCGGCGAACAGCCGCCAGGTCGCCGGTGCGCGCCGCCGCGGCGAGCGGAGGCAGCGATGCATCTTCGCCACCGCGCGCGGCATCGACGCGCCGCATCAGCTCGGCCCAGTTCGGCGCACCATAGTCGACGGCGAGTTGGCGTTGCGCCTCGGCAAGCCCCAGCGACTTGTCGCGGGCCAGTCGCTTGGCCTGTTTGCGCAGATGTTCCTTGGAAGGACGAGCCGGAAGCTCGGACATGATTCTCCCTTTCCTCGAACGCCCGGTGTCCGCTTGCGGGCAGGAAAGGTCGAATGACCAGAGACGAAATCAGAAGGTGGGCTTGGCCCTCTCCGCGGACGGGTGGCCGCCTTGCCGGCCGGCCCCGAACCTAAGGGGCCGGCGCCTGCGGTGCAAGGGCCGCGCCGCTCGGACGTGGCGCGGGCGCGCGGTGCGGATTGCGGCCGGCGGCATCCCACATCAGCCGCGGATCGAAGGTCTCCGCGGCGAAGATGGTGATGATGACCACGGCGCAGAAAGCGAGCGCACCGACACCAGGCTCGATGGTCACGGCACGGCCGAACTGCACCAGCGCGCCCAGGAGCGATTCCATGAAGATGTCGACCATCGACCAGCGACCGATCCAGGCGACGATGTGATAGAGCACCGTGCGCTCGCGGATCAGGATGGCCGCGCTGCCTCCGGGCGTGCCGAGCTGCGTCGCCCCCAGCATGCTGCCCAGGCCCAAAAGCTTGAACAGCGGCACCATGATGCTGGCGAAGAACACCAGAGCGGCGAGCGGATACATGCCGGAATCCAGCAGCTCCTCGACGCCGCCCATGATGGTGCTGGGCTCGCCGGCGCCGAGCTGGATCACCGTCAGCACCGGATAGACGTTGGCCGGGATGTAGAGAACGATGGCGGCCAGCACCAGGGCCCAGGTACGCGACACGCTGTTGGGCTTGCGCTCATGCACGAAGGAGCCGCAACGCGGGCAATGGCCCTCGAACTCCGTCGGCACGCAGACCAGGCCGCAGCCTTCGCAGCCCATAGCGCCCGGCTTCCAGGCAAGCGGCGCCTCGGCCGGCATGGGCGCGTGCGTCAGGCCGCGCCGCTCGATCTCCTCCCACGCGGCTTGCGGATCGAAGGCGACCTCGGCCCACACCCAGACGACGGTGAGCACGCCCAGCGCATAGACGGCGGGGCCGAGCTCGATGGTCACCAGGTCGCCGAGCTTGGTGTAGGCCACGAACACGCCGAGCAGCAGGACTTCCAGCATGCACCAGGTGTTGAGCCGGCGGGACAGCAGGAAGGCGTCGCGGATCCGGGGCGGCGGGCGCCGCAGCTTGAGCCCGATCAGCACATAGAATGTCGCCAGAAACTTGCCGAGCGGCGCATAGGCCGTCGTGAAGGCGACCGCGATGGCGATCGGCCACAGGTGGCGGGCGACCAGCTCGCGCGGCCCGGACTCGAGAAAGGTCTCGCGCACGATGCCGATGGCCGAGACCTTCATCAACATCGTCTCCCAGACGACGACGAACAGCACCATCGCGGCGAAGGTGAGCGCGAGATAGCGGTTCAGCGGGTCGACGCGGGTGATGCGCAGCGCCGTGCCGCAGCGCGTGCAGCTGCTGCGCAGGCCGGGCGCCATCGCCGGCACGATCTGGAACAGGCCGCAGCCCGGGCACTCGCGAAGCTGCGGCTTGGTCATCCGCGCGCGGGCCGCGATCCTCGTGTCCTGGTCGTGAAAGGACCTGTGCGCCCGCCCTGCGGAGAAGAGGCTCACTGCAACAGCGAGGCGATGCCGTCGGCCAGCTCGCCGATCGCGTCGCTGATCGCCGCCACCAGGCCCGGCGTATCCGGGGTGGTGAGCGGCTTGGTGATGGTGAAGGTGCGCGCCGCCGTCCGCCGCGGCCGGTTGAACTCGGCGGCGACCTGGGCGACCAGGATCAGCGACCCCGCCTTGTCGGCGTCCATGCGCTGGATGTTGACGCCGACGATGCAGTTGTGGTCGGCATTGATGGCGCCGCTTTCGGCGTAGACCGTGCTGCTGGGCAGGCGTTGCGACAGCGAGACCACCAGCACGCGGCCGATCAGGCCGGCCAGCGGTTCGCCCCACCAGTCGTTGGCGCGGATGTCGAGCTTGTAGCTTTCCGACGAACGCACGATCTCGCGGCGGTCGAGATAGCTTGCCAGGCCGATGTCCTTCAGCAGCACGACCTTCGGCCCGCGCGGCAGGGTCGGGCCGGTGCGCGGCACGATCGTGTAGTAGTTGGGCTCGGGCGAGGCGCCGCAGGCCGCGGCAACCAGCGGCAGAGCGAGGGCGAAGCGGCGACGGCCGAGAGAAAGGTCCTTCATTCCCTGCCCGTGTTGGTGCGACCCTTGATCAGGGCCTCGGGATGGCGTGACAAGAGATCGCTGAGCGCGCGGATCGAGCGCGCCGCGTCGGTGAGCTGCGGCATCAGGCGGTCGAGGTCGCGGCGGAAGCGCGAATCGTCGCCGTATCCGGCATTGAACGAGCCGAACAGCCTATTCGCCGACGTCAGCGAGTCCTGAAGCTGCTGGGCGATCGCCGGCAGGCGCTTCAACGCCGGCGTGCCTTCGGTGTCGAGCTTCTTGGCGATGTCCTGGACGTCGATCATCGCCTTCTCGAGCGCCGTCAGCGTGCGCTGCATCTGCACGCCGTTTATCATGGTATCGAGGCCGGACGCGGCATTCTCGATGCTCCGGCCGATCTTGTCGTACTCGATGCGGTTGAGCTTGGTCAGGAGCTCGGCCGCCGACCGGGTGATGGCGTCGAAGCCGCCGACCTCCGAGGTCGGGATGATGTAGACGTCGCCCCTCTTCTCCAATGTCGCAGGCGGCGCGTCGTCAACGCGCTCCAGCGCGATCTCCTTCGAGCCGGTGATGATGCTGGTCGACTGCAGGGTGGCGCGCATGCCGTGCTTGATCATGTCCTCGGCGAGCTTTTCCGGGTTCGTCTGCTCGGCCGACGCGATATTGCTGATGCGGCCGGCTTCGACGCGGTAATGGACCGGTACGACGACCTTATCGAGCTTGGGGTCGTAGACCAGGTCGACATCGGTCACTTCGCCGATCCTGAGGCCATGGAGCGTGACGTGGGCGCCCGGCTCGAGGCCCGCGACCGATCCCGGGAAGTACGACAGGAGGCGGATCTGCCGGCCGAAGCCCGCCGCCCGCGCATCCTCGAAGTTGCGGTACAGCGGGAACGCCTGGTTGTTGGCGGCGACAGGCTGCTTGCTGTCCGGCGGCGTCTCGAACGCAATGCCGCCCAGCAGCACGGCGCGCAACGATTCCATGCGGAACTGCACGCCGTCGGATCCCATCCTTATCGACACGCCGGACGCATTCCAGAATGACGTGTCGGCGTGCACGTACTGGTCGAAGGGCGCGCGCACGAAGGCGTGGATGGTGACCTTGCTGGCGAGGTCGCCGAGATCCCAGCCCAGCACCGTGCCGACCTCGAGATCGCGGAAGAAGATCGGCGAGCCGAGGCTGATCGAGCCCAGCCGCTTGCTGTCGAGCATGAAGGTCGTGCCCTTGGTCCAGGCCTGCAGCACCGGCGGATCGGTCTTGCCGACGAAGTCGCGCTGGGGCACGCCGTGCTCGGCCGACGGCCGCATGCCGATGTAGGAACCCGACAGCAGGGTCTCCAGGCCGGTGATGCTGCCGGCGAACAGCTCGGGCTTGACCACCCAGAAGATCGTCTTGTCGGTGAGCAGCGGCTCGGCCTCGCGCACCGTCTCGATCGACACGAGCACCTTGGTGAAGTCCGGCGACACGCCGATCGACTTCACGGTGCCCATGACCACGTTCTTGTACTTGAGCTGCGACTGGCCGGCGGTGAGGCCGGCGGCGCTGTCGAACGAGACGGTGATGGTCGGACCCTTCTTGGAGAAGGTATCCCAGGCCAGCCAAAGCGCGATCAGGCCCGTGATGATCGGCACGATCCAGATCAGCGGAATGCGGCGGCGACGGTGCACGCCCGCTGTCGGCAGCTCTACATGCCCTCCGCGATCAGTCATCGTTCCTTCAGTCTGCTCGTCCCGGGTCCGGAAAGTAACTTAAATCATCCGGACTGCAAGCATACCTGAAGACGATTACGAACCCAATTTTCAGGCCGCGGGCTTCGGCCGCAACACCCGGGCTGCATAGGCATGAAGGGCCGTGAAGTCGGCACCGACGCCGCGCGCCGCGACGACCTGGTCGGGCCGCACGAGCACCCAGCCCGGACCGTTCAGCCGATAGCGCGAACGCACCTCGCCGTCGGGATCGCGGCTGCTCCCCAGACGCAGGACCTGCAGCGTATCGCCGGCCTGCGCCACGGCGTCGTTGAGGGGAATGGGGTGATTCTCGTCTTCGAACACCAGAAGGCTGTGGCGTGGCGCCGACAGGTAGGGCCATAGGCTGGCATTCCTCCCATCCGGCCCGTCCACGATGGAGGCTTCCCGCGCCCGCGTGCCGACATCAGTCCGTTTGCCACCGAGCTTGCCGGCGGCCAGCGCCACCAGCGGGCCGTCGCGATAGGCAAACTCGGTCTCCGACAACTCGACCTGCAGCTTGCGGTGCACGGCGGGAATGTTGCCGAAGATCGAGACCGCCATGTTGCGGATTCGACTGGTGAGCTTGCTGGCGCCGAACGACAGATGCTGCTTCTGCGCCGCCGCGGCGATGACCGCGCGGGCGATCGGCCGGCGCTCGGCCTCGTAGCTGTCGAGCAGCAACTCGCTGTCGGCGGCGCCATTCAGCACGTAGGCGAGCTTCCAGCCGAGATTGACGGCGTCCTGGATGCCGGTGTTCATGCCCTGCCCGCCGGCCGGCGAATGAATGTGCGCGGCGTCGCCCGCCAGGAAGCAACGGCCGGCGCGGTAGCGCACCGCCAGCCGCTCATTGATGCGGAAGATCGACAGCCAGCTTGGATCGCGCAGCGTGAGGCCGCCGGGACCATACTGGTCGACGCAATGCTGCATCTCCTCGAGGGTCGCCGGCACGTCCGTATCGACGTCGCGCATGGAGAAGATGCGCCAGACTTCGTTGCCGAACGGGAACATCGCGATGGTGCCGCCATCGCGCCACCAGAGGTAGATGCTGCGGTGATCGAGATCGCCGCCGTCGATCTTCACATCGGCCAGCAGGAAAGTCTGCGGCTCGGTGTAGCCCTCGAACTGGATGTCCAATGTCTGCCGCACCGCGCTGCGCGCACCGTCGCAACCCGCCAGATACTTGGTTCGGACGACTTCGACACTGCCGTCGGCGCTGCGCAAGGTGGCGGTGACGCCGGACGCATCCTGACCCAGCCCGATCAGTTCGACGCTGCGCTCGATCGTGACGCCGAGCTCGGCGAGGCGCGCCGTCAGCAGCGCCTCGGTGCGCGACTGGGGCAGCAGCAGGGGAAAGGGGAAAGCGCTGTCGATGCCTTCGCCAACGGCAAGGGTCGCCAGCCTGCGGCTGCCCTCGCCGACGCACAGGGCCTTCAAGCGCTGGCCCTCGGCCACGAAGCGGTCGACCACGCCCATGCCCTGAAGCACTTCCAGGCTGGCGCTCCACAGCGCCAGGGCCTTGGAGACCGTGCTGGGCTCGGAATTGCGATCGATGATGCGTACCGGGATGCCGTAGCGACGCAGGGTGATGGCCAACGACAGACCGGTGGGTCCGGCGCCCACGACCAGAACTTCGGCAGTATTCTCGACTGACATCGGTGCCCCTCTCAAAGCGCGTCGAGCGCGGTGGTTACGGATTGAGCGCAAGATCGAGCGCGTCCATGCGCGCGATCTGCATGTACGACTCGTAGACTTCGGCCATGTCGGGCGGCACGACCTCGAGCATGAGCCGGTTTTCGACCCATACCTCGATGACGTGGAACACCGGCGGCAGGCCGGGTGCCGCACGACCGAAGAAACGCGTACGCCATCCAGCGGCATTGCCGATCCGCTCGATGGTGGCGCGGTCGTGCGGCACCGACAGGAACACATGGAAGGCCGAGGGCGCACGATTCGCCGGCGCGGCCGTTCGGAAGGTCACCTGGCCTTCGCCCTCGCCCGGCGTCATCACCGTGCTGTCGGGATAGATCTCGATCATCGTGCCGTGACGGTCGCCGCTCACCGCCATCGTCGCGCCCGGCAGGGGGCCGGGAAAGCGATAGGCTCGGCCGCCGATCAGCTCGGCAAGCACGCGCGCCACGGCCACGGGATCGCGCGCGGGAATGGAAACGTGATGGATCACCGGGCGGACTCCTTGCGTTTGACGGCCGTGCGCATGGGCTTGGTCGGGGCTGAATCGGAGAGACCCGACGCATCGCGCTTCAAGGCTTCGATCAGCGCGTTGATGGTCCAGGCGGCGACCTGTTCGGCCTCCTTGGGCTCGAACTCGCCGCTGTCGACCAGCCAGCGCCAGACGGTCGGCGTGAAGAAAACGGAGACGATCTTGGCGCCGCGCCGACGCTGCTCGGGCGCCAGTTGAGGGAGCGCCTCGCTCACCGCCTTGATCCAGTCGCCGTGGCGCCGGCCGCGATCTGCCGTACGCTGGCGGTCCCACGACGGCTTGTTCATCAGGTTGCGCAGGAGGGCGCCGTAGGTCTCGTAGTTGGGGAAGAGCCGATGGGGCAGCTCGCCGAACTGCTCGAGCGGCGGCAGCGGGTTGCGCAGGCCAAGTCGCGGGCTCAGCCAGTTGAAGAACGCTTCGACCAGATCGTCGACCGTCCGGAAGTGCGCGTAGACCGTCGGCGGGGAGACACCCGCGAGGTCGGCGAGCTGGCGGAGCGACAGGCTCTCCAGGTCATGCTGCTCGAGATAGGTCTTCGCCGCCATCAAGATTCGCTCGCGTGTCATCGCCGCCTGCGCTTCGCGCAACGGACTCTGGTAGGTCCGGGACGGCGTCAATTTCGACTTCTTCAAGACAATTCACCTTATGATCGTAAAGCCAAATAGTCAAATGCTCTTTGTGCAAGATCATCTTACGTGAATAAGTCGAAAATTACCTCGCGGGCGATGACGTTCCGGCCCCCCGGAGGCCTTAGAGGATCGGCGGCCTCTTTGCCCAGTCGTAGCCGCGCACAGCCCGTCGATAGCCGTAGTCGAACAGTGCCCGCATGTAGGCGGCCTCGAACGGCGTCGACAGGACTTCGTTGAAATCTCTTCCGATGAAGGCGAGGTTGAAATCGATGCCGTCGCGCTGGGTGAACGTGTAGATGCGGGAGACGTCGTTGAAGCCGGAGATGGCGATCATCGTGGAAATGGCGCGCCCGGCGATACCGAGAGTACGGCGTTCGGTCGCGGCCCATTCGGGATCGAGTCGGCCGTTGCGGATGATGAAGGCCCGCGCGTCGACGACGGGCTGGCCGGTGCGCTTGCGCTCCGCGCGATTTCTGGTGAGCGCGGAGGGATAGAGAAACATCTGCGCGACGGCGCCGCCGTCGACATGCATTTCCTGGTAGGTCTTTCCGTCGAGCGTCACGTCGATCATGGATGGCGGAAAGGCGCCGGGAATCGCGGCCGATGCCAGCAGGATGCGGCGAATCGTGTCGGCAGCCCGCGGATGGCCGCTCTTGGCGATCGCGCCGACGTTCCAGATCACTGGCACCTGGGCATCGATGTTGGTCGACGCGATCAGCAGCAGGCGTCCGGCATCGTAACCCGCGGCGATGCCGGCCAGCATGCGGGCGTCGACATAGCGCGAGATGGTCTCGAACAACGGGGCGTTGTCGGCCATGGCGTCGTCGAACAAGGCGGCGGTGAGCGCACGCTTGAGCAGGATCTGGTGCGGCGCAGTCTCGGTGTAGACGGCGCGCAGTTGCGGATCGTAGTCCGGTCCGAGGAAGGCGAAGGGTGCGGTCAGTGCGCCGGTGCTGATGCCGGTCACCAGATCGAACGTGGGACGCGTGCCTTGCGCGCTCCAGCCGCACAACAGCCCTGCACCGAAGGCGCCATTCTCGCCACCGCCCGATACGGCGAGAAGCTGCAGCTCCGGCATGCCGGCGAGCGACTTGAGGCCGCGCGCGCGGCGCTGACGCTCCAAGGCAGCGACGAACTCGCCTTCGAGAGCATCGATTCCCAGAGCTGGAAAGAATCGCTCGTTGGGAATGCCGAGCACCGTCGCCTGACCGGTTCGCTCGAGCGGCACGGCAGGGCCACGTTCCGGCAAGGCGCAGCCCGGCAGACTCGCCAGCGCGGCGCCGGCTGTCAGCCGCAAGATCTCCCGACGTGAACGAAGTCCGGTTTTTGTAAGATGAACTGACGCTTTCTGATGCATCGCGTCCCCCGATTCGGCGGGCCGCTCTATCAGGAAACGATCGGGCATTGCAATCGTGTCGCCCGATCGTCGATCAAAGAATGGCCGGTTCCCTGAGCCAGTCGTAACCTCGGCTCGCCTTGCCGTAGGCATAGTCGAAGAGGGTGCGCATGTACCGAGCATCGAACCCGGCCGGCGCCACCTCCGTGAACTCCCGCCCTATGTAGGCGAGATTGTAGTCGATGCCGTCGCGCTGGGTGATGTGATAGATGCGGATCGCATCGTTGTAGTCGGCGGCGGTGACCATGGTCGAGATGGCGCGGATGGCGATGCCGTAGGCGCGGCGCTCGACGGTGGTCCATTGCGCGTTGAGCCGCCGGTTGAGGATCAGGAAGGCTCGCCCCCTGAAAGACGGCAGGCTGGCACGGGGATTTCCGGCTTTGTCCCGCGTAAGCCTGGCTGGATAGAGAAACGTCTGGGTGAAGGTACCGCCGTCGACGTGCATCTCCTGGTACGGTTTCCCATCGACCGTCACGTCGAACATGGTCGGCGGAAAGATGCCGGGCAGCGCGGCCGACGCGAGCAGGATGTTGCGCACCGTGTCGACGGCACGCGGATGACCGCTCTTGGCGATGGCGCCGATATTCCAGATCACCGGCACCTGCGCGTCGAGATCGGTCGTCGCGATCAGCAAAAGGCGCCCGGCATCGTAGGCCTTGGCAATGGCGGCAAGCATGCTGGTGTCGACGTAGCGGGCAATCGTCCCGCGGAGCGGCGCGTTGTCGGTCAGCCCGTCGTCGAACAGCACGTCGATGAGCGAGCGTTTCTCCACGATCTGGCTGGAAGGTGTCTCTGCGTAGATGTCTCGCAGTTGCCGGTCGTAGTCCTGGCCCAGAAAGGCGAAGGGAGCGCTGAGCGCTCCCGTGCTGACGCCGGTCACCAGATCGAAGGTGGGACGCCCTCCGGCCGCGCTCCAGCCACACAGCATGCCGGCGCCGAACGCGCCGTTCTCGCCGCCGCCCGACACGGCGAGGAGCTGGAGCTGGGGCAGCTCCGTCATCGACCTGACCCCGCGCGCGACGACCTGGCGCTGCAGGGCGGCGATGAATTCTTCCTCGAGCGGCTCGATGCTGAATGACGGGAAGAAGCGCTCCCGATCGACGCCGAGCACGGTCGCCCGATGGGTCTGCCCTTGCGGCACGGCGGGCCCGCGCCCCGGCCACCAGCAACCTGCCAGGCCCAAAGGAAGCGTCGCGGCGCAGAAAGACAGGAACGTCCGGCGTGAACACAGCCCGGACACGGAGCGTCAGCGCTCGCGATCGTCGATGTCGCGCGCCAGGACCTCGCGCTTGCCGACATGGTTGGCCGGGCTGACGACGCCCTCGCGCTCCATGCGCTCGACGATGCGGGCGGCGCGGTTGTAGCCGATCTGCAGGTAGCGCTGGATGAAGCTGGTGCTGCACTTGCGCTCGCGCGCCACCAGGGCAATCGCCTGGTCGTAGAGCTGGTCGCTCTCGCCTTCCTCGCCCTCGCCCGGCAGGCCGAGCCCGCCTTCCTCGGCGTCGGGGTCGTTGGTGACCGATTCGATGTAGGACGGCGCACCTTGGGCTCTGAGGTGGCGGACCACTTCCTCGACCTCGTTATCGGAGACGAACGGCCCGTGCACGCGCGCGATCTTGCCGCCGCCCGCCATGTAGAGCATGTCGCCCTGGCCGAGCAGCTGCTCGCCGCCCTGCTCGCCCAGGATGGTGCGGCTGTCGATCTTGGAGGTGACCTGGAAGGAGATGCGGGTCGGGAAGTTGGCTTTGATGGTGCCGGTGATGACGTCGACCGAGGGCCGCTGCGTCGCCATGATCACATGGATGCCGGCGGCGCGCGCCATCTGCGCCAGACGCTGCACCGCCGCCTCGATCTCCTTGCCGGCGACCAGCATCAGGTCGGCCATCTCGTCGATGATGACCACGATGAAGGGCAACGGGTTGAGGTCGATCTCCTCTTCCTCGAACACCGGCCGGCGCGTCTCGGGATCGATGCCGGTCTGGACCTGGCGGGTCAGCGCCTGGCCCTTGCGCCTGGCGTCGGCCAGCTTCTCGTTGTAGCCGGCGATGTTGCGCACGGCGACCGAGCTCATGGCGCGATAGCGATCCTCCATCTCGCGCACCACCCACTTCAGCGCGACGATCGCCTTGCGCGGCTCGGTGACGACGGGCGTGAGCAGATGGGGGATGTCCTGATAGACGCTGAGCTCCAGCATCTTGGGATCGATCATGATGAAGCGGCAGCGATCCGGCGGCAGCCGGTAGAGCAGCGACAGGATCATGGTGTTGACCGCCACCGACTTGCCCGAGCCGGTGGTGCCGCCGATCAACAGATGCGGCATGCGCGCGAGATCGGCGATCACCGGATCGCCGCCGATGTCCTTGCCCAGCGCCAGCGGCAGGCCGAGGCGCGTGTCCTCGTACTGGCGGGTCGACAGCAGCTCGCGCAGGAACACCGTCTCTCGCCGCGCGTTGGGCAGCTCGATACCGATGACGTTGCGGCCTGGCACGGTGGCGACGCGCGCCGAGACCGCGCTCATCGAGCGGGCGATGTCGTCGGCCAGCCCGATGACGCGGCTCGATTTGGTGCCGGGCGCGGGCTCGAGCTCGTAGAGCGTCACGACCGGCCCCGGCCGCACCTTCACGATCTGGCCCTTCACGCCGAAATCGTCGAGCACGGTCTCGAGCAGGCGGGCGTTCTGTTCCAGCGCCTCCTCGTCGATCTTGGTCTCGGTGCTGACGCGCGAGGGCAGCGACAGGATGTCGAGCGGCGGCAGCTTGTATTCGCCGGTCACGAGATCGAGCTCGCGCTGGCCGGCCTTGGCGGCGCGCTTGCCCTGGGCCGCGGCCGACTTGCGCGGCACGATCTTCACGCCGCTCGCTGCGGCAGCCGGCGGCTGATCGATGGCAGGGTCGTCGGGCGTGAACGGATTGTCGTCGTCTGCCTCAGCCTCGAGCTCGGCCGCCGCTTGCGGTGCCTGTGCCTCTTCCGGCAGCGACCCTGGCATCGGCGCAGCCGCAGGCTCGACGGTCGGCTCGATCCGCTCGGCGGCCCGGGCGGCGGGCCGCAGGCGGCCAAGAATCGGCTCGATGCGCAGGCCGGCCACGCGGTCGAACAGCGTGCGCTCCTGCACCGATTCCGCCGCCGTCGGCGCCGGCGCGGGCTGGTGGCCCGGCGGCATCTCGGGGATCTCCTCGGCCGGCCGCTCGATCGGCGCATAAGGCGCATCGACCATCAGCGATTCGCGCGACGGCAGCGGCGCACCCTCTTCGGGGATCTGCTCGAAGCGCGGCGGGAAGTGCGCCGGGTCGTACTGGCTGGCGTCGATCTCGCCCGGAATCTCGGCGTAGCCGATCGGCGGCGCCGGCATGTCGTGCTCGTCGTCGAGCGACTGCGGCTTGCCGCGCCACAGGCTGATGCCGGCCCGCACCAGCCACACGCTGCCCAGGAAGGGCGCGCGCAGGATGCGGAAGATCAGCGGCAGGTCGGTGCGGTTCATGCCGAGCGCCGGCGCCATGGCGATGAAGGCCAGCGCCGCACAGGCCGGCTCGATCAGGGCGAGGCTGCCGCCGCTCGAATGGGTCAGCACCAGCTCTCGGAAGCGGCCCACCAGGGCGAGGCCGACGAGGCCGCCCGGTCCGGCGTGGGTGGCGGCGGCGCCGACATCGCCCAGGCCGACGCAAGCCACGCTCATCATCAGCAGCGCCAGCAGCAGCAACGAGAGCCTGAGGCCGAAGAAGCCGAGATGATGGGTGCGCACCATGCGCACGCCCCAGGTGATCAGCGCCACCGGCACCAGGACGATGGCGAGGCCGAAAGTCTGCAGCAGCAGGTCGGCCATGTAGGCGCCGGGCACGCCCATGGTGTTGTGCGGCGCGCGGCCCGTGGCGTGGTTGAGCGACGGATCGCCCGGGCTGTAGGTGAACAGCGCCAGCAGCATCACGACGCCGAGCGCCGCGACCGCGGCGCCGACCAGCTCCATCATGCGCCGGCGCAGGAAGTCGCGCCCGCCTTCCGGCAGGATCGCGGTCTTGCGCGGAGCGACGGAGGCGGCGCCGATGATGGCCATGGCCGTCTACAGCACCTGGGCGAGGCGCGTCATGCCCTCGCGGGTGGTCTGCTCGTCATGCACCAGGGCGACGCGGATGTAGCGTTCGGCGGTGTTGATGCCGTCGGTCTCGCGACAGACATAGGCGCCCGGCAGCACCTTCACGTGCGCTTCGCGCCACAGCTTGCGCGTGGCTTCCTCGCCGTCGCCGACATCGAGCCACAGGAAGAAGCCGCCGCCCGGCGTGTAGTAGCGGAAACGATTGTGCAGGATCTGCTCGGCGACGCGGAAATTCTTCTGGTACCACTCGCGCGTCTGGATCGGATGCGTCTCCTCGCGCCACAGCGCCGCCGACGCCTTCTGGACGGCGAAGGGGATCTGCGGGCCGCCATAGGTGCGCCAGCGCAGCGTCATCGCCACCAGGCGAGGATCGCCTGCCATGAAGCCCGAGCGCAGGCCGGCGGCATTGGAGCGCTTGGACAGCGAATGGAAGACGGCGAGGTTCTTGAACGGGTCCTGGCCACCGGTCGTGTCCATCGCCAGCGCCGCCTCGAGCGCGCCGGGCGGCGGCTCGCGCGTGTAGATCTCGGCGTAGCACTCATCGACCGCCAGCACGGCGTCGTGCTCGCGGCACTTGGCCAGAAGCTTCTGCAGGTAGTCGATGCCGGCGATGGCGCCCTGCGGGTTGGCGGGCGAGCAGAGATAGACGACCGACATCCGCTTCCACGTCGCCTCGTCGAGGCCGAGGAAATCGGGAAGGAAGCCGTTGTCGGCATTGGCGTTGACCAGCAGCGGCTCGGCGCCGGACAAGACCGCGCCGCCGAGATAGGCCTGATAGAAGGGGTTGGGCAGCGCCACGATCGGCTTGGCGCCCGCCTTCTGCTGCGGCGTGGCCACCGTCGAGATGATGTAGACGCCTTCCTTGCTGCCGGCCGTCGGGATGACGTGCTGCGCCGGATCGAGCAGGCCCGCCGGCAGGCGATAGCGCCGGCTGAGCCACTCGACGATGGCGAGGTTGAGATCGGGCAGCCCCTGGTTGGGCGGATAGCGGTTCCAGCCGTCGATCTCGTCGTTGACGATCTGGCGCGCGAAGGCGGGCATGGCGCCCTGCGGCTCGCCGACCGACATGTTGATCATCGAGAGACGCGCCGGCGGCGTAATCGGAGCGATGAGAGCGTTCAACCGCGCGAACGGAAAATCGGTCAGCGTCTCCGTGAGGCGCGGATTGAACATCGAAACTCCAACGGCCCCCCCAAGGGCCGGAGCAACGCGATGATGCCGGCGGGAGGGGGCCCCGGCCGGATGGATTATCGAGACATTGTATGAAACAAATTAGCCAATCACAACAAGGGAATAGGCCGTATTCTTCATACGTTTAACTCACCGGCATGACGATGCAGGGTCGCCTACTGCACCCGCTCCCCATGGAGCGCGGTATCGAGACCCTCGACCTCCTCGTCCCGGCTGGCCCTGAGCCCGACCATGGCGTCGACGACCTTGAGGATGATCCAGGTGGCGATGCCGCAGAAGAGAGTGACGGCGACCACGCCGTAGATCTGGGTCAGGATCTGGCCGGCATTGCCGTCGACCAGCCCGACCGGCTGGCCCTTGTTGACGTCGTTGATCAGCCTGGTGGCGAACACGCCGGCCAGGATGGTGCCTAAAATCCCGCCGACGCCGTGCACGCCGAACACGTCGAGCGAATCGTCGTAGCCCAGCCTGGTCTTCACCTCGACCGAGGCCCAGTAGCAGACCAGGCCGGCAGCAAAGCCGATCACCATGGCGGCCCATGGCTCGACGTAGCCGGCGGCCGGCGTGATGGTGCCGAGGCCGGCCACCGCGCCCGACAGGATGCCCAGCACCGAGGGCTTGCCGCGGCTCGCCCATTCGATCGACATCCAGACCAGCGCGGCGACGGCGGCCGAGATGTGGGTGTTGAGCATGGCCGAGCCCGCGAGCTCGCCCGAGGCCAGCGCCGAGCCGGCATTGAAGCCGAACCAACCGACCCACAGCAGCGAGGTGCCGATCAGGGTGAGGACCAGGTTGTGCGGCGCCATGTATTCGACGCCGTAGCCCTGGCGCTTGCCGATCACCAGGCAGCAGACGAGTCCCGCCATGCCGGCATTGAGATGGACGACCAGGCCGCCCGCGAAATCGAGCACGCCCGCCGCGCCGAGGAAGCCGCCGCCCCACACCCAGTGCGCCACCGGCACGTAGACGAACAGCAGCCACAGCGCCATGAACCACATCATGGCCGAGAACTTCATGCGCTCGGCGAAGGCGCCGGCGATGATCGCAGGCGTGATGATGGCGAAGGTCGCCTGGTACATCAGGAAGACGTTCTCGGGCACCGTCTTGGCGAGTTCGTGCGTGCTGCCCTGCAGGCCGGCGCCGAAGGCGCGCGACAGCGAGCCAATCACGCCGTTGAGGTCGCCGCCATTGGTGAAGGCGAGCGAATAGCCGACCACGAACCACAGCACCGTCACCAGGGCGGCGACGGCGAAGGCCTGGACGGCCGTCGCCAGCACGTTCTTCTTGCGCACCATGCCGCAGTAGAACAGCGCCAGTCCCGGAATGTTCATCATCAGGACCAGGCAGGTGGCGACCAGCAGCCAGGCCGTGTCGCCGGTATCGATGGTGGGTTTGTCGGCGGCGAAGGCCGCCTCGGTGAACGTCAAGCCGAACGTCAACGCGCACGCCAAAGGCGCGCCGAAGCGCAGTACCGTCCTGATCATTTTATCTCCCGTGTCGTCTTGTCTTGCTTGTCTGTCTTGGTTTTGTTCTTGAAATCGGTCCTGGTTAGAGCGCGTTCGATCCCGTCTCGCCGGTGCGGATGCGCAGCGCCTGCTCGACGGGGGTGATGAAGATCTTGCCGTCGCCGATCTTGCCGGTGTGCGCGGCCTTCTGGATGGCCTCGACGGCGCGTTCGACCTGGCTGTCGTCGACGACGATCTCGATCTTCACCTTTGGCAGGAAGCTCACGAGATACTCGGCGCCGCGATAGATCTCGGTCTGGCCCTTCTGGCGGCCGAAGCCCTTCACTTCGCTCACCGTCAGGCCTGAAACGCCGACACCGGTCAGGGCGTCACGCACCTCGTCGAGCTTGAACGGCTTGATGATGGCGGACACCAGCTTCATGACCTCTCCTCCGGGGAATATGCACACAGACTGGCGTCTGGCGCGGAGGACGTCAAACGCAGCGGCGAAAAAATGGCCCGGCGAGAAGCTCGCCGGGCCCCAGGAACCGCCGCGACACGGATGCGGCGGGAGGAGGAACTCGTGTCGGAAGGTGCTTAGTGCACCGTCTCCCCGTGCAGGTTGATGTCGAGGCCTTCGACCTCTTCCTCGCTGGTGACGCGCAGCCCGATCAGGGCGTCGACGACCTTGAGGATGATGAAGGTGGCGATGGCGCACCAGGCGATACAGACCAGCGAGCCCCAGAGCTGCGTCAGGACCTGGCCGGGATTGCCGTCGATCAGGCCCTTCTTGCCGTCGCCGCCGATCGCTTCGATGGCGAACACGCCGGTCAGGATGGCGCCGACGAAGCCGCCGAGGCCGTGCACGCCGAAGGCGTCGAGCGAGTCGTCGTAGCCCATCGCCTTCTTGAGCGACGTGGCGCCCCAGAAGCAGACCAGGCCGGCGACGATGCCGATCACCAGCGAGCCCATCGGATTCACGTAGCCCGAGGCCGGCGTGATCGCGACCAGGCCGGCAACGGCGCCGGAGATGATGCCGAGCACCGAGGGCTTGCCGCGAGTCGCCCACTCCGCGAACATCCAGGAGAGAGCCGCCGCGGCCGTCGCGAACTGTGTGACGGCCATCGCCATGCCGGCATTGCCGCTGGCGCCAACCGCCGAGCCCGCATTGAAGCCGAACCAGCCGACCCACAGCAGCGACGCGCCGATCACGGCGTAGACGAGGTTGAACGGCGCCAGGTTCTCGGTGCCGAAACCCTTGCGCTTGCCCATCACCAGGGCACAGATCAGGCCGGCCACGCCGGCGTTGATGTGCACCACGGTGCCGCCGGCGAAGTCGAGCACGCCCCAGTCGCCCAGGAAGCCGCCGCCCCACACCCAGTGGGCGATCGGCGCGTAGACGATCAGCGACCACAGCGCCATGAACCACATCATGGCCGAGAACTTCATGCGCTCGGCGAAGGCGCCGGCGATCAGCGCCGGGGTGATGATGGCGAAGGTCAGCTGAAAGCAGAGGAACACGGTTTCCGGAATGGTCTTGGCGAGGTCATGCACGCCGTCGAGCGTCAGGCCGCGCAGAAAGATGCGGCTCAGGCCGCCGATGATCGTGCTGCCGGACGTGAAGGCGAGGCTGTAGCCCACGATCAGCCACAGCACCGAGATCAGGCAGGTGATGGCGAAGCTCTGCATCACCGTCGCCAGCACGTTCTTCTTGCGCACCATGCCGCCGTAGAACAGCGCCAAGCCCGGGATGGTCATCATCAGCACCAGTGCCGTCGACGTCAGCATCCAGGCCGTGTCGCCGGTATCGAGCTTGGGCTTCTCGTCGGCGGCCAGCGCCAGGGCAGGCAGCAGCAGCAGCGTGCCGGCCGCCCCAAGGCCGGTAAGCAGCGGGTTGAACTTGAATTTCATCGTATTTCCCTCGAATTGTTGATTGGTGATCGATGAGCGGCGGGATGCGGGATCACAGCGCCTCGGTACCGGACTCGCCGGTACGGATGCGGATCGCCTGCTCGATGGACGTGACGAAGATCTTGCCGTCACCGATCTTGCCGGTGCCGGCGGCCTTGCGGATCGTCTCGACGGCGCGTTCGACCAGCGCGTCGTCGATCACGACCTCGATCTTGACCTTGGGCAGGAAACTCACGGCGTACTCGGCGCCGCGATAGATTTCGGTCTGGCCCTTTTGTCGGCCGAACCCCTTCACTTCGCTGACCGTCAGGCCCTGGATGCCGAGCGACGTCAGCGCGTCGCGGACGTCGTCGAGCTTGAACGGCTTGAAGATGGCCATGATCATTTTCATTCGGTCGCCCTCCAACAGGCGGAACACCCGCCCCCAAATTTCACATTGTTAAGAGGCAAGTCTCGTGCCAGCGCACTTTCTCACCCACTTCAATGGGTTGGCATCCGACTTGCACAAGCAATCACAGAACCAACAACAGTGCTTTGGGGGTGGTCGTGTTGCTTAAAAAGAATGCCTTACTCGCCTTTGGGTTGTTCACAATTTGGTCAGCTGGACTAGCGAGCGCGCAGACGCCCGCCGCGACGGCCGAGATCCAAGGCAAGGGTCAGATCCAGGGACAATCCCAGGCACAGGCACCAACACCGGTGCAGCCCACGCCAGGTCAGGGGCCCGCTCAAACGACTGAAGCACCTCCCGAGAAGGAAGTCTGGAAGGGGCCGTTCGGCGGCAGCTTCACCGCGACCTTCGCCGCCGCCACCGACTATTCGTATCGCGGCATCTCGCAGACCCAGCGCCAGGTCGCGGTCCAACCCTCCTTCACCTACGAGACCGCGGCGGTCAGCGAGAAGGTGCCGCTCAGCGCCTATGTCGGCGCCTGGGGCAGCAACGTCTATTTCGGCAACACCAACCCCACCATCGCCGAGATCGATCTCATCGCCGGCCTCAGGCTGAAGGCGCTCGAAGGCAAGCTGACCGGCGATCTGGGCTACATCCGCTACAACTATCTCGGCGCGCCGTCGGACCTGTTCTACGACTTCAACGAGTTCGGCCTGGTGCTGGGCTACGATTTCGGCGTGGCGCAGATCCAGGGTGCCGTGCGCTACAGCCCCAACTTCTTCGGCAACTCCGGCATCGCCTGGTACAAGTGGGGTCAGGTCACCGTGCCGATCCCTTACACTTTCAATGAAAACTTCGCCTTCAAGCTCTAAGGCGCGATCGGCAATCAATATGTCGAGCGCTTCACCAACTACGGCATCGGCAACAACAACTACTGGGACTGGCAGATCGGCTTCACCGCCACGGTCTACGGCGTCGATCTCACCATCGCCTATATCGACACCAACCTCGACGTCCCAAACTGCGGGGCCACCATGAACTGCGACGCCCGGGCGGTCTTCACGATCAGCAAGACGTTCTAGCTAGGGTCTCTCTCCCCGCCGTCTTGGGCGTTTGGCGGCCCGGCTTGCGAGCAAGCCGGGCCGCTGTCATTTAAGGGGCATGCAAGGCGACCGGTTCGATCTCGCTGTCGTGGGTGCCGGCCTGAATGGCAGCCTTCTGGCGCTCGCCGCGGGCGAGGCGGGCCTCGATACCGTCCTCATCGACCGCGTCCCGCTGACGTCGCTGACCGAGGCGGGCTTCGACGGCCGCACCACCGCCATCGCCTACACCAGCCAGCGCCTGTTCGCCGCACTGGGGGTGTGGCCCGAGCTGGCCGACCAAGCCGAGCCCATCCTCGATATCCGCATTTCCGACGCCGGCCACGACGGCCGGCCCAGCCCGCTGTTCCTCCACTTCGACCATCGCGAAGCCGCCAACGAAGACGACACCGCGGCGCCGATGGGCTGGATCGTCGAAAACCGCTTCCTGCGCGCGGCACTGCTGCGTCGATTGGCAGCCTGCCCGCATGTCGAGCTGGTGGCGCCCGACGAAGTGGTCGAGACCAGGCGCGATCCCGCCCGCGCCGAGCTCGTGCTGAAGAGCGGCCGTCGCATTGCCACGCGCCTGGTGGCCTCGGCCGAGGGCCGCTTCGGCACCATGCGCGAGGATGCCGGCATCGGCGCCCGCGCCTGGTCGTACGACCAGGTCGCCATCGTGCTGGTGGCGCGCCACGAGCGGCCGCACCGCGGCGTCGCCCAGGAGAAGTTCCTGCCCGGCGGACCGTTCGCCATCCTGCCGATGCGCGACGGCGAGAACGGCGAGCATCGGTCGTCGATCGTCTGGAGCGAGCGCGCCGACCTCGCCAAGCGCCTGCTCGAGCTCGACGCGACGCGCTTCCAGGCCGAGTTCGCGCGCCGCTTCGGCGATTATCTCGGCCACGTCGAGCCTGTCGGCCCGCGCTGGTGGTATCCGCTCGGGCTGGTCCATGCCGAGCGCTACGTCGACACGCGCCTGGTGCTGGTCGGCGACGCCGCGCACGGCATCCACCCCATCGCCGGCCAAGGCTATAATCTCGGCGTGCGCGACATCGCCGCCCTGGTCGAGGTCCTGATCGACAGCAAGCGGCTCGGCCTCGATGTCGGCGGCGGCGACACGCTGGAGCGCTATGCGCAATGGCGGCGCGCCGACAACTTCGCCATGGTCGCGGCGACGGATCTGCTGAACCGGCTGTTCTCCAACGATATCAAGCCGATCCGCCTGGCGCGTGACATCGGCCTCGCCGCCGTCCATCGCGTGCCGCCGTTGCGCCGCTTCTTCGTTCGTCACGCCATGGGCCTCGTCGGCGATCTGCCCAAGCTGATCAGGGGCGAACGGCCCTAGCGACCATGCAGATGCTCGCCACTCCGCGGCTTCGGTTGCGGGCGCGCACCCTCGACGATCTCGACGCGATCATGGCGATGGACGCCGACCCCGAGGTGCGCCGTTTCATGGGCGGCCCGCCGCCGGCGGAGGCCCACCGCGCCGAGGTCCGCGCCAACATCATCGACGGGCGGCCGTCCTTCGTACGATGGGCGATCGAATGGCGCGACCGTCCGGGCTTCCTGGGCCAATGCGGCTTCGGCCTCTGCCATCTGCCGGACTCCACGGCGTTAATCTGGCGGCTGGCGCGGGCCCATTGGGGCCGCGGCGTCGCCACCGAGGCTGTCGGCGCCATGCTGCACCATGCGCGCGAGGATCTCGGGATGCGCTCCTTCGTCGCCTTCATCCATGCCGACAACCAGGCTTCCCGGCGCGTCGCCGACAAGGTCGGCCTTTTGCCGGCGGGCGAAACGGAATTGCACGGCTATCGCCAGCTCGTCTACCGTCTGGACTGACGACCAGAGAACACCACCAACGCCGCCACGAGATCGGCTGCTGCCGCCAGAAGAAGCGGCACGCGATAGCCGCCGAACGCGTCGTGCAGCAGCCCGTAGAAGCCGGGACCCAATCCCATGCCGAGCTGAATGGCGCATGAGGCTACGCCATAGAGCGCCCCGAACGATCCGGGCCCGAACTCGCGGCGCACGATGATCGGCGCCAGGGTCGTGACGTTGCCGACGGTAAGGCCCATGAGCCCGCTGCCCAGGATCAGCATCGCCGAGACCGGGAACAACGCCTGCATCGTGAGCGCCGCGGCGGCGAGCGTCATCATGACCGACGCCGTCAGACGCGCACTCATCTGGTCGGCAAAGCGTGCCAGCACCAAGCGCCCGAGCAAGGCCGTGATTGCCGTCGCCGAAACGGTAAGCGACGTGCCCGTGGCGCCGAGCGACGGCGACAGCAGCGTGACCTGATGGGTTATGAATCCGACCTGCATCATCATGGCGATGGCAAAGCCAAGCATCACGCTGCGCAAAGCGGCGGTGCGGAGCGCATTGCGCCGGCTCCACGACGGTACGGCGCCGGGAGCTATGCTGTGCGCGGCGACGACACCGTCGGGCGACAGGCCGAGATCCTGTGGCCGGCGTTTCATCACGAGTAGCGCAAGCGGCAGCACCACCGCCAACGTCGCCACGGCAGAAATCGCCATGGTCGTGGCGAAGCCCAGGCTCGCGACACTTGCGATGAGGATCGGGGCGCCCACCATGCCGCCGACACTGGCGCCGAGCGAGGCGATCGACACGGCGCGGCCCTGATGACGCTCGAACCAGGGGGCGAGTGTCGTGGCCACCGCCGTCGTCGACAGGCAGGCCCAGCCAATGCCCATGACCACGAACACGACGTAGGTCTGCCAGGGCTGCGTCACCTGGCCGATCGCGGCCACGCCGGCGGCGAGCGCCGCGGCGCCGACGGCAAAGACCGGCTGAGGGCCGGCTCGGCCGATGACGCCGCCCACGGGAACCAGCAGCAGCGCACTGCTGACATAGAACAAGGCGATCGAGCTCGAGACCGCGCCGGTCGACCACCCCTTGGACTCGACCAGGACATGCAGATAGACGCCGGCCCCGAACAGGCCGAGCGCATTGGCGAACATCGCGGCAACCAGGCAGACCGCGACGATGCGCCAGCCATAGAAAAGCCGGGACATGGCCCGTGCTAGCATGCGCTGGCATGCGGACAGTTCGGCTGCGGCCGAAATGAAATCGGCGGCTGGACTAAGGGGCCCAGGCACCCTATCTCAGTGGCCGATTTTCCAAGGATTTTCCATGGCCCAGCCCCAAGTCCCCGTGACCGTGCTGACCGGCTATCTCGGCGCCGGCAAGACCACCCTGCTCAACCGCATCCTGAGCGAGCAGCATGGCAAGAAGTACGCCGTCATCGTCAACGAGTTCGGCGAGCTCGGCGTCGACAACGACCTCGTGGTGAACGCCGACGAGGAAGTCTTCGAGATGAACAACGGCTGCATCTGCTGCACCGTGCGCGGCGACCTGATCCGCATCATCGAAGGCCTGATGAAACGCAAGGACAAGTTCGACGGCATCCTGGTCGAGACGACGGGTCTCGCCGATCCGGGACCGGTGGCGCAGACCTTCTTCACCGACGACGAGGTCAAGGCAAAGACGCGGCTCGACGCCATCGTCACCGTGGTCGATGCCAAGCACTTCCTGGGACAGCTCGAGCAGGGCAGCGAGGCCGAGGAACAGGTGGCCTTCGCCGACGTGATCCTGCTCAACAAGACCGACCTCGTCGGCGAGGACGATCTCGAGAAGGTCGAGGGCAAGATCCACTCGATCAACCGCTACGCCCATATCTTCCGCACGCAGAAGAGCCAGATCGAGCTGTCGGCCATCCTCGACAAGGGTGCGTTCGATCTGAAGCGCATCCTCGAGTTCGAGCCCGACTTCCTGCATCACGGCCACGATCACGACCATGAGGAAGAGGTCAAGAGCCTGTCCCTCACCGCCGATCGTCCGGTCGATCCCGATCGCTTCCAGAAGTGGATGGGCGCGCTGCTGCAGCTGCGCGGCCCCGACATCTTCCGCAGCAAGGGGATTCTGGCCATCGACGGCGCGCCGCGACGCTACGTCTACCAGGGCGTCCACATGATGATGGATTCCGACTGGGGCACGCCGTGGAAGGACGGCGAGAAGCGCTTCAGCAAGCTCGTCTTCATCGGCCGCAACCTCGACGGCGAGAACCTCCAGCGCGGTTTCAACGACTGCCTGAAATAACGACGTGAAGCTCGATCTTTCCAATCCGGCCTGGCAGCAGACCCTGCCGCCGGGCCGCGCCGTCGCAGCCGACGCACCCGTCGCCGCCTGCGCCTTCAGCAAGGACGGCTCGATCGCGGCCTTCGCCCTGGGCGACGGTCGCGTGCGGCTGTTGCCGGGCGACATCAACTCGTCGGAGACGCCGGCGGCCGAGCCCCTTCATTCCGGCGTCGCCCTGTCGCTGGTCGGCGATCCCGCCGGCGACGGCTTCGTGAGCGGCGGCGATGATGGCCGTGTGCTGCGCATCGCCACCGACGGCACGGCGATCGAGATCATCAGCCAGAAGGGCAAGTGGTTCGAGCACCTCGCCGCCCATCGTGCGACCGGCGCCGTGGCCGCCTCGGCCGGCAAGACCGCCTTCGTCGTGAGGGGGGGCGAGGTGAAGGAGTTCGGTCCGCACGAGAGCACGGTGGCCGGTCTCGACTTCAGCAAGGACGGCAGCCGCATCGCCTGCGCCCACTATGGCGGCGTCACGGTGTGGAGCATCGGTCAGGTCACTCTACCGCCGCGCAAGTTCGCCTGGCGCGGCAGCCATGTCGCGCTGAAGTGGAGCACCGACGGCAAGTTCATCGCGACGGGCACGCAGGAGAACGACATCCATGTCTGGCGCATGGCCCAGGCCACCGACATGCGCATGCAGGGCTATCCCGCCAAAGTGAAGTCGCTGTCGTGGACCGCCGATGCGCGCTTCCTCTATACCTCGGCGCAGCCGGTGTTCACGGCCTGGCCGTTCTCGGGCAAGGGCCCGGAAGGCAAGCCGCCCTTGCAGTTCGGCGAGGAAGGCGCGGGGCTGATCTCGGTCGTGGCCGCTCATCCCGCCGCCGAGTTCGTCGCCGGCGGCTACGATTCGGGCGAGCTGCAGCTCGGCGACATCAAGACCCGACGCTCGGTCGTGCTGAAGATGGCCGACGGTTCCGCCATCACCGGCCTCGCCTGGTCGCCCGACGGTTTCAGGCTCGCCGTCGGCAACGAGGCCGGCACGCTGCTGGTGCTAGATTTGCGGCGTTAGCCCTGCCGCACCAACGCTCGGTGCGACAGCAGGCAGAGGATGCCGGCGATGCCCATGGCCGTCGTCATGGGCGCGATGGTGCCGTCGAGGCTCTGGCCGACGATGGCGCCGAACAGCGCGCCGATGCCGAACTGCATGACACCCATCAGCGATGACGCCGTGCCTGCCATGTGCGGATAGCGCTGCAGCGCCATCGCCATCGAGTTCGGACCGATCAGGCTGATGGTCGCGATCTGCGGCCCGAAGCAAAGCAGGAACGGCCACATGCCGATCGTGCCGTAGCGCGCCTCGACCAGGCCCATGATCAGGGCCGCCGTCCCCGACACCGCGGGCACGATCACCGCGTAGCGCAGGATGCGGCCGGCGCCGAACACCGGCGCGAACTTGGCATTGAGCAGGCTGCCCAGGGTCATGAACACGACCATGCCGCCGAAGATCAGGCCGTAGGCGCGCGGCGCCACGCCGTACTTCTCGATGAACACGAAGGGCGAGCCTGACAGGAAGGACAGCAGCGCCGAGAACATGAAGGTGCTGGTGAAGGCGTAGCCCATGAAGGCGCGATGGCGGAACAGCTCCCCGAAGCGCTTCAAGATCGACGACAGGACCAGCGGCTGGCGATACTCCGGCCGCAGCGTCTCGGGCAGCCGGAACCAGGCGGCGATGAGGGCGAAGACGCCGATCGAGGCCAGCACCCAGAAGATCGCCCGCCATCCCAAGAACCACAGGACCTGGCCGCCGATCAGCGGCGCCAGCATGGGCGCGATCGAGGTGCAGGCCATCATCAGCGACATGGCGCGCGCCGCCTGATCCTTCTCCGCGAGGTCGCGCACCATGGTGCGCGCCAGCACCACGCCGCCGCACGCCGCCAAGCCCTGCAGGAAGCGCAGGAGGATGAGATGACCCGCCTCCGCTGCGAAGGCGCAGCCCGCACTCGCCAGCACATAGACGAGCAGGCCGCCCAGGATGACCGGCCGGCGGCCGAAGCGGTCGCCTGCCGGGCCATAGAAGATCTGGCCGGCGCCGAAGGCGATCATGAAGGCCGACAGGGTGAGCTGGATGTCGCCTGCCGTGCCGCGCAGGTCGACGGCGATCACCGGCAGGGCCGGCAGGTACATGTCGATGCTGAGCGGCGTGAAGGACGACAGGAGCGCCAATAACACCAATAGCAGCGGGGTCAGGGTCGGGCGGGTGGCGGAGGTTGTTGTCGTCATTGGCGGTGGCTCTACATGCTATAAGCGGACCATGTCGATGCTGCCCGAGCTCACCGAGCCGCAAATCCGCCGCTACGCGCGCCATATCGTGCTGGCGGAGATCGGCGGCGTGGGCCAGTCGCGGCTGATCGCCGCGCGGGTCCTGGTGGTCGGCGCCGGCGGGCTTGGCGCGCCCCTCCTGCAATATCTTGCCGCCGCTGGCGTGGGCACCCTGGGCGTCATCGACCACGACAGCGTCGATCTCTCCAACCTGCAGCGCCAAGTCATCCATCGCACCGCGGATATCGGCGTCTCCAAGGTCGAGAGTGCCCGCCGCGCCCTCTCGGACATCAATCCCGAAGTGCGCGTGGAACCGCACAGTGAACGACTTACCGCGGCGAATGCCGAGCGCATCATCGCCGGCTACGACATCGTGGCCGACGGCAGCGACAACTTCGCCACGCGCTATCTGCTGAACGATGTCTGCTATCGCCTGAAGAAGACCCTGGTCGCCGCCGCCATCCTGCGCTTCGACGGCCAGATCTCGACCTACAAGGCCTGGCACGGCGCCGGCCATCCCTGCCTGCGCTGCCTGTTCCCCGAGGCGCCATCAGAAGACGCCGTGCCGAGCTGCGCACAAGCCGGCGTTTTGGGCGCACTGGCCGGCACCCTGGGCGCGCTGCAGGCGACCGAGGTCGTCAAAGAGATCTTGGGCATCGGCCGATCGCTTACAGGGCGCCTCCTGATGTACGACGCGCTCGCGGGCTCGTTCGACGAGATGGCGATCGTCAAGCGCGACGATTGCCCGACCTGTGGGGCGAAATGAAATCGCCCGAAGGCGGCCTCTCGGTGATCGTGCGCGCCGGCGACTATGAGAGCGTGCACTACGCGCTGGCCCTGGCCGCGGCGGCGCTCGCCGTCAACAAGCCTGCGGTGCTGTTCTTCACCATGGCCGGCATCCGCGCCCTCGAAGGGCCGCCGCCTGCCCTCTCCGACTGGCATCGCGACGAGGTCAACCGCACGGCCGGCGTCGGCGATTTCGAGACGTTGCTGGCCGCCTGCGTCGAGCTTGGCGCGCGCTTCATCGTGTGCGAAATGGGCCTGCGCTCGCTCGGCATCGACCGTGCCGGCCTGCGCCGCGACGTTCCGTTCACGGTCGCCGGCATCGTGACCTTGCTGGAAGAGACCAAGCCGGGCATGCACCTCGTCACGCTGTAAGAAAGATCAATCAGGAGACTTCATGACATCCGCTGCCTTCGACGTGCTGGGAATCGGCAACGCCATCGTCGACGTCCTCTCCCGCGCTGACGACGCCTTCTTGAGCAAGCACGGGCTGGTCAAGGGCAGCATGATGCTGATCGACGAGCAACGCGCCGACACGCTCTATGCCGCCATGGGACCGGGCGTCGAAGTCTCGGGCGGCTCGTGCGGCAACACCATGGCGGGCGTCGCCTCGTTCGGCGGCAAGGGCGCCTATTTCGGCAAGGTGCGCGACGACCAGCTCGGCGAGGTGTTCGGCCATGACCTGCGCTCGCTCGGTGTGTCGTTCGACACCAGGAGCGCCACGACCGGTCCGGCGACGGCGCGCTGCCTGATCCTGGTGACGCCCGATGCGCAGCGCACCATGAACACCTATCTCGGCGCTTGCACCGGGCTCGGTCCCAACGACATCGACACCAAGGTCGTGAGCGCCGCGCAGGTGACCTACGTCGAAGGCTATCTGTGGGATGCGCCCGAGGCCAAGAAGGCCGTGCTGAAGGCGTTCGATGCCGCCCACGCCGCCGGCCGCCAGGTCTCGATCACCCTGTCGGATTCGTTCTGCGTGCACCGCTATCGCGATGAGTTCCGCGATCTCGTGCGCAACAAGATCGACATCCTGTTCGGCAACGAAGCCGAGATCAAATCGCTTTACGAGGTCGAGACCTTCGAGGAGGCGCTCGAGGCGACGCGCAAGGAAGCCAAGATCGCAGCCCTCACCCGCAGCGAGAAAGGCTCGATCGTCGTCAAGGGCAGCGAGACCTACGCCGTGCCCGCAGCCCCCGTCGGCAAGATCGTCGACACGACGGGCGCCGGCGATCTCTATGCCTCGGGCTTCCTGTTCGGCCTGACCCACGGCAAGCCGCTGGCCGAATGCGCGCGGCTGGGCGGCATCGCCGCCGCCGAGGTGATCTCCCATGTCGGCGCGCGGCCCGAGCAGGCGCTGCGGACGCTGATTTGAGCCTCGCCCAGAACGCGCAATCGACCTGGAGCCGCTGGCTCAAAGCGGCCGAGGTCTATCGCGACCGCCGGCAGCTCGTCATCCTGCTGATGGGCTTCGCCAGCGGCATGCCGTTCCTGCTGACCGGCGCGACGCTGACCTACTGGATGGACAAGAGCCACGTCGATCTGACGACCATCGGCCTGTTCGCCCTGGTCGGCACGCCCTATGCCTTCAAGTTCGCCTGGGCGCCGCTGGTCGACCAGCTGCCGCTGCCCGTGCTCGATCGCTGGCTGGGGCGGCGACGCAGCTGGATGCTTCTGGCCCAGATCGGGATCCTGGTATCGGTGGTGCTGCTGGGATGGAGCGATCCGGCGAACACGCCCTGGGCCACCGCCGCCGCCGCCGTGCTCGTCGCCCTCTTCTCGGCGACGCAGGACATCGCAGTCGACGCCTATCGCATCGAGATCCTGAGCGACGAGGAACAAGGCGCGGGCTCGGCGACGACGCAGCTCGGCTACCGCATCGCGCTCTGGATCGTCGACGCCATGTCGCTGCTGCTGCCGACCCTGCTGCCGTGGCCCATCGTGTTCAGCCTGATCGCGCTCTTGATCGTGATCGGCATGGTGACCGTGCTCTATGCCGAGGAGCCCAAGGTCGAGCGGCCGGCGCTCCAGTCGACCGACGCCTGGATCAAGCAGGCGGTGATTCGACCCTTCGCCGAGTTCCTCGCCTATCGCGGCTGGGTCGTCATCCTGCTGTTCGCGCTGCTCTACAAATACGGCGATGCGCTGGGCGGCACCATGGCGCGGCCGTTCTTCAACCAGATGGGCTTCTCAGGGCCGGAGATCTTCGGCGTCACCAAGAGCTTCGGCGTCGCCGCGACCATTCTCGGCGGCCTGACCGGCGGCATCGTCGTGGCGCGTTACGGCCTGTTCAAGGCGCTGCTGGTCGCCGGCATCCTGCAGGCGGTGACCAATCTCCTGTTCTCGTGGGTCGCCCTTGCCGGCCACGACATCGTCGTGCTGACGCTCGCCATCACCGCCGACAACTTCACCGGAGCGCTGGGCGGCGTCGCCTTCATCGGCTACCTCTCGAGTCTCTGCACCGCCGGCATGGCGGGCACGCAATACGCGCTGCTGACCTCGCTGATGGCGTTCGGCCGCACGACCATGTCGGCCGGCGGCGGCTGGCTCGCCGCCCAGATGGGCTGGGTCGAGTTCTGGGTCGCCACGACGCTGGTCGCCATCCCGGGCCTGCTTCTGCTGTTGTGGCTCTGGCACGTGGCGGAAAAGAAAACCCCTCCTTCCGCGAAGAAGGAGGGGCAGTAAATCGGCGTCGGGGTGTCATCCGCGCCGGGGGAACCGGCTCGTTCCCGAGCGGGGCGTGGGGTTGCCGGCCAGGAACGAGCAATTCCGGTTTAGGCCCCCGCGGCTACAAAACCGTGACTCGCAATGTGGAAAACTTCGATCAGCCCGGCGTGGCGTCGAGGGCGTAGCCGGCGGCGCGGACGGTGCGGATCAGGTCGGCCTGCTGCTCGCCGTTGAGCGCAATGCGCAGGCGGCGGATATGCACGTCGACGGTGCGCGCCTCGACATAGACGTCCTTGCCCCAGACCGCGTCGAGCAGCTGCTCGCGCGAGAAGACGCGGCCGGGATGCTCCATGAAGTGGCGCAGCAGGCGGAACTCGGTGGGGCCGAGATGCACCGGCTTGCCGGCGCGGGTCACGCGATGGGCGACCAGGTCCATGACGATGTCGGCGTAGCTCAGCGCCTCGTCGGCCAGGGCCGGCCGGATGCGGCGCAGCACGGCGCGGATGCGCGCGACGAGCTCGGTCGGCGAGAACGGCTTGGAGACGTAGTCGTCGGCGCCGGCGTCGAGGCCGCGCACGCGATCGCCCTCCTCGCCGCGCGCCGTCAGCATGATGATCGGCAGGTTGGCGGTGATGGTCTGGCGGCGCAGCTGGCGGCAGACCTCGATGCCCGACATCAGGGGCAGCATCCAGTCGAGCAGGATGAGATCGGGCACGTCCTCCTGCACCGAGGCCAGCGCCTCCTCGCCGTCATAGGCGACCGAAACGCGGAAGCCCGACTGTTCGAGGTTGTAGCGCAGCAGCTCGACCAGGGCCGTCTCGTCCTCGACGATCAGCACGCGCGGCTTGATCGATGTCGCCGAGGCGTCGCGCCGCGAGGGGGCGTGCGCGGCCATGCTCATGACGCGTTCCCCGCGGCATAGAGCGAGGCGCTGCCCTTGGGCCGCGTCTCGTCGAAGCCGTGCCCGGTGGTGCGGAAGCTCACCAGCTCGGCGATGTTGGTGACGTGGTCGCCGGCGCGCTCGATGTTCTTGGCCATGAACAGGAGATGCGTGCACGAGGTGATCGTGCGCGGGTCCTCCATCATGTAGGTCAGCAGCTCGCGGAACAGGCCGGTATAGACCTGATCGATTTCCTCGTCGCGCTGCCAGACGTCGTGCGCCTTGGCGACGTCGCCCTGGGCGAAGGCGTCGAGCACGTCCTTCAGCGCCGTGCGCACCAGGCGGCCGAGGCGATCGATGCCGGTCACCGCCGCCGGCGGCGCCGTCACGCTGTTCAGGACGATGGTACGCTTGGCGGTGTTCTTGGCATAGTCGGCGATGCGCTCGAGGGCCGCCGCGATCTTGATCGACGACAGGATGACGCGCAGGTCGACCGCCATCGGCTGTCGCAGCGCCAGCAGCTTGACCGTCTGCTCCTGGACCGCGTTGTCCAGGGCATCGACGCGGGCGTCGGCAGCGATCACCTGCTCGGCAACCTCCGAATCGCCTTGGCGCAGCGCCACCAGGCATTGCGTCAGCGCGGTCTCGGCCAGGCCGCCCATCTCGCTGATGGTCGAGCTCAGCCGCTCGAGCTCTTCGTCGAAACGCTTGAGGGTATGTTCCGCCATCTTCTTCTCCGTTATCAGCCGAAGCGGCCGGTGATGTAGGCCTGGGTCCGACTGTCCTTGGGGGTCGTGAAGAGCGTTTCCGTCGCCCCGAACTCGATCAGCTCCCCGAGATACATGAAGGCCGTGAAGTCCGAGACGCGCGCGGCCTGCTGCATGTTGTGGGTGACGATGACGATCGTGTAGTCCTGCTTCAGCTCGTCGATCAGCTCCTCGATCTTGGCGGTCGAGATCGGATCGAGCGCCGAGCAGGGCTCGTCGAACAGGATCACTTCCGGCTTCACCGCCACGGTGCGGGCGATGCAAAGCCGCTGCTGCTGGCCGCCGGACAGGCTCTGGCCGTTGGCGTTGAGCTTGTCCTTGACCTCGTCCCACAGCGCGGCCCGGCGCAGCGCCGATTCGACCCGCGCATCGATCTCGGCCTTGGGCAGGCTCTCGTAGAGCCGGATGCCGAAAGCGATGTTCTCGTAGATCGACATGGGGAACGGCGTCGGCTTCTGGAACACCATGCCGATGCGGGCACGCAGGAGGTTGATGTCCTGGTCGGCGCGCAGGAGGTTGTCGCCGTCGAAGATCACCTCGCCGGTGGCGCGCTGGCCGGGATAGAGGTCGTACATGCGGTTCAGCACGCGCAGCAGCGTGGACTTGCCGCAGCCCGACGGGCCGATGAAGGCCGTGGTCTTGTTGGCGTAGAGCGACAGGCTGATGCCCTTGAGCGCCCGGCTGTCGCCGTAGAAGAACTCGAGGTTCTTGATCGTGACCTTCTCGGCGAGACCGGACGTGTCGACCTTGGCGTGGCTCGCCACGGGGACGGCGGTGGTCAGGCCATGGCCGTTAGTGGGAGCAATGCTCATGACGACTTCCTTCCGGCAGTAAGGGATCGGGCAAGGATGCTGAGCGCCAGCACGGTGGCGGTGATCAGGAGCGCACCGGTCCAGGCGAGCTTCTGCCACTCCTCGTAGGGTGAGAGGGCGAACTGGAAGATGACCACCGGCAGGCTGGGCATCGGCTGGTTCATGTTGACGCTGAAGAACTGGTTGTTGAGCGCCGTGAACAGCAAGGGCGCGGTCTCGCCGCTGATGCGGGCGATCGCCAGCAGCACGCCGGTGACGATGCCGGCGCGGGCCGCGCGATAGGCGATGCGGGTGATCATCAGCGCCCGCGGCAGGCCGATCGAGGCGGCGGCCTCGCGCAGCGTGTCGGGCACCAGGGTCAGCATGTCCTCGGTGGTGCGCACGACGACGGGGATCACGATCACCGCCAGGGCAACGGCGCCCGCCCAGCCCGAGAAGTGGCCCATCGGCGCCACCATGATCTCGTAGATGAACAGGCCGACCACGATCGAGGGCGCGCTCAAGAGGATGTCATTGATGAAGCGCACGACGCTCGAGAGCTTGTCGTGCCGGCCGTACTCGGCGAGGTATGTGCCGGCCAGGATGCCGATCGGCGTGCCGATGACGACGGCCAGCACCGTGATGATCAGGCTGCCGGTGATGGCGTTCAGCAGGCCACCGGCCGCGCCTGGAGGCGGCGTGTTCTCGGTGAAGACGGACAGCGACAGTCCGCCGATGCCCTGCCACAGCAGGACGCCCAGGATCAGCACCAGCCAGCCCAGGCCGAAGCCGGTGGCGACCCAGGCCAGCGTCTTGTAGATCGCATTGCGCCGGCGACGTCCGGCGTAAAGCGGGCTTTTGGCAGCGAGAGATGTGTCGGCCATGGCTCAGCCCGCCCTTTGCTGGAGGCGCAGCAGCATGTAGCGCGCGATGGCCAGCACAATGAAGGTGATGAAGAACAGGATCAGGCCCAGCGCCACCAGCGAGGAGGTGTAGAGGTCGCCGACCGCCTCGGTGAACTCGTTGGCGATGGAGGCCGAGATCGTCGTGCCCGGCGCCAACAGGGAGGCCGACACGTGGTGGGCGTTGCCGATCACGAAGGTGACGGCCATGGTCTCGCCCAGCGCGCGACCCAGCCCCAGCATGAAGCCGCCGATCACGCCGACGCGGGTGAAGGGCAGGACGACGTTGCGGAACACTTCCCAGGTGGTGCAGCCCACGCCATAGGCCGCTTCCTTCAGCACCGGCGGCACCGCGTCGAACACGTCGCGCGAGATCGAGGTGACGAACGGCAGCACCATGATCGCCAGGATCAGTCCCGCCGTAAGCATGCCGATGCCGTAGGGCGGCCCTTCGAACAGGACGTTCAGCCCCGGCACGTACTCGAACGTGTCGATCAGGAACGGCTGGATGTACTTCTGCAGGAACGGCGCGAAGATGAACAGGCCCCAGATGCCGTAGATGATGCTGGGGATGCCGGCCAGCAGCTCGATGGCGATGCCGATCGGCCGCCGCAGCGCCATCGGGCAGAGCTCGGTCAGGAAGAACGCGATCATCAGGCCGACCGGCACGGCGATCAGCATGGCGATCGCCGAGGTGATCAGCGTGCCGTAGATCGGCGCCAGGGCGCCGAACTTCTCGGTTACCGGGTTCCACGATTCATCGAACAGGAAGGAGAAGCCGAACGTGCCGAGCGCCGGAGCCGAGCCGATGACCAGGGAGATGATGACGCCGCTCAGCAGCGCCAGCACGGCGAAGGCCGCCGCGCGCGTCAGCGCATGGAACAGCACGTCGGTCAGGCGCAGGCGCCTGAGCACGGCACTGCGCGACGCGGCTTCGGCCGCCGTCACGCTCGCGCTCCTCAATGTCATGTCGGTCACGTCACGTCCCCCGGAATCCATCGGCCCCTCTTGCCTTCACCCTCGGCGGATGAAGCGGAGATGCGGCGGATGCGCCTGATCGCATCCGCCGCCCTCGCATCAGTCCGCTCTCGTCAGTTGGTCGGCGAGAACAGCGGCTTGCCCGAAGCGTCCTTGATCTCGGCCGACCACATCTTCTGGATGTCCGTCACGACCTTGGCCGGCATCGGCACGTAGTCGAGCTCCTCGGCCGACTTGCCGCCCTTGGCGTAGGACCAGGCGAAGAACTTCAGCGCCTCGCCGGTCGCCGCCGCGTCCTGCGGCTTCTTGTAGAGCAGGATCCAGGTCGCCGCCGTCATCGGCCACGACTGGTCGCCCGGCTGGTTGGCGAGGATGACGCCGTAGCCCGGCTGCGAGCTCCAATCGGCGTTGGCGGCCGCGGCCTGGAAGGAGGCCGACGACGGATCGACGGTCTTGCCCGCCTTGTTCACCATCTTGGTGTGGGTGAGCTTGTTCTGCTTGGCGTAGGCGTACTCGACATAGCCGATCGCGCCCTTGGTGTTGGCGACGTTGTTGGCCACGCCCTCGTTGCCCTTGGCGCCGATGCCGACCGGCCACTGCACGGCCGTGCTGACGCCGATCTTGTCCTTCCACGCCGGCAGGACGTCGGCGAGGTAGTACGTGAAGTTGTAGGTCGTGCCCGAGCCGTCCGAGCGGCGCACCGGCACGATCGCCTGGCTGGGGAGCTTGGTGTTGGGGTTGAGCTTGGCGATCGCCGGGTCATCCCACTTCTTGATCTCGCCCATGTAGATCTTGGCGATGGTCGGGCCGTCGAGCGTGAGGTCGCCCGGCTTGACGCCGTCGAGGTTCACCACCGGCACGATGGCACCCATGACCATCGGGAACTGCGCAAGGCCGGACTCGTCGAGCTCCTTGCCCGGCAGCGGCGCGTCGGTGGCACCGAAGGTCACGGTCTTGGCCTTGATCTGCTTGATGCCGCCGCCCGAGCCGATCGACTGGTAGTTCAGGCCGATACCGGTCTCCTTTTTGTAGGTGTCCGCCCACTTGGCGTAGATCGGGTACGGAAAGGTGGCGCCGGCGCCGGAGATGTCGGCCGCGTTGGCCGCCAGCGACGTGAAGGCCAGAGCAGCCGTCGCCAAGGCGATTCTTGCGATATTCATAAGGGTCCCTCCTCGAGAAATTCGAAGCGTCCTTCCCCTAGGAGCCGCACATCACTGTCATATTACGGATATGTGACAGTCTGGTTACAGCGAACAGCTGCTGAGGATGGAATCGGAAGGCCGAAGGTTATGACAAGGGTTACAGAGCGCGGACAGACCGACGCAGGGGGGGGGGAACACAACATGAATCCAACCGAAAATCCACAATGGCCAGGCAAGCCAGCTCGAGCGACTTATTGCGTGCCACATGGCCCCTTGCGACGCAAAAAGTTGCAGGCAGTGCCAGCACGCTGGGCGCCGGCCAGCGCGGCATAGACGATCGACAAATTCCGAGGCCCAAAGCTGCGGAGGGCGCATGTGTTCGTCAGGCACCGTCCCAGGAGACCCATCCGAGCCGCCGTCATCGATGTCGCCGTCCCGATCGAGCGAACGGACCGGCGCGTGTGTGCGTGCCTCGTCTCCGGAGACGTCTTCTGGGTACGATGCCAGTTCGTGACGTCTTTCCCATAATGCCCATCCCTTTGCGTGAAGGTCGGCAGGGATAAGCCAGAAGTTTGCGCTTCCAAGTCAAGCCTTCCTCGGCGAAGCGCCGTGGTGACCGAGATCGTCACGCGGCTGTCACAGTATTCGACTATTCGAGAAATATGGAATCAAAGCAGGCCGCCCTTGGCTTCTCTGCTCTGGCGCAGGAGACGCGCCTCGATCTCATGCGCTTGCTGGCGTCGCGTGGCGCGTCCGGCATGGCGGCCGGCGAGATCGCCGCGGCGCTGCGCCAGCCGCCTTCGACGCTCTCCTTCCACCTTGCCGCGCTCGAACAGGCCCAGCTCATTCAGTCGACGCGCCGCGGACGTCAGGTGATCTACGCTGTGCGCTTCTTCGGCCTGCGCTCGCTGTTCAGCTACCTCACCGAGACCTGTTGCGGCGGCCGTCCGGAACTCTGCGGCGATCTCGCCCGACTGCTCCCCGATGACCCGCCGGAGGAAAAGCCCATGACGGCCGCGTTCAATGTCCTGTTCCTGTGCACCCACAACTCGGCACGCTCGCTGATGGCCGAGGCGATCCTGCAAAAGATCGGCAAGGGCAAGTTCAACGCCTATTCAGCGGGCTCCGATCCCGGGCGCGCGCCCATGGCGGCCGTGCTCGCAAAGCTCGAGACGCTGGGGCACGACGTCTCCCAGCTGCATTGCAAGTCGTGGGACGAGTTCACCGGCCCTAACGCACCGCAGATGGATTTCGTCATCACGCTCTGCGACACGCTGCATGGCCAGGATTGCCCCGATGTCGGCGCCAATCCCATCACCGCGGCCTGGCCGCTGCCCGACCCGTCGAAGTTCACCGGCACGCCGGCCGAGCAGGCCACCATGATCAACGAACTCTACGGCATGATCCGCCGCCGGCTCGAGATCTTCGTCAATCTGCCGCACGCCTCGCTCGATCGGATGTCCTTGAAGAAGCGCCTCGACGAGCTGGGCGACAGCGCCCGTGCGCCGGTTTGACGGAGGACGACGATGAAGGTGGGCATCAACGGCATGGGCCGCATGGGCCGACTGGCCTTACGAGCGGCGCTCGGCGGAGCGCATCGGCCGGGCGACGATCCGCGGCGGGGCAATCGCCTCGACATCGTGCACGTCAACGAGATCAAGGGCGGCGCCGCCGCGACGGCGCATCTGCTGGAGTTCGACAGCATCCACGGCCGCTGGCACACCAGCTTCGACAGCGACGAGCGCGGCATCGCGGTGGGCGGCAAGTATATCGGCTTCAGCGCCGGCGGCTCGCCCGATGACATCCCTTGGGGCGATCTCGGCTGCGACCTCGTGCTCGAATGCACCGGCAAGTTCCTCAAGCCCGAGCAGCTCGACAGCTACTTCCAGCGCGGCGCCAAACGCGTGATCGTGGCGGCGCCGGTCAAGGACGACCGCGCCCTGAACGTCGTGGTCGGCGTCAACGACTGGCTCTACGAGCCCGACCGCCACCGCCTGCTGACGGCGGCCTCTTGCACCACCAATTGCCTCGCGCCCGTGGTGAAGGTCGTGCACGAGGCGATCGGCATCGAGCACGGCCAGATCACGACGATCCACGATCCGACCAACACCAACGTCGTCGTCGATGCGCCGCACAAGGATCTGCGCCGCGCCCGCTCGGCCATGACGTCGCTCGCGCCGACCACGACGGGCAGCGCCACGGCCATCACGGTCATCTACCCGGAACTCAAGGGCAAGCTGAACGGCCACGCCGTGCGTGCGCCGGTGCTCAATGCCAGCCTGACCGACTGCGTGTTCGAGCTGAAGCGGCCCACGACCGAAACCGAGGTCAACGAGCTGTTCGCCGATGCCGCGCGCGGGCCGCTGGCCGGCATCCTGGGCTACGAGACCCGGCCGCTGGTGTCGGCCGACTATTGCAACGACACCAGAAGCTCGATCGTCGACGCGCCCAGCACGATGGTGACCGATGGCACGCTTCTCAAGGTCTATGCCTGGTACGACAACGAGATGGGCTATGTCTGCCGCATGGTCGATCTCGCCAACATCGTGATCGACGCGGAGGCGTGATGGTTCCGGCGGTACGCGACTACCTGATCGTCACGGCGTCTTACTGGGGCTTCACCCTGGTCGACGGCGCCTTGCGCATGGTCGTGCTGCTGCATTTCTTCAAGCTCGGCTATTCGCCCTTCACCCTCGCCTTCCTGTTCCTGCTCTACGAGTTCGCCGGCATCGTCGCCAACCTTTTAGGCGGCTGGCTCGCCGTGCGCTTCGGCATTCCGCGCATGCTGATGGTCGGGCAGGCCTTGCAGATCGCCGGTCTGGTCATGCTGTCGCTGCTCGATCCGGCGTGGAGCGCCGCCGCCTCGGTCGCCTGGGTGGTGGCGGCACAAGGCATCGCCGGGCTCGCCAAGGACTTCACCAAGACGGCGTCGAAGTCGGCCATCAAGGCGACGGCGGCCGAGGGCTCGGGCCAGCTCTTCCGCTGGGTGGCGTACTTCACGGGCTCGAAGAACGCCATGAAGGGCGTAGGCTTCTTCGTCGGCGGCCTGCTGCTCGACGTCGTGGGCTTCAAGCCGGCGCTGTGGCTGATGGCGCTGGTCATCGCCGTCATCCTGGTCGCGGGCCTGCTCACCCTGCCGCGGCAGCTCGGCATGGCGAAGTCGTCGAAGACCATGCGTGAGTTCTTCGCCAAGTCACGCGGCGTCAACCTGCTGGCGGCGGCGCGGATCTTCATGTTCGGCGCGCGCGACGTGTGGTTCGTCGTCGGCCTGCCGGTGTTCCTCTATGCTGCGGGCTGGCGCTTCGTCGAAGTCGGCGGCTTCCTCGCCGCCTGGACCATCGCCTATGGCGGCATCCAGGCCGCGGCGCCGCGGCTGGTGACGCGCAGCGCCGATGGCCTCAGCCGCGAGGTGCCCAATGCGCGCCTGTGGGCCGGCCTGCTGGTCGCCGTGCCCTTGATGCTGGCTGTCCTGCTGCAACGGCCCGGCCTGTGGCAGCCCGATCTCGTGGTGGTCGCCGGCCTCTCGCTGTTCGCCCTGCCGTTCGCCGTGAACTCCTCGCTGCACTCCTACCTGATCCTGGCCTACGCTGGATCGGAGAAGGCCGCGGAGGATGTCGGCTTCTACTACGCCGCCAATGCCACCGGCCGGTTGATCGGCATCCTGCTGTCGGGCTCGCTCTACCAGGTCGGCGGCCTGACGGCATGCCTGCTCGGCTCGGCGGCGATGCTGATCGCCTGCTGGGCGATCACCTTCCTGCTGCCGGGCCGGTCGCCGAGCGCGGCCTCGCCGGCTTGACCGACCGTCCAACATTCTATTATTCGAGAACAATCGAATTATTGAAAGCCAATCCGCATGTCGCTCTTCGAGCGTTACCTCACCCTCTGGGTCGCCCTCTGCATCGTAGCCGGCATCGCGCTCGGGCACTGGTTCCCCGGCCTGTTCCACGCCATCGGCACGGCCGAAGTCGCGCACGTCAACCTGCCGGTCGCCGTGCTGATCTGGCTGATGATCATCCCCATGCTGGTGAAGGTCGACTTCGCCGCCATCGGCAAGGTGCGCGAGCACTGGCGCGGCATCGGCGTCACGCTGTTCATCAACTGGGCGGTCAAGCCGTTCTCGATGGCGCTGCTGGGCTGGCTGTTCATCGGCTATCTATTCCGGCCCTGGCTGCCGGCCGACCAGATCGACAGCTATATCGCGGGACTCATATTGCTGGCGGCCGCGCCCTGCACCGCCATGGTGTTCGTGTGGAGCAACCTGTCGAACGGCGAGCCCGACTTCACCCTGACGCAGGTGGCGCTGAACGACACGATCATGGTGTTCGCCTTCGCACCCATCGTCGGCCTGTTGCTGGGCCTCTCGGCTATCACGGTGCCGTGGGAGACACTGCTGCTGTCGGTCGGGCTCTACATCGTCGTGCCCGTGCTGTTGGCACAGGTCATTCGCCGTCGCGCGCTGGCCAGCGCGGGCACGGCAGGACTGACCGCACTGCTGTCGCGGCTGCAGCCGATCTCGCTGGTCGCGCTACTGACGACGCTGGTGCTGCTGTTCGGCTTCCAGGGCGAGCAGATCATTTCCCAGCCGCTGATCATCGCCCTGCTGGCCGTGCCGATCCTGATCCAGGTCTACTTCAACTCGGGCTTGGCCTATCTCCTGAACCGGGCGACCGGCGAGGCGCATTGCGTGGCTGCCCCCTCGGCCCTGATCGGCGCCAGCAACTTCTTCGAGCTCGCCGTCGCCGCCGCCATCAGCCTGTTCGGCTTCTCCTCGGGCGCCGCGCTCGCCACTGTGGTCGGCGTGCTGATCGAGGTGCCGGTCATGCTGTCGGTGGTGAAGATCGTGAACGCCAGCAAGGACTGGTACGAGGAAGGGGCGGCGGTGGCGAATCGCGACACCAAGACATCGAAGATCTGAACGCAGGCCTCGATCGCGCGTCACAAGAAACGCCCGCCCCGCCAAGGGCGGGCGCTCCCATAGGCTGTTACTCGTCGCAGCAGGGGCTGCCGTCTTCGCAGCACGGCTGATCGTCACAGCAAGGCTGTGCCGCATGCGCCGTCACCCCGAAAGCGAACAGCAGGACGAGTGTCGCTAGAATTGTACGCAACATGACGTTCTCCGTTGTTTCAGCAATTTGGGTTCTTACGGAGGCTTCGTCATCGCGGAGGAGGCTCCGCTGGAGACGGATCAATGCCCGTAACCGAGTCGGTCACCACCCCCAGCCAAGCTGTCGTAACTGTCCGTGTCGGAATCGGGAGCCCTGCCTCGGCTGGGGTGCCAACCTGACAGCCCGGGCATGCGATGACACCACCCAGGGCCGCCTTCCCCTCGCAGCAGGGGCAGGGTTCGCCCTCCATGTGCGCCGGGCTCGCCGAGGCCATGACGACGGCCGGAAAGGCGACCCACAGCGCCGCGCCCACAAGGGCGAGCATCGACAGGAAACGGGTGGCCAAGGTGATCACATTGCAAGGATACGAGGGTCACGCGGCTCTGTCAGGCCTCTTGCAACCACGACTGCGTTACCGACGCTCACGGGACGATTGACCCCCGGTCTTGTTTCCACCGAGCGCATGTCGCCTGCATCGGTCGCGATCGCGATCATCTGTCTCCGCTGCAGACCGGCTAGTCTGCGCGGCAGCAATCGTCGCCTTTGCCTTCCTGGATCGGCGGGCAGGGGACGGAGCCGTAGGAGCAAAATACGCAACAGTCGCCGCGCTTTGGCTTGAGCAGTGTCTTGCACGACGTGCACTCGTAACGTCGAAACGATCCGCTACTACGAACGCATCGGTTTGCTGGCCAAGCCGGCTCGTACGGCGGGCGGATATCGGCTCTATCGGCTGGCCGATGTCGAGCGACTGGCCTTCATTCGTCGAGCCCGCGACCTTGGCTTTTCACTCGACGATGTTCGCCGCCTGCTCGACCTGGCAGACGGCAAGTCTCGGTCGTGCCGCCGCGTCAGGGACATTGCAGCGACGCACCTGGCCGAGGTTCGCTCGAAGCTTAGCGATCTGCATCGCATGGAACGGGTTCTGGTCGACTTGGTAGGTGCTTGTGCCGATGGCAACCTGCCGGCCTGCCCGTTGCTGGAAAGCCTGACGAACGCTGCAACGTGAGGCGAGCAACCCGTTTAGCGTCGAGCGACATCATCGTTCGCCTTCGCACCGATCGTCTGCTAGCGTCGTATTTGATTGGAAATAACGAGCGACCATGACGTCAACCGATGGTGACTTGAGCCGCAGGGCTGGGCCAGGTGCTTTTCTCGGCGGCATGGGCATCGGCGCGCTGGGCGGGCTCATCGGCTTGGGCGGTGCCGAGTTCCGGCTGCCTCTACTGCTTGGTCCCTTCCGCTTCGGCCCCTTGGAAGCCGTCATCGTCAACAAGGCGATGAGCCTGATCGTCGTGGCCTCGGCCTTGCCGCTGCGCACCGCAACGATCTCCTTCTCGGCCATCGCCGGGCACTGGATGATCATAGCGAACCTGCTGGCGGGCAGTCTCCTGGGCGCCTGGGTCGGCGCGGCGTGGGCGACCCGCCTGCGCTCGGAGACGCTGTATCGAGTCATTGCCGTCTTGCTGATCGTGATCGCCGGCGTGCTGCTGGTTGGTCATGGCGCGGAAGGATCGGGCCGGCCGCTGCTCACCGGAACGGCCCAGGTGGTGGCCGGCGTGGCAGCGGGCTTCGTCATCGGCGTCGTGGCCTCGTTGCTGGGCGTGGCCGGCGGCGAACTCCTGATCCCCACCCTGATCCTGCTGTTCGGCGCCGACGTGAAGCTCGCCGGCAGCCTGTCGCTTGCCGTCAGCTTGCCGACCATGCTGGTCGGCTTCGCCCGCTACAGCCGCGACAGCACCTTCGTCGTACTGGGGCGCAATCGCTGGTTCGTGATCGTGATGGCCGCCGGCTCGATCGCCGGCAGCCTGGTCGGGGCGCTGCTGCTGGGCATCGTCCCGGGCTTCGTGCTGCTGCCCGTGCTGGCGGCGATCCTGCTGATCAGTGCCTACAAGGTCTGGCGCCACAAATGACGCGCGCTCGTCTTTATTTCGAATATTCCGGAAATACCGTTTGACATTCGTGAGGGCTCATCCCAGATTGTCGGCATGAAGCTCGACGATGCCGCCGCCCGCCTCGAAGCCCTGGGCAACCCGACCCGGCTGAAGATTTACCGCACCCTGGTGCGGGCGGGCGAAGAGGGCATGGCGGTGGGGCGCCTGCAGGAGCGCCTGGACGTCGCCGCCTCGACTCTCTCGCATCACCTCAAGGCCCTGGTTGCTGTCGGCCTCGTCACCCAGACGCGCGAGGGCACCACCCTGATCTGCCACACCAACTACAACATGATGCGCGGCCTGATCGAGTACATGGCCGAGGAATGCTGCGCCGAGGGCTCCTGCCCGACCGACGCCGTGTTGAAGGTGACCAGAGCCGCGTGAGTTTTTTTGCCCCGATATTTCGATGATTCTAGGAGAACTGGAGTAACGCCATGCCCGACTCGCTGAACAAGCCGAAGACCGTCGCCATCCTGGGTGCAGGCCCCGTGGGGCTCGCCGCCGCCGCTCACGTGCTGGAACGTGGCATGGAGCCCGTCGTGCTCGAAGCCGGGCCGCAGGTCGGGCATGCCGTGCGGCAGTGGAGCCACGTGCCGCTGTTCTCGCCCTGGGAATACGCCATCGACAAGGCGTCGGAGCGCCTGCTGACGGCCGCCGGCTGGAACTCGCCGCCGCCTGACCAGTATCCAACGGGTGGCGAGCTCCTGGCCCAATACCTCGAGCCGCTGGCGACGCGCACGCCGCTCAAGGACCACATCCGCACCAGCAGCATGGTGACCAGTGTCGGCCGAACCGGCTTCGACAAGATGAAGAGCAATGGCCGTGCCTTCGAGCCCTTCACCATCCGCTACCAGAACGGCAAAGGCCCGGAGCAGCTCAAGGCCGACGCGGTGATCGACGCCACCGGCACCTGGTTCTCGCCCAATCCGGCCGGCGCTGACGGCCTGCCGGCAATCGGCGAGCGCGAGGCGCAGGACCACATCGCCTACGGCATGCCCGACGTGCTGGGCCGCGAGCGCGGCCGCTATGCCGGCCGCACCGTCGCGGTGCTGGGTGCCGGCCACTCGGCGATCGGCACGCTGATCGACCTCGTGCGCCTCAAGGAAGAGGCGCCGGGAACCGAGGTCATCTGGCTGCTGCGCGGCGACAAGCCCGAGAAGGCGTTCGGCGGCGGCGCCAACGACAAGCTCGCCGCGCGCGGCGCCCTGGGTGCAGCCTTCGCCAAGCTGGTGATGGACGGCAAGATCTGCGTCGAGACCGGCTTCCGCGTGTCGCACATCGGCCGCGACGGCGACAAGCTGCGCATCGGCGCGGGCTCTTCGTGCTGCGGCCGTTTCGTCGCCGTCGACGAGCTGGTGGTGGCGACGGGCTTCCGCCCGGACTTCGACTTCCTGCGCGAAGTGCGGCTGTCGCTCGATCCCGCCGTCGAATGCCCGCCGATCCTGGCGCCGCTGATAGATCCCAACATCCACAGCTGCGGCACGGTGCGCCCGCACGGCGCGAAGGAGCTCGCCCAGCCCGAACCCGGCTTCTACTTCGCCGGCATGAAGAGCTACGGCCGTGCGCCGACCTTCCTGATGCTGACGGGCTACGAGCAGGTCCGCTCGATCGTGGCCGAGATCGCCGGCGACCACGAGGCTGCCGCGCGCGTCGAGCTCGTGCTGCCCGAGACCGGCGTCTGCTCGGGCCCCGGTCCGGAGACCAATCTCGCCGAGCTGGATGCCAGCGCCGCAGGGTGCTGCGGCGGCCCGGCGCCGGAACCGAAGACCGCCGCGACGCCGAGCGGCTGCTGCGTGGCCGACGTGAAGGCCAAGCAGGAAGGCAAGAAAGGCTGCGGCTGCTGAGGCCGCAGACCTGCGGATGACCAAGTGGAAGCCGTCGTCGCCAGCCCGCGTGTTCGCTCGCCCGGCCTGACCGGCGCGCTCGTAGCGTTTGCCGCACTCGTCGGCATCTTCGCGACGACGCCCGGGCAGACGGTCGGCGTCTCCTCGTTCATCGATCCCATCGCCGCCGACCTCGGCCTGGCGCGCGAGCATGTGCTGCTGCTCTACAGCATCGGCACCTTCCTCGGCATCCTGACCGCTCCCGCCATCGGCCGGCTGGTCGACCGGTTCGGGCCGCGTCGCCTGATCGTGCCGATTGTGGTCGCGCTCACCATTGCCTGCGGCGTCATGAGCGTCGCCTGGAACGCCTGGTCGCTGGCCGCAGGCTTCGTACTGCTGCGCGCCGCCGCCATCGCCGGCCTCAGCCTCGTCAGCAACCAGATGGTCAATCTGTGGTTCGACCGCTTCCGCGGCCGCATCATCGCCTTGACCCTGATGGGCATGGCGATCGGCGGATTGATCGTGCCGCCCTTTGCCGAAGGCATCATCCAGTCCGACGGTTGGCGCACCGCTTACCTCACGCTCGGTGCCGGCGTCTTCGCCGTCATGATGCCGGTGGGCCTGGCCCTGTACCGCAATCGCCCGGCCGACACCGCCGACCGCGACTTCGGTCGCCCCGGACGCAGCGTCTCGGCCAACGTCGGCGACGGGCTGACGCTCGGTCAGGCGGCCTATACCACCGCGTTCTGGTACCTGACGGCAATCACGCTGCTGGTGAATGCGGTCAATACCGCGCTGCTGCTCGATCACGTGCGGGGGATGTCCAACGCGGGCCTCGGCCGTTCGCAAGCCATCGCCCTGCTGGGCGCCGTGACGACCATGCAGGCCGTGGCCACCCTGGCGACAGGCATGCTGGTCGATCGCTTCGGCGCGCGCCCGGTCGGGCTGCTCGGCCTTGCCATGCTGGCGGCGTCGGTCCTCTCGGTGATGCTCGCGCCAGGGCTGGGCGATGGTCTCGTCTACGCCGTCACGCTCGGCGCCATGATCGGCATGCTGCAGGTCGTGCATTCTTCCGGCCTGGCAGAGTCCTTCGGCACCGCGCATCTCGGAACCATCAAGGGCACAACCTTCGTAGTCGGCGTTTCCGGCGCCGCCATCGGGCCATTGCCGCTGCTGTGGTCGCCGACCGCGGCCTACTGGATCTTCCTGGGCCTGACCCTGTGCGGTGCCGTGCTGGGCGTGCAGAGCCTGCGCGAGCGTCCAAGGTCGCCAGCCTGATGGACGTACTCGATGGATAAAGGTCGCCTTTCGACGATCACCGTGCTGGGCTCGACGCAGACGCTCGCCTGGGCGTCGAGCTACTACCTGCCGGCCATCCTGGCCGACGATATTGCGCGCGACACCGGAACATCGACCACCTGGCTGTACGCGAGCTTTTCCGCATCGCTGATCATTTCGGCGCTGCTGGGCCCGCGCGCCGGGCGGCTGATCGATCGCGGCAGCGGCAATGCCGTGCTGGCCGTCTCCAACCTCCTGTTCGCTGGCGGACTGGTCCTGCTCGCTGTCGGGCAGTCCCTGCTCGTCCTCCAGCTCGCCTGGATCGTCCTCGGGATCGGCATGGGCATTGGCCTTTATGACGCGGCCTTCGCGGTGCTGGGCCGCATCTACGGCAACAGTGCGCGCGGCGCCATCACCGGCATCACGCTGTTCGCCGGCTTCGCCAGCACCATCGGCTGGCCGCTTACGGCATGGGGCGCATCGACGATCGGTTGGCGCGATACCTGCCTTGCCTGGGCAGCGCTGCATTTCTTCGTCGCCCTCCCACTGAACTACTGGTGCCTGCCGCGGCCGAGCATGGCCGTGAGCGAGAAGCACGCCACCGACAAGCCGGTGCCCCTCGACCGGCCGATGATCCTGCTCGGCCTTGCCTTCGCCGCCGCATGGGTGGTGACGGCGGGCATGGCCGCGCATTTCCCGCGCATCATGGAGGCAGCCGGCGCATCGACGACGCAGGCGATCGCGGCTGGCGCGCTGATCGGGCCCGCCCAGGTCGGGGCACGGCTGCTCGAGGCGGGACCGCTGTCGCGTTTGCACCCCCTGATCACGGCACGCCTGGCCTCGCTCACCCATCCAATCGGGGTGGCCGTTCTCTTGATCGCGGGTGGCAGCGTGGCGTCGAGCGCCTTTGCCGTGCTGCACGGCTCCGGCAATGGCATCCTCACGATCGCGCGCGGCACCGTGCCGCTGGCGATCTTCGGACCGGAGAACTACGGCTATCGTCTCGGTCTTATCGGCTTGCCGTCGCGCTTCCTGTCGGCCCTGGCCCCCTTCGCCTTTGCTGTCCTGCTCGACAATATCGGCGCATCGATCCTGTTCGTGACCGCCGGCCTCAGCTTGGCCGCCTGCGCCGCCTTTTGTGTCCTGCAGGCGCCCAAGGACGCTCGCGTCCATGCCGATTGATCGCACGACGGCCGCCCGCCTGGTCGCCATCGTCTGCACCGCCCAGGTGTTCGTGCAGATTGGCGCCTTCTACTGGCCGGCGCTGATGCCGCAGATGATGCGGCACTGGTCGCTCTCCAACAGCGAGGCCGGCTGGATCACCTCCTCGTTCTATGCCGCCTACATGGTCTCGGTGCCGGTGCTGGTGACCTTGACCGATCGCATCGACGCCAAGCGCGTCTACCTGTTCGGCGTCGGCAGCACGCTGGTCGCCCATCTCGCCTTCGGCCTGCTGGCCGACGGCTTCTGGTCGGCGCTGGCGCTGCGCGGGCTCGCCGGCCTCGGCTGGGCCGGCACCTACATGACCGGCCTGAAGCTGCTGGCCGACCAGGTCGACGCCAAGATGATGTCGCGCGCCGTCACCGGCCATGCCGCCAGCATCGGCATCTCGGGCGCCGCCTCCTACATGCTGGGCGACTTCCTGGCCGCCGAGTTCGGCTGGCGTTGGGCCTTCGCCAGCGCCGGCCTCACGGCGGCGATCGCCTGGATCACCGTGGCTCTCGCTGTGCCCGGCCGGCCGCCGCCGGCGCCCAAGCCCGGCGCCCAGCCGGCGCTGTTCGACTTCCGGCCGGTCCTGCGCAACCGCTCGGCTTTCGCCTATTCCCTCGCCTACTGCGTGCACACGCTGGAGATGAACGCCCTGCGCGGCTGGGGCGTGGCCTTCCTGGCCTGGGTGGCGGTCCATAGCGGCATGTCGGGCGAGCTGCTGTCGCCCACCGTCGTCATCACCGTGCTCGGCCTTCTGGGCACGCTCACCAGCGTCCTGGGCAACGAGGCCTCGATCAGGTTCGGGCGGCGTCGGGTGATCGTCGGCGCCATGGTGCTGTCCATCGTGGTCGGGCTGCTGCTGGGTATCGTCGGCTCGAGGGGCTACTGGCTCGCCGTCGGGCTGATCGTGGTCTACGGCATGATCATCTGGCTCGATTCGTCGTCGCTCACCGCCGGCGCCGCGGGCGCGGCCGATCCGGCGCGCCGCGGCGCCACCCTCGCCGTGCATTCGATGCTGGGTTATGCGGGCGGCTTCGTGGGACCCCTGGCGATCGGCTGGACCCTCGACGCCGCCGGCGGGATGTCGCCGCTCGCCTGGGGCCTCGCCTTTGCAGTGGTCGCCGTGCTGATGGCGCTGGCGATGGTCGTCTTCATCGCCATCCGGCCACGCGAGCTCGAGGGCGATCGCGGCGCCTGAGAGACGCCCGGGTAGGGGCACAAGAAGATTTCTACGCTGACCGGCACCGGTGGTTGCAACGAAATCGGTGGATTGCCGTTACTCCCCTTAGCGTCAGCCCAGGGCGCCCAGCAGAGCTGTCGGAAGAGGCTCGACGTGGCGGAGACTTCGCAAGAACGAAACGCAGACTATTGGCGCAACAAGGCCGAAGAGCTGCGGACGAAAGCCGAGTCACTCGGCAGTGCGGAGGCGCGCCTCAGCCTGCTCGGCATGGCCTCGATATACGACTCGATCGCCAGTCGCCTCGAAGGCAAGGGACTCGACGACGAGCCAGCCTGAAACCCGATGGCGCGCATTTGGACGCGATCAAATCGCCTCTTTCCGCGCGACCAGTCGGCCGTCCTCGCGGGTTATGAGCACCGCGAAATCGTACCGGTCGATGTCGAGGGCAATATCAAGGTCGCCAGGATGAAAATGCGGCTTGGCCGGATCGGTGAAGGCCGAAATCTGAGGCCCTGCCAGGATGACGTCGCGCGTTCCGGAGGGGCTGCCGGGGCGACCCTGCAGCAGATTGCGGAGATGAATGGCGCAAAGCTCGTCCTCGTCCGAGCGTCGAGACCCTTCCAGCCCCATCGCCACCAGCGTGACCTCGGCTGGTGAGTGTCTGATAAGAGCGCGCGCGGTTGCGGTCGCGGTGACCAGGGAGCCGGCATAGAGCCGCGTCGCCTGCCTGGCAGCGACGATGCCTTGCGTGCCGGCGCTGGTGCGCTGAATGATGGTTCGGCCCTCCAGATCGGCCTGCGATGCCTCGAAGGGGGAGTTGCCGAGGTCGAATCCTGGCGGGCGCATGGCCTTCACCTCTCCCATGCAGAGGTGCCCGACACCCGCCGCCCGCAGGGCAAGCGCCTCGTCGACGTCGCTGACAACGATGATCTTCTCCGCTCCTTTCGCCAGCGCGACGGCTGCCGCCGTGAAGGCGCGAAAGACATCGATGATGACGACCGCGCCGACGGCGCGCTCGGCGCCGGCCAACAAGCTTTCGATGCGGATATCCATTGGCGTTCGACTGCAGGTGCTGGAGAATTGACTCTCGATATCTGCCTCAGTCGTCGGCAACACGGCAAGCTTCGACAATGACCCAAGCCAGCCTCGTGACGTTCGCGCTGATCGCCCGTATACCCGAAGAGGGCATCGAGGCCTTCCGCGCCTACGAGGATGCCGTTTTGCCGCTCCTGCCCGAGTTTAACGGGCGCCTGGAGCGGCGTCTTCGAAACCCGGACGGTACCGTAGAGATCCATGTCGTCAGCTTCGCATCCGAGGCCGACTTCCAGAATTATCGGAACGATCCGCGACGCATGGCCCGAGCAGGGCTGCTGGAAAAATCGGCAGCGAAGCTGGAATTGCTGCCGATGACGACCGTCTCCTAGCGCCCCCTCACGGCTTGGGCGGCCGGAAATCCTGGTTGGCGAAGGGTGAGCTTTTCGGCGCCTGGATGACGATCAGCCCGACATTCGCGCTCTGATGGCAGGCGTTGCAGGCCGCGGTCAGGCGCGTGTAGGCGTCGTTGAAGCGCGCGGCGTCCTTGGCCTTGGCCGCCTCCTCCGCCGCTTCCAGCGGCTCCTTGGTCGAGCCGTTGATGAGGCCGGCGATGTCGTTGTCCCGCCACTTCGGCCAGATCCTGGCCACCCGCTCGAAGGCCTCCTCGAGTTCGTGCAGTTCGTAGCTGACATAGGCCCAATTGCGCTCCTGGCCAGCGAGGCCGATCTTCAAGTGACGCGGCTGCACCGTCATGGTCATGAGGTCGCCCAAGCCGGGGCGATACGGTGCCGGCGCGGGCGCGTTCTGGCCGCCGGCAAGAGCGGGCATCAGCGCGATAGCGGAAGCAATAAGGACCGACGCGACAGTCTGGCGGCAGCTGACCATGGCACTCTCCTTTGTCGAACGACCTACAGGGCGGCGAGCACTCCCCCGGCAATGGCGCACAGGACGACGACCAGCCAGGGCGGCGTCTTCCACATCACGAGCAGCAGGAAGGCGGCGGCAGCCACCGCGAAGTCGCGCGCGTTGCCGATGGCCGACGTCCACACGGGATTGTAGAGCGCGGCCAACAGCAGCCCGACCACCGCGGCGTTGACGCCGCGCAGAGCTGCCTGCGCCGACGGATGGCGTCGCAAGTCGTCCCAGAACGGCAGAGCGCCGAAGACCAGCAGGAACGACGGCACGAAGACGGCGACAAGGCAGATGGCCGCGCCGACAACGCCGCTGGGCGATGGCGTCATGACCGCGCCGAGATAGGCGGAGAAGGTGAAGAGCGGTCCGGGCACCGCCTGCGCCGCGCCATAGCCCGCGAGGAAAAGATCGTTCGACACCCAGCCCGGCGGCACCACGGCTTCCTGCAGCAGCGGCAGCACGACATGGCCGCCGCCGAATACGAGCGAGCCGGCCCGGTAGAAGGCATCGACGAGATCGATGGCATGCGAGGTCGTGCGACCGGCCAGCAACGGCAGGCCGATCAGCAAGGCGAAGAAGGCTGCCAGGCAGATCGCACCCGTCGTCTTGCCGACGGCCAGGGGCAGATGGGCATGGTCGGAGGTCCCCTCGCCGCGCGGCAGCACGAGTCCCGCGATCCCGCCCAGCACGATGCCGCCGACCTGCGCCCAGGCCGACGGCACGGCCAGCACCAACGCGGCAACGATGACCATGATGGTCGCCCGATCGCGATCGGGGGCAAGCGGCCGCATCATACCGAGAACCGCCTGGGCCACGACCGCGACGGCGGCGATCTTCAGGCCATGCAGCCAGCCCGCGCCGGCCGAGCTACCCAGCCCGTCGACCACATAGGCAAAGGCCACCAGGGCGATCGCGGAAGGCAGGGTGAAGCCGAGCCAGGCCGCGAAGGCGCCGCCATAGCCCGCGCGCGACAGGCCGACCGCGGTGCCGACCTGGCTCGACGCCGGACCGGGCAGGAACTGGCACAGCGCCACGAGGTCGGCATAGGCACGATCATCCAGCCAGCGGCGGCGATTGACGAACTCGTCGCGGAAGAACCCGAGATGCGCGACCGGCCCACCGAACGACGTGAGACCGAGCCTCAGGAATGTCGCCAGGACTTCGGTCCAGCGTCCAGCTGGCGCGCGGCTTTCGAGGCTACTGGGCGGGATGCTGTCGGCCATGCAATCAGAGTATGCGCAGATCGAGTTGCGGTCAGGCAAGCTCGGTCAGGCGCACACTGGATGCATCCGGTCAGCGGCGCGAAACCTCGCGAGCGACGAGGACCACGATCACGCCGAGGCTTATGGCCATGATGGCGATGAGGGCGGTGGGGACGACGAACATGGCGTCCATATAGCGACGCCATGTTTTGTTGTGATGTCACACCTTGGGATAGTTCGTATCGTCCGTGTCGTCAGAGGACGAGGTTTTCTCATGTCCTCTCCCGTTTTCGGCAAGGCTATCGCATCTAACTACAAAACCCGTCATCCCGACCGGAGCAGAGCGTAGCGAGGCGGAGCGGAGGGACCTGTTTTGTCGGTGCATCGACAAAAGAGGTCCCTCGACTGCGCCACGCGGAGTTTACCCCGAGCGAAGTCGAGGGGGCGGCTTCGCTCGGGATGACGGGAATGTCAGTTCGTCGCCGCCTTCTTCGCCAGGTCCAGCACCTTGGCCAGCGCTTCCTTGCCCGGCAGGCCCTTCTTCTCGGTCTCGGCGACCCACTGGTCCCACACCGGCTTGCCCGCCGTCGCGATCAGCTTGTCGCGCATCTCGGGCGTGACCTTGATGACCTCGAGCTTGCGCTTCTCGAACAGCGGGAACGACTTCTTGTCGGCTTCCGCATAGGCCTCGCGCTGCAGGCGGTAGGCTTCGGGCTTGGCCTCCTCGAGGATCTTCTTGTACTCGTCGGGCAAGGCCTTCCACGCCGTCTGGCTCAGCACCACCGAATTGTGGACGATGCCGAGCTGCATGCCCAACGTGTACCACTTCGACACTTCGTGCAGCTTGTAGGCCGTGAAGCTGTAGGTGAAGGGGAACGACGCGGCCTGGAAGGTGCCGCGCTCGAGCGCGGTGTAGACTTCCGGCGCCGACACGGACGTCGGCACCGCGCCCAGAAGCTTCATGGCGTCGCCCAGGCCGCCCAGCGCGCGCACCCGCATGCCCTTCCAGTCCTCGAGGTTGCGCGGCGGCTTGCCCGATCCCATGAACTCGTAGTTCGGCAGCAGCAAGGTCATGAAATGCATGGCATTCCACTTGCCGAGCTCGTCGGCGACCGGCTGCCAGGCCTGGTAGGCGTCCTGCACCTTGGCCGACGCGACCAGGTCGTCGATCGGCAGGAACGGCATGTCGAGCACGCCCTGCAAGGGCGTCTTGGCCGGCGCGTAGGAGTAGGCGACGAACGCGCCCTGGTAGGCGTCGACCTTGATGCCGTCGAGGAAGTCCTTCGCCTCGCCGAGCTGCTCGTTGTACTTGAGGTTGATGACGAAGTTGCCGCCGCTCTTCTCCTTGGCGACCTTGGCGAGGTGCTCGAACGTCACGGTCGCCGCACGCGGCGGCCCGTAGAGCGAGAAGGTCCAGGTGACCTTGTCGGCGGCCTCGGCCGGCAGTGCGGCAAGCAGGCCCATTCCCAATGATACAGACAGCGCGACCCTTCTATACATGACCACTCCTCCCTGATTTTCAGTCTGTGCTTTCGACGATGAAGGTGACGATCTCCGGGAATGCCGTCAGCACGCCGAGCGTGATGATGTCGGCGAAGATGAACGGCCAGATGCCCTTGAAGATGTCGCGCACGGGAATGTCGGGCCGCACGCCGTTGACCACGAACACGACCAGCCCGACCGGCGGCGACAGCGAGGCGATGCCCGAGAGCTTGACCAGCACGATGCCGAACCAGATCGGGTCGTAGCCCAGCGCATTGATCACCGGGAAGACGACCGGCAGGGTCAGCAGGAACATGCCGATGCCCTCGAGCACCGTGCCGAGGATGAAATAGAGCACGTAGATCGCCAGCAGGATCAGGATCGGCGGCAGGGCGAGATGGGTGACCCAGTTGGAGATCTCCTCCGGCATGCCCGAGAAGCCCAGGAAGCGCACGAAGATCAGCACGCCCCAGATCACCGTGAAGATCATCACCGTGAGCTTGGCCGAATCGAGCAGGCACTGGCGCAGCTCGCCGCGCTTGATGCCGTTCTTCAGCGCGAAGCCGAATACCGCGAAGGCGCCCAGCGCGCCCGCCTCGGTCGGCGTCGCCCAGCCGAAATACATGCTGAGGAAGATGATCAGGATGACCAGGAAGATCGGCGTGGTAGGCGGCAGCGATTCGGCGCGCTGGAACCAGGTGTAGCCGGTGATGCGCGGCCCGAGCTCGGGCTGGCGCCAGCAGCGGTACGTGATGATCATCGCATAGACGAACGCCGAGAAGATGCCGGGCACGAAGCCGGCGACCAGGAGCTTGCCGATCGACTGCTCGGTGACGATGCCGTAGACGACCAGCAGGGTGCTGGGCGGGATCAGCGAATCGAGCGTGGCGCCCGCGGCGCACACGCCGGCCGCCAGCTTCCTGTCGTACTTGGCGCGCAGCATCTCGGGGATCGCCACCTTGGCGAACACCGCGGCGGCGGCGCTGCTGGCGCCCGACACTGCCGAGAAACCCGCGACCGCGAATACCGTGCCGGTGGCGAGCCCGCCGGGCAGCCAGCCGAACCATCGTCGCGCCGCCTCGAAGGCGCTCTGGGTGATGCCGGCGTAGTAGGCCAGGTAGCCGATCAGGATGAACATCGGCAGGACCGACAGCGTGTAGTTGGCACCCGACGTATAGGGCGCGATGCCGGCGGTGCGGATGCCGGCATCCCAGCCGATCAGCCAGACCAGGCCGGCCGTGCCGGTGATGGCGCCGGCGAAGGCGAAGCGGACGCCGGCGAAGCACAGCGCCAGCAGGACGACCACACCGATGCAGCCGATGGTGAGGGGGCTGAGTTCGATCACCGCGCTTCCTTCCGTTCCGCTTCCTCGCGGCCGAGTGCGTCAGCGATCTCGTCCTTCACCTGGGTTTCGAGGGTTATGAGCTTGGGCACCGCGATCGGCTCGGCGCCGGGGTGGGCGATCAGGCGCAGGTAGCCCCAGATCTGCAGCGACAGGCGCAGCCACAGCACCGACAGCGCCAGCGGCACCATCAGCTTGGCCGGCCAGGTCGGCAGCTTGATGTCCATGGTCGAATCGCCGATCTGGTAGGCCCGCAGGAAGTTGGCGAAGCTGGCGTAGATCAGCACGGTGACGATCAGGAAGATCATGACGACGCCGAACAGCTCGATCTTCCAGCGGTTCGACGGCTGCCAGTTCATCGTCAGGTCCATGCCGATGTGGCTGCCCAGCCGCTGGGCGTAGGCGATCCCCAGGAAGGCGAACAGCGAGGAGGCCTGCTCGATCCAGTCGATGTAGCCGTAGATCGCGAAGTCGAAGACGGTGCGACCGACGATCTGCGCCACGCCCACGAACATCAGGAAGAAGATGGCAAGGGCGGCAATGATGTTGAGGGTGTCTTCGAGGTGCGACAGGGCCCAGTCGGCCCGGCGCAGCAACGCAGGCGCGTCCGCGCGATCGTCCACGCTCATTGGCGCGATCCCATCTCTGCTCCCTTCCCAGAGCGGCGTGGGATCTCTTACCGGACCACCTTCATCATCCGCTTCACGCGGACACGTTAGGCTAGGCCACCGACGACGATCAACCCCGTTTGCGCGGTTCGCGGTGCGGGCTTGCTATTCGCGGCACGGCCAATTGAAGCGCAGGATCCCCAGCACCATGCCCTTGAAGTCCTGGCGATCGGCTTCCGGCTGCATCGCCTCGATGTTGGCGACGATGGTCGAGATGATCTCCTGCCGCGGGACGCGCAGCGGCACGCAGAAGCGATAGTCGGGTTCCAGCACCTCGCCGATATAGAGCAGCGCATCGACCGCACCGGCACACTGGCCCGCGGCTTCGGAGCCGACCGAGTCGGGATGCTCGAGGAAGACGCGGCAGCCGGGCAACCAGCTTCTGACCGCAGCGTCGGGCTTGTCGAGCGCCTGGGCGCGGCCCGCCGACGCCTGCAGGACGAGCAGCACGGCGAGCGCGACGGTCGCGACGAGATGCTGGCCCTTCATGCGACGAGCGCCGCGCCGGAGAAGAACAGCAGCACGGAGATGGCGCGGCGGAAGCCCGCGTCGCTCACCTTGCCGAACAGGAAGAGCCCCAGCGTCGATCCGGCGAACAGGGCCGGCAGGACAAACGGCAGGTGCGGCAGCACGGCCGCCGGCGCACCCGGCGCCTTCAGGAACAGGAAGACCAGCGCCAGGCTCTGCATGGCGGCGATGAAGGGCTGGACCACGGCGCGCTGGTCGATCTTGGGCATCGCATGGACATCGCACCACACCGCCAGCACCGCGCCGGGCATTGCCGTCAGGCCGCCCACCAGGCCGCCCGCGAAGCCGACGGCGGTATGACCCACTGGCCGCGCCTTCATGAGCAACAGGGCCGATTGCGGACGCAGCACCGTCGTCACGGCGTAGCACATCAGGAAGCCGCCGAAGAGCTGGCGGAAGAGGTGCGGGTCGATGCGATCGAACATCATCGTGGCCAGCACGACGCCGCCGATGCCACCGGCGAGATAGGGGAACGCTCCTCGGAACGACAGGGCCGCGCGCAGCCGCACCAGCACGAAGGTCTGGATCATCAGGCTGCAGATCATGAGCAGCGGAATGGCCGAGCCGGGCGCCTGCACCTGCAGGAGAACGGCGCCGGCGACGGCGGAGAAGGCGAACCCGGAAAAGCCCTGGACGATTGCGCCCAGGAAGACGGCCAGCACGAGGATGGCCTGGAATAGGTCGACACTCATCTGTGCTGCCCCCGCAGTCTTCGGCTGGCGGAAGAAATCACGCAGGGCGGCAGCAGGAATGTGCAAAAACACACCCTGCCCAATATGGTCACACGGGGATCAATCCACCTGGATGCCGAGTGGCGGCAGCACGCGGCGATAGCGCTCGATCTCGCTCACGACATAGGCACTGAACTCGGTGGGCGGCAGGCAGACGACTTCGCTGCCGTTGTCGCGCGCATAGGTCTCGAAAGACTTCTCGCGGGCGCCCTTCGACAGGGTCTGGAACAGGCTTTCGACCAGCGCCCGCGGCAGCTTGGGCGGCCCCCAGAAGCCCGACCAGCCGGGAATGTCGGCCTCGATGCCGAACTCGCCGAAGGTCGGCACGTCGGGCAGCAGCGGGATGCGTTGAGCGCTCGACACGCCGAGCGCCCGGAGCTTGCCGGCCTTGAGGTACTGCATGACCAACGACGGCGAGACGAAGAAGCAGTCGATCGTGCCGGTCATGGCGTCGTTGATCGGCGTGCTCTTGTAGGGGACGTGGGTGAGCTGGACCTGGGCGCTGCGGCAGAACAGTTCGCCCACGACATGGGTGGTGTTGCCGATGCCCGACGAGCCATAGGTGATCTTGCCGGGCTCCGCCCGCGCCGCCGCCAGGAATTCCTGCATGGTCTTGAAGCGCGAATCGCCGCCGACCATCAGGCCAAAACCCTGGCTGCGCGTCAGCAGGGTGATGGGCGTGAAACCCTCGATCGAATCGTAGGGCAGCTTGCGATTGAGCACCGCGTTGGTCGTGTGCCCGCCGGTGGTGAACAGCAGAGTCGTGCCGTCGGGCTTGGCGCGCGAGACTTCCAGCGAGCCGATGCTCGTGCCGCCGCCCGGCTTGTCGTCGACCATGACAGTGCGGCCGGTGGCGAGCCGCACCGCCTCGGCGAACACGCGGGCGGCATTGTCGGTGCCCGAGCCCGCGGCGAAGGGCACGACGATGCGCAAGCTGCCTTCCTGTGCCAACGCAACGGCGGGACCAGTGAAACCGGCGAGGCTCCACTGCAGCACCCGGCGCCGGCTCGCGGTCATGACGCGCGACCCTGGATGGCCTCCATCGCACGCGCCAGCGTGCGCGTCGGATCGACGGCAGCTCCCGCGCTGCGCCAGGCGACGTAACCGTCGGGCCGCACCAGGACGGCGCCTGTTTCGTCGATGCCATAGGTCTCGCGCCAGCGCTCGTCGGCCGGCTCGAGCTCGCCATTGCCGACGATGATCGGCGCGACCTCGATGCCGTTGCTCGTCTGCATCGCCTGCGCCGCCTCGGCCCATTCGCCACCCTTGCCGCCGGCCAGCAGCACGAAGCCTTTGCCCAAAAGATCGATCGGCGAGACGCGCTCGCCGTCCGGGCGCTGCAGCCAGGCATGCGGTGCGCGGCCGCCGGGGCGTGCCGAAGGTGCGTAGTCGGTGATCGGGTTGGCGACGGCGGGCGGCGGGCTGCCGTCGGGCAGGACGGCGGCCGAGCTGTAGCTCGCGCCGAAGATCATGCCCTGCTCGTTGAGGAATTCGGGACGGGCGCTCGTGGTCTCGTTGGTCTTTTTCAGGCGGCCCATGGAGACCGCGTTGGCGAGGGCCTGCTCGGTGATCTTGCACGCGAGCGGCTGGCGCTCGTCGTGATAGGTCTGCAGCAGGGAGTCCTCGGCCCGGTCCTGCAGCACGAGCGCCAGCTTCCAGCAGAGATTGTGGACGTCCTGCACGCCGGTGTTCATGCCGAAACCGCCGGTCGGCGGCATCTCGTGCGCGGCGTCGCCGGCGAGGAAGATGCGGCCGTGGCGATACTGCTCGGCGACATGGGCCGAAGCGACCCACGGCGCCACGCCCAAGACCTTCACCGGCAGGTCGGGCACGCCGGCCGCGAGACGCACGAGCGCGGCCGAGCGCTCGGGCGTGAAGTCCTGCGGCGCATAGCCTTGCGCCTTGAGCGAGTTCACCAGGAAGCCCCAGCGATCGTGGGCGTTGATCGTCAGGAAGGTGCCGCGCAGCTTGTCGCTCTCGATGAAGTAGAGCGCGGCCGGACGATCCTGGGTCCACGGCCGAAGGTCGGCCTCGAGCAGGATGTTGACGCTGTCGTAGACGTCTTTCTTGCCGTCCATGCGCACGCCGAGCGCGGCGCGGATCGCGCTTTGCGCGCCGTCGGCCGCGATCATGTACTGCGCCAAGACCTTCAGCTCGGCGCCGGTGACGACGTTGCGCAGTGTCGCGGTGACGCCGGCGCTGTCCTGGGTAAAACCCTTCAGCTCGGTGTTGAAGCTGAGTTCGCCCGGCGCCTGTTCTTCGGCACACCGACGCAGCACCGGTTCGAGATAGTCCTGGGCGCAGAGGCAGGCGCGCACCGGCGAGACGTCGGTGCTGCGCTCGCTGCGGCCCCACGGCACGCGACGCTCGATCTCCTCGCCGGCCAGCGACTTCGCCCAGACGATGAAGCCGGTGCGTTCGGGCGGCAGACCGGCCTTGCGTACCGCCGCCTCGATGCCCTGCTGGCGGAAGACCTCCATGGTGCGAGCGTTGATGCCGCGCGCCTTGGGATGGATCGCGGTGCCGGGATGGCGCTCGACCAGCAACGAGCGGATGCCGAGACGCGACAGCAGCAGCGAGGCCATCAGCCCCACCGGACCTCCGCCGACGATCAGGACCGGAACGTGCGCCATTGCGGTCGCCCCTCGACTGCCCGACGAAGAGTGCATGATAAAGGACAGCGGAACGAAGGAAAGCGGGGCAGACGGGTGACACGGGAACTGAAGGTCTTCAGCACCATCGCGGTGCAGGGCGCGCTGGAAGCGCTGGTGCCGCCATTCGAAAAGGACAACGGGTGCCGACTCGCCATCACCTGGAACACCGCGCCGGCGCTGGTGAAGCGCCTGCAGGGCGGCGAGACGGCGGACGTCCTGATCCTCAACCGGGCCGGCATGGATGCGATGACGCGCGACAAGCGCGTGCGGCCCGGATCCGAAGTCACCCTGGCAAGCTCGGCCACGGCGCTCGCGGTCAAGGCGGGCGCGCCGCGTCCCGACATCTCGACACAGAAGGCGCTGACGCGGACGCTGCTGTCGGCGCGCGCGATCTCCTACAGCGATCCCTCGGCGGGCGGCGCCAGCGGCATCTATTTCGCCAAGCTGATCGAGCGGCTGGGCATCGCGCAGGAGGTCAACGCCAAGACCAAGTATCCACCGCCCGCCGGCCTGTGCGGCGACCTGCTGGCGAATGGCGAGGTCGACCTCGCCGTGCAGCAGAAGCCCGAGCTGCTGCAGGTGCCGGGCATCGAGATCCTGGGATTGCTGCCGGGCGACCTGCACATGGTGACAGTGTTCGTCGCCTGCGTCGAGGCGTCGAGCGCCGAGGCCACGACGGGCCAGGCGCTGATCGACTTCCTGCGGTCGCCCGCCTCGGTCGCCGTGTTCCGCGCCAAGGGACTCGATACGCCTTAGAAGCTCAGTCGCATGCTTCAGTCCGCCGCCGGCAACATCACCGTGAAGGTCGAGCCCCTGCCCGGCGTGCTCTGGATGTCGAGCCGGCCGCGATGGCGGTTGACCACGTGCTTGACGATGGCGAGGCCGAGGCCGGTGCCGCCGAGCTGGCGCGAGCGGGCGGCGTCGACGCGGTAGAAGCGCTCGGTCAGGCGCGGCAGGTGGTTGGCCGGAATGCCGTCGCCCTCGTCGGCAACGGCGACGGCGATGCGGTCGCGGCCCAGCGGGCGCGCGGTCACGCGCACCGTCGTGTTGGGCTTGGTGTACTTCAGCGCGTTGTCGACCAGGTTCTGGAACACGATGGTGAGCTCGTCGTAGTCGCCGACGGCGCGCGGCAGGTCGGGCTCGACGCTGAGCTCGAGCGCGACCTTGCGGCTTCCCGCCTTGAGCTGCAGCAGGTCGAGCACGCCCTTCAGCACGCGATCGATCTCGATCGCCGCGTCAGGCCTGGCATGCTCGTGCTGCTCGATGCGCGAGAGCATCAGCAGGTCGTCGACCAGGCGGCGCATGCGGTCGGCCTGCTCGGCCATGATGCCGAGGAAGCGCTCGCGGGCGGCGGTGTCGTCGCGCGCCGGCCCGCGCAGGGTCTCGATGAAGCCCGCCAAGCCCGCGATCGGCGTCTTGAGCTCGTGGCTGGCATTGGCGACGAAGTCGGCGCGCATACGCTCGGCGCGGCGCAGCGCGGTCGTGTCGTGCAGCACGATCAGCGCCAGCGAACCGTCGGCCGCCGCGCGCGGCAGGCGACGCACGTGGGCCACGACGTCGAGCTCGGGCGGACCGGGCAGCACGAAGTCGACGACCGCCTGGTCGGCGCCGGTGAAGTTGCCGTCGCTGGTCTCGAGCAGGCCGTCGATCGCGGCGAGAAGCTGCGGCTGGCGGAACATGGTCGAGAGATCGCGCTCGGCGCTGGCGCTGCCCAGAATATCGCGCGCCGCGAGGTTGGTGCGCACGATGCGGCGGCCGCGATCGACGGCGATCAGGGGATCGGGCAGGCCGTCGACGATCGCCTGGGCAGAGGCGGCGAGATTGTCGATCGAGGCGCGCTGGCGGCGCCAGCCGGCCGAGAGCTGGGCCGCTGCCGTCGCCAGCTCCTCGGTCGCCGGCGCGAAGGACAGCCTAGGCATCACGGGCTCGCGCTCGTCCGATAGCTCGCCGACGAAACGGGCAAAGAGCGCGAGCGAGCCGAGATAGCGCTGCACCAGGAAGACGGTGACGACAGCGATGCCGGCCATGGCGATCAGGGTCGGCCGGCCGGCGAGATGGCCCGACCAGTAGAGCGCCAGCAGGGCGGCGAAGGACGGCGCGAGCGCGACGGCGCTGGCGGCGAGATAGCGGCGCAGCGGAACCGGTTCCACTACCCCCGCCGAGGTGCGAAGAAACGAATGGCCGCAAGGCCGTAGAGGAAGCCGCCGACATGGGCGGCCCAGGCGACCTGCTCGCCGCCCGCGCCTGGCATGCCGCCGAACAGGCCGAAGAAGACGTTGAGCGCGATCCAGATGCCGGCGATGGGATAGAGCGAGGGCAGGTTGCCGGTGTAGCGCATCAGCATCAGCACCGCGCCGAACACGCCCGAGATGGCGCCCGAGGCGCCGATCACCGGATCGACGGAATCGGGATAGAGGATGACCTGGACGGCACCCGCGACGATGCCGGCCGAGAGATAGAAGAGCACGAAGCGGCGCACGCCCAGCATACGCTCGACCGGCGCGCCGAACGCCGCCAAGGTCACCATGTTGATGACGAGGTGCATCCAGCCGCCATGGATGAACTGATAGGTGATGGGTGAGACGATCTGGGTCAGCAGGTCGCCGTTGCCGCTGGTGTAGGCGGCCGGCATCAGGCCGAACATCAGGATGATGGCGTTGTCGGTAGGCTCATCCAGCAGACTGCGCAGGAGCTGGATCGCGACGTTGATGCCGATCAGCCACATCACCGCCGGCGGCAGGTTGATCGCCCGCTCGCCCGTGCCGCGTCCCCGCCCCGGGCGGTCGCTGTTGTCGAAAGGCATCCGGCTGCTCCGTTACCACTCTGGCGCTGTCGTCACTCTTGCTTAGCGCTTTAGGCGGCGGGAGCCCAGCCAAAGAAAGACGCCGCCCAGGATCAGCGTCGGCGAGCCGCAGAGGATGGCAACGCCGCCCATTTCGCCGGCAGGATTGCCCTCGGTCACAGCCAGGATGCAGCCCAAGGTCAGGATCAGGACGATCGAGCCCGAGATGGCGAAGAACCAGCCCAGCCCGCGGCCTTTGGGTGGCGGCGGCGGATTGACCGGCGGCGGTGGTGGCGATGGCATAGGGGTCGGGGTCGGATCGCTCATCGACCCGCCTCCGCCAGCCGTTTGTTCCCGGCCGCGCCTGGGCGATAAAAGGTGTTGTAGGTGTCGAACGGGATGATGGCGCCGTCCGGCGTCACGAAATGGACGCAGGAGCGCTTGACGTTGCCCAGGCAGAAATTGAAGCGGTCCAGGAACTCCACGATGGTGATGCGGAAGACGTTCTCGTAGCCCGAGCCCTGCGGCATCGGCACGTCGGGCAGGCAGCAGAGCAGCGAGCCCAGGCGCTCCGAGGTGTTGCTGTCGGCCGTCGACAGCGACAGCAGGTCGACGAAGCGGCGGCGCAGCTCGGGATACTTCTCGAAGGAGATGGCGTTGGGCACCGCGGGCAGCAGAGCCTCGCGCGGCACCAGCGAGGTCAGCGGGATGACCTTCTCGCCGTCGCGCACGCCATAGCCGATCGAGATCGAGGCAGGATTGCAGGGCAAGGGGATCATGTCGCCGTCGGCGAAGGCGCCCGAGTCCTCGACGATGCGGCGGCGGATCTCCGACAGCACGATGCGATTCTTCTTGGGATCGAAGCCTTCGTTGCGGCCGGCGTCCTGCACCGGCTGGAAGTTGACGCCGCGCACGCACTTGTACATGAGCGCATGGCGCACGATCGGGCCGATCTCCTCGTCGTTGACGCCGCGCTTCACGGTGCAGACCAGGGTCGTCGAGATGTTGCGCGCCTCGAGATTGGCCAGGGCCTGGCGGCGGATGCGCGACAGCGCGGCGCCACGGATGTTCTTCAGGGCGTCGTCGTTCAGGGAATCGAACTGCAGGTAGACCTCGAAGCCGGGGCGCAGCTCGGCCAGCGCATCGCAGAAGGCCGGATCCTCGGCGATGCGGATGCCGTTGGTGTTCAGCATCACATGCTTGATGGGGCGGCGGCGCGCGGCGGCAAGGATCTCCAGGATCTGCGGATGGATGGTGGGCTCGCCGCCCGAGATCTGGATGAGGTCAGGCTCGCCTTCGCTCCTCACCAGGGCGTCCAGCATGAACTCGACCTCGGCGAGCGGGCGATGGCTGTCCTTCTTCGGCGAGGAATCGGCGAAGCAGACGGGACAGGCGAGGTTGCAGGCCTCGTTGATCTCGATGATGGCGAGACAGGAATGCTGCTCGTGGTCGGGACAGAGCCCGCAATCCCACGGGCAGCCGCGCTCGGTCCTGGTGAACGGCGCCAGCGGCCGGTCGCCCGGCTTCAGGTACTCGAGCGTGCGCCGCCAGTAGACCGGATCGTCGGACACCAGCGTCTTCATGACGCCGTGCTCGGGGCAGCGCTTGGCGTAATAGACCGCGCCGTCCTCCTCGACGATCTTAGCCGGCACCAGGCCGAGGCAGGTCTCGCACAACGACGTCGTCTGGCCGAGGAAGAGATACGGTGCGGACTTGCGTGCTACGCCGTCGTACATGCGCGGGCCCCGCTGCGGATCATCAGCGCAGCGTACAGGACCAGGCCCAGACAGACAAAATGGAAGAGGTTGAAGGGGCCTAGCAGCGTTGCATAGGGCTTGAAGAACTCCCAGGCGAAGCGCTGCAGGCCGTACCAGCCGACCGTGAGATAGAAGCCGTTTTTCAGCCAGAAGCGGTCGCGGACGGCGAAGCGCTGGATCAGCACGACGAACATCGCCGCCATCGCGAACGATTCGTAGAGCTGCACGGGGTGGCGGCCGATGCCGTCGCCGAAATCGACGGCCCAGGGAACCGATGCTGGCGTGCCGTAGGTGAAGTCCGCCAGACCGGAGAAGAAGCAGCCCCAGCGGCCGACCGCGACGGTGGCGGCGAAGGGCGCGGCGAAGACGATGCCGGTCGAGCCGCTGACGCCGGTGAAGCGCTTGTAAGCTTCGACGGCGGCGATGGCGCCGGCGATGCCGCCGACCATGGAGAAGCCCAGCGCGTGCTGGCCGCTCAGCAGGGCGTTGGCCGTGCCGAAGAACATGGCGCCGCAGAGCGCGCCGGCGCCGGCGGTGACGGCGTAGAGGCCAGGATGGGCTACTCGGTTGGCGGGCAGCGCCTCGGGGGGAATGAGATGACGCGTCGTCAGGATGAAGACCGTCATCGACGCCAGCCACGCCAGCACGTCGAAGACGGCGTGGATGTAGGGCAGGCCGAAGTAGGTCATGGACGCACGAACGGCGCCACGACGACGCTGTCATCCCGAGCGCAGCGAGGGACCTTTCCTGTTGCCGTAAAGGTCCCTCGCTGCGCTCGGGATGACAGTGGGGTCGTCATCCACGCATCCTACAACGATAGCTACTTCTTCGGGCCGCCCTGGCCCGTCGCGCGCAGCCGGAGACGCAGTGCGTTCAACTTGATGAAACCCTCGGCGTCGCGCTGGTCGTAGGCGCCGGCGTCGTCCTCGAAGGTCACGGTCTTCATCGAGTAGAGCGACTTCGGCGACTTGCGGCCGACCACGGTGGTGTTGCCCTTGTAGAGCTTGAGCCGCACCGTGCCGGTGACGTTCTCCTGGCTCTTGTCGATCAGGGCCTGCAGCATCTCGCGCTCGGGCGAGTACCAGAAGCCGTAATAGATCAGCTCGGCATACTTGGGCATCAACTCGTCCTTGAGATGCCCCGCGCCGCGGTCGAGCGTGATCGATTCGATGCCGCGATGGGCGGCGTAGAGGATCGTGCCGCCCGGCGTCTCGTAGATGCCGCGGCTCTTCATGCCGACGAAGCGGTTCTCGACCAGGTCGAGGCGGCCGATGCCGTTGGCCTTGCCGAGCTCATTCAGCTTGGTGAGCAAGGTCGCCGGCGACATCTTCACGCCGTCGATGGCGACGGCATCGCCCTTCTCGAAGTCGATGGTGATGTAGGTCGCCTTGTCGGGCGCTGCCTCGGGCGAGATGGTGCGCTGGTAGACCATCTCGTCGGCCTCTTCCCAGGGATCCTCCAGGATCTTGCCCTCGCTGGAGGAGTGCAGGAGGTTGGCGTCGACCGAGAACGGCGCCTCGCCGCGCTTGTCCTTGGCGATCGGGATCTGATGCTTCTCGGCGAACTCGAGCAGCTTGGTGCGCGAGGTGAGTTCCCATTCGCGCCAAGGCGCGATCACCTTGATGTCGGGCTTCAGCGCATAATAGGTGAGCTCGAAGCGCACCTGGTCGTTGCCCTTGCCGGTAGCACCGTGACAGACCGCATCGGCGCCGAGGTCGCGGGCGATCTCGATCTGGCGCTTGGCGATCAGCGGCCGGGCGATCGAGGTGCCGAGCAGGTACTGGCCCTCGTAGAGCGCATTGGCGCGGAACATCGGGAAGACGAAGTCCTTCACGAACTCTTCGCGCACGTCGTCGATGAAGATGTTCTCGGGCTTGACGCCCGCCATCTCCGCCTTCTTGCGCGCCGGGCCGAGCTCTTCGCCCTGGCCCAGGTCGGCGGTGAAGGTCACGACCTCGCAGCCGTAGGTCGTCTGCAGCCACTTCAGGATGACGGAAGTGTCGAGGCCGCCGGAATAGGCCAGCACGACTTTCTTGATATCGCCCTTTTTATGGGGCCCGGTATAAGTAAGGCTCATGGCTGGCAGCTCTCTGGCGGCTTTCGGTTCAGATCGGTGAAGGCGCGCGAATATAGCGGCGGAATGCAGCCGGGCAAGCCTGCCGCAAAGACGCTATAATCGATCCCGAGGTAAGCTAAGCCATGGCTTCTGCCCTAGATCGTCTCACCTATGCTGCGCGCCAGACCGCGCGCGTGGCCTGGTACGCCGGCCACTATGCCGCGGGCCGCCGACTGCTGAAGCCGATGCCCAAGCCCGATTTTCCGATCGGCCCGACGCCTTCGCGCGACGAGCTGACCAAGGACATGCGCGCCGTCTTCGAGCGCGAATGGCAGGACATCAAGGCCGGGCTGTTTCCGACCCCGCGCCCCCTTTCCTTCGACCCCGGCGAGTTCCTGCGCCGCAGCGTGCTCTACTTCCGCGACCTGCCGCAGGTCGATGCGCGCCGGCACGGCCACAGCGACGAGCTGCCGCCCGGCGAGCAGGGCGACGGACTGCCCGACTACTACCGCCAGAACTTCCATTTCCAGAGCGACGGCTGGCTGTCGGACCATTCGGCCACGATCTACGATACCCAGGTCGAGGTGCTGTTCACCGGCGCCGCCGACGTCATGCGCCGCCGTGCGCTGAAGCCGATCGCGGAGTGGATGGCCGGCCGCAACCAGCGCGATCTCAAGGGGCTGGATGTCGGCTGCGGCACCGGCCGCCTGCTCGCCTTCCTGCACGACGCCTGGCCCGGCATGAAGTTCACCGGCCTCGACCTCAGCGCGCCCTATCTCGCCGAGGCGCGTCGCGTGGTCGGCAAGACGGCGCGCGTGAAGCTGATCGAGGGCGCGGCCGAGAAGCTGCCGTTCGAGGATGCAAGCCTAGATCTCGTGGTGTCGTCGTTCCTGCTGCACGAGCTTCCGGCGGCGGTGCGGACTGAAGCGCTCATCGAGATGAGACGCGCGCTGAAGCCGGGTGGCCTAGTCGTGATCGTCGATTCGATGCAGAAGGGCGATCGGCCGTCGTGGGACGGCCTGCTCGATCTGTTCCCGCACTACTTCCACGAACCGTACTACGCCGAGTATGCGAACGGCTCTCTCGAAAGATGGGGCGAGACTGCCGGCCTGAAGCCGGTTTCTGCAGAACGCGCCTTCCTGTCGAAGGTGGCCGTATTCGCCAAATAGGCTGCGGCGCCGTCCCCGGGAGGACGACGCCGCTGGGCGATACTCCTGCGCCGATCAGACGCTGAAGGTCGAGATCGAAATCGGCTTGATCAGCAGGCTGGAAGCGCTGACCGTCGTCGTGCTCACCGGCTTGACGTAGGTGGTCGACAGCGCGGTCGCGCCACCAGCCACAGCCTTGACCTCGTCGAGCTTCAGTTCGCGAATCTTCTTGTCCATGACTTTCTCCTGTTCTCTGAAATCTGGCCGGCGGGATGCCGTCCGTCGATGGGAGGAGAGTAGGACCGGCAGGTTTCTCGCCGATTGCGTGACAAGGGCGGTTGGTTTCTTGTGCTACGTGGGTCGCAAGGGCAGCAGGGAAGGTCCTAGAGCAGTACCTTGTCTCTTCGCCCGCGCTGGCTCGCGCTCTTGAGCTGGCCGCAGGCGGCGAAGATGTCACGGCCGCGCGGCGTGCGGATGGGCGCGCTCAGCCCGCCGTCGTTCACGATCTCGGCGAAGCGGTGCATGCGGTTGTTGGAGCTGCACTCGTAGGGCGCGCCCGGCCAGGGATTGAACGGGATCAGGTTCACCTTGGCGTGGATCGGCTTCAGGATGCGTACCAGCTCGCGGGCGTCGGCGTCGCTGTCGTTGACGCCCTTCAGCATGGCGTACTCGAAGGTGATGCGCCGGCTGTTCCGGGCGCCGGGATAGGCGGCGCAGGCGGCCAGCAGCTCGGCGATCGGCCATTTGCGGTTGATCGGCACCAAGGTATCGCGCACCGCGTCGTTCACCGCATGCAGCGACACCGCGAGGTTGACGTCCAGAACGTCGCCGACCTTGGGGATCATGGGCACGACACCCGAGGTCGAGAGCGTGATGCGCCGGCGCGACAGCGCGATGCCCTGCTCGTCCATGACGATCTTCAGCGCCGTCGCCACGTTGTCGAAATTGTAGAGCGGCTCGCCCATGCCCATCATGACGATGTTGGAGAGCATGCGCGTGGTCTCGGTCGGCGTCGGCCATTCGCCGTAGCTGTCGCGCGCCACCATGAACTGGCCGACGATCTCGGCCGGCGCCAGGTTGCGCACCAGGGGCTGCGTGCCGGTGTGGCAGAAGCTGCAGGTCAGCGTGCAGCCGACCTGGCTCGACACGCACACCGAGCCGCGATCTTCCTCGGGGATGTTGACGGTCTCGGCCTCGTTGCCGTCGGGGAAGCGCAGCAGCCACTTGCGCGTGCCGTCGACCGAGCGCTGCTCGGTCACGATCTCGGGTCGCTCGATGACGAAGACCTCGGCGAGGCGATCGCGCGTCTTCTTGGCGATATTGGTCATCAGGCCAAAGTCGCGCACGCCGTGCCAATAGATCCACTGCCAGACCTGGCGGGCCCGGAACGGCTCCAGCCCGGCCTCGGTCAGGGTCGCCTTCAGGTCCTCGCGCGACAGGCCGACCAGGTTGCGGCGCGTGTCATTGCGGCCGCGGAACGGCTCGACGATCTGCAGCGGCTCAGTGGGCAAGTGGGCGGCCATGGTGGGCCTGAAATAGTGCATAGACCCTTCGCCCGCTAGGCCAAACCCCCGTCATCCCGACCGGAGCCGAGCGCAGCGAGGCGGAGCGGAGGGACCTGTTTTGTTGATGCATCGCCAAAAAGAGGTCCCTCGGCTGCGCCGCCCTTCGGGCGGCTTCGCTCGGGATGACGGAAAAGGGCTATCGCTGGGCGGCCTTCTGCCAAGCCTCGATGGCCGGGAAGCGATGGACGAAATTGAGGATATTGAGGGTGAGGTTGTCACGGACCATCAAGGCGGCGCCGATCTCGAGCACCAGGACCAGGGCGACCGTCGCCTTCCAAGGCAGCAGCCGGGCCACGGCGAAGCCCGTCATCATGGACACCATGTCCAGCAGCGAATTGAGGATGCTGTCGCCGGTGTAGCCGGCGGCCAGCGCCTGCTGGCGGTAGGCCTCGATCACCCATGGCGAGTTCTCGGCGATCTCCCACGCCCCCTCGATCCCGGCCGCGATCGCCAGCCGCACGAGGACGGGCGCGCGCGGCAGCACGAGACGCAGCACGCCATAGAACAGGATGCCGTGGACGATGTGCGAGGGCGTGTACCAGTCGAACATCTGCTGGGAGAGCTCGGGCGACCAGATATCGCCGACCCAGAGCCGGACGGTGCCGCAGCTGCAGATCCAGACGCGACCCATCAGGTGCAGGGTCACCGCCTGGACCGTCATGATGCCGAGGACGGTGAGTGTGGCGATCCTCGCGGCGTTCCTTGCGGCGATCCTGGCGGTCATCGACCGGCCTGCGCCGCGCGGGCGCGAATCCGCTGCTTTCTCTTGTAGATGGGCTCGCCGAACGGCGGCACCACCAGGGCCTCGGTCGGGCCGCCCTCGGCCACCGGGCGCGGGGCATGGCGGCCGAGGCTGAGCTGGCGGTCGTACATGATCAGCGCCCCGGCCACGCCCAGGTTGACCGAGAAGCGGGTCGGGATTCTCACCACATAGTCGCAGATCGACTGCACGTCGGCCGACAGGCCCTCGCGCTCGGCGCCCAGGATGTAGGCCGCCTGGCGGGGATGGCGGAAGCTCGGCAGCTCGATCGCCTGGTCGGTGATCTCGATGCCGACCAGCCGGCAGCCCTGCGGCAGGCGGAAGCTCTCCAGGTCGGCGAAGTTGTAGGTCGGCACCGAGCGCGGCGTGTCGGACGTATCGGTGTGCGCGCCCTCGCGGCGGTTGTACTGGGCGCGCAGCGTGAACACGAAGGACGCGCCGAAGGCATGGGCCGTGCGGAACAAGGTGCCCACGTTCACGGCCTTGCTCACGCCTTCCACACCGATGCCGAAATAGCCTTTCATGCCCAGTCTTTTTGTTGTTAATCCTTTTGCAGGCGCTGCTTCCCCCGGGTAGCGCCGCGCCCGCCGTGAAACAAGGCCAGAATGACCCTTCCCTCGCCGATGGATGAAGTTCGCGCCCAGTACGAGGCGCTGCCCTATCCGCCGCGCGATCCGCGCGATGAGGCGATCCGCCTGATCACCGGCACCCCGAGCCACATCCTCGAGATCAACCATTACCTCTTCTCCGGCCGCCTGAACTTCATGCGGCCGTTCCGGGCGCTGGTGGCGGGCGGCGGCACGGGCGATGCCTGCATCATGCTGGCCCAGCAGCTCGTCGACCGGCGCTGCCCCGGCGAGGTCGTCTATCTCGACATCTCGACCGCCTCGCGCGCGATCTGCGAGGCCCGCGCCAAGGCGCGCGGCCTGCGCAACATCAACTTCATCACCGGCTCGCTGCTCGACCTGCCGTCGATGGCGATCGGCCAGTTCGACTACATCGACTGCACCGGCGTGCTGCACCACCTGCCCGACCCGGCCACCGGCATGCGCGCCTTGGCGAGCGTGCTCAATGACGATGGCGGCGTCGGCGTCATGCTCTATGGCGAGTACGGCCGCAGCGGCGTCTATCCCCTGCAGGAACTGCTGCGCACCCTGGCGCCGCCGTCGATGGCGCTGGAGGACCGGATCGCCATGAGCAAGCGGCTGATCCGCTTCCTGCCGACCACCAACCTGTTCCGCCGCAATCCCTATCTCAACGATCACGTCACCGGCGGCGATGCCGGACTCTACGACCTGCTGCTGCACAGCTGCGACCGCGCCTTTACCGTGCCCGAGATCGGCACCATGGCGCAGCAGGCGGGCCTGCGGGTCGTGGCCTTCCTCGAGCCGGTGCGCTACGAGCCCGCGACCTACATGAGCGATCCCATCATCGCGCGCCAGGCGAGCTCGTTGCCCCTGGTCGAGCGCGCGGCCTTCGCCGAGCGGCTGGCGGGCAACCTGCGCACCCACGTCTTCTATGCAACGCGCGCCGGCTTCGACACGGTGGCGCGGCCCGAAGATACCTCAGCCATCCCGGTGCTGCGCGAGATGGATGCTCAGAAGCTCGCGGCCGGCCTGCAGCCCGGAACGCCCTTGATCGCCAACCTCGACGGCTTTCCGTGGCGGGCGCAACTGCCGCCGCTTGCCGCGCGCATCGTGTCCCAGATCGACGGCCGCAAGACCGTGGCCGAGATCTACACCGCGCTCGGCGCCCAGGGCGGCCTGCCGCAATGGGAAGATTACTACACGCAGTTCGAAGACCTCTACGTCAAGCTGAACGGCGTCAATCACCTGCTGCTGCGCTTCAGGACCTGATCCCGCCGACACAGCCATGAGCGGTCACCTTCTGGCGCTCGGCCTCGGCAACTCGCTCCTCTGGTCGCTCTATCTCCTGCTGACGCGCCACGTCGTGAGCGGCGCCAGGCTCGATGCCTGGGCCTACACCCTGGTGCAGCTTCTGGCCGCCGGCTTGGTGATGCTGTGGTTCGGCCGCCGCGCGACCGCCAGTTGGCTCGGATTGCTGGCGCCCTGGACCATCGGCTATGCCTTCCTGCGCGTCGCCATCAACGGCGCGACCGCAGCCGCGGTCGTCTGGCTCGCGATTACCGAAAGCACGCTCCTGGCGACGATCAGCGTCCTGATCGGCGCGGTCTCCGGCTGGTGGCTGACGCGCAACGCGCCGCCGCGGCGCGACTGGCCGGGTCTTGCGCTGCTGGCGATCGGTATCGTGGCGTTTGCGCTGACACTTGCGCCCGAAGCTTGGCGCGGCCTGGGCTGGCTGGTCGCGTCGGAAGCGATGGCCGTCACCGCCTCATGGATGATCGCCTACCATCCGCGCAATCGTCTGAACGATCTTGGTGCGCGCAGCCGGTTCACCGGCGAGATCCTGGTGGCCGCGTCGCTGGCGCTGATCCTCGTGTGGTCGGTGCTCGGGCTGGCGGGCGTGATGGCCTCGCCGTGGACCGGCGCCGGCGATGCCTTCGGTCGCCTCGAGCTCTGGCTTTACGCCATCCTGGCCGGCCTGCTGTTCCGCGCGCCCGGCACCTGGCTCGGCTTCTGGACCATCAACCGCACCGGTGTTCAGACCTATCTGATTGCGCTGGCGGCGATGCCGTTCTTCGCCATAGCGCTGGAAGCGATGGCGGCGTCTCTCGGCTGGGTCGCGGCACCCGACCTGTCCCCTGCCGAATGGAGCGCCGCCGCGGTCATTCTGGTGGCCGCGACCTGGCTCATCGTGGTGCGGATGACCGCGCCGTCTAGCCCACCATCGCCGCCGCGATGAATGAGACCAGCGACATGGCGACCATGCTGCCCCCGATGATGGCATAAGCGAACATCCCAAAACCCCTACGCTGACGACGGCCAAGGCACAAACGCGGCCGTGGGTCTTTTGTTCCCTTCAAAGTTTCGCCAGCTGTCGCGTCATCAGGCTGCGCTCAGGCGTGGTACGGGCGAGGTCGAGCGCGCGAGCGAGATGGGTCCGCGCTTCGTCGCGGCGACCGAGCTCGGCCATGAACTGGCCGCGCGCGGCGTGGACGTACGGATTGCCGTCGGCCTCGGGCAGAGCAGCGAGCCCGGCGGCGGGTCCGTCGGCGCGTCCGACGGCGACGGCCCGGGCCAGCTCGACGACCGGCGACGGATCGATCGCGCGCAGCTGATCGTAGATGGCGGCGATACGGGCCCAGGCCGTCTCAGCGGCGCTGGGGGCCATGGCATGCAGGGCCGCGATCTCGGCGCGCAGGTGCCAGACCGTCATCTCCTCGCCCGCGGCCGAGCGCTCGAGATGGCCGAGGCCGAGCGCGATCAGGCCATGATCCCAGCGGTCGCGCGGTTGGTCCTCCAGGAGCTGGGCGACGCCGTCGGGCCCGACGCGCGTCGGCAGGCGGGCGGCCGTGAGCATCAGCAGCGCCGCCAGCGCATCGCTCGCCGGACCCGCCGTCACCGGATGGCGCGCCAGCGCACGGCCAAGCCGCATCGCCTCGACGCAGAACTCGGGCTGCACCAGGGCCTCGCCTGAGGAGGCCGAGTAGCCCTCGTTGAACATCAGGAAGAGCGCGATGCGCACCGACTCGGCGCGGCCCGGCAGCGCATCGGGCGGCGGTGGCTCGATGGCCACGCCGGCGGCCTCCAGTTGCTTGGGCGCCCGCACCAGACGCTGGGCGATGGCGGTGGGCTCGGCCAGAAGACCGGCGGCGATCTGCGGCACGGTGAGGCCGCACACGGTCTTGAGCGCGAAGGTGACGCGCATCTCGGGCGACAGGGCCGGATGGCAGACCGCGAACAGAAGCGCCAGTTCGTCGTCGTTCAGCTCACGATCGAAGTGGCCGTCGCCCGGCGCCTCGTGCGGTTCGACGGGCAACGGATCGTCGCTCAGCGACACGTTGCGCGCCTCGTGGCGCAAGAGGTCGATGGCCCGGTTCCTGGCCACGGTGGCGAGCCATGCCGCGGGCTTGTCGGGCACGCCCTTGAAAGGCCAGGACGACAGCGCCTGCAGGAGCGCGTGCTGCACGGCATCCTCGGCGATGGCGATGCGTCCCGCGCCCAGCCGCCGCGCCAGCGCGGCGACCAGGCGGCTCGTCGAATCGCGGGCCAGCGAATCGACGAGCCGTTGGACCGACATTCTCAGCTTGCCGCGGCGCGGGCCTGGCTCATGTCGTCGATCGGCCGGATCTCGACCCAGTTGCTGGGAGAAATCGCGAGATGCGGGCACTCCAGGGCGATGGTCTCGGCCTCTTTCGCGTCCTTGGCCTCGATCACGAAGTAACCGCCCAGCACTTCCTTGGCCTCGGCATAGGGGCCGTCGGTGATGACGGGTTTGCCGTCCTTGCTGCGGATGTGACGCACGCCGCCCACGGCGAGCTTTTCGCCGCCGACCATGCGGCCCTTCTGGCGCAGGCTGTCAGCCCACGCCATGTAGCGCTTGGTCATCTCCAGCATCTTCTCGCGCGGCAGGTCGGCGTTGTAGTTCGGGGCTTGGTGCAGCAACAACATGTATTGAGCCATTGTCGATCTCCTCTGGTGGTGACGGGGCGTCTGCTTGCCCGTCACCTCATCGACGTCCAGGTCCGACCTGAATCGACATCCTCAGGCAGCTTTTTTCAGCGCCTCCGGATTGATCACGTTGATCGGCTTGCCGTCCAGCCAGGCCTCGATGTCCTCGATCGTGCCGGCGTAGAAGTGCCGGTAGCTGTCCTCGACGACGTAGCCCAGGTGGGGGATCAGGGTGATGTTCTCGAGCTTGGTGAAGGGATGGCCGGGCGCCACCGGCTCCTTGTCGTACACGTCGAGGCCGGCGTGGGCGATGGTGCCGTTCTTGAGGGCGGCCAGCAGCGCCGCCTCGTCGACGATCGGCCCGCGTGAGGTGTTCACCAGGATCGCGCTCTTCTTCATCTTGGCGAGGTCGGCCGCGCCCAGAAGCCCCCGGCTGCGGTCGGACAGCACGAGATGGATGCTGACGAAATCCGAGGTCTCGAGCAGCTCGTCCTTACTGACGAGCTTGGCACCGCCCTTGGCCGCCGCCTCCTCGGTGAGGTTCTGGCTCCAGGCCACGACGTCCATGCCGAAGGCTTTTGCATAGCCTGCGACGCGGCTGCCCAGGCGCCCGAGCCCGATGACGCCCAAACGCTTGCCCTCGAGGACGACCATCTCCTTGATGCCGTCATGCCAGCCGCCGCTGCGCATCAGGCGCTCGGCCTTGGCGAGGTCGCGGGCGCACATCATCAGCAGCGCCCAGGTGAGTTCGGCGGTCGAGGCGTTGGAGCCGCCGCCCGGCGTGTTGCTGATGGGGATGCCACGGTCAGTCGCGGCCTTGTCGTCCAGGCTCGAGGCCCGCGCGCCGGTCAGGACCATGAACTTCAGGTTGGGCAGCTTCTCGATCAGCGCCCGCGGGAAGGCCGTACGCTCGCGCAGCAGGCCCAGCATGTCGAACGGCGCCAGCTTCTTGGCGGCATCCTCGACCGAGGAGAACGGCTCGTGGAACACCGTGATCTCGACGCCGCGTTTCCGCAGGCGATCCCAGTCGGCCATCTTGAGTGCGACCTTCTGATAGTCGTCGAGCAGGGCGAGTTTGTAGGTTTGCGGCATGGCGTTTCCTGGGAGAAGATGGGTTGGTCAGAACCACTATAGCCGCAGGAGACGGTCATGAGCATCACCGTGAAGCCGGTGACGCCCGACTTCGTGGCCGAGATTTCCGGCCTCGACCTGGCCCAGCCACTGAAACCGGCCGACCGCGACGCGATCGAGGCGGCAATCGACCGGTATGCGATCGTGGTCTTTCACGAGCAGAAACTGACCGACGAACAGCAGATCGACTTCGCCCGCTATTTCGGGCCGCTCGCCTCGCCGGCGCAGAAGGCCAGGCACACCGGCGTCAAGCATCGCATTGCCTCGAACGACATCGCCGACATCTCCAATCTCGACGGCGACGGCAACATCCTGGAGGCCAACAGCAAGCGACGGCTCGACTGGCTGGCCAATCGCCTGTGGCACACCGACGCCTCGTTCCGCGCCGTGCCCGGCGCGCTCTCCATGCTCTATGCCCATGTCGTGCCCGACGAGGGCGGCGAGACCGAGTTCGCCGATTTGCGCGCGGCCTACGACGCCCTGCCGCAGGCCATGAAGGACCGCATCGAGCCGATGATCGCCGAGCATTCGATCTGGCACTCGCGCGGCCAGCTCGCCGTCACCATGTACACGCCAGAGGAACTCGCCAGCCTGCCGCCGGTGCCGCAGCGCGTCGTGCGCCGCCATCCCGGTTCGGGTCGCAAGACGCTCTACCTCGCCGCCCACGCCTCGCACATCGTGGGCGTGCCGATCGCCGACGGGCGGCTCCTGCTGATGGACCTGATCGAACACGCTACCCAGCGCCAGTTCGTGCACAGCCACAGCTGGAAGCAGGGCGACCTGGTGATCTGGGACAATCGCTGCACCATGCATCGCGCGCGGCCGTTCGACACCACCAAGGTGCGCGACCTGCGCCGCGTCACCACGCGCGACGTCGCCTCGACCGTCGAGCAGGCGGCCTGAGGAGCGACGATGACCAAAGATCCGGCAGTGGACTGGGGACCCGACGCGTCCATCGAGTACCATGTACTCGACCTGGTTCTGCTTCCCAATATATCTGAGCGAGCGATCAGGACCTGCATGAATCGCTATTCCGAAGCTGGTCCCCATCTGCGGATGGCCTTGGAACAATGGGCTGACCAAGGCGGCGAGAGCGACGAATCGGCTGTCGCGCTGTTCCGGGGGCTGCATGTCATCGGCGCAATGCGTGATTCGCAGGCTTGCGCGCCGCTGCTTCGGCTGCTCGGCCGTCCTGCCAAAGAGATTGAATGGCTGTTGGGTGATGCAGTCACCGAGACGCTGCCGAAAATCGTCGCCGGCGTTTTCGATGGCAATGCCGCTGCGCTGTTCAACGCCATAGCCGACCAGGATCGAGACGAGCTCGTTCGCGATTCGCTGTTTCGCGCGGCAACGTTTCTGACCTGGGAAGGGCGAATCGATCGTGTAGTCATGATCGACTTCCTGCGGAGATTTGGCTCCGGAGACTTGTCTGTGGACGGCGAATTCGTGTGGCACGCCTGGGTCGATGCGATCTCAGTCCTGGGCCTCCGTGACCTTCGCCCTCTGGTGATCGAAGCACTCGAGAAGGGGCGCATCGACGAGTTCATCTACGAACGAGAGCCGTTCGAAGAAATTCTTCAACGGGCCGAGCGTGACCCATCGGATACGACGCATTTTTATGGAATGGGCATGGGCTATATCGACGACGTCGTGAGCCTCCTTCAAGACTACTCCGTCGATGATGACGAAGAGATTGGCATTGACGATTCAGCGATCGATGAACCCACAAACCAGCAACCTGCGATCAATCCGTGGCGCAACGTCGGGCGCAACGATCCTTGTCCGTGCGGCAGCGGCAAAAAGGCCAAGCGGTGCTGCCTTGCAGCATAGGGCGATCTGATCGTCAGCATCTGTGCCGACGGCGGGCAGGGTAGTGTCTTATTGTTGGAGGCGACATGATGAGCATCGATTTCCTGATCACCACGCTGATCATCGTCGTCTCGCCGGGGATCGGCGTGCTCTATACGATCGCCACCGGCCTGTCGCGCGGCGCGCGGGCCAGCGTGGTCGCGGCCTTCGGCTGCACGATCGGCATCGTGCCGCACATGGCGGCCGCCATCATGGGCCTGGCGGCGCTGCTGCACACCAGCGCCATCGCCTTCCAGACGATGAAGTATCTCGGCGTCGCCTACCTGCTCTACATGGCGTGGATGACCTTGAAGGAGCACGGCGCGCTCAAGGTCGAGGACACGGTCGACCAGAAGTCGGCGATGCAGGTGATCGTGCATGCCATCCTGATCAACATCCTGAACCCCAAGCTCTCGATCTTCTTCTTCGCCTTCCTGCCGCAGTTCGTCACCGCCGAGGAGGCGGCGCCGGTGCTGCGCATGTCGGAGCTTTCAGCCGTGTTCATGCTGATGACCTTCGTGGTCTTCGTGGGCTACGGCCTGTTCGCCGCCGCGGTGCGCCAACACGTGATCTCGCGTCCCGCCGCGCTGACCTGGATGCGGCGCGCCTTCGCGGGGGCGTTTGCGGCGCTGGGGGTGAAGCTGGCGCTGGCGGATCGATGACCCCTACCCGCTTCCGCTGGTTCGTCGTCTTCCTTCTGTTTGCGATCACCGCCGTCAACTACATCGACCGCGCCGCGATCTCCTACGCGATCCCGCTGATCCAGAAGCAGCTTGGCTTCTCGCCGGCCGAGAGCGGCGCCATCCTGGGCGCCTTTGGCTTGGGCTACGCCCTCACCACCCTGCTGGGCGGTTTCTCGGTCGACCGCTGGGGCGCGCGCATCGTGCTCACCGTTGCGGCCGTCCTGTGGAGCCTGTCGATCGGCATGACCGCACTGGCGACCGGCGTCGCCATGCTCTACGCCGCGCGCGTGCTTCTGGGCGTCTCGGAGGGGCCCAACTTCCCCGCGCTGACCGGCGCCGTCACCCACTGGCTATCGCCGCACGAGCGGGCGACGGCGCTGGCCAATGCCCTGCTGGCCGTGCCCTTGGCATTGGCGATCGGCGGCCCCATCGTCACCCAGCTTCTCGCCTGGCTCGACTGGCGCCTGACCTTCGGCGTGCTGTTCGTGCTGTCGGCCGCCTGGGTGCCGCTATGGTACTTCCTGTTCCGTGACAGCCCGGCCGAGTCCCGCTTCGTCAACAAGGCCGAGCTCGACCACATCCGCACCACGTCAGACGGAGGCACCAGGGCGCCGCACGCCGTCCTGAAGAAGTGGCCCGGCATGGATGCGATCGGCGCGTTGCTCTCCAACCGCACCTTGCTCGCCAACTACTGGGCGTTCTTCGTCTTCGGCTACTTCCTGTTCTTCTTCATGACCTGGCTGCCGAGCTACCTCGAGCGCAAGTACGGGCTGAACCTCGGCTCCGTCGGCCTGTTCACCGTGGCGCCGTGGCTGGCGGCGGCCGTCCTGCTGTGGCTGTTCGGCCGCTGGTCGGACCACCTGCTCGCCACCACCGGCCGGCTGCGCATCGCCCGCTCGTACCTCATCGCCGGCTCCCAGTTCGTGGCGGCGATCGCCGTCATCCCAGTGGCCATGACCGACAACCTCACGGTCGCCATCGCCGGCATCACCGTCGCGGTGGCCGCCTCGATGGGCGCCAATGCCGCGTACTATGCGGTGAACGTCGACATCGTCCCCGGGCGCGCGGCAACGGCACTCGGCATCATGGATTTCGCCTTCGCCGTCGCGGGCTTCCTGGCGCCCGCCATCACCGGCTGGGTGTTGGACATCCGCGGCTCGTTCACCGACGGCTTCCTGTTGATGGCGGCGCTGGCGCTGTCGTCGGTGGCGGTCGTGCTACTGTTCCATCATCCCGACAAGGACGCTGCACACACATGAGGGACGGAACGACGATCGGCGAAGCATTCGCCAAAACCGTCTCGACCTGGGGCGACAAGCCCTTCTTCGCCGTGCCGGCGGGCGAAGGGCGCGGCTATCTGGAAGCGGGCTTCGAGATCTCCTATGCCGCCGCAGCCAGGGAAGTCGAAGCGCTGGCCGCGATCTATCGCGCAGCGGGCTACGGCCTCGGCCATCGCGTGGCGACCCTGCTGGAGAACCGTCCCGACTACGTCCTGCACAAGCTGGCGTTGAACAGCCTCGGCGTCTGCTGCGTGCCCATCAATCCCGAGTATCGCGCGGGCGAGATCGCCTATCTGCTGGAGCACAGCGAGCCCGAGATCGTGCTCGTCCTGGCGGCGCGCCGCCAGCAGCTGCTCGGCGGCCTGTCGGAAAGCACGCATCGGCCGGCGATCGTCGATTTGGAAGAGTTCGCCTCGACGCTCGCCAGACCGCTGCGGCCGGCGTCGCCCGGACAGCCGACGCCCGAGACGCCCTCCAGCATTCTCTACACATCGGGCACGACCGGACGGCCCAAGGGCTGCGTCCTGTCGCAAGGCTACGAAGTGGCGACCGGCGGACGCTATGCCGCCCTGGGCGGCCAAGCCGCGCTGCGGCCCGGCCAGGACCGCATCTACAACCCGCTGCCGCTCTACCATGCCAATGCCGGCGTGTTCTCGCTGATGGCCGCCATCGTCACCGGCAATTGCCAGGTCCAGCCCGACCGCTTCCGCCCGCAGCGCTGGTGGGGCGAGATCGCCGAGACGCGGGCTACCGTCGTGCACTATCTCGGCATCGTTGTGCCGCTTCTGATGGGACAGGCGCCGAGCGCCGAGGAGCGCGCCCACCAGGTGCGTTTCGCCGTCGGCGCCGGCGTCGAGCCCGAGCTGCACGCCGCCGCGGAGCAGCGTTTCGGCTTTCCCCTCATCGAGCTCTGGGGAATGACGGAGATGGTGCGCGTGCTGGCCGACGACATCGAGCCGCGCCATGTCGGCACGCGCGCCTTCGGCCGCGCCATCGACGGCGTCGAGGCGCGCGTCGTCGACGACGACGGAAAAGACGTCGCCGATCCCCAGCCCGGCGAGCTCATCATCCGCCATTCGGCGGCGACGCCGCGGCGCGGGTTCTTCTCGGGCTATCTCAAGGATGAGGCGGCGACCGAGCTCGCCTGGCGCGACGGCTGGTTTCACACCGGCGACATGGTGTGGCGCGGGCCGGACGGCATGCTGCATTTCGTCGACCGCAAGAAGAACATCATCCGCCGCTCGGGCGAGAACATCGCCGCAGCCGAGGTCGAGGCCCTGCTGCTGACGCATCCCGAGGTGCACCAGGTCGCGGTGATGCCGGTCAAGGACGAGCTGCGAGAAGAGGAGGTGCTGGCCTGCATCGTCCTGAGGCAGGCCAAGCCGGACAAGACCATGGCCGACGCGCTGGTCCAGTACTGCCTGGACCGCATCGCCTACTACAAGGCGCCGGGCTGGATCCATTTCGTGCCCGACATCCCGACGACCGGCACGCAGAAGATCCAGAAGCACACGATCTACCCGAAGGGCACCGATCCGCGCTCCGTCGACGGCGTTCTGGACACGCGCAGCCTGAAGCGGCGTCAATAGGAGTGGGCTTTGGCGTCGTGGACAACCATTCCACGTCAACGTCATACTTCTAGGCGACAAGCGTAATGCAGAGTGGGGGTCTGGCAATGAGGCATGTTCGTGCAATCGGCGGACTCGTGGCACTGCTGACCGTAACCGAGACCGCCATGGCGCAGGAGGTGGTGAACCTGAAGGGGACGTGGATTCCGACTCAGGGCGCGCACCTGATCGACGGGCCGAGCCGGCACCGCGAGAGCGGGATCAAGCCCGCCACGGGTGACGAAACGCGTGTACAGCATACCTCGAAGTTCGTGTTCCGGTTCGAGGGACAGGAAGGACGCACCTTCTGGGGTGTCCACTCCTCGGCCAAGGTGTCCGAAAAGTTCATCGGGGCCATCTCGGTGGACGGCAAGCGCTTCGTCATGGCTGACGAGGACGGCGCGTTCAGCGGCACCATCGTGAACGCCGACACATTGGACTACTGCTATACTCATGTCACACCGACCGACAGGGCCGTGGCGTGCGGGCTGTTGGCCCGGGAGAAATGACACAAGAGCCTAGTCCTCCAAGCCTACTTCCCTCCTCCGACAGGGCGGGCAACTCCTATTCGTGCACCTCTGAAGGTGCGTCCCGGCAGACCTGAAAATATTGAAGGCGATGTCCGTGCGCCTCAGCTTTCCGCGACGGACGCTGCGCCTCGCAGCCAAAGCCATCGACCGCGGCTGGTACCGCCGACTGGTCTGCGCTCTTTGTCGGCCATGTCTCAAGCTTGGTTGCCGAACTTCCGCTTCCAGGGAAGGAAGCAGAAGACGACCCCAAAGGATCGTTCCCAGCTATTGATTCATGCGAAGAAATTGGAGCGGGCGAAGGGATTCGAACCCTCGACCCCGACCTTGGCAACACGCTCAGACCGTTTACGCCACAGCATCTTTCCTTAGCCGGGAAGCCTATAAGCCTCTGTATTTCAAAGACTTTTCCCGATTTCATCCTTCCCTGCGGTATCCTCTCAATACCCTACGACTTTCGCTCTCGTGCTTCCCCCCTGCTTCCCCGGCCGCCGCCAAAAACCCGGGGAAGCAGTAAGAATCGTGTGGTCTTTGAGGAAACGTATTATGGGTAAGATTACCAAACGTGTAGTAGGCGCGCTCCAAGCGGAACCTGATCGGGACGTGTTCGCCTGGGATACAGAGCTGAGAGGCTTTGGAGTTCGCGCGAAGCCGTCGGGCGTGAAGACCTTTCTCATTCAGTACCGAAACATGGAAGGGCGGACCCGCCGGTTGGTGCTAGGGCAATACGGTGTGCTGACGCCCGAGAACGCACGCCTCCTCGCGCGCAAGAAGCTCACCGCTGTAGCGGAAGGCGCCGACCCGGCGGCCGACCGCCAGGGCGTCCGGGTCGGCATGTCTGTCAAGGAAGTGTGTGATTGGTACCTCGAACAGGCTGAAGCCGGCCGCCTCCTCGGCCGAAACCGCCGGCCGATCAAGGCATCGACACTCAACAGTGATCGAAGCCGGATCGAAACGCACATCAAGCCCTTGCTTGGCGTCCGGCTCGTAAGCCGCCTCACATTGCATGACATCGAGGGAATGCAGGCGGATATCGCTGCGGGAAAGTCAGCTCGCGGACGTAAGAAAGGTCGCGGGGGAAGCTCGACTGGAGGCCCGGGCGTCGCCAGTCGCGCGATCAGTACACTACGGGCATTGCTCGGCCATGCTACTCGCCTGGGCGTCATTGGCAGGAATCCCGCCGAGGGCGTCCGGCAGCTTGCCGTCGGGAGCCGAAAGCGCAGATTGAGCGAAGACGAAATCCGTCGTCTCGGAGGCGTGATGCGCGAAGCGGCGGCCCAAGGCGAGCACCCGACCGGGCTCGGTGCTATCCGACTCATGCTCCTGACCGGTTTCCGGCGGATGGAGGTGCTGGGACTGAGGCGGCCGTGGTTTAGTCGAAGCGACCACTGCATTCGCTTTCCCGACACCAAGAGCGGCGAACAGGTCCGAGCGCTAGGAGAAGCTGCGATGGGCTGTATCGAAGCCCAGCCCATCCGTACGGGTTCTCTCTTTGTCTTTCCTGCCGACTGGGGCGACGGGCACTTCATCGGCGTCGTCCGGGTACTCGATCGTATTTGTCGGAAGGCGAAACTTGAAGCCGTGACCCCTCATGTGCTCCGTCATACCTTCGCGAGTGTTGCGGGCGATCTTGGCTTCTCCGAACTTACGATAGCGGGCTTGCTTGGCCATTCTGCGCACGGCGTCACGCAAAGATACGTGCACCTGGATACCGCCTTGGTCGTCGCCGCCGACCGGGTTTCGATGGAGATCGCAAAGATGCTTGGATGCGAGGCGACGATAGAGCGACCGGGCAATGCCTCTTGCGAGCACCTTGATTCACGGTCAGCCGACGCGGCGCCGCAGTCACTCGAAGAGTTTGAATTCTCAACTCTGAGGATCGATTTCACTTATAGACAACCTTGAGCTCTCCCTCCCGGCCTCGGCAGGTCGCCAGGGGTTTTTGGTCAGGCAAACGCGACCAGACTGAGCATACCCGGCAAAACCCAGATTGGTGACTTGTCGCTCCGCAGCCGAACCCAAAAAGCAAAGCAACCAGTAATTTCAACAAGTGCCGCGCCCGCGTAGATCAAAAGAGCTTTGGCCATGCGATCTGTCCAAGCGTCACTTGATGCGGTGTCGAGACCGCGCGCCGCGTATCGAGGTCGGGTTCTTAGCTTGACCAGCGCCCGTCCTGCGAGCCGTTGTGGGCGTACCTACCTTCATCCTGGGTGCCGCCAAGGCTTCCAATAACAGGCATTCAGGAACTGTGCTGCCGTCGCAGGAACGGACGAGGTCCGACAACACACGTTCCATCCGACGCAGGTCGGCAAGCTTTGTGCGTACTTCCGTCAAGTGCGCGCCGGCCAGCTCTCGAACCTCATCGCAGGTATTCACCTTGCGATCGGCAAGGCCAAGCAGCCGTCGCACCGCATGAAGCTTGAATCCCAGATCCCGCGCCTGGCGGATAAACGACAGCCGCTCGACATCGGAGGGGTCGTACAGCCGGTATCCGCCCGCGGAGCGCTCCGGCTTCCGCAGGAGCCCTTCCGTCTCGTAAAAGCGGATGGTTTCAGCCAGCACGCCTGAGCGTTTGGCCAGAGCGCCAATTGAGATCATCCCTGGAGTGGTCATGGTTCACCTTCACTCCGTGCATTCTTGACCCTGTAGTTCCTACAAGGTCTAGGCTTGCCAAACCATGACTGATTTTCACACACGCGCTTCGACACCGCCGGCTGAAGTTGGGCGCGACGTAGCCAAGACGACCTTGGCGACAGGCGCGCTCCTGGCGGCATTCGGCGTCGCATCCTGCTGCGCGCTGCCGGTCGCGCTCGCCGCACTCGGAATCGGCTCCGTCGGCCTGTTTGCCATCGCAGCATTGGTCGGACCCTATCAACTCTATGTCCTGGCCGCGGCGGTCAGCTGCCTCCTCGGCGCAGCCGTGCTCATGTGGCGGCAGCACCGTGCGCGGGCCTGCAGCGCCGCAGGTCCGCACAAGCGGCCGATCCTCGACCGCATCACTCAGGTCGCCCTCGTGCTGGCCCTCGGCCTGCTGGCCCTCACCTTCTGGACGGAGCCACCGCTATGACACCGATTCTCGAGTCGACGCTAACCTGCCCGGACTGCGGCATGCAGGCGGTCGAGACCATGCCGACGGATGCATGCCTCTACTTCTACACTTGCATTGGCTGTGGAAGCCGCCTCAAGCCCAAGCACGGAGATTGCTGCGTCTTCTGTTCCTACGGATCGGTTCCCTGTCCGCCGATCCAGATGGGCGACCGAAACGCGTGTTGTGCCGCTGAGCAGACAACCGCGGTCCCGGAGGTTTGCTCACTGCAACCGGGCGCATTCCATGAGCGAATGGTCGACGTCGCAGCGCTCAGGCAGGCCTACGGCGGTGTCGCGGAGCGTACGCCGGACGGCGTGGTGTTGCGTTTCAAGATGGCAGAGGGTTTGCGCGCAGCGCTCGACGCGCTCGCGGAGAAGGAGCATTCATGCTGCGCGGCCCTCGAGTTCACGGTCACGGCAGAGGCCGGTTCGATCTCCTTCCAGATTGGCCGTGGGACTTCCGATGGCACGGTGGTGGAGGACTTGGCGGTGCGTCTCGGCGTTGCGCCACTTTCAGCCAAGCTGCGAGCCGGCGTGCACCGACCGGACTGGTCGAAGGTCACGCTTCCAAAGGCTCGCGAAGTCCTGCAGCGCAGGCTCGCCGCGCATTCCTCAGGCGTAAGCGGCTGGGCAGGATTGGACGAGGCTGAGGACAAGGCTCTGACGGCCGTCCTGCGCTATTTTGCGAATCATGGACGTGGCCCTTCGATAGCGGATGTGGCTGGCACAAACGGCCAGCCCTTCGACACTGTGCGGCGCGCACTGGAGTGCTTGCGCGCACGCGACCTCGTCGTCCTTGACGAGTCCGGCGCGTCGGTCCTCGCCGCCTACCCTTTCGCCGCCTACACCACTGGTCATCGTGTTAGAGTTGGCAGCCAGACCGTGGATTCCCTGTGCACGATCGACGCGCTGGGCACAGGCGCCATGTGCGAGACGACAACGGAAATCAGTTCTGCATGCGCCCACTGCGCGAAACCCATTCATATCGCGACGTCAAACGGCGGCGCGGCGCTCGTGGTAGTCGAGCCTGCGACTGCCGTTGTCTGGTACACTTTGACGTTTGCCGGTTGCGTCGCCCAAAGCCGTTGCCCCAGCACGGTGTTCTTCTGTCAAGACGATCACCTGACGGCATGGCGCGCCAGCCAAGGCGCGCAGATCGCGGGCGACCGGCTTATCGTGGAGGAAGCGCTGGAGATCGGGATTGCCTTGTTTGGCCCGCTGCTGAGAGTCGGCTGATACCGTCGTTGCTAATTTCGAGCGAGTGGATGTCGAACGAGGGCATGGACGATCATCGGCAATCCGACGGCGGCCGGCAGTAACCAGTAGGCGATTGAGGGAAGATCCCTCCACAATGGCAAGCTCTTGCCGTTGTCCACGTAGAAGGCGGTCAGCAAGAGGACATAGGAAAGGCCCATCCCCGTGATATGCACCCGAGCCCAGCCATGCCATTGCTGTCGCCGGGCAGCCCGTCCGACCGAAGCGGTGGCAAGAGCCAGCAATCCCAAAATGAACAAGTGGTAGTCCTCGGCCCAACGGACCACCGACAGGCCAGTCGCTGAGAGGAACACCACTACGAGTCCCCAATAGTAGATCGTGCCGAACATCGGATGGCGGCCGCTGCGCTTGGGACTCAACATCGCGAGAGCACCAGCGATCACGCAGACCAACCCGACCAGGACGTGCAGAGCGACTACAGCCAGAAAGGTCGGCGACCTAGACGGTATCGGAATTCCCAATACGACGGTCGTGTCCTCGGGCGTCATAGTTTTGCTGCCTCTGCTCGCACGAACGGCCGAGGAGCGGCCATGACGCCCAGCACCAGTGCCGCTGCGATCGAGGCCAGGAAGATCACATAGCCCACCTGCGGCGGCCACGTTGCGAACGGTAGCGGACCTGCCGCCGCGCCGAAGATCCCGACCACGGATGTGATGCCCCTCAGATTGCCGAGATGACGCGTGCCGAAATGTTCGGCGAGACCGGCACCGCCGACAACATGAGATACACCGAGGCCAGCACCGAGGGCCGCGGCATAGATGGCACCCGCCAGCAAATCAGGTGTCACCATCACGCAGAGGACGGTCGACGCGAGGAGCAGCAGGCCGAGCATGCCGACCTTCTGGGTGCCCAAGCGATCGACCAGCGCACCGCCGCCAAGAGAGCCGATGACCTGGGAGACTGTCACTACGCCGAGCAGAGCTATGGCGCCAGCGCGCGACATGCCGGCAGCCTGCAGAGCGCGAACATGGTCGAGCAGCAGCGCGGTGCCCACCGCATTAACAAGAATGCCGATGGCCAACAGGTACCAGAACATCAGCGTCCGGCACGCCTCGGATGAAGACATGCCCGCAATCTCGAAAGGTGCCTTTGGGGATGCCGCTCTGCCGAAGTCGGGCAGCAGGCCATAGGTCTGCGGCCGATTGCGGAAGAAAATCAGCCCTAGCGGCAACATGACGACGACCACAACGGCGCCCAGCGCGAGGTACGCTTCCCGCCAGCCATAGGCCAGCGCCAATTGTTCGGCGATACCGGGAACGACGAGCCCGCCGAGAGCAAGGCCCATCATGGATATGGCGTTGGCCCGCCCGCGATAGCGATCGAACCAGAGGTTGATCATATGCCCACTAACCAGACTGAGTCCGCCGATGGCGGCGCCGCGTAGAAGGGTGAACCCTGCCCCGAGACTCCACGGACCATGCGCCCAAGCGAGCGCGGCGCAGGCTGCGCCGACCGCAACGACGGCGAATCCGATCGCATTGCGCGGACCGAAGCGATCGACCAGCCGACCAATGTAAGGCGCGGGCAGAATGCCGATCAGCGTGCCCAAGCTGTAGAGAAGCAACACCCGCTCACGGGGTAGGCCGACGTCGGTGCCGATATAGTCGATGAATACGGAGACTCCGACAGTCTGCCCCGGCGTGGTCATGAAGACGCCGAGCATGCTGGCCGCCATTACAAACCAACCAGGATGAATCCCACTCGTCGCGGGCAAGGTCAGCTCGCTTGGCGCAAAGCCACGAGCTCGTCGTCGAATCCCTTGCAGCATTCCTCGCGAAGGAACTCCACGACGGCGGTGAGTTGGCGGTGGTTGGCGCGGCAAACTACTTCGCGGCCGACTTTCTCTTGCGAAACCAGCCCGGCCCTTACAAGGCCGCTGAGATGAAAGGCCAAGGTCGATGGCGCCGCACCGAGACGAGCCTGGATGTCGCTGATGATCATTCCATCGAGGCCGGCCCGGACGAGCAGCCGATAGATGTCCAGCCGGGTCAGGTTACCCAGCTCCGATAGGCATTGCGCAGCCAACTTGCGCTCCATGACCGCATGCTAGGGCAGCTAGGCACGATAAACAACTATATTCCTAGTTTTCTGGGGATAATAATTGGGCGCAGACGGTTGTGATCCAACGATGAATCGCGCAAGCCGAGGGTAGGCTGGGACTCCAGGCATCAAGGCAAGGCGTCAGCCCGATAGTCGGCTGGGCGCTGGGGGAGCGGCTGCTCGTGGTCGGGCTGGGCCCTCGCAGCCCTCGGCACGTCGGGCTGGCCAGCGACGCGACCGGCGCCGAGTCTCATGCCATGCCTTGACGGAGGCACGACGATTCCGGTGCAGCCGCAAACCGGTCTATCCCTCAATGTTGCTGCTGTGTATCGGAGTTGCCTTGCTTGCCGATTCCGTGGCGATGTTAGTTCTGTCGATTCTCGCGGGAAGTGACCTTTGTCTGCTGGTCGTCAGGAAAGAGGAGCACTACCTGAAGCAGAAATTTGGAAACGCCAATCGGATGTTAGGAAACTGTCCAGTAATGGATCAAATTTCGATGATCGTTCCAGCTCCCATGAACCTTACCTGTCCGATCCGGACAGCGCGAATTATCTAGTGGGAGGCGTTGTCGCCTTCGATCCTTCATCCGGTTCAGATCGCAGCGCACACTTTACGTTCCAATCCGGTCGATAGATTTGAACTGGCTGGCTACGACCCCGCAGAAAATGAGCAGAAAGCGGCACCCAGGCCAAGTCCCGCTCCAAATCCGACGCCGAAGCGAGGACATCGGCGGAGATCAGAATTGACTCTCCAAGATCTGCGGTCAGCCGCTCGATCCGTGCGGCAATATTGACGGTGTCGCCGATCGCCGTGAACTCGAGCCGATTCTCGTCCCCTAAGGGGCCAGCGATGACGTCGCCATAGTGGATTCCGACGCCGATGCGCAAAGAGGGCAGCTCGTCGGCGAGCCGCTCGGCGCTCCACTTTTCGATGGCGGAGACTACGGCGAGGCCGCCAAGTACGGCGTTCCGCGCATCGTCGGGGCGTGGCTCCGGCACGCCGAAGATCGCCATCACACCGTCACCGATGAACTTGTCGATCGTGCCATGGTTCATCACGATGGGTTCGGAGACGCGGCGCCTATAGTCATTCAGGAAATCCGCAAGCCTGCTCGCCGGCATAGTTTCGGCGAGGCTCGTAAAGCCGCGCAGATCGGCAAATAGTATCGCCGCCCTCTGGGGCCGGAACGATCGCGCGGCGTTGCCGCTGTTTGCGATCTCATCCACGAGTTGCGGGCTGAAATAACGGGAAAGATTGGCCCGCAGGCGGGCTTCTGTGAGGGAAGTCGTCAACGTCCGACGGGCTCGTGTAACGGCGACAAACAATGCGAAAGTCACGAGACCGACGATAGCCAGACGCCCGAGAGCGTCGGTGAACGTTGCCGCGCTCCACGAGCCGACGCCAGCGAGGGGCATCGTCAACACAGTTGCGATCCAAAGGACCACGAACAGTCCACCGGTATGTAGAATCAGAAGCGGTCTGTGCCGCACGGCTGCCGCCGCGAGAAACACGAAGATCAGCAACGCGACCGGCGCATCGAGGGCGAGATGCAAGGGTTGTCCGGTTGTCGCGGCGAGATCCACGAGACAGTGGATCAACAGTATCACATCGAGGCTCGCCAATAGCCACGGTATCCAGGGAAGATACAGGCTTCGGCGGGCAGTCACGAGGCCTGCCAAGGTAATGATGGTAAAGCCGCCCAATGGCACCGCGGCAGCGTGGCGCGACTCCAGGGCACCGAGAGACCAGAAGACCAGAGCGAGGACGCACAGGGCAAGCAGCCGAACGACGGCAACGACCCGTTCTGTACGGCGTTCGAGTTTGGCGAAGGCTCTGTTGACGTCGATCGTCATAAGCTTTCATCCATCACGACGCCTGCGGGCGCACGTCGTCACGCAGAGTTAGGTTTCGGCGACGGCTTTCGGCACAATCAGAACCGTGCGCGAAGGTCATTGCAACAGTATCAACGCTCTTGTCCTCCAGCGGCAAGGCCTCGCGTGAGCTTTTCAGCAGGTCGATGGGCATCGGCGCCTTCCGGGCTCGCTCTTCGGCGAGGCGCAGGAACTCTTCCGAAAGGTCCATGCCAAGAACCTCGCGAAGACCGAGGTCAAGCGCGAGGCCTGACGCGGCCTAATCGATCCGTTCGCGGAACGGCGTCATCTGCTTCTGACGCATGACCAGATCCAGCACGCGCGCGAAAATCCAGGTTCCGGACAAACCGCATCGTATCTAGCCCCGCGGTGATCGCGAATGGGATGCCGATACAAGACGATACAAATTGGTATCGGCCGACCACAGCGGTAGTCTCAGCCCTGCGGCTGCCCCGTGGCGAGCGGCATGATCTCGACATCGATCACGGCCTCGACTGGTGGGTAAGCAAAGCCGTCGCGTCGGTCGGCCACGGTAGTGATCGCCACCCGTTCGGCGGTTCCGGTGTCGGGCTTGGCCTGCCGCGGCGCCTGGTCTGGGCCGACACCCGGCGTCTGATTCACTTCAGTGCCGGCGTCGAACAGGGCGACTTGGCGCGTGACCTTGCCGCGGATGGCTCTACCGCCGGCGTCAAACAGCGCGATTCCGCCGTTCCGGGGCGCGAAGAACAGGTCGTTCGACTGGACGAACATGGTCGCGAACTGCAGCTGGTCGCCCGGTGACGCCGCGAACATGAAAGGTTGGCCAGGCAGGAACATGCCGCTGGAGGTGAGCCCTTTGATGGCGGTGACCCTGTCAAGCAGCGGCTGGAAGTTGCCGTCTTCGGCCAAGCGCTCCAGCACCTCGGAAGCTGGCATGCCCGGCGTGAACAGGTTGTGCGGAGCCGAGCTGACGACAAAGACGCCCGGTGCGATCGGAGCAGCCGACGTGCCGCCATCCGGCAACGCCAGTGTCCTGTCGGTCGCAATATTGCGGATCGTGGCGGTAAAGGTCGTCGAGCCGGCGGCCCGGCTTGTCAAGGCAAGGCTGGCGGCGAATGCGGCGGCACCCGCGCCCAGAAGCACGCGCCTGCGATTTAGAAGCGTCATGTCGTTATCCCTCTCATCATCGGGGCACGTCGGGGGATATCCCGCGAGTGCTTGCAACCGGCAATGTGGCCGAGACGAACCGAAGCCGACAGGATCCTCTGGCTATCGTTTTGATGCTTTCCAGGCCCCTCGCAACTCGTGGGTCCTTGTTAGTCAGTTATGGCTCGATCGACTATCCGAGAGGAGGGATCCGGTGCAATTGGAGATAAACGTTCGTTATCGACCTTCGCGCCACTATCAACAGCGCACTTAGCGATGCATGAAGAGACAGCTAATAACAGTGAAATCAGCGCCGCGATCACGAGCCAGCTCCAGTTCAAAACCAAGCTGCAGACGAAGGCGACCAAAACAAAGAGCGTTTGCCACCCGCCAACAGGACGCCGGGCGGAGCCGAGCCGATCGCCGACGCATGGAATTGCGGCTGGCAAATCGCGGCTCAATTCGACCATTGTCGGAGATCTTCCCTGATCACTCCTTGGCGTAGATAGCGGGATCGCCGTCGTCCTTGGGGAGAGCGTAGATGACGAACGGTCCCGTCTTTGTCCCGGACATCCCAGGCGAACCCTCCGGCATGCCGGGCAAGGAGATGCCGGCGATCGGTGGACGTTCTGATAGCAGCCTGCGAACCACGTCAACCGGCACATGGCCATCAACCACATAACCGTCGACGAACATCGTGTGGCATCCAGCCAAATCCGCGGGTACCCCGGCCTTGTGGCTGATGTTGGCGAGATCGTGAGTTGGCTTGACGGTCACGTCGAAGCCATTGCGGCGCAGGTATGCCGCATATTTCTCGCAGCAGCCGCATTGCGGGCTCTTGTAGAGTAGCGCTTTAGGCCGCTCCTCGGCGTGAGCCACGGCGAAAATCGTCATCAGTAGGGCGGCAAGAATCAAAATACGGCGCATCTGGTGATCTCCTCTCGCCAGGTTGGTCTATCGGTTGATGAGAGACGAGGGTCGCTCGGTTGAAGAGCATGGTTCTCATGTCTCACTGCATCGGCGTTGATGTTGGTGCCGCTGGCTCGTTACTCGCGGATCCGCCGCCGCCAATGGAGAGCGCGGCCTGCAGGTCAACAGCGGCGAGATAGAAATCGCGGCGGGCGTCCAGTGCAGAGGCAGTGGCTCCGATGCGCACACGTGCGTCGACGAAGAACCTGAACAGATCGACGCGCATCCCCTCACCGGCCAGCACACCATTGCTGTAGCGCAACGCCACCTCGCGAGAGACCGTCTGGCGCAGCGGCAGGACGCGGTCACGCCAGAAGCGAGCGATGTCGTAGGTGCCGCGATAGGTGTCGTACGCGATGCGCGCCTCGGAGCGGGCATTGACGGCCTTTGCGGCAAGCCGGTTCAGCGCGCGCATGTAGGTCTCCCGTGCCGACCGCGTGCGGGCTTCGCCGGTGTCGAAGATCGGCAGCTGGAAGTCGAGCTGGGCGCCGCCGCGGTTGATCTGGGTGTTGGTATTGGTCAGCGGGTTGGCCGACTCGCTGTTGAAGATGCCGGCCAACTGCAGCATCGAGACGTAACGAGTCGCCTCGGTGAGCGATAACGACTTTGCCTGCGCGGCAACGTCGTGGCGCGCCATGACGAGGTCGACCCTACGGTTGATGGCTTCAATTTCCACCGCCGCCATCGATTCGGGCTCCCCGGGCAGCGGCGGCAGCTCGGCGGGCAAATTGAAGGAGACGTCGCCTCCCCACAGGCCCATCAGGCGGATCAGCATCTCGCGCTCACGGCGCGCCGTGAGACGGGCTTGGGCCATGCGGGCGCTCAGCTCGGCATAAAAGGCGGCGAGTTCGGCCTGATCGAGCTGATCGCCGCCGCCGGCTTGACCAAGCTGTATGTTCAGTTTTACTGCCGCGTCGACTGTGCCGCGCGCTTGATCCAGGAAGCCGACCTGTTGCTGGGCGGCCACCGCGCGGATGTATGCCTTTCGCGTGTCCACGGCCAGGCGCAGTGTGGTCAGGATCGCCTGATGCCGAGCGTGGGCAAAGTGCTCCGCGGCGATCGCCGTCCGGCTCGGCAGCGTGATCAGGCTCAGGATGTCGCCGATCAGCCTCAGCTCGAAATTTGCAACGCCCGTGCCCCCCACATTCATCAACGAGATTCCCGGATTGGGCGGCAGGCTAGACTGGACGTAGGCCGCCTCGGAGATCCCGAGGTCGTTGTAGGCGGCCTGCAGGTCGCGGTTGTTGAGCAGCGCCACCTGCACTGCGGCATCGGCTGAGAGCGGGATGGCTAGCAGGTTGGCGACCTGCTGTTTGGCCTGCTGCGCCTGTTCGACACTGGCGATCTTGACGACATTCCTGCCAATGCCGGGGCCGGTTTCCCGGCCGACGCCTTGTGCCACCTCGCTCATGCCGCCATCCGGCGAAAACGAGGCGCAGCCAGCCAGCAGGCCGGCCAGCGAGAGCACCGTGCCAATGGGCCGGGTCATGGCGTCTTCCCCAGCCCGTGATAGGCGGTGCCCGCCATCACCGGACGATAGGGCGCGTTGGCGGCCGGCGCGGCCGGGTCGTCGGGTCCGAGTGACGGCGCCAGGGTTGGGGGCGTCGAGGTGGAGCACGCCTGGAGCAGCGCAAGAAGCGCTACGATTGCGAAACATCTCATGGATGGACCTCCCTGAGGAGCGCAGGCGCCGGTTGCAGCCGCCAGCCTTTCACCAAGCCATAGAGCGCAGGAATGACCAGCAAGGTGAGCAGGGTCGAGCTTACCATGCCGCCGATCATGGGCACGGCGATGCGCTGCATCACTTCTGAGCCGGTGCCGTGGCTCCACAGGATCGGCAGCAGGCCGGCCATGATGGCCGTCACAGTCATCATCTTGGGCCGCACTCGCTCGACAGCGCCTTCGACGATGGCGGCCGTGAGGTCGGAGCGGTCGAGCGGACGGCCTTCGGCTTCCGCTCGTCGCCGGCGCTCAGCCAAGGCATGGTCTAGGTAGATCAGCATCACGACGCCGGTCTCGGCGGCGACGCCAGCAAGGGCGATGAAGCCCACCGCGACGGCGACACTCATGTTGAAGCCCATCCACCAAACGAGCCAGAAGCCGCCGACCAGCGAGAACGGCAGCGACAGCATGACGATCAGCGTTTCGGTCATGCGCTGGAAATTGAGGTAGAGGAGCACGAGGATCAGGAGCAGCGTCGCCGGCACGACGATCTGCAGCCGCGCCTCCGCCCGCTGCAGAAACTCGAACTGGCCGCTCCACACGGCGTAGAAGCCGGGCGGAAACTTGACCTTCTCCTGGACCGCGCGCTGGGCATCGGCGACGTAGCCGCCCAGGTCGCGGTCGCGGTAGTCGATGAAGATGTAGACCGCGAGCTGAGCATTCTCGGTGCGGATCGTGGTCGGCCCCCGGTTCGGCTTTACCTCGGCGACCTGGCCGAGCGGGATCATGCCGCCGCCCATGGTTGATACGAGGACATCCGAGGCGATCGCCCGCGGGTCGGAGCGCAGGTCGCGGGGGTAACGGACGTTGATCGTGTAGCGCTCTCGACCCTCAACCGTCGTGGCCACCGCTTCGCCGCCCAGGGCGCTCGCCACGGCCAACTGCAGGTCCTCGATCAGCACGCCGTACTGCGCCAGCCGAGTCCTGTCCGGCACGATATCGAGGAACGAGCCGCCGGTGACGCGCTCGGCAAAGGCCGAGGTCGTGCCGGGCACGTCGCGCACCGCGGCCTCGACCTGACGCGCGAGGTTCTCCAGCTCGCCGAGATCGCGGCCCAGGAGCTTGATGCCGACCGGCGTGCGGATGCCGGTCGCCAGCATGTCGGTGCGGGCCTTGATCGGCATGGTCCAGGCGTTGCTGACGCCGGGGAACTGCAGCGCCCGGTCGAGCTCGGCAATCACCTTGTCGATGTTCATGCCCGGCCGCCACTGGTCCTTGGGCTTGAGGTTGATCACCGTCTCGAACATCTCGAGGGGCGCCGGATCGGTCGCCGTGCTGGCCCGTCCGCCTTTGCCGTAGACAGAGGCCACTTCGGGGAACGATTTTATGATCTTGTCCTGAGTCTGCAGCAGCTCGGCCGACTTGGTGACCGACAGACCGGGCAGGGTAGTCGGCATGTAGAACAGCGTGCCCTCGTCGAGGCTCGGCATGAATTCGCTGCCGACCCGCATCGCTGGCCATGCTGTGGCGCCCAGGATCGCCAGCGCCAACAGGACGGTCGGCACGCGTGCCCAAAGCACCAGCCGGATCATCGGACGATAGAGCCAGATCAGCGCCCGGTTCACCGGGTTGCGTTGCTCGGGCAGAATGTGGCCGCGCACGAACAGCACCATCAGCGCCGGCACCAGGGTCACCGACAACAGCGCCGACGCGGCCATTGCGAGGCTCTTGGTCCAGGCCAGCGGCTTGAAGAGCCGGCCCTCCTGGGCCTCCAGGGTGAAGATCGGCAGAAACGAGACAGTGATCACCAGCAGGCTGAAGAACAGCGCCGGGCCGACCTCGACTGCCGCTGCTATGATCGCCTCCGTGCGCGACTCCCCGGGCTTCAATCGCTCCAGGTGCTTGTGGGCATTCTCGATCATGACGATGGCGGCGTCGATCATGGCGCCAATGGCGATGGCGATGCCGCCGAGGCTCATGATGTTCGAGCCGATGCCCAGCGCATGCATGGCGAGGAACGCCATCAGGACTCCGACCGGCAGAGTGACGATGGCCACCAGTGCCGAGCGCGCGTGCAACAGGAAGACGAAGCACACGACCGCCACCACGATGCTTTCCTCGATCAGCGTGTTCACGAGGGTATCGATGGCCCGATAGATCAGGTCGGATCGGTCGTAGACCGGCTCGATGCGGACGCCCTCCGGCAGGCCGCCGGCGATTTCCTTGATCCGGGCCTTGACGTTGGCGATGACGTTGAGCGCATTCTGACCAAAGCGCTGCAGGACGATGCCGCTCACGACCTCGCCCTCGCCGTCGAGCTCGGTGACGCCGCGCCGTTCGTCCGGCCCAAGCTCGATTCGCGCCACGTCGCGCAACAGCACGGGTGCCGCGCCGTCGGCCTTGAGCACGATCTGCTCCAGGTCGGCCACGTTCCTGATGTAGCCGCGGCCGCGCACCATGAACTCGGTCTCGGCCATCTCGACGACCCGGCCGCCGACTTCGCGGTTGGAGGCGCGGATCGACTCGATCACGCGGCTGAGCGGCACGTCGAACGAGCGCAGCTTTGCCGGGTCGACCACGACATTGTATTGCCGCACGAAGCCACCGACGCTCGCGACCTCGGCCACGCCTTCGGCCTTGGCCAGGCCGAAGCGGATATACCAGTCCTGCAGCGAGCGCAGTTCGGCCAGGGAGCGATTCGCGCCGACCACGACGTACTGGAAGACCCAGCCGACTCCGGTGGCATCCGGTCCCAGGGTCGGCTTGACGTCGGCCGGCAGCTTCTGGCCGCCCGAGTTGAGGTATTCCAGCACGCGGCTGCGCGCCCAGTAGATGTCGGTGCCATCCTCGAAGATTATGTAGACGAAGGACACGCCGAAGAAGGAGAAGCCACGCACGGCGCGGCTGCGCGGCACCGCGAGCATGGCGGTGGTGAGCGGATAGGTGACCTGATCCTCGACAACCTGCGGCGCCTGTCCCGGCATCTCGGTGTAGACGATGACCTGGGTGTCGGAGAGATCGGGAATGGCGTCGAGCGAAATGTGACCGACGGCGTAAAGACCGCCACCGATCAGGCCGAGGGTCACGATGAAGACCAGCAGCAGGCTCCGCGCCGACCAGCGGATGAGTCCGGCAATCATTTGCTCTCTCCCGCCGTGAAGGCGCTGAGTGCCGCCCTGAGATTGCTTTCGGCATCGATCAGAAACGTCGCCGAGGTGACGACGCGTTCGCCGGGCTGCAGCCCGTCGAGGACCTGGACATAGCCGGGCACACGCGCGCCGAGCTTCACGGCCACCGGCTGGTAGCGGCCTTCACCGCGCTCGACCAACACGATTTGCCGCTGGCCGCTGTCGATGACCGCCGAGTCAGGCACGGCAAGCGCGCGGCCTAGCGGCGCCTCGATCTCGACCGTGGCGGCCATGTCGGCGCGCAGCAGGCCGTCGGGATTGGCGACCTCGATGCGGAGCCTGGCCGTGCGGCTTGCCTTGCCGACGCTGGGATAGATGAAGATCACGCGGCCGGGGAAGGACCGCTCGGGCCAGGCATTGACCGTCACTTTGGCCATATCGCCCACCTTCACGAAGGCGAGATCCTGCTCGTAGACCTCCGCCAGCACCCACATCGTTGATGTATCGACGATGCGAAACAGCACCTCGCCAGGTTGGTAGCGCATCCCCTTGACCGCCATCTTCTCGACGACCGTGCCGGCCTCCGGCGCGGGCACGCCGATGATGCGTGATGCCCGGTCGCCACGGCGCAGCTTCTCAAGCTCGGCCTCGGGATAGTCGAGATTGCGCAATCGGCCCTCGGCACCGCTCTGCGTGCCGCGCGACAGCATGAATTCCTGCTGCAGGACGTTGAGCTCGGGACTGTAGACATCAAACAGCGTCTGACCGGCAGTCACGGCGTCGCCGGTGGCGTTGACGTAAAGCTTCTCGATCCAGCCCCCGAACTTGGGCGCGACCACCGCCTGGCGGCGCTCGTCGTACTGCACCGAGGCGAATGTACGCACAGTACGTGCCATCACCCGGTCCTCGACGACCTCGCTACGGACGCCCAGCCTCTGGACACGGTCGAGGCTGATTTTGACCACGTTGCCGCTCTCAGGCGAACCCTCGTCCTCGCAGACAGGGATGTAGTCCATGCCCATGGAATCCTTCTTCGGCACGGGCGAGGTATCAGGCGCCCCCATCGGGTTGCGATAGAGCTTCGCCGGTTTGCCGTTGCAAGGCCCAACGCCGGGTGCGGCAGCCTGCGCGGCCTCTATCGGAGCGCTGGGCGCACTCCCCTTCCACAGCCACAGCACCGCGCCCGCACCAACGGCCAGGCCGAATACGACGCCTAACAACGCCAGTGACAGGGCGACACCACGCTTCGAACTCGATCCGTTCGACATACGACTTCCCTTCCAAAGACCGCGCGTGCAAACGCGCTAGCCGCGTCGCGCTACGCCACCGGGCGTGCGCTACGCTCCTAGAATGATCGGGAAATCAGATGCGCGGTGGGAAGGGATCGGGCGGCGGCGACCGGCCGTGAAGGGCGGCCATCGGACGGAGACTAACAGTTTCTGTGGTCGACACTGCCGCAAGGGAAAAACTCGCCACGCCGACTACCGGCGCCGAGGCCACGCAAGCCTGCACGCAACCGGCCATCGCCGGCTGGCACGGCCCACCTTGGCAATCGGGGCAGTCATCACAGGGCTCGGATGTCGCCGTCTGCGGCGTGCTATTGAGCGAAGATGACCCAAGGGCGACCGCCGGCAAGCTTGCCGCGAGAACGGCAAAGCAGCCCAGCAGGCCAGCAAGGAGGCGCAGACGGCGCATGGCTGTCATAGTGTGCTAACCGGCCGAACCTGCCAACAGCGAAGTCGTCACGGTCGCGTTATGCAGAGACGATGAATCGATGACGTGGCGCTCGGCCAAAGCCACCAAGCCTATGACGCGACTTGTCACCTCGATCGAAGGTATTTGACGAGAGCCGCCGCGCCCAACAGAAGGACGACGAGGGCTAGTACTCCAATCACCCATCCGCCCCACATCATGGCGCCGCAGGTCATGCCTTCGCACATCGGGTCTGCTCCTATCGGATCGGCCGGCGTGCAGTGCTGTGACGGCGCCACATTTCGGCGGTTGCCGCTCACCGATGGACCGAAGCTCGCTGGACAGACAAGGTCGTCTCAATTGGAATTCTCTATTCTGGTGACGACGACCCCATTATTGTCGCGTTCCACCTTGAACCGAATCTTGTCTCCCGGGGTCAACCCCGTGAGCATCGCTGGATCTTTGACCCGGAAGATCATGGTCATGGATTCCATGTAGAGGTGAGTAATCGGCTTGTGCTCGATGGCGATCTTGCCGGCATCGCTATCGACCTTGACGACAAGGCCGGCAGACAGAACCCGTTCGCCTGACAAGCCGGCGTCCCACGCCAGCGCGGGCACGGCAACGGCGCTGGTCGCCGCTGCGACGAGCACCCCGAGAGCTTTTCGACGGAACATCTTGTTCTCCAACAGCGTTTCTGGATCCGGCGACTGCGCGGGCTAGGCACTAGCCGCGCGGCCGCGTTCGCAAGGGCGGGGCCCACAAGGATGGGCGTCAAAGGTGACCGCACCGCTGACCATCTCGCTCGCGCCGCGGATTGTCCTTTCCTGCATAAACTTCACGGACGAGTTGAAAGTGCGTTCGATGCGAGTTGCACCTGGCACCTTGGCGGAGACCTGCAATATCTGGGGACCGGCCGTTGGCGTCTCGACCCGGAATCGGCGGGAACCCGTTGGTTCGGCGACGGAGTTGATCGCTGCGGCCGCGGAGATCTCCGCATTCGCAACCGCCCTGCCGTCGGCCGTGCGCACGAGGCGAACGGTTACATCTGACCTTCCGGGACCGGCAGGTACCGCCTGCACCAGCTCGAAGCGATAGTCTGAGGACGCGGCAAAAGCGGGGCTAGCCGTCGTGATCGCCAACGCGGCGGCGAAACTCGCTGCGCTCGCGGCCAGAACGGCACCTGTGCCGGCGAGCATTCTGGGAAGCAAAGAATTCATTTCGATCTCCTTGTCTTGAGGGCGCCATTCCGAAGGGATTGACCTCTTCCCGTGAGTTCGACGCGGAGAGCGCAAAGGATACAGGCTCATGCTCACGTTGACGTGATGGGCGCGTTCGGGTGCACTGTGCGCAGGGACGTTCTTTCGACAACCATGTAACCAGAGCTGCCTTTCGCTCGAACTAAAAGACAGCGGCCGCCTGTCGACGAATGAGCAAGAGCTGAAGGCACTCATGGTGGCCGGCCTCGACGGCGATGCTGCCGCGTATCGGACGCTGCTCGGACGGCTCAGCGAGCATTTGCGCGGCTACTACAGAGCACGGCTTTTGCGTTCCGGCCAGGGAGGCTCTGAAGCGGAGGATCTATTGCAGGAAGCGTTGCTGGCGATCCACACTCGGCGGCATACCTACGACCGGGCTGAGCTCTTCACGCCGTGGATCCACGCGATCGCGCGCTACAAGCTCATAGACTATTTGCGTCGAACCAACGCGTCCCGCAGCGACGTGCCGATCGAGGACGCCGGCGAGCTTACATCGCATGCCAATCATGAAGAGGTGGAGAGCTCGATCGACCTCAGGCGGCTGATGGCCCAGCTACCGGTGAAGATGCAGCGGGCCATTCAGTACGTGAAGCTGGACGGGTTGAGTGTCGGCGAGGCGGCGCGCCGATCGGGCATGACGGAGTCGGCAGTCAAGGTCAGCATCCACCGCGGACTGAAGGCGTTGTCGGTGGCGATTAGGTCGGAGCACAAGCCATGAAAACAGACGATCTAGTCAGCATGTTGAGCACCAATGTTGAGGTCGTCGATCACCGACTGATGTCTCGTACCGTTACGGGGGCCGTCGTGCTCGGTGCCGTGGTCGCACTTGGCGCCGCACTGATCATGCTTGGCGGCCGCACCGATATTTGGACCGCCGGGGCCCTTACCTTCATGATCGCCAAGCTTGCTTTCGCAGTAGCGGTCGCAGCGCTGGCTTTCTTCTATCTGATTAGATTCGCGCGACCGACCGGCGATCAGCGTCGCTCGACGGCGCTCGTGGCGTTACCGTTCCTCGGCATTGTCGGGTTGGCCGCCATCAGCCTAGCCTATGCGCCCTCGGTGCATTGGCAAGCGATGTTCATGGGGGACGAGTGGGTCGAATGCCTGCTGTCCATACCGATTATTGCCATCGTTCCTTTCGCCCTGGTGGTTTGGGCGGTGCGCCAAGCCGCTCCGACTGACCTCAGGCGAACTGGCGCACTCGCCGGCCTCGTCGCGGGAGGACTAAGCGCCGTCGGCTACGCCCTGCATTGCACCGCCGATTCACTGCTGTTCGTTGCCATCTGGTATAGCGGCACGATCATGCTGTGCACGATCGCCGGCGCCGTTCTCGGCCCCCGACTGTTGCGATGGTAGCAGGAACACCGTTCCGAAGCGCCACACCTTTCTTCCGCACATGAGAGAGGCCCTTCACCGGGCACGATCAGACGGCAAGCATAACACAGTCCGGATGACTCATGCCGGCACCGGGTGTTCCACGGATACCGATGCGCGCAGCGACCAAGGTGTGAGGTGCCCGATTGGCACCAGGAACTAGCGATGGCTCAATTGTCGCTTGTACCGACGTCGAACCGTCGAGAAAACAATAGTTGGTACGATCAACCACTGCATTAACGGAGACAATCCCGTACCCAGAAAGGGAATGGTCGGCATCAAACTGGAATATTCCCATGTCTTGCGGACTGTCGTATTCACCCATTCGCTGTAGACGGTGTAGCCAACGCCGATGACGATCGTCGTTACCATGACAGCAGTGAACCTCTCAGAGGGCCACGACAGGTTCCCGACAACCAGCAATGCGACCAGAAGTGACAGGCTCGCGATCATCAAATCGCCAACCGTGCAATGGAGGACCGCGAAGGCAATTTCGCGGAAGGTCCCGGTGCTCCAGATCGTGTAGAGCGGCAGTTGTAGTGTTTCCCACGCCAGGTGAAGTATGGCCGAGGCGCCTAGATAAATTCTGAGCGTCCGAAGCAAGTCGCCCTGTGGGAATTGAGACATCAGACCTTTGCGATGCTGCTTGTTTCGGAACGGCGTCGGATCCCGACGCTCGGGTCTCCTCAATAATCTTTCGGATCGCGTTCGCTCGGAAGTGATCGTTCACGTCAAGACGATCGCATGTTCCATGGTCAGACTACGAACCGGTCCCAGCCTGCATAATGGTGCTGGCTGCGCACGCCGCGGGGAAGACTCAAGGCGATCAGGGAGATGCCCACAGCGACATTCGACCAGTGGGCGATCGGCGATGCACCCTCGAGAAACCAAGCCGCGAGCACGAGCCAGCCGCCAAACAGCACGTTGACGAAGCGCAGCGGCCGCACGACCTCGGCCATCGCGATGACCGCTGTTGTGACGACCAACGCGCCGACAAGATGATCGCTGTTGGCCATCGGGGGGACCGTACCCAACGCCAGGCGCGAGAACATCAGCCAAATACCCAGGACGACGCTGGCGACGAGCGTCCACGGCAGCGTCACCCCCGCCATCATCGCGGCCAGGGCGGATCCGGTGGAGTCCAGATCGACGCCCTTGTCTTCCGTCCCGCCTTCCAGTGCGCCTCCCATGAAAAACATGCGCAGGAGGGATTTTCGGGCGCGTCGACTCCACAGCAGGAACTGGCCCATGGCCACGAGCTCGTCGAGCGCGAACGGGATCATTACAAGCATCGCCAGCGCAGCCAGCAGACACAGGGCGCACCAAGTCCCGATGACGATCGGTTGGATGATGATGAAGTAGATGCTGATGACCCCAAGCGGCACGACCAATATGCCGAAGAAGGTCACCATCCATGGCATCGTGCGCCAGCGGCGCTTGTCACCCATCGCCCCCATCAGGATTTCCAGCATGTAGGCGACCGCGCCGAGCCCGCCATCGGGGATGGGCCATGCCTTAGACACAGCCGAGGTGATGATCGTCTCAGTTCCGTTGCGGCCATCTGTGCCCACAAAGAACGGATCCCAAACCGAGGCGACGTGGCCCATCTGATAGGCCGCGAGATAGCGCGCGATCAGAAAGCCGACCAGCCCCATCAGGATCATCGGAAGCCGCTGTGCCCATGTCGACGGACAATAGCTCCATCCTGGCGGGATATCAGGACCGCCCATCATTCCTTCCATGCTCATGCCTGGCATCATGGGCACGAGAACGGCGAACGTAATCACCAGCGCGCCAATGAGCGTGTCGTTAGCATAGGTTGAAGCGTTAGGAGCCCAGAATACGAGAGGAGCGAAAAGCAGCCACAGCCCGACGAGCGTATTAGCCCACTGGGCCCAGTTCATGCGGCGCGAAAGCGAGAGTAGGCCGAACAAGATAATCAGGCTCCCGGCACCGATGTCACTCCAGCCAAGAGCCCAATTGCGCCATTCCGGCGGGGGCAATCCGCGCTCCATAGTCACTCGAAGCGCCGCTTCGCTGACGGACGCGGGATCAAACAGTCCAAACACCAATGGACTGGTGGCCAGCCACGTGCCGAGCGCTATATTCGCAAAATGCGCCCATATGGTTTGCCGATGCTCGGCCAGCATCATCTCTTCGTGCTCGCGCATCATGCGCCTGTGCGCCAGAACCTGATCTGCGCTCTCGTGGCTCCCGGCTGCATCTTCCTTTGGAGCGTGGGACGCGGTCTCTCCCGCGACCAAAGCGGAATTGAGCTTGTTGTCACGATACCAGCCAGTCGGATCCGATTTGAGCGCATCAACGATAACCGGTAGCGAAGCCAGCAGTGCGTGTTTGGGTTCCCAACTTAAAAGGGTTCGAGCCCGAGTGACGTCGAGTTCGTAGTGATCGTCGGCGAAGTCGACCATCCATGGTTTGATGAACGGCTCTTCCTGCAAAATCTCGCCTTCGATCCACGCTCCCGTTCTCGCCAACGTTTTCGGGACTTGCCTAGTTTCCCATTCCTGTCCGTACAGAAGTCGCCCAACGGTGCGCTGTATTTTGTCGTAGCTCAGCGTCTCTGGCTCTCCGACAAGCAGAGGCATTTCAGGCGGCAATTCCTTCCGCATCGCTATGATGCGGATGAGCGCTTCGCCTACATCGTCAAGATGGACAAATGCCTGACCGCGGCGGATGTCTCCCGGATAAACATGGCTCAGCAGTTCGCGTTCATGAATTCGCACGATCTGTTGCGATAGAAATGCATTACGGCATTTGTCATCGTACACGCCCGCTAGTCGAAGCAGGACAACCGGAATGTCGCCGTGTTGCTGTCGGATCAGCGCCTCCGTCTCCACCTTGGACAATGGATAAGGCCAACGCGGGTCAATCGGCGAATCCTCGTTAATGCGCTGTCCGAGGGCGACCGGTGCGTGGACGAGCATCGTGCTGGTAAAAACGAACTGCTCGACCTGGAACTCTTGAAGGTGTCGCAGGAGCCGCTCGGTGCCGCGGACCGTGATCTGTTCATAGAGTGGGCTCGGTTCTCCCGAGAGATCATAGTAGGCGGCGAGATGGATTACCGAGGCAATGCGGTTGCCGTATGCGATTCGGATACGCTCAAAGGCTCCCTTCACACCCTCTTCGGAGCTCAAGTCAATACATACGCATTCCGCAGCCGGAGGCGGCGCGTGTGATGCCATCCGGTCGAAGCCGACCAACGCGAAATGACCGGCGAGCTTGTTGATCAGCGCGGACCCGATGAAACCACTGCTGCCGGTGATAACCACGACATCACGTTCAACCATCGAGCCTCGCACTCGCTTTCACCGCTAAACGGAAGTGCACGGCCAAGGACGGCCCTCAACCCTGAAGGCCGTCCCGTATGCTTCGGGTGATTCCGACTTCGATCACGGCGGCTGCCACCCGAATGGAAGCCCCGGCAGACTGCTTTTTCTTCAGGGCCGGGCGGGTTTCTGATCCTTATCGTGCCCTGCAGAAGCGTTGCCCATGCTCTCCATCATGCGATTGCAGTTTTCGACCATCTTGGTCATTTGCTGCATTTGATCAGGACTCATTTGCCCCATCCCGTTCATCATCCCATGATGGTCACCCATCGTGCCTTGGGTTTGAAAGGGCTGCGTCGAAGGCTTGGTTTCCTGGGCAAACAGAGGTGTTGCAGCAACGCTGCCGAGAACCGCGATGGCAGCGAAGAAGGTAGTCAGCGTGCGAGTCATGTCTTCCTCTCTCTAGTTGTAGGTGATTTGTAAGACCAGATACCGAACCGCGATTGCCGGCGCGGTCGCGTTAGTTTCGAGGATCCGTCACAGGAGGCGTCCCGCCACTGGCGGAGCTCCGCGCGGTTGTGGAATCCGTCTGCTGCCCGTGGTTCATGCCTTTCATGCACATGAACATCATCGCCATACACGGCAGCACAACGAGCAGCGGTAGCAGACTGGCGATGCCGAGCCAATGCTGGCTCAACGCCAGACCCGTGCCCGCGACGATGACCACGCCACCAATAGCCCAACCGCGCCAGCCACCGAGCCAACTACGTGAACCTTGAGCAGTGCCACGGCAGGAAGACCCATCGGTAGCTGGCGGAGTTGTGATCAGGCCATTTGTCGTTTCCATTGGTTTCTCTCCTTTGAAGGGAACGCACTCAGGAACCAGAGGTCTCGCAGAGCTATAGCGGCTCGCTACTTACTGATTTTGTCATGACCATCTCCTCACAAGGCTCCGTTCCGAAGTTGGAAGTGAACGGCCTCTTCCCATAAGTTCGGAGCGAAGAGCGCTTCGGATACAGGCTCACGTCGACGTGATCGGTGCTTCGACGCACGGCGTAGACGCCGAGGGTTTTCACGAGGTTCGTCGAGTCGCCTTCATTCGCTGTGAAGATGATCGCGTTGCTGCGTGGCCTCAATGGAGGTCAAGCAGAGGATCCCCCTCCTGCAGTCGCTGTGCGGCGAACTACATCGGATGATTCGGGAGCTACAAACCGATCGTTTGTATGATACGCCCAGTTTGCCTGCCTTGATTGAACGGAATGGGGTCATACAAACATGCCAGCGCATATCATCATGAAGGGCCCATACGAGACGATTCCGAGCCTGTAAGAAAAGCAAATAGCGGAGATCGTCGAAATACTTCGGATGCTCGGCGAACCGTCGTGTCTGCGAATCCTGCTCACATGTTTGGCTGAACCTGCCTCCGTAAGCGAAACCGCCCTGAGGGCAGGTATCCCAAGATCGCTAACAAGCCGTCACCTGCGCATCCTGCGGCCAAGCCGACTGCCAAACGCCAAGCGACCGAAAATCGCTCGCAGTTCTCGATCGCTGGCACGGGCGGTGCCAATAAACTCCGATGCAAGGGGCGAGTAGAATCAATACCGCAGCGGGTACAACGTTTGTTTCGCGATGGCTCACTTTCACCGAGCGCTCCGACGGTCAATTGACCTTGCCGATCCTCGTCACGGTGATGGCGCCATTGACGCGATCGGCCTCGAATTCGATCTTGTCGCCCGCCTTCACCTTGTCGAGAATCGCCGGGTCGGCGACCCGGAACACCATCGTCATGCTGTCCATATCGAGGTTCTTGATGGGCCCGTGCTTGAGGGTGACCTTTCCGGCGGCTTTGTCGACCTTCACCACCTCCCCCTTAACCATGTCTCCGTCCGCGAGGGCCGGAGAAACGACGACCGCTGCCGCGAGCAGTATGGAAAGCAGAGTCTTCAACATGACCTTCTCCGTGGGTTGAACGCTACTCGACGACGATGGTGCCGAACATGCCGGCTTCGCGATGGCCGGGGATCATGCACGAGAAGTCGAACCTGCCGGCCTTGGTGAACTGCCAGACGATCTCGCCGGCAGTCTTGGGCTTGAGCCGCTTGGCATTGGGATCGTCGTGCTCCATGTCCGGGTTCTTCTCCATCTCCTTCATGTGTTTGAGGTTTTCCTCGAGCGTCCCGACGACGAACTCGTGGTCGATCTCCCCGATGTTGCGCAACTGGAAGCGCACCTGCTCGCCCTTGCGGATGCGCAGCGTGTTTGGAATGAAGATCATCTTGCCGTCCTGCTCGCGCATGACGATCTGCACGATTCGCGCCGACTTCTTCGGGTCCCCCGGCTTGCCGAAAGCCGTCTCGTGTCCGTCGCCATGAGCATAGGCGACCTTCATCGTCACGCCCGCGAGCGTTGCGGCAACGACCATCGCAAGCGCTGCGACGGCACGTAGATAGGTTCTCTGCATGTTCCCTGTCCTTGTCATCGGATGTCAGTGATTGCCATGACCGCCGGGCTTGCTGCCCGGCTTGACCACCTGAACGGCCGGACGCGCCTGAGGCACGGGCTTGGCGCCCGGCGCGGATGCGATCGCCGGCGCCGGGCCCTTCCATTCCCAGGCCACCGTTCCGGCCGGGTGCTTGTACCAACCCGGGTCCTTGTAGTTCCCGGCTGCCAGGCCCTCGCGCACCTTCACGACCGTGAACATGCCGCCCATCTCGATCGGCCCGAACTGGCCGAAGCCGGTCATCATCGGCAGGGTGTTGTCGGGCAGGGGCATTTCCATTTCGCCCATGTCGGCCATGCCGGCGTTGCCCATCGGCATATAGTCCGGTACGAGCCGCTTCATCCGTTTGGCGAACTCTTTCTTGTTCACGCCGATGAAGGTCCTGATATCGTGTCCCATCGCGTTCATCGTGTGATGTGACTTGTGGCAATGGAGCGCCCAATCGCCGGGGTAGATCGCATCGAATTCGTAGGCGCGCATTGCGCCAACCGGGATGTCGATCGTCACCTCCGGCCACCGCGCCTCCGGCCGTACCCATCCGCCATCCGTGCAGGTCACCTCGAAATCGTAGCCGTGCATGTGGATCGGATGGTTGGTCATCGTGAGGTTGCCGACGCGCACGCGCACGCGATCGCCCTGGGCAACGACCAGATGGTCGATGCCTGGAAACACCCGGGTGTTGAAGGTCCACATGTTGAAGTTCAGCATCTCGGCGACCTTCGGCACGTAGTTGCCGGGATCGATGTCGTAGGAGGACAGCAGGAACACGAAGTCGCGGTCGACACGATGCTGCTTGGGATCGCGCGGATGGATGACGAAGAAGCCCATCATGCCCATCGCCATCTGCACCATTTCATCGGCGTGGGGATGATACATGAAGGTGCCGCTCTTCTTGAGCTCGAATTCGTAGACGAAGGTCTTGCCCGGCTTGATGTGCGGCTGGGTGAGGCCGCCGACTCCGTCCATGCCATTGGGCAGCAGCATGCCGTGCCAGTGAATCGTCGTGTGCTCAGGCAGGCGGTTGGTGACAAAGATGCGCACCTTGTCGCCTTCGACCGCCTCGATAGTCGGCCCCGGGCTCTGGCCGTTGTAGCCCCACAGGCGGGCGATCATGCCCGGCGCCATCTCCCGTTCCACCGGCTCGGCAACCAGATGGAACTCCTTCCAGTCCCCGTTCTGCCGCCACGGCAATGTCCACCCGTTGAGCGTCACGACCGGCTGATAGTCAGGTCCGCTCGTCGGATAGATCGGCGGCTGCATGGTGTTGGTGGTCGTCGTCGGCGCTTCGGGAATGGATTGCGCCTGGACGCGGCCGCTCACCGCGGTGGCGCTCAGCAGCGCAAGGCCCGAAGCCCCTACCAAGTCACGTCTTGAGAGATTCATGTCAATCTCCTTTCCTTAGAGGCCTAAAGGAATGGTTTCCGGTGGAGGCGTCGTGTTGATGACACCGGACGGAGGCACGGTGCCGCCAACGATCAATGCGGCTTGCAGGTCGGCAATGGCCAGATGGTAGTCGCGAAGAGCATCGAGCGAGGCGATGCTGGAATTGATGCGTTCGCGCTCCTCGGCCAGCAGCTCGAACACATCGATAAGCATTCCGTTGTACCGCAACAATACCTCGGCAGAGATCTGGCGGCGCAACGGAAGGACCCGGGTTTGATAGAAGCGTGCAATGTCAAAGGTAGCGCGATACGTCGTGTAGGCGACGCGCGCTTCGGATCTCGCGTTGATCGAGCGTTCGGCAAGACGATTGACCGCGCGCATATAGATCTCACGAGCCGTCGCGACGCGTGCTTCGCCCGTATCGAAGATCGGGATTATGATTCCGAGCTCAAGACCGTAGCGGTTCTTAGACGATTGCTCGCCAGCATCTTTGGTCTCGACCTCGTTCCTGAAGCCGCCGCCCAGCTCCAGAAATGACATGTATCGCGTTGCTTCGACGAACTTGGCCGACTTGGCAAGCGTCACGATCTCGTATCGGAGAATGATGAGATCGACACGCCGTCGCATGGCTTCCACTTCGACATCGTGGAGCGGCTCTGGCGTCGCGGGCAGGGAAGGCAACCTGGCTGGCAGTCTGTAGCCGAGGTCTGTCCCCCAAAGACCCAGGATACGATTGAGCGCCTCCTTCTCCTTGCTGACGGAGAGGCGTGCCTGAGCTATCTGGGCGCTCAGCTCGGCGTAGAATACCGCGACGCGTCCCTGATCGAGGGTGTTGGCGGCGCCGGTCTCTCCGAGCTGCTTCATCATGCGAGGGGAGGCGTCGGCGGTCTCGCGCGATTGCTCGAGCAGCGCGAGGCGCTGCTGGGCGGCAACGGTGCGGATGTAGGCCCGTCGTGCATCGACGGAGAGGCTGAGCGTCGTCGCAATGGCGCGATAACGTGCTTCCTCGAACTCCCGCTTCGCGATCTCGGTCCGGCTCTGCAGCGTCGCCGCTGAGAGCAGGTTGCCGATCAGCTGAAAGCCGAATTCCACGAAGCCTGCCGTACCGAAAACGCGCGACACCGTGAGCGCAGGATTGGGTGGCAGACTGGTCTGCGCATACTCTGCCTCCGAGATGCCGAGGTCATTGTAGGCAGCCTGCAGGCCGCGATTGTTGAGCAAGGCGACTTGGACGGCCGTGTCTTCGCTCAGAGGCTCGGCGAGCAACGCTTCGACGCGTTCGCGCGCGCGGCGGTGATCTTCGGCGGATGTCAGCTTGGCGACATCCTTCCCGATCTCCTTCCGGACCCCCTCGGAGACGGGGGCCATGCCGCCATCGCCGGTGAACTTGGCACAACCCGGCGCCAGCAATACCAAGGCAACCGTAAGCGCCATTTTTGAGGTGGCAGTCATGGGGACCGGCTTCCACCAGGTGCGACGCTGTCGTTGAGTTCGCGCCAGGGCTTGAGGCCGACGGGCACGTGCGCTGCCGTGCCCGCCATGACGGGCTGATAGGGAGCAGCGATTACCGGCGCATCTGGACTCGCAGCGTCGGTGGGAGACAGCTCGGGCAGTGGTGCGGAACTGCACGCCGAGACGAACAGCGCAAGCGCGCCTAGGACCAAGACTTTCATTGCAACGATCCGAACGAAGTTGACCAAGGTCATGCCAGCCGACGCTCGTCACCGAGCGACAGCGAACTCAGGCAAGTGACCTGCCCTGATTCTTCGGACCACGCTTAACTTGAGAGAGCTGGCGTCTCCTGCTTCTCCGATTGTCCCTTCA
>JAIEOV010000010.1 GCA_019750135.1 Reyranella sp. | reverse complement strand
CCAGCCAGCATCTTGAATCAGATTTCCGATTCCTTGGGAATCCCCTGTCGATTCCTATTTCACGCGCGACGCTCTAGATCACCCTTGCGGGACACGACTGTGGCGCAGCTCGCGCGTGGCCGATCACGAGTGTCGACTCACGTCCTACCGTTGTTCACAAGGACTTTCTGGATAACGCAGTGACCGGTTTTCCAGTCCTCGAAATAGGGCTAAGTGCAGCTTGACCGCCGCTTAACTGTCGAGCTGCGAGCCCCGGCGATGGCATTGCGCCTGACATTGCCCGCGTCACGCTCGTCCTTGCCCTTGGTCTGCGCCGGATACTGCGCATGGGCCCGTGGCACGAAGGCCTCGTAACGGGCGAACTCACGCGTAGCAGCATCAGTACCGGAAAAGAGTCGGGCCTCCGATGCACGATTGACGTTCGAGATACCGTGTTAAGATGGCGACGGTGGTTTGAGATCCCCTCCTATTTGCACGCCAACGTGGCCGTCTTTTCGATCGGCCGCAGTGCTCTCTTGCCTATGAAGGGAGCTATCGCTTCGATCCCGATGGTTGGATGATCTAAGCGGGATTGAGAATGGCGAGAAGGTCCAAGTTGGCGCCGGCCTGCACTCTGGAAGACCCCATACAGCCGTCCGAGAGGCGGGCCACTGAGCAATGTTCGTTCAAGCGAATGATCCGGCGCAGGGAATTGCGTCGGATCGTCCCGCTTGCAGATACAACCATCTATGAGATGGAACGGCGCGGAGAATTCCCGCGCCGATTTAACCTGACGGCACGCTGTGTAGCGTGGGACCTGAGCGAGGTCGAAGCCTGGATAGAGGAGCGCAGGCGACGCTCGAAATCGACCAACCTTATGGGCGCTCCAATCCCAGACGTCCGCCTGCGAAGGTTACGTCCTGTGCATTCATGATCGTCGCCCGTTGGCTCAGTAGATCCGCCAAAAGTACGTCAAGCGACGTCCGCAACCAGCTGCAGCACTGGCGGATAGAGCGTTGGCGCTCGACGCCGTCCTTGGACCCAGGCAGCAATCATGTCCGCCCATTCCTGAAGCATATGACGACGCTGTTGCTCGTACTCCGCCTTGTTATAGACGCCTCGTGAGGAGCGGTTTTCTTGATGAGCGAGGCACTTTTCGATCCAGTCGCGGTTGAATCCGAGCTCGTTCAGCAGAGTCGAGCCGGTGCGGCGGAGATCGTGCACGGTGAAGGCCTCGAGTGGCAGGCGCTCCCGTTTGGCTCTGGCGATGATTGCGGCTATGACGCGGTTGAAGGTCGAGCGCGAAATAGGCATAGCCGCGTCAAAAGGTGATGGCAATACGTATCGCGAATTGCCGGCAGAGGCCTTGAGCGCGAGCATGATATCGGCGGCCTGCTGCGACAAGTAGACGTTGTGCGACCGGCGGCCCTTCATACGCTCCTTCGGAATCGTCCAGACCGCATTCTCGAAATCGACCTCGTCCCATACAGCATCCAGCATTTCGCTCTTGCGCACCATAGTGAGCAGGATGAGCCGGAGACCGAGCCGAATGGTCGGCAACGTCGATACACGCTCGAGCTGTTCCAGCATGATGCGGATTTCTGTCGGCGACAGCGCGCGGTCCTTCGGAACCAACGTCGCAAGCGAGGCCGGTCTAACTTCGTCGGCCGGGTTGGCAACCTTCGCACCGTGTAGAATCACGAACCCGAAGATTTGCTTGACGATGTCTCGGACGTGGAGAGCGGTCGCCGGCGCCCCGCGGTCTCTCACCTTACTGCAGAGCGCTCGCAAGTCATCGGGCGAAATCTCAATCAGCAGACGGCTCTTCCACGACGGCAGGATGTCCCGGTCGAAGATTATGCGACGCATGGCGCGCGTGCTATCCGCCATCGGGGCCTCCGTCAACCAGCGCTCCCCGTACTCGCCGAAGCTCTTCACCTCTTTGAGACGTCGCTTCTCGCGCTGCTTTTCTTGCGCCGGCGATTGCCCCTCGACCACCGCTCGGCGTGCCTCGAGGCATTTCTCTCTCGCGCGGGCTAGACTGATTCCATCCGCACCATAGCGTCCAATAGTGAGCGTCTCGCGGCGCCCGTTCAGACGGTAGTCGTAGCGAAAGATGATTGCGCCGGACGGCTTCACGACCACATACATGCTGTCGCGATCGGAGACCTTGTACTCCTTCGTTTTTGGTTTCAGGCGCTTAATCGCTGCATCTGTCAGCATAATACTTACGTGTCGCCGAAAACACCGTTAGCCGATGCGACGCCAAGGTTGATTTCCCCACTGCGTGTCCGTTCCGACGGTGCTGTTTAAAACGGCCCCGTGCAAGCCCAAAATACCGTCGCTCATACCGACAGATCAATCCGGTTGACGGCGATAGTCCTTGAAAGGTACTGATACGTTAAACCCGATGTTTACAGCTAATTGTCAGGACTTTCCGATTTGCGGCGATAGTTACAGAACGATGCTGAATAATTCTCCCTCTCTCATTGATCAGAGACTGGTGCGTACCAAAAGGCCTGTCCGACCGGCGGAATACGACCCGCCAATACGGCCGCGCTAATAGAACACTCGTGCCAAACGAGGGTCAAGAAATGGACGCGCCAGCGCACGATTCTCCCCGCACGTGTGGCGTTCTTGTCACATTTTGGGCCTCTATTCTGACGTTTCAGCAGGCTTTCTGCGGCATGGGATGGCAATTCGTATGCAAATGAAAGTCCTAATAGAAGACCTATATATTCCCGTTAGTTTAGAAACAGGACTATTTGCGCTGCGCTATACCGCCCCTTGTATTTGCGCCGCGGTCGCGCTTTAGGTGCGCCCCAGCGCTATGGTATCTTCAATAAAAGAACTGGGAAGGCCTCGATGCCGGGTTCGCCTAATTCCATCCTCTTGACTGTATTTTATGCTGGGTTGCTCGCCCTCGGCCTGTCCGCGTGCGGCGGCAATTCCGATGGTCTCGATGACCCGCGTCGGCACGGCACCACGGGCGACGTCAAGCGCCAGATCAACCAGGGCCTGGGCGGCCGGACCCGCGAAGACGGCAGCCTGTTCGGCCCGGGCGGCCTATTCGGCTCCAAGCAGAAGGAGCAGCCCGACGCGGGCACCGGCGTGGCGGTGAATGCCTATCTGTGGCGCGCCTCCCTCGACACCATCAATTTCATTCCGCTGGTCTCGGCCGATCCGTTTGGCGGGGTCATCATCACCGACTGGTACACGCCGGCCGAAACGCCCAACGAGCGCATGAAGGTCCAGGTCACCATCCTCGACCGCGAACTGCGGGCCGACGGCGTGCGGGTCTCGGTGTTCAAGCAACAGGCCTCGGCCAAGGGCGGCAACTGGGTCGACGCCCAGGTCGATCCGCGCACCAATATCGACATCGAGAACGCCATCCTTACGCGCGCGCGCCAGCTTCGCATCGCTGGCGGGTCCTGACGTCGCGTCGCAACGCTTGACGATCGGGGCCGCAGCGGGCATCCGCTGCGGCCCTTGTCTATTCTAGGCTGGACTTTTCTAGGCTGGACTTTTCTAGGCTAGACTCGCTTTTTTGGGATCAAACCGTGTCTTCGACGCCCACCACATCCGTCGCGCCCGTGCGCTACAACTTCCGCGAAACCGAGGCCAAGTGGCAGAAGGCCTGGGAGGAGCGCCAGACCTTCCGCGCCCAGATGGATAAAGCGCGGCCCAAGTACTACGTCCTCGAGATGTTCCCCTATCCGTCGGGGCGCATCCATATGGGCCACGTGCGCAACTACACGCAGGGCGACGTGATCGCTCGCTACAAGCGCGCCCGCGGCTTCAACGTGCTGCATCCCATGGGTTGGGACGCTTTCGGCCTGCCGGCCGAGAACGCCGCGATGGAGAAGAAGGTCCATCCCAAGAAGTGGACCTACGAGAACATCGCCTCCATGAAGAAGCAGCTGAAGTCGATGGGTCTCTCCCTCGACTGGAGCCGCGAGCTGGCGACCTGCGATCCCAGCTACTACCGCCATCAGCAGAAGATGTTCCTCGACTTCTGGAAGGCCGGGCTGGCCTACCGCAAGGAGTCCTGGGTCAACTGGGATCCCGTCGACAACACCGTGCTCGCCAACGAGCAGGTGATCGAGGGCAAGGGCTGGCGCACCGGGGCGCCCGTCGAGCGGCGCAAGCTGACGCAGTGGAACCTCAAGATCACCCAGTATGCCGACGAGCTGCTGGAGCGCCTCGATACGCTGGAGCGCTGGCCCGAGAAGGTGCGCCTGATGCAGGCCAACTGGATCGGCAAGAGCCGCGGCGCCCGCGTCTTCTGGCAGCTGACCGACGCCTCGGGCGCGGCCTCATCCGGTAAAGATTGGGGGAAGCTCGAGATCTTCACGACGCGACCCGACACGCTGTACGGCGCGTCGTTCGCCGCGCTGTCGGCCGAGCATCCGATCGTCACCGAGCTGGCGGAGAAGGATCCCGGCCTGCAGCACTTCGTCGCCGAATGCCGCAAGACCGGCACGGCGGCGGCCGAGCTCGAGACCGCGGAGAAGATCGGTTACAAGCTGCCGCTGCTCGCCGAGCATCCGCTGATCCCGGGCAAGACGATGCCGGTCTATGCCGCCAACTTCGTGCTGATGGAGTACGGCACCGGCGCCATCTTCGGCTGCCCGGGCCACGACGAGCGCGACCACGAGTTCGCGACCAAGTACGGCCTACCGATCATCCCGGTGGTGATGCCCGAGGATGCCGACGCCAGGAGCTTCAGCGTCGCCAAGGAGCCGTTCGTCGAGGACGGCGTGATCATCAACTCGGATTTCCTGGACGGCCTCACCGTCGAGGACGCCAAGATCAAGGTCATCGAGCGGCTGGAGGACATGGGCGTCGGCAAGGGCACGACGCAGTACCGCCTGCGCGACTGGCTGGTGTCGCGCCAGCGCTACTGGGGCTGCCCCATTCCGGCGATCCATTGCGAGAAATGCGGCGTGGTGCCGGTGCCCGAGAAGGACCTGCCGGTGGAGCTGCCGGAGGATGTCGAGTTCGACCGGCCGGGCAATCCGCTCGACCGCCATCCGACCTGGAAGCACGTCGCCTGCCCGACCTGCGGCGGCGAGGCGGTGCGCGAGACCGACACCTTCGACACCTTCATCGATTCGAGCTGGTACTTCGATCGCTTCACGTCGCCGAGGTTCGCGACGGCGCCGTTCGATCGCGAGGAGCACGACTACTGGATGCCGGTCGACCAGTATATCGGCGGAGTCGAGCATGCGATCCTGCATCTGCTCTATTCGCGCTTCTGGACGCGCGCCATGCGCGAAGTGCAGATGACGGGCGGCGACGAGCCGTTCGACGGGCTGTTCACCCAGGGCATGGTCTGCCACGAGACCTATCGCGGTGCCGACGGCTCCTGGCTGCTGCCCGAGGAGGTCGAGCGCCTCGACGGCGGCAAGATGGTGCGCGCCTCCGACAAGAGCCCGGTCGAGATCGGCCGCTCGGAGAAAATGTCCAAGTCGAAGAAGAACGTCGTCGACCCGGACCAGATCATCCACGACTACGGCGCCGACACCGCGCGCTGGTTCATGCTGTCGGACAGCCCGCCCGAGCGCGACCTCGAATGGACCGAGGCCGGCGTGACCGGCGCCTGGCGTTTCCAGCAGCGGCTGTTCCGCATCGCCAGCGAGGCGCTGGCCGACCTGCCGGCCGCCGGCACGCCCAAGCCCGCGTCCTTTTCCGATGCGGCGATGGCGCTGCGCCGCGCGGCGCACAAGACCATCGCCGGCGTGTCGGCCGACATCGAGGCCTTCCACTTCAACAAGGCGGTGGCGCGGCTCTATGAGCTGGCCAGCACCATCGACGGGCTGAAGTCCAAGGGCGCGGCCGACACGTGGGCCAAGCGCGAGGCGCTCGAGATCTTCGTGCGCCTCACCGGCCCGATGACGCCGCACCTGGCCGAGGAGCTGTGGCAGGCGCTGGGCCACAAGTCGCTGCTGGCCGATTCGCCCTGGCCGCTGGCCGAGGATGCGCTGCTGGTCGACGACACGGTGACCGTGGCCGTGCAGCTCAACGGCAAGCTGCGCGGCACGCTGCAGTTGCCCAAGGACTCGCCCAAGGACGAGGCGGAGAAGGCGGCTCTGGCCTTGCCCGAGCTGGCGCGCGGCCTGGACGGCAAGAAGCCCAAGCGGGTGATCGTGGTGCCGAACCGGATCGTCAACGTCGTGGTGTAGGCAGGGGATGCCGGGCAATCGCCGACAGAGACGCGCCGCGCTCGCCGGCAAGGCGCCTTCGTCGACGAAGACGGACCAGGTCCGGGCGACGCTCGGCCAGGCCGCCCGCCTGCACCAGGCCGGCCGGCTGCAACAGGCGGTCACGTTCTACGAACAGGCGCTGGCGCTCGATCCCAGCATCCCGGAGGCACTGTCCAACCTCGCCCTCGCGCTGAAGGCGCTGGGCCGGGCCGACGACGCGATCGCGCGCTGCGAGCAGGCGCTGAAGCTCAAGCCGGATGCGCCGGAGATCCTGCTCAATCTCGGCATGCTGCTGCGCGAGAAGCGCCGCAGCAAGGAAGCCGAAGCGGTCTACCGGCGTGCGCTCGCGGTCAGGCCCAATGATGCCGCGCTGCTGTCCAATCTCGGCAACGCGCTCAAGGACCAGGGCCAGTTCGCCGACGCCGTCGCCTGCTTCCGCCAGGCCCTTGAGCGGCGGCCGGACTATCGGGCGGCGCTGACGAACCTCGACAACGCCATTTTCGACATGCACTTCGCCGACCGCTACGGCAACGCGAGCACGCTCGACGTGGCGCGGCTGTTCGCCCGCTACATCGAGCCCGCCAAGCCGCGCACCGAGTTCGCCAACGGGCGCGATCCGGAGCGGCGGCTGCGCGTCGGCTATGTCTCGCCCGACTTCCGCAATCACGGCGTCTCCTATTTCTTCCACGGCGTGATCGCCAATCTCGATCCCGCCCAGGTCGAGCCCTACTGCTACAGCAACTCGACGGTCGAGGACGACATGACGGCGCGCATCCGCCAGGCCGCCAGCGGGTTCCGCACGATCGCCGGGATGTCCGATGCCGAAGCCGACGCCATGATCCAGCATGACCGGATCGACATCCTGGTCGACCTTGCCGGCCATACCGCGGGAAATCGCCTGTCGCTGTTCGCGCGGAAGCCCGCGCCGGTGCAGATGCTGACGCAGGGCTATCTCGACACGTCGGGCCTCACGGCCATGGACTATTTCGTGACCGATCGCTGGGTCGTTCCGCCGGAAGACGAGTCGTCGTTCACCGAGAAGATCCTGCGCCTGCCCAACGCCCATTTCTGCTTTGCGCCGACCGGCCTCGATATCCCGGTGACGGCGCGGCCGGCGGGGCAGCCGCTGACCCTGGGATCGTTCAACAACTGGAACAAGGTTTCGGACGAGACGATCGCCCTGTGGGGGCGGGTGATGGCGGAAATCCCCGACTGCCGCCTGTTCCTGAAATCCGGGCGCTTCGACGATCCGGTGCTGCGGCGCGAGGCGATCGATCAGCTCGCGGCGCACGGCGTCGGCGAAAGTCGGCTGATGATCGAAGGGTTCACCACCCGCGAGGCGCTTTTGGCGGCATACAACCGCGTCGACATAGGCCTCGATCCGTTCCCCTACAACGGCTGCACCACGACCATCGAAGCCTTGTGGATGGGCGTGCCGGTCGTGGCGATACGCGGCAAGCGCTCGGTCGCGCGGGCGTCGGAGGCGATCCTGACGGTCATCGGCAGGTCCGACCTGGTCGCGGCCGACGCCGACGCCTACGTGGCGATCGTCAAGGCGCTGGCCGCGGACCGCAAAGCCCTCGACGAGATGCACGGGCACTTGCGGGCGATGACGGAAGGCTCGCCGATCTGCAACTGCCGGCAATTCGCCCGCGACATGGTAGACCTCTATCGCCAGATGTGGCGGACATGGTGCGCGACATGAAGATCGAGGCGCGTCAGGTCGAGGCCTTCCTCAAAAAGCCGGATCCAAAAATCCGTGGCGTCGTCGTCTACGGCAACGACGATGGGTTGGTCGCCGAACGGGCGATGATGCTGGCCAAGACGGTCTGCGAGGACCTCAAGGACCCGTTCCGCGTCGTCGATATCGCCGGCGATGTCCTGAAGAACGATCCGGCGCGCCTGGCCGACGAGTTCGGCGCCCTGTCGCTGATGGGCGGCCGGCGCGTCATCCGCGTGCGGCCGGCCGGCGAGGAGACGACGACGGCGCTGGAGAACCTGGTCGAGGCGCCCGCCGGCGACGCGCTGATCGTGGTCGAAGGCGGCAACCTCACGCCGCGCTCGGGCCTGCGCACCCTGGCCGAGACCGAGGCCTGCCTGGCGGCGCTGCCCTGCTACATGGACAACGAGGCCGCCCTCGAAGGGCTGGTCGAGAGCGCGGCGCGGGCGCAGGGTCTCAGCGTCGATGCCGACGCGCTGGAATGGATCGTCGAGCGCCTGGGCGGCGATCGCGGCCAGAGCCGCAGCGAGATCGAGAAACTGTTGCTCTACAAGGAAGGCGACGGGGCCAAGTCGGTCACGCTCGACGATGCGCTGGCCGTGCTGGGCGACACCGCGGCCATCGGCATCGACGACGTCGTCGCCGCCACCTTCGACGGCCAGCTCGTTCCCCTCGACCGGGCGCTCGATCGCGTGTTCGCCGAGGGCGGCAACCCCGTGCAGCTGGTACGCGCGCTGCAGCGCCACACCGACCAGCTCCACCTGGTGGCCGGCCACGCCGCCGGATTCGAGGGGAAGGGGGGCGGCAATCTCGAAGGGGCGATGTTCAAGGCGCGCGGCCTGCCGCGCGGCGGCCCGGTGCGCCAGCGCTTCGAGCGCCATCTGCGCGCCTGGCCGCTCGGTCGGCTGAGCTCGGCGCTGCAGGTGATCCTGAAGGCCGAGCTAGAATGCAAATCGACGGGCTATCCTGACGAGGCGATTGCGCGCAGGCTGTGCCTGGCACTGGCCAGGTCGGCACAATCGGCCCGCCAGCGCCGCTGACGCGGGAGGAAAAAATGAAGTCCATGCTCATCGCCCTGCTGGCCGCGCTGTTGCCAGCGGCGGCCATCGCCCAGACATCGACCGAATCGACCGCCGACATCGCGCCGCGCACCGAGCTGCATGCCATCCCGACGATGACCTTGAGCGATTCCGACTTCCTCGCGGGCAAGGACGGCAAGGCGGCGACCGTCGCCGGCCAGCTTCGCCTCGCCCAGGGCGCGGGCAAGCTGCCCGTCGTCATCCTGATGCACGGCTCGGGCGGCATGGGCGCGCAAATCGATACCTGGAGCCGCCAGTTCAACGCCATGGGCGTGTCGACCTTCGCCATCGACGGTTTCACCGGCCGCGGGCTTGCGTCGGTCAACACCGACCAGGCCCAGCTCGGCCGACTGAACTTCATCCTCGACATCTATGGCGCTCTCGCCATCCTCGCCAAGCATCCGCGGGTCGATCCGCAGCGTATCGTCCTGATGGGCTTTTCGCGCGGCGGCCAGGCCGCGCTCTACGCCAGCCTCACGCGCTTCCACAAGATGTGGAACAAGTCGGGGGCGTCGTTCGCCGCCTACATTCCATTCTATCCCGACTGCGCGACGAGCTACATCGACGACACCGACGTCGCCGCAGCGCCCATCCGCATCTTCCATGGCATCGCCGACGACTACAATCCGCTGTCCAGCTGCAAGGCCTTCATGGCGCGCCTGAAGAGCGCCGGCCGCGATGTCGAGCTCACCGAATACGCCGATGCCCAGCATGGCTTCGACTCACCGCTTGGATCGGTAGCGGTCGCCAACGGTGCCCAGACGGTGCGCGCCTGCACCATCAAGGAGGGCCCGACCGGCGTTCTTGTCAACACCGCGACCGGCGCACCCTTCGCCTACACGGATGCCTGCGTGCAGCTCGACCCGCATGTCGGCCGCAACGCCGCCGCGGCCGCAGCGGCGCAGATTGCGGTCGGCGACTTCGTGCGGACGCTGTTCAAGCTCAACTAGGCGGCCGGCGCACGCGCCGGGTCGACGCTGCGCAGGGCCGGGTGGGCGCGGCTCGGTTCGCCGGGGAGGCCGAGCGCGATGACGCGGTCGGCCAGCTCGATCGTCTGCGGCCGATGGGCGACGTGGATGCGGGTGATCGAGAGCGTCATCAGCATCTCGTTGATTCGCCGCTCGAGCTCGACGTCGAGATTGGCAGTGCTTTCGTCGAGGATGAGGACCCGCGGCTTGCGGTAGAGGGCGCGCGCCAGCAGCACGCGCTGGCGCTGGCCGGCCGAGAGCGTATTGCCGAGGCTGCCGATCGGGGTGCGATAGCCCAGCGGCATGCGCATGATGTCGTCGTGGATGCAGGCGAGCTTGGCGCATTCCGTGGCGAAGGCTGTGTCGGGATCCTCCTCGAAGAAGCAGATGTTCTGCATGATCGAGCCGGTCAGCAGGCAGTCGTCCTGCATCACGGTCGCGACCTGCCGGCGGTAGGCGCGCTCGCCGAACACCGGCAGGGCGACGCCGTCGATCCGGACCTCGCCGGACGTCGGCTCGAACAGCCCGAGCAGGATCTTGACCAGGGTGGTCTTGCCGCAGCCCGAAGGGCCGACGATCGCCACGCACTCGCCCTGCTCGATGCGCAAGGACAGGTCGTTCAGGACCAGCGGCTCGGTCTCGGCATAGCGGAAATTGACGTGGTTGAGCTCGATGGTTCCGCCGATCGGCGGACGCTCCGTCACCTTCCGCTCGTAGGCCCGCTCCTGGTCCGACATGGCGATGTCGGAGACGCGGTCGAGGTGCAGGCGCAGCATGCGGAACTCGATGGCCTTCTCGATGAGATGGCTGCCGGCGGTCATGAACTGCGTCTTGTAGGCGAGCACGGCATAGACCACGCCGATGGTGAGCTGGCCGCGCAGCGCCAGCCAGGCGGCAATCGCCACGAACGCGACCTGCTCGAGCATGACGATGGTCTCGCGCAGCGCCTTGAAGGTCGCGACCAGGCGCTGCTGGCCGGCGCGGCTGAACACGGCCTCGGCCGTGCGGCCGACATACTGGCCCTCGCGGTCGGCCTCGGCGTTGAACAGCTTGATCGCCTGGGCCGAGCGGATGCTCTCGATGAGATGGGTGGTGCAGGCGGCCTCGGCGCGCACCACGTCCTCGTTGCGGCGGAACAGCGGCAGGTAGAACGCGATGCGCAACCCCGCGTAGAGGACCAGCGCCACCACGGCGATGGCGGCCAGCAACGGGTTGATCACGAACATCAGGATCAGCGTGCCGATCGCCAGCACGCCGTCGATCGCGGCCAGCAGCAGGCCCTCGGCCAGGAGATGGCGGATCGGTTCGAGCGAATGGAAGCGCGAGACCAGGTCGCCGTCGTCGCGCTTGGCGAAGAACGGCATCGGCAGGCGCAGCAGGTGGCCGAACAGGCGGCTGGTCAGCGCGAGATCGAGCCGGCTCTGGACATAGACCAGCAACGTCGAGCGCGCATATTCGGTCCCCATCCGGACCAGGGCGACCACCGCAAAGCCGCCGGCCAGCGCCCACAGGAGCTGCGTGTCACCGCTCGGGATGACGTTGTCGACCGCGATCTGCATGTACCACGGCGACACCAGCATCAGCGCTTCGAACACCAGCGACAGCAGCAGCACCTGGACAGCGCGGCGGCCGAAATCGTCGGCGCCGCGGAACAGCGTCAACAGGGGCAGGCGCCGCTCCTGGCGGATCGGCTTGAAAGCCTCGGTCGGCGTGAATTCCATGGCGACGCCGGTGAAGCGGTCGGCCACCTCCTTCAGGGACAGCTTCAGCACGCCGCGCGCCGGATCGTGGATGGTGACGCGACGCCGGCCGATCGATTTCAGCACCACGAAGTGGTTCATCTCCCAGTGCAGGATCGCCGGCAACGCGAGGCGGCCGAGGTCCTCCGGCTCGAGCCTGAGCGCGCGCGCCCGCAGCTGGAACTGCTCGGCCATCGTGGCGAGCGCGTGCAGGCTGGTGCCGTTCGACGATGCCGTGTGCTGCAGGCGCAGCGACACGAGGTCGATCTGATGGCCGTGCCAGCCGGCGATCATGGCGAGGCAGGCGTGGCCGCATTCGGTGGCCTCGGCCTGACGGATCATCGGCAGATATTTCAGGTTGAACACGATGACGGTCTCCCCGCGATGCGATGGGGTTACTGGGGGGGTTACTGGGAAATGCCGAACAGGCTGTCGCCGATCCAGGCGAGCAGCGGACGACGGTCGATCTCGATCATGGCGGTGAGCGTCATGTCGGGACGCAGCTGCGCCAGCCCGGCGCCTCCCGACGGCACGGTCTGGCGTTCGAGCACGACCTCGAGCACGTAGGCCGGCTCGCCGACCTTCACCGGCGCCACCTTCTCGATCTCCTGCGGCAGCAGCACCGAGCTCGAGACGTCTTCGACGCGGCCCTTGAACGAGCCGTACTTCTGGTACGGGAAGGCGTCGTAGCGCAGCGCGACCGCCTGGCCAGCATGGACCTTGCCGATCGACCGCGTCGGCACGAACAGTCGGGCCCTGAGCTCGGCGCCGTCGGGCACGATGGTGGCGATCAGTCCGCCGTTCTCGATAGCCGAGCCGGCCAGCGCCGGGATGGCGGCGAGGCGGCCGGCCGTCGGCGCGCGCACGACGACGGAGCGGCGCGCCTCGAGCTCGATCAGGCGTTGCTGGGTATTGGCCAGCGAGTCGCGCAGCGTACGCTGACGCTCGCTGGCCAAGGTCGGCAGCTGCTCGAGGGCAATGCGCGCCTGCACCAGCTCCGCACGCTTTGCGGATTGCTCACGCTCTGAGGTCTGGACCGCGAGCTTCTGGTTGAGGGCGGCAATCTCGCGGCGCTGCAGCTCGTCGAGCGAGATGGTGCCGCGCTCGGCGAGATTGCGGATGCGCTCGGCCTGGCGTTGCGCGAGGGCCATCTGCTCCTGCTGCGTGGCGATGTTGCGCTCGAGCAAGTCGAGGTCGTGAACCAGGTCGTCGACCTTGGCGATCAGCCGGCGCTCTTCGTTCCGCCGCCAGTCCTGCTCGCGGCTCAGCTGGGCCTCGATATCCTGCCGCTGGGTCTGCAGCTGGCCGGAGATCTGCGTCTCGGCCGTGGCGCCCGACGGCGTGATCTGGCCGGATTGCAAGGTGACGAGCAGGTCGCCGCGCTGCACGAGCTGGCCATCCTTGACGTGGACGGCTTCGACGATCGCCTGGCGCGGCGCCCGCACGCGAGCCACGCCACCGGCGGGCTCGAGATAGCCTTGCGCCGATTCGACCCGAGGGACGGCGCCGCGGGCGAGGAAGAAGGCGCCGCCGGCGAAGGCGACGAGCAGAAGAGCGATGATGGCGCCGGTGAAGAGCGGCGGCCGCGGCATCAGGCCCTTCGACGCGAGCAGCTCCCAATTGCGCTGGGCGACTTCGGGGCGGAACAACGGGGGCCGGGCGGTTGCGTTGTCGGTCATGGCGCGGCTCCGATTAGCGGCTGGCCAGCCGATCGGTGGCTGCGGGTGCCGACGGCAACCGCGCAAGGTCGAGGACGACCGGTGAGGTGGGCAGCTTGTTGACCGAGGTGTAGTAGGTCGCCCCGCCGATCACGGCGCGAAGCTCCTCCGGCTTCAGCTCGAACATTCCCTTGGTCATCGCGGCAACTCCTCTTGGCGTGCAGTGCAACGGTAAAGGGCGTCGGTTGCCGGATGGCTGCTCGATCGTTCGATTTGGTTTCGTATGTTGCTTGGGGCGGGGAGATCACGGACCGACTCAAAAGAGAAGCGACGCCACTCGGGTGAGGGGCGCCGCCTGGGAGAGAAGGAGCGAGGGATCGGCCGTTCAGCGGATCGAGGAAACGAGGAGGCTCGACGACAGGGTCGGCTTGGCCAGCGCCGTGTTGACTCCACTCGGCATGCTCATGGTCATGTTCATGGTCGCGCTGTTGGCGATGACCTGCTGCTTGGTGGGGATCGTAACGCCACCCGAAACGGCCTTGACGTCATCGAGGTTCAGTTCGCGGATCTTGGCAATCATGAGTATCTCCTTGGTTGGGTCGTGGGCGGCGGGATGCCGTCCGTCGATGGTGCCAAGGTAGTGCCGTCACGTTTCCCGAGGACTGCGCGAAGCGCGCGGTTGGTTTCGTCTGTTGCCGCCTCAGCCTCGAAGCCCTCGCCGCAAAAGAGAAGCGGCGCCACTCGGGTGAGGGCGCCGCCTGGGAGGGAGGGAGAGTGAGGGATCAGCTGTAGCGGATCGCGGAAGCGACCAGAGCGGAGGAGGTCGGCGGCTTGGCCAGCGCCGTGTTGACGCCGCTCGGCACGCTCATGGTCATGTTCATGGTCGCGCTGTTGGCCATGACCTGCTGCCTGGTCGGGATCGAAACGCCACCCGAAACGGCCTTGACGTCATCGAGGTTCAGTTCGCGGATCTTGGCAATCATGAGTATCTCCTTTGGTTGGTCTGGCCGGCGGGATGCCGTCCGTCGATGGTGCCAAGGTATTGCCGTCACGTTTCCCGAAGACTGCGCGAAGCGCTCGATTGGTTTCGCCTGTTGCCGCGCGGCGGTCGTAATGCGCTCGGCCCAAAAGAGAAGCGGCGCCACTCGGGAGAGGGCGCCGCCTGGGAGAGAGAGGGAGTGAGAGATCGGCTGTTCAGCGGATCGAGGACACGATGAGGCTCGACGACAGGGTCGGCTTGGCCAGCGCCGTGTTGAGGCCGCTCGGCAGGCTCACGGACAGGCTCGCGCTGTTGGCCATGACCTGCTGCTTGGTCGGGATCGAAACGCCACCCGAAACGGCCTTGACGTCATCGAGGTTCAATTCACGGATCTTGGCAGTCATGAGTATCTCCTTTGGTTGGTCCGGCCGGCGGGATGCCGTCCGTCGATGACGCCAAGGTAGGGTCGCCAGGTTTCCCGAGGACTGCGCGAGGGGCGCGATTGGTTTCGTCTGTTGCCGCCGCGGCCGCGATGCCCAGGCCGCAAAAGAGAAGCGGCGCCGCTCTGGTGAGGGCGCCGCCTGAGGAAGAGAGAGAGAAGGATGAGCGGGTTACAGGCGAGCCACCAGCAGGTTGACCTGCGCCGACAGGGGGCGGCTCGGCGCCACCGCGATCTGGGCCTGGGCCTGCATGGCGGAGGTCGGTGCCTTCGGCGGAGCCATCTGCCCGGCGCCGCCGGAAACGGTCTTGAGGTCGTCGAGGTTCAGTTCGCGGATCTTGGCAATCATGACTATCTCCCTTGGTTGGGTCGGGGCGGCGGGATGCCGTCCGTCGATGGTGCCAAGGTATGGCCGCCAGGTTTCCCGAGGACTGCGCGAACCGCGCCATAGGTTTCCTTGGTAACGCGGTCGCGGCCCGCCCTAGTCTTCCGGCGGCACGAACATGTAGCCCGCGCTACGCACCGTGCGAATCGACGTCGGACGCGCCGGATCGACCTCGACCTTGCGGCGGATGCGCAGGACACGGATGTCGATCGCCCGGTCGAAGGCCTCCATTTCGCGATGGCTGGTCGTCTCCAGCAGCCAGTCGCGGCTGAGCGGCCGGTTGGGGTTCTCCGCGAACAGCCGCAGCAGCTCGAATTCGCCGGAGCGCAGCGGGATCTCCTCGCCCGAGAGCGCCGTCAGCCGCCGCGATTCCAGGTCGAGCAGGCATTTGCCCATGCGTACCCGCGCACTGGGGGTCGCTGCTTCCGCCCCCCCGGCGCGACGCAGCACGGCCTTGATGCGGGCCAGCAGCGCGCGCGGTTCGTACGGCTTGGCGATGTAGTCGTCTGCGCCGGTTTCAAGGCCGACCACCTGGTCGATCGTGTCGCCGCTCGCCGTCACCATGATGATGCCGACCTTGCGGCTGCGCTCGCGCATGAAGCGCGCCAGCGCAAACCCGTCCTCACCGCCGGGCAAACGGAGATCCAGCAGCACCAAGGCCGGCGGATCCTTTTCCACCAGCTTGCGCAGCGCCGCGCCGGACTCCACGCCCGACGTGCGGTAACCGTTGTTCCCCAGGAAATCGATCAAGGTCTCGCGTTGGAATTGCTCGTCCTCGACCACGATCACGTGGGGTCTAGCATCTTTCTGCTTCGCCACTGAGAACACCTAGCGCAGTACTTCGCAGCAGGAAACCCGCCTTTGGCGAAACTGCTGCAAATAGTTGTTACTGGACTGCCTTTGTTCGAGGTCCACAAGCGCAAAAATACTGCAAATATTTCTTCAACTACTGTGAAGCCGCAGTTAAACTGCAATAACATACGCATCGCGTAACCAATGAAACATTAACGGCATGCCGCGTGACCAGCGGGAAACACCTCCGGTCGTAAGGTGCGGCATGTCGGACATTCAACAGCAGCCCGGGACGTTGTCGGCCGCCCTTGCACGGTTGCAGCATGCCGAGACGGCCTTGGCGCGCGAGACGAAGATATCCGCGTCCCTGCGTGACGAGCTCGCCTTCCTGCACGACCTCATGGGGACCATGTGCGAGGGCATGACGGACGGCGTGGCGCTGTTCGATGCCGACCGCCGGATCGTTCACTTGAACAAGGCGGCGGAAGAGTTCCTGAACGTCGGCCCGGTGCCGGCCGGTATGGCCGCCGAAGCGATCCTGCAGGCCCGCGAAGCCGCCGGCGAGGAAGCGGTGGTCGACGGCCGCCGCTTGTCGATCGCCGAGCGCCTGGAGCTGATCTTCGATCCGCGCGGCAGCCGCTTCGAGCGCCAGCTGCCACGCCGACGCCATGGCGAGGTCGTGTTCCGGCCGGTCGCCGGCGGGCGCACCCTCTGCATCTGCCGCGACATCACCGAGCTCAAGCAGCGTCAGGCCGACCTCAGGGAGGCACGCGACAACCTCGCCTACGCCCATCGCCTGACCAACACCATCCTCGAGACCATGGCCGACGGCGTGGCGCTGTTCGACGCCGATCGACGCCTCGCCTACGTCAACGCCGCGCTGCGTGAGCACATGACCCTGCCCGGCCGCGACTACATCCAGCTCGGCATGACCATGGACCTGATCGCCCGCACGCGCATGGCGGCCGGCGAGGAAGCCGTCGAGGACGGTCAGGTGCTGACCGCCGAGGAGCGCGTCGAGCGTGCCGCGGCGCCGCGCGGCAACCGTTTCGTCCGCCGGCTGGTGACCGGCCGCTACGTCGAGTTCGTGTTCAAGCCGGTCGGCGACGGCCGGCTGCTCGGGCTCTACCGCGACGTGACGGAACTCAAGCAACGCCAGAACGAGCTCAAGGAAGCGCGCGACGAATCGCGCAAGGCGCGCGATCTCATGCGCGCCGTGCTCGACAGCATGCACGATGGCGTCGCCCTGATCGAGCGCGGCCGCATCGTCTATTGCAACAAGGCGGTGGCCGGCCTGTTCAGCTTCGCGGGGCCGATGGACCCTTGCGGCATGGATGTGACGGAGGTCGTGCATAGGCTCGAAGCCGCCGGCGATCGCATCGTCGAGGACGGCCGGGTGCTCTCCCTCGACGAACGCCTCCAGCGCGCGCGCTCCTTCGGAGAGACGAGTTTCGAGCGACGGCTGCCCTCGGGCCGCCACATAGACGCCCGCTTCGCCTCGCTGGGCGACGGTCGATCGATGGTGGTCTATCGCGACATCACCGACCTGAAGGACCGCCAGGCCGAGCTCGAGAAAGCCCATGCCGAAACGGCGCGATCGCAGCGGCTCATGACCGACATGCTCGACAACATGAGCGACGGCGTCGTGCTGGTCGGCACCGATCTGCGGCTGCAATACGCCAACGGCGCCATCCCGACGCTGTTCGGCCTCGACCCGGCCACGACGCTGGTCGGCCGCGAGGTCATCGACGTTCTACGCCTCCAGGAGTCGATCGGTGATCACGTCGTGGTCGACGGCCGGAAGTTGTCGCCGGAAGATCGGCTGGCGCGCATCGTCGACGGCCGCCGCATCGAGCGGCGGCTTCCCTCGGGACGTCACATCGACCGCTATTATCGCCGCCTGAGCGACGGCCGCCTGCTCGGCGTGTTCCGCGACGTCACCGAGCTCAAGCAGGCGCACGAGCAGGTCAACGACACCCAGAACCGGATGTCGGAGATGATCAGCGGCATCCCGGACGGGGTCTGCCTGTTCGAAGGCGAACGCGTCGCCTACTTCAACCAGGCCGTCGCCGGGCTGCTCGACTTCACCGGGATCACGCTGGCGATCGGCGTCACGATGCGCGACCTGATCGAGGCGCTGGAGAAGAACGGCGATCGGGCCAAGGTTGACGGCCGCTACCTGACGATCGAGGAGCGCATCGCCCGCGTGCTCGCGCCGGGCGGCAGCCGCTACGAACGCCGGACCCCGTCGGGGTCCTATCTCGAATTCCGCTTCGTTCCGCTCGGCCAGGGCCGCACGCTCGGCCTGTGCCGCGACATCACCGACGTGAAGCGCCGGGAGGTCGAGCTCGAGCGAGCCCACGCCAAGGCTGCCGCCGCGCAGAAGCTGACCGACACGCTGCTCGAGACGATGACCGATGGCGTCTCGCTGTGGGATGCCGATCACAAGCTCGTCTTCGCCAGCCGGGCCGTCCATGAGCAGGTCCTCGGGATCGGCGGCTCGGGCATCCTGCGAATCGGCAAGTCGATGGAGGAGGTGGCACTCGACCTGATCGCCGCGGGCGACCGCGCACCGGTCAAAGGGGGCGGACCATCCGTCGACAAGCTGGTCGCGCGCATCTTCGATCCCGCCGGTTTCCGCTTCGAACGCGGCCATCCGTCGGGCCGCGTCATCGAGTTCCAGTTCCTGCCCATGGAAGGCGGCCGAACCATCGGCATCCATCGCGACATCACCGAGCTGCGCCAACGCCAGTCCGACCTCGAACGCGCGCGCGACGAAGTCGAGAGGTCGCGCAGCCTGATGGCTGCCGTGCTCAACGGCATGCCCGTCGGTGTCACGCTGTTCGATGCCGAACAGCGGCTGGTCTATGCCAACAACAAGTTGCGGATCCGCAACTTGAAGATGCCGGACAACGGCATCGTGCCGATCGAGATCAAGGCGGATGAGATGATCCGCGCCCAGATCGAAGCCGGCGACCATCTCTACGGCGACGACGGCGCGCCGCTGACGCTCGAACAACGCCTGGCGCGGACCTTCGATCCGAAGGGCAGCAAGTCGCTGCGACGCATACCGTCAGGCCGGTATCTCGAGTCTTCGTTCATGCCGCTCGGCGACGGTCACACGCTGGGCGTCTACCGAGACATCACGGAGCTCAAGCAGCGCGAGATCGACCTCGAGCGAGCCCGCGACGAGACCGTCGCGGCCCAGCAGCTGACCGATGCGGTCCTCAAGGGCCTGCCGATCGGCGTCGCGCTGTTCGATGCCGAGCGGCGGCTGGTCTACACCAATCGCAAGGTCTCGGTGCCACGCGCCAAGGATAGCAGGGACGGCGAGCAGCAGCAGACAACGCTCGACGATATCATCCGCCATCAGATGGCGCGGGGCGATCACCATTATGACGAGCACGGCAATATCCTGACGCTCGAGCAGCGCATCGCCCGCGTTACGGCGCCCGACGGGAGCAGCTCGAACCGCCGCATACCCAACGGACGACACATGGAGTTCTCCTTCCGCCAGTTGGGCGACGGCCGCACGCTCAGCATCGTGCGCGACATCACCGAGATCAAGGAGCGCGAAGGAGAGCTCGAGCGCGCCCGCGACGAGCTCGACACCGCACACCGGCTCACCAACACCATCCTCGAAGGCATGAGCGACGGCGTCGGCCTGCTCAATGCCGACGGCACGATGGGTTACATCAACACGGCCGTCCGCCGGATGTTCGGTTTTGCCGACGGCGAGGTGACCACCGGGATGTCGATCTACGACCTGATACGGGTCCAGGCGCAATCCGGCGACAACGTCGTCGTCGACGGCAAGACGCTTTCGATCGAGGAGCGCGTGGCCCGCCTGCGCGATCCGCGCGGCGCGCGCTTCGAGCGGCGCCTGCGATCCGGCCGCCATATCGAGTTCACCTTCCGCCCGATCGAAGGCGGCCGCACCCTCGGCCTCTACCGCGACATCACCGAGCTGAAAGACCGCCAAGCCGAGATCGAGCGCGCGCGCGACGCCGCCGAAGCCGCCAATCAGGCCAAGTCGACCTTCCTCGCGACCATGAGCCACGAGATTCGTACGCCCATGAACGGCGTGATGGGGACGGCTGAGTTGCTCGAGCGCGAACCGCTCGCCGAGCGCCAGAAGCGGCTGGTCCGCACCATCCGCAACTCGGCGACGACGCTGCTGCGCATCATCGACGACGTGCTGGACTTCTCCAAGATCGAGGCCGGCCGCATGGAGCTCGAGACCGCGCCGTTCCAGCTCCGCGCCCTGGTCGAGAGCACGACGGAGACGCTGTCGGTCCAGGCCGACAACAAGGGGCTCAGGATCGTCACCACGGTGGCCGACGGCACGCCGGACCTCGTCGACGGCGATGCCACCCGCTTCCGCCAGATCCTGTTCAACCTGATCGGCAATGCCATCAAGTTCACCGACATCGGCGAGATCCGCGTCAACGTCAGCGCCCAGCCCTCGACTGAGGGGCGCGTGCGGCTCAGCCTGTCGGTGGCCGACAGCGGCATCGGCATGACCGAGGAGCAGAGGGCGCGCCTTTTCCAGCCGTTCTCTCAAGCCGACAGCTCGACGACGCGCCGCTACGGCGGCACGGGCCTTGGCCTGTCCATCGTGCGCCGACTGGCCGAGCTGATGGGCGGCGGCGTCACGGTCGCCAGCGTTCCGGGCAAGGGCTCGACCTTCACGGTGACCCTCGATCTGGCATTGGGCCACGACGCAACCGAAGCCGCGCCGCTGACACCGCGCTCGACGACGAGCCGGATCGGCGGTCGCGTGCTGGCCGTCGATGACTACCCCATCAACCTCGAGGTCCTGATGGGCCAACTCGAGGTGCTGGGCGTTCCGGTCGACACGGCGGCCGACGGGCTCGAGGCCCTGAACCGGTGGCGCGAGCAATCGTATGCGCTCGTCCTGACCGACATCCACATGCCCGACATGGACGGTTTCGAGCTGACCCGGCAGATCCGTGCCGAAGAGGCGCTGACGCGGTCGTCGCGGCGCACGCCGATCGTGGCGCTGACCGCCAATGCCCTGAAGGGCGAGGCCGAACGCTGCCTGGCTGCCGGCATGGACGGCTATCTGACCAAGCCGCTGACCCTCGACCGGCTGCGCGACACCGTGGAGAAGTGGCTGGGTGCCGAGTCCGCCGCGGCCACGGCGGCATTCGATCCAGCTTCTATAGGCAGCGCCATAGATCGCTCGGTCGTCGCCCAGATGTTTGGCGACAATCCCCAAATGATCGAGCGCGTGCTGGGCCGCTTCGCCGATTCCGGCGAGAAGCTGGTGGCCGACATCACAGCCGGCACCGGCGACCCACGACGGGTCGCCGACTTGGCGCACAAACTCAAGGGGGCAGCGCGCGCCGCCGGCGCGTCACGCCTCGGCGACCTGGCCGCAATCCTTGAGCAATCCAGCGATCCGGCAAGCATCGCCGCCCTCGCCGTCGAATGGCGGCGCGTGGCTGCCGCCCTGAAGGCGCAATAGGGCTGGACGATCAGCCCTTCTTGCCGGCGCCGGTGGTGAGCGGAATGGCGGCCTGGTTGGTCAGGACCAGGAACGTGAAGCTTTCCTCGATGTAGAGCCGCACGCGCTCCGGGTTGTGGTCGAGGTAGCCGATTGAAAAGTCTTGGCCGACCGTGAGCTCGAAGTCGCCACCACGCTTGGAGATCACCAATCCACCGTCCAGCCCGGCCGCCCAGACGATCTCGCCGCCGTCGACCAGGCGCTGTACGTGGCTCAGGATGGGGTAACCACTGTCGGTCCGTGCCGCGAGATCCTTGTAGAGTTGCTCGTTCAGGACAACGGCGAACGGACCCTCGATGCCGTCGTCACGCAGCTTCGTGAGAGCGGCTGAAACAGCGCCAGGATAGTCGGCATGGCTGCTGCCGAGCGGCACCGCCGCCGACGCCGCGGCCTCGCAGATACCGGTGATATGGGCGGCCTGGTAGCCGTGGAAGATTGCACGGTCCTCGGCGATGGCGATCTGGCGCGCCGCGGCGATGACGGAATCGAGATCGGGATCGCGCGCGCCGCGATCGATCGCGTCGAGCTCGGCGCGAGTCACTTCGAACGGGATGCGCATTTCGACCAAGGGTTGGACACGGCGCAGGCGCGACTGCACATCCGGGCCGCTGGAGGGAGCGGCAATGGCATCGGCGCGGCCGAGCTCGACGTCGGAATCGTCCCAGCCCAGCGGGCCGCGAAAGTCGACGACGCGACGGGCGGCGAGCATACCCCGCAACGTCCGCTTGGCTTCCTTCTCGATCTCCTCCCACCCGGCCTCGGTGATCGGTGCGCGATCGCGAAAAAGATGGTTCTTCATCTGCGGTTCTCCCCTTTGGCCTTGCGAAGGCTGCCGATACCCAGGCTGCCGTCGGTGTCGGCGGCGCTGCCGACGTCGCCCGCGCCCTTCTCATCCATCGTTGCCTCGATACCAGTGATCGGGCCGTCGGTGAACAGGAAGGTCTTGAGATGCTTCGACAGGGTCGGGTCGTTGCGACGCAGCCATTCCAGCGCCATGGCCGCATGCTCCTTCTCCTCGTCGCGATTGTGCTCGAGGATCGCGCGCAGTCCGGCATTGCTGGTGGCCTTGGCGCGCTGGTTGTACCAGTCGACGGCTTCCAGCTCCTCCATCAGCGAGACGATGGCGCGGTGCTGGTCAATGATTTCGGGGCCAAGCTTGCCGGCGTCTTCGTGAAGCGATTCGCTAGACATGGGTCAACCCTCCGATGTTTACACTAGTCCGACCGGCCGGACCGGTAAACGTCGTGCAGGGGCTGGAGTTCCCCGTCTCGAAACCTTAACGCGCCAAGGAGCGAAAGCGCACACGCATGGCAATGAGCAGGCCGACGGCGACGGCCGGGAAAGGCGAGCATGGTGCTGCCGGTAAGCATCAGGGCAAGCCAGGCGCCGCCGACAATCAACACGAGGGCGCAGGGTGCGGACGCCGTGTCGCGCGGTCGATTACCCGCCTGGTATTTCCGCCGCCTCTGAGTGCTTTGCTAGCGCCGCGTCAGCCGCTCCACGACCGTGTCGAGCTGATCGAAGTCGCGGATCTCCAGGGTGAGCAGGCTCTGCTCGCCCAGGCCGCGTAACTTGAGGTCCGCCTTGAGGCCGAGCGCCTCTTCGATGCGCTTCTCGAGCGCCTTGGTATCGGCGCTCTTGCTGCTGCTGGCACCGCCACTCGCCTTGGGCCGGGCGCCACCCTTTGTCTTGGCCTTGAGCTCGCCGCCCAGCCGCTCGAGGTCGCGCGCCGTCAGCCTCTCGTCGATCGCCCGCTGTGCCATCACCAGCGGATCGGGTACACCGATCAGTGCACGCGCCTGGCCGGCGGAAAGGTCGCCGCGCCGGATCATGTCCTGCACCGCGCCCGGCAGGTCGAGCAGCCGGACCGTGTTGGCGACGTGCGGGCGACTCTTGCCCACCGTCTTGGAGATGTCTTCCTGCGTCTGCTTGAATTCGTCGGACAGGCGGCGATAACCCAGCGCCTCGTCGATCGCCGTGAGATCGGAGCGCTGCAGGTTCTCGATCAGGCCGAGCTGCAGGGCATCCTGGTCGCCCATGGTGCGCACGACCACCGGCACTTCGTGCAGCTGCGCCTTCTGCGCCGCGCGCCAGCGCCGCTCGCCGGCGACAATCTCGTAGGCATCGGCCAGGCCGGCGACCGGCCGCACCAGGATCGGTTGCAGCAGGCCGAACTCTTTCACCGACATGACCAGCGCGTCCATGTCCTCGAAGGTCGTGCGCGGCTGCATGCGGCCGGCCTTGAGCTGGCCGATCGGCAAGGTGAGCGGCGCGCGTGCAGGCGCAGGACGTGCCGCCGGTGCAGACGCTTCCTCCTGCGGCGGTGGCGCTACGGCGGCGGCGACTTCGTCGTCGCCCAGAAGCGCAGAGAGTCCGCGGCCCAGGCCGCGCGGTTTAGGAGGCAGGCTCATGAGTGGCCTCGACGGTTGCATTGCGTCGGCGGCGGATGAACTCGCTCGCCAGGAGGATGTAGGCCTGCGCGCCGGCGCAGGCATTGTCGTAGATCAGCACCGGCAGGCCGTGCGACGGCGCCTCGGCGATGCGCACGTTGCGCGGGATGGTCGTGCCGAACACCAGCTCGCCGAAATGCGCGCGCACGTCGGCCTCGACCTGCTGGCTCAAGGTCATGCGGCGGTCGACCATGGTCAGCACGACGCCGGCGATGTGCAACTTGGGATTGAGGCTTTTCTTGATCCTCGCCACGGTGTTGGACAAGGCGCCGATACCCTCGAGCGCCAAAAATTCGGCCTGCAGCGGCACCAGGATGGCGTCGACGGCGACCAGGGCGTTCAGGGTGACCAGCCCCAGCGAGGGCGGACAATCGATCAGGACGGTGGTCCAGCGCTCGCGCGCCTCGCTGCCGGGCGCGTTGAGGGCGTCGGCCAGGCGGTGCTCCCGCCGCTCGACGTCTATGAGCTCGATCTCGGCGCCGGCGAGCGACACCGAGGCCGGCATCACCGACAGGCCCGGGATCTGCGAGGGCCGGACGCAATCGGCCAGGGGCGACAGGCCGAGCAGGAATTCATATGATCCGGGTGAGCGCTCACTTTTAGCCACACCCAGCCCGGTCGAGGCATTGCCTTGGGGGTCGAGGTCGATCAGCAGCACGCTTTCGCCCACGGCCGCCAGTGCCGTGGCGAGGTTAATCGCCGTTGTGGTCTTGCCGACGCCGCCCTTTTGGTTGGCGATCGCGAAGATCTGCTGTCGCGGTGTAGGAGCCGATTCGGAGGATGACGGCGTCACGGTCTGTTTTGCTGCTGAGGGGTTGGCAGGAAATGTCCCAGTCTTTCATGGCCTCGGTCAACTCCGCCTGCCACCCTTTACCCTTGTGGAAAAGGCAAATAGCGGTATCCATCCGGTGACGGTCCGCCCAGCCCAGCAGCTGGCCGAGCGGCGCCAGCGCGCGGGCCGTCACGACGTCGGCCTTGGCAGGCGGCACATCCTCGATGCGGCCGATGACGATGCGCGGCGGCTTTGGCAGAGCCATGCGGCGGCCTGCCTCTCCCAGGAACGCGGCCTTTCGGGCGTCGACCTCAATCATCGTCAGATCGAGGTCCGGACGCAGGGCTGCCAGGATGAGGCCAGGAAATCCGCCACCACTGCCCAGGTCGGTGAGGGTCTTGGCCTCGGCCGGGATCAGGGGCCCGAGTTGGGCCGAATCCAGGATGTGCCGTATCCAGACGTCGTCGACCGTCGTGCGCCCGATGAGATTGATAGCCTTCTGCCAACGCAACAGGGTAGCAACCAGGGCGTCCAGACGGTCGAGTGTTTCACGTGAAACATCGACACCGAGTTCCCGTATTCGCTTTAGGAACAGGTCGGGACCGCTCATCTAAACCTCACCTCGCGACTAACCTCAACCTGAGGAGCGCCCGACGGGCGCGTCTCGAAGGGTGGGCAACGCCAAGACCGGTCCCATCCTTCGAGACGCCGCGCGATGCGCGGCTCCTCAGGATGAGGCGGAGGGCGCGACACGAGCTCAGCCAAGCCCATGTCTCCTGCGTCTAGGCGGCCCGGCGGCGGACGTACTTCAGGAGGCCGACAAGGGCAGCGGGCGTGATCCCCGAGATGCGAGCCGCCTGGCCGAGCGTGGCAGGCCGATTGGCCTCCAGCTTCTGCCGAACTTCGTTCGAGAGGCTCCCGATCGCGCTATAGTCGAGGTCCGCCGGCAGCTCCAGGGCCTCGTCGCGGCGATAGGCTGCGATATCTGTCCGTTGGCGGTCGAGGTAGCCATCGTAACGGGCGTCGATGACCAGCTGCTCGGCGATATCTGATGGAACCGTCCCAAGTTCCGGCCAGAGGCCGACCAGCCTCTCCCAACCGATCTCGGGGTAGGCCAGAAGCTCCATGGCAGACCGTACGACACCGTCCTGGTTGATGGCGATGCCCCGCCTGGCCAAGGCTGACGGGCTGAGCTTCAAGGCGGTCGCCCGCGCGTGAGCTTCGGCGAGCGCAGATTGTTTCACGTGAAACATCCCCTGCCGCTCGCCCTGGATACAGCCGATCTCCAGGCCGCGTGGGGTCAGCCGCCGATCGGCATTGTCAGCGCGCAACCACAAACGGTATTCGGCGCGCGAGGTGAACATCCGATAGGGTTCCGTAACGCCCAAGCTGACCAGGTCGTCAATCAGAACACCGAGGTAGCCCTCCGCTCGGTCAACGATGAACGGCTTGGACAAGGCAGCGTTCAGCCCGGCAACCAGCCCCTGGGCGGCGGCCTCCTCATAACCCGTCGTGCCATTGATCTGGCCAGCCATGTAAAGACCGGGGATCTTGCGTGTCTCCAGCGTGGCTTTGAGCTCCCGCGGGTCGATATGGTCATATTCGATCGCATAGCCGGGCCGGCGCATGACCGCGCGCTCAAGTCCCGGGATGGTATGCAGCATCTCCTGCTGTATCTCACGCGGAAGAGAGGTGGAAATACCGTTAGGATAGACCGTATCGTCGTCCAGGCCTTCGGGCTCGAGGAAAATCTGGTGCCGGTCGCGCTGGCCGAACCGCACCACCTTGTCCTCGATCGACGGACAGTAGCGCGGCCCGACGCTTTCGATGGCGCCGGAGTACATCGGCGCCCGGTGCAGGTTGGCGCGGATGACGGCGTGGGTCGCGGGCGTCGTCGCCGTGATGTGGCAGGCGATCTGCGGCGTCGTGATCCGGTCGGTGAGGTAGGAGAAGGGCTGCGGCGGCTGATCGCCTTCCTGCCGCTCCAGCCCCGCGTAGTCGATCGTGCGCCCGTCGAGCCTGGCTGGCGTACCCGTCTTAAGGCGGCCGAGAGCGAAGCCCAGGCGATGCAACGTCCGCGCGAGCAGTGTCGACGGCTCCTCAACCCCATCGCCGCGCGCACGGCCGGCGGAGATTCGCGTTTCACCGCAATGAATCAGCCCTCGCAGGAAGGTGCCGGTCGTCAGGATGACGCGGCCAGCGCCGATTTCCGTGCCCGATTCGGTAAGCACGCCGGCACACGTACCGCCTGTACCAAGAATGATATCGGCAACCGCATCGGCGCGAATTTCCAGACCGGGCTGCTCGGCGAGCAGCGCCTGCATTGCTTTCCGGTAGAGCTTGCGATCGGCCTGGGCGCGCGGACCGCGAACAGCGGGTCCTTTTGAGAGATTGAGTGTCCGGAACTGGATGCCGGCGCGGTCGATCGCACGGCCCATGACGCCGTCCAGGGCATCGATCTCGCGCACCAAATGACCTTTGCCCAGGCCGCCGATGGCGGGATTGCACGACATCTCGCCGATCGTCTCGATCCGGTGGGTGAGCAGCAGGGTGCGAGCGCCCAGCCGCGCCGAAGCGGCCGCCGCCTCGCAGCCGGCATGGCCACCACCCACCACGATCACGTCATAGGGAAACGCCCGCATGGCGGGCCTTGTAAGCGTCGTCTCAGGCCGGGTCCAGATGGCTCGTGTCGTTGATCCGCTGCACCAGGACGTCGCCCCAGGCCGAAACCTCGATCTCGTTCAGAGCGCAGGGGTCCTGGACCAGCCGCCAATAGGCCGCCAGCGGCATGTCGAGAAGCTGCATCAGCAGCACGCGGTTGACGCTGTCGTGCCCGACCAGCACCACCGTCTGCCCAGGATAACGCAAGAGCACCTCGCGCAGCACGTCGGTCGACCGCGCCATGACGTCCTGCAGCGATTCGCCCTTGGGAAAGCGCGTGAGATAGGGCGCCGAGTGCCACTGCTGGTAAGCATCCGGCGATTCGGCCTTCACCTCGTCATGCGTCCGCATCTGCCAGGCGCCGTAGTCGATGTCGCCCAACCCGTCGCGCACCTCGCCCTTGATGCCGCACGCAGCCGCGATCTTGCCGCCGGTCACCGCACAACGCTGCAACGGGCTGGTGAATACCGCGACCGGCTTCCAGTTGGCAGCGATACGCTTGGCCAGCGCATCGGCCTGGGCGAGCCCGCGCCCGGTCAACGGCAGCTCGGCACGGCCGCGAAAGCGCGCCGGCCGGATGCCCTCGACATGGCCGTGACGGGTCAGCAGGATCCTGGTCATGCGCCGACTGTAGCAGCCGACATCGAATCGCCGCTCAGTTTTTGCGACGGCGGCAAAAAGCGGGGAGGCCGTACCACAACGCGGCCAGCAACAGCGCCGTGCCGGCGGCGACGAGCAGCGCCCGCCCTCGCTCGTTCAGGATGAGCCGGGCGATCAGATAGGTATCGAGGCATACGCCGGCGATCAGCGGCAGCATGGCAAGCGTCAGCAAGCTGGACGAGAGATCGACGAAACGGCGAGACACCGCGCCGCGCTCGACCTGGCGATGATAGGCCGCCGGCGTCATCACCAAGCCCATGGCCAGCGCCATCAGCAAGAAGGCGGCGAGATGGATGACCTGCTCGCCCGCACTGAATTCCTGGAAACGCTGGTTGAAGACGGCGACGAGCTGGAAACCCAACACCGCCTGCACGCCGGGCAGCACCATGCGCGCCTCGTCGGTGACGTGGGTGGCTTCCTCTTCGAGAGTCTCGCGATGGACTTCCATCACTTGCCCGCCCTGAAGGCCTTGATGCCAACCTTCAGGAGCTTGTGCGCACGCTTCGGCCCGCTGCGTCGCACGACGCGCAGCGCCTTGCCGTTGAGGCCGGCGTAGTGAACGAAGAACGCCTCGACCTCGGGCACGAGCTGCGCCGGCAGATCGGCCAGGCGCTTGACCGCCCGTTGGCTGTGCGCGTGCGTAGCGACGGCGAAATAGCGGTCATTGCGCCGCCAGGGCTTGCGCTTCTCCTTCTGCTCGACCTCTAGCACACCGATCAAACGCGCCGTCGCCGCACAGCCCGAGGGCACCGCGGAATCGAGCAACAGCAGCACGTCGAGTGGGTCTCCGTCGTCGCCGCGGGTCGACGGGAAGAACCCGAAGTCGCAGGGAAACGCCAAGCCTTCGGCCAGGATCGCCCCCAGCCGAATGACGTCGCCCTTGGGATCGTACTTGTACTTGTTGCGGCTGCCCTTCGGCGTCTCGACGACAACCGTGAGATCGCCGCTGTCCTTGTCAACCAGCGGCAGGCGATCAAGCGCCATGGCGCGCTCCACAGGATTGCACTTCTATGTCGGTAACGTGACGGGGAATCGCGAAGTTCCACCCTCAGGTCCAGTCCCGGACGATCCGCTCCGTCGTCGTGGTCTCGATCTGCTGGCTGTAGCGCTCATGATAGAGCTTCATCAGGGCGTCGTGGGTCGAGTCGTTGGCGCTGCACAGGGCATCGTCCGGCAGCACGACGCGAAAGCCGAGATCGACGGCCGCGACGACCGTGGCCAGGACGCAGACGTCGGTCTCGCCGCCGGTGACGATCAGCGTCGTGATGCCGTGGCGGCGCAGCGAATGAGCGAGCTTGGGATTGCCGAAGGCGGAATAGACGCTCTTGTTCAAGATCTTGGCCGGCGGGACCAGCTTGCGCAGCGGCTCGACCAGCTCGAGCAGGTGCGGATCGATGCGATCGCGCGTCATCGACCGCCAGCGCTCGTAATAGTCGCGCCACGCGCCGGTCGCATGCTCGGGATCCTGCGGCGGAATGAAGCGCGTGAAGATCGTGCGCTCGGGATGACGGGCGGCGATCTCCAGCACGTTGGGCAGCACCTTGGGCAGCCATGGCACGAACCATTCGGTCGATTCGGCAAACAGGCACTGCATGTCGACGGCGATATGGATCGCCGTCCGTTCCAACCGGATCCGGGACCCGGCGTTCAAGCCGCCCGCTTGCGCGGCCCCGCCTTCTTGCGAGGCTTGCGGCCCTGCGCCTCCAGAAAACGATCGGCCTTGTCGCGCGACGGACCGCCGCCGCCCTTCAAGCTGCGGCGCAGGGCGTCCATCAGGTCGACGACCTTCTCCCCTTCCTCCGGCTCCTCGCTCCTCACCACTTCCTCGCCCTTGGCCTTGCGCTTGATCAGGTCGCGCAGCGCATCCTCGTAGCGATCCTTGAACTCGCTGGGATCGAACTCTGCTTCCTGCTGGGCAATGATCTTTTCGGCAATCTCCAGCATGCGCGCATCGGGCTTGGGCAGATGGCGATCGAACACTTCATCGGCGGAGCGGATTTCGTCGTGCGTGCGCAAGGTCGTGAGCAGAATGCCGCCGTCGCGCGGCTCCAGGGCGCAGACACGCTCGCGCTGGTGCATGACCACCCGACCCAGCGCCACCTTTTCCTGCTTTTCCATGGCCGCGCGGATGACGGCGTAGGCCTCGATCCCTGTCTTGCCAGCGGGCGCGAGATAGTAGGGCTCGTCCCAGTAGATGCGGTCGATCGACGACGCATCGACGAACTCCTGGATGTCGATCACTCGCGTCGATTCCAGCTTCACCGCGTCGAGCTCTTCCGGCTCGAACAGCACGTACTTGTTCTTTGAGACTGCAAACCCCTTCACCAGGTCGGAACGCTCGACCACCTTGCCGGTGCCGGCGTCGACCGTCTGCATGCGGATGCGATTGTTGGTCTTGGGATTGATCAGGTTGAAGTGCACGTCGGCAGTGCGCTCCGTGGCTGTGTAGAGCGCCACCGGGCAGGTCACCAGCGACAGCTTGAGATGCCCTTCCCAGGTCGGCCGCATCGCCCGCTTCTGCGCGCTGTTGCTGTGACTCTTGCGTTTGGCCTTGGCCATGCTGGTCCTCACGATTTCGATTTGATTAGACGCTCTATCGCCGAACGCAGCGACGTCGCCGACTTGGCATAGGTCGCCCACGGCTTGCTCTTCTTCAGCAGTGCTGGCGCGGTGCGGATGGTGAACTTCGTCGGATCGAGCCCGGCCTTCACCTGCGACCAGTTGAGCGGCATCGACACCGTGGCGCCGGGCCGGGCGCGCGTCGACAACGGCGCCACGGCCGTCGCCGTGCGATCGTTGCGCAGATAGTCGAGGAAGATGCGGCCACCGCGCTCCTTCTTCGCCATGTTCAGCACGAAGCGGTCGGGCTCGTCCTCGGCGAGCTGGCGGCAGATCTCGCGGGCGAAGGTCTTCGCGGCATCCCAGTCCGGGCTCTTTGGATCGGATGTGAGCGGCGTCACGACATGCAGGCCCTTGCCGCCGGTCGTCTTGCAGAAGGTCTTCATGCCCAGCGCCTCGAGCCGCTTGCGGACATCGATGGCGCCTTTGATCACCTCGTTGAACGTCACATCGGGCGCCGGATCGAGGTCGAACACCAGGCGGCCGGGCAACTCCGGCTCGCCGGCCTGGCAATTCCACGGATGCAGCTCGGTGGCGCCCAGCTGGGCCACCGCCGCCAGACCCTCGACGCGATCGATCTGCAGGTAGGGCTTGCGATCGCCGCTCACCTTCACCTGCTCGAGCAGGTGGGAGGTGCCTGGTGCGGCGTGGCGCTGGAAGAAGTTCTGGTCGCCCGTGATGCCGTCGGGAGTGCGCACCAGCGAGCAAGGGCGGCCCTTCAGATGCTCGATCATCCATTCGCCGACCGTCTCGTAGTACTGCGCCAGCTCGAGCTTGGTGACCGGCGGCTTCTCGTCGGGCCACAGCGGCTTGTTCGGATTGGAGATCGACACGCCCATGACCATCGCCGGCCCACCCGCCGGTGCGGCTCGGGAAGACGTCGCGCCTCGGGCCTTGGGGACTGGCTTGGCCATCTTCGCCTTCTCCGGCTTCACGGCCTGTTCCGCCTCGACCTCCTCGGCCGGCTTGTCGGCGCGAAGCCCCTTGAAGGCAGCCTGACGCACATTGCCGTCCCCGGTCCAGCCGGCGAACTCGATCTCGGCCACCAGCTCTGGCCGCGCCCAGTGGATTCCGGCTTCCTTGCGCGGGCTTGCCCCCGGAGCGAAGGGGCTGGTCTTGCTTTCGACTTCGCGCAGGCGCGGCACCAGCTTCCGCAGGACGGCTTCACCGAACCCCGTTCCGACGCGGCCGACCGAGACCAGCTTCTGGTCCTTGCCATGCCCGCGATGCACGCCGACCAGCAGCGAGCGCATCCGCTTCCCCTCGCTGGTCCAGCCGCCGATCACCACCTCGTGGCCAGCCCGGCACTTGGTCTTGACCCAGCTGCCGATGCGACCCGAGCGATAGGGCTCATCGAGCTCCTTGGACACGATGCCTTCGAGGTGCATGCGACAGGCCGATTCCAGCACCGCGTCGCCCGCCGTCTCGAAATGCTCGACGTACTGCAGGCCGGCTTGCTTGCCCTTGAGCCCGTCCAGAAGCGCCTGCAGCCGCGCCTTGCGATCGCGCAAGGGCAGGGCGCGCAGGTCTTCGCCTTCGACGAACAGCAGGTCGAAGGCGAAGAAGACCAGCTTGTCCGATTCTCCCTCGGACAGGGCAGCCTGCAGGGCCGAGAAATCCGGCGCGCCATGGGCATCGAGCGCCACCGCCTCGCCGTCGATCAGGCAATCCGGCAGCTTCTCCGCACGCTCGGCGATGGCCTGGAACTTCTCCGTCCAGTCCAGGCCCTTGCGCGTGCGCAGGCGCGCCTTGCCGTCCTCGACACGCAATTGCAGGCGATAGCCGTCGAACTTGACCTCGTGCGCCCAGCCGGCCTGCGCCGGCGCGCGTTCGACCAGCTTGCAGAGCTGCGGCTCGACGAAGGTGGGCATCTTCGAGACCTTGCGCGGCTTGGTCTTGCTCTCCGCAAGCGTCGCCTTGTCGCCGCCGCCCTTCTTGTTGCTCTGCCAGACCGCGCCCGCCGCACGCCGCTTGCCGGTCATGAACGGCGTCGGCGCACGCCCCTTGCCGATCGCGATCTCGTCCAGGGTCCGTCCCGACGCCACCGACGTCTCGTTCTCCTGAAGCAAGGCGTCCTCGTCGCCCTCGCGCGCCGCCTCGTCGCGATGCTTGATCAGCAGCCAGTTCGTCTTCTTTCCGCTGCCGCCCCCTTTGCGGCTCTTATCCCGGTCCCACTTCATGCGCACCAGCACCCAGCTGCCGTGCAGCCGTTCGCCTTCCAGCACGAATTTCAGGTCGCCCTTCTTCAGGCCCTCCTGCGGGTCGCCGATCGGCCGCCAGTAGCCGCGATCCCAGAGCTGCACCGTGCCGCCGCCATACTGGCCCTCGGGAATGGTGCCCTCGAAGTCGCCATAGTCGAGCGGATGGTCCTCGGTCTGCACCGCCAGGCGCTTGACGGTGGGATCGAGCGACGGCCCCTTGGTCACCGCCCACGACAGGAACACGCCGTCGAGCTCGAGCCGGAAATCGTAGTGCAACCGCGTGGCATCGTGCCGCTGGATGACGAAGCGCAGCTCCTTGGACGAAGCCACGCCCGCCTTGCCCGACGGCTCGTCGGTCTGGTCGAAGTCGCGCTTGGCGCGATAGGTCGTGAGACTGTCTTTGCGCAAAGGATGCAACCTGACGCCGTGTAGCCCGTCGGGAAACGACAGCTGCAGCGAGTCGTTCCACGTGTGACAAGCACATAGGACCGGGCAACGGACCCGACAATCTGGCCGTTGGTCCGGGCATGACCAGCCCTCCACACGCCATCACCCGTCGCGTGCTGGGCATCGCCTCCGTCGTGACGGCGATGTTCGGCCGCGAAATGCAGGCCCAGACCATGCCCTCTTCTTCGCGACCCAACGGCCCGACAAAGAACAATGTCCGCCTGACCGTGAACGGCCAGGCGCACGATCTGGCGCTCGATCCGCGCACCTCGCTGCTCGATGCCTTGCGCGATCATCTCGGCCTCGCCGGCACCAAGAAAGGCTGCGACCACGGCCAGTGCGGCGCCTGCACCGTGCTGGTGAACGGCGTGCGGCTCAACGCCTGCCTTTCGCTCGCCGTGGCGCGCGAAGGCGACAGCATCGTCACCATCGAAGGCCTCGCCACCGACGGCAAGCTGCACCCGCTGCAGGAGGCCTTCGTCAAGCATGATGGCTTCCAGTGCGGCTATTGCACCCCCGGCCAGATCTGCTCGGCGGTCGGCATGCTGGACGAGATCCAGCGCGGCGTGCCGTCGGCCGTCGGCGACCTCGCCGCGGCGCCGCAAGCCAGCGGCACCGAAATCCGCGAACGCATGAGCGGCAACATCTGCCGCTGCTCGGCCTATCCCAACATCGTCGCCGCCATCATGGAAACGCAACAAGGGAGGCCCGGATGAGAGCCTTTACCTACGAGCGACCGGCCGACGTCGCCGCGGCCATGCAGGCGGCCAGCCAGCCTGGCGCGTCCTTCATCGCCGGGGGCACCAACCTGCTCGATCTCATGAAGATCGACGTCGAGCAGCCGACGCATCTGGTCGACATCTCCCGCCTGCCGCTGCGCGAGGTCGGCGAGACCCCCGATGGCGGGCTGCGCATCGGTGCCCTGGTCAGCAACACCGACATCGCCGCCGACCCGCGCGTACGCCGGCGCTATCCGGTGCTGGCGATGGCACTGCTCAACGGCGCCTCGGGCCAGTTGCGCAACCAGGCGACGGCGGCCGGCAACCTGCTGCAACGCACGCGCTGTCCGTACTTCTATGACGTGGCCATGCCGTGCAACAAACGCCAGCCGGGCAGCGGCTGCGCTGCGCTGGCGGGCTTCAACCGCATGCATGCCATCCTGGGCGCGAGCCAAGTCTGCATCGCCGTGCATCCCTCGGACATGGCGGTCGCCATGGCGGCGCTGCACGCCGAGGTCGAGGTGCAGACGCCGGCCGGCCTCAGCCGCAAGGTGCCGATCGCTGAGCTGCACCGCCTGCCGGGCCAGAACCCCGAACGCGACACCACGCTGGCGCGCGGCGAGCTGATCACCGCGATCTTCCTGCCACCGCCTCCCGCCGGGAGGCAGACCTATCGCAAGGTGCGCGACCGCGCCTCCTTTGCCTTCGCCCTGGTCTCGGTGGCGGCGATCGTCGACGCGGCTGACGGCAAGATCCGCGATGCGCGGCTGGCCCTGGGCGGCGTCGCCCACAAACCTTGGGTGCCCAAGGAGGCCGAGCGCGAGCTGGTGGGTGCTGCCGCCGACGCCAGCAGCTACGAAGCCGCTGCCCGGGCCGCCACGCGCGAGGCCCGGACCTATCCGTACAACGAGTTCAAGGTCCCGCTGACCGAGCGCCTGATTGCCCGGACGATCGGCGAGCTGGCGACGGGAGGCTGACATGGCGCAGGTTATCGGCCAGGCCATCGACCGCATTGACGGTCGCGCCAAGGTGACGGGTACGGCGGCCTACGCGGCGGACAATCGCGCCGAGCGCATGGTGTTCGGCTCGATCGTCACCGCCACCATCGCCTGCGGACGCGTGACGGGCATCGAGACCAATGCCGCTCGCCGCATGCCCGGCGTTCTGCTGGTGATGACGCACCAGAACGCGCCCCAGCAGGCGCCCTTCCAGGCCACGGCCGACGACCGCCACGCCCGGCCGAAGCCGCAGCTCGCCAGCGACAAGGTCGAGTATTTCGGCCAGCCGGTGGCGCTGGTGGTGGCCGAGACGGCGGAGACCGCGCGCGCCGCGGCTTCCGCCATCGTCGTCACCTACGAGAAGACCGAGGGCGCCTTCGCTCTCGAATCGGCCAGCGCCACGGCCAAGGACAGCGGCAAGAGCCCCACGGGCGCGCCCGCCTCGAACAAGGTGGGGGATTTCGACGGCGCGTTCGCCGCCGCACCGGTGAAGGTCGACGCGATCTACAAGACCCCCTACCAGTCGCACGCCATGATGGAACCGCACGCCAGCGTCGCGTCGTGGCAGGACGGCAAGCTCACCGTGATCAGCTCGCTCCAGCTCGTCGAGAGCGCGCACAAATCGATCGCCGACACGCTGAAGCTCGCGCCCGACAAGGTCGAGGTGATCTCCGAATATGTCGGCGGCGGTTTCGGCGGCAAGCTGCCGGTCTACGGCGATGCCATCCTGGCCGCTCTGGCGGCGCGCGAGCTCGACCGGCCCGTGCGCGTCGCGCTGACGCGCCAGCAGATGTTCCACGTCACGACGCATCGCCCGGCCTCAATCCAGCGCGTGCGGCTCGCGGCGGAGCGCGACGGCACGCTGACGGCGATCGCCCATGAGTCGCTGGCGCAGAGTGCGCGGGCCGACGAATTCTCCGAGCCCATCGTCATGGCGACGCGGTCGCTCTATGCCGCGCCCAATAGGCTCACCGGCCAGAAGATCGCGGCCCTCGACCTGCCGGTCGCCGATTCTATGCGCGCGCCCGGCGAGGCGATCGGCCTGCTGTCGATCGAGCAGGCGATGGACGAGCTCGCCATCAGGCTCGACATTGATCCCATTGAGCTTCGGGTGAAGAACGAGCCCAAGGAGGATCCGGAGAAGAAGTTGCCGTTCTCGACCCGCGCCCTGGTGCCGTGCCTGCAGGAAGGCGCCCGGCGCTTCGGCTGGGACAAGCGCAACGCGCAGCCGGGCCAGGTGCGCGACGGCAACTGGCTTTTGGGCATGGGCGTGGCGGCCGCCATTCGCGGCAATTTCCTGCGCCCGGCCGAGGCAAAGGTGACGATGGAAAGCGAGCGCCACGCCGTCGTCGAGATGGACATGACCGACATCGGCACCGGCTCCTACACGGTGTTCGCCCAGATCGCCGCCGAAGGGCTCGATTTGCCGGTCGAGAACATCAAGGTGAAGCTCGGCCACAGCTCCTATCCTGACACGCCGGGCTCGGGTGGTTCGTTCGGCGCCTCGAGCTGCGGTGCGGCGCTCCACGATGCCTGCACCAAGCTCAAGGCCAAGCTCGCGAAGGGCGAGGGCGCGCAGGGCCTGTCAGCGACGGGCAGCGTCAAGCCGGGCGACGAGTACAAGAAATACTCCCAGTTCGCCTACGGCGCGCACTTCGCCGAGGTCGGCGTCGACCAGACGACGGGCGAGGTCCGCCTGCGCCGCATGCTGGGCGTGTTCGCCGCCGGCCGTATCCTCAACCCAAAGACGGCCCGCTCGCAGTTGATCGGCGGCATGGTCTGGGGCGTGGGCTCGGCGCTGGAAGAAGAGGCCGTCGTCGATCCGCGCATCGGCGCCTTCATCACCCACGACCTGGTGCACTATCACGTGCCGGTCCATGCCGACGTGCCCGAGGTCGAGGCCGTGCTGCTCGACGAGTTCGACCCGCACGCCAACGTGCTGGGCTCCAAGGGCCTGGGTGAGCTCGGCATCTGCGGTGCCGGCGCCGCCGTGGCCAATGCCGTCTACAACGCCTGCGCCGCGCGCGTACGCGACTATCCGATCACGCTGGACAAGGTGCTACCGGCGCTGACGCGGCGGCAAGGTTAGTCTTCTCGACTACTTCCCGATGCAGAAGTCGCGGAAGATGATGTCCAAAAGTTCATCGATGCGCACCGTGCCGGTGATGCGGCCGAGCGCGCGCATTGCCAGCCGCACATCCTCGGCCGCCAGGGCGATTTCCGGCGCCGTGAGCGCGCGCGCCAACGACGCCTGACACTCGACCAGCGCCTCGCGATGGCGGGCCCGCGTGAGCGGCGGCGCGCTGCCTTCCTGCATCAGCGCCTCGGCCGAGTGCTCTATGCGACTCAAGAGTTCCGGCAGGCCGTTGCCCGACAGCGCCGACATTGGCACAACGTCGGTATCGTCGACCGATGTGCGATCGACCTTGTTCACCACGACGATGTCGCGCGTGCCGTCCCAGCGCTCCGTGCCCGCCATGAGCTTGTCGCGTTCGACGCGCCAATCGCCCGTCGCATCGAGCACCAGCAGCCGCAGATCGGCGCTGGCGGCGCGCGCCCGGGCACGACGCACGCCCTCCTGCTCGATGGCATCACCCGAGTCGCGCAGGCCCGCGGTATCGGCGAGCACGACCGGCCAACCACCGAGATCGAGATGGACTTCGATAACGTCGCGCGTCGTGCCGGCGGTCTCCGACACGATGGCCGCATCGCGCCGCGCCAACAGGTTGAGCAGTGAGGACTTGCCGGCATTGGGCGGGCCGATGATGGCGATGTGCAGACCCTCACGCAGGCGCTCGCCGCGGCGATCGTCGAGATGGGCCGCGATCTCGGCCTGCAGGCGCGAGATGCCCGCACGGACCTCGTCGCCGATGCCGGCCGGCAGGTCTTCGTCGGGAAAGTCGATGGCGGCCTCGAGGTGCGCCAGCGTGCGCAGGCCCAACGTGCGCCAATCTTCGTAGAGGCGATGCAGCGCGCCATCCATCTGCTGCAGCGCCTGGCGCCGCTGCTGGTCGGTCTCGGCAGCGACCAGGTCGGCGATGGCCTCGGCCCGGGTCAGGTCGAGCTTGCCGTTCTCGAAGGCCCGGCGCGTGAATTCGCCGGGCTCGGCCATGCGGCAGAAGCCGAGTTTGGCGATCGCCTCCAGCGCGCCGCCGACCACGGCCCGCCCGCCATGCAGGTGCAGCTCGGCCATGGTCTCGCCGGTCTCGCTGTTGGGCGCCTCGAACCACGCGACCAGGCCGCGATCGATCGCTTCTCCGCTCTTGGGATCGTAGAGGCTGCGCAAGGTCATGCGGCGCGGCTCAGGCAGCGCCGGATCGCGCGCCGAGTGCCCACGCTCGAAGGCCCGCCGCTCGGTGAGGAAGATCAGCGCTTCGGTGGCACGAGGGCCGCTCAACCGGATGACCGAGATCGCCCCGGGATGCGCCCGCGACGGCACGGGCGTGCCGAGGGCGTAGATCGTGTCGACGTCCATCAGGTGCGGCGCGGCTGGCCGGCCGGCGGGCGGGTGGTCGGTGTCGGCGTCGCCCCGGGCGGCGGCCGGGCGATGACCTTGTCGGCGATCTTGTCGTACAGCGACTCGGGGATCAGCCGGCGCTCGACCAGCTCGGTCTTGGCCTTGAATGGCCGGGCGCGGATGATTGCGTCGGCCCGCACCTCGCCGATGCCTTCGAGCGACATCAAGTCATCGCGGCTGGCGCTGTTGATGTCGATGAGGCTGGCCGCGGGCGCCGGTGCCGGGCGCGTTTGAGCGATCGCGGCGCCAGCGCCAATCAGCATCGCTGCTGCTGCAGCAAGTGCATGCCATCTCATGCTGCAGGCGCCGGCTGTATGCGCCGCGCAATTTCACGGCCGCGATCACGCTCGACAACGGCGATGTCGTATTGCGCCTGAAGATCCATCCAAAACTGGGGGCGGTTGCCGAAATAGCGCCCGAGCCTGACTGCCGTGTCGGCACTGATCGACCGTCGGCCGTTCAGGATGTCGGTGATGCGCCCCGATGGCACGCCGATCGCGAGGGCGAGCCGGTTGGCACTCAGGCGACGAACGGCGAGCTCTCGCTTCAGAAGCCGCCCAGGATGCGCAATCGGAGCCATGACCCTATCCTCTGTGATAATCGACGATTTCGACGTTATGCGCGTCACCACGATGAAATTCGAAGCAGATGCGCCACCGCGCGTTCACCGTCATTGCCCATTGACCTTTGCGGTCACCCTTCAGCCGATGAAGCCCGACACTGCTGAGCGCTCCCAGGTCCGTTGGCGCCCTGGCTACGTTGAGCGCGAGCAGGAGATCGACAGCGGCTTCGAAATCCAATCCCCGGAATCGGTTTGGCTTCTCGCCTTCCCAAACCTTGCGACTTGCACTGTTGGCCCAAGACTGGATCACGGCAGAAACGTACTACGCCGCTCGGTAAAAACAAGGCGTGTCGACTAGGTAACTATCTCGTCCCACGCGGGCGTCGGTCGCAAGGCGAAGGGCACCTTCCAGCGCTGGAAGTTCGTGCGATCGATCAACGCCGCCGGCACCATGATCGAGGGCGGGACCGGCTCGCCGCGCAGATGGCGCAAGGCGGCGCGGGCGGCGATGCCGGCGATGTTGAAGGCGCTGAAATCGACGCTGGCCTGCATGGTGCCGCGCTCGATGTGGTCGATCGCCTCGGGCAGGCCGTTGACGCCCACCACCTTGGCGGTGCGGCCGGCCGCCGCCAGCGCCTCGAGAACGCCGAAGGCCATGACGTCGTTCGACGTCCAGACGCCGGCGATCTCGCCCTGCTCGGCCAGCAGCCGCGCCATCGCATCGCGCGCCGGCGCCTGCTGGAAGTAGCCGACGCCTGAGCCGACGGCCTCTATGCCCGGCGTCTCGGCCAGGGCCTTGTGCAGGCCGACGGTGCGGTCGCGGCTGGTCGGGGCCGCCGGGGTGCCCTCGATGGCGACGATGCGGCCCTTGCCGTCCAGGGCGGTGAACAGGGCCTTGGCGGCGGTGTGGCCGACGGCGACATCGTCGGAGCCGACGAAGCTTACGACCTTGCCCTCCATGCGATTGATGCAGGTCACGACCGGAACGCCGGCCTCGGCGAAGCGCGCCAGGTCGGGCACCATCTGGCGGTCGTCGACGGGCACGAACACCACGGCATCGGGCACGGCAGCCAGCGCCTCGCCCACCAAGGCCTTCTGCTGGCCGACGTCGTCGGGCGCCGTCGGCACGAAATGCAGGGTGCGCGCGCCGGCTTCGGCAGCGACCCGGTCGGCAGCCAGTCGGGCCGCGGCATAGGCCGGATTGACGCGATTCTTGGTGAAGACGGCGAGGGTGAAGGGGCGGGCCATGGTCCCTATTTTAGGGGGCTCTTAGCCTGTAGTATCGCGCCGCAAATGGCCAAACCCTACGACCAGATCCCCGACCGCCGCGCCATCGTGCGCCGGCGCGCCCTGGAGGACGCCTTGGCCAAGCTGGTCGAGGACCTGCCGACCGGCGCCGAGCCACCGCGCCCGGCTGTCCTCTCGCTGCTACGCGATGCCCTGGCTGCCGGCCGCGCCGAGATCCGCCGTCGCTTCGAGGAGCCCGGGCCCCTGCGCAACGACGGCGACCAGGTGCTAGCCGCCACCTCGTTCCTGATGGACCAGCTGATCCGCGTGATCTTCGATTTCGCCGACCAGCGCATCTATCCCGCCGCCAACCCCAGCACCGCCGAGCGGCTGGGCGTCGTGGCGACCGGTGGCTACGGCCGCGGCGAACTGGCGCCGTTGTCCGACATCGATCTCCTGTTCCTGCGCCCCTACAAGCAGACGCCGCGCGGCGAGCAGATCGTCGAGTTCATGCTCTACCTGCTGTGGGACCTCGGCCTGAAGGTCGGCCACGCCACGCGCACCGTCGAGGAGAGCCTGCGCTACGCCGAGCGCGACCAGACCATCCGCACCGCGCTCCTGGAAGCGCGTTACGTGTGGGGCGACCGCGAGCTGTTCGACGAGATGACAAAGGGCTTCACCCAGAAGTTCCTGACCGGCGACGGCCGCGACTTCGTCGAGGCCAAGCTCGCCGAGCGCGACCAGCGCCATCAGCGCATGGGCGATTCACGCTACGTCGTCGAGCCCAACGTCAAGGAAGGCAAGGGGGGGCTGCGCGACCTGCACCTGCTGTTCTGGATCGCCGAGTATCTATATCGCGTCCATGAGCCCAGCGAGCTGGTGGCCAAGGGCGTGCTCACCAAGGAAGAGGCGCGGCACTTCGAACGCGCCGAGCGCTTCTTCACCACGGTTCGCTGCCACATCCACTATCTCACCGGCCGCGCCGACGATCGCCTGTCGTTCGAATTGCAGCGCGAGATCGCCTCGCGGCTGGGCTACCAGGACCGGCCGGGCAGCCGCGGCGTCGAACGCTTCACCAAGCACTACTACCTGCACGCCAAGATCGTGGGCGACCTCACGCGCATCTTCATCGCCGCGCTGGAGGACAGCCGCCGCCGCAAGCCCAAGCTCGCCGCCTTGTGGCAGACCCTGCGGCCGCGCGAGCTCGAAGGCTTCCGCCTCGATGGCGAGCGGCTGGCCGTGGCCTCGTCCGATACCTTCACCAAGGACCCGGTGGCGATCCTGCGCCTGTTCCATGTGGCGCAGGAGAACGACCTCGACATCCATCCCGCGACGTTGCGGCTGATCACCCAGAACATCCGCCTGGTCGACCGGTTGCGCACCGATGCCGAGGCCAATCGTCTGTTCATGCAGATGATGACGTCCAAGCACGATCCCGAGACGACGCTCAGGCGCCTCAACGAGGCCGGCGTGTTCGGCCGCTTCATCCCCGATTTCGGCCGTGTCGTCGCCCAGACGCAACACGACATGTATCACACCTACACGGTCGACGAGCACACCATCCGGGCGATCGGCATCCTATCGCGCATCGAGAACGGCACGCTCAAGGAAGACCATCCGCTGTCGGCCGAGGTGGTGCACAAGATCCTGTCGCGGCCGGTGCTCTACCTCGCCGTCCTCCTGCACGACATCGCCAAGGGCCGCGGCGGCGATCATTCGATGCTGGGCGCCGACGTTGCGCTACAGCTCGGCCCGCGCCTGGGGCTGAGCGCCGCCGAGACCGAGACCGTGTCGTGGCTGGTGCGCTACCACCTCGCCATGTCGGGCACCGCCTTCCAGCGCGACCTGATGGATCCCAAGACCATCGACACCTTCGCCGCCCTGGTGCAATCGCCCGAGCGCCTGCGGTTGCTGCTGGTGTTGACCGTGTGCGACATCCGCGCCGTCGGGCCCAACGTGTGGAACGGCTGGAAGGCTGCCCTGCTGCGCCAGCTCTACTACGCCACCGAACAGGTCCTGTCGGGCGGCACGCTGTCGGGCGGCCGCGCCGAGCGCATCAAGCAGATCCAGGCCGAGGTGAGCAAGCGCCTGCCGAGCTGGACCGACGCCGAACGGGAAGAGCATTTTGCCCGGGGCTATGCGCCTTACTGGCTGTCGTTCGATCCCGACACCCTGGCGCGCCAGGCCGAGCTGGTGCGGCGCGCCGAGCGCGAGCATCAGCCGCTCGCCATCGAGCATCGCATCGACGGCGAGCGCTCGGTCACCGAGGTGACGATCTACACCCTCGACACGCACGGCCTGTTCGCGCGCCTAGCCGGCGCCATGGCGATCAGCGGCGCCAACATCGTCGACGCCAAGATCTTCACCCTGGCCAACGGCATGGCCCTCGACACGTTCTGGATCCAGGACCTCGAGGGCAAGCCGTTCGACGGTCCGCAGCGCCTGGCCCGACTGGCGGCGCGGGTCGAGATCGCGCTCAGCAACCGGCTCGACATTCAGCGCGAGCTCGGCAGCCAGCGCGCCTCGTATCCGAAGCGCGACCGTGTCTTCACCGTCGAGCCGCGCGTGCTGATCGACAACAACGCCTCCGACACGTTCACCGTGATCGAGGTCAACGGCCGCGACCGCCCGGGCTTCCTGCACGTCGTGACCCGCGCGCTGACGCGCATGAGCCTGCAGGTCGCCACGGCGCACATCACCACCTACGGCGAGCGCGCCGTCGACGTCTTCTACGTGAAGGACCTGTTCGGCCTGAAGGTCGTGAATCAGGACAAGCTGAAACAGGTCGCCGACACCGTCGAGAAAGCCATTCGCGACTTCGACGCGCGGTTCGAACCGGTTCCGAAGGCGGCTGAATAGCTCTTCGCTGGGGGCGCCACTCCAGTGGCGCGTCTTCTCATGCGCTTTTGGACCGCCGGCCGAGTCGCGGTTTACCGCGACCTACTCGCCGGCTCATGATCTTGATGCCGGCCGGAGGCCAGTGCTCCGGAAGACCACGACGCGCCACTGGAGTGGCGCGCCCCCAGCATCACTCCGGCTTGAAGTCCGACTCCTTCAGGAGCGCCGTGTTCACCTCGACCTCGGTCTTGATGAAGGCGGCAAAGTCCTTGGGGCCACGCGCCGTCGGCACGATGCCGAGCGACGTCGTCTTTTCGACGAAGCCTGGATCCTTGGAAACTTCCGCCATCGCGCTCGCGAGCTTGTCGATGATCGGATCGGGCGTGTCCTTGGGCGCCCACACGCCGTACCAGGAGCTGATGTTGAAGTCCTTCAGCCCGACCTCTTCGCTGGTCGGGATGTTGGGTGCGAGCTTGGTGCGTTCCTTCGACGTTACGAAAAGTCCGCGCGCACGGCCTGAGGTCGCGAGCGGCAGGAGCGCCGTCCAGGGATCCATGAAGAGCTGGACGTTGCCCGCCACCAGGTCGGCGTTGGCCGGCGCCGTGCCCTTGTAGAGGATGGTGTCGAGCGGCAGGCCGGTCTTCTTCAGGAACGCCAGCGTGGCGATATGGCCGGCCGAGCCGCCGGACGACAGGGCGAAGAAGTACTTCTTCGGCTCCTTGGCGATCGCCTCCATGGTGCTCTTGTAGTCGGTGCCCGGCACGTTGTTGTTGACCAGCAGCACCAGCGGCGCCTCACCCGCCTGGGCAATGGCGCGGAAGTCGGTCACCGGATCGTAGGGGCAGGTCGGCACCACCGTCTTGCCCAGCACGAACAGGCTCGCGTTGAACAGCAGCGTGTAGCCGTCGGGATCGGACCGGCGCACCGTCTCCGACCCGACGGTGCTCGAGGCGCCGCCGATGTTCTGGATGACGATTGGCTGACCGAGCTTCTCCGACAGGAACTGGCCCGTGATCCGGCCGAGCCCGTCGGTCCCGCCACCCGGCGGATAGGGCACGACCATCTTGAGCGGCTTGTTGGGAAACGCGCCTTGTCCGAGGGCGGGCGCGGCCAGCAGCGAGGCGCCGGCGGCGCCGACGAGCGTTCGTCTGCGGATCACGGCTGCACCGACACCGACGAGGCGCAGGATTTGCCGCCTTCGGCCTCGCAAATGGTGCGCACGACGCGACGTATCTTCAGATCGCCGCAGCCCACGCCAAGCGCTCTGGATGTATCGAGATGCTGTTTCAAAGTAGCCTTCCCTCCAACCCCAATCGGATCTGGCACCCCTTCCCGGTATGCCGATTTCAGCTCAACGATGCGTTCCTGGCCATTCTCCAGGGTGACGGCGACATCAACTTGCAGGTAGTCGATGATCTCCATCGAATTGTTCTCGACCACGAGGCTCGGCACGCAGTTGCCGAACAGCATCGCGTCCTGGCCGCGCGTGACATCGATGCCATTCGCGGCAAGTGCCGAAGAAGCAGCAAGAATCAGACCAACTGCAACGCCTGTACCAGGATGACGAAACCGCATGATCGCCTCCCTCGCCGTGTCGATGCTTATTCCGTTGCCTGCAGCCGCTGATCGCGGCGTACCGCCAGCATCTGCAGGATTGCCGCCGCCGTCTCCTCGATCGAGCGGCGCGTGACGTCGATGGTCGCCCATTTGCGGCGAGCATACAGACGGCGCGCTTCCTGGATCTCGCGCTGCACGTTCTCCATGTCGGTGTAGTCGCTCTCGGTACTCTGCTGCAGCAGGCGCAGGCGATTGACGCGGATCTGCACCAGCCGCTCGGGATCGGTGATCAGGCCGACGATCAACGGCCGCTTGGCCGTCTCGAGCGCCGACGGCGGATCGACCAGCGGCACCAGCGGCACGTTGGCCGCGCGCACGCCGCGGTTGGCAAGATAGACGCAGGTCGGCGTCTTGGAGGTGCGCGACGGCCCGACCAGGATGACGTCGGCATCCTCGAGGTCGTGCGTCGACTGACCGTCATCGTGCGCCAAGGTGTAGTGCATGGCGTCGATGCGGTCGAAATAGCCTTCGTCGAGCTGGTGCTGGCGGCCCGGCCACTGCTCGCTCTTGGAATGGAAGTGCACGGCCAGCACGCTCATCGCCTGGTCGAGGACGCCGACGCAGGGCAGTTGCAGGCGCCGGCAGTGATCGCGCACCAAGTCGCGCAATTCGGGATCGACCAGCGTGTAGAGCACGGGACCGCGGTCGCGCTCGACCGCCTGCATGACCTTGTCCATCTGGCCCTTGGTGCGGACCAGCGACCAGACATGCTCCTGCACGAACACACCCTCGTATTGCACAAGGCAGGCGCGTGCGACGCTCGATACCGTCTCGCCGGTCGAGTCGGAGACGAGATGGACGTGGAAGTTTCGGTTGGCCACGGTCTTTTTTACCCCACAGGGACCCGGGGAGAAATGCAGGATTGCTCATGGGAAGACGGGGACAGCCGGTGCATCCATCCCGGAGCGGCCGATTCGAGACACGACTCGCCTATCCGATGCCGGTCCCCATCCCTTGCGGACAGTCTGGAAGGAATGGCCTGCGAATCGTGAATCCAACGGCAAAAGCCTGTCGAATCGATGCTAGCCGCTCCACAGCGGGTTGGGGAAGGCTTGCCAATAAGGCGCATCCCCATGAGCCACACCCTCAACTACTGCTACTACCTATTATGAAAGAGTAAGAGGGTAGGCATGAGGATGAGAGCTTGAGCGAGGCCAAGTTCCTGAAGACCCTGGCCGGGACGCGCTTTCCGACGCCGCCGATCTGGCTGATGCGTCAGGCCGGGCGCTATCTGCCGGAGTATCGCGCCATCCGGGCGACGACGCGTTCGTTCCTCGAGTTCTGCTACACGCCCGACAAGGCAGTCGAGGTCACTCTGCAGCCGATCCGGCGCTTCGGGCTCGATGCCGCCATCATCTTTTCCGACATCCTGGTGGTGCCCGACGCGCTCGGCCAGAAGGTGTGGTTCGAGGAGGGCGAAGGGCCCAAGCTCGAAGCGTTGAAAGAACCGGCCGATTTCGCCCGCCTGACCCGGGCTCGCCTGCCCGAGAAGCTGGCACCGGTCTACGAGGCGATCCGGCGGACCCGCGCCGCGCTGCCGGCCGAGAAAGCGCTGCTGGGCTTCGCCGGCGCGCCGTTCACCCTGGCCTGCTACATGATCGAGGGCGGCGGCAGCCGCGACTTCGCCAAGGTGAAGGGCTGGGCCTACCGCCATCCCGATTCCTTCAGCCTGCTGATCGATCTTCTGGTCGATGCGGTGGTCGATCATCTCGTCAACCAGATCGAGGCCGGCGCCGATGCGGTGCAGCTCTTCGATTCCTGGGCCGGGGTGTTGCCGGAAGAGCAGCTCTTCAGCTGGTCGCTCGAGCCGATGGTCCGCATCGCCCACGCCGTGCATGCGCGCCATCCCAAGACGCCGATCATCGCCTTTCCGCGCGCCGTCGGACCGGCGACCCTGATGTATCGCCGCAGCGATGCCTTTGCCGCCCTGTCGATCGATACCGGCATCGGCGCCCATTGGGCGGCGCGCGAGCTGCAGCCGCATATCTGCCTGCAGGGCAATCTCGATCCCTTGATGCTGGTGGCGGGCGGCGCGGCGCTGGAGCGCGAAGCGACGCGCATCCTCGACAAGCTCGGGCACGGCTCTTTCGTGTTCAATCTCGGCCATGGAGTCGTGCCGCAGACGCCGCCCGAGCATGTCGCGCAGCTGGTCGAGATCGTGCGCAACTGGAAGCCGTCCACCTCATGAGTGGGACATCGTGAAGATCGCGATCATCATGTTCAATCTGGGCGGGCCCGATTCGTTGGAGGCCGTGCAGCCCTTCTTGCGCAATCTGTTCGGCGATCCCGCGATCCTGCGCGTGCCCGGTTTCATTCGCGGACCCCTGGCGAGCTTCCTGGCGCGCCGGCGCGCACCGACGGCGCGGGCGATCTACGACAAGATCGGCGGTTCCTCGCCCATCCTCGGCCAGACGGAGGCGCAGGCTCGCGCCCTCGAGGAAGCGCTGGGTACTGAGCACGAATGGCGCGGCTATGTCTGCATGCGCTACTGGCACCCCATGACCGAGGCGGTCGTGCGGTCGGTCGAGCGTTTCAAGCCCGACCGCATCGTGCTGCTGCCGCTCTATCCGCAGTACTCGACCGCGACGACGGAATCGTCCTTCAAGGCATGGAATGATACGGCGAAGTTCAAGGTGCCGACCAAGGTCGTGAAGGACTATCCGACCGAGATGGGTTTCATCGCCGCGTCCGTCGCTTTGCTGAAGGAAGGCCTCGCCCAGGTCGGCAATGCGCCGCATCGCGTGCTGTTTTCCGCTCACGGCCTGCCGGAGCGGGTGATCAAGGCAGGTGATCCCTACCAGAGCCAGGTTGAACAGACGGCCAAGGCCATCGCCGAGCATGTCGGCGGTCTCGACTGGTCGGTTTGCTATCAAAGCCGCGTCGGCCCGCTGAAGTGGATCGGCCCCTCGACCGACGCCGAGATCGCCCGCGCCGGCGCCGACAAGGTCGCGGTCGTGCTCTATCCGCTGTCCTTCGTGTCGGAGCATTCCGAGACCCTGGTCGAGCTCGACATCGAATACCGCCATCTCGCCGACAAGGTCGGCGTGCCGAGCTACATCCGCGTGCCCACGGTCGGAACGCATCCGTTGTTCATCGCAGGTCTCGCGAGGCTGGTGCGCGATGCTCTATGAGATCCTGAAGGCCCTGCACGTCGTCGCCGTGATCGCCTGGATGGCCGGACTGCTCTACCTGCCTCGCCTGTTCGTCTATCACGCCGATACCGAGCCGGGATCCAAGCAGAGCGAGACCTTCAAGGTCATGGAGCGCCGCCTGCTGCGCGGCATCATGAACCCGGCGATGATCCTGGTCTGGATCTTCGGCCTGGCGCTCGCCTGGCGCGGCGACTGGTGGCAGGCCGGCTGGTGGCAGGTGAAGTTCTCGCTGGTGCTGGGCCTCACCCTGATCCATCACCTCTACGGCCGCTGGCGCAAGGATTTCGAGGCGGACCGCAACACAAGGCCTGCAACCTATTATCGCTGGTGGAACGAGGTGCCGACGGTGCTGATGATCGCCATCGTGTTCCTCGTGGTGCTAAAACCCTTCTGAAAGCGAGGCGCCCATGGCCGAGTACGCACCGTTTCCCCTGATCGACCTTTCCGGCAGCCCGCGGGAGCGTGGCCGCATCCACGGCCAGGCCGCTGCCGACCGGCTGCGCCGCGGCGCCAAGATGTACGCCGAATCGCTGTTGGAGAGCGGTGTCGACTGGGCCGAGCTGGAACGCCGTGCCGAGGCGCTGGCGCCGTCGATCGAGAAGTTCGATCCGACCTACATCGAGGAGATGCGCGGCATCGCCGAGGGCGCCAACGAGCCGTTCGCCGCCGTGGTGCTGATGAATGCCCGCACCGAGATGGTGGCGGCGGCCCGCCAGGAGCAGGAAGCCAGGCAGGTGCCGGATGGCTGCACGGCGGCGCTCGCCCTGCCTGCAGCCAGCGCCGACGGCGTGCTGCTGCATGGCCAGAACTGGGACTGGCGCGCCGAGTGCGCCGAGACCGGCGTTATCCTGCGCATCCATCGCGACGATGGTCCCGACATCCTGACCTTCACCGAAGCGGGCGGTCTGGCGCGCTCGGGCCTGAACTCGGCCGGCATCGGCCTCACCGCCAACGCCCTGCAATGCGACCGCGACTACACGTGCGGTCCCGGCATCCCGCTGCCCTTCATCCGCCGCAAGGTGCTGGAGAGCGCCTATCTCGCCAACGCCGTCCAAACCATCATGTCGACGCCCAAGCTCGGCTCCAACCACATGGCGGTGAGCCATTGCGGCGGCGAGGCCTTCGGCTTCGAATGCGCCCCTGACGATACGTTCTGGCTGGCGCCCGATCGCGGCCTCTATGTCCACGCCAACCATTGGATCGCCGAGTCGGCGCGCACCAAAGTGAAGGATACCGGGCTGGCCGAAACCCCCTGCTCGATCTATCGCGACAGGCGCGTGCGCGACCATCTCGCCCCCAAGCTCGGCAACCTCACGCTCGACCATTTCCGCAACGCCTTCTTCGACGACTGGAACGCGCCCTGGTCAGTGTGCCGGCCGCCGCGACTCAACACGCGCGGGGTGAAGACGGCGACCACGGCCATGATCCTGATGCGCCCGGCCGAAGGTCATCTCGAAGCCTGCCCGATGCCGTCGCTCAACCGGCGCTTCACGACCTACAGCCTGACGCCCGACCACACCGCGCAGAGGCAGGCGGCGGACTAGCATCGGCAGTTTGGCTTTGCGCCATCCGGCCTTCGTCCTGGCAATTGCGACGGCGGCACTCCTCGCGCCCTCTCTGCTCCTGGGCACATTGCCGAGCAACAGCTCCGCGCAAAACGTGCTCTGGGCCGACCAGTTCTCGGCGCAGTTTCGTGCCGGCATCCTCTATCCGCGCTGGATGCCGGACTCCTTCGATGGCCTGGGCGCGCCGACCTTCTATTTCTATCCGCCGCTGCCCTTCTGGATCGATGCGCTGCTGAGCGTCGTCACCGGCAATGTGCTGCCTGTCTCCTATCGGCTGTCGATCGCCTGGGCGTTGCTGCTCTGGGCTTCCGGCGGCGCGATGTACTTGTGGCTGCGTTCGATGGCCGATCGACGGGTCGCGCTGATCGGCGCTCTCGCCTACATGGTCGCGCCCTATCACCTGCTCGATCACTACATCCGCGGCGCGTATGCCGAATTTGCCGCCTATGCCGTGCTGCCGCTGGTGATGCTGGGCGTCTGCCGCATCGCCGCAAAGGCGCGCGGCGGAAGCCTCCTGTTCGGCCTTTCCCATGCGGCCCTGGCGATGTCGCATCTGCCGACAGCCCTGCTGATCTCTGTGACCGCGTTGCCCGCATACGTCCTGTTCCGCGCTTGGCAAGCCGGTGACCGGCGCGCGGCGGCAAGGGTCGTTCTGCGATGCGCCGCGGCCGGCGCCTTGGGCCTCGGCCTCGCTGCGATCTACCTGATGCCGGCCCTGCTTCTGCAGGACACCATCTCCGCCGAGCATCTTTGGATCGCGGGCTACAGCGTCCACAGGTGGTTTCTCATCCCGCTGCAGACCCTGAGCCGGCCGCCGGACTTCATGCTGATGCTGGATTCCATTGCGCTGGCATGGGCCCTCGCCGCGGTGGCCGTCATCTGCATCGCGTCCGGTCGCTCGGCTGTCTTCTGGGCGCTGCTGTGCCTGGTCGGCCTGCTGTTGATGTCCGGCCTCGTGCCCTGGTTCTGGGACATCGTGCCCATGGTTTCCAAGGTGCAGTTTCCCTGGCGCCTTCTGATCGTCGTGGAATTTTCCGCCATCACGGCCCTCTGTGTCGCGCCCTGGAGAACGGTCGGTCGTCCGACGCGCCTGCTTTTCGCGGCGGCGCTCATCGCCCTTGCTCCAGGCCTCGCGGTCATGGTCGGCGGCATCGTGGGTCGCATCGACATCGCGCTGGCCGGCACGGCGCCGCCGCCGAGAGAGGTCAAGGAATACCTGCCCGCGGGTTACCCGCAGCAGCCGGACACGGCGTTCGACGAGGTGAGCCTTGGGCCGGTGGCGGACCTGCCGGCCGTCGCCTGTTCGCCTCAGCCGCGCCTTTGCCGGGCCGAGCAGGAGCGGTTTGGGGCGATGCGCATCGAAGTGGATGCGGCCGACCCGACCGCGGTCACGGTGCGGCGCTTCTACTTTCCGGCATGGCGGCTCGAGCCGGTGCTGCCCTTGGCCCCGAGTGAGCCGTTGCGCCTGGTGTCGTTCGTGGCGCCGGCCGGCCACAACGTCTTCCAGCTCGAGCGCGGTTCAATTCCCGTCGAGCGTTGGAGTTGGGCTGTGACAGGCGCGTCCGTCGTGCTCCTGCTGGCCTGGGCCGCGATGGCATGGCGAGGCATAAGGGCATCATGACCCGTGTCAGCGCAGCAGCCCCCGTCGACAGCATCGTTGCCCTGGCGTCACGATTGGTGGCGACGCCGTCCTGCGCCGGCATCGACCCGCCGCAGCCGGTGCTGGCTGTCGTCCAGGCATGGCTCGCTGACAACGGTCTTGCGCCGCGCCTGCTCGACGATCCATCGGGCAAGCCGGTGGCGGTGCTGGTCGAGATTGCCGGCGCCACGCCGGGCCCTGTCCTCTGCCTCGACGCCTGCATCGATACCGCGCCGGCCGGCGATCCCAGCCAATGGAGCGCGCCGCCCTTCTCCGGAGCGGTGCGCGACGGCCGGCTGCTCGGCCGCGGCGCCGCCGATTCCAAGGCGGGCGTCGCCATCCTGGCCCATGTCGCGCGCCATTTCGCCAAGAGCGGATTGCCGCGCGGCACGCTGCACGTGCTGTTCGATGCCGACGAGCACACCGGCCGGTTCGGTGGCGTGCGCGCCTATCTCGAGGCGGTGGGCCGGCCGCCCGATGCCGCGTCGCTGGGCTATCCCGGCAATGAAGGCGTCGTCAGCGGCAGCCGCGGCTTCCTGCGCGCCCGCCTGCGCTTTGTCGGCGTCGCTGCGCACTCGGGCGATGCCGAGCGTCGCGGCGTCAATGCGCTCACCAAGGCCGCCGACTTCGCGCTGAAGCTCGCCGAGCCCGTCTTCCCCGATGTGCCCGACGACGCCTTTCCCTTCGGACCGTCGGCGACCGTGACGCGCATCGAAGGCGGCGAGGGGTTCAGCGTCGTGCCCGACCTCGCGGTCTGCCACGTCGATATCCGACTGACGCGCCGCTTCGATGCGGCGCAGGCGACGCGTTGGTTCGAACAGATCGTGCGCTCCGTCGATGCCCGGGCCGGCATCGAAATCGTCGATACCTGGCCGGCCTATGTCGTGTCGCGCGACGACCCGTTGGTGCAGAGCTTTGTCCGCGCCGCCGGCGCTGCGTTCGGCCGGCCGTTCAGCGCCGATGTCTGCGGCCCCTCCAACATCGGCAATCTCCTGGCCTCGCACGGCGTGCCCACCGTCTGCGCGCCCGGCGTCAGCTTCGGCAGCATGCATGCCGCCGACGAATGGGCCGATATCGCCTCGATCGGCCCGGTCTACGCCATGTATTGCGAAGCCGCGCTCGGCTTCCTCAGTCGGCCTTGAGGTAGCTGTCCTTCAGCGCGATCTTGCCGTCGCGGACTTCGTAGAGATCGATGCCGTAGCGGTCGAACGGCTTGCCGGCATGGTCGATGCCGGTGACGCGGAACGTGCCGAACAGCTTGTCGCCGGCGCGATGGATGCGCGCCTCGGAGAAGCGCGCCTCGCGATGCGCCTTGCTCTTGTCGGCGAAGTGCGCGCGCAAATCGTCCTTGCCCCTGAGCACGCGGCCGCCCGGCGCACCGCCCGCGGCCCCGGCGTTCAAGCGCCACTCGAAGTCGTCGGTTACGCAGGCCGCGATCTCCTCGACGTCGGCCTTGTTGAAGGCCTTGCCGAAGCGGCGAAACAGGTCGTCGATGGCGTCGGCCATGGCTTCCTCGGCTATGTGAGTGTCGCGGCCACCCAGTCGGCGATTTCGCGCCGGGTCAGCGCCTCGTCGACTGCCGCGAGATCGTGGCGATGGGTGGGCTTGCCGGCGTTACCGATGATCTCGAGGTCGCGCTTGGCGACGTCGCCGTGGAACTGCAGCGTGCGGCCCTTCTCCGCGCCCCCGGGATGCACGGTGAGCGTCAGCACGGGGCCGATGTCGGGTAGCTTGTCGGCGACCGGCGAGTATTCCTGGGTCGAGACGTTGGCGTCATGGCCGGCGCTCTTCAGCTCGTCGATGACTCGGTCGAGCTCGGGCCGGATGACGTCGCGGCACTTGACCCAGAAGGCCTGCACAAAAAGGTCCGTGTCGCGATCCATGTTCCCCCTCCTCGACTTTTCATGTGTGTCTGGCGGGGCGATCCTAGCATCATATCTCCCACGGCGGCGGCGTGAACTTCTCGATCAGGAAATTGACAAAGGCCGGCACCTTGGGCGCGAGATGCCGCCGGTGCGGATAGACGGCATGGATGCCCACGGCCTCCTCGGCCGAGAAGGCGCCCAGCAGGGGCACCAGCGTGCCCTCGCGGATCGCCTGCGTCAGCGTCAGCCGGGTGACCCGCACGATGCCGATGCCCTGCAGGGCGAACTGCATCTGCGCCTCGCCCTCGGTGACGGCGATTCGGCCGCGCACGTCCATCTCGACGATGCGCCCGTCGACCTTGAAGGACCAGCGGTTGAGGTAGGGGTGATCGCGCGACACGATGCAATTGTGCCGCGCCAGGTCCTCCGGCCGCTGCGGCGTGCCGTGGCGCGCGAGATAGGACGGCGCGGCGCAGATCAGGCGTTTGTCCTCGCCGATCTTGCGCGCCATGAAGCTGGTATCGGCCAGCCGCCCGATGCGCAGCGCGACGTCGATGCCCTCGTCGACCATGTCGATCACCCGGTCGGTCGGCAGCAGCTCGAGCTGCACCAGCGGATAGCGGGCCAGGAACTCCGAGAGCACCGGCGCGAGCTGGTGCGTGGCGAAGGCGAGCGACGTCGTCACCCGCAGCACGCCGCTCGGCGTGCCGCTCTTGCCGACGATCTGGTTCTCCAGCGATTCGATCTCGCCCACGATGCGCTTGGCCGCGGCGTAGAAGATCTCGCCTTCCTGGGTGAGATTGAGCGCGCGGGTCGTGCGCTGCAACAGCCGCACGCCCAGCCTGGTCTCCAGCCGGGTTATGAGCTTGCTGACGGCCGAGGGGCTCAGCCCCAGGATCGGCGCCGCGGCTGAAAAGCCATTGGAATCAACGACCCGCACGAAGGCGGCCATTTCGCTGGCATGATCGATCATTGCGCCAATAGTGAACAGAATTCATCAGTAATAGTCAAATTGATAAGATTATCGGTCGATAAGATATGAATTAAGTAACTTCCAACTCTTGGAGGTTTCCATGTTCTCGATCGCCTATCCCAGCCATACCGAGCGCCAGATCTACGCCCAGCGGGCCCATCGCATGCGGGGCGCCGTGGTCGCGAGCCTGGTGCGTGAGATCGCCCGCCTGGTTTCCGTCGCCGCCCGCTAAGGGCGCGCCCGCTTCGGGCGGGGCAGCTCGACTCCGGCCGCCTGCAACAGCGTCCGCGCTGCCTCGCCCGCCGTGACGGCGACCTTGGGATCGCCGCGCACCAGCGCCGCGGCGATCGCGCCGTCGGACAGGATCTGCAGCTGCAGCGCCAGGGTGTCGGGATCCTTCACTTTCAGCTTGGCCAGCAGGTCGCGAAACCACAGGCGGCGCTGCTCCTTGAAGGCAAAGGCGACCTTGTTGGCGGCGTGCGAGGCTTCCTTGATCTCGGCCACGGCGTTGACGAACGGACAGCCGCGGAACACGCCGGCCGAAAAAGTGCGCTCCAGCCGCTCGAAATTGCCCAGGATCTGCTCCGCCGGCGGCAGGTCCGATATCGGCGTGGGCCTGAGCCGGCGCTGCAGATAGGCCACGATCAGCTCGTCCTTGGACGGAAAGTAGTTGTAGAGCGTGCGCTTGCTGATGCCGATCTCCGCCGCGACGGTGTCGACGCCGACCGCACGGATGCCTTGGCCGTAGAATAATCGGTCGGCCGTCTCGAGGATGCGCTCGCGCATCGCGTCTGAACGCGTTTCGGATCGTGACACGAATTACACCGGTCTGTGTAGTTGTCCATTGACCTGTCAGGCCTCGACCCTAAGGTACACAGACCTGTGTAATCAAGGGTGAGTCCGATGGCCCTGATGAAAGAGCTGCGCCCGACCCTGCCGATCCTGATCGGGGCGGCGGTCATGCTGAGCCTGAGCGGCGGCATCCGGCAGAGCTTCGGCCTGATCATGCCGCCGCTCACCCGCGACATCGCCGTCAGCGTCTCCGACTTCGCGCTCGCCATGTCGGTCCAGAACCTGGCCTGGGGCTTCCTGCAGCCGCTGGCGGGTGCGCTGGCCGTACGCGTCGGCTTCCGGCCGGTGATGCTGGCCGGCAGCTTTCTGTACATCGCGGGCACGCTCACCTTCGCCCTGGCCGACGGCCTGCCGGGCGTGATGCTGGGGGCAGGCGTGCTGATCGGCATGGCGCTCGCCTGCACCGCTACCGCCATCGCGCTGGCCGTCGGCTCGCGCGCCGTGCCCGGCCGCGTGCGCAGCCTGATATTGGGCGCCATCACCGCCTCGGGCTCGCTGGGCGCCCTGCTGTCCGCCCCGCTGGGACAGTTCCTCGCCGTCGACTTCGGCTGGCGCGCGGGCGTGCTGGGCTTCCTGCTGCTGGCGCTCGGCATGTTGCCGGCCGCCTGGATCGCCGGCCGCGTCGATCGCCTGCCGTTGCCTGTCGGTCCCGCCGGACTACGACAGGAATCGGCCAAGGCCGTGCTGCTGCGCGCCTTGAGAACGCCCTCCTTCGTGGTCATGACCGCGGCCTACTTCGTCTGCGGCATGCAGCTTTTGTTCATCGCCACCCATCTGCCGTCGTATCTGGCGATCTGCGGCATGGATCCGGCGCTGAGCGCCCAGGCGCTGGCGGCGATCGGCCTGTTCAACGTATTCGGCGGGTTGTTTTTCGGCTGGGCCGGCGGCCGCTGGTCAAAGCTCGGCCTTCTGGGGGGCATCTACGTCGCCCGCTCGATCGTGCTCGGCTGGTACTTCGTGCTGCCGCCGACGCCGCTCGGCACGCTCGTCTTCGCCTCGGCCATGGGCTTCCTCTGGCTGGGCGTCGGCCCGCTGGTCGCGGGCTCAGTGGCCGAAATGTTCGGGCTGCGCTGGCAGGCGATGATCCAGGGCGTCGCCTTCATGAGCCACCAGCTCGGCAGCTTCCTGGGCGCCTTCGGCGGCGGTCTTCTATACGAGCGACTCGGATCCTACGACCTGGCGTGGCGGCTCGGCGTCGCCATCGGCCTTGCCGCCGGCATCGTGCAGGTCGGCTTCGCGCTCCTGCGTCCTCCGCCTCCTCACATGCCGGTCTTGGAGACCAGTGCCGGCTCGGCACGATAGGCGGCGGGAAACAGCCGCTTGAGATTGTCGACCTTCGGCAGGTCGTGGATGGCGATGTAGGGCTGGCGCGGATTGAGCGTCATGTAGTCCTGGTGATAGCCCTCGGCGGCATAGAACGGCTTGCCGGGCTCGATCGTGGTCACGACCTTGGCGCCGTAGACACGCGCCTGGTCGAGCTGGTCGATATACGCCTTGGCGACGCGCGCCTGCTCGTCGTTGGCCGGGAAGATCGCCGACCGGTACTGCGTGCCGACATCGGGCCCCTGCCGATTGAGCTGGGTCGGATCGTGCGCCACCGAGAAATAGATCTGCAACAGCTTGCCGAGACTGACCTTGCGCGGGTCGTAGGTGATGCGCACGGACTCGGCGTGGCCCGTGCGGCCCGACGTGACCTTGTCATAGGACGCCGTGTCCTTGGCACCGCCGGCATAGCCGGACACGGCGCTGCTCACGCCGTCGACATGCTGGAACACGCCTTGCACGCCCCAGAAGCAGCCGCCGGCCAGCACGATCACCTCCGACGTCGCCTGGCTTGCCGGCGCATCGACGGCCGGCGCCGGCACGACCTTCGCGCTCTCGGCCGAAGACGGCCAGATGCCGAGACCAAAGGCGGCGATCGCGAGCGCGCCGCCTGTGAGGGCAAGGGTCAGCCAGCGGGTCATGGTCACTTCTCCATGGTGAGGAAGGCGGCGAACGCCTCCTTGTATTCGGCGTGCCAGCGCGACAGCGCCGGACGGTTCTCGGTGATGTCCTGAGCCGCCCACAGGATGCGCCGATGGTCGACCTCGCGCGTCACCTCGTTGTCGGGGCAGAGGATGTAGAAATCGCCATTGCTCATGCCGTCGATCAGCATGTCGACCACCTGGTCCGGGCTCCAGGCGCCCGCCGGCTTTTCGGTGCGTCCGCGCGCCGTCATGCCGGTGAAGGTCGAGCCCGGAATCAACAGATGAGCGGAGATGGTGGCGCCCTCCTCGTTGCGCAAGCTGTGGGCCAGCGCTTCGGTCAGCACCTTCACCCCCGCCTTGCTGACGTTGTAGGCGGCGTCGCCCGGCGGGCAGGTGATGCCCTGCTTGGAGCCGGTGTTGATGATGGCGCAGGGATTCTTCTGCGCCAGCATCGCCGGCGCGAAGGTCTGCACGCCGTTGATGACGCCCCACAGGTTGACGTTGAGCACACGCTGCCAGCGCTCGTAGTGATCCCACGGTCCGCCGCCCGGCGCGGTGCCGGCATTGTTCATCAGCACCGCGACCTCGTCGAACGCACCGTAGGCCCGGTCCTTCAGCGCCTGCACACTCTCGAGCTTGCTGACGTCGGTCGGAACGGTGATGACCGCGGCATGGCCATCCGGCGCCACCGCGGCGACCTCCTCGGTCGCCCGCACCAGCGCGTCGGCCGACAGGTCGGCCAGGCAGACACGCATGCCCATCGAGGCGAAGCGGCGGGCGGCGGCGAGGCCGATGCCGCTGGCGGCTCCGGTGATGACCGCCACGCGACCGGCGGCGAGGGCGGGATGAGTGGGCATCGGTGCTTTCCTTTGCAGTCGGAGATCAGACCAATCGCACGATATAGTCGAGAAACTATAGCGTGATCGCATCGCGAGGTTACCGGCATGAAACAGCATTCCTTCGGCCGGCTCTGGCCGGTCTCGACCCTCACCCTGGGCGGTGGTGGGCTCGGAATGCTGTGGGGCGCCACGACCGTCGAGGAATGTGTCGCCACCGTGCACGATGCCGTAGCGGCGGGCATCACCCTCCTCGATCTGGCGCCGCGCTACGGCGACGGCAAGGCCGAGCTCGTGGTCGGCGAGGCCTTCGGCGGCAAGTTGCCGGCCGGTCTGCGCGTCACCAGCAAATGCAATCTCGGCAACCTGGCGCCCGACCAGGTCGAGGGCACTCTGCGCCAGTCGATCGACGCCAGCCTGAAGCGCCTGCGCCTGCCGCGCCTCGATCTCTTCTTCCTCCATTCCAACATCGTGCCCGACCAGGCCTTCATCGCCCGTGCGTCGGCCGGCGCCGCCGAGCGCATGACGCCCTACGCCACCTTCGTCGATCGCGTGCGCCCGGCGTTCGAACGCTTCGTCGGCGAAGGCCTCATCGGCGCCTGGGGCATCACCGGCATCGGCCAGCCCGACACCCTCATCAAGGTGCTGGGCGAGCAGCCGGCGCCGGCGGCGGTGCAATGCATCGCCAATCTGCTGGACTCGCCGGGCGGCCTGAAGTTCTTCGACGGCCCGGCGAAGCCGCGCGCGGTGATCGCGGCAGCGCGCGCCGCCGGCGTCGGCGTCATGGGCATTCGCGCCGTGCAGGCCGGCGCCCTCACCGACGCCATCGACCGCGAGCTGCCCGCCGATCATGCCGAAGTGCGCGACTATGCGCGGGCCGCGCCCTTCCGAGCGATCTGTGCCGAGATCCGCGCCAACCCGGCCGTTATCGCCCATCGTTACGCGCTGGCGCTCGACATCGACACCCTGGTGCTGGGCGTGAAGAACCGCAGCGAGCTCGCCGACTGCGTCGCCGCGGCCGAGGCCGGCCCGTTGCCGGCCGACCTCGTCGCGCGAATCGACCAGGCCGTCGTTAGGCCTGGTCCGGCTTGAACGTCGGCTCGGGCGGCACCTCGGGCTTGCGCCACCTGAAGCGCAGCTCCGAAAGACCCGTGCTCACCACGTAGAACACCGGCGTGAACACCAGGCCGAAGAAGGTGACGCCCAGCATGCCGAAGAACACCGCCGTGCCCAGCGACTGGCGCATCTCGGCACCGGCGCCGAAGCTCACGACCAGCGGCACCACGCCCAGGATGAAGGCGAGCGAGGTCATGAGGATCGGCCGCAAGCGGGTCTTGGCGGCGCTGACCGCGGCGTCGAAGCGGTTCATGCCCCCCTCGTGCGCCTGCTTGGCAAACTCGACGATCAGGATGGCGTTCTTGGCCGCGAGGCCGACCAGCACCACCAGGCCGATCTCGACCAGGATGTTGCGGTCGAGCCCGCGGATGTTGACGCCGATCATGGCCGCCAGTACGCACATCGGCACGATCAGGATGACCGCGAGCGGCAGCAGCCAGCTCTCGTAGAGCGCCGCCAACAGCAGGAACACGAACACCACGGCCAGCCCGAAGGCGATCACCGCGGTGTCGCCGGCGAGCTTTTCCTGGAGCGCGATCTCGGTCCATTCGAAGCCGAAGCCCGAAGGCAGGACCTTCTCGGAGAGACCCTCGATGGTGGCGATGCCCTGGCCCGAGGAGAAGCCGCGCTTGATCGCCGTCTGGACCTCCGCCGCGGGATAGAGATTGTAGCGCGCCACACGGTACGGACCGGTCGTGTCGGAGAAGGTGGCGACCGAGCCGATCGGCACCATCTCGCCGCTCGCCGACCGCGTCTTCAAATTGCCGACGTCGCGCACGGTCAGGCGATAGGGATCGTCGGCCTGCGCCGTCACGCGATAGGTGCGGCCGAGGATGTTGAAGTCGTTGACGTAGCCCGACCCCATGTAGATCGACAGCGTCTCGAACACGCGCGCGATCGGCACGCCGAGCTGCTCGGCCTTGGTGCGGTCGATCTCGGCCCAGATCTGCGGCGTGCGTGTGCTGAACAGGGTGAAGGCCTGAGTCAGCCCCGGCGCCTGGCCGGCGGCGCCGGCCAACGCCCAGGTCGCGCCCTCGAGCGCCGGCAGGCCGCGCGCGGCGCGATCCTGCACGTAGCCCTTCAGGCCGCCGCCGGTGCCGATGCCCGGCACCGAGGGCGGCTCGAGCACGAACACGAAGGCTTCGCGCAGGGAAAACATCTTGCCGCGCAGGTCGGCCAGGATCTTGTCCATCGGCAGGTCGCGCCGTTCGGCGAACGGCTTCAGGGTCACGAACACCACGCCGGCGTTCGGCGAGTTGGTGAAGGTGGCACCGTCGAGGCCGACGAAGGCCACGGCATGCTCGACGCCCGGCGTGCCCATGATCATCTCCGAGGCCTGCTTCACCAGCTTGTCGGTGCGCTCCAGGGTGGCGCCGGCGGGAAGCTGCATGACGGCGATCAGGTACGAGCGGTCGAGCTGCGGCACCAGGCCGGTCGGCGTGTTGACCAGCCGCCAGCCCGTCAGGGCCAGCAGGCCGCCGTAGACCAGCAGGATGATGAACGACAGGCGGATCAGGCGGGCCGTGGCCCGGCCATAGAAATTCGACAGCCATTCGAAGCCGCGATTGAACTGGCGGAAGAACCAGTTGAGCGGCCAGGCGATGCGCTCGAGCAGCGTCGGCTTGGGCTTCTCGACATGCGACAGCGCATGCGTCTTGAGCAGCAGCGCCGCCATGGCGGGCGACAGGGTCAGCGACACGAAGGCCGAGATCGCCGTCGAGGCCGCGATGGTGATGGCGAACTGCTTGTAGAAAGTGCCCTGCAGGCCGGTGATGAAGGCCGTTGGCAGGAACACCGCGATCAGCACCAGAGAGATCGCGATCAAGGCGCCGCCGACCTCGTCCATGGTCTTGTGCGCTGCGGCCTTGGGCGACATGCCCTGGGTCAGGTAGCGCTCGACGTTCTCGACCACGACGATGGCGTCGTCGACCACGATGCCGATCGCCAGCACCAGGCCGAACAGCGACAGGGTGTTGAACGACACGCCGACCGCGGCCATCACCGCGAACGAGCCGATCAGCGAGACAGGAATGGCGAGAAGCGGGATGATCGCCGCCCGCCAGGTCTGCAGGAACACGATCACCACGATCACGACCAGCAGCAGCGCTTCGAACAGCGTCTCGATGACCGCGTCGACCGAGGCCTGGATGAACTCCACCGGGTTGTAGACCACCGAATAGTCGAGGCCGGGCGGGAAGTCCTTCTTCAGCTTCTCCATCGTCGCCTTGATGGTGTCCGAGGTGGCGATGGCGTTGGAGCCGGGGCGCTGGAAGATGCCGAGCGCCGTGGCGTTCTTGTTGTCGAGGTAGGCGTTCAGCGTGTAGTCCTGCGCGCCCAGCTCGATGCGCGCCACGTCGCGCAGGCGCGTCACCTGGCCGTCCGGCTCGGCGCGCAGCACGATGTTGCCGAACTCCTCGGGGCTGGTGAGCCGGCCCAGCGTCTGCACCGACAAGGTGAAGGCGCCCGGCGACACGGCCGGCGCCTGGTTGATGGCGCCCGCGGCGACCTGCAGGTTCGCCGCGCGCAACGCCAGCATCACCTCGCCGGCCGTCAGGTTGCGGGCGGCGACGCGGGCGGGATCGAGCCACACGCGCATCGAATAGTCGCGCGCGCCGAACACCAGCACGTTGCCGACGCCGTCGATGCGGCCCAGCACGTCCTTCACGAAGAGGGTGGCGTAGTTGGAGATGTACTGCTGGTCGCGGCTGCCGTCGGGCGACGTCATGTGCACGACCATCATCAGGTCGGGCGAGGCCTTGCGCACCACGATGCCCAGCCGCTGCACGTCCTCGGGCAGGCGGGGCTGGGCGACGGCGACTCGGTTCTGCACGTTGACCTGGGCCTGGTCGATGTCGACGCCGGGTTTGAACACGACGTTGATCGACAGGCGTCCGTCACCGGTCGACTGCGAGTTGATGTAGAGCATGTCGTCGACGCCGTTGATCTCGAGCTCGAGCGGCGTGGCGACGGTCTGGGCGATCACCTCGGCCGAGGCGCCGGGATAGGTCGCGGTGACGTTGACGGTGGGCGGCGCGATCTCGGGATATTCCGCGACCGGCAAGGTGCGCTGGGCGATGAAGCCGACGATCAGGATGATGATCGACAGGACCGAGGCGAAGATCGGCCGGTCGATGAAGAAATGGGAAAAACGCATGGAATGAGCCTGGACTGTGGGCTGCGGCTGAGCGGCGGCGCGCTACGCGCGGGATGGCAGCGCGGATTATTTGGCTTTGGCGTCGGCGGTCTTGATCTCGCCCTTCTGGGGCACGACCTTGGCGCCCGGCCGCACCATCGGGTTGGCGAGGCCGTCCAGCACGACGTTGTCGGTCGGCGCCAGTCCTTCGCGGATCACGCGGAGGCCGTCGACGATGGGTCCCAGCGTCACGACCTTGGCCTGCACCACGTTGTTCTCGCCCACCGTGAAGACGATCTTGCGCGCCTGGTCGGCGACGATCGCCGAATCGGGGATCAGCAGCGCATTGTATTCGCCGCCGAACAGCTGCACGCGGCCGAACACGCCCGGCGTCAGGAGCTGGTTCTTGTTCTCGACCACGGCGCGGGTGCGCATGGTGCCCGAGCGCGGGCTGAGCGTATTGTCGACGAAGTCGACCTTGCCGTTGCGCGTCCATTCGGTCTCGTCGGCCAGCCGGATGCGCACCGGATTCACCGAATCGCGTGACGACGCCATCGCCCGCGACAGGAACAGGCGCGTGTAGCGCAGGTAGTCGGCCTCCGAGACGTCGAACACGAAGCGGATGGGATCGAGTGTCACGATGGTGGCGAGCAAAGTGGCGCCCTGCTGGCCGCCCTGGATCAGGTTGCCGGCATCGACCTTGCGGTCGGAGATGCGGCCAGCCAGCGGCGCGCGGACATCGGTCCAGTCGAGATTGAGTTCGGCATTGCGCACCGCGGCCTCGGCTGACTTGAGCTGGGCCTTCGCCACGGCGAGGTTGGCCTTGCGCTGGTCGTACTCGGCGTCGGGAATGTTCCTGGACTTGACCAGCGCCGCGCCGCGCTCGACCTGCAGCTCGGCGATGTCGACCTGCGCCTTGTTGCGCGCGACCTCGGCCTCGGCACTCTGGACCGCGATCTCGAACGGCCGCTTGTCGATGGTGAACAGCAGGTCACCGACATTGACGACCTGGCCGTCGCGGAAATGCAGCTTGTCGATGAAGCCCGAGACGCGGGCGCGCACTTCGACCTGCGCCACCGCCTCGAAACGACCCGAGAACTCGTCCCACTGGGTGACGCGCTTGGCGACAGGCGGGGAGATGGTGACCGGCATGGCCGGCGGACCGCCCTGGGCGAAGGCCGCCGATGAAGTGACAAGAAAAGCGAGGCCGGCGGCTGCCAGCAGGCGACGATGTAGGGACAAACGGACACTCCCCCGCGAACGTTTTTTGCGGCGCGGCACATGTGGTTGTAGCAGCAGCCGGTTTCAATTCCGTCAGGAGTAACCATAGGAAACATAGTGGCCGAATGATCCATTTGGATCATAGTACGTTGTACTAGATTCATATGTTGCAAATCGGCCGCCCCGGCGGTAGCAATGGCCCCAGCTCATTCAGGGGGAATGCCCATGACCATCGTCAAACGTCTCCTCGTTGCCGGCGCCATGCTCGGCGCCTTCGTTTTCACCACCGCGTCGGCCCAGACACCGTCGGCCCTCGAGACCGTGAAAAAGCGCGGGCACGTCATCTGCGGCGTCAATGTCGGGCTGGGCGGCTTCTCGTTGCCCGACAGCCAGGGCAAGTGGTCGGGCCTCGACATCGACATGTGCAACGCCGTCGCCGCTGCGGTGTTCGGCGACGCGACCAAGGCCAAGTACGTGCCGCTCTCGGCACAGCAGCGCTTCCTTGCCCTGCAGTCGGGCGAGATCGACATGCTGGTGCGCAACTCGACCATCACCTTGGAACGCGACGCCGGTCTCGGCTTGCAATATTCCGGCATCAACTTCTATGACGGCCAGGGCTTCATGGTGTCCAAGAAGCTCGGCGTGAAGGGTCTGGCCGAGCTCAACAGCGCCACGATCTGCGTCGCCCAGGGCACGACCCACGAGTTCAACGTCGCGAGCTGGTTCCGCAGCCGCAACATGACCTTCAAGCCGGTCGTGTTCGAGAGCCAGGACGTGATGTACGAGGCCTTCTTCGCCGGCCGCTGCGACGCCATCACCCAGGACTCCTCGGCGCTGGCGTCGGCGCTCGCCACGCGTGGCCGCCAGAACGACTACATGATCCTGCCCGAGCTGATCTCCAAGGAGCCGCTGGGACCGTTCGTGCGCCGCGGCGACGATGTCTGGAACGCGGTCGTGCGCTGGACGCTGTTCGCCATGCTGGAGGCCGAAGAGCGCGGCATCACCACCGCCAATGTCGACGAGCAGCTGAAGTCGACCGACGCGCTGGTCCAGCGCTTCCTCGGCGTGAAGCCCGGCAACGGCAAGGCCCTGCAGCTCGACGAGAAGTGGGCCTACAACATCGTCAAGCTGGTCGGGAACTACGGCGAGAGCTACGAGCGCAATGTCGGCATGGGCAGCCCGCTCAAGCTGGCGCGCGGCCTCAACGCGCTCTGGACCAAGGGGGGCCTGATGTATCCCATCCCGCTGCGCTGAGCTGCCCAGGATCGGAAGGCAGAGGATGGAAAGCCGCGGCCCGCTGAACGCCTCGATCGTCGAGGCGTTCGATCTCCTGCCGCCGCAGCTGCAGACGGCCGCGCGCTACATGCTCGACCGTCCCGACGACGTGGCGCTGCTGTCGATGCGCGAGCAGGCGCGCCGCGCCGGCGTGCCGCCCGCCACCATGACAAGGCTGGCCAAGCGGCTCGGCCTCGACGGCTACGACAGCGTGCGCGAGCTCTATGCCGGTGCGGTGCGCGCCGGCACGTTGGGCTTTGCCGGCAAGGCGGGTGTGCAGGTCGAGGCGCAGGCGCTGCGCGGCGAGCGCGCGCTGGCGGCCGAGATGGCGACCTTGCTGTCGCGCCAGATCGCGGCGTTGGCCGAGCCTGCGGCGCTCGATCGCCTGGCCGATGCGGCGAGCTGCCTGCACCAGGCGCGGCGCGTCTATTGCCTCGGCTTGCGCTCGTGCCATGCCGCGGCGTGGCACTTCCACTACATGCTGTCGCTTCTCGGCGACAAGACGGTGATGCTGGACGATGCCGGCGGCACCGGGTTGGACGCCATCCGCGACGCCGGCAAGGCGGATGCGCTGCTGGTGGCCAGCGTCGAGCCCTATGCCCGCGCTACCATCGAAGCGGCGCGCTATGCGGCCGGCCGCGATGTGCCCGTCGTGGCGCTGACCGATTCCGAGGTCTCGCCGCTCGCCCAGATCGCGGCGCACACCATCCTGGTGGCGACCAACAGCCCGTCCTTCTTCCACACGATGACGCCGCTCCTGGCCGTGGCCGAGATCCTGGCGGCGTTGGTCGCCGGCCGCGGTGGCGCGAAAGCGTTGGCCGCGTTGGAACACACCGAGGCGCAGCTCGCCGCCTTCGGCGTGCACCTGCCGAGAAGGAACGGACGCTGATCATGTTCTTTGCCGGGAGCGCGCCACTCCAGTGGCGCATCTTCTCTCTCACCCAACAACCCTTGAGCGGCACTGGAGTGCCGCGCTCCCGGCAATGACATGACTCACATCCTCCATCGCCAGATCGCCGGCACCCTCCCTGTCGCCGCCGGCGGCAGCGGCATCGAGATCGTCGACACCACGGGCAAGCGCTACATCGATGCCTCGGGCGGCGCCGCCGTGTCCTGCCTGGGCCACGGCCATCCCGCCGTGACCGCCGCCCTGCACGAGCAGCTGGACAAGCTCGCCTACGCCCACACCGGTTTCTTCACCACCGAGGTCGCCGAAAAGCTCGGCGACCGGCTGATCGCCGACGCCCCCCAAGGCATCAGCCACGCCTACCTGGTGAGCGGCGGCTCGGAAGCGATCGAAGCCGCGCTGAAGATGGCGCGCCAGTACTTCATCGAACGCGGCGAGACCAGGCGCCGCCACGTCATCGCCCGCCGCCAGAGCTATCACGGCAATACGCTCGGCGCGCTCGCGGCCGGCGGCAACGAATGGCGCCGCGCGCCGTTCTCGCCGCTCTTGATCGAGACACATCACATTGCCCCCTGCTTCGCCTACCGCTTCCGGGAACCAGGCGAGAGCGAAGAAGACTACGGCCGCCGCGCCGCCGACGCCCTCGAAGCCAAGATCCTCGAACTGGGCGAAGGCAGCGTCATGGCCTTCGTCGCCGAGACCGTGGTCGGCGCCACCGCCGGCGCCGTCCCGCCGGCCGCGGGCTACTTCAAACGCATCCGCGAGATCTGCAACCGCCACGGCGTGCTGCTGATCCTGGACGAGGTGATGTGCGGCATGGGCCGCACCGGCACGTTGCATGCCTGCGAACAGGAAGGCATCGCCCCCGATCTCATGACCATCGCCAAAGGTTTGGGCGGCGGCTACGAGCCGATTGGCGCCGTGCTGCTCGGCCGTCACATCTACGACTCGTTTGCGAACGGCAGCGGCTTCTTCCAGCACGGCCACACCTACATGGGCCATCCCATGGCCTGCGCGGCGGGCCTCGCCGTGCAGGAGACGATCCGGCGCGACAACCTTTTAGCCAACGTGAAGACCCAGGGCGCGCTGCTGCGCCGGCGGCTCGGTGAGCGCTTCGGCAACCATCCGCATGTCGGCGACATCCGCGGTCGCGGCCTGTTCCAGGCGATCGAGCTGGTCGAGGAGCGCTCAACCAAGACGCCGTTCGACCCGGCCCGGAAGCTCCATGCCAAGGTCAAGAAGGCCGCCATGGCGCGCGGCCTCATGGTCTATCCCATGGGCGGCACGATCGACGGCACCAGGGGCGACCATGTCCTGCTGGCGCCGCCCTTCATCGTGACTGAAGAGCAGATCGGCGAGATCGTCGATCGCCTGGGCAGCGCGCTGGACGACGCTTTGGCCTAGCCGGCATCCCGGATACGATCGGGCATGTCCGCCCGATCGATCCTCATGGCGATCGCTCTTTCGGCCTGGCTGCTGGCGTCGGTCGTTGCCTTTTTCATCGTCGCGTACCTGAGCTTCTTCGGCGTCGCCTTCATCGGCCTCGTCATCTGCTATGTCAGCGCCCAGCTCGAGCTCGACGGTGATCGGCCGGTCGCCAGCAGTCTCGCGACCAGCTTCCTCGGCGCGCAACTCAGAGCACAGCAGGACCTCACGGCGGAGCAACGTCAATCGGTCCGCCATGAACAGTCGCTCGCCAGCCAATCAGCCCGTTTCTTCAAGTTCTTCGGCCTCGGCCTGATGGCGATCGGCCTCGGTGGCGGGCTGTACTATCAGCTGTAGTGAAGTCGTCGTCTGCATATCTATCCTCCTCTGCCGGCGGATTGACGGTCTCGGCGGCCTCCGAAAAGCTCGGCTCACTGAGATGGAGAGAGGGAGGACGATCGTGAACAAGCTGTTGGCTACCGCTGCCGTCACCGCCGCTCTGGTCGGTCTTGCCGGCACCACTCAATCGCAGAACAAGAAGACCCTGGCCTTCGTGGTCAACGGCGCTTCCGATTTCTGGAAGGCGGCCGAGGCCGGCGTGAAGAAGGCGCAGACCGAGCTGCCGAACTACACGCTGACCTTCAAGTATCCCGAGCAGGCCTCGGCGGCGATCCAGACGCGCATCATGGACGACCTCGTCGCCGCCGGCGTCGCCGGGATCATGGTGAGCGCCGTCGATCCCAAGACCATGGGCGATGCGCTGAACCGCGTCGGCGGCCAGGTCGCGCTCTTCACCACCGACAGCGACGCGCCCAACAGCAAGCGCGTGGCCTATATCGGTTCGTCCAACACCGACGCCGGCAAGCAGGCCGGCCAGCTGATGCTGAAGGCCCTGCCCAACGGCGGCAAGTGCATGGGCTTCGTCGGCCTGCCCGGCGCCGACAATGCGCGCGAGCGCATCGAGGGCGTGAAGGAAGCGATCAAGGGCTCGAAGATCGAGCTGGTCGACGTGCGCGCCGACGACATCGACCAGACCCGCGCCAAGCGCAACGTCGAGGACACGATCACCGCGCGTCCCGAGATCAACTGCATGGTCGGCTTCTATTCCTACAACACACCGCGCATCTACGAGGCGCTGAAGGATGCCGGCAAGATCGGCAAGGTGACGATCATCGGCTTCGACGAAGATCCGATCACGCTGGGCGGCGTGAAGGACGGCACCATCGTCGGCACCGTCGTGCAGCAGCCCTATGAATGGGGCTACCAGGGCATGAAGCTCATGGCCAAGTATCTGGAAGGCGACAAGTCCGTCGTCCCGGCCAACAAGCTGATCATCGTGCCGACGCAGATCATCGACAAAGGCAACGTCGATGCCTTCTGGACGACGCTGAAGGAGCGGCAGGGGAAGAAGTAGGTTCTCGTCATCGTCTTCCGGACCGCGCGCTTCCAGCGCGCTCATGAGCTTGAGCGCGCAGGGAAGGTCGCGTCAGACGCGACCCAGCGCGCGATCCGGAAGACATGACCGCACCGCTCCTCGAACTCGTCTCGGTCAGCAAGACCTATCCCGGCGTGAAGGCGCTCGATCGCGTGAGCCTTAGCATCGCGAGCGGCGAGGTCGTGGCGCTGATCGGCGAGAACGGCGCCGGCAAGTCGACGCTGATGAAGATCCTGGGCGGGGTCGTCGAGCCCACCGAAGGCACCATCCGCATCGACGGCGTCGAGCACCGGGCCCTCACCGTCGCCGGCTCCATGGCGGCCGGCATCGCCTTCGTGCACCAGGAGCTCAACCTGTTCGACAATCTCGACGTCGCGGCCAACGTGATGATCGGCCGCGAGCCGGTCTTCGCCGGACCGCTCCGGCTGATCGACCGGGCCGCCCTCGAGGCGCGGGTGACGCCCTTGCTGCAGCGGCTCGGCGTCGATTTCGAGGCCCACACGCCGGTCGCCAACCTGTCGCTCGCCCAGCGCCAGCTCGTCGAGATCGCCAAGGCGCTGTCGCTCGAGGCGCGCGTCGTGATCATGGACGAGCCGACCTCGAGCCTCACGGCTTCCGAGACCGCGCGCCTCCTCAAGGTGATCGCCGAGCTCAAGGCGGGCGGCGTCGCCGTGATCTTCATCTCCCACCGCCTGGTCGAGGTCGAGCAATGCGCCGACCGCGTCGTGGTGCTGCGCGACGGCGCCGTCGTCGGCGCGCTGGCGAAGGGCGAGATCGACCACGACGCCATGATCCGCATGATGATCGGCCGCGACCTGAAATCCCTGCACGTGCCGGCCGAGCGCGCGCCGGGCGCGCCGATCCTCGAGATCGCGGGCCTCAAAACGCCGGCGCACCCCGAGCACGCCATCGACCTCGCCCTGCGCGCCGGCGAGATTCTGGGCATGGCAGGATTAGTGGGCGCCGGCCGCACCGAGCTGGCCCGTGTCCTGTTCGGCATCGACCGGCCGCTGAGCGGGGCGCTTTCCCTGGATGGCCATCGGATTGCCGTAAGAACACCGCGCGACGCCATCGATCACGGCATCTTCCTGGTGCCCGAGGACCGCAAGCGGTCGGGTCTGGTGCTCGATTTCTCGGTGAAGGAGAACGTCTCGCTGGCCAACCTCAGGGCCTTCGCCTCGGGCCTGATCGTCCGCAGCGGCGCCGAACGCCGCAACGCCGACGAGCGTCGCACCGCGCTCGACATCAGGACGGCCTCGATCGACACCCTGGTCGGCACCCTGTCGGGCGGCAACCAGCAGAAGGTCGTCCTGGCCAAGTGGCTGTCGATGACGCCCAGGGTCGTGATCTTCGACGAGCCGACGCGCGGCATCGACGTCGGCTCGAAGTCGGAGATCTACAAGCTGATGCGCGGCCTGGCCGACGCCGGCGTCGCCGTGCTCATGATCTCGAGCGACATGGAAGAGGTGGTGGGCGTCAGCGACCGCATCCTGGTCATGCGCGAGGGCCGGATCGCGGGCTTCCTGGAGCGCGCCGAGTTCAGCGAGGAGAACGTGATGCGGCTGGCCGTGGGACGGCGCGACCTGCAGGAAGCGAAGGCTGTCTGATGCTGAAGAAGGACCTCGGTTTGCTGGTGCTGATCCTCGTGGTCGGCCTCGTCGTCTCCATCCTGAACCCGCGCTTCCTGTCGCCGGTCAATCTCGGCAACACCGCGAACCTCATCGGCCTGTTCGGCCTGTTCTCGCTGGGCGCCGGCATCGTCATCATCACCGGCGGCATCGACCTCTCGGTCGGTTCGGTGTTCGCCCTGCTGGGCGTCGTCTATATCGACCTGCTGGTCGGCTGGCAGGTGAGCTGGTGGCTGGCCACCATCGTGGTCGTGCTGGGCGGCGTCGTGCTGGGCGCGATCCACGGCTTCCTCATCACCCGGCTGCACCTGCAGCCCTTCATCGTCACCTTGTGTGGCCTGCTGATCTATCGCGGCGTCGCCCGCTACTACACCAACGACGGCACCGCGGGCTTCGAGTACGGCCAGTCCTTCCCGACGCTGGAATGGCTCGCCGCCGGGCGGACCTTGGGCGTGCCGCATTCCTTCATCATGTTCCTGGCGGTGGCCGCGGTGATGGCGCTGGTGCTGCACCGCTCGGTGTTCGGCCGCTACCTGTTCGCCGTCGGCAAGAACGAGGAGGCGGCGCGCTATTCCGGCATCCGCACCGAGCGCGTCGTGGCCGCAGCCTACATCATCAGCGGCGGCCTCGCCGGCCTGTCGTCGATCTACCTGGCGATGTACACGCGCTCGATCTCGCCGGCGAGCCACGGCAATTTCTACGAGCTCTACGGCATCGCCGCCGCCGTGCTGGGCGGCTGCTCGCTGCGCGGCGGCGAGGGCTCGATCCTCGGCATCGTGCTGGGCGCCATCCTGCTGCAGATCCTGCAGAACTTGGTGAACCTGCTCGGCATCCCGAGCTCGCTAAACTTCGCGGTGATGGGCGGGGTCATCCTGATCGGCGTCATCGCCGACCAGCAGCTGACGCGGCTGAGAGAGCGGCGGGCGAGGCGTTAACCCCGTCGTCCCTCCGGTCGGGACGACGGTTTTACCTTTCCCGCCAACATGCTCTACTCCGCGCCGGAGGAAACAATGAACCCGCCGCGTCGATGGCTCTTGAAGGCCGCGAGCGTCGCCGCATTGTTCGCGGCATTTCCGGCCAGTGCACAACCCTACCCCTCGCGTCCCGTCACCATGATCGTTCCGGCCTCGGCCGGCGGTCCGACCGACGCCATCGCCCGCGTGATGGCCGAACGCATGACCGCCAATCTCGGCGGCACTGTGCTGGTCGACAATATTGCGGGTGCGGCCGGCTCGATCGGCGTCGGCAAGGTCGCGCGCTCGACTCCCGACGGCTACACGCTGGGCATCGGCCAGTGGAGCCACTACGTGCTGAACGGTGCGACTTACGCGCTGCCGTACGACCTTCTGGCCGACTTCGCGCCGGTCGGCCTGATCGTCACCGGCCCGCTGCTGATCGTGAGTCGCAAGGACTTGCCCGCGAACAACCTCAACGAGTTGGTCGCCTGGCTGAAGGCCAATCCCGACAAGGCCACCGCCGGTACGGGCGGCATCGGCACCCCCGGGCACATCTCCGGTATCTTCTTCCAGAGGATGACCGGCACGGCCTTCCAGTTCGTGCCCTATCGCGGGACCGCGCCGGCGTTGCGCGACCTGCTGGCCGGCCAGATCGACATCATGATCGACCAGGCCTCCAACGTGCTGCCGCAGCTCAATGCCGGCGCGATCAAGGGGTTCGCCGTGACGGCCAAGGAGCGCCTGCCGTCGGCGCCGCAGGTGCCGACCGTTGCCGAGGCGGGCCTGCCCGATCTGCTCGTCTCGGTGTGGCACGGCCTGTGGGCGCCCAAGGGCACGCCGGCCGACATCGTCACCAGGCTCAACGCCGCCGTCGTGAAGTCGCTCGGCGAGCCGGTCACGAAGGAAAAGCTCGCCGCCCTCGGTCAGGACATCCCGCCCGCCGACCAGCTGACGCCGCAGGCGCTCGGCGCCTGGCAGAAGGCCGAGATCGAGAAGTGGTGGCCCATCGTCAAGGAAGCGGGGATCAAGGCCGAATGAAACTGGGAGTCCTGCAATTCTTCAGCTGGCCCGGCCGGCACGGCCCGCTGGAAGAGGTCTACGCCCGCGCTCTCGAGCGCATCGAGATCATGGACCGCACGGGTTTCGATGCGGTGTGGCTGGCCGAGCATCACTTCACGACCTACAGCGTCTGCCCCTCGGTTCACATGGTGGGCGTGATGGCCGCGGCGCGCACCAAGCGGCTGCGCATCGGCACGGCGGTATCGCTGGCGGCGCTCTATCATCCGCTGCGGCTGGCCGAGGAGGTCGCCCTGCTCGACCTGCTGTCGGGCGGGCGCGTCAACTGGGGCGCGGGCCGCGGCTTCGCCCGTTCGGAATTCAACGCCTTCGGCGTGCCGCCCGAGGAGAGCACGGATCGTTTCCGCGAGGCCGTCGAGATCGTGCTCAAGGCCTGGACCGAGGAACGCCTCACCTACAAGGGCACGCACTTCTCCTTCGACGACGTCGAGCTGCTGCCCAAGCCGCTGCAGCAGCCGCATCCGCCGATCTGGATGGCCGCGACGTCGGAGACCGCCATCGACTGGGCGGCGAGTCGCGGCTTTTCCATTCTCATGGACCCGCACTCCTCGACGAAGGAGCTTGGCGCCAAGCGCCGGCATTATCGCGACAAGCTCGCCGTGGCAGGCTTCTCCGATGCCGGCCGCGATATCCCGATGGCGCGGCTGCTGGCACTGGCCCCGACCCAGGCCGAAGCCGAGACCATCGCGCGCCGTGGCGCGCAATGGCTGGTCGATTCCTACGCGGGTCCACAGCATGCCAGCCAGAAGACCATGCACACGCAGCGGACCTACGACGGCAAGGAGCCCGTGCAGCACTACCTCGACAGCGTGATCCTGCACGGCACGCCGGAGTCGGTGGTCGAGCAGATCTCCCGGCTGAAGGAGGAGATCGGGCTCAACTACCTGATGTGCGCGCCGCTCAGCCGCGACACCTTCAGGCTGCTAGCCGATAAGGTTGTGCCGCGGCTGCTGTGAACATCGCCTCGGCGATCAGCGTCATGTCGGCGTCGCTGATCTCGATCACGCCCTGCCGCAGCCGGTAGCCCCAGTTCTTCTCCTGGGTGAAGGCAAGCTGTGCCTGCAGTGCCAGCAATGACATGGCCTCCGCTTCGTGCCAGGCGACCTGGCGTCGGAACGGCTTGAAGCCGAAACCCATGTCGGCCTGGTAAGGCTTGCCTTCCTTCACCGTGCCGATGGCCGTGAAGGCCTGCAGCCGATCCTTGCCGCGCTGGGCGTGGCTCGGCGTGTAGGTGCGATTGGGCGAGTAGTAGACGATGCGATCGCCGGGCTGGATACGACGCAGCGGCGGCGCCTTGCCGTGGTTGATCTGCATGAAGCCCCCGCTGCGTCCGATTTCGACATGCTCGGCGGAAGCGACCGCCAGCCAGTTCCTGCTCATGGGGTTCTCCTTCGTCGTTGGAAGAAAAACATAAGCCTGGCAGCTGTCAGATTATGTCAGCAGAAGATCCGGATAGCGGTAGGCGACGTGCCGTCTCTATCTCTCGCTGGCTTCCTTGGTCCGCTCGCGTTCGCGCCACTCCTTCAGCATCGCCTGGCGGCGGCGCGGATAGCGCTTCTCGGTCATGTTCAGCACGACGATGCGGTCGGTGCGGAAGTGGCGGTAATCCTCGCGCAGCTCGCACCATGCCACGACCACGCGCACCTTCTCGAAGAAGCTGAGCGCGAACGGCCAGATGATGCGCTTGCTGTCGGCGCCGTTGTTGTCGCGGTAGTTGAGCCCGATCTTGCGCTCGGTGCGGATGGCCTGACGGATCTTGGGCAGCTGCGCATCGCCCGCGGCGATGGGATCGCCCGGCCCGATCAACAGGCCGGATTCGTCCAAGGTGTCGCGCAGGTCCTTGGGCAGGACGGCGCCGATCTTGGCGAGGACGTTGGCGGCGGCATCGGCGAGCGCACGGTCGGCGCGCTGGTGCACCCAGCGCGAGCCCAGCACCAGCGCCTCGATCTCCTCTTCGCTGAACATCAGCGGCGGCAGCATGAAGCCTGGCCGCAGCACATAGCCCACGCCGGCCTCGCCATCGATGTGCGCACCCTCGGCCTTCAGCAGCTCGATGTCACGATAGAGGGTGCGCAGCGACACGCCGGTCGCCTCGGCGAGCGTGGCACCGCTCACCGGATGGCGGTGGCGGCGCAGCACCTGGATCAGGTCGAGAAGACGTTGGGCGCGCGACACGCTACCCTCATACGAAGGTCTGCTGTCAGTTTATGGCAGTAGTGAACAGGAGGATCATGCGCGTCGCCGTGATCGTCAACCCGGCTGCCCGCAAGGGCGGGGCGATGGGCCGCTGGCCGGCTATCCAGGCGGAACTCAGCAAGCGCCTCGGCCCGGTCGAGCCGCTGTTCACCGAGGCGCCCGGCCATGCGACCCACCTCGCCGGCAACGCCCTGGCGCGGGGCATCCGCCGCTTCGTGGCGGTGGGCGGCGACGGCACGGTCAACGAGACCCTGAACGGCCTGCTCGACCGCTCGGGCCGCCTGATCGACCCCGCCGCTGTGCTCTGCCCGGTCCCGGCCGGCACCGCCAACGAGCTTTGCCGGGCGCTCGGCCATCTGGCGACTGCTGGCGGCGCTTTCGATGCGGCCGCCAGCTCCAAGACCCGGCCCGTCGACCTGATGCGCGTGCGCTGCACGGGCACCGACGGCCGGCCGGTCGATCGCTTCGGCTACCTGATCGTGGCGCTGGGGCTCGCGGCCACCATCAGCCACCGCACCTCCCAGTCGCGCTGGGCGAAGAAGCTGGGCGAGATCGCCTATCTCCTGATGACGCCGGGCGTGACGCTCGGTTACCGGCAGCGCGACATCTCGATCGAGATCGACGGCGTGCCGACCGGCACCCGGCGGCTGTTCACGGCCATGGTGGGCAACACGGAGAATGGCGGCGGCGGCATGAAGCTGCTGCCCGGCGCCCGCTTCGACGATGGCATCCTCGACCTGATCGCAGCGGGCGATGTGTCCCGGCTGGAAGTGCTGACGAGCATCCTGCCCAAGCTCTACAGCGGCGCCCACGTCCACCATCCCAAGGTGCGCACGGCCCGCGGCACCTCTTTCCGCTTCGCCTCGGACGTCGAGACCCTGGTCGACCTCGACGGCGAGATGGTCGGCCGCCTGCCGTTGGAGGTCACCGTTCTGCCACAGGCCTTCCGGGTCGGTACGGTTTAAACGGAACGTTTAGGCAAGCGCCGCGTTTGAGATGGCGCAGGGAGGCTTTCTTCATGCGCCGTGCGCTGGCTCTGGTCATTCCGGCCCTCTTGATAGGGCTCGCGTCGCCAGCTTGGGCCGACAAGGACAAAGACAAGGGCAACAAAGGCAAGCACGGCCATGGCAATCGCGGCGGCGCGGCCGCCGTCGTTCAGCCGGTCCGCGTCGTCGTTCCCGCCCAGGACCGCGCCATCGTCTACCAGTACTACCGCAGCGAATTCTCCGCCGGCCGCTGTCCGCCGGGTCTGGCCAAGAAGGGCAATGGCTGCCTGCCGCCGGGCCAGGCGAACCAGGCCAAGAAGCTCTGGGTGATCGGCGCGCCGCTGCCGCCCGCCGTCGTCTACCAGCCGGTACCGCCTGCGGTGGTGCAGCAGCTCGCACCCGTGCCGCCGGGCTACGAGTATGTCCGCGTCGACGACGATGTGCTGCTGATGGACACGGCCAACCGCATGGTCGCCGACGTCGTCAACGACCTCAACGACTACGACGGTCTCGGCCTCGACTGAGGCTACACGACGGGCAGCGAGCCGCCATCGATTCGGAGTTCAACGCCGGTCATTGTCGCCGCCCGCGACGATACGACGAAGGCGATCAGGTCGGCGACCTCGGACGGCTTGTTGGGCCGGCCCACCGGGATTCCACCGATCGCTTCCATCAGCTTGCCGCGCGCGGTGCTGTAGTCCGAGCCGGCTTCTTTTGCCAGACGCTCAACGAGAGCGACCGCAGCCTCGGTCTCCGTCCAGCCCGGCGAGACGCGAACGACCCGCACGCCCTTCGGGCTGACCTCCTTCGAGAGCCCTTTGCTGTAGTTCGAAAGGGCTGCCTTCGCCGCCGCATAACCCAGCGTCGCCTCGAAGACGGGCGACTGCGCCTGGATGGATGTGACATGCACGATGGTTCCTGAGCCCTGGGCCAACATCAGCGGAAGAAGCGCCCGATCGAGGCGGATCGCGGGGAAGAGATTGAGATCGAGCTCCTTCTTCCACTCGTTCTCGCCGAGGGCGGCGAACCCGCCGGCCGGCGCCGAGGAGCCGCCGAGAGCATGGACGACGATGTCGATGCCGCCGAGACGCGACCGGACGCTCCCGGCAACGGTGTCGCATCCCTCGACGGTGGTGAGATCGGCCGACACCGCGAGAAGGGCGCCGTCCGTCCCGTTGGCGAACGAACGCGCAGCGGCCAGGACGGTGGCGCCCTCCTGGCGAAGGCGCTCCGCCACGGCGCGGCCGATGCCGCGGCTCGCGCCGGTCACGAGGACGCGCTTGCCATCGAGCCCGTCCGAGGTCGCTATCGTCGTCATTGAAGTCTCCATTGCGTCAGCCGCTGGATTAGGGAGTAGGCTGAGGCGATGGCAAGAGCCGACAAAAAGGTAAGGGACGAACCGAAAAGTAAGGTCGATCGCCACGGCGTTCCTTACACGCCGCAGACGGCGGCTGCGGACGTGGAGGCGGCCCTCAAGGTTGTCGCGGGTCGCTGGAAACTGATCATCCTGTTTCATCTTTTCGATGGCGCGCGCCATCGCTTCTCCGACCTCGAGCGGGCGATCCCGGGCGTGTCACAGAAGATGCTGATCCAGCAATTGCGCCAGCTGGAGCGCGATGGCGTCGTGCATCGGACTGTGCACCCCGAGGTGCCGCCCAAGGTGGAGTATTGCCTGACCGAATGGGGGTTGGCGCTCTGCCCGGCGCTGGACGAGATCCTCGTCTGGGCCGCCGAACGCGATCGGCTCAGTGACGGAAGTGGCGCATCCCCGTGAACACCATTGCGAGGCCCTTCTCGTCGGCCGCCTCGATCACTTCCTTGTCGCGCATCGAGCCGCCGGGCTGGATGATCGCCGTTGCGCCGGCTTCCGCTGCGGCCAGAAGCCCGTCGGCGAAGGGGAAGAAAGCGTCGGAGGCAACGACGCTGCCGACCGCCGGGCTTTGGGGCAGCTTGGCCGCCTCGCCCGACTCCGCCGCACGGATGGCGGCGATGCGCGAGGAATCGCGGCGGTTCATCTGGCCCGCGCCCACGCCCACCGTGGCGCCGTCCTTGGCATAGACGATGGCGTTCGACTTCACGTGCTTGCAGACGGTGAAGGCGAACAAGAGGTCGTCGAGCTCCTTCGGCGTCGGCGCGCGCTTGGTCACGACCTTCAGGTCGCTCCTGGCGACGTGGCCATTGTCGCGGCTCTGCAGCAGGTAGCCGCCGCCCACGCTCTTCATGGTCATGCCGGCTGACAGCGGATCGGGCAGCGTGCCGGCCAGCAGCACGCGCACGTTCTTCCTCCTTGCGAAGATCTCCAGCGCCTCGGGCGTGGCATCGGGCGCGATCACGACTTCGAGGAAGAGCTTCGCGAGATCCTCGGCCGTCCTGGCTTCCAGCGTGGTGTTGACGGCGACGATGCCGCCGAAGATCGACACCGGATCGCAGGCATAGGCTTTCAGATAGGCGCTGTACTGGTCCGCGGCCACGGCCACGCCGCACGGGTTGGCGTGCTTGACGACGACGACGGCCGGCTCCTTGAACTCGGCGACGCATTCGTAGGCCGCCTCGGTGTCGCCGATGTTGTTGTAGGAGAGCTCCTTGCCCTGCACGACGCGAGCTGTGGCGACGCCCGGCCGCTTGCTGCCGTCGGAGTAGAAGGCGGCCTGCTGATGCGGGTTCTCGCCGTAGCGCAGGGTCTGCACGCGCTCGGCGGTGATGGTGAACCGCTCGGGGAAGGCTTCGCCTTCCTGCTTCGCGAACCAGCTCGCGATCGCGGCGTCATACGAAGCCGTGCGCGCATAGGCCTTGGCCGCGAGCTTGCGGCGCAACGCCAGGGTCGTGGCGCCCTGGTGCGCCTTCATCTCGGCGATCACGCTGGCGTAGTCGGCCGGATCGACGACGATGGTCACGAAGTCATGGTTCTTGGCCGAGGCGCGGATCAGCGCGGGTCCGCCGATGTCGATGTTCTCGACGCAGGTCGGGAAGTCCGCGCCGCGCGCCACCGTGGCCTCGAAGGGATAGAGGTTCACCACCACCAGATCGATGCCCGCGATCTTGTGGTCGGCCATCGCCTTCTTGTGTCCGGCGTCGGTGCGACGCGCCAGGATGCCGCCATGGATCGTGGGCTGCAGGGTCTTCACCCGGCCGTCCATGATCTCGGGGAAACCCGAGTGGTCGCTCACCTCGACGACCTTCAGCCCGGCATCGCGCAGCGTCTTGGCCGAGCCGCCGGTCGACAGGATTTCGACCCCGTGCGACGCCAGCGCCTTGCCCAGTCCGACCAAGCCCTCCTTGTCGGAAACCGAGATCAACGCGCGCTCGATGCGGGCCAGATCGGGAGTGGGCGAGGGGACGTAGCGGGGGCTGGCGGACATGGCGCGTCTATAGACCCATCCGGCGTGCGTTGTAAGGCGCTGCTTTCTAGAATATGGTGCGACATTCTAGAATTCGGTGGCAGGCATGGGCGTCAGCATCAAAAGCGCGGAGGCCGAGCGTAAGTTGCGGCGTGTCTCCCGTCTGCTCGGCAAGAGCATGACGGCAACGGTGATCGAACTTGCAGACGGCAAGCTGAAGGAAATCGATGCGAAGAAGGACCGCGAGCGGAAGCTTCGCAAGGTCGATGAGATCGTGCGTCGCATCAAGGCGCTGCCCGTTCTGGATGACAGGACTCCCGATGAGATCCTGGGCTATAATAAAGAGGGGCTGTTCGATTGATTGTCGTCGATAGCTCGGCCTTGATCGCGATCTATCGCGATGAACCGGAGAAGGCAGCGTTTGCTCTGACGATCGTGTCGGCCGATGGTCCGTGCATTAGCGCGCCAAATTTCCTGGAAGCGTCGATGATTGCCGAGACTCGCAACGGCGAGGCAGGTTGTCGCGAACTGGACCGGATCGCGGCCAATCTCGGCCTGCAGATCGCCTTTTTCGAGGCCGCACACATTCAGGCGGCGCGCGAAGCATTTCGCCGCTATGGCAAAGGACGGCACCGGGCGGGGCTGAACTTTGGCGATTGTTGCGCCTATGCACTGGCCAAGGCCCGAGAAATGCCGCTGTTGTTCAAGGGCAACGACTTCGCGCTGACCGACCTGAAGCGCGCACTATAGGTTTCAGGCGTCCGCGCCCTCGAGGACGCGGACCTTGAAGCCCTCCGCCGACAGGGCCTCAACCAGCTCGCGGGCATGGTCGCGGCCGCGGGTCTCCACCGTGACGTCGAGCTCGGTCCGCTTGGCCACCACGGCGCCGAACAGCCGCTGGTGCTGCACCTCGACGATATTGCCGCCCGCCTTGCCGATGAGGCCGGAGACGCGGGCGAGCTGGCCGGGCAGGTCGCCGATCATCAACCGCAGCCGCACGATGCGGCCGTCGCGTACCAGGCCGCGCAGCAGCACCGAGGCCAGCAGGCGGGTGTCGATGTTGCCGCCCGACAGCACCAGCCCGACCTTGCGGCCGATGAATTGCTGCGGATGGGACAGCAGCGCGGCGAGGCAGGCCGCACCCGCGCCCTCGGCCACCGTCTTCTCGACCTCGAGGAAGAGGGCGATGGCGCGCTCGATCGCCACCTCGTCGACCACCAGCACCTGGTCGAGCAGCGCCTTCGCGATGGCGAGCGGCGTCTTGCCGATGTCGCGCACGGCGATGCCCTCGGCGATGGTGTCGCCGCCCGCTGTCACCGGCTCGCCGGCCAGCAGCTGGTGCATCGCCGAGAAGCTGGTGGTCTCGACGCCGATCATCTTGATGTCGGGCTTCAGCCCGCATGCCGCCACGGCGCAGCCCGCGATCATGCCGCCACCGCCGACCGGGGCCACGATCGTGTCGATCTCGGGTGCGTCCTGCAGCATCTCCAGCGCAATCGTGCCTTGGCCCGCGATGATGCGCGGATCGTCATAGGGGTGGACGAAGGTGAGCTTGTGGGCGTCGGCCAGGCGATGCGCCTCCGTCGCCGCCTCGGCCAGCGTGTCGCCGTGCAGGACGACGCGCGCGCCATGGCCGCGCGTGTGCTCGACCTTGGTGTTGGGCGTGAAGGACGGCATGACGATGGTGGCCGGGATGCCGAGCCGTCCGGCGTGATAGGCCACGCCCTGGGCGTGGTTGCCGGCCGACATGGCGATGACGCCGCGCCTCTTCTCCTCGTCGGTGAGCTGCATCAGCGTGTTCAGCGCGCCGCGTTCCTTGAACGACGCCGTGAACTGCAGGTTCTCGAACTTCACCCAGACGTCGGCCTTGGCGATGCGCGACAGGGTCTCGCTGCGCAGGCACGGCGTGTGCACCACCGCGTCGCCGATGCGCGCGGCGGCGAACTCGACGTCCTCGAGCGTTACAGGAAGCTTTTGCATGACGCCGCCCTTTTAGGCCGCCAGGCGGCGGTCGATCCAGTCGCGCGTGCGATACCAGGCGCCGATCATGGGCAGGAACCACGGCTCGCCGTTGTAGAGGGCGTGCTCGGGGAAGTCGCGGTCGTCCAACGGATTGATGGGCTCGTTGCGGCCGCCGGCGATCTTCTTGGCGGTCTGGGTGCCGAGATAGGTCATCATGGCGACGCCGTTGCCGTTGCAGGCCAGCAGGTAGTGCAGGCCCTGGTCCATGCCCATGTGCGGCATGTAATCCAGCGCGAAGGCGACGTTGCCTGTCCAGACGTGGGTGATGCGGATGCCCTTCAACTGCGGAAAGCGGTCGATCATGTACTGGTAGAGCACCGGCGCGCTCACCTCCGGCGGTGCCGCCGTGAAGCGGGCACGGCCGCCGAAGATCAGGTGCTTGCCGTCGGGCGAGGGCCGGTAGTAGGTCAGCACGCGCTTGGTGTCCGCGATCGAGCGCAGCTCGGGCATGAGCTTGCTGGCATGCTCGGGCAGTTCCTCGGTCGCGATGATGTGGCTCGCCACCGGCACGACGCGGCGCTTCAGCCTGGGCGTGAGATCGCCGGTGTAGCCGTTGGTCGCGATCACGACCTCGCGGCATTCGATCGGGCCCTTCGAGCTCAGCACCCGCCAGCCGTTGGCGGTCTTCTCGATGCGCTCGGCCTCGACGTTGGCGCACAGGATCGCCCCGGCGCGATGCGCGGCCTCCAGCAGGCCCTTGTAGTAGAGCGCCGGGTGCAGATGGCCCGAGCGCTGGGCATACATGCCGCCGAAGTAATAGTCCGAGGCGATGTACTCGCGCTGGCGCTCGCGCGGGATCATCTCGGCGCCGACATCGGCGTACTTGTTGAACATCTCGACCTTGGCCGCCTGCTCGGCATAGTGCCGGGGCGTCCAGGCGCCGACGAAGCGACCCTTTCTGATGACGCCGCACTCGATCTTCTCCCGGGCGATGATGTCTTCCAGCACCGAGAGCGAATCCGCCCCGGCGCCCAGGAACGCCGCCTTCTTGGCCTCGAACTCGGCCGCCGCCTGGTTCTTGCCGCCCAGGCCCTTGCCCATGTTGACGCCGCCCGAGATCATGCCGCCGTTGCGCGTCGAGGCGCCGATGCCGAAGTCGCCGCGCTCCAGCACCACGGCGCCGACGCCGTTGCGGCGCAGCTCCAGCGAGGTCGACAGCCCGCCATAACCGGCGCCGACGATCACCACGTCGGTCTTGGCCGGCGGATCCTGCGACAGCGCGTTATTGGGCGTCCATGCTTCCCACCACCAGGGAGCGGCCTTGAAGTCGGGATGGAAGATCTCTTTGCCGAAGGCCATGACTAGAAGTCCGTCACCTTGCCGTTGAACTGCCAGTCGCCGTAGCGGGTCGGCTCGGGGCCCGGCGGACCGCCGATCTCCTCGACCTTCTTGGGCTGAGGCGGCGGAACGGGCTTTTCGGGCTCGGATTTGGCCGTTTCGGCCTCGGTTTTCCTGGATTCGGTCATGGCCCGCATGATGCCGTCCCCCGCCTTGATTCGCCACAGTCGCGGACCATCTTTCCGGCCATGAACTACTTTCGCACGGCCCTGCTTCTGGCGGCCCTGACCGGCTTCTTCCTGGTCGTCGGCTACCTCCTGGGTGGTCAGACCGGTCTCATCCTGGCGCTCGTCGTGGCGCTGGGCATGAACCTGTTCGCCTACTGGAACAGCGACAAGATGGTGCTGCGCATGGCCAACGCGCAGGAGGTCGGCCCCAACGAGGCGCCCCAGCTCTACGGCATCGTGCAGGACCTCGCCCAGCGCGGCGGCCTGCCCATGCCGCGCGTCTACATCATCGACGAGGAGCAGCCCAACGCCTTCGCCACGGGCCGTAATCCCGAGAACGCCGCCGTGGCCGCGACGACCGGCCTGCTGCGCCATCTCAGCCGCGAGGAGATCACCGGCGTGATGGCGCACGAGCTGAGCCACGTCCGCCATCGCGACACGCTCACCATGACCATCGCCGCGACCCTGGCCGGCGCCATCGGCATGCTGGCCAGCTTCGGCGGCCTGATGGGCGGCGGCCGCGACGAGAACGGCCGGCCGATGATGGGCGGCGTCGCCGCCATCGCCATGATGATCCTGGCGCCGCTGGTCGCCTCGCTGGTGCAGATGGCGATCAGCCGCAGCCGCGAGTACGAGGCCGACCGCATGGGCGCGGAGATGTCCGGCCAGCCGCTGTGGCTCGCCTCGGCGCTGGCCAAGCTGCACGCCGGGACGCAGCAGATCCCCAATCAGGCGGCCGAGGCCAACCCGGCGACGGCGCATCTCTACATCGCCAACCCGCTGTCGGCCGGCGGCCTTTCAGGCCTGTTCTCGACCCATCCGCCGATGGAAGAGCGCATCGCGCGGCTCGAGGCGATGGCCGGCGGGATGTCGGGCTATGCGGCACCGCGCCCGCAGATGTCGCCCAACGGCCCGTGGGCCAACGCCGCGCCGCAGGCGCCGCGTCGCGGCCCCTGGGGCTGAACGGGAGCGCGGGCCTCTGGCCCGCTCATGATCATGAGGCGGGCCAGAGGCCCGCGCTCCCTTACTTCCGGCCCTTCCCGTTCTCCGTGAACGGCAGCGCCTCTTCCTGGGGTTTGGGCAGACTCGGCTCCTCGCCGAGATCGACGTCCAGGATGCGTTGGCCGCGCTTGGTGATGCGGTCGGCCGAGATGTCGATCTCGCGCAGGTCCTTCTCGGTCTGCCCGAAATGCGTCTTCAGCCGTTCGACGCGATCGCCCAGGCGCTGGACGTCGCCCATCAGGAGACCGACCGTCTTCTGGATCTCGCCGGCTTGTTCCCGCATGCGCACGTCCTTCAGCACGGCGCGCACGGTGTTCAGCGTCGCCATCATGGTCGTGGGCGACACGATCCAGACGCGCGCGCGATAGCTCTCCTCGACCAGGCCGGTGAAGTTGGCGTGCAGCTCGGCATAGACCGCCTCCGACGGCAGGAACATCAGCGCCGATTCGGCGGTCTCGCCGGGCACGATGTACTTGTCGCGGATGTCGCCGATGTGCTTGCGCATCGCCTGCTGGAAGGCGCGCTGCGCCACCAGCAATGCCGGCCCGTCGCCCGCCGGCACGGCGCGTAGCGCGCTATAGCTCTCCAGCGGGAACTTGGCGTCGATGGCGATCGAGCCCGGCGGGTTGGGCAGCATCAGCAGGCAATCGGCGCGCACGCCCGAAGACAGCGTGTGCTGGAACGCGTAGGCCTGCGGCGGCAGCGCGCTCTGCACCAGGTCATTCAGCTGCACCTCGCCGAAGGCACCGCGCGCCTGCTTGTTCGACAGCACCTCCTGCAGGCTGACCACCTGGGTCGAGAGGTCGCCGATCTTCTTCTGCGCCTCGTCGATGCGCGCCAGGCGCTCGCGCAGGTCGGTGACGATCTGTCCGGTCGCCTTCTCGGTGCGGTCGAGCCGCTCGCCCACCGCCTTGCTGAGCGCCTGCTCCTGCTCGCGCAGCGAACGCTCGACCCGCTGCACGGTCTCGGCCTGCTGGCTAAGCGCCAAGCCGAGCTGCTGGCGCATCTGCTCGGCCTCGCCGTTGCCCTGCCGCAGGAGGAGGACGGCGAGCACGGCACCCAGCAGGACCACGGCGGCGCCCAGGATGATCGTCAAAAGGTCCATTGCCCGCCCTTATAAGCCCTCGGCTCGACAAGCGCACCGACGGCGGCTAATCCATCAACAATGCCGCCAAAACACGACCCCGACGTCTGGCTGTTCGACCTCGACAACACGCTCTATCCGGCGCGCTGTAACCTGTTCGCCCAGATCGACGTGCGCATCGGCCGCTACATGGCCGACCTGCTCAAGGTCGACGCCGAGGAGGCTCGGCGCGTGCAGAAACAGTACTGGCGCGAGCACGGCACCTCCTTGCGCGGGATGATGACCCTGCACGATGTCGATCCCACACACTTCCTCGATTACGTGCACGACATCGACTACTCGCCGGTCGAGGCCAGTCCCGCGCTCGAGGCGTCGCTGAAGGCGTTGCCCGGCCGCAAGATCATCTTCACCGCGGGTGACGTGCCGCATGCCGAGCGCGTCATGGAGCGCCTGGGCGTCGCCCATCATTTCGAGGCGATCTTCGACATCGCCGCCGGCGACTATTGGCCGAAGCCGCACAAGCAGATCTACGAAAAGCTGATCGCGAAGCACGGCGTCGACCCGACGCGCGCCTGCATGGCCGACGACATCGCCGTCAACCTGAAGCCGGCCGGCGACATGGGCATGCGCACGGTGTGGATCCGTACCGAGGAGAGCGTGAAGCGCGCCGCCGACGTCGACCTCAGCCATATCCATCACCAGACCGACGACCTCGCGACCTGGCTCGCCGATTGGCTGGCCGAAAGGAAGATCCAGAAGTGAAGATCCTGATCTTGGGCGCCGGCGCGGTCGGCGGCTATTGGGGCGCGCGGCTGACGCAGGCCGGCATCGATACGACTTTCCTGTTGCGCGAGAAGCGCGCCGAGACGGTCCGCCGCAACGGTCTGGTGGTGAAGAGTCCCAAGGGCGACTTCACCGTGCCGGCCAAGGTGGTGACGCGCGGCGACGACGGCGGCCCGTATGACGTCGTGATCCTGGCCTGCAAGGGCTACGACCTCGACTCGGCCATGGAGTCCATCGCCCCGGCGGTCGGCCCCGACACGACCATCGTGCCCATGCTGAACGGCCACGCCCATTTCGCCACGCTCGACGGCCGCTTCGGTGCGGCGCGCGTCGCCGGTGGGCTGGCGCGCATCTCGGGCATGCTGGGACCCAACGGCGAGATCCTGCACAGCGGCGCGTCGGGCGTGTCGTTCGGCGAGCGTGACGGCAAGCCTCCGCGCAAGGCGCTGGTCGAGCTCGATGCGGCCTGCAAGAAGGCCGGCATCGACGGCGGCATCAATCCCGACATCAACCAGGATCTCTGGGACAAGTGGGTGATGCTGGGCACCATCGCCTCGATGTGCGCGGCCATGCGCGGCACGGTGGGCGACATCGTTGCGGCCGAGGACGGTGCCGCGCTGATGCGCGAGACGCTGGAGGAATGCTGCCGGGTCGCGGCCGCGGCCGGCCACGCGCCCAGCGACAAGGTGCGGACCGGCATCGAGACCGGCCTGACGCAGCCGGGCGGCAAGGCCGTCGCCTCCATCCTGGGCGACATCGAGAAGGGCGGCGCTGTCGAGGCGCGATCGATCGTGGGCGACATGCTGATGCGCGCCCGCAAGGCCGGGCTGCCCGCACCCAACCTGCGCTTTGCCTATGCCCATCTGCAGACTTACGAGGCGCGGCGCGCGAGAGGAGCGTTGAAGTGAAGATCCTGATCCTGGGCGCCGGCGCCATCGGCGGCTATGTCGGTGGCCGCCTGCAGCAGAACGGCGCGGACGTCACCTTCCAGGTCCGTCCGGCGCGCCGCGAGCGGCTGGAGCGCGACGGCCTGGTGATCAAGAGCACCAAGGGCGACATCACCCAGAAGGTGAAGACCGTTTTGACCGGCGGCGAGGGCGGGCCCTACGACATCGTGCTGCTGACGCCCAAGGCGTACGACCTCGAGTCGGCGATCGAGGCGATCGCGCCGGCGGTTGGACCGAATACGACGGTGGTGCCGCTGCTGAACGGCATGCGCCACATCGATGTGCTGGCGGCCAAGTTCGGCGACGCCAAGGTCGTGGGCGGACTGGCGCGCGTCGGTGTCACGCTGTCGCCCGAGGGCGCGATCCTGCACACCAGTCCGTTCGCCGCCATCTCGTTCGGCGAGCGCGACGGCAAGCCGGCGCGGCCCGCACTGGTCGAGCTCGATGCCGCGATCAAGAAGAGCGGCATCGACGGCGGCCTGCACAAGAACATCGTCCAGGATCTCTGGGACAAGTGGATCATGCTGTGCTCGCTGGCGGCGATGACCTGCCTGATGCGCGGTACGGTCGGTGACATTCTCGAGGCCGGCGAGGGCCAGGCGATCATGCTCGAGACCGTCGAGGAATGCCGCAAGGTGGCCGCCGCGGCCGGCGGCGATCCCGGCGAAAAGGGCATGCAGAACGTGAAGGGCTACCTCACCCAGAAGGGCTCGCGCTTCGCCGCCTCCATGCTGCACGACCTCGAGAAGACCGCGATGGTCGAGGCCGACCACATCGTCGGCGACATGATCGCCCGGGCGCACAAGGCGGGCATTCCGACGCCGAACCTGCGCATGGCCTATGCCCATTTGCAGGTCTACCTGGCCCGCCGCGCCCGCGGCGGCATCGGCAAGCCCGCCCTCTAAGGCTTGACCTTCCGGCCTCAAACCCCAATTGTTGGGGTATGAGGAAAGCCGCCGCTTATTCGTTGGTGGCGTCCCGGAACCAACCGGGCGCCAAGAGCGTTACCTAAGGTCCGGCCCTTGCTGCGCCCGACCTTGGGGCGCACGCTTCGTTCAGCACGAAGCCCAACCCTCTAAGACAATCGGAGTGCCTTTCAGGAGATCGTCCATGCGCGACGTCGTTCGTACCCGCTCGGTTCCCCAGATCATCGTCAGCAATGCCGACTACGAACGGCTGACCGATCTCGCCACCGCGTCGCTCGAACGGCTGCCCGAGGTCGCGAACGAGCTCCTGTCGGAAATGGACCGCGCCAAGGTCGTGCAGGACGGCAGCGTGCCGAACGACGTCGTGCGCATGGGCTCGACCGTGACCTTCACGTCGGATGATGGCCACACCCGCACGCTCACGCTCGTCTATCCCAAAGAAGAGAGCCTGGACGAGCATCGCATCTCGGTGATGACGCCGGTGGGCGCGGCCTTGATCGGCCTCAGCGAAGGCCAGTCGATTTCCTGGACGGCACGCGACGGCAAGCACCATCGCCTGACGGTCACCAAGGTGAGCGCTACTTGATAAGGCCGGCGCTCTTCGGCAGGAACAACGAGATCTGCGGGAACAGGATGATCAGCATCAGCCCGATCAGCAGCGCCGCGACGTACGGCATGTAGGCGCGCCAGTGCTGGCCGACCGTGAGGTTGGCGAAGCGCAGCGCCATCAGCAGCCCGACGCCCATCGGCGGCAGGAACAGGCCGATGCCGACGGCCGCGGTCTGAACGATGTTGAAGTGGATGGGATCGATGCCCATCTCCTCGGCGATCGGGAAGACCACGGGGATCAGCACCACGGCGGCCGGCAGGCCTTCCAGCACCATGCCGAACATCATGGTGATTAGCGCCGTCACCAGCAGGAACAGCCAGGGCGCATCACGCAGCGGGTGCAGCACCTCGGCCAGCAACTTCGGCACGCCCGAGACGCCCATCAGGTATTGGAACACCGAGGCGACGGCCAGCAGGAAGATCACTGCCGCCGTCAGGATGGCGCTGTCATAGGCGAGCCGCGCCATCTGCTTGTAGCTGACGTTGCGGTAGTAGAGCCGCGCCGCAAGGAAGGCATAGCCCGCGACCACGGCGCCCGCCTCGGTGGCGGTGAAGATGCCGAGGAAGAAGCCGCCCAGGATGACGATGGGGATGACCAGCGGCACCGCGGCGCTGCGGCCCGTCGCCACGATGCGCGTCACGCTGGGCTTGCTGTCGACCGGCCAGTCGTATTTGCGGGCGCGGAACCACACCAGCACCATCAGGCAGAGCATGATGGTGGCGGCCGGGATGAAGCCGCCCAGGAACAGCGCCACCGCCGAGGTGTTGGTCACCTGGGCGATCACGATCATGAAGATGGCGGGCGGCACCAGCATGCCCATCGCCGTGCCCGCGGCGATCAGCGAGGCCGAATCCTCGCGCTTGTAGCCCGCCTTGGTGAGCGGAGGCATCAGGGTCGAGCCCAGCGCCGAGACCTCGGCCATCTTCGAGCCGCAGATGTCGGAGAAGAAATAGGCGACCACGATCACCGACATGCCGAGCCCGCCCTTGACCCAGCCGACCAGCGCGCGCGCGAAGTCGACCAGGGCGTGGCTCATGCCGCATTTCTCCATCAGGCCGCCGGCGAAGACGAAGGCCGGGATGGCGAGCAGCACCCAGCTCTGCGAGCCCGAGACCATGCTGGAGGACAGGACCTGCATGTCGTAGCCGCCGATCAGCAACCCGGCGACGCCGGCGACGCCGAGCGCGAACACGATCGGCATGGAGAACAGGATCAGGACGATGAAGATCAGCCCGACGGCAAGCAACATCATGCGTACGCGACCTTAGTGAACGGCGTCGGGATCGATGGGCGGCGGCGCCACGATCATGGAGATGGCGTAGATCACCAGCAGGATGCCGCCGACCACGCAGGAGGCGTAGAGCACCGCGAGATTGATCTCGAGGCCGGGCGTCGCCAGCGTGCGGTTGAGCAGGCAGAGCTTGAAGCCGTACCAGGCCGCGATGCCGCCGATGATGGCGATCAGCACGTGATGGCCGCGCTCGATCAGGCTCTGGGTCCGGGCGGACCAGTTGTGCGTCAGGACGTGCAGGGTGAAGTGCGAGCGCTCGCGCACGCCGATCGCCGCCCCGATCAGGGTGAGCCAGGCCAGCATCATCTCGCCGACCTCCTCGACCCAGGTGAAGCGAATGGGATCGACGTCCAGCCAGTCCGTCACCTCGATCATGACGTAGCGCAGGAACACGCCGATCAGCAGGTTGACGATGGCGGCAACCAGCAGGAGGGCGACGACGATCTTGGGGATCGCCGCAATATGGCGGGCCACCTTCCGCTTACGCCTTGAAGGTTGCGATCTCGTCCCACATCGCCGCGTACTGCGTCTTGTAGGCGGGCCAGATCTTCTCCTGGGCGACCTTGCGGAAGGCGTCGACGTTGCCCTGCACGACGGTCATGCCCTTGGGCTCGAGCGCCGCCTTGGCCGCGGCCAGGTTGTCGACCGATTCGGTGGCCTGCCGGATCTTCTCCTGGGCCTCGCGGCTGGTGTCGAGCATCAGCTTCTGCTGCGGATCGCTGAGGCCCTCCCACACCGCGAGGTTCATGGTGTTCAAGGTCGGCCCGTAATTGTGATAGGTCATCGAGCAGAACTTCGAGACCTCGTAGATCTTGAGCGCGACCTGGTTGACGATCGGCAGGTCGCCGCCGTCGATCACGCCCTGCTTGGCCGCCGAGATCACCTCGCCCCAGGCCATCGGCACGGCATTGCCGCCCAGCCCGTTGATGGTGTCGCCGTAGACCTTGGCCTGCTGCACGCGGATCTTGGCGCCGCGCAGGTCGCGCGGCTCGACGATCGCCTTCTTGCTGGTCCAGAAGTGGCGGAAGCCGTAGTCGAAGAAGCACAGCGTCTTCAGCTTGTACTTCTCCTGGAACTGCTTATCGAGCGCATCGCCGATCTTGCCGTTGAACATCTTGTAGGCCTGGTCGTAGCTCTGCACGAGATAGGGCACCAGGAACACGCCCATCTCGGGGAACACCGTCGCCGCCGCGCCGCCCGGATTGCCGATCGCGATGTTGCCCGACTTCACGGCGTTCATGATCTCGAGCTCCTTGTTCAGGAGCGTGCCGCCGAAGAACTGCATGTCGAGCTCGCCATTGGAGCGCTTGCGCACTTCCGCCGCCTGCCAGTCGAAGGCCACCGCCGCCGATTCGGGGATGGCGTTGAGATGCGCCATCACCAGCTTCTTCGGCTCGGCGCGCGCGAAGCCGGGGGCCATGCCGGTGGCGACGATGCCGGCCAGGCCACCCTTCACGAGGGCGCGGCGGCGCACCGCGGACAGGTTACGGCTGCTGATTTTCATGATCGTCATGGCGCCCTCCCAGGCGTACGTGTTGCCATGACTGTACGAAGCCGGACGCGCGGCGTCGCGTTCTACGAATGCAGACGCTGTGAAGCGAGATCAAAACACGATATCGCTGCTGCCTACGGCCGATAGCGCAGCAGTGCCACTCCAAAGCCCGCGAAGATGACGCCGCTCGCCCGGTTCAGGCGCCGTCGCCACACGCCGCGCACCAGATGCGCCGCGAGCCGCCGGCCGCTCAGCGCATAGACGAGATAGAAGGTGAGCTCGACGGCGACGAAGGTCGCCACCAGCAGGGCGAACTGCGGCAACGCCGATGCGCCGGGCGTGATGAACTGCGGGAAGAAGGCGGCGGCAAAGATGAGCAGCTTGGGATTGCTGATCCCGACCAGGAAGCCGCCGCGGAAGGTGGCGACGTGGGAGGCTTCCGGCGGAGCGACCGCCTGGTCCTCCGGCTCATCCGGCGCGCGCCACGTCTGGATGCCGAGCCAGATCAGGTAGGCCGCACCGAGATACCTCAGTGCATCGAAGGCGGCAGGCAACGTGATCAGAAGCGCACTCAGGCCCGCCACCGATCCCACCAGCATGAGCACCAGGGCGAGCAGGCAGCCCATCATGGCGACGAGGCTGGCGCGCATGCCGAAGCGGATGCTGCGCGTCGTGACGTAGAGGACGTTCGGCCCGGGCGTGCTGGCGATGAGAACGATGGCCCCGAGGAAGAGCCACCAGGTTTCGAGCGTCATTGCGGAGAGCCTACACGCACCGGGGAGGAGCGGAAAGGCGGGCTTTGGCTGGGCTAAAGCAAATTGCTTGACATTCCTAAGGCGGTTTGCCATATGAAATCATGTGGTCCGTGAGCTACTCGGCGGAAGCCCTCGGGACGTTGGCTCGGATGGACAGAGTGATCGCGAAGCGACTGCGGGCGAAGATCCTGACGCTGGCACGAAATCCGCTCGCGGCGAACAACAACGTCAAGAAGCTCGCCGGGATAGAGGGATATCGCCTGAGGGTGGGGGATTGGCGGATCATTTATACTTTGCGGCATGAAGTTCTGACGGTCGTCGTCGTCAGAGTCGGACATCGAAGGGAAATTTATCAGTGAGCCGACAGATCATAACCCAGGGCGGCAAGCCCGCCTTTGTCGTCATTCCCATCGAGGAGTGGCGTCGCATCGAGGCGACGCTGGAGGACAAGGCGGACTCGGCAGTGGTGCGCGCGTTCTTGAAGAACCCCGGGGAGACGTTCCCCGATACGGTACTGGCCGCCATCCTCGATGGAACGCCGGCGCTCAAGGCACTGCGTGAGCATCGCGGCCTTACCCAGACCGCGCTCGCGAAGGCATGTGCCACGAGCGCGGTTTACATTTCCCAGATCGAGCGCGGCGAACGGCAAGCCGGGCGCAAGCTGCTGGCGAAGCTGTCCAAGGCGCTCGGCGTCGAGCCTGCTTTGCTGGCCTAGGATCGCTGTCTGTGGGCGTTACTGCGCCGCCAGCAGCGTGTGTCCGCCCTGCGAGCTGTTGAAGCGGTCGAGCACGTGGCCCGGCCCCTTGGCGTGCTTGACGTAGTCCTTGCCGTCGAACGTCTTGATGCCGTTGCAGAACACGCCATGCACGCCGGTCGGCCGGCGGATGGTGCGGCGGCCGCCGCCGGGAAGATCGGCGACGCGCTCGGCCGGGCTGATGCCCACCGTCGCCGGATCGAACAACAGCATGTCGGCCTGGGCGCCGACCGCGAGCCGGCCGCGGTTCGGGATACCGTAGAGGTCGGCGGGATGGCTGGTCAGGCGTCGGATGCCTTCCTGGATCGTGAAGTCGCCGCGCTCGCGCACCCAGTGCGCCAGGAAGTGCAGGCCAAAGCCTGCGTCGCACATATAGATGAGATGCGCGCCGGCATCGCTGAGCGCAACCACGCCGGCCTCGTGCTTCAGGAGACGCGCCACGCCGTCGTCGCCGACATTGAGGAAGCGGCCGAGGAAGGCGGTCTCCAGGTTCTCGTCGAGGGCGAGGTCGAGCATGACGTCCAGCGGATCGCGATGCTCGGTCTTGGCGATCTCCGCGGCGTAGCGGTTGACGTACTTGGCGTTCGCCGGCTTGTGCGCCACGGCCACCATCACGCGATCCCAGTTGCCCTGAAAGATCATGCCCGGCTTGGGGTTCTTCGCGTTCTCGCGGAACTTCTCGCGCCATGAATGATCGCGGAACACCGTCTTCAGCTGGTCGGGCGAGTAGGCCTTGATCGGGTCGAACGCCGAATGGCTGTAGAACGGATAGGCGTTGGCCATCGTGAAGTCGAACGACAGCGGCTGGCAGGGGATCTGGACATAGAGTCCGTTGCCGCGACGGATGGCGGCAGCGCAATCCTCGAAGATCTTGATCGAGCGCGTCGGCTCCTGCTCGTTGTACATCGCCATGCCGGTGCCCTGGAAGAACGGCCGGCCATACTTGGCGGCCATCGGCTCCAGCTCCTGCGGCGTCTTCACGCCCGAGGCGATGGCGATCACACCCTTGCCGCGCGGTCCCATGGCGCCGACCAGCGAGTCGAGCTCCGACATCGGCGCGATGGTCGACGGCATCGGCACGCCGCCATAGCCCGAATGATTGAGCGAGTAGGAGGCGCCGAGCCCGATCGCACCGTTGGCCATGGCGTCGGCCACCATGGCCTTCATCTTCGCCAGCTCCTCGGGCGTCGCATCCTTGCGCTGCGAGGCGTCCTCGCCCATCACCGCGGTGCGGATGGTCGAGTGGCCGGCCAGCACGGCGAGATTGGCGTAGGCGCCCTTGCGGCGCAGCATGCCCATGTAGTCGCTGAAGCTCTCGAAGTCCCACTTGATGCCGGTGCGCAGCGCGTCGAGGTCCATGCCCTCGACCACCGATAGATTGCGGATCACGAGGTCGCGCACCGAAGCCGGCGCCGGCACGATGCCGAAGCCGCAATTGCCGATCACCGCCGTGGTGACGCCGAGCGACGGCGAGGGCGACAGCGTGGCGTCCCAGGTGACCTGCGCATCGTAGTGCGTGTGCACGTCGACGATGCCGGGCGACAGAACCAGGCCGTCGGCGTCGATCGTCTCGTTGCCCTTGTCGCTCACCGAGCCGATAGCGACGATCTTGCCGTCCTTGATGGCGACGTCGGCGCGCTTGGGATCGTTGCCCAGGCCGTCGACGACGGTGGCGCCGCGGATGACGAGATCGACCATTAGTCCCTCCGTCCATTCTTGAGGGCGCCGTAGGCGGCGAGCGCCGCGTGGTTCACGAGGTCGCTGACCGTGGCGCCCATTTGCACGATCTGCATCGGCTTCTTCAGGCCGTCGATCACAGGACCTATCACCGTGACGCCGCCCAGTCTCTGCATCAGGCGCGACGATATATGCGCCGAATGCAGGCCGGGCATGATCAGCACGTTGGCCGGCCCGGTCAGGCGGCAGAACGGATAGGTCTCGCGCAGCAACTCGTAATCCAGCGCCATGTCGGCCTGCATCTCGCCGTCGTACTCGAAGTCGACCTTCTCGGCGTCGAGCAGGCGGATCGCCTTGCGTATGCGATCGATGCGCTCGATCTCGCGGCTGCCGAAATTCGAGAACGACAGGAACGCCACGCGCGGCTCATGCCCCATGGTGCGGGCGTTGCCCACCATCTGCTTGGCGATGGTGGCGAGCTGCTCGGGGCTCGGCGTCTCGTTGATCGAGGTGTCGGCCAGGAACACCGTGCCGTGGCGCGCGACCACGATCGAATAGCCGATCGGCACCTTGCCCGGCTCCTCGTCGATCACCCGCTTGATGTCGCCGTAGCATTCGGGGAAGCGGCGGGTGATGCCGGTCACCATGCCGGCGGCATCGCCCATCGCCACCATGCAGGCGCCGAACACGTTGCGGCCCTGGTTGACCATGCGCTGTACGTCGCGGCGCAGGTAGCCGTCGCGCTGCACGCGCTTGTAGACAAGGTCGGTGTACGGCGCGTTGCGCGTCGACAGCCGCGCATTGTGGATCTCCATGCCGGCCGTATCGGTGATGCCGAGGCCGGCCATGGTGTCGCGCACTAGCTCCTCGCGGCCGATCAGGATCGGCGTGCCGTAGCCGTTGTCGCGGAACACCACGGCGGCGCGGATGGTGCGCTCCTCCTCGCCCTCGGCGAAGACGATGCGCTGCGGGTTGGCCTTGACCTGCTCGAACAGGCTCTGTAGCCAGTGGCTGGTCGGATCGAGGCGGCCGGCCAGCGCGCGGCGGTACTCCGCCATGTCGGGGATCCTGTGGCGCGCCACGCCCGAGTCCATCGCCGCCTGGGCGACCGCCGCCGACACGGTCGAGATCAGGCGCGGATCGAACGGCACGGGCACGACGTATTCCGGCCCGTAGCGCAGCCGGCGTCCCGAGTAGGCGCGGTCGACCTCGTCGGGTACGTCCTCGCGCGCGAGCTTGGCCAGAGCCTCCGCCGCCGCCACCTTCATCTCCTCGTTGATGGTGCGGGCGCGCACGTCGAGCGCGCCGCGGAAGATGTAGGGGAAGCCCAAAACGTTGTTGATCTGGTTGGCGTAGTCCGAGCGGCCGGTGGCGATGATGGCGTCCTTGCGCACCGAGCGCACATCCTCCGGCGTGATCTCGGGATCGGGATTGGCCATGGCGAAGATGATCGGCTTGTCGGCCATCGACTTGACCATGGCCTTGGTCACCGCGCCCTTGACCGACAGGCCGAAGAACACGTCGGCGCCCTTCATCGCCTCCTCGAGCGTGCGCGCCTTGGTGCGCACGGCGTGGGCTGACTTCCACTGGTTCATGCCCTCGGTGCGGCCCTGCCACAGCACGCCCTTGGTGTCGCACAGGATGGCGTTCTCGTGCGGCATGCCCATCGCCTTGACGAGCTCGATGCAGGCGATCGACGCGGCCCCCGCGCCGTTCACCACCATCTTGATGTCCTTGATGTTGCGCCCGGTGAGATGCAGCGCGTTGATCAGGCCGGCGGCCGAGACGATCGCCGTGCCGTGCTGGTCGTCATGGAAGATCGGGATGTCCATCAGCTCGCGCAGGCGCTGCTCGATGATGAAGCACTCCGGCGCCTTTATGTCCTCGAGGTTGATGCCGCCGAAGGTCGGCCCCAGGAAGCGCACGCAGTTGATGAATTCGTCGGTGTCCTTGGTGCCGACCTCGATGTCCATGCAGTCGACGTCGGCGAAGCGTTTGAACAGGACCGCCTTGCCCTCCATCACCGGCTTGCTGGCGAGCGCGCCGATGTCGCCCAGGCCGAGCACGGCCGTGCCGTTGGAGATCACCGCCACCAGGTTGCCGCGGGCGGTGTAGTCGTAGGCGGTGTTGGGGTCCTTGGCGATCTCCAGGCAGGGGGCGGCGACGCCGGGCGAGTAGGCGAGCGCCAGATCCCTTTGCGTGACCAGGGGCTTTGTCGCGATGATCTCGATCTTTCCCGGCCGGCCGGTGCGATGCATGACCAGCGAATCGCCGTCCAGATCGCCCATTTCGTTGCTGACCATTGCTTCCGAGCCGCTGCTCGCCATGCGTTACTCTCCCGATTGAGCGGGCATATTGGCGACAATCCTTCGGCCGGGCCAGACGGCCATGCCGCGCTGCAACGCAGATCTGGCGGCAGCGATTATTCCTGCGCTGGCAATGGTAATTTCAGCATGTCGTTGAAGCGCTTTCGGGCAGCATCGTCGTCGAGCTGCTGGACGGGCGCCGCGGGCCGGGCCGGTTCCGCGAGATGGGCCAGTGGCGGCACGGCAACGACCAGGACCAGCACGACGAGCTGTACGCCAAGGTAGGGCGCGAGCGCCGACGCCAGCGGCCGCAGCGCGGTCTTGGTCGCCATGGCGCTTCTTGCCATCATCACGGCATAGCCGGTCGGCGGCACCAGGAAGCTTGCCTGCAGGGCAAGCAGCGCCAGCACCGAGATCCAGACGGCATCGGGTGCGCGCGTCAGCACCGGCGGCATGACGATGGGCACGATCACGAACACGATCTCGAAGGCGTCGAGCACGAAAGCCGACAGGGCGAACACCACCAGCACGGCGATCGCCGCCCCGGTGGCGCCGCCCGGCACCAGGGTGATCCAGTGGTCGAGCAGTCGGTCGCTGCCGAAGGCGCGGAACAACAGCGTAAAGGTGGTGGCGGCGACGAACAGGGCGAACAGCGCGCCGCTCACCGCCATGGTGTCGCGCAGCACGGCGCGGAAGGCTCCGCCGCCGAGGCCGCCGCTAAGCCAGCCGAACAGCAGCAGCGCGGTGCCGCCCATGGCCGCCGCCTCGACGGCATAGAAATAGCCCGCAGCCACGCCCGCCAGCAGGCCGACCACGAACACCGCGGCGATGATGGCTGTCAGCCACTCTTCCAGGCGCGGCCGCTCGCCAGGGCCCCTCGCCGGTGCGCGCCGGCCCATCAGCCAGGCGACCATCAGGCAAAGCGCCAGGAACAGCGCGGCCGGCACCAGCGCGCCCCGGAAGATGTCCTGGGTGTTGACGATGCGCACCATCGCCTTGGTGACATTGGCCGCCTCGGTGTGGGCGCGCATCATGGCGTCGCCCAGCAGGATCAGCACCAGCGACGGCGGGATCACGACGCCGAGCGTGCTGGCGACGCAGACCAGCGCCGTGCTCTCCGCTGCGGGCACGCCGCGCGCGTCGAGCTTGGGCGCGACGCTGCGCGAGAGCATGGCGACGCTGGCGCCGACCGAGCCGTTCATCGGCGCCAGCAATGCGCCCAGCCCGAGGGTCGCCAGCGAAGGCGCCGCGCTCGACTTGCCGCCCAGCGCCACGCCGCAGCGGAACAGGCGATCGGCCAGCGGCAGGCGGTTGAGCAGCGAGCCCATCAGGACATAGAGCGGCAGCGCCTGCAGCAGGTCGTTCTCGAGCAGGCCGATGATGCGGCCGGGCAGCGCTGTCAGCAGGCCCCACTCCAACCCGCCCAACGCCAGGCCGACGACGGCGAACAGCACCGACACGCCCATCAGCACGGCGTAGGCCGGCAGGCCGGTCGCCAGCAGCACGGCCGCGACGGCCAGCAGCATCCAGAGGCCGGCCGACTCCACGCTCAGCGCCTCGCCGGCCGCAGCAGGTCGATAATCGCCTGCATCAATGCCAGCAGCGCCAGCAGCAAGGCAGCGACCTTGATCAGGAAGTAGCCGGCATTGTTGGTGTCGGGGAATTTCTCCAGCGCCATCACCGAGCGCTGCACGGTGGGTCCTACCGTCCAGATCATGAAGGCCGCCCACGGCGCCACGCAGACAAAGCTGCCCCAGCGCGCGATCAGGCCGCGCAGACGCTCGCTGTAGCCATGGGCGATGGCATCGACGGCAAGATGCGTGCGCTCGCGCGTGGCGAAAGTCATGGCAAGGCTGACGTAGAGCGCAAAGATCCATTGCCCGAGGTCGTTGGCCTCGCGCGAATAGGCCCGGACGAAGTCGCGCAACGGCCATTGCAGGAACAGGATCAGCGCCACCGGCAGCACCAGCCAGCGCCCTGCCTCGATCAGTCGTCCCAAGGCGCGGTCAACTGCCTCGAACCAGTGCAAAATGATTCCCTCGAAGCCTCAGGCTAACGACAGGCTACGCCTATTTTGCTCGAACCGGCTAGCGCCGCACACATAGTGAAGTTGTAAGTCGAGTTCGCATTCTCGCGAGCCACTGCCTTTGCCTCTTCCATTGATCGCAACCTAGGGCTTAGTATCACCTTGGGAGAGAAACCAAGACATGACCATGCTACTGGAAGCGGATACGTCCGCCGAAACAGTCGTGCTCGACTGTTTGCGAGAAGGAAGGATCGCTCATTTCGAAACGGAACTGAAAGACGAAGATAGAACGATACGGGGTTCGTTTCTGCGCAACGTCGTGGTGATGCGGTTGACGAATGTGGCCGTGGCGCCGATGTCGATCGCCCTCGAAAACGTCATCGTCGATGGCGAGCTGCAGTTGACCGGCATCGGGTCGTCGACCGCCCCCTTGCCTCCGCTCTCACTGACAGACTGCGAAATCGCGGGCGGCATCGACCTCAGCGACTCCGCGTGGACGTCCGTCAGACTCGATCGCTCGCGAATCGCCGGCCTGGCTGCGTCGGGCCTTCGCGTGGAGCGCAACCTGTTTCTCAATGACATGAGGTTCATGCCCGCGAGCGCGATTTCCATCGATCTTCGGGATGTCGTGGTCGGCGCCAACTTCGAGGCGCGCAATCTTGGCCGCAGTGGCGGCCGATGCCGCCTGTTCCTCGATCAGAGCAACATCGGCGGATCCGTGCATCTCATGGGCGCCATCCTGTTCGCCTGCGGCGAAGACCGGCGTGCTCTTTCCATGAATGGCTTGGCGGTGAAGGCTGACCTTCTTCTCAACTGCTCCGACGAGCATCGCTTCGAGACCGATGGTGCCGTAAGCATCGTCAACGCCGAGGTTGGCGGCCGCGTGTCTTTTCGCGGCGCCCGCGTCGACAATGGCGCCAAGGAAAGTCTGGTCATGGACGGCACGCGAGTCGGTGGCGACGTGCTATTCGACGAACATAAGGAAAGGCACCGGTTCGAAGCCCGGGGCACCGTCTGTCTGCGCGGTGTTTCGGTCAAGAACTCGCTCGATTTCATGGGTGCCGCGTTGGTCGGTCATCCGGATGCGCTTCTGCTCAGCGGCGCGCAGGTGGATGCCAATCTCATCCTGAAGAAGTCCACCACCTCCTCCAACTGCTTCGAGGCGAAGGGAGCGGTGGGTCTCACGAGAGTCACTGTCGGCGGCGAAGTCCGCATGCAGGGAGCGAAGCTGTCGGGAGACGGCGAGCTCTTCGCGCTCTACATGAATGAGACGGGGGTTCGCGGCAGCGTGTTCCTGTGCTCGGATGGCGACGACAGATTCGAAGCGAAGGGACTCGTCGATCTCTACGGCGTCAGCCTGGACAGGAACCTGGTGTTCAACGGTGCGAAGGTCGGTCAGCATCTGGATATCGGCGAGTTCGGAAGAGTGGTCGACAATACCGATAGGGCATGGCGACCACACAATGCCGAGCATATTCCTGACGGTCCCATGGCGGTGGATCTGCGACAGGCCCGGATTCTCGGCAAGGCCCTGCTGGGCGTAGCGGACGACAAGCGGCACACGTTCGAGGCCCGCGGCCTGATCTGCCTGAACGGGGCGAAGATCGGCAGTGAGCTGTTCTTCAGAGGCGCCCAGCTCGACAATCCACTCGACTATACCGTCAGCCTGAACAGTGCCGAGATAGCTCGCGACGTCTTCTTCGACTCATCGAGTTCCTTCCAGTTCAAGTCCCGCGGATCGGTATCCGGATGGGGATGCACGATCGGAGGCGGACTGAGCTGCAAAGGAGCGCTCTTCAGGCAGAGCGAACCGCCCGGACTCCGCGATCGGAAGCCGGCCGAGGAATTGCCGCCCGCCATGCGCTTCAATCAGGCGACGATCCGCGGCGAAGTGTTCCTGCTGCACTCGGACAACGATCCGTTCGTTGCCAAGGGATCCGTGCTGTTCGAGCACGCCAGGATCGAAGGAGACCTGAAGTGCGACGGCGCGTTCTTTTTTGGCCGTTCGAAGATTGCCTTGTCCCTCAATGATGCGGTGATCACCGGAGGCGTCCTTTTGAAGTCGACCGAGCATCACCGGTTTGAAGGACGCGGAGTGGTGTCTCTGGATCGCGCACAAATCGGCGGAAACCTCGATCTGACTGGAGCCAGGCTCAAGAACATGAACAAGACTGAGCCCGTAGTCCTGCGCGCCGTTGACGCCTCGATCGGCGGCGATGTCGAGCTCAGTGCCGATCAGGGACGCCGCTTCAAGGCCAAGGGCCAAATTCTCTTTTTCAGGACCACGATCAAAGGGCGGCTGCGTTGTCGCGGCGCGAACCTGCACGGCCAGAGGCGCGCCCAGGGGTACAGGCGTGAGGAAAAGCTTCCCACGTTTTCGCTCTATGGCGGCGTGGTCAATGACAAGGTCGTGATGGAGGCGAGCAAAGACTTTCCGTTCGAGGCGCGTGGCTTTGTCGATCTGTCCCACACGAGAATCGGGGCCGGTATCACGTGCACGGCCACGCACTTCGATAACCCCCAGGGGACGGCGCTGTCGCTGGAAAGCGCCAAGGTGATGGGAGACGTGTATCTCACGGATGCCGACGCCCAGCAGCCCGGCAAGTTCAGGGAATTCAGAGCCGATGGAGACGTCGATCTCCAGGCGGTGGATATCAGCGGTGACCTGTCGTGCGATGGTTGCTTCAGATCGGAGCGCTACGGGCCCGACGAGAAGGACCGAGGCAAGGCCCTGATCTTCGACAACGGCCGCGTCAGTCACCGCTGGTACATTCGTTTGAAGCGAGAGTCGTTGGGCGAGGCCTCTCTTCGTGGTGGCCGTGTCGGTGATCTCGATGACGACGGCGGCAACAATTGGGGTCCTGTACCGTCTTTGACTAGAGCCGGCGACAAGACGCAATTGCACGGGGTTCAACTGAGGCTGGATGGCTTCACCTACGATCGCTTTGGGCCTTGGGAGTCGCCCCCCGAGCCCTCGCCAGGTGAGAATCCTCGAATGTGGTGGCTGAATAGCGAATATCGAACTTGGTGGCTGAAGAAGCTGTTTGATCGTGAAGTGCCGCAAAACATCTGGGTAGCGCGCCGAGATTGGCTGCTAAGGCAATACCCTGGCGACAGCCCAACCCGAGAGGACTATTTCCCCCAACCGCATGAACAGGCGGCGCAGGCTCTGTTCACGATGGGACACCACTACGATGCTCGACGTTTGCTCAATGAACGAGCCGCCCATCAAACACGCTGTGGCGCTGACGAAGTACTCTCTCGCTTCTTCATGAAGCTCTACCGCCTCGGCTTCGGCTGCGGCTACCTGCCGAACCGGGCCTTGCTCACGGTGGCATTCTGGTGGGCGCTGGGAGTCTTCGCGACGTGGATCGCGCTCTCGCAGAAAAACGAGCCGATTCTGGTGAAGGCGACAACTGGCGTCGAAATCGTCCGATCGCTCAGTGACCCCAATGCCCGTCTCGCGTCGCCGCAGTTCGTGCCGAATTTGGATGTCCGGAAGCCGGATGGAAGCATTCAGTTTCGTCATTACGACAGGATAGATACGCGCGACATCGCCTGCACTGACGTCGACATCAGCACGCTCCTGTACCCCTTGGACACGATGCTGCCGGTTCTCGACCTGCACATGGAAGACAAGTGCGAGGTATCGAACGAGTGGCCGTTCGCCAGGATCCTCAAGGCGCTATATGCGATGATCGGCTGGATCATCGTCGCCTTGGCGGCATTCACCTGGACCGGCGTGTTTCGTCGCATACCGGGTTGAACGCACGGCTGCCGTCCGGCGGCGGGGCGGTTTCCCCCAATTGGCCCCCAAGTCGCCGGGGCCCCCGGCATGCTAAACCGCTGTCGTGCCCGACAGTAGCATGACAACCGCCAACATCCCGGCCGATGCCACGCCCATGATGCGCCAGTACCTGGCGATCAAGGCGGCGCATCCCGGCCACCTGGTGTTCTACCGGATGGGCGATTTCTACGAGCTGTTCTTCGACGACGCCGTGAAGGCTGCGGCGGCGCTGGACATCGCGCTGACCAAGCGCGGCCAGCACCTGGGCGAAGACATCAAGATGTGCGGCGTCCCCGTGCACAGCCACGAAGCCTACCTGTCGCGCCTGATCCGGCAGGGCTTCAAGGTTGCCGTCTGCGAGCAGACCGAGGACCCGGCCGAGGCAAAGAAGCGCGGCGCCAAGTCGGTGGTCGAGCGCGCCGTGGTGCGGGTGATCACGCCCGGCACGTTGACCGAAGACTCCCTGCTCGATGCGCGCAGCCACAATTACCTCGCCGCCCTGGCCGAGGCCCAGGGCGAGCTGGCGCTGGCCTGGCTCGATCTGTCGACCGCCGACTTCGCCGCCCAGCCCATCGAGGCCGGCCAGTTGGCGGCGGCGCTGGCGCGGCTCGCGCCGGGCGAACTCCTGGTGCCCGACCGCCTGCTGGCGCGCGAGCCCTTGAAGGCCGCGCTGGAAGAGTGGAACGCCGTGCTGACGCCGCTGCCCTCGGCGCGCTTCGACAGCGACAACGCGCGCAAGCGCCTGCAGTCGGCCTTCAAGGTCGCGGCGCTCGACAGCTTCGGCGCCTTCTCGCGCGCCGAGGTCGCGGCCTGCGGCGCGTTGCTCGACTATGTCGAGCTCACCCAGGCGGGCAAGCTGCCGGCCCTGGCGCCGCCGCACCGCGTGCGCGCCGACGGCACGATGGAGATCGATCCCGCCACGCGCCGCAATCTCGAGCTGGTGCGCGGGCTGGACGGCCGCCGCGACGGCAGCCTTTTGGCCACCATCGACCGCACCCTCACCGGTCCCGGCGCCCGCCTGCTGGCCGAGCGCATTGCCGCGCCGCTGACCGATCGCGCCGAGATCGAGCGCCGCCTCGACCTGGTGCAGCTCTTCGTCGAACGCCCGGCCGTGCGGGAGCGCGTGCGCGAAGCGCTCCGTCGCACGCCCGACATCGAGCGCGCCCTGCAGCGTCTGTCAGTCGGCCGCGGCGGTCCGCGCGATCTTCTGGCCTTGCGCGACGGCCTCGACTCGGCCGAGGCGTTGGCGGCGATGCTGCAGGCCGAGCCCGAAGCGTTGGCGCCGCCACCGACGCCGCTCGCCGCCATTGTCGCGGCGTGCTCCGACCATCGCCTGTTGATCACGGCGCTCGCCGAAGCGTTGGCCGACGAGCCGCCACTGTTCGCGCGCGACGGCGGCTTCATCCGCCAGGGCTATCGCAGCGAGCTCGACGAGCAGCGCACGCTGCGCGATGACAGCCGCAAGACGGTAGCGGCGCTCGAAGCCAAATACCGGACGTCGACGGCCGTGCCGTCGCTGAAAATCCGGCACAACAACATGATCGGCTACCACATCGAGGTGTCGGCGACGCACGCCGACAAGCTCGATCTGGCCAAGCTCGGCTTCACGCGCCGCCAGTCGATGGCCAACGCCACGCGCTTCAGCACCGCCGAGCTGGCCGATCTCGAAACCCGCATCGGCCGCGCCGCCGATCGCGCACTGGCGCTGGAGCTTGCGATTTTCGACGAGCTGGTCGCCAAGGCGATGGAGGTGGCGAGCAACGTCGCTGCGGCCGGCCGCGCGCTCGCCAGTCTCGATGTCGCTGCCGCTTTGGCCGAGCTCGCGGCCGGTGAGAACTATGTGCGGCCGGGGCTGAGCGACGAGCCCGCCTTCGCCATCGAAGGCGGCCGCCATCCCGTCGTCGAAGCGGCGCTGGTCCGGCAGGGCGGTTCGGCGTTCGTCCCCAACGATTGCAACTTGGGCGAAGCGCGACGGCTGTGGCTGCTGACCGGCCCCAACATGGCCGGCAAGTCGACCTTCCTGCGCCAGAACGCGCTCATCGCCATCATGGCGCAGGCGGGATCGTTCGTGCCGGCCAAGAGCGCCACCATCGGCATCGTCGATCGCCTGTTCAGCCGCGTCGGTGCGGCCGACGACCTGGCGCGCGGCCGCTCGACCTTCATGGTCGAGATGGTCGAGACCGCGGCGATCCTGAATCAGGCGACGGCCAGAAGCCTGGTCATCCTGGACGAGATCGGACGCGGCACGGCGACCTTCGATGGTCTGTCGATCGCTTGGGCGACGCTCGAGCATCTGCACGACCTCAATCGTTGCCGCGCGCTGTTCGCCACGCACTTCCATGAGCTGGGCGCGCTCAAGGAGCGCCTGGCGGCGCTGGCGCCCTACACCATGCGCGTCAAGGAATGGCAGAACGAGGTCGTGTTCCTGCACGAGGTGGCGCCGGGAGCGGCCGACCGTTCCTACGGCATCCACGTCGCCCAGCTCGCCGGATTGCCGGCTGCCGTGGTGGCGCGCGCCGAGCAGGTGCTGGCGGCGCTGGAGAAGGGCGAGCAGTCGGGCGCGGTGACGCGACTGGCCGACGACCTGCCGTTGTTTGCCGCGGCGCCGACGCGGCCCGCCGGCGGAGTGGCCAAGCCGCAGGAATCCGAAGTCGAGAAGGCGCTGGGCGAGATCAATCCCGACGAGCTCTCGCCGCGCGAAGCGCTCGAACTGCTCTACAGCCTCAGGCAGCGCCTCAAGTCTTGACGGGAGCGCGGGCCTCCGGCCCGCATTGATGAGCGGGCCGGAGGCCCGCGCTCCCTTACGCCTTCTTCGCCCGCAGCCGCAGGCCGCGGAACGGGTGATCGGCGGGCTCGGGCTGCTGCCAATCGGTGAGCGTGCGGAAGAAGCTGGCCAGGCCATAGCCGACGCCCGCCAGCAGCAGGCAGTCGACCACGCGCTGCAGGCCGGCGACCATCGCCACGACCCATGGCTTGGCGGGCAGCATCATCGCGACCAGGGTGAGGCCGAGCCCGGTCAGCAGCGACACCAGGATCGCCCCGCCGATCAGCAGGAAGAGATGCGACTGCACCGGCCGTCCCAGCACGAAGGCCTCGTGCAGCGACAGTGGCTTGTTGGCGGCCAACGAAGGCAGCAGCATCACGAACACTGAAGCGGCCGCGGCGCAGGCCACCGCGTTCAGCTCGATATAGGGGCTGGGCGCCATCATGATCGCCAGCAGGCAGAGCGCGGCGGCGAAGGTCAGGAAGCGCACCGCGACAGTCGAGCGCCGCATCTCGTCGACCTCGTCGCACGGCAGCGCATCCTCGAGCAGCGCCTCCTTGATCCAGCGATCGAGGAACATCGCGTAGATGAGCGTGAACAGCAGATCCCAGCTCCAGTGGTGCTGCCAGTCGATGAACTCGCGACGGGTGTCGAGCACGTAGGCGATGGCTGCCGCCAGCCCGGCGATCGGCAACGCCATCAGCCAGAACGTGCCTTGGTGGCGACACCAGAAGATGAATGCGGAGAGCGCGGCCATGCGATGGCTCCTCTACGAGCCATGCAAGTGTAGGACGCCCTCCGTCGCGCGCCATCGGCGCAGTGTTTCAATTGGTGCTGACTCGATTCAGTGCGACCGAAGCAACGCGCGGTGACGCGCTCCGATTACAGCGTCTTCCTCGCCAGCGCCGCGCCCTCGGCCAGCGCGCGCAGCTTGCCGTACGCCGTTGCCAGCGTCATCGGCGCCATGCCGCAGTTGGTGCAGGCCTGGATGCGCTCGGGGTCGACGTACCTGGTCGCCAGCTTCAGTGTCGCCGCCACTTCCTCCGGCGTCTCCACCTTGTCCGAAGCGACGTCGATCGCGCCGACCAGCACGGTCTTGTTGGGCAGGAGCTTCATCAGCTCGGGTGGCACGTGGCTCTCGCGACACTCCAGCGAGACCTGCTGGATCCCGCTGCGGTCGAGCGCCGGAAAGGTGTTCTCGTACTGGCGCCAGCTCTCGCCCAGCGTCTCCTTCCACTTGATGTTGGCCTCGATGCCGTAGCCGTAGCAGATGTGCACCGCCGTCGTGCACGTGAGCCCCTCGGCCGCCTTCTCCAGCGCCGGCACGCCCCACTCGACGGTCTCGTCGAGATAGACGTTGAAGGCAGGCTCGTCGAACTGCACGACGTCGACGCCGAGCTTCTCGAGATCCTTCGCCTCCTGGTTCAGGAGCTCGGCGAAGGCGAACGCCATCTTCACGCGGTCGCCGTAAAAACCGTCAGCCAGCGTGTCGATCAGGGTCATCGGTCCGGGCAGGGTGAACTTGAGCTTGCGGCTGGTCGCGGCGCGGGCGACGCGCGCCTCGCGCTCATGCACGAACTTGCGCCGCTTCAGCGCCGAGGTGACGGTGGGACAGTCGGCGTCATAGCGATTGTTGCGGATGCCCATGCGCACCTTCTTGTCGAAGTCGACGCCGTCGACCTCCGCAAGGAAACCGTGCACGAAGTGCTGCCGCGCCTGCTCGCCGTCGCTCACGATATCGAGCCCGGCTTCCTCCTGGCGCCGGATGGCGAGCGCGGTGGCGTCGTCCTTGGCTTCGAGCAGCGGCGCGCCGGTCAGAGTCCAGGGTGCCCAGAGCACGTTGGGTGTGGCGAGCCACGAGGGTTTCGGCAGGCTTCCTGCCAGCGTCGTCTCGAACATCGCGTTTCCTTCCCGTTTACTTCTTATCGTTCTACTTCTTTTCGCTGCTGGCGAACTCCAGCTCCGCCCGCGTTTCCGGCGGCAGCACATGGCCGAACGTTCCGGGCGCCCGCCATTGCAAGGTGCCGAAGGCGCCGCAGCTCTCGCACACCGAGCGCCAGGTCTCGTGCTGGGCGGAGCAGGCGGTGCAGCGCCAGGCGCGGTCGGCCGGCGCATCGGCGGCGCGGGCCAGCCAGTCATGCACCTTGGCCTGCTCCGCGCCCGAACGCTCCTCGACCTCGGCCATCAGGCGGCAGACGCGCACCGGCGGGCTGGTGCCGCCGGCGATCTCGAGATGCCGCCGCGCCTCGCCCCACAGGTTGGCCTCGAGCGAGACCTGGGCCAGCGCCAGCTGGCTTTCGATGTCGTTCTCGTTATGCGCCACCAGCCGGCGGATGACGCCGATGCGCTTCAGCGGATCGTTCTCGCCCGACGCTTCGAGATAGAGCATGGCGAGGTCGGGATGCGGCGCCAGCGCCCAGCCGCGCTCCAGCGTCTTCTGCGCGCGCTTGCCGTCGCCCGCCTTGATCTGCAGCCCGGCGAAGCGCTGGGTGACGGCGATGCGCTCGGGGGCAAGAGCAAAGGCCTCGCGCGCCAGGGTCAGCGCATCGGCGACATTGCCGTCGCGCTCGGCGGCGCGGCTGCGCTCGACCAGCAGCAAGGCCTTCAGCGTGCGGCCTTTGTCGGCCGTGACGACCTTGCGGCGCTGGCCGGTCTCCAGCGTGTCCTGCGCGGCTTTCCACTGGCCGGTCTGTGCCTGCATGTCGAACAGCGAATGCACCACCCAGGGCGTCTGCGGCTTCAGCTTGAAGGCGCGCTCGGCATAGGCCAGCGCCTTGGCCTGGTCGCCCTCGCGCAAGGCCTGGCCGATCAGGCCGCGCAGCCCGAGGAAGGCGGTGTGGTCGTCCTCCAGCATGGCGGTGAAGGCCCGGTTGGCGCCGTCGCGGTCGCCGGCGAGCTGGGCGGCCTGCGCCGACAGCAGGAGCGTGATCGGCGGCTCGGCGAGAAGCTGCTCGGCCTTCCTGGCGTGTCTCTGCGCTTCGGCGCCATCGCCGGCGGCGACGGCGGCCAGGCCTTGCGTCAGCGCGCGGTAGCCGCGCTTCTTGCGGCTCTCGCCCCAGCCTTCGAGCAGGGCGAACGGCGCGCCGACGATCCAGCGATAGAGCAGCCAGCCGCCGATGCAGAGCCCGATCAGGACGATCAGCGCCACCAGCAGCACGCCGACGCTGCTGTCGAGTCGCCAGCCGTGCCATTCGGCGGTGACCGTGCCCGGCCGCTCGGCCAGCCACACGGCGCCCAGCATCGCCACGGCGGCGACGGCGAACCAGATCAGGACGCGCAACGTGGTCATCGGATCAGCGCGCCGTCGTGCCCAGAAGGTTGACGGCGTAGGCGGCGAGCTGGTCGAGGCTGCGCTTGGCGGCGAGATAGGCGTCGGCCTTGGCGAGCCAGGCCGCCGTCGCCTTGCCGGTCTGCGGCGGCAGCGACTTCACCAGTTCGACCGCCTTGGCGACGTCGCCGGCATGCAGCGCCTGCTCGGCGCGCGCCAGCTTGGCCTCGGTGGTGTCGCCCGGCACGTCGCCGACGCGGCGCAGCGAGACCAGGCCGCGCACCTTGCCCATCAGGCGCTCGCCGTAGGAATCGTCGGCGACATCCTCAGCCAGGGCGGCCTTGGCGACGGCCGGGAACGCGGCATCGAGCGCGGCGCGCGAGGCGACACCGGCCTGCGCATAGGGCTGCAAGGCGGTGACGATCTCGCCGAGCTTGGCGTCGCCCTGTACCAGCGGCTGCAGGAGATTGAGCTCGGACGCGAATGGCATGCCGGCATCGATCGAGCCCGCGAGCCGCGCCGCCAGGCCGATCACCATCGAGGCGCGCGCTGCCGTCATCGCCTTCTGCTCGCCGCTGTTGCGCGCGCCGACGGCGTCGCTCAAGGCCTTGGCCTGGTCGCGGGCCTGGTCGCGCTGGCTGGCGACGGCCTGGTCGAGCGCGCCCAGCGTCGCGCGCAGCGCCGCGATCTCGCGCGTCAGCACGGCGATCTCTTTTTCGGCCTCGACGTTGCTCGCCGGTGGCGTCGGTGCAGGGGCCGGTGCCGCGCCGCTGGCGGCCGGGCGCTGCTCCAACGCTTCGACGCGGCTCTTCAACTCGGCGATCGAGGGATCGGGACCGGCCGGAGCCGCCGTCGGCCGCTCGGCCGCCGTCGCCGAGACCGCGCGCAGGCGCTTCTCGAGATCGTCCAGTCGCGCCGTCAGCTCCTTGCGCGCCGCATCGACGGCGGCATTGGCGACGGTGGCGGCGTCGGCCCGCACCGCCTGCAGGTCGATGCCGGCGGTCGGCGGCGTCGGCGCGGCGGCGTGGCCACGCCACAGGTCGCGGGCCTGTTGCGGCCAGAAGGGCAGCGAGATCAGGGCGCCGGCCAGCACGATCACCGCGGCCAGCACGCCGGTCACGAAGGCGCCGACCACGCCCAGGCCGCGCCGCACGACTACCGGCTGACTGGGCGCGGGCTGGGCCGGCGGCGGGGCGGGCGCTTCGTCGCGGACGGGAGAGGTGTCGCTCATGGTCGCCTGTCCTTGTACAGGGGCTTCGGCCAGTCGGTCGATCTCGTCGAGCACGGCCTGCCGGCTGGGGCGGGTCGCCGCGACCACGGCCTTGAACGGCAGGCCCGTCGCCGGCGCGAGGGCAGCCGGGCTGATGGCGACGGCGGTGACGTCGCGCAGGTTGGCGGCGAGGCCCGCGTCCTCGACCATGCTGGCGAACACCGACGCCGCGCGCGGTGAGAAGAAGGTGACGACATCGAGCGCGCGCGCCTCGAGGGCGGCGCGCGCCGAGTCGGGCAGAGCGGTCTCCTCGCGCGCGTCGTAGAGCGCGAAGCGCTTCACCTCGAAGCCGTCCGGCGCCAGCAGCGCGCCGAGATCGGCCGCGACCTCGCGGCCCGACACGTGAAGCAACGGGCCGTTCGCAGGCTTGAGCCGCTGGCGCGCCAGCTCGGCCAGCGCCGCACCATCGCCCGCCGCCGAGGTGACAGCGCTGAAGCCCAGCCCTTCGGCGGTGCTGGCCGTGGTGTCGCCGACGGCCAGGATCGGCCGGCCACGTTGGTCGCTCGCCTCAGCCAGCGCGCGCGCGCCGTTGGCCGAGGTCAGCAGCACCGCCTGGCAGGCGGCGAGGGTGGCAGAGAACTCTGCCGGCGGGTGCAGGAACTCCAGCCGGAACAACGGCGCGATCACCGGCGTGTGGCCGCGCTCGGCAAGCGCTGCAGCCAGCGTCGTCGCCTCGCGTTCCGGCCGGATGATCAGCACGCGCATGGGCTCTCCGTAGCGGGCGGCGTCCGCGGACGCAACGCCCCTCCGTCATGATGGGAAGTTAAAGAAGAACGACGCCTTCCAGCGCCAGCAGCTGCCGCTTGGTCGGCAAGCCGGTGCCGCCGGAGAAGCCGCCTTCCTTGCCGCCGCTGCCCAGCACGCGATGGCAGGGCTGGATGATGGGGATGGGGTTGCGGCCGCAGGCCATGCCGACCGGTCGTGGGCCCGTAGCCAGCGCCATCGCCAGGCCGCCATAGGTCGCGGTCTCGCCGTACGGGATGTCGCACATCGCCGCCCACACGCGCTTCTGGAAGTCGGTGCCGCGGGCGGCAAGCGGCAGGTCGAAGCGCGTGAGCGTCCTGGCAAAGTAATGGTCGAGCTGGCGCGCCGCCTCCTTCAGCAGCGGGCTGGTCGCCTTGTCGCGCGTTTCCTCATCGGAGCCGGCCCAGCGCACGGCGGTCACGGCGTCGTGATCCGCCTCGATGGCCAACCGGCCGACCGGGCTGTCGACGTAACAAATCGTCATCAACCGAGCGTAGCGTCCGCGCCCGGCTTTTGCCAATGTAGGCGCCAGGATGTGTGGGGGAGAAAGAGAGCGTCGGTGACGTCGCGAATCACAAGACGCGCCCTGCTCGGCGGTGCTGCGGCACTGGCGCCGGCGATGGCGCTCGCCCAGCAGCAGCCGGCACCGCCGCAGCGCCCGGCGCCGCCGCCGCCGCGCCCGACACCGCCATCGCGCCCACCGGCCACCGATACCGGCCCGATCGTGATCTTCGTGCACGGCAACGGCGATTCGAGCGCGCTCTGGATCAACAACTTCTGGCGTTTCGAGGCCAACGGCTTCAAGCGCAACCAGCTGCTGGCCATCGACTTCGCCTATCCCAACGCACGGCGCGAGGATGCCAAGCCCGAGTTCTTCCGTTCCTCGGCCGAGGAGCAGATGAAGGAGCTCGCAGGCTTCGTCGAGCAGGCGCTGAAGACCACGACCCGGCGCAAGGTGGCGCTGGTCGGCTCCTCGCGCGGCGGCAACGCCATCCGCTCCTACCTGAAGAACGGCGGCGGCGCGCAGTTCGTGAGCCATGCGGTGCTGTGCGGCACGCCCAACAAGGGCATCGTCAATTCCGACAGCCTGCTGGTCGGTAGCGAGTTCAACGGCGCCTATACCTTCCTCAAGGACCTCAACGCCGGCCCGGACGATCTCATCCCCGGCGTCGAGATGATGGCGATCCGCTCCGACACCAACGACAAGTACTCGCAGCCCGACGGCCGCTTCATCGGTGCGCCGGGCAAGCCGACGGGCGTGAGCTACGACGCTTCGGAGCTGCGCGGCGCCAGGAACGTCATCCTCGACGGCCTCGACCATCGCGAGGTGGCGTTCAACAAGCTGGCGTTCGGCGCCATGTTCGAGTTCATCACCGGCAAGCCGCCCGGCAACCTGTTCATCACCCAGGAGCCGCTGCCGGTGCTGAACGGCAAGGTGACCGGCGTCTCCGACGGCGGCGTCTACACCAACCTTCCGGTGGCCGAGGCCGAGGTCGAGATCTTCGAGGTCGACGCAAAGACCGGCGAGCGCAAGACCACGACGCCGGCGCATCGCAAGGTCACCGGCAAGGACGGCGGGTGGGGTCCGTTCATCGGCCGCGCCGACGCCTACTACGAGTTCGTGCTGCACATGGCGGCGCAGCCCATCACCCATACCTATCGCTCGCCGTTCCTGCGCTCGAGCGACCTGGTGCATCTCCGACCCGGCGTCTTCGCCAAGGGCGACGAGCAGGCGGCGGCGGTCGTCACCATGAGCCGGCCGCGCGGCTATTTCGGCGTCGGCCGCGACAAGTTCAGCCTCGACGGCAAGGTGCCGCCCGGCATCAACGACGGCGTGCCCGGCGCCTCGACCGGCAAGCTCGCCTTCGAGCCCGGCCCGCGCACCGTGCTGGCCGTGTTCAACAACGAGACCATCCCGGCCCGCACCTGGCCGGTGAAGGAAAACCATTTGGTGATCGCCGAGTTTCTGAATTGAAGGGTGGACTCGGTCCGGAAGACCTTGCCCGCATCACGGCCGAGCATCTGATCTCGACGCCGCTCGAGCCAGCCGACCTCTTGTTCGTGTTTGGCCAGCGTCGCGGCGAGAAAGAAATCATCGCGACCGCGATCAACCTCTGGCAGCAGCGTCTCTTCCGCCACGCCATCGTGAGCGGCGGCGCGACGCAAGGTAACTCGCGCACCGAGTGCTCCATCATCAAGGGCGGCATGGTTGAAGGCGGCGTGCCGGCCGACCTGATCCTCGAGGAGCATCGCGCCACCAACACCGGCGAGAACGTCGTCTTCTCCCTGCCGGTGATCGACGCCGCGCTCGGCCGCGACACGATCAAGAGCGTGATCTGCCTCGGCAAGATCTGCACGGCGCGGCGCTATCCCATGACGCTTCAGCGTCACTGGCCCGAAGTCGCCAAGATGCTGGTGACGGTCAATCCTTACGGCGCACCCGTCGAGCGCTGGCACACCGACCCGGTGTTCCGCGAGCGCGTGCTGGCCGAATGGCGCAAGATTGCGCCCTACAAGGCGCAGGGCTTCATCGCCGACTGGCCGTGAGGCTCAGAACCGCCGGTTGATCGACACGGTCAGCGCGTGGGTGTTCAGGCTGCCGGTGTAGCTGCCGCTCAGGACGCCGGTCGTGTTGAAGCCGCTGGTGGTGTTGGCGAACGTCGAGGCGTAGGCGGTGTTCCACAGGTCGGTGATCGTGAAGGCGTAGCCGAAGTCGACGAACCACGACGGCGTCAGGAAGTAGGTGGCGCCGATGGCCAGGGTGGCGCCGATCAGCCACTGCGAGCTGGTGTAGGTGGTCGGCGCGCCGGTGATGCTGGTGCCTGGCTGCCCGTTGATGTTGGCGAAGCCCACGACGTTGTTGAGCTTCACTTCCGTGTGGGTGAGCGACGGCCCGACGCCGGCGTAGATGTAGCTGCGGTCGAAGGTGAAGCCGACATGGGGCACGAAGGCGAACTGGTGGTCGGCGGTGATCTGGTATGAGCGCATGGTTACGTTGCCGGTGAACGACGTGACCGGGCCGCCGCCGACCAGGGCGTACGAGCCGCTCTGGGGCACGCGCAGGAAAGAATCGGTCGTTGTCGCGGCGATGTAGTTGTACGTGAACTTGCCGCCCATCAGCCATCGGCTCTCGCTCAGCCGCTGGAAGTAGCCGAGCTGGGCCGACGGCGAGATCGTGCTCGCGTTCGGCGGATGGGGGTTGACCGGGCCGCCGGCTGCGCCGTTCGCCGCCAGCGTGCCGTTCTGGAAGACGTTGGAGATGCCCTGGGAAAACATGGTCTGGTTTGTCGGCACCACGAGGTTCGCGCTGACGCCGATGCCGGCATAGAAGCCGCTGTCCGGGACGCCATCCGCCGATTGGGCGTGCCCTGTCGACAGGCCAGCAGCCATCGCCCCGGCGAGTGCCAGGACCCGTGTCGCGCTACGCATGGATGTCTCCCCGAATTCTGGGCGCAGAATTCAGCGAACGTCGATTGCGTTCAACTCGCCTTCGAGAGAGTCACCACACTGCGCAGGCCGACCGTGCCGCCGACGCGCCGGCCGTCGTCCGACAGCGCGTCAACTCATTTTTTGCTCGCTTTCTGCGGGTTCACCACGTGAACCGGAGTCCGACCGTTCCCGCGAGGGCCTGGCCGCGGCCCGACAGCTCGACATTGCCGTTGGCGAACAACGACGTCTGGCTGCCCAGCATGTACTTCAGGCCCATGTCGATGCGCGCCGCATCGCTGGCGGCGCGCGCGCCGTCGACGGTGAAGCTGGTGCCGGGCAGCACCTGGAAGCCCGCGGTCACGTTGCGCGCCGTCAGGAACTCGTGCACCCACGAGGCGCGCACCCAGGCGGTGAGCGGCCGGCCGCTGATCTCGGTCTGGGCGTCGACCTGCGCGCCCAGGAACGACGGCAGCGAGGTGGTGGCCTGCGGCTGGTAGGTCAGGCCGAACACGCCCGAGCCGCCGCTCTGCGCCGAGCTGGTCTCGGTCATGCCAGGCGTCCAGAGCTGCGCCGGCTGCAGGGCGACGAAGGGCGTGACGGCGACCTGGCCGCCGGTCACCTCGCTGACGTTGAACGGCCGGCCGAACTCGATCCTGCCGGCGAGCTGGCTGGAGACACCCGACGATCTCTCGGTCTCGGTCGTGCCGATGCCGGTGACGACGCGCGAAGCGTTGCCGTCGAACAGGCTGTAGGCGATCGCGCCATTGAGATAGAAGCCCGACCAGTCGTAGGCGCCGTAGAGGCCGAAATGCGTGCCGGTCGCGCGGCCCGTCGCGTTGCTGCTCGGCATCCAGTAGGTGTTGTTGCTGAGGCCGACGGCGAGGCCGACCAGCGCGTTGGGCGCCAGGCGATAGTCGGCGCCGAACGCACCGCCGGCGACGCTGGCCTGCGAGGCCGGCGCGCCGGTCACCGAATCGGCGTTGAGCCACTGCGTGCCGGCAAAGCCGTTGGCCCACACCGCCCAGTTCGACGGCGGCTCGCAGGCGTTGGCATCGGGATTCGCGCAAGGCGCTTGTGCCAGCTCATCGGCGCGGCGCGTGGCCGAGCGGGCGCTCATCAGGTTGGTGAACTGCGCACCGGCGGCGAAGGCCGCGGTCTGGCTGAGGCTGGCGCTGTCGCCCGAGAGCTGGGACAGTGCTCCCGGGATCTGGCTCGACGGCAGGGTGAACAGCCCCGGCATGGCGCTGAGCCCGCCACCGGCGTTGAAGGCGCTGTCGAGCGCGCGGCCGACCGAGATCTGGTCGCCGCCCAGGCCCGACAAGTTGGCGAAGCCCGACGTGAGGTTGAGGGTGACGTTGGTGCCGTAGCTCAGGCTGGCGGTGAGGAAGCCCGGCAGGTTCTGCGTCGACAGCGAGCTGAACGTGCCGGTGTAGCCGCCGCTGGCCGAGACCAGGGTGTAGCTGTTGCCCAGCGCGCCCGACTGGAAGTTCGCCTGCGCCGTGCCGTTCAAGCGCGCGGCGCCGGTCACCTGCAGGCTGTCCGACGTCGTCGGACCGACGCGCAGCGAGAGAATGCCGGCCGAGGTCTGGGCGTACACGCCGCTCACCGTGTGGGTGACGCCCGAGCCCGCGGCGCTGATGCCCATCCAGCCGCTGTTCTGGAAGCGCGTGAACTGTCCGCCGCCGACCATGACCTGGCCGTTGATGATGCCGTAGTTGACGATGGTCGGGGCGGACGCCGTCGGCCCGGTCCCGAGCGCAACGGCGCCGCTGGTCGCGGCCACCAGGCCGGTGTTGATGAACGAGCCGAGGTTGCCGTTGATCTGCACCGCCGTCGATCCGGCGCCGCTGGCGATGACAGTGCCGCGATTGTCGACCACGCCGAACGTGCCCGACGCGATGCCGACGCTGCCCGGCGCACTCGCCACGACGTTGCCCGTGTTGAGGACGTCGTCGCCGTTGGTCGCGTTGATGGCCGTGGCGCCGTTGGTGTTCGCGATCAGCGTGCCGCTGTTGGTCACCGGATTGTAGAAGCCGGCGACGGTGGCGATGTAGGCCTTGACGGTACCGCCGAAGGTGACGATGCCGATCACCTTGTCGGCGTAGACGGAGTTACCCGTGGGATTCGTGCCGCCGGGCACGGTGATCTCGGTCCAGGTGGCGGCCCCTGTCGAATCGACGTGCACCGCCCAGGTATGCAAGGCGCCGCCCACGTCGACCGAGTTTGCAACCAGGTTGTATTCGCCGGCGCGGCCGCCGGCGCTGATCCCCTCGAAGTGCGTGGCGATGGTCGCACCGGGCGCGTCGTACTGCGTGTACGCGCCGGTAGTCTGGTTCAGGATGTAGGCGTGGCCCAGCCCGCCGGGACCGGGATCGGTGTAGCCGCCGGCAATGGCGTTGCCCCAGATGCCGTAGGCCGACGTACTGACAGCCCCCGGCTTGGTGTAGGTCGAGAAGGTGTTGGTCGCCCCGTTGAAGATGAAGGCGCTGCCGGCCGGCGTGGTGGTGTTGAAGTTGCCGACCACCAGGTTGCCGAACTGGCTGTGGGCGATGGTGTTGGCGGCGCCGGGCACGTTGATCACGGTGTATTGCTGCCCCGGTGCGGCGGCACTGTCGAAGGTGTAGCTGCTGTCGGGCTGGCCGGTGGCCGGGATGAAGGTGCCGGTGACTTTCAGGATGCCGCCCAGCTCGCCGAAGGTCGGGCCGTAGGGCTGGCCGCTGATCGCGCCGGGATAGTTCGAACCGTTGGCTGTCGCTTGCGGCAGCGGATAGAAGGTGCCGGTCGACAGGCGATAAAGCAGCCCGCCGGTGCCGCCCGTGAAATTGTAGCTCGCCGTCATGTTGTCGCCGCGCAGGCCGGTGGCGCCGGTGGTCTGGGCATTCTGGTACTGGATCACCTGGACGCTTGACTGCGCCTTGGCCGTCGTCGACAGCACGACGATGGCCGGCACGGCGTACACAGTGCCGAGCAGGGCCGCTCTGATTGCCTTCATCGTCTCCCCCGATGATGTTTGAACGCTAAGAACTCCCAGGTGAGGGATAGTCCGATCGTGTTGAGGCTGATGGTGCATGGAGAGGCACGCCGTGGCGGCCGACACGGCGCGTTCCGCGTCCTGGACATGCCCAATGCAATGCAAGCGCCGTCTTGTACACCGCGGCTCTCCCCAAGAATTAATCTAGCACGAACGCTGTCGCTTTAGAGGGAGAAACGCGCGCGACGTTCACGTTTTCGCATCCACATCGGTGCGGATGAGGGGGATGGGGGCGCTGTACTGCAAGTAACGCGCGTTAGTTGCAGTACGCGTATTTGAAATTTGCAGTTTCGCGATCGGCGTTTAGCTACCACACGATCCGCAAGCCGACCGTGCCGCCGATCGTCTGCCCGCGGTTCGACAGCTCGGCGCCGCCGTTGGCGTAGAGGAAGGTCTGCTCGCCCACGGCATACTTCACACCCATGTCGAAGCGCGCGGCGTTGTACGCCGCCTTGGCGCCGTCGACCGTGAAGGCGGCGCCGGGCAGGATGGTGAAGCCCGCCGTCACGTTGCGGTCGGGCAGGAACTCGTGCACCCAGGCCGCGCGCACCCACGCCGTGACCGGCCGTGACTTGATCTCGGTTGCTGCATCGAACTGTGCGCCGAGGAACAACGGCAGCGAGGTCGTGCTCTGCGGCTGGTAGGACAGCGCGAACACGCCCGGCGCGCCCGTCGCCGTCACGCTCGATTCGGTGTAGCCCGGCGTCCATAGCTGGACCGGCTGCAGGGCGGCGAAGGGCGTGACGCTGTAGCGGCTGGGCTCGTCGGGATTGAGCACGAACGGCCGGCCGATCTCGACGCGGCCGGCGAGCTGGTTGGAGATGATGTTGGACTTCGCCGTCTCGGTCGTGCCGATGCCGGCGATGGGGCGCGTGGTGTTGCCGTCGAAGCGGCTGTAGGCGGCCGTGGCGTTGACGTAGAAGCCCTCCCACTCCTGCAGGCCGTAGAGGCCGACATGGAAGCCGGTGGAGCGGCCGTTGGCGCCGGTGGCGCCGACCCAGTAGCTCGAATCGCTCAAGCCCACGGCGATGCCGAGCAGCGTGTTGGGCCCGACCTGGTAGTCGCCGCCGACAGCGGTGCCCAGGATGCCCTGCTGGGCGGCCGGCGCCGCCGTGCCGGCTTCGGCGTTGAGCCACTGCTGGCCGCCGAAGCCGTTGCCCCAGGCGCTCCACTTCGGCGCGACACCGGGATCGCAAGCCTGCGCCTCGCCGTTGCCGCAAGCGGTGGCGAGCTCCGACGACTGCTGCTGCGGTGCGCTCTGCTGGCGCGTCGCGGCGCGATTCGACAGCAGCGAGGCGAACTGGCCGCCCGCCATCACCGACGATGAGACGCCGACGCTGGCGTTGCTGCCCGACAGCGTGGTCAGCGCCTGGCCGATCTGGCTGCCCGACAGGCCGTAGAGGCCCGACACCAGGTTCAGCCCGCTGCCCGAGTTGAAGGCATAGTCGATCACGTTGGCGACGGCCGTCTGGTTGCCGGTGATGCCGCCCGTCTGCGCCATGTTCGATTGCAGGCTGAGCGTCACGTTGGTGGCGCTGTAGCCCAGGTTGGCCGACAGGAAGGCCGGCAGGTTCTGGGTCGCGAGCGAGCTGAAGGTGCCGGTGAGGCCGCTTGTCGCCGTCAGGAGCGTGTAGGTGCTGGGGCTGTAGGTGCCGGGCTGGAACACCGCCTGTGCGGTGCCGGCGAGGCGTGCCACGCCGTTGACCTGCAGCGAATCGGAGACGCCGTTGGGCGCGACACGGAACGACAAGGTGCCGGCCGAGGTCTGCGCGAAGGTGCCGCTGATCTGGTGGGTCACGCCGGCGCCCGGCGCGGTGATGCCCATCCAGCCGCTGTTCTCGAAGCGCACATACGGCCCGGCGTTGACCACGACCTGGCCGTTGATCGTGCCGGTGTTGAACACCAGGCTGCCGGATGCCGTCGAATCGGCCAGGATCGCCGCCGTGCCCGGCGCGGCGTTGATCGTGCCGTAGTTCAGGAGCGAGCTGAAGCTTCCGCTCATCACCACGCCGCTGCTGCCGGCGCCGCTGACGGCGATCGTGCCGTTGTTGGTGACGACGCCGTAGGTGTTGATGTTGACGGCGACGCTGCCCACGCCGGTCGTCGTCACCGTGCCGTTGTTGACGATGTCGTCGCCCTGGATGCCCTGCAGCGCCACAGCCCCCGGCGTGCCGATCGACAGTGCGCCGTTGTTGGTGATCGGATTGTAGATGCCGGGAATGGTGGTGATGAAGGCGCTGGTCACGCCGTTCAGGACGTAGACGCCGATCGCGGTGTTGCCGTAGATCGAGTTGGCCGAAGTCGTGCTGGCGCCCGGCACGGCGAGCGGGATCCAGGTCGCCGCTCCGTTCGCGTCGATATGGACGACCCAGGCGCTGACGACGCCGTTGGCATCGACCGAATCGGCCACCAGGTTATAGGTGTTGGCGCGGCCGCCGCCGGTGATGCCCTCGAAGTGCGTGACCACGGGGACGGCGCCGGGCGCGTCGTAGTCGGTGTAGACGCCGGTGTCCTGGTTGAGGATGTAGGCCCGCGACAGGCCCGGCCCGAGGCTCGAGCCGCCGGCGATTCGGTTGCCGTAGACGCCGTAGGCGGTGGTGCTGGTGTAGGGGCCCGGCCGGTTGATGGTCGTCATCGTGCCGGTGGCGATATTGTAAAGGAAGGCGTTGCCGACGTTGGCATTGCCGATGTCCCAGTTGCCGACCAGCTGGTTGCCGAAGGTCGAATGGCCGATCGTGTTGTAGGCGCCGGGCCCGCCGATCAGGGTCGTGAGCTGCTGGCCGGGCGCGCCGGCGCCGTCATACATGTAGCCGAGATCGCCATTGCCGTTGGCCGTCGTCTTGTAGCTGCCCGTGCCGCGCATGATGCCGTTGGCCGAACCGAAGCTCAGCCCGTAGGGCGTGTTGGTGGTGGCCCCGGTCAGGTTGACGCCCGAAGAGGTCGCGGTCGGATACGGCGCCGGGTTGGTCACCGAGGGCAGGGTGTAGATCACCCCGGCGGTGGCGCCGCCGCTCCCCAGCGTGTAGTCGCCGGTCATGCCGTTGCCGCGAATGCCGGTGACCGTGGTGACCGTGCTGCCGGGATTGCCGAAGGTGGTGAAGTTTAGCGCCTGCGCGAGAGCTGCCGTGGAGACGGAACAGAGAAGCGGTGCAGCCAGCCAGGCCGCCGCGCGAATCCTGCCGATGCCGATAACCATCTACGCTGCTCCCCCACCATGTCCATTCGGGCGTCTTCTTCACGTGTCACTGTAACGGAAGACGATGGGACTACGCACCCAGCATGTCGCGCATTACCAGGAGATGCGCAGCCCGACCGTACCGGCCAATGTCTGGCCGCGGTTGGAGAGCTCGACATTGCCGTTGGCGAACAGCGAGGTCTGAGTGCCGACGGCGTACTTGACGCCGAAGTCGAAGCGGGCCGCATCGCTGGCGGCGCGCGCGCCGTCGACGGTGAAGCTGCTGCCCGGCAGCACGGTGAAGCCCGCCGTGACGCTGCGGCTGGTCAGGAACTCGTGCACCCAGGAGGCCCTGAGCCATCCCGTCAGCGGCCGCGACTGCAGCTCGGTCCGGGCATCGAGCTGCACGCCGAGGAACGTCGGCAGCGAGCCGATGGATTGCGCCTGGTAGTTCAACGCAAACACGCCGGGCGCACCGCTCGCGGTCACGCTCGATTCGGCGATGGCCGGCGTCCACAGCACCGCGGGCTGCACGGCGGCGAACGGCGTGAGACCGAGCGCGCCACTCTCGAATTGCGCCACTTCGAAAGGCCGGCCGATTTCCGCTCGGCCGGCGAGCAGGCTGGAGATCGCGTAGGACTTGGCTGTCTCGGTGTTGCCGATGCCGGCGATCGGGCGGATGGCGCTGCCGTCGAAGCGGCTGTAGGCCACGGCGGCGTTGACGTAGACGCTTTGCCAGTCGTGCTGGCCGTAGAGGCCGACATGCACGCCCGTGGCGCGGCCGTTGGCGCCGGTGGCGCCCACCCAGTAGTTGGAATCGCTGAGCCCGACCGCGATGCCCAGAAGCGTCTGCGGGCCGACGCGATAGTCGCCGCCGAAGGCGCCGCCGGCGATCGTCTGCTGCGCGGCGTTGCTGCCCGTGACCGGATCGGCGTTGAGCCACTGCGCGCCGCCGAACGCGGTGCCCCAGGCGCTCCAGTTGCGCGGTCCGTCGGATGCGTCGCACGCCGTCGCGCCCGGCGCAGCGCAGCCGGCGAGCCACGCGGTCTGCTCTTCAGCGCGCCGCGTCGTGGCGCGGTTGGCCAGCATTGCCGTGAACTGCCCGCCGGCCGTGATCGCCATCGACTGCCCGACGCTGGCATTGTCTCCCGACAGCAGTTCCAGCGCCGCCGGGAGCTGCCCGGACGAGAGCCCGAACAGTCCCGGCATGGCGCCCAGTCCCGGACCGGCGTTGAACGCCGTGTCGAGCGCGCGGGCGACCGAGAGCGGGTTGCCGGCCAGGCCCGGCGTCGCGGTCATCGAGGATTGCAGGTTGAGCGTCACATCGGTCGCGCTGTACCCCAGGCTCGCCGACAGGAAGCCGGGCAGGCCCGACGATGTCAGGTTCTGGAACGTGCCGCTGAGCCCGCCGGCCGCCGACAGGATCGTGTAGCTGCGCGTCAGGCTGCCCGGCGCGAACAGCGCCTGCGTGGTGCCGGCGAGACTCGCGTTGCCCGTCACGTTCGTGCGATCGGCTGCCGTGCCCGCGACCTCGACCTGATAGGTACTGCCCGGAACGAAGGCGAGGTTGCCGTTGACGGTGATGGTGCCGATCGAGTTGCCGGGCGCCAGTGTGCCCGCCACCTCTGTCGAGGGCACGATGCCGCTGCCGCCGAGCGTGCCGGCCGCCGCGACGAAGAGCTCGCTCGAGCTCGAGAGATTGCCGTTGGCCACCAGCCGGCCGCCCAGCACGCTGGTCGCGCCGGTGTAGCTCGTCGTGCCGGTGATGGTGAGCGTGCCGGTGCCGACCTTCTCGAGGTTACGGCTGGCGTGGGTGCCGTTGGTCAGGATCGACGCCGGCGGCGCCGAATCGTTGTCGGCCAGGCCGAAGCGCAGCACCGTCGCGGTGGGGAAGTAGGCCGTCACGTCGTACAGCAGCCAGGCGCCGCGGCCGAACAGATTGACGGCCAACACGTCGACCGCGGGATTGTAGACGAGCTGGTTGACGATGGTGTTGGGCAGGCCGAAGCCGAAGGCGCGCCAGCCCGACAGCACGCCGGCGTCGTCGCTGTCGGCCGTCGCCACCGGGCTCTGGCCGTTGACGATGCCGCTCAGGCCGCCGACCAGCAGCGCGTTGACGCCGTTGCTGGAAATGAACTCGACCGACGTCGGCCGGATGATGTTGAGCGCCGCAAGGTTGGGGGTCTGGGAAACGAAAGACGCGCCGGTATCGACCGTTGACCAGAGGTTCGCGGTGTCGGCGGCGAAGAAGCGGTTCTGCGTGCGATTGTCGAATACGACGGAGGAAGGCGTGCCGCCGGCATAGGCGGCGAGCGGGGTGAGGGAGTTTGCCGTGCCCGTCGTGCTGAGGAAGAGCCGGCCGGGATCGCCGCTGAAGGCGGGCCCCGAGCCCGCGAGCAGGGCGTTGACATTGTCCCTGGCGCCGTAGGCCAGCGCCGTGATCGGGCCGATCTTCGTTCCGGCGACGCCAAGGTTGAGCAGATCGAGGGTCGTGCTCGACGCCCCCGCGTCGATCGTCGTGTAGACGTAGTTGGTGCCGAACGCGATCCGGGTCGGGTCGACCCTGTTCAGCACGATCTTGCTGCTGAACGGGAGCTGGGTGAGGGGCCCGCCCGACTCGGCGCTCTCGGTGAAGTCGTCGTCCTCGAAGTTGAGCACGCCGGGCTGGCCCTTGGTCGTCTCGAAAAAGGTGCTGGCCACCGTGCGACCTTGGGCGTTGATCGTCTGGCGCACCAACGGTCCGAGGTTCTGCGCGCTGGTGTAGAGGGCGCTGTGGTCGTTGTAGGTCTTGTCGTTGACCACGGCATTGACGCCGTCGCCCTGGCCGATCGCTGTGTACGAGTGGCTGCCCGGGCGGTCCTGGAAGGCGGTGCCGGTATCCTGGGCGGCGATCACCAGGCGCTTGCTGATCGCGTCGAAGGCCACCTGGTAGCCTTCGCGCGTCTGCAGCCCCGTGGTGTTGAGGCCGGTCCACGCGCCGTTGTTGCCCTGCGGATTGCTGCGCACATAGACACCGCCGTCGCCCACCATGATCAGCCGGCCCGACGAATCGAAGGCGAAGGCGCGGGCGTCGGCGTGAGTGGTCGAGCCGTTGGTGGTGCCCTGGTCGGTCAGCGTCTCGGCGACCGAGCCGCCGCCCGGCTGCAGGGTGACGCGGAAGGCGGTGGCCGTCGAGCCTGACTCCGTGCGGTCGCCCGCCACGTAGACGATGTTGGGATTGTCCCGGTCGATGGCGACGGCGAGGTTTGTCGCCGCCTGTCCGCCCGGATTGGTGTTGGGTACCGCGAGATCGGTCCACGAGCCCGCGGCGCCGCCGCTCTTCGACAGCTTGAGCGCCACCAGCTTGCCGCTGCCGTCATAGATGCCGGCGACGACCGAGCTCGCGGGACCGGCGGCCAGGCGCGCGATCTGCCCGGGCGCGAGGTCCAGGCCCTTCGTCCAGCTGGCGCCCATGCTGGTGCTGAAATAGACGCCGCGGTCGGACACGACCGTCGAATTGACGGCGGCATAGAAGGTGCTCTGGTTGGTGGGGTCGGCGGCAAGCGCGGTCACCGCGGCGGTGCCGCCGCCCGATCCCAGCGTCACCGGCTGGAAGTTCACGCCCTTGTCGTTGCTGATGAACAGGCCGCCTGCCGCGGCGGCATCGTGCGGCTCGGCCGCGGCGGCGAGGATGGTGCTGCCGCGGGCCGCCACGCCGACGATGCTCTTGCCGGCAAGCGTGGCGCCGCCGAGCTCGCTCCACGACGCGCCGCCGGTGTTGCTGTAGAGGATGCCGATGCGTGGACCGCCGCGGCTCGCCACGTCGCCGTTGCCGACGAAGCCGTTGGAGGTGAGGCCGACGCCGGCGATCAGCGTGCGGCGGCTGGAGTCGGTCGGGTCGAAGGCGAGGCTCGCGATCGACAGCGAGCGCTGGTTGTCGCTGAGCGGCGTCCAGCTTGCGCCGGCGTTGCGCGTCACCCACACGCCGCCGTTGACGCCGCCGAGATACATCGTGTTCGGGTCGCGCGGATCGGCGATCACGGCCTGCACGCCGCCGGACACGGTGCCGTTGGGCGGTGCGTCGCCGCTCTGGATGATGGTGGTCGGGCCGAAGCTCGGCGAGGGGCCTTGGGGGATGAAGGTCTGCGCCGTCGCCGGGATCGAGGCAGCCGCGACGGCCCCAGCCAGCCAGGCGGCGGCCGGGCGTAACACCGCGAAGACAAGGTTGATCCGGCCGCGGGCCATCTTCTTCACAACGCCGGCGGAAGCCTCCGGTTGCATTGCCTCGATTTCGCCACCCGCACGCTCCCGGCGGTCAGCGCTCATAGCGGTACTTGAAATCGCAGTGAGTGGCACCCTGCATGATGGTTTGCGTGCGCTCGAGCTTGAGCTTCGGATCGTAGCCTTCGCAGAACGCGCCGTCGCGATTGCACGACAGCAGATGGCCGATTTCGCCCAGCCCCATCGCCTTGTAGGTCTCGGCGTAGCGGCAGCGCACGACATTGAAGGTGAAGGTCTCCTCGCCCTGCTCCTTGACCTCGATCTCGAGCGCGCCGCCCTTGGTCCAGAGCGGCATCACGTCGCGGAACGCCTTCAGCGAGGTGCCGCCCGGCGCCGCGGCGGCGAAGGCGCGCGCCTGCTCGATGGCCGAACGTCGCACCGATTCGGCGATCGTCTTGCGGGCGACCTCCTCGCCGTGGCTCTCCTTCAGGGTGAGGTAGACCTCCTTCAGGATCTCGGCCTCGATCGTGCGCTTCTCCAGCATGGAGAGGCCTTCGGGATGGGCGGGCGGGCTCATGGCTGGCTCCAACGTCGTTTCGGGCAGGGCGTCGATAGTAGCCCACCTTGCCGGTCGCGCCGCATGCTCGTTATAGTAGTGCAGGGGGACGACAATGACGCGCAAAGCCTTGGCCTCTGTCGCAATGATCGGCATCGCCTTGGGGGCCTGCGCCAGCGGCGGCAACGAGGTGCTGCGCCAGCAGGACGCCAACGCCGTCAACCAGCTCATCGTCGACGGCCGCACCACGCGTACTGACGTTGAGCGCATCTACGGGCCGCCGACCACGACATCGTTTGCCGACGCCCAGAACGAGATCTGGACCTACCGCTGGGCGCGGACCACGGCCAAGGGGGAGAACTTCATTCCTTATGTCGGCGCCTTCGTCGGCGGCCAGGACGTCCAGAAGAAGGAGCTGGTCATCCTGTTCAACGCGCAGAACGTAGTGGTCCGCCACTCCATGCGCGAGACCAACGAAGCCATCCGCCGCAACCTCGCCTCCTCGTCCAGCACGACCGGCAATAACCCGCAGATCTCGACCTCGCCGGCACCACCGCCGGACAGCGCCGCCGCTCCCGCAGCCGCCGCCTCGGCGCCGCCGCCGAAGGCGGCCAAGGCGCCCGCGCCCGTCGCCTCGGCTCCCGCCGGCGCCGCCGCGCCGAGCCTGGCCTCGATCGAGCCCGGCCGCTGGATCTGCGGCATGCAGACGAACAACGCCGACGCCCGGCGCTACTCCATGAGCTTCGTGGTGGCGCCCGACCGCTCCATCACCGTGGCGAACTACGCCAACGCGCCGGCCACCGTCGTCGGCACCAGCCCGCTTCGCTTCACCGCGATCAATCCGCGGGGTGATCGTCTGACGACCTTCACCATGCGGCCGGACAACAGCCTGGTCGTCACCGGCCAGGGCCTCAACAATCCGAACTCCACCTTCTTCGACCAGGGCAGCTGCGTCCGATCCTGACACCCTTGACATCGGGCGTTCGCGATGAAATATGCGCCCACCATGATGCCGCTCGCTCCCCTCGAGTCGCGACGCCGCCGCTTTTCGAAGCGGTGTGAAGACGCGCGCGCGTAACAATCGCGCCGTATCGAAGCCGCTGGAGAGATCAGGCGGCTTCATCCCTTCCTTCTTCTCCAGTCGGCCCTTCCCAAGGCCCAAAAGTTTGCGAGAGAGAGAAGACCATGACCAGCAACAAGACCAAGATCTTCATCGATGGCCAGCACGGCACCACTGGCTTGCAGATCCTCGACCGGCTGAAGGACCGGCCGGACATCGAGCTCCTCGAGCTGCCGATGGCCGACCGCAAGGACCTCAACAAGCGCGCCGAGATCGCCAAGGCGGCCGACATCGCCGTGCTCTGCCTGCCCGACGCCGCGGCCAAGGAGCTGGTGGCCGCCCTGGGTGACGCCGACACGGTCGTGATCGACGCCAGCACCGCCCATCGCGTGGCCGACGGCTGGACCTACGGCTTCCCCGAGATGGCCAAGGACCATCGCCAGAAGCTGCTCGCCTCCAACCGCATCTCCAACCCGGGCTGCTATCCGACGGGCGCCATCGCCATCCTGCGGCCGCTGGTCGATGCCGGCATCGTGCGCGCCGATTCAACGCCCGCCGTGTTCGGCGTCTCGGGCTACACCGGCGGCGGCAAGGAGCTCATCGCCGTCCACGAACAGCCCGGCGTCGAGCCGTTCGGTCTCTACGGGCTCGAGCTGACGCACAAGCACGTGCCGGAGATGAAGAAGTACTCCCACCTCACGCACGCTCCCCTGTTCGTGCCGTCGGTCGGCCACTACGCCCAGGGCATGCTGATCACGGTGCCGATCACGCGCGACATCGTGGCGAAGAAGGTGAGCGCCAAGGACGTGCACCAGGTGCTGAGCGACTACTATGCCGGCGAGACCTTCGTGCCGGTGCGGCCGCTCGCCGACCGCAAGTGGCTGGAGCGCGACCGGTTCCTGCGGGCCGACCGGCTGGTCGACACCAACACCATGGAGCTCGCCGTCTACGGCAACGACGCCGAGGAGCAGATCCTGGCGGTGGCCTCGCTCGACAATCTCGGGAAAGGTGCGTCGGGCGCGGCGGTGCAGTGCATCAACCTCAAGACCGGCGTCGACGAGACGACGGGGTTGGCGGTCGCCTGAGTTAATTCATCAGGTACTGGCTGCCGTAGGAGCTGATGAAATCGAGGCCGATGACCAGGTCGTTGTAGTCGAGGTCGCCGCCGCCATACGTGTCCTCGAAACCCCAGGTGTTCAGACCGTAGTTCCACAGGTGGGCGACGTCCTGGCCGTTCACCTTCTCGTTGGCGCGGGCGAACGAGAAGAAGGTCTGCCCGCTGGTATTGTTGGTCAGCAGCATGGCGATGATGTCGCCGGCATCGACGTTCGCCAGGTTGGTCTGGCTCCACTGGCCGTAGCCCGGCCCGCCGATCGTCTCGCGTCCGTCCTGCGTCAGGTAGGCCCGATCCTGCGCCGCCGCGAGGTAATTGGAGTCGCCGGGCCGATAGACTGGACCACCGAGGTCGATGGTCCCGGTGTAGTCGTCGACTCGGAAGAAGGTGACGGAGAGGTTGTCCTCGCCGTTCTGGCGCAAGCGCACGACGGCGATGGTGTCGTCGGCGCCGCCGGCGGTCTCGGCGATCGCCACCGGCAGGGCGACGCGGACGTCGGGATTGAAGCCGGTGGAGCTCACGGTGGTGGTGAAATCGGCAAAGCCGAAGGGACTGGTGATGCCGGCCTGCGGCGTCGCGGCCCGCACGCCGTCGATCGAGACGGCGACATGCATGTTGTCGGCGACCGCCACCTGCATCAGCGTGCCCTGCGCCTGGCGGTCGAACATCGTCACCAGGTTGGGATCGAAGTCTGGCTGCAGGCTCTGCTGGGCGAGGCGGGCGGTCCAGGCGAACTGGGCCGAGGCCTCGGTATGGAAGACGGTGCCGGCCGCGCCCAGCGACAGATGCACGTTGGCCTCGGTCGTCGACATCGACTGGATCAGCAGGCTCTCGGCGGCGCCGGCGCCCCAGTTCGATCCGTCGGCGTTGAGGAAAGGGTCGATCGCGTCGAAGTACATCTGCTCGTGCGCGACCTGGGCCAGGGCACGCGCCAGCAGCAGCCCGTTGGGCGTGCCCAGCCCGCTTGCCAGGTCGTAGCCGACCGCCGCCGCGTAGCCGAAACCGGTGGGCTGGATGTTCTCGCCGTAGGCGATGTAGCCGGTGGCCGTGTCCCCCGTGTAGTAGAAGGCGCTGTTGTTGTTGCCCAGCGTGATGTCGTTGAACGAGGCCGGTGCGACGGCGGCGGCGATGTAGAGCAGGTCGTTGTAGAAGCCGAGCGCGGGCAGCCCCTGGTCGGCGAAGATCACGTTGAACTGCGAGGTCAGCGTCGCCCACAGCGGCGCCGCCGCGCTGGTGCCGATGTCGCCGGTGACCACAGCCTGGGTCGGGTCACCGATGAAGTTGTTGTTCAGGACGGCATAATAGGCGTTGCCGCCGGCCAGGGCCGAGACATCGGGCGCGCCGCGGCCGTTGCCGTTGGGGCTGGCCGGGTTGGCTCCCGGCGTCAGCCCGAAGGCGCTCTGGTAGTAGGGCACCGGCTGGGTCTGGTCGACGCCGCCCGATCCCGACTGGTTCTCGGTGAACCGCACGTGCAGCTGGCCGTCTTCCGGCACGAAGAAATACTCGTTCCACACCGTCTCGATCAGCTGGTTGAGCTGCCCGGCATAGGGATTGCCCGGGGAACCAGCCGTCAGCGTCTGCGGATTGGCCGTCGACACATTGGCCGGCAGCGTCGTCAACCCGGCGGCGACCAGCTCGAAGATGACCGCCTGGTTGCCCTGCATGGCGAGTTCGTAAATCGAGGCAAGGGTGACGTCATTGACCGTCGAGTAGCCCGACGACGCCGATGTCCCGCCTACGGCCAGCGCATAGGCTGGTACCGTGCTGGCCGGCACGTTGCCCGTGCCGTTGAATTGGAAGCCGTTCGATCCCTGATCGGCGATGGCGAAGTGGACCGACACGCCGCTCAGCATGCCGTCGATGAACAGGTCCTGCCACGCCGCCTGGAACGGCGAGTTCGGGGTCATCGAGAAGAAGTACGCCCACGACGACGACAGGATCGCGGGATTGCGCGTGCTGTCGAAGAAGGCGTTCTGGTAGGCCAGGAACCCGGTGACTTCGGTGTTTTCCGCCGCGGCGCCGTACATGTAGATCGCACTGTTGGGCGCCGCGCCCGAAATTACCGACACGTCGAGCGCCAGCTCAAGCTGGTCGCCGGCGGCTGTCGCAACATTGGCGGCGGTGCCGATCGCCTGGAATTCAGCCGGCGTCAGGGGCCGCAGCTCGAGAGCCTGGCGATACTGGTTCAACGAGGCCAGCAGGTTCGGCAGGTCGAGGCCGGTTTCCACCAACGCGATGGCCGGCGCTGACAGGCCGATGTCGAGCGGGAAATTGTAGTATTCGGCGAGCGCGGCCGGCGTCGCGGTGACGGCGGCGCTGACGAGGGCGACGTCGCTCGCCCATTGCTGCCCGTCATAGACGGCCGCCCAGTTGCCCAACGACACCGGACCGGCCGTGATCGGGCTGGTCGGCGGACTGCCGGTGACCACCGGATTGTGGAAGTGGACGCCCTGGTCGACCCACAGGCCGGCGATCGTGTCGAGCGGGATGGTGTTGGGCAGGCTGAGAGGGCCCGGCCACGCCCAAGCCTGGTCGTTCGACAGCAGGGTGGAATTGAACAGGGTGTTGAACTGGTCGGCCGTGAGCGTCAGCCAGATCGTGCGGTTTTCGGCGCTGCCGACGTAGCCCTGCTCCGTCGCCAAGGTCATCGGGTTGACGGCCGGGTTGCCGAGGGCGTCGAGGACCGCCTGCTGGGTGTTGGCGTAGAGCGTCGGATCGGCGCCGAAAGTCGACCAGATGTTGTCGCCCTGGCTCGCGATATAGCTCGCGCGGTCGGCCCAGTCGCCATTCAGCAGCGCGTCGAGCTGGCTCTGCGGCGCGGCGCGCTCGACCATCAGCGCGACATTGACGAGATCTCCGCCGCCGGAGGGATACAGGGGATTGGGGCTGCCGGGATAGCCCAGCAGGGAATTCAGGATTTGAGTGGCCGTCCCGAGGTCGTTCGTGGTGTTGGCCTGCAGGGTCTGGATGTACGGCTGGGTACCGACGTCCACCGCGCCGGTGGCGTCGAGGAAGGTCGAGTTGGCGACGATGTTGTAACTGCTGGGAGGCACGCCCCGCTCCGCTCAGACTCCGAGCGGAAGGGGATAGCGTCAAAGTCGAAGAGTGTCATTACGGCGACGGCCGCATCGCTTGCAGTTTGCACATGGAACGGTGCGATAATCTCAAACCGCCATCGCAAATCGTGTCTTGGCCAGCGGCGTGAGCAGGCGGCGCAGCCAGGCGACTTCGGGATCGTGGGTGCGCACCCCGCTCCACAGCAGCACATGCGGCATCGGCGCGATCGCGAACGGCACGCGCCGGCTCTCCAGGCCGTGCGGCTTGAGCGTCCCGGCCATCGCCGGGATCGGCAGGGTGGCCAGAAGGTCGGACGCGGCCAGCACCGGCGCGACGGCGGAGAAGTTGGGCACCCAGCCCGCGATGGTGCGGTCGATGCCGGCGGCGGTGGCGGCGACGTTGACCGGGCTTTCGAGCTGATCGCCGACACGGATCACGACGTGCGGCCAGCGGCTCCAGGCGCGGCGGTCCCAGCGGCGGAAGGCGGGATGGCCGCGCCGGGCGAAACAGCGCCACTGCAGCGCGCCGATGTCCTCGGACTCCAGGCCCATCGGCAGGGCGAGGCCGGCCGGCGCGATGGCGAGGTCGAGCTGGCCCTCGGCGAGCTCGAGCAGCATGGTCTCGCGCGGGCCCGTCCATTCGATCGACACGCCCGGCGCGCGCCGTCGCGCCGTCGTCAGCAGGTCGATGAACATCGCCTGGGCGAAGTCGGGCGCGGCCAGGCGGAAGACGCGGCTCGACGTCGCCGGATCGAAGCGCCGGCGTGGCGCCAGCACGCGCTGCAGGCCGCCCAGCAGCGGCCGTATCTGCTCCATCAGCTCGACGGCGAAGGCGGTCGGCTCCATGCGCCGGCCGCCCTTCAGCAGCAACGGATCGCCGAGCTGCCCGCGCAGGCGGGCCAGCGAATGGCTGACCGCCGACTGCGTGCGCCCGAGCCGCGCCGCCGCGCGGCTGACGCCGCGCTCGGCCATCAGGACGTCGAGCACGACCAGCAGATTGAGGTCGAAGCGGCGGAGATCGATCTGGCTCATGACGGATGCGTATTATGCATTGGATCGATGGCTGAGGGCAGCGCTAGCTGGCGCCATGCAGCGACGCACCCTGATCGGCGGACTTGCCGCCGCGCCTTTCCTCCTCGGCGACGCCCAGGCCGCCGTCCCGAGGCCGATCGCGGCCAATCTCGTGACGGCCGCTCCCGCGACATGGGACGGCCACGACTGCCTCGCGGTCGAGCTCACCGACGCCGAGCAGGCGCTGCGCCTCGACACCCAGGGCGGCGGCAACCGGCCCAGCATGGCGCTGGTGGCGCCGTCCTTCACCGATGGCGTGCTCGAGGTCGCGGTGGCGGGCGTGCTGACGGGACGCGGCGCGCGCGACGATCGCGGCTTCGTCGGCCTGTCGTTCCATGTCAGTGACGACCGCTCGAGTCACGAGACGGTCTATCTGCGCATGACCAACGGCCGGCTGAACGTGCCGCCGCCGCCTTCACCGCGCATCGACCGCGCCATCCAGTACGTCGCCGATCCGGGTTTCCATTTCTCCGACTCGCGCGAGCGCTTCCCGGGCCGCTACGAGAAGGGCGCCGACATCGCGCTCGGCCGCTGGCATCGCTTGCGGCTCGAGATCGCGGGCCCGCGCCTCGTCGCCCGGGTCGACGGCGTGGAGGTGCTCGTCGTCGACGACCTTCGCTTCGCGGGCCGTCGCGGGCCGGTCGGCCTGTTCGTCGGCGACGGCTCGCGCGGCTATTTTCGGGACGTTGTGGTGGCGGTATGACCTCATCTGAATGACTACGAACATCCTCGTGTGGGGAGGAAGGATCATGCGACGTCTGGCCTTTATCGCGACGATGGCGTCGCTGGCGTGCGGCAACGCCTTGGCGCAGGAGTGCGTGTCGTCGGTGGCCCCGCCCGAGGGGTGGGTCACGATGCCCGTCACCACCGCCGCCGGCAGCGCCACGCCGGTCTCGGAGCGGCTGGTGTGCACGGCATGCTCGCCGCTCGTCGAGGTCGTGCTGGGAGCCGCGCCGCCGATGGTCGCGATGCCGGCGAGTCCCAGCGGCCTTGCCTGGGCCGAGGCGGCGACCTCCGACCATCACGAGCGCGCGGTGAGCCAGGTGGTGGCCAACCTTCGCCGCACGGCACCGGAATGCACCATCACCGGTCATGCGCGTCGCGGCGCCGATATCGGCAGCCTCGGCGTGCTGCCGGTCGACGTCCAGAAGCTGTGTCCCGGCAAGCGCGAGGAGCGCCAGACGAACTTCATCTCCTACGACGGCAAGTGCCTCTACTATACTCTTGCCCTGTGGTACGGGCCGCCGCTCGACGAGGCCAACACCCAGCGGCTGCTGCGGCTGGTCGCCAGCGTTCGGTTCGGGCGATGAGCGATAGTGCCTTATCGTTCCCGCAGCTCGGTGTACGAGCAGGGATCGCGATGCAGATGAAGGCACCCCAGCACGTTCACCTGCTCGCCATCGACGACGTAGAACAATCCGTACGGAAATCGCCGCAGGACGGCGCGTCTCATTTCACCCTCGATCCTTTGATAGAGTGCCGGGTTGGCATGCAGGTGGCCCTCGATGCGGGCCAGCTCTTCGAGAAAGTCGATCCCTAGTCCCTGCCGTACAGTCTCGTACGCGCCGAACGCCTCCTCGATCTCGGCCTCGGCGGCCGTCTTATAGAGGATGCGAACCGCCATTGCCTCTATCGGGCAAGCAACTTGCGCCGGATGTCGTCCAAGGTGACGCCAGGGTCGTCAGGATGAGCCTGATGGTGCGCCAGCCGCGCCCGCAGTTCCTCGCGCTGGGTGTCGCTGAGTGGCGGCGCCGCAGCGTCGTGCAAGACGCTGTCGAGCAAGCCATAGGCCAGTTCCAGACGCTCATGCGCGGTCAGTTGTTCAAGCTCCTCGAGCAGGGCCGCTTTGTTCATGTCTCGAAGGTACGCCTTGCGGCGATATTTTCAATGGATTGGGGTGTGTGCCGCGCTCCGCTAGCGCCCTGGGTCTGAATTGGGGCTAAAGTTGACTTCGATGCTTCGCCCCGCCCCACTGTCGCGCCGTCTCCTGCTGGCGGCTCTGCTGCTGCCGGCCGCGCCGGCCCTCGCGCAACCCTGCTGCGGCCCCGTCACGCCCAATGGCGAGCGGCTGCTGCAGCGGCTCGATGCGTCGGGCGTCGATCATCTTTGGCTGCCCCACAAGCACGTCAACTGGGAGACCGGCGAGGTCGACAACGATCCGCACGCCCGGCCGGCGGCAACCCATTGCAGCGCCTTCGTGGCCTCCTTAGCCAAGCAGCTCGGCGTCTACATCCTGCGGCCGCCCGAGCATTCGCCGGTGCTCCTGGCGAATGCGCAGATGCGCTGGCTCGCGACCGACGGCGGATCGTCCGGCTGGCGCCGCCTGCCCGACGCCGCGACCGCCCAGCAGAGCGCCAACCGGGGCAATCTGGTGGTCGCGGTCTACGAGAACCCCGACCGTCACCGGCCGGGCCACATCGCCTTCATCCGGCCCGGACAACCTTCGGCGGCGCGGCTCGCCGCCGACGGCCCTGAGGTCACCCAGGCCGGCGCCACCAACGCCATCGCCATGCCGCTCAGGCGCGCTTTCAGCCATCATCGCGGCGCCTGGCCCGACGACATCCGCTACTTCGAGCACGCGATCGCCTGGTCGAGCTAGCCCTCGCGGGACGGGATCTTCAGCCGGTCCGCCATCTGCTGCAGCTTGGCGCGCGCCTCGTCGGCCAGCTGCTTTATGTCCTTCGCCAGCCGGCGCGTGGTCGCGAACTTCTCGGCGAACTGCGCCGCCTGCTGCTCGAACAGGAAGGCCTCGCGGTCGAGCTGCTCGGCATAGCTCCTGAGGGTGCCGATGACGTCGACTTGCGTCTGGGTGTCGGCGATGCGGCGGGCGCGGCCGGCTTCCTCGCGCGCGTGTTGGGCTGCCGCCATGAGGTCGCGCTGCACCTCGGCCAATTCGGTCGGCGGATCGGAACCAGGGGAGCGAGGCGCGTTCATCGCGCCGTCATTCTACGCCCGGCATGGGCGGGCAAGGCAAGATGGCCTGCGCGCGGCGTCACAAGTCGTACCATCGCTTTGCGGCTGTGATTGGTACGTGATGTCGCGCGCGGCGTGTCGCTGCCGGGTGCCACCCCGCGTTCGTGACGCATGGCCATTGGATCAAGTCTGCGGCGCCCGCTGGTGCGCGCCGTCGGAAGTGCACCGAACGTTCCGGAGTCGGTGTGGGTCGTCGACGGTGACGTAGCGCATAGACGGGTCTCGGCGACTGTCACCGCCCTGGGTTGGGTCGACCTGCTGCTGATCTGCCTCTTCCTCGCCGGCCTCTATACCAACTACACGATCATGGTGACGCAAAAGGTGCCGCTGCCCTCGGCGCCGTCGGGCGTCGCCGGCCTGATCCTGCTGTGGCGACGGCGTGACGAGATCACGCCGCGCGCCCTGGTCGGCTTCTGCGCCATCGTCACGCTCTACCTTCTATCGGTGCTGTCGGCGCCCGGCATCGCCTGGCTGCCGCGGCGGACCAACGGCCTGATCCAGCTCACCTACTCGCTCACCGTCGGCTACGGCTTGTTCCTGACGGTGCGGCGTGCCGACCGGCAACAGATCGCCACCCTGTTCCTCGCCTGCGCCGTCGTGATCGTCGTCGGCTGCCTGCTCGAGACCTACGCCGGCCTGCGCCCGGTCAGCGACGCCGTGCGCAACGTGCTCTACGCCAAGGGTCTCTATGAGAACGACCTGCGCGACGTCCTCTTCTACAATCGCGTGCGGCCGAAGTTCTTCGCCTCCGAGCCCGCCAGCGTCACCTTCTGCTACACGCTGTTCAGCTTCATCTGGCTGGTGACCAGCTCGTGGCGCTGGAAGCTGCCGTTCTATCTCGCCCTGGTCGCCATCGGCCTGTTCGCCATGCCGGGCCCAACCCTGCTGCTGATGCTGGTGCTGTTGCTGCCCTACCTGCTGTTCCTCGACAGCCGGCGCAACGGCCGCATCGACGCCACGCGCTTCCTGGTCGTCGCCATGGTCGCCGCGATCTTCGCTCTCCTGGCGATCTTCCTCGCCACGACCCTGTTCTCCGAGCGCCTGCAGTCCATCACCTCCGGCAACGATCCCAGCTTCTTCTATCGCGTGCAGGGTCCCGCGCTCGCCGGCCTCGACATCATGGGCCGCTATCCACTGACCGGTGCCGGCCTGACCGGCGAGCCCTTCGTCGAGGGCGAGATCACCAACCTCTACCTGCGCTCGCCCTTCTACTCGGCGGGCTGGCAGGTCGTGTCGCCCGCCACCGAGCTCCTGATCAACTATTTCTGGCTGCATTGGATCTCGGCTTCGTCTGGGGCGTCGTCATGATCGGCGTCATTACGGCTTGGCTGCGCATCCTGGGCGTGCCGAGCACCGCCTTCGCCTGGGTGACCTGAGCGATCCTGGGCCAGGCCTCCGGCGCCTATGTCGGCCCGACCTGCTGGGCCGTGCTGTTCCTGGCCGCCGCCGCGGCGGTGCTGCACCAGCGCACCGTCGCTACTCCCCCTGCGCCGTTGCCGGCCGCCCGACGGCCATTGTATCTGCGAGAGGTGTGACGGCGATCCCGCATGCCCCTGCCGATTCTCCTGGTCGATGACGACGCTCTCTATCGCGAGGTCTTGACCGCGGACCTCGAGGACCGCGGCGTTGCCGTGACGGCCTTTGCCGATGGCCCCAACCTGCTCGCCGCCCTCGCCGGCGACATCGAGGCGGAACTGGTGCTGGTCGACTGGACCTTGCCGTATCTCTCGGGCCCAGACCTGCTGCGCGCACTACGCCGCGGAGGCTGCCAGCTGCCAGTCGCCTTCCTGACCGGCCGCTCCGGCGTCGAGCACCTGGCGGAAGCGCAGGCGGCCGGCGCCGTCGATTTCATCGACAAGTCCTGCGACATCGACGAGCTGGTCCAGCGACTGCGCCGCATCGCCGGCCGCTGAGGATGCGCTTCACATCGTGCGGCTGTCGTAAGCCCACTGCAGCAGCGCCTGACGCTGCCTTGGCCGGCAATACCGATCGCCCGGCTCGCAGTTCGCCCGGATCTGGGCGGCGTGGCGGCGGAAGGCCTTCCAGCGCTTGATCTGCCTTCTGTCCTCGTCCGGCAGGCGGCGGCCCATGTAATAGCGGCAGTACCATTGGAACCAGCCGCGCGGATCGTCGGGATGGATCCAGCCCTTGCGCCGCCATTCCGACAAGGGCTGGCTGGCATCGACGCCGAAGTAGTTCAGCGAACAGTCGCGTCCCTGCGGCGACAGTTTGGCGTGCTTGAACCAGCTTTCGGGAAACTCCTTGCGGCAGTCGGTCATGTACTTGCCGCCGAACACGCCGAGCGCGAGCATCTCCTTCGGCGTCAGGTCGGGCGTGAAGCCGCCATCGAAGCCGCGCCCGATCGGCGCCGTCAGGCGATACCGGTATCCCTTCTGCATGCGGTCGTTGACGACGATGGTTTTGGGCATCGAGTTCTCTTACTCCGGCAGCCCCGCCATCACCAGATGGTCGCCGAACAGCCGGCGCTTCTCGGCATCCTTGAAGGCATGGCCGGCGGCGAACTTGCGGGCGCTGAAGGCCGGGTTGACGCGCAGCAGCGCGCGGCCGACCTCGTGCGCCTCCTTGAACTGGCCGCTGGCGGCGAGGCTCGCCGCCAGGAAGCGCAGGTTGCCGACGAAGCGCGGATTGAGCGCCATCGACTTGCGCGCCCAGTTCGCCGCCTCGATGTAGTCGCCGCCGGCATAGGCCGCGAGCCCGGCCAGGCCGTACGAGAAGAACACATGCGCGTCGTAGGGCGACAGCCTGAGCCCGATCTCGACGCGCCGCCGCGCCTCGCGCGTCTCGCCGATGTAGCTGAAGGTGGCGCTGCTGCGCAGCCAGGCGATGGCCGCGCTGGGATTGGCCGCCAGCGCCCGGTCGAACAGCTCGATCGCATGGTCGTAGTCGTGGAACAGCCACGACCGGATATGGCCGCACAACGACAGCGCCAGCGGATCGAAGCGGTCGTAGGACAGCGCGAGCCGGCTCAACCGCTCGGCCTCCAGGTGATCGGCCGTGGGATCGGGCGACGTGCCCTCGTAGAAGCGCTCGCCGTGGCAGGTCGCGGCCAGCGCATAGGCCGCGGCGTAGCTGGGATCGAGCGTCATGGCGCGCTCGAACAAGGGCAGCGCCTTGGCCCACGGATCGTCCTCGACGCGGTAGAGCAGGTCGAGCCCGCGCAGCACGCTCTCGTAGGCGTCGAGGCTCTCGGGATGCTTCTTCAGCACGCGGCGCAGCTCGGACTCCTGCACCTGCGGCGCGATCGTCGTCACCACCCGCGCGCTGAGCTCGTCCTGCAGCTGGAAGAGGTCGGCCGCGGCGCCGGCGAAGCGGTCGCTCCAGATGGCGGTGCCGGTCTCGCAGTCGCTGAGCTCGGCCGACAGGCGCACCTTGTCGCCCCCAGGGCCGCTGACGCGGCGCACGCTGCCGGTCAGCATGTAGCGCACGCTGAGCTCGCGCCGCACGCGCTCCGGATCGTGCGCCTGGCCGCGATAGCGCAACACCGAGCTGCGCGAGATCACGATCAGCTCGGGCAGGCAGGCCAGCGCGGCGATGATCGCCTCGACCAGCCCGTCGGAGAACCACGAGGCCCCCTCGTCTTCGCTCTGATCGACGAAGGGCAGCACCGCGATCGAGGGCCGCCGGCGCTGGAAGCTGTCGATCATCCCGCCGCGTGCGCCCGGTGCCTTGGGCCCGACCGCATAGGTGTGCACCGGCCGGCTCATGTTGCGCAGAGTGATCGGCCCCAGCTCCTCGATCGGTTGCGACAGGCGGCCCGAGATCAGGTCCATCACCGCCGCCGACACCAGCACGCCGCCGATCGGCGCATGCGCCTGCAGGCGCGACACGATGTTGATGCCGTCGCCCAGCAGGTCGGTGCCCTCGAGGGTGACCTCGCCCATGTGGATGGCGCAGCGCAGCTCCAGCCGCACCGCTGCGTCCTGGCCCGCCGCCGTGCGCGCCACCGTCTCCTGCACGAGCAGCGCGGTGCGCGTGGCGTCGATCGGCCCGGTGAACTCGACCAGCAGCCCGTCGCCCAGCGCCTTGAAGATGCGCCCGCCGCCCGCGGCGATCAGCGGATCGATCTCGGCGCGCAGCGCCCGCCAGGCGGCCAGCACGCGCTCCTCGTCGGCCTCGACGAGGGCGGTGAAGTTCACGACATCGAAGGCAGCCACCACCACCAACCGGCGCCCGCCGCCATTGGTCGTGGCGGCGCGCGCACGGGAACGCTTGCGAACCATGCGTGAGATCCCCGAAGCGACGATGAAGTCCAAACCCACTCAGCTTCCTTGCGCCGAAAGGGTGGCGTCATCGCGACGCACAAGCGTCCGGATCGACGCCGCGCCGAATGCCGCGGGAAGTTGCCGAATCGACACACCGCCGAAGACGGCTTGCGCCTGAAGGTGCTGGAGAGGCCTGTTCATGTCGGCGCGAAACTCGCCACGCCGCGCGACCCGGCACTGTGACTTTTCCCACGCTTGCCGGTGACGAAGCCGTGAGCCGCGAGCAACCCTCGCCACGGCGCCTCATTGCTTCCCCACAACGAAGGAGGCACCAACGATGGCACTCGATCCCCGCCGAGCAGACCGCCGCCGCATGGAACGGGAATCGCAGCTGGAGCGCGGGCCCGGCGATCCGACGGCCACCAGGCCGCGCGATGCGAGGCGCATCGGCCTGCTCATTGGCGCCGCGCTGGTGATCGGCATCGTGGCAATCGGCGCCATGTTCCTGAACAACACCCGCTACGACGGCAACAGCCCGACGCCGGTGTCCGAGCAGCGCCGCTAAGGGGGACTCCGGCGCGGCGTCACCGCATCTTCGACACCTCGGCGAGATGCGCCTCCAGCGTGGGCAGCGTCTGCGCCGCGAACTCCCGCATGCGCGTATCCTCGCCGGCCTGGGCATAGCCCTTGAACATCTCGACGGTGGCGACGTGCGCCTTGTACTGCGCGTCGACATAGGCCTTGTCGAAGTCGCTGCCCTGCTTGCCCGCGAGCTCATCCACGATGGCCCGGTGCTTGGCGTCGAGCTTGTCCGGCGGCATGGCGAGCTTGGCCTCCAGCACCGCCTCCTTGAACCTGACCGCGGCCGCCGAGTGATCGTCGACCATGTGCTGGGCGAAAGTCTTCACCGTCGGCGTGTTGCTGCGCTCGAGCGCGAGCTTGCTGCTTTCGACCTCGAACATGTTGCCGAACGCGGCCTGCGCCACGAACGTCGCCGTCGGTGTGACGGGGGCGCTGGCCTGCTTGGCGGACGGATCGGTGGCGAGTACCGGGCTCAATATGGGCGCGGCGATTGCAACGGCGACAAGGGCGGCGACGCGGAACATGTGGATCTCCCTGCTGCCGAAGCAATGTCCGGCGCCGCCATGGGGTTGCCGGGGCGGCTTTTTCAGGATGGCGATGACAAGCGCGTCCAGTTCATCGTCCGGCAGGCCATGCCGGCCATCAGGCAGCCCCGGGTGGTCATGGCATTGCCGTCGACCGAGATCTGCAGCGAATAGGTCAGCTGGCGTCGCTCGTCGAACGCCCTGCCCGCCAGCATTGCGCCCGCGCGCTCGCGGAGCGATAGGATCAGACGGTCCCCGACCCGGTCGCCGGTTTGGCTATCGCGGGTCCAGGTGCTGACCGCGCACAACTGATCGCCACAAGGGGCGATATTGATGTGAAGACTGCCGTCGAGACGTCCCCAGTCGCCGGTGATCGACGGGACGGCCGCGTCGGGCGCGACCTGTCCCATCATCAGCACGACCACGCTCGCTGCTATCGACCACGCTGTTCGCATTGGCGCCTCTCCAGGGGCGCTACGCAGTCCTGCGTGGATCGTTGCGTGCCGTCGCGGCGCGGAACGCCCTTGGATTGGTCCACCTCAGCCAACACCGGCGCGCCAGCACCACCAGGGCGCTGCCGAAGAGCACGCCGCCGGCGCTGAACGCGAAGTCGTGGAAAGAGGCCTGCCGGCCGGGGGCATACAGCTGGCCGCATTCAAGGATCGCGGCATAGAAGATCAGGAGGAGGCACTGCGGGGCGACGGGCGCCGTCGGTCGCGATGCCAGGCCGAAGATCATCGCGGCGCCGAGCCAGGCGATGAAGTGCTCGGCGTGGTTGCCCAGCGGGGTGCGCGTCATGCCCTGGGCCGGCGTCCAGGCGAGGATGGCCAGGACAATGATGCAACCAGCCAGTGCCGCTTTCCCGAAGGTGGAAAGCGGCGTCTCCATCAGTCGATGCAAGGACGCCACCCGTCGTTTTCAGTGTTCTCGTGCCTGCCTCAGCGAACACTGCGGGGACGCGGACTTCCAATGATCAAGCGGGGGTCGTCGTCTTCACCGGAGGTAATCCTCCTGCGTGATCTTTCGGGGGCTATTCCTCATCACCACGTCATGCGTACGCCGGCGGTGATGGCGTGGGCGCTGTCCTGGCCCGAGATGTCGCCCTCGTAGCGGAGGTAGATCGACGTCGCGTCGGCGATCGCCGTGTTGGCGCCGAGGCCGATGACGACGCCGTCGCGCTGCGGGGAGACACCCCAGGTCGTGAACGGCATGGCCGGCGCGCCGGCGAGCGTCGCTGTCACCGGGCGGCCGACATCGGCATATTCGTGACTCCAGCCGAGGCGAAGCTGCGCAAAAAGCTTCTCGCGCCAGCCGAGGTCCATCGAGCCGCCGAGCTGCGCGCCAAGCACCGAGCGCAGCGAGTTGGTCTGCTGCTGGGCGATCGACAGGTTCAGCGACTGCGCGCCCGTCTCGGTGAAGGCGTTCTGGTTCGCCGTGTAGGCCTGCAGCCTGGCGAACGGCGTCACGAAGGCGTTGGCATTCGTGCCAATGTCGAAGCGGTAGCCGGTCTCGAGCTGGCCGTACCACTGGTTGGCGCCGGTGTTGCCGTAGGCGGTGCGTGGCTGCAGGCCGGGGATGGGAATGTTCCGCCACATCTGGTTCTGGGTGTAGGCGTAGCCGATCAGGCCGTCCGCATAGACCTTGTCCTGGGCGAAGCCGCCATAGAGGCCGACCTGGAAGGTGTTGGAACGACCAAGGCCGTCGAACCCGCCGACCCACTGCGTGCCCGTCGAGTAGCCCGCCGTCACGCCCATGCGGAAGGTGTCCGTCACCAGGCGATCCAATCCGGCCGCGAAGCCGCCGGCGTTGTAGGTGACCGTGCCGACGGGCTGGCCGGCGCCGACGGTGCCCAGCCCACCCAGCGCGCCGCCCCAGGCGCCCCACTTCGGCGGGCTCGTCGTATCGCAGGCGACGTCGCACGCTTCGGCCAGCGCCACGCGATTGCTCATCGGTGACCCGCCGCCACCGCTCTGGTTGGCAAAATTGTTCATGAAGAGCTGCATGCCCTGGACCATCGAGGTCGAGAAGCCGGCGTAGTTGTTGCCGCTGATCGCCTGCAGCGTCGCCTGCGCCTGGGCGTTCGACGTCGTGTTGAACGCCATCGCACCCAGCACGGTGGCGAAGTCGCCGGTGGCATTGTTGACGTTGGCGTCGAGCACGGTGCCGACGGCGATCTGCGTCGGCGTCGCGGCCGCCGCCGCGAAACCGCCGATTGCCAGGGTGAGATAGGCGTTGTTGGCGTCGTAGCTGAGGCTCGACTGCAGGAACGGGTAGAGCTCGTTCACCGAGGCAAAGGTGCCTGAAAGGCCGCCGGCCGCGTTCACCAGCGTGTAGGTCGTGCTGGGCGCGAAGGTCATCCCGGGCAGGGCCGTCACCACCACCGCGCCGCCCTGCAGGTTGGCCGTGCCGCCGACATTGATGCGGTCGCTCAGGCCCCCGCCCGCGACCTCGGTCACGTAGGTGCCGGTGGCGCCCTGGATGAAGTTGCCGGCGACGGTGAGGGTGCCGATCGAGTTGCCGGGCGACACGACGCCGCCGTTGGACAGGTTGCCGACGCTGCCGCTGCCGCTCAGCGTGCCGCCGGGCGTGACGAAGACGCTGCCGCCGAGGGTGCCGCTCACATTGAGGTTGGCGTTGCCGACGACGGTGGAGCCGCCGAAACCGCTGCTGTTGCCCGTGAGGTTGAGCGAGCCGCCACCCAGCACGCCGAGCACGCCCGTGCCGCCGAGCGAGGAGCCGAGCGTATTGGACTGCGCGGTGTTCAGCACCAGCATGCCGCCGCCCAGGTTCAGCGAACCGCCGCTGCCGTTGAGCGAGCCCACGACCTGGTAGTTGCCGTTGAGGTTGAAGCTGCCGCCGTTGATGGTGAGGGCACTGCCCGCCAGCAGCGAGGCGCCGGGGCCAAGGCCGAGAGCGCCGCCGTTGACGATGGTGCCGCCCCAGTAGGTGTTGGCCGCCATCAGGTTCACGTTGCCGCTGCTCAGCGTCAGGCTGCCCGGGCCGCCGATCGTGTCCCAGAACGTGCCGGTGCCGCCCTGCTGCAGGGTGGTGGGCGCCAGCAGATAGACCGGCAGGGTCGAGCTGAAGCCGGGCAGCGGCGACACGTTGCCCTGCAGCCCCAGCACCGGAATGATGTTCGCCCCCGAATAGCCGACGAAGCCGCCGTCGTAGTCCAACAGGTAGGTCAGCCCGTTGTAGAAGGCCTGGCCGCTGTTGACGGCCGGCGACGTCGCCAGCGGATCGCCCGTTTCGAGCGTGCGGACGTTTACATAGGCCGGCGCCATGCCGCCCGGCGTGCCCGTCGTGAAACTGTAGGAAGAGGATAGGGCCGAGGGCAGCCCGGGCGTCAGGTTGATCTGGATCGACTGGCCGGCCTGGGCCGTGCAGCTGGTCCCGCCGCTGCTCGTTGTCGTGCAGGTGCTGGCAACGACCGGCACCGCCATGGGAACCAGGATCATGTAACTGATCCCGGTGTCGGGGAGGAAGGCGCCGACGCCCACCGGCACGTTGTTCACCGTCAGGCCCATTTGCGCCCGGTTCCACACGTTGCCGGTCACGATGGTGTTCGGCGTGAGCTGCATCAGGGCAAAGCCGTTGGTCTGTCCCGTCAGGCCGAGCGTGATGGTGTCCTGCGAAACCACGTAGCCGCGGCGCATGTTGGTCGCCTGGTTCCCGTTGATGGCGGTGATGTTGAGGAACGCGTTCATGTTCGTCGTCGCGTACAGCGGCTGGTTGGACGGCGTGCCGCCGCGATCGAATCCGACGCCCATGTAGGCGAACTTGTCTCCCTGATTGTCGGTGACCAGCACCTGCACGTTGGTTGCGGTCGCCGAGGCCGTGCTGGAGGAAGCGGTGCCGTAGATCAGGATCGACGGGAAATTGTAGTAGTAGCCTTGTGCCGCAGCGCCGCTGCTGCTGTAGGCGATCGTCCCTTGGGAGATCGGCTGCAGGTTGTTCGCGGCGATGTAGTCGCTGACCAGCTGCCGGGCGATCGCGAGGCCGGTCGAGCCCGTATCGACGACGGTGGCGATTCCTGTCTTGTTGCCGACGGTGAGGTTGAGCTGCGGGGACTGGCCGCTCCCCATGCTCCTGGTGAAATTGAGCGTTACCGAGTCGGTGAAGCTGCCGTACATGTTCCACCCCTGCGCCGGCGCCTGTGTCGGCGCGCCCGCCAGCGCGAAGACCACCGCAGCGCCGAGCCGCGCGCTCCAGCGCTGCGTCGGTCCTGCGCTCGACGCTCCATCCCTGTCGACCGGATGTCCCACGTTTCTGCTCCCCCCGATCCCGAACGGGCGTGCCCAACTGACGTGCCCAGCTGACATGCCCAATCTGGCGCGGACGCTACCCGACCGGCTGCCAGCATCAACCGGCGGAGTGCCCAAAATGGTTAACGAAGGGACGATCGCCGCAGACGCCGGCGGCGCGAGCGCCCAGAATGGGCGCCCAGCGCCTTGGGGTTGGGAACGGGAGGGGGCAGTGTCGGGACGAGGAGCGAGGAGACGAGGGAGGCCCGCGCCGCCGTTCGTGGCCGGGAAGGAGCAGACGATGCCGCGACGCCGCGCCACCACCATCGCGACCGAGGGCCGCCTGGCGCTGGTCCCGGGTCCGGCGAACAGCCGCATGTTCGTCTATCTCGCGGGCAACTGGCTGCACCGCATCGAGCGCGAGCGCCGCGAGCTCTATTTCGGCGATCTCGACCTCGCCCTGGTCGCCGAGCTGATCGGCACCGGCGGTGTCGAGCCCGGCATGCGCGACGCGGGCTTCCGCGCCAAGCACAAGGATTTCTCGACCGCCATCCCGGTCGCCGAGCAGCGCGCCATGAACGCGAGCTCGATCGCCACCGCCGCCGGCATCCCGCGCGAGACGGTGCGGCGCAAGATCGCCAAGCTGCTGAAGCTCGGCTTCATCGTCGAGAAGGAGCCGGCGCGCTACGTGCTGAAGCCCGGCGTGCTGCTGGAGCCCGAGCGCCAGGCGGCGTTCGCGCGCGGCATCGAGCAGACGGTGCGGTTCGTGAATGAGCTGCTGGAGAACGGCGTGGTGCGGTGGGAGCCGGCGAAGAAGGGGAAGGCGGTCGCGCGAAAATGACCGGAGCCTCGGCAGCCCGTCCTCAATGCCGCTCGACGGTAGCGTCCTACTTTGGACCCTTCGGTTCTTCGTCCGGTTTGCCGGGCTCACCAGCCGCCTGCTGCTGCTGCACTTGTACCTGCTGATGAACAACGGGCGGTGCGGCTTCTGGGGACCGCATTCGAGCCTCGCGCGCGGCTGCCTGGGCCTCCAGCCCTGCCGCCTCTGCCTCGAGTTCCTCGGCGTGCTGAAGCATTGCAAGCCGATCTGCCGGGATCGACATGCCCGGACCGGCACGGCGGGCGACAGCCGCCGTCCGGCGCTTTGCCGACGCTTGTGAGCGTAAGTCGTCTGCGCTTCTCATCGTCGTCGCCCCGCAACGATTGCTGCCCGCGCCCCCGGCGACGAGCGGATACCACCAAGGTGCAGAACGGCACCGACGCGTCGTTTGTTGCTTCCCTCGATGGGCGGCAGATGCCGTCGCGCGGTGTGTGCGCAAGTCCAGCCCAATCGTCGACAGGCGGGAAGATATATAAGCCAGCTGCTTCCTTTAATCGGAGCGCGCCGGCACCATGTTGGTGATGCGTTGTACGAATGAATCATCGTTCGAACAAACACCTTCCCGGAAAGGGAACCTCCAAAATGAGCAATCAATCCAGCGCCACTGCCGGCGCGCTGCCGGCCGCTTCGACGACCCCGGCCGACGCTGCCAACACCAGGAAGGCGCTGCTGCAGGAGATTCGCGTGAAGTGGGGCAAGTTCAGCGAGCAAGAGCTCGACGAGCTCAAGAGCAATGACGATCTGGTCACCCAGCTCGTCGCCAAATACGGCCTGGCCAAGGACGCGGCGCAGCGAGATGCCGATGCCATGCGCAGCGGCCGCGACATCTGAGACGCAGCGTCTCGACGGCGAGGCCGCCCTATGGGCGGCCTCCTGCCGCGACGGCGACAGCCGGGGCCGCGTGGACAAGTCCGCGCTCAACGGGATAGCTGAACGGGAACCATGGCCAAATCCCTGCAGCCGAAACACATCGCGCTCCGCATCTGCAAGACTCTGCGCGAGCTGACGGGTGACGACCTGCACTGGGTCGACATCGAGCTGGTGTGCCGCCGGCTCGACGAGCATCACACCAAGGCGCTGGACGCCGCGCTCGAATATGGCCGCGACAACGAGCTGCTGTCCTGCAGCCCGGCCCCCGTGCGCAGCGTCATGCTCACCCACAAGGGCCTGCTGGCGGCGCGCGGCAAGTTCAAGAAATCGCACCGCGAGTCGGGTTGACGGCCGGGCGCCCGCGGCCGTCGCCGCCGAAACCTGCGCCTGACGGATCACTGTTGTGTCGACGGACGCGACGCCGGCTCGAGCTGGTGGTCGAACTGCACCTGCGAGAGCAGCATATAGAAGCCGACGGCGATCGCCGCGTAGAACAGCTAGAGCTTCGGCCGGGACACGGTGCCGGGACGATCGACGGGGAGATCGACGGGCCGGTCGACCGGACGGTGGTTGCGCGGCAGGCAATCGGCCAGCCGGTGGGCGAGGTCGGTCAGGTTGCGCAGGTCGTCGGCCGGCTTCCAGCCGCCGGCCGGAAGCTTTCCCAAGGTCAGGGTCAGCGCCTCGACCGCCGCGTGGCGCGGCAGGTCCGACAGGCGCGCAGCTTCGCTCCACGGATCGAGGCCGAGCCTGGCCAGGGCCGACATCACGCTGAGCTCGACGCCGTCGGCGTCCGCGCCGACGCTTGCCGACAGGAAGGCATCGAACTCCGGGTGGCCGATCGACAATTCCGGGCGAGGCAATCCGGGGCGAGGCAATTCGGTGCGAGGCGTCATGGCGACCTCCTGTGCGCATTGCCGCGGCGTTGCCGCGACGGTCAAAGGCCGTTCGTCAGGCACGGCGATCGGCGATCAGCGCGGCCGTGAGCTCCAGCGGATCGATGCAGACGACCTCCGCATGCGTGCGCGAGGCTCCCACGGCCGGAAGATGAAACAGCGTGGCCGTGCGCCGGAAGGCGACGTAGGACAGGCCGAGGATCTCCTCCTCGTCGGTCACGACCGTATAGGTGCCGGCGGGCTGCGGCCGGTCGAGCGCGCTCAATTGGAACGGGTGGCGGAAGGTGACCGTGGTCTCGGTGGAGCGATCCGTCATGCTGCCTCCCGTCTCTATCGCCTGGCCATCTGGCGGCCGGCATCCGTCAGGCAGAGGCTGTGTCCGTCCTTCACCGTCAGCCAGCCGTTGGTCTCGGCCAGCGCCAGGGCGGCCGATGTCGCCTGCGTGTTCTTCAGCATCAGGCGCCGCGCCATGGTCTCGAGGGGCACCCAGCTCGTCTTGAGCCCCCGCGTGTAGATCATCATGTCGCGAACCAGGCGACGGGCGAGCAGGTCGGGGCGTTGCGCGGCCATCGTTCCTTTCGGCTGGCCGCCACAGGGCGCCAGCGCGCGGGACATCCGCGGTGGCGGACCCTAGGCCCTTTCTGCGGCACTGTCCGATTTATCTCGTGCCCGCCCGCGGTCGTCCTTTTCCCTCACGGCGCCACCTGCACCTCGACCGACATCCCCTGGAAGGCGTCGCTCATGCCCACGAACGCGCCGGTCACGGGCATCACCTGGGCGATGACGCGCCCGACCGCGACGGGAATGAGGTTGAAACCGCCGACACCGCGGTTGGTCGGGTCGAAGGTGATCCAGCCGGCGCCGGGCAGGTAGATCTCCGCCCACGCATGGGTCGAGCCCGCATCGGTCGAGACCGCCGGCGTGCGGTCCGGGTTGTAGAGATAGCCCGAGACGATCCGCGCACCGAATCCGAGGTTGCGCGTCGCTTCGACGAACAGCACGGCGAAGTCGCGGCACGATCCCCAGCCGCGGCCCAGCGTCTCCAGCGGCGACTGCGTCCCCTCCTCGTCGCGGCTCTGGTAGGAGATTCGTGCCGTGACGCCGGCCACCATGTCCTTGAGCAGCGCCAGCGTGTCGGTCGAGCTGCCGCGCACGAAGCCCCGCGCCCAGTCGGCCAGCCAGCCCGAGGGATCGGGATGGTGCGGGATCGCGAGCGCGGCGAGATCGATCCTCTCCGCCTCGGAGTAGAAGAACGGATAGCGCAGGGCGGTCGCCGCGATGTCGAAGGTCGGCCACGGCGGGGCGGCCAGCTCGACAACCGCCAGGCTTTCGATCGAGAGCCAGTCGGTGTGGTCGGAGAACTGGGCCGTGGCGACGGCGTTGCCGAAAACGTCGTTGGTCCAGGTCAGCGACGCGGCAGGCGTCACCGTGAGCTTTGCCGAGAGCAGCCGCAGGTCGTGGCCTTCGCGCGGCCGCAGCATCAGCCGGTGCTGCCCCAGTTGCACGGGCTCGCGATAGCGGTACGTCGTCCTGTGCCGGATGTTGAGCCGGTTCACGGGCGGGACGCCGCGACGGCTACTTGCGCTTGCTGTTGGCGCCACCCTTGGCGGCGTTGCCAGGCATCGTCCCGAACGATGGGTTGGCCGCGACGACCTTCTTGTTCTGCTTGGGCTTCTTGGCTTCGCGATTGCTGCGCCGGTGCTTCTGGGCCATCGGGCTCCTTTCGGCTGGATCGGCCACCGCCGCGGGGCATCCGCGGTGCGCGACCCTAAGCGCTTTCGGTGGCAGTGTCCGATTTATCTGGGGTTTGCGGCGCATCCACGCGTTCTATTAAGAATCGAAGGCTGCCCCGATGCCGCTGGAGCTTCGCCCTTGCCCAAGGATCGTGTCGACCCGGCCTCCTTGCCGACCTCGGCCCATCTTTTGCGCCTGCTGGACCGCGCCGAAGGCGCGCGCGTGCCGGTCGGCTGGCTGATCGGGCAGCTCGGCGACCGCTCGTTCGGACTCACCCTGTTTGCGATGGCGATGCTCGCCCTGGTGCCGGGCGCCTCGACGATCATGGGCGTGCTGATCGCCTGGCCGGCGGTCCAGATGCTGCTCGGCCACGACGTCGCGGTGCTGCCGCGCGTCGTCGCGCGCCGCCAGATCGGCATCGACAAGCTGGCCCGCGTGGTCCGCGCTGTCGCGCCCCGGCTGCGTTGGATCGAACGCCTGGTGCGGCCGCGCTGGCCGACGCCGTTCCAGGCCACGAAGCGCCTGACCGGGCTGGTCATGCTGCTGCTCGGCCTGACCTTGCTCTCGCCGGTGCCGTTCGGCCATGTCGTGCCCGCGCTGGTCATCATGCTGCTGGCGCTGGCTTATCTCGAAGAGGACGGCGTGGCCCTGCTGGTCGCCCTGGTCGCCGCGCTCTGTTCGCTCGCGGTGACCACCGCGACGCTGTGGGGCGCGGTCGAGACCATCGACTGGATCGACCCGAAAGACTCCGGCCCGACCTGACAATCGGTGCCCCTCATCACCATATGGATGGGTGTCCGAGGCGGGCGGCCGCCCGGCGGAAAGGCAGATCATGTCGACGCGAACCACGGAGACGAGCGTCACGTTCTGCCGCCCGTTCAAGCTCACCGCTCTCGACGGCCTGCAGCCCGCCGGCACCTATCGACTGGTGACCGACGAGGAGCAGATCCCCGGCCTATCCTTCGTCGCCTTCCGGCGGCTGGCGACCCTGCTCCATCTGCCGGCCGATCCGGCGCCCGGCGCCACGCGCCAGGTGGTCAATGTCGATCCCGCCGAGCTCGCCGCGGCGCTTGCGGCCGACGGCCGCCCGACGTTGCCCGTGACGTCCCATGACGGCTGACGGTGCGGCCGGCAACTACACCGACATCGTCCTCTTCCTCGCCACCGCCGGCGTCGCGGTGCCGATCTTCCATCGCTGGAAGCTCAGCCCGATCCTGGGGTTTCTCGGCGCCGGCGTGATCCTCGGGCCCTTCGGGCTCGGTGCCCTGCAGGGCGAGCTGCCGTGGCTGCGCTATCTGACGATCGGCAACTCCGCCGCCATGGCCCAGCTTGCCGAATTCGGCGTCGTCTTCCTGCTGTTCGCCATCGGCCTCGAGCTCTCCTGGGAACGCCTCTGGACGATGCGCCGCCTCGTCTTCGGCCTGGGCGGCCTGCAGGTCGCCGTCTGCACGGCGGCCATCGCCGCGGCGGCGATGCTGCTCGGCCAGGACCCGGTCGCCGCTGTCCTGCTCGGCTCGGCGCTCGCGCTCTCGTCGACGGCGATCGTGCTGCCGCTGCTGGCCGAGCAGAAGCGCCAGTTCTCGCGGCCCGGCCGCGCGGCTTTCGCCGTTCTGCTGCTGCAGGATCTTGCCGTGGCGCCGCTCCTCGTCACCATCGCCGTCATGGGCGGCCAACGCGGCACGGCCTTCTCGCCCGGGCAGCTGCTCGCCTTCGCCCCTGCCGTGCTGGGGCTGGTCGTCCTGATCGTGCTCGGCCGCCTGGTGCTGCGCCCGATGATGCGGTCGGTCGCCCGGGCTGACAGCGAGGAGCTGTTCGTGGCCGCCTCGCTGCTGGTCGTCCTGGGGGCCGGGCTGGTCGCGGCGATGAGTGGCCTGTCGATGGCGCTCGGCGCCTTCGTCGCCGGCCTGCTGCTGGCCGAGACCGAGTATCGCAAGCAGGTCGAGAAGACCGTCGAGCCGTTCAAGGGCTTGCTGCTGGGGCTGTTCTTCGTGTCGATCGGAATAGGGCTCGACCTGTCACTGCTGGCCGCGCGGCCGCTCCTGATCGTCGGCCTGATGGTGGGCCTCCTCGCGATCAACGGCGCCGTCGTCTTCGCGCTGGGCCGGCTGTTCGGCCTCGGCGCCCGGGCGGCGGCCGAGGCCGCGCTGCTGCTGGCCGCCGGCGGCGAGTTCGCCTTCGTCCTGCTGCATGCCGCCGTCAGGGAAGGGCTGCTCGACGGCCCGCTGGTGCAGACGATTCTGGTCTCCTCGACGCTTTCGATGTTCTGCATTCCCCTGCTCGCCGCCGCCGGCGCTGCCGTGGGCCGGGCGCGCTCGCGCAGCCCGCGCCACGTCCTGCCCGACGCCGACACCGTCGCCCGGCCGCGCGTCCTGGTCGTCGGCTACGGTCGCGTCGGCCGGCTGGTCGCCGACATGCTGACCCGGCACGGCATCCCCTGGACCGCCGTCGAGCGCGTGCCGAAGCTGATCGAGGCGGCGCGCCGGGAAGGCCACGACGTCTTCTTCGGCGACGCCTCGCGCGGCGAGCTGCTTCAGCGTTTCGGCCTCGACAGCGCGCCCGCGGTCGTCGTCACAATGGATTCGCTCGAAGCCACCGAGGAAGTGGTCGCCGCGGCGCGCGCCCTGCAGCCCGCTCTACCCATCCTGGCGCGGGCGCGCGACGCCGCCGAGGCGCAGCGCCTCTACGAGCTCGGCGTCACCGAGGCCGTCCCGGAGACGATCGAAGCCTCGCTGCAGCTCTCGGAGGCGCTGCTGGCGCGGCTCGGCATCCCGATGGAGCGCCTCGCCGCCTCGATCCACCAGCGCCGCGACGAGTTCCGCCGCAAGCTCGCCGCCGGCGACGCCGTGCATGGCGGCGGCCGTCGCCTGCGCCGCCGCTGACGCAACCGAAACCTGCTGCCCGTATTGGAACAGGACATGCCCGACGAGCCCCTCGACCCCGATGAGCCCCTGACCCCCGACGAGTTCGCCGCCCTCGTTGCCATCGACAGCAGCATCGGCCAGCGCCGCCCTTCGATGGACATGGAGGTCCGGCTGCGCCGGCTCGGCCTGATCGAGCGCAACGGCATGTCGCGCCTGCCCTCGCGCACCGCCAAGGGTGAGGCCCTGGTCCGCGCCGGCCGCAAGCCCGTCAACGACTGACGCGCTTTTCTTGGGGAGAGGCGCCCCAGGTCGTGAACGTCAGGGCGGGCGCGCTGGCCGAGGTCGACGACGCCGGACAGCCGGCATCGCATGTTCGCGGTTCCAGCCCGCCGCGACGCCGCGCCACCGCCACGCCGGCCGACGGCCTTCGAAACCTGGATTCTCGGCCATGTACTTCTCAAGGGAGCCGGCAGCAACACTGAAGGGATCAACGCTGGCTTGATGCTCATCACGGAACTTTTCCCACAACTCTTTGTGGGCGAAGAAATTCTTGCTCTTCGATTGGTGGGAGATTTCGCGATAGCTCTTCTTGGCATCCGGCGTCAAAGGTGTAGCGTCGCCCGTAGGGGTTCCAGCGCCGTCCTGGAGGAGACCACGCCTTTGAGGAGCAGCGCGTCCGGCTGTGCCGGACCAGGCTCTATTCGGCGGTTACGCGTGCCGGAGCCGCCTTCGGCGTCTGCCGCCATTCGGTGACGATCTCTCGCGCATACCTACAGCTTCACCACCCGAAGTTCCTCAGTCACGTCGCGAACCCCCGGCCAGGTCCAGGAGGCGTCGCGAAGCAGGAACCGCCATGCGTTCGTGTGCTTCACGTAAACTGAGTTCTTGAGCACAAGCTCGTGAGGGATGATGGCCGCGCGAGTGACGCTGTAGTCCGGAGCAAACAGGACGGCAGCTAGATAATGAAAGCCACCGTCGGACAGCCTCCGCAGTGCGCTGAGTTCTCGGGAAGCATTCTGTGGCGTGAGGCGCCGCCCCTTGATTTGGTAGAGCTTTCCCTCGGCGCACGTAGCATCCGCCGAAGGATGAGAGTTACCGGCCTGAATCCATCCGAAGGCACGGCAAAACAAATGCTCGGCTACATCAGCGGTGGGATTATTCGAGCTGCGCAGTATGCCTCGATCGCGCAACTCTCCCGCTATGTCAGCGTGAAGCTTCAGCAGCGCGGCGGACGGTAGCGTCTTCCAGTTTGTCATAGGCGTGCCTCCCGTCGTGCCAGCGCTTCAAGAGCTCCTCGATCGTCGACGACAGTGTCCCTAGGACCCGCTTGACTCTCTAGCGCAAAGTTGTGGCCTATCCCTGCCAACCTTCAACAAGCGAGGTTGGCCCATGCCATCGTTCACTCCCGTCGTTCCATCGCCTGCCAGCACTGCCAGCGCCACGTCGTGCGCGTCGGACGGCAAACGAGTTGACTTCCTCACCCGATTTTGTGGCTTATCCCTGTCGGCACTCTTGGAGAGGATCGGCACGATGGCCGCAGACGGCCAACCTGCAAAGACGACACCGACCTGCATCGCGTCCGGACCAGCCGAAAGGCTCGACAACCGGAGACGGATGGAGATCGCCAAGCCGTCGAGCAGGCCCGTCCCGCATTGTCCGGTCCAGCATCGTCCCCTCCGGAGGGAGCCGCTGAGCGCGCGCGCCGGGCCCTGAACCGGCCGCTCGAGGTCCGGCATTCTTGTCCGGTTTCGGGACCGGACGCTGCGCGGGCGCGGCCGGCATCCTGCGGTCTGCCCTCGCTTGTTGTTCGGGTTGCGTAAGCGTCACCGTATCGGCGCCCATGGGCGCCGTTCGCTCTATGCATCGTTGGTATGGCATCATGGCGGCCCCTGGCGTCGCCGGACGCTCAGTGCTGCCACGTCGGCCGCGTGGTCATCGCTGCGCGTCCGGCGCGCGAGCGGTAGCCGTTGGCAGCCGCGCGCCCGCTCATCCTCGGCGCGTAGCGTGGCCGGCACGAGACTGGTGGCCAAAACATTAGACGCTCCGGTGTCTACTGTTTCGTCAGGTTCTTCGGCTCTCCCCGGAAAACTCTGTAGGCCCTCGGCCGGCATCCAGAGTTTTGCTCTCTAACGTTTTGTTTCAAGTCGGGTCCAGCTTTCGCCGAGGCGTCGTTGATCGCCGGCGCCACATCCCTCGGCCGCACCATGGCGGGGATGATGTGCGTCACCACGGGTCACCCGGGGGCGGGTCGGGGCGTTAGGTCGGCATGAGCGAGCTTGTGGACTTCCTCACGGGCACGACCGTCGTCATCACGATCGCGGTGGCGGCGATGGCCATCCTGGTCGGCGCCACCCTGTGGTGGAACCGCAAGATCGACTAGGCGTGCTCGCCACCACCGCCCGCGGGCCGGACACCGGGAGCATCCGGTGGTCCGGCCCCCAGGTCTGAGCGGGGAAGTGCCTTGGCGAGGGAGCCGGACCTGCCAGCCAAACGAGGGAAGACTGGCCCCACAGAAACACGTCTTGTCCGCCACCAGTTGCCGCCCCGTCTGGATTTCTCCTCTGCCGCTGGCGAGCGTCAGCGCGCCGTAGCGTCATCGCGAAGGCGGGTCACCTGGTCGAGATGGCCCTGCAGCATCGCCAGCGCCTGCGCCGCGAGAGACTTCAGCCGTTCGTTGTCGCCGGTGGCGGCATAGTCGCGGAGCAGGGCGATGGCCTCGACATGGGCGACGTATTGCGCCTCGATGAAGGCGCTGTCGAACGGCTGGTTGGCGACCGCCTTCAGCGCGTCGAGCTGCTGCTGATGCGCCGGCTCCAGCATCGCCGGTGGCGGGCTGGCGCCGATGTCGGCCAGCACCTGGCGCGTCCGGTTGGCGGCGCGCGTGTGGTGCTTCACCATGTGGTCGGCGAAGTCCCTGACCGCGCTCGACTGGCTGCGCGTCTGCGCTAGCCGGCTGCTCTCGATCTCGAAGAGATTGGACGACATCACCGTGCGCAAGACGGCGGCGGTCCTGGGGGAAAGGGGCGTTCCGCTGGTCACCGAGTGCGCCGCGGATTGGGCCATGACGTTGGTGGCCGGCACGGCGAACAGGCCGACAGCCGAGACGATCAACATGACGGTTTTCATGAGTAACTGAATGCGGGCCGCTTCTCGCGGTTGCGACGGCGCCCCGATTCGCCCAGCCGTTCGCTTCCTTCACGCGCCGATGGAACGAGCAACGTCCCCGGCTGCGATTATCGTCGCACCCTTCGGTGCTGAGCGCTCGCTGCCGGGGACGTTGCCACTGCGTCATCCAATGCTCTTTGCCGGTTCTGGTTGCGCGCGACGTCGCTCGGAACCATCGGCACCCTAGAACGGTTCACAGGGCAGAGGAGTTCATGATGACGCCTGTCTGCCGCTTCGCCTGCCTGGCCGCGCTGGCCCTCTCGATCGCCGGCTGCAGCTACGGCTATGCCGCCCCGTACACAAGATACGGAACAGGACCGGAAATCGTCTTGGCGCCGTCACCGCCGCAGCAGCACCAGCAGGGCGTCCGCTAGATGCCGCCCGCTGCAGCGGCTGTCTTACGGCGCTGCGTTGTCGCGCTTGCTCTGCTCGCTGCGGCGTCGGGTTTGGCACAGGCCCAAGTCATGGCGGATGGCATGGGCATCAACGTCGAGACCCTCAAGGAAGACGTGGTCACGCGCCTGGCCGACTGCGAAACCGGCGGCAAGGCCAACCGCGACGCCTTGATCGTCACCGACGCCAACGGGCAAGCCTCGCTTGGCCGCCTTCAGTTCCAGACCCGGACCGTCATCGCCTACACCCGCGAGATCGAGGACCGACGCATCGATGCCGGCGAAGCGCGCCGCATCGCCCTCGATGCCAACCGGTCGTCCGCTCTCGCCAAGAAGATCATCTTCGAGCGCGACGGCGCCGCGCACTGGCACCACTGCGCCCGCAAGCTCGGCCTGTATCAGGAAGTGAAGGCCATCCAGCGGCTCGCGCACTGAAGAGTAGCCGGTAACGCAATATCCTCACCCTGAGGAGCATCGCGAAGCGATGCGTCTCGAAGGGTGGGCGACAGCACGATTGATTGCCACCCTCCGAGACGCATCGCTTCGCGATGCTCCTCAGGGTGAGGCGGTGCTGTTAGCAGCAACTCTCCTGTCACCAGCCGCTCAGCGCCGGCGTTTGGCTGTCATGAGCGAGCTTCTGAGCTTCCTTGCCGGAAACGTGGTCGTCGCCGGCATTGTGCTGTCGGTGATGATCGTCGTGGTCGGCGCGATCCTTTGGTGGAACCGCAAGATCGATTAGATCGGCATCGCTAGGGACGGGGAACACCGGGGCTGGCCTCGCCGTAGGCCGGCCACGGCGCATCGGCCTCGCCCTGGCGCTGCTCGCCACGGGAGCGGTCAGGCTCGGAGGGCTCGGCGATGCGGCGCAGCGCGTCGCCGGCGCCGGGTGCGCGGTCGGTGGCGAGATCGCCCAGGGCGATCATGCCGACCAGGCGCTTGTCCTGGTCGACCACGGGCATGCGCCTGATCTGGCGGCGCGCCATCGACTCCTCGATCTTCTCGACCGGATCGTCCTCGCGGCACCAGCACACGTCACTGGTCATCACCACATGCACCGGCGTTGCGTCCGGCCGCATGCCGTCGGCGGTCGATCGCACGACGATGTCGCGGTCCGTGATGATGCCGACCAAGTGGCGGCCGTCGCACACCGGCAGGACGCCGACATTGACCTCGTTCATCATCCGCGCCGCCTCGCGGATCATCGCGTCCGGCCGCACCGTGACCACATCGCGTGTCATGACGTCGCCTGCGCGCATGGCTGCCTCCTGCTTCGCTGGTTCGGAATGGGCCTCACCAAAGCAGCGCTTCAGCGACCGATCGGTTGCTTCAGCGGTTCCTCGGGGAAGTCGTCGGGATAGAGACGGCGCGCGGCTTCGATGAGCCACGATCCCGCCGAGCCCATGCTCTGCGGCGGCAGGGTCGTCTCGGCCTTGCGGCCGTTGACGTCGTCGCCCAGCCAGACGGTCATGCCGCCGGCCCACAGGGTCTGGTGACCGCAATTGATCTTGCGGGCGTAGAGAGCGCTGATCGCGTCGTCGAGGTCGAACATCGGGAACCACTACGCACTGCGGCGCACCAGGTTCCGAGGCAACCGGGGCGCAGCCCGCATGTTCTCATTCGCAGTGGTATCTGAAGGGAGGCTTCCGTGGAGCGGACCATCGTCGCCAAGTTCGACACCCGTCGCGACGCCGAGACGGCCGTCGAGCATCTCGTGCAGGAACACGGCATCGAGCGCGCCGACATCTTCGTGCGCGCGCCCGGCACGGCTAACACCGCCGGCACGCGGGCGGCCGGCGCCGACGTCGAAAGCGGCCATCCCGGCGTCGAGAAGCACGGCAAGCCCGAGCTGTCGGGGCCGATCGAGGTCTCCGTCGAATGCGATGCCGGCCAGGACAAGGTCGTGCGCTCGGCGCTGGAGCAGGCCGGCGCGACTCAGCTGCGGGCGGAGTAGCGGCCAGCCCGCCGTAGCCTCGCGCGGAGGCAGGTCAATTCGACGCGTACTTGAACGTGGGCAGATCCTTCAGCGCGTCCTTGGTTGCGCCCGGCATCACGATCTTGTGGTCCATCGTCTTCAGCTGCTCGTAGGGCAGCACGACCAGCTTGTCGCCGATGCCGAGGAAGCCGCCCACTGCCAGCACGACGAACGGCGCCTTGCCGCTCTCGCCGATGATGACGTCGTCGACCTTGCCCACCGTGTCGCCGGCCTCGTTGACGACGCTGGAACCGATCACCTTGCTGGCGCGGAAGCCCGTCGCGACCTTGACGACGTCGACCTTGGTCAGCTGGACGGTCTGCGGCGTCCCCTGCGCCTGCACGAGCACGGGTGCGGCAACGGCGGTTGCTGCGGCGACGGCGACGGCAAGGAAGATGACACGCATGATGGGAACCCTCTCGAGCGGCTGTGCCCGCTCAACGAGCGACGGGCACGGTCGTTGCGCGCTCCCAGCAATGAGTCTTTGCCAACCCGCGTAACCAATCCGCAAGGCGCAGCGCTTCTCTCGTACGAGTGCGGCCGCGCCCTTCGGGTTTTCCCCGCATTCCAAGCCCACCCGGCGGAGCATGCGGGTGGGCTTTCTATTCAGCGGATCAAAACGCCGACCTCGGACAGCATCTTCGCCAGCAGCGGGTCGTCCAGCGCCGGGACCGGCACGGTGTCATCCGCACCGCCGGTCGCCGCGGCTGGCAAGCCGCGGGCAAGGTTGCGCCAGTGGCGCGCCGCTTCCAGCAACAACAGCGCGCTCGACGTCGAGCCACAGTCGCGCGCCAGCCGCTCGCAATACGTGGCCTTGTCCAGGCACTGTTCCCGTGTCCTCATCCGAGCATCCCACGCTCGAGGACGCGACGCGTCACACGTACGGTTGATCCCACTCCCGAATCGAGCATGGGCTGCCCTGCCGTCGCCTGCAAGAAGTCGCGTCGCTGACCTCTCGCGGCGATGAAGGAAGCGCCCGTTGCTGGCCGGCAACCGGCACAAAATCTCAGTTCGGCTGCCTAAAGTCTGGGTATGACGCAAATCATCTGGCGAGCGACATAACCGGCGTTATCATAGGGTCGATGCCCAGCAGGGCCGCGCACAACGCCGAGGTATGCCCCGATGGTCCAGATCGACCTTCAGTCTTCCGCCAGCCTGCCGATCGTCCATTTGCTCCCTGGAAAAACGCCGCCGGCCAGGCCGCCGGCGGCCGCCGCCGCTTGGCCCGTTCTCGATGCCGCCGTCCTCGGCGCCCGGCAGGCGGCCGTCCCGCGCTTTCCCCTCGACCTGCTGCCGGCGCCATGGCGCGCCTGGGTCAGCGACACCGCGACCGCGGCGAATGTCCCGGCCGACTATGTCGCGCAGGCCGTGCTGGCGGCCGTCGCCGGCCTCTGCGGCGCCGGCGTCTGGGTCGGTGTCTCGGCCGTGTGGTCGGCGCCCCTGTCGCTCTGGCTGGCGGCGGTCGGCGCGCCCTCGAGCGGCAAGTCGCCGGCGCTGGCCCCGGTGCATCGCCTGCTGCGCCGCCTCGAAAGCGAGGGGACCGGCGCGCCGCGCAGGACCCGCAGGATCGTTGTCGGCGGCAGCACCGCGGAGGTGAGCGACGCGACCGAGGGCAACCAGCGCGGCGTCGTGCTGTGGCGCGACGAGCCCGCGGGCTGCTTCGCGCCGCTGCCCGACGGCGCCAGCGTGCGCCAGCTCGATCCCTTCCCCGTCACCATCCTGGGCGCCCTCGAGCCCGACCGGCTGGTGGGGACGCTGCAGCGCGGGGACGCGACCGTGGCCGCGCGCTTTCTCTACGCCTTGCCCGCGCCGCCGCCCTTCCAGCCGCTCGCCGGGCGCAAGCCGGCGCGGGACGAGGAGGCGCTGGCCCTGCTGCGCGCCATCCGCGGCAAGGCCGGCACGATCCGCCGTCCGCTGCACCTTCACGTCGACGACGAGGGCATCGCCGCGCTCGATCGCTTTCTCGCCGGCCTTCATGCGGATCTCGGGCAAGCCGAGGGCCTGCTGGCGGCATGGCTGGGCAAAGGGCGGGGCGTGGTGCCGAGACTGGCGGCCGTGCTCCACCTGCTCGACTGGTCGGCCCGGCAGAGGGTCGATCCGTCGATGGCGCCCGGCGACCTCGGCGGCGAGGCGATCGAGCGCGCGGTCGCCCTGTGGTCGGGCTACTACCGCGCGCACGCGACGGCCTTCTTCGGCGACGTGGCGCCGGCCGATCTCGATGCGCGCGCCCGTCGCGTCGTGCGCTGGCTGCAGTCGTGCGCTCTCGACCAGGTCTCGCGCGAAGACATCCGCCGCACCGCGCTCGGCCAGACCGTCACCGCCAGCGAGACCGACCGCATCCTGGCCCGCCTGACCGAAGCCGGCGTGCTGCGGTCGATCGCGACCCCGCAGCCCGCCCAGCGTGGCCGGCCGGCGTTGCGATGGGAGGTGAATCCGGCGCTGCGCGAGGCGTAAGGGGGGCTGCGCAAAATGCGCGAAATGCGCAAATCATTACGGCAAGACTGTCACCCCGAGCGTAGCGAGGGGCCTTTGAGCCGACAGGAAAGATCCCTCGCTGCGCTCGGGATGACAGGGAGGCTCGTATCGGGCATGTCTCTCCGCGTTCCTGACCCCCGGAGGCGTCTTCCCCTCAATGGCTGCGGCCCGTCGCAATCTCTCGCTTGCAGCCTTGATGCTCACCGTGGTCGTGGCCGCGGCGCTGGCGCTGCCGTCGGCGATGTGGGCCTGCCTGGTGGCGACGCTTCTGGCGCTTGCAGGCGTTGTGCTGTTTCGCGGCAACGGCTGGAGAACAGGGTCGCTGCTGGTCGCCGCGCTGGCGCTGAGCCTGGCGCTGCTCGATGCCTTCGCCGGTCTTCTCACACCGACGGCGCACGGCGCCGGCCTGGTGCGCACGGTCGAGCCGCGCTGGTGGCCCCAGCCGCATCCCGTGCTGGGCTTCCGGCCGGCGCCCGACAGCACGGCCGTGGCCCATGCCACCTTCAACGGCCAGCCGGTCTACCACCAGACCTATCACATCGATTCCGAGAGCAGCCGCGTCACGCCCAAGGCCCCGCCGGGCGCCGACCTTTATCTCTTCCTGGGCGATTCCTTCATGTTCGGCCAGGGCATCGCCGACAACGAGACCTTGCCCTGGCTGTTCGCCACGGCCAACGACGGCAAGGTGCGCACCTTGAACCTGAGCGCGCCGGGCAACGCGCCCAACCACCTGGTGCGCGCCTTCGAGGCCGGCCTGCTCGATCGCTATGTCGGCCAGAAGGTGAAGGCCGTGATCGTCTGGATCATCCCGGCCCAGCTCGCGCGCACCACCGGCGACGGCTCCTGGCTCGGCTCCTCGCCGCGCTACGAGCTTGTCGACGGCAAGCTGGTCCATACGGGAACGTTCACCGAGTACCGGTTCAGCCATCCGATCGACGGCGCGAAGTATTACCTGGGCGAGCTCTTCCCCTTCATCGACGCGATCGGCCAGAAGCAGCGGCAGGAGCAGCAGCTGAAGCTGTTCGTCGCCATGATGGCGCGCCTGCAGCAGTATGCGCGCGAAAAGTTCAACGCGCCGCTGGTCGTGGTCTATTCATGGCCCGACGAGAAGTCGCGCGGCACCCACGGCGATTCGGTGATCGCCCAGTCGGAGTTGGTCGACGTGATCACGCAGATGCGCAAGCTCGGCATCGAGCTGGTGCGCGTCGACGACCTCACCTCCGGCAAGGACGTCAACAAGCTCCTGATCCCGCACGACGGCCATCCGACGATCGTCACCAACGAGCTGATCGCCGGCGAGCTGAAGAAGCGCTTGATCAAGCCGTAGCTGGGGGCGCGCGACTCCAGTCGCGCGTCTTCGTCAAACCAACAAAAGACGCGCCACTGGAGTGGCGCGCCCCCAGCAACCTTGTCTACAGTGCACATCTGAAGAAGCGGCCAATGCCGTCCGTTCTGGGAGGAACACCATGACGTCGATCCATTCGCGTCTGCTCAAAGTCATGCTTCCGCTGGCCGTCGCCGCCGGCCTGTCGGCCGCGCCGGCGCTCGCCCAGAAGAAGGGCGGCACGCTCACGGTCGGCATCGAGCTCGACATCGCGGGCTTCGATCCGCTGAAGGTCGGCGTCTACGACACCTCGCCCAACATCGCCGCCAGCCTGTTCCTCGAGCAGCTCACCCGGCTCGACGAGAACGGCAAGCCCAAGCCCAGCCTCGCCGTGTCGTGGACCCATTCCGACGACTTCAAGACCTGGACCTACAAGCTGCGTCCCGACGTGAAGTTCTCCGACGGCACGCCGTTCAACGCCCAGGCGGTGGCCTTCAACTTCAACCGCCAGAAGGACCCCAAGAACAACTGCCGCTGCGCCTTCTACATCGCCAATGTGCTGAGCGTCGAACCGACCGACGACCTGACGGTGGTCTACAAGCTCAAGGACCCGGCGGTGAACCATCCGGCGCTGCTGACCCGGCCCGACCAGAACTCCACCATCCATTCGCCGACGGCGATCCAGACCAAGGGCGACGACTACAACCGCAATCCCGTCGGCACCGGGCCCTTCGTCATCAAGTCGTGGACGGCCGGCGACCGCATGGTGCTGGAGAAGAACCCCGACTACTGGAACAAAGGCAAGCCCAACCTCGACCGCGTCGTGCTGCGGCCGCTGCCCGACGCGCAGTCGCGCTTCGCCAGCCTGGTGTCCGGCGAGACCGACGTGGTGTGGGCCGACGAGTACGAGGCAGACAACATCGCCCGCGCGCGCAAGAACAACGCGCTGGCGGTGCTGGAGTATGTCGGCTCGGGCGCCGGCGTCGCCGCGCTCAATACCAAGGTGCCGCCGCTCGACGACGTGCGCGTGCGCCAGGCGCTGATGATGGGGCTCGACCGCAAGAAGGCATCGGCGGCGCTGACCAACGGCCTGGCCCGGCCGGCGACCAATCCCTACGGCGAGGGCTCGTGGGTCAAGTGCAAGGACGACGGCGCCCTGCCCAACGATCCCAAGAAGGCGGCGGAGCTGATCAAGGAGTACGGCAAGCCGGTCAAGTTCAAGATGCTGTTCACGGCGACGCCGCGCGGCCGCGCCACGAGCCAAGTCTACCAGCAGCTGTGGAAGCAGATCGGCGCCGAGATGGAGATCGAGCAGGTCGACCAGGCGACGTTCCCGCCGCGCGCCTTCCAGCGCAAGTTCGACATCATCGGCTGGCGCATCGTCGACTTCCCCGATCCCGACGTGCAGATGTTCGCCAACTTCTATTCCAAGAGCCCGCTCAACCTCGCCAACTATTCCAACCCCGAGCTCGACAAGCTCCTGGAGGAATCGCGCATGACGGCGGACGAGGGCAAGCGCACCGAGGCCTACTGCGCCATCAGCCGCCTGCTCAACAAGGAAGCGACCTGGATGTGGATCTTCCAGAACACCTACTACGCCATGACCAAGGCCAAGGTGAAGGGCATCCCCAAGCTGTACGGCGGCGTCATCGACGTCTCCGACGCGTGGCTGGATTGATGCCCGTCGTCCCGACGGGACCACGGGTTTAGGCCGATGGCCAAGTTCCTCGGCCGGCGGCTGGTCTACCTGCTGCCGGTCCTGCTTGCCGTCACCTTGCTCACCTTCCTGGTCGCTTCGCTGCTGCCGGGCGATCTCGCGACGACGATCCTGGGCGACCAGGCGACGCCGGAGAAGGTCGCCGAGCTGCGCGCCGCGATGGGGCTCGATCTGCCGATCTGGCAGCGTTACGGCATCTGGCTGTGGAACGTGCTGCACGGCGATCTCGGCCGCTCCTTCCGCACCGGCGAGACGGTGTGGGCCGCGGTGACCGCCCGACTGCCGGTGTCGCTCGAGCTCATGGCGATCGGCGTGGCGCTGTCGCTGGTGATCGCCATCCCGCTCGCCATCCTATGCGCGGTGAAGAGCGGCAGCGCGTTCGACCGCTTCTTCACCGGCCTCGCCTTCGGCAAGCTGTCGCTGCCCAACTACATGGTGGCGATCCTGCTCATCTACCTGTTCGCCGTGGAGCTGAACTGGCTGCCGGCGACCGGCTGGGTGCCGTTCCACGAGGACCCGCTGGCCAACCTCCGCAGCTTCATCCTGCCGGCGGTCACCATCGCCTTCGCCGAATGGCCGGTGCTGATGCGCGTGCTGCGGTCGGACATGATCGCGACCCTGCAGGAAGACTACATCGCCATGGCCAAGGCCAAGGGTCTGCGGCCGGCCCGCATCCTGCTGGTCCATGCGCTGAAGCCGTCGTCGCTCACCCTGGTGACGGTGGCCGGCATCAACATCGGCCGCCTGATCGGCGGCGCGCTGATCGTCGAGACCATCTTCGCCCTGCCGGGCATCGGTCGCCTGCTGGTCGGCGCCATCTACGCCCGCGACTTCATCATCCTGCAGGGCGTCGTGCTGTTCGTGGCCATCGGCTTCGTGGTCGTGAACTTCGTCGTCGACATGCTCTACGCCGTGCTCGATCCGAGGATCCGCCATGGCCGTGCTTGAGCTCGAACGCGATGTCGAGACCGAGGCGCCGGTGCGCCGCCAGCGCCGCGTCGGCGCGCTGTTCATCGCCTCCGTCGCCTGGCTCGCCGTGATCGGGCTCGGCGCCATCTTCGCCAACTGGCTGCCGATCCAGAGCCCCACCGACATGGACCTGCTGGCCAAGCGGGCGCCGATCTTCAGCCCCGGGCACATCCTCGGTACCGACCATCTCGGCCGCGACGAGCTCTCGCGCCTAATCCATGGCGGCCGCGTGTCGCTGCTGGTCGGACTTCTGGCACCAGTGATCGGCGTCATCGTCGGCGGCTGCCTCGGCATGGTGGCGGGCTACTTCCGCGGTCGCTTCGAAACGTTCGCCGTCGGCGGCGTCGACGTGCTGCTGGCCTTTCCACCGCTGGTCTTCGTGCTGGCGGTGACCGCCTTCGCCGGCCAATCGGTCGCCAACATCACCATCGTGATCGGCGTTTTGGGCATTCCCGCCTTCACGCGAGTCGCGCGCGCCGTCACCCTGACCTTGAGCGAGCGCGAGTTCGTCACCGCCGCCCGCGCGCTCGGCGCCACGCACAGCCGGATCTTGATCAAGGAGCTGCTGCCCAACGTCGCGCTGCCGCTGCTCGCCTTCTTCCTGCTGGCCGTCGCCGTCACCATCGTCGTCGAGGGCGCGCTCTCCTTCTTGGGCCTCGGCGTGCCGCCGCCGACCGCGAGCTGGGGCAGCATGATCGGCGAAGGCCGCGAGAACCTCGACATCGCGCCCTGGCTCGCCTTCCTGCCGGCCGGCTTCATGTTCCTGACGGTGCTCGCCTTCAACGTCATCGGCGACACGCTGCGCGCGCTGACCGATCCGAGGCCCGGCGCTCTATGAGTGGGCCGTTGCTGTCGGTCGAGGGCATCACCGTCGACCTGCCGACTCCGCGCGGGCCGCTGCGCGCCGTCGACGGCGTCGATCTCACCCTGGCGCCCGGCAGCACGCTCGGCATCGTGGGCGAGTCGGGCTGTGGCAAGACCATGCTGTCGCGCGCCGTCCTGCAGCTGCTGCCCAAGCGCGCCAAGCTCGGCGGTCGCATCCTGTTCGCCGGCCGCGACCTCGTGACCTTGCCGGCCGAGGAACTGCGCCGCCTGCGCGGTCCCGAGCTCGCCGTCGTGTTCCAGGATCCGATGACCTCGCTCAATCCGGTGCTCACCATCGGCACGCAGATCGTCGAGACCCTGCAGGCCCATCTCGGCATGGACACCGCCGCCGCCACGCGCCGCGGCGCCGAACTTTTAGCCGCCGTCGGCATCCCCGCGCCCGAGCAGCGTCTGCGCCAGTACCCGCACCAGCTCTCGGGCGGCATGCGTCAGCGCGTGGCCATCGCCATCGCCTTGTCGTGCGAGCCCAAGCTCCTGATCGCCGACGAGCCGACGACGGCGCTCGACGTCACGGTGCAGGCGCAGATCCTCGACCTGCTGGCGCGCGAGCAGCAGCGCCGCCACATGGCGATGATCCTGATCACCCACGATCTCGGCGTCGTCGCCGGCCGCACCGACGAGGTCGCGGTGATGTATGCCGGCCGCGTCGTCGAGCGCGCGCCGACGCCCAAGCTCTTCACGCGCATGCGCATGCCCTACACCGAGGCGCTGCTGGCCGCGATCCCCAAGCTGAATTCTCCCCCGCATACGCCCTTACCGGCCATCGCCGGCCGTCCGCCCGATCAGACGCGGCCGCTGAAAGGCTGCTCGTTCGAGCCGCGCTGCCGCTACGCCGACGATCACTGCCGCTCGGCCAAGCCGCCACTCGCCGATCCGGAGCGCGCGGGTGGTCTGTTCGCGTGCTGGCATCCGCTATGAACGCGTTGCTCTCCGTTGAGAATCTGGTCGTCGAATACGCCATCGGCGGCAAGACGCTGTCGGCGGTGGCCGATGTCAGCCTGGAGGTCGGCAAGGGCGAGACCCTGGGGCTCGTTGGCGAGTCCGGCTGTGGCAAGTCGACGTTGGGCCGCGCCGTGCTGCAGCTGCGCCGGCCGACCGCGGGCAAGGTGGTGTTCGACGGCACCGAGCTCACCGGGCTTGCGGCCGAGAAGATGCGCCTGATGCGCCGGCGCCTGCAGCTGATCTTCCAGGACCCGATCGCCTCGCTCAATCCGCGGCGCACCATCGGCGACATCGTCGCCGAGCCGTTGATCATCGCCGGCGTCACCGACAAGGCCGAGCGCGACCGTCGCGTCCGCGAGGTGCTGACGGCCGTCGGCCTCGATGCCGACCTGGTGTCGGGCCGCCTGCCGCACGAGTTCTCCGGCGGCCAGTGCCAGCGCGTCTGCATCGCGCGCGCGCTGATCCTCGAGCCGGAGCTGGTGATCTGCGACGAGCCGGTGTCGGCGCTCGACGTCTCGATCCGCGCCCAGATCCTCAACCTGCTCGAGGACATGAAGCGGCGCTATGGGCTGACGCTGCTGTTCATCGCCCACGACCTCGCCGTGGTGAAGGCGGTGAGCGACCGCATCGCCGTCATGTATCTCGGCAAGCTGTGCGAGGTCGGCCCGACCGAGACGCTGTTCGCGCAGCCGGCGCATCCCTACACCGCGCTGCTGCTCGACGCGATCCCGGTGCCCGATCCCGCGGTGAAGCCCGCCACCAACCTCTCGGTCGGCGAGCCGCCGTCGCCGCTGGCGCCGCCCTCGGGCTGCCGCTTCCGCACCCGGTGCCCGCGCGCCGACGCCGTCTGCGCCGACGTCGTGCCGCCCTTGCGCGAGGTCGCCCAAGGGCAATTCGCTGCCTGCCATCACCCGCTTATCGGGAGCTGAGATGTCGCCGCCGATGCGTGTCCTCAATCGGCCCAGGCCGACGGTCGAGGTCGAGCGCCGCGCCGACGGCACGGTGATCCTGTCCTCCGGCCGCACGCTGCCGGCCGACCTGCCGCTGGTCATCGACCTTTTAGGGCGCGCCGCCGAGCGACGGCCCAACGTCACCTTCCTGGCGGAACGCCGTGGACCGGATCGCACGTGGCAAAGGCTGACCTACGCCGAGGCCTGGGCCCGCACGGGCGCCATCGCCTCGTGGCTGATCGCGCAGGGCTTCGGGCCGGACGGCAAGCCGATCGCCATCCTGAGCGACAACAGTCTCGAGAACGCGCTGCTGGTGTTCGGCGCGCTGCGCGCGGGCGCGCTCGTGGCGCCGATCTCGCCCCGCTATTCCCTGTCCGGCGACTTCACGCGCCTCGACCACGCGCTGTCGGTCGTGCAGCCCGGCCTGGTGTTCGCGCAGGACTCCGCGCGTTACGTCGCTGCCCTCGACCGCACCGACGCGCGCAAGGTCACCGTCGACGGCAAGCGCGGTCTTGCCTTCGGTGCGCTCGCGAGCTGCTCGGTCGACGCTGCGGTGGCCGAGCGCCGCCTGCACATCACGGCGGAGACGCCGGCCAAGATCCTGTTCACGTCGGGATCGACCGGCCTGCCGAAGGGCGTGCTCAACACCCACGGCAACCTCGCATCGGCGGCGGAGATGAACCGCTCGCTGGGCGAGCCGCTCGACGAGCACCGCATCGGCGTGTCGCTCGACTGGCTGCCCTGGCATCACGCCTGGGGCGGCAACTCCAATTTGAACGGCACCGTCCGCTCGGCCGGCTCCTTATATATAGACGGCGGCCGTCCGCTGCCGGGCCGCTTCCAGGAGACGCTGGAGAATCTGCGCGAGCTCTCGCCGTCCGGCTTCGCGACGGTGCCGGCTGCCTATCCCTTGCTGCTCGAAGCGCTTGAGCGCGACGAGGACCTTCGCGGAAAATTCTTCAAGAACCTGCGCGGCCTGGGCTACGGCGGTGCGCTGCTGCCGCAGGAAAGTTTTAACCGCCTGCAGGACCTGGCCATCGGCCAGCTCGGCGAGCGGCTTCCCTTCAGCTGCGGCTGGGGCATGACCGAGACCACCAGCGTCGGCCTCATGGTCTACTGGAACGTCGACCGCTCCGGCCTTCTCGGCCTGCCGCCGCCCAGCGCTCTCGCCAAGCTCGTGCCTGCGGGCGATCGCTACGAGCTGCGGGTGAAGGGCCCGCACGTCATGGCGGGCTACTACAACGATCGCGCCGCGACCGACGCGGCGTTCGACGAGGAAGGCTTCTTCAGGACCGGCGATGCCGCGCGCTGGGTCGATGAAGGCAATCCCGTCGCCGGCATCGCCTTCGCTGGTCGCCTTTCGGAGGAATTCAAGCTCTCGTCGGGCACGTGGGTGCGCGCCACGACCTTGCGCACGCAGCTGATCGACGCCCTGCAGCCCTACGTGCGCGACTTGGTGATCGCCGCACCCGATCGGCCTTATCTCGGTGCGCTGGTATGGCTCGATGAGACAGCCTGCTCCGGCGCCGCGTGGAAGGCGGCGTTGTCACGGCAGCTTGCGGCCTTCAACGGCCGTCCGGGCGGTTCGAGCAATCACGTGCTGCGCCTGCTGCCGCTCGACGAGCCGCCCTCGGTGGCCGACGGCGAGGTCACCGACAAGCGCTCGCTGAACACGCGTCGCGTGCTCGAGCGGCGCGCGGCCGACGTCGCGCGGCTCTATGCCGAGCCGCTCGACCGCGACGCCATTGTTTTTTGTTGACAGTTTTCCGGCTGCGTTCACAAATACTGCAATGATGGGCGCCGCTAAGAGCGCACCGCGGGAGGAGATCGTGGACGGCACAGGCACAAGTGTGCGTGCTCAGCGCCCCAATGGCGTGACCGAGCCATCGGCCAAGCCAGCGGCCGGACCGCCGATCTGCGCGCTGACGCTGCCGCAGCAGATCGCCGACCATCTCGGCCATCGCATCATGCAGGGCGAATGCCCGCCCGGCAGCCGCCTCAAGGAAGAGGAGTTCGCCGAGGCCTACGCCGTCAGCCGCGGGCCGGTGCGCGAGGCGTTCCGCATTCTCGAGCGGCGCGGCTTCGTCGAGATCGTCCCGCGCCACGGCGCGCGCGTCCGCGCTTTCGATCCGGCCGACCTCGCCGCGCTGTTCAGCGTGCGCGCCGTGCTGTTCGGCCTGGCGGCGCGGCAGGCGACCGAGCGACGCTCCGCGGAGCTGGTCAGCTTGCTCGGCGTCGAGGTCGCGCGCCTCGGGCGCTCCGCCGAGGCGATGGACATCAGCCCGCGCGCCCATGCCCTGATCGCCGGCGACGCCCAGCATCTGATCGCGCGCTTCAGCGGCAACCGGCCATTGCTGCGCATGCTGGAGGAGATGACGAGCCGGGCCTTGTGGCGCATGGCCTGGACCGATCCGCCGCTCGACCTCACGACCCAACCGCGCCGCCAGCAGTCGGCGCGGTTCTGGAGCGACCTTTTGGCCGCGATCCGCTCGGGCGACGCCGCCGAGGCGGAGCGCATCGCCCGGTCGCTGCTGGAAGCGTCGCGCGATCACATGATCGCGGCCATGGCGGCCCGCCGGCCCAGGGTCGCGGCCGAGTTCGTTGAGCGGGCCGGCTGATGCAGGCCTACATCATCCGCCGCCTGCTGGCGATGATCCCGACCTTGCTGTTCGCCAGCCTGATCGTGTTCATCACCGTGCGCCTGATCCCGGGCGACATCATCGACCTGATGCTGTCGTCCAACGACATCGGCGCCGACAAGAAGAGCCGCGCCCAACTCGAGGCGGCGCTCGGCCTCGACCAGCCGATGTTCTCGCAATACTTCCGCTGGCTGGGCGCCATCCTGTTCGAGGGCAGCCTCGGCAAGTCGCTGTGGCAGAACACCTCGGTGATGGAAGAGGTGCTGCATCGCCTGCCCATCACCTTCGAGCTCGGCCTCATGGCGCTGGTCGTGGCGCTGCTGGTCGGCATCCCAATCGGTGTCTACTCGGCGGTGCGCCAGGACACGGTGGGCGACTACGTCACGCGCTCCTTCGCCATCCTGGCGCTGGCGTTGCCCGGCTTCTGGGTCGGCACGCTGGTGATGGTGTTCCCGTCGATCTGGTGGGGCTGGTCGCCCGACGTGAAGTACACGCCCTTCACCCAGGATCCGCTCAAGAACCTGACGCAGATGGCGATCCCGGCGCTGATCCTGGGCAAGGCCTTCTCGGCGGTGGTGATGCGGCTCACCCGCACCATGATGCTGGAGGTGATGCGCCAGGATTACATCCGCACCGCGCTGGCCAAGGGCCTGGCGACGCGCACCACCATCCTGCGCCACGCCCTGCGCAACGCCCTGATCCCGGTGGTGACGCTGGTCGGGCTGCAGGCGCCGGTGCTGGTGGGCGGCGCGGTCATCATGGAACAGATCTTCGTCATCCCCGGCATGGGCCTGCTGCTGCTCGAGGCGGTGAGCACCCGCGACTATCCCATCATCACCGGCGTGTTCCTGATCGTCGGCGTGGCCGTGGTGATGATCAACCTGCTGGTCGATCTCAGCTACGGCCTGCTCGACCCCAAGGTGAGGTACCGCTGATGGTCGCGGTCGCCGACACCATCCAACCTTCGCGGCCCCGGCGCCGGCTGCCCGGCAGCGGCACGCTCGCCTTCATCGGCCGGCTGTTCCGCGACAAGCCGCTGGGCGCCTTCGGCTTCGTGATCTGCGTGCTGTTCCTGTTCGCGGGCCTGTTCGCCGATGTCCTGGCGCCCTACGGCTTCAACCAGATCAACCCGATCAACCGCCTGAAGCCGCCGTCCGAGAAATTCTGGCTGGGCACCGACAATCTCGGCCGCGACATGCTCTCGCGCTGCCTCTACGGCGCGCAGCTCTCGGTGATCATCGGACTTTCCGCAGCGGCGCTCGCCACCGTGGTGTCGATCCTGATCGGCATCGTCTCGGGCTATCTCGGCGGCAAGTTCGACATGATCATGCAGCGCTTCGTCGATGCCTGGATGAGCTTCCCCGACGTCATCATCCTGATCGTGGTGGTGTCGGTGGTCGGTCCCGGCATGGGACCGGTGATCGTGCTGCTGGGCCTGCTCTACGGCATCGGCGGCAGTCGCATCATCCGCGGCGCCGTGCTGTCGGTGCGCGAGAACGCCTATGTCCATGCCGCGCAATCGACCGGCGCCACGCTGCCGCGCATCCTGTGGAAGCATATCCTTCCGAATGTCATGGCGCCGGTGATCGTGCTCTTCACCACGCGTGTCGGCGCGGTGATCCTGGCCGAATCGGGCCTGGCGTTCTTAGGCTTGGGTGTGCCGCCGCCGGCGCCGACCTGGGGCGGCATGCTGTCGGGCTCGGGCCGCTCCTACATGTACATGGCGCCGTGGCTCGCCCTGGCGCCCGGCCTCTGCATCACCATCGTGGTCTACGCCATCAACGTATTCGGCGACGCCCTGCGCGACCTTCTGGATCCGCGCATGCGCGGCAGCCGATGACAAGAACGGGGAAAGGGAGGACCGACATGAGGACTTTGCGAGGAGCATTGCTCGCCGGCGCCATGATGATGGCGGCGGGCGGAGCATCGGCGGAGAACGGCGAGAAGCCGCAGTATGGCGGCGCGCTCGAGATCGGCACGGTCTATGTGACGATCTCGGCGCTGTCGTGGGATCCGGCCGACTTCAACTGGAAGCTCAACCACGACACAGGCCTCTTCTACGAGCAGCTGTTCGCCGGCGACATGTCCAAGAGCAAGAAGGCGGGCGGGCCCTACAACTACATCCCCGACGCCTGGCTGCCGACAGACTCCATCCGCGGCGAGCTGATCGAGAGCTGGGAATGGAAGCAGGACCCGCTGCGTGTCGAGATGAAGGTGCGCAAGGGCATCATGTACCCGGAGAAGCCGGGCGTGATGAAGAAGCGCGAGTTCACCTCCGACGACATCCTGTTCACCTTCAACCGGCTGAAGAACAGTCCCAAGAAGCTGCTGGGCTACTTCGACCATGTCGAGAAGGTCGAGACGCCGGACAGCCACACCATCGTCTTCTACATGAAGCACTACTTCGCCGAATGGGATTACCAGTTCGGCTGGGGCTACTATTCGGCGATCCATCCCAAGGAAGTGGCCGACGCCGGCGCCACCAACTGGAAGAACGTCAACGGCACCGGGCCGTACATGCTGACCGACTTCGTGGCCGGCAACTCCAACGTCTACACCAAGAACCCCGACTACTGGGACAAGGAGAAGATCGGCGGCCAGGAATACAAGCTGCCCTTCGTCGACAAGATCACCTATCGCACGATCAAGGACGAGGCGACCTACATCACCGCGCTACGCACCGGCAAGCTCGACATGCTGGAGGCGATCCGTTGGCAGAACGTCGACTCGCTGAAGAAGAGCGCGCCGCAGCTGCAGTGGAACCGCTGGCTGAACCAGTCGGGCACGTTCATGGCGATGCGCGTCGACGTCGACGGGCCGTTCAAGGACATCCGCGTGCGCCGCGCGCTCAACTACGCGGTCAACAAGCAGGAGATCGTGCAGGCCTACTACAACGGCAACGCCGAGCTGTTCTCTTACCCGCAGCATCCCGACTATGTCGGCTACTTCGAGCCGCTCGATAAGCAGCCGGCCTCGGTGCAGGAGCTCTTCAAGTACGACCAGGCGAAGGCCAAGAAGCTGCTGGCTGAGGCGGGGTTCCCCAAGGGCTTCACCACCAAGGTGCAGGTCTGCTCGTGCAATCCGGACCACATGGACCTGCTGCCGCTGGTGGCAGGCTACCTCGAGCAGGTCGGTGTGAAGCTGGAAATCCAGCCGATGGAGTACGGCGCCTTCCTGTCGGCGATGACCTCGCGGACCATGACGCCGGCCTACTTCATGAACAACGGCCACACGAACCCGATCACCACCATCCGCAAGAGCTTCGGCACCAAGCAGACGTGGAATCCCTCGGGCTGGTCGGATCCCGAGGTCGACAAGAAGATCGAGGTGATCTACCAGGAGCCCGACGAGAGCAAACGCCAGAAGATGCTGCGCGAGCTCACCACCGAGATCCTGGACAAGGCCCCTTACATCTGGTTGCCGACACCTTACTACTACGCGGCGTGGTGGCCGTGGGTGAAGAACTACGCGGGCGAGCTGCGTGCCGGTGCGGTGCGTCCCGGCCCGATCTACGCCCGCATCTGGGTCGACCAGGAGCTCAAGAAGAAGATGGGGTATTGATGGCCCCCGCCTCTCCATGAGTCTTCTTAGCGTAAAGGGTCTCTCCACCGAGTTCCGGACCGAGCGCGGCGTCGTCAAGGCAGTTGACGACGTCTCGTTCGAGCTGGCGGCAGGAGAGACGCTGGCCATCGTGGGCGAGTCGGGCTCGGGCAAGAGCGTGACCGCCATGTCGATCCTGCGCCTGATCCCCAGCCCGCCGGGCCGGATCGCGGCGGGCGAGGTGGTGTTCGACGGCAAGAACCTCCTGGAGATGTCGGACGCCGAGATCCGCGCGATCCGCGGCGACCGCATCGCCATGATCTTCCAGGAGCCGATGAGCTCGCTCAATCCGTCGCTGACCGTGGGCCTGCAGATCGCCGAGCCGATCAACCTGCATCGCCGCACGCCGTGGGCCGCCGCGATGGACAAAGCCTCCGACCTCCTGGCCCGCGTGCGGCTGCCCGATGCCAAGAGCCGCGTGAAGGCCTATCCGCACCAGTTCTCCGGCGGCATGCGCCAGCGCGCCATGATCGCCATGGCGCTCGCCTGCCAGCCGCAGCTGATCATCGCCGACGAGCCGACGACGGCGCTCGACGTCACCGTGCAAGCGCAGATCCTGGCGCTGCTCAAAGAAGTGACGCGCGCGGCCAACTCGGCACTCATTCTCATCACCCACGATCTCGGCGTCGTCGCGCGCTACGCCGACCGCGTCTGCGTCATGTATGGCGGCCGGATCGTCGAGGCGGGGCCGGCGCGCGAGATCTACGCCCGGCCGCGCCATCCCTACACGATCGGCCTGATGGCCTCGGTGCCGCGGCTCGATCAGGAGGCCGGCTCGCGCCTGGTGCCGATCGAGGGCGCGCCGCCCAATCTCGCCAACCTGCCGCCGGGCTGTGCCTTCGCGCCGCGCTGCCGGCGCGCCGCCGATCTCTGCCGCCAGCGTCCGATGCTGGTCAGAAGCGCTTCCGATCATCTCTCGGCTTGTCATTTTCATGCCCAGCTCGGCGCCAATGTCGGCGCCTGAGACCGTCCTCGAGGTGAGGGACCTCAGGGTCCACTTTCCCGTCATGGCGGGCGCCGTCGTGCGCAAGCAGGTCGGCAGCGTGAAGGCCGTCGACGGCGTGTCGTTCGATGTGCGGCGCGGCGAGACCTTGGGGCTGGTGGGCGAGTCCGGCTGTGGCAAGAGCACGACCGGTCTCGCCATCCTGAAGATGATCGACATCACCTCGGGCGAGGTGAAGTTCGAGGGCGAGGACATCTCGGCTTACGACCGCTCGCGCATGCGGCCGATCCGGCGGCGCATGCAGATGGTCTACCAGGACCCGTTCGGCTCGCTGAACCCGCGCATGAAGGTGTCGGAGATCGTGGGCGAGCCGCTCGAGGTCCACGGCCTCGCCGGCGATCGCGCCGCCTACGACACGCGCGTCGCCTCGCTGCTCGACATGGTGGGCCTGCTGCCCGACATGGCCGACCGCTATCCGCACGAATTCTCCGGCGGCCAGCGCCAGAGGATCGGCATCGCCCGCGCGCTGTCGCTCGAGCCGTCGCTGATCATCTGCGACGAGCCGGTGTCGGCGCTCGACGTGTCGATCCAGGCGCAGGTCGTGAACCTGTTCCAGGAGCTGCAGGAGAGGCTGGGGCTCACGTACATCTTCATTGCCCACGATCTCGCTGTGGTGCGCCACATCAGCCATCGCATCGCCGTGATGTACCTGGGTCGCATCGTCGAGATCGCGCCGCGCGGCGAGCTCTACGCCAAGCCCCTGCATCCCTACACGCAGGCCCTGCTGGCCGCGATCCCGATCCCCGATCCCGAGGTCGAGGCGACGCGGCCGCAGCAGATCATCACCGGCGAAGTGCCGTCGGCCATGCGCCCGCCGCCCGGCTGCCGCTTTCACACTCGCTGTCCCAAGGCGATGGAGGTGTGCAAGAGCGTCGATCCGCCGATGCGCGACATGGGCGGTGGCAGAGCCGTGGCCTGTCATCTATACGAGGCGTGATGATGCTGCGCCGCGCCCTTCTGGCGTTCGCACTGCTCGCGGCCCTTCCCGCCGCAGCGCGCGAGCCACCTTATCTCACCCCGCAGGAGCTCGACCTGGTCGCGATCCTGCCGCCGCCCGACGCCAGTCCCGAGCAGCTGGCGTTGGTACTGGCGGCCCAGCGCGCGGCGACGCCCGAGCGCATCGAGCAGGCCAAGCGTGATGTCGATGAATCGCCCGACACGATGTTCGGCGCCGTGCTGGGCAAGACCATCGACGAGAAGCAGCTACCGGCGACATCGCGCCTGTTCACGCGCATGCGCGCGACCGAGGACGAGATCACCGGTCCCGCGAAAAAGGCATTCAAGCGCGTGCGGCCCTATCTCAGCAGCAGCGAGGTGAAGCCGCTGGTGCGGCCGTCGACCAGCGGCTCGTATCCGTCGGGCCACAGCACCAACGCCACGCTGGCCGCCATCGTCATGGGCAACATCGTGCCCGAGAAGCGCGACGCGATCTGGGCGCGCGCCATCGACTACAGCCAGAGCCGCATCGTCGGCGGCATGCACTATCCCAACGACCTCTTCGGCGGCAAGCTCGCCGGCACGGCGATCGCCGTGGCCCTGCAGAGCCGTCCCGAGTTCAAGGCCGACTTCGAGGCGGCGAAGCGCGAGCTCCGCCAGTATCTACAGCTTCCCCTATAGCTTGCCGGCGACAATGCGGGCGCCGAGCGCCCAGCGATGGACCTCGGACGGGCCGTCGTAGATCCGGAAGGCCCTCGTATCGCGGAAGATGCGCTCGACCACGGTGTCGCGCGTCATGCCCATGCCGCCCAGGATCTGCATCGAGCGGTCGGCGACGCGGGCGATCGCCTCGGAGCAGACGACCTTGGACATGGAGCTCTCGTTCGACGCGCGCTCGCCTTTGTCGAGCAGCCAGGCGGTGTGCAGGATCGACAACCGAGCCTGGTGGATGTCCATGTGGTTGTCGGCCAGCATGAAGGAGACACCCTCGTGCTCGCCCAGGGTCTTGCCGAAGGCGATGCGCGTCCTCGCATAGTCGGACGCGATCTCCTGCGCGCGCACCGCCGAGCCCAGCCAGCGCATGCAATGGCTGAGCCGCGCCGGCGCCAGCCGCACCTGGGCGTAACGGAAGCCCTTGCCGACCTCGCCCAGCACCGCGTCGGCCGGCAGGCGCAGGTCCTTGATCTCGAGCACGGCGTGGCCGCCGGTGAAGCTCGAATCGATCGTGTCCAGGGTCCGCTCGATCCGGATCGCGGGATCGGGCAGGTCGGCCAGGAACAGGGTCGCGTGGCCGTCCTGCGGGCCACCGTCGACCTTGGCCATGATGATGACGAAGCCCGCGCCCTCGGCGCCGGTGATCAGCCACTTGCGGCCGTTGATCACCCATTCGTTGCCGTCGAGCCGCGCCGTCGCCTGCAGCATGCCGGGATCGGAGCCCGCACCGCCCGGCTCGGTCATGGCAAAGCACGAGCGGATCTTGCCCTCGGCCAACGGCTTCAGGAAATGCTCGCGCTGGTCGGGCCGCGCCACGACGTCGAGCAGATGGATGTTGCCCTCGTCGGGCGAGGCGCAATGGATCGCCGTCGGTCCCAGGATGGAATAGCCCGCCGCCTCGAAGACGAAGGCGCGGCCGACCTGGCTGAGGGCGAGGCCGCCATACTCCTTGGGCACATGCGGGGTGAACACGCCGGCCGAGCGGGCGAGATCGTTCATCTCCACGCGCAGCTCGTCGGTCGGCCCGTGCGGCGTCCAGCGCGGGTCCTTCTCGTACGGCACGATCTTGCTCTTGACGAAGTCGGCGACCCGCCGCGCGAGGTCGCTCACCTCGGCCGGCGGTGCGAAGTTCAAGTCCACGATACTCTCCCTGTCAGACGAAGGACGGCCGCGTCTTCAGCGATTCGCGGTCGAAGCCGGCCACCTTCTTGTAACGATCCGAGATCGCCTGCAACTCGGCTGGCGAGATCACGTCGTCGATGCGCTCGAAGCGCTGGCCGCCCGAGCGCTGCCAGACCTCGCGCAGGATGGCGTCGGGCGGATCGCTGCGGTTGGTCAGCACGACCTTGGCCGTCGCCGGCCCGCGCACCGCCTCATAGCTCTGCAGCGCGTCGGCCGTGGCGCCGAGCTTTCGGATCTGCCCGGTGAGATGGCGCGCATCGACGATCGCCTGGCCTGCGCCGTTGGAGCCGCGCGGATACATCGGATGGGCGGCATCGCCGAGGAGCGTGAGCCGGCCGAAGGTCCAGCGCGGCAGGGGATCGCGATCGACCATGGGGTATTCCAGGATCTCATCGGTGCTCTCGATCATGCCGCTGATGTCGAGCCAGTCGAATTTCAGCCCGGCGAAGGCCGGCATCATGTCCGAGAGCCGGCCGCGGCCGGTCCAGTCCTGGCGCACGGCCTCGGGCCGCTCGATCTCGGCCACCCAGTTGATCAGGGGCAAGCCGCCGGTCTCGGGTGTGCCCGGCCGCACGGGATAGATCACCGTCTTGCCGACCGTCATCCAGCCGGTCGAGACCATGGTGTCGCCGCTGAGGAAGGCAGGCCAGCGCACCGCGCCGCGCCACATGTTGACGCCCGAGTACTTGGGCGGTCCTTGGTCGGGATAGAGCTGCCAGCGCAGCGCCGAGTGGATGCCGTCGCAGCCGACCGCGATCTTGCCGCGCTGCGGCTCGCTCTTGTCGAAGTGCAGGGTGACGTCCGCGCTGTCCTGCTCGGCCTTGAGGCAGCGGTGATCGAGCCGCACGGCATCGGTGCCCAAGCGTTCGACTGTGGCGTCCAGAAGCACCTTGTGCAGGTCGGCGCGATGGATCGAGAGCTGGGGCCAGTCGTAGCCGGCATGGCGGCCACGCGGCTCCTTGTAGATGAACTGGCCGTGTCGACTGTAGAAGGCGAGCTCGCGCGTCTCGATCGCCATCGCCGTCAGCGCGTCCTGCAGCCCGAGCTCGCAGAGCTCGCGCATGCCGTGCGGCAGGATGTTGATGCCGACGCCCAGCGGCTGGACCTCGGGCGCCGCCTCGAACACGCGGCACGAGATGCCGGCCTGATGCAGGCTGAGCGCCAGCGTCAGCCCGCCGATGCCGCCGCCGACGATCAAGACATCGGGATTGCTGCTCACTCTGGCCCTATTCCGGTTGAATCCCGCGCTTGGCCACGACGTCGGCCCAGCGCGTCCTGTCGCGCGCCACGATCTCGCCCAGCGTCGCCGGCGTCGAGGTGGCGGGGATCAGTCCCTGCGCCTCGAACACGGCCTTGGCTTCAGGCGAATTGAGAATGGCCGAGACCTCCTTGTTCAACCGCTCGACCAGCTCCGGCGGCGTGCCCTTGGGCGCGAAGAAGCCGTACCACATGTCGACATCGACGCCCTTCAGCCCGCTCTCGGCCAGGGTCGGCACGTCGGTCAGCTGGGGCAGGCGTTGCGGGCTGCCGGCGGCGACCGCCTTCAGCTTGCCGGCGCGGATGTGCTGGGCGGAGACGTGGACCGGCAGGAACATGTAGCCGATCTGGCCGCCCAAAAGGTCCTGCACGGCGCCGGCCGTCCCCTTGTAGGGCACATGCACCATCTCGATACCGGCCGTCGTTTCGACCAGCGCCATCGACAGGTGATGCGGCGTGCCGACGCCGGGGCTGCCGTAGGTCAGCGTCTTGGGCGAGGCCTTGGCCGTTGAGATCAGCTCGGCGAGGGTGCCGGGCTTCTGGCTGGGATGCGCCACCAGCACCAGCGAGCCCCAGGCCGTGAGCCCGATGGGCACGAAGTCGGCGACCGGATCGTAGGGCAGGTTCTTGTAGAGGCTGGCGTTCATCACCAGCGTGTTCACCGACGACATCAAGGTGTGGCCGTCGGCCTTGGAGCGCGCGACCTGCTGGCTGCCGATGTTGCCCGAGGCGCCGGCGACGTTCTCGACCACCACGGGTTGGCCGAGCTTCAGGCGCTCGGAGACGAAGCGGGCGATGATGTCGGGTCCGGTGCCGGGCGTGAATGGCACGACGAGCTTCACCGGCTGGTCGGGCCAGGCGAAGGCTGGGCCGGCGACCATCGCGGCCGCGGTGAAAGCCAGTATTTGACGGCGATGCATTGGGTTATTGAAGCAGTCCCAGCGCAGTCCGTCGATACAGCTCAGGCGCGATTTTCATTCATGGCCGGTGACCCCAATGCGGAGACGAAGCCTCTGGATTGCCGCGAGCTGGCGAGACCACAAGAATTGGCCACATGCCGTTCGAGCGGCGTGCCTTCGCACGCTCTGTCGACAAGCTCGTAAGCACGGATGGTTAGCGGCCAACGGCGGTGTTTTCACCATCGGCATCCAGGAGGCGATCGATGTCGCGTTCGGTGCCGTTGGCCAGATTCACAGGTAGCCTAGGAGAACCACAACTGTAGGTCGATTTACACTACACATTCTCGTTCTATAATTGTTCCCGATCGGACATCGGAGAACGACATGCAGGCGAAGGTTCGGACCGTGGCTTTCCAGGGCATCGACGTGCTGCCCGTCGATGTGCAGGTGCTGGTCGCGCCGGGCAATCTCGCCTTCGCCATAGTCGGCCTGGCCGACAAGGCGGTCGGCGAAAGCCGCGAGCGCGTGCGCGCCACCTTCCGCGCGCTCGGCCTGTCCCTGCCGCCGCAGCGCATCACCGTCAACCTCTCTCCGGCCGACCTGGCCAAGGAGGGCAGTCACTACGACCTGCCGATCGCGCTCGGCCTGCTGGCCGCCATGGGCGTGGTGCCGCGCGACAGCCTCGCGGGCTACGTCGTGCTGGGCGAGCTGGCGCTCGACGGCTCGCTCAGTCGCGTTCCCGGCGTGCTGCCGGCGGCAATCGCCGCCCGCGCGGCGGGGCGCGGCGTGATCTGCCCCGCGGTGTGCGGCGGCGAGGCCGCGTGGGGTGGCTTCGACAACGCGGAGTCCGATCGGCCGCCGATCGTCGCCGCGCCCTCGCTGCTCGCCCTGATCAATCACCTGCGCGGCCAGCAGAAGCTCGCCGCGCCCGAGGCGCTGGTCGCCGACGATCGTGCCACCTACCCCGACATCGCCGAGATCAAGGGCCAGGAGAGCGCCAAGCGCGTGCTCGAAGTGGCGGCGGCAGGCGGCCACAACCTGCTGATGATCGGCCCGCCCGGCTCGGGCAAGTCGATGCTGGCGTCGCGCCTGCCCGGCATCCTGCCGCCCCTGGCGGCGGAGGAGGCGTTGGAAGCCTCGATGGTGCGCTCGCTGGCGGGCGACCTCGGCGAGGGCAAGCTCAGCCGGCGGCGCACCTTCCGCGATCCCCACCATTCTGCGACCTTGCAGGCGCTGGTCGGCGGCGGCCCGCGGGCGCGGCCGGGCGAGGTATCGCTCGCCCATCACGGCGTGCTGTTCCTCGACGAATTGCCGGAGTTCAACCGCGCTTCGCTGGAGGCGCTGCGCCAGCCCCTGGAATCGGGACGCGTCACCGTGGCGCGCGCCACCGCCCATGTCACCTATCCGGCGCGCTTCCAACTCGTGGCGGCGATGAACCCCTGCCGCTGCGGCCATCTCACGGAGCCGACGCGCGCGTGCGGCCGCGCCCCGCGCTGCGGCCTCGACTACCAGGGCAAGATCTCCGGCCCTTTGCTCGACCGTATCGACCTCTGCATCGACGTGCCGCCGGTCGCGGCCGCCGACCTCGCTTTGCCCCCGCCGTCGGAGGCATCAGCCGATGTCGCCACCAGAGTGGCGGCGGCGCGCGCTACCCAGCGCGAGCGGCTGGAGGAGTTCGACCGCAAGGGCAAGCTTTTAGCCGTCGAGGCCGACGAGACGGCCGGCCTTCTCGCCGACCGCGTGCGCAACTGGTCCAAGCCACGCTGCAATGCCGACACCGACGGCGCCGTGCTGGCCGCCGTCGCCGAGCCCGATGCCGAAGGCCGCGCGCTGCTGACCCGCGCCGCCGAGCGGCTCGGCCTCTCGGCACGGGCCTGGCATCGTACGTTGCGTGTGGCGCGGACTCTCGCCGATCTCGACGGCTCGAACGCGGTGCGGCGGCTGCACATCGCCGAGGCCCTGGGCTATCGCCGTCCCCAGCCGCGTGCGGTGCTGGCGGCGTAGGCCGATTGATCCTAAGCTTCGGGAACCACTTCCAATGACGACGATGACGTTCGACAGACTGGCCTACATCGATCGGCTGAAAGCGGCGGGCGTCACTGAACCGCAAGCCCGAGCCATGGCCGATGGTCTCGATCAGGCGTTGCGTGAAGAAGTTGCCACCAAGAGCGACGTTGCCGTTCTCAAGAGCGACATTGTTGCCGTCCGCAACGAGATCGATCTTCTTCGGATCGAGGTCAAGAATGACTTAGCCACGCTGCGGGGTGAGTTCAAGAATGACCTGGGTGCGCTCAAGGCCGAGATGGGCGGACTCAGGGGCGAGCTATTGGCCGCGATGAAAGCCGCCAAGATCGACTTTCTCAAATGGGTCGTCATGCTGATCGTCGGCCAGACCGCTGTCTTCACGGCACTGAAGCTTCTTGGCCGTTAGGCGGCCTGACTTGCTTACCGCCGAATACGAGCGGCTCAAGCGCCGGTCCTACGCGGTCGGGTGTCCTGCGCTGTCCGACTCACGGCCGGATGTATTGCCGTTCCTCGGGAAGGACGTCGAGAAGGTTGACGGCCAGGCGGTCGAACCAATCGGGAATGGACGGGACCTTCTCCTCTCCGACGAACACCGGCGAGAACAGGCCGTCCATGGCGTGCACGCCGAGCTGCCGGTACGCCTCGAACTGTTCCTCGTCGAAGAACTGGTCGAGCGTCGACTGATGCGGGAACTCCGGATGCACCAGCCGATATCGCTTGATGAGCTCCGACTCGTTGCCGCTCAGCGAGAGCTTGACGTAGAGCAGCAATCCGGTGCCCTCCGGGTAGTGGACGCGGCAGAAGACGAAGTGGGACTTGCAGATGCGCGTGGCCTCGGCGAGGCGCAGGTCGTCCAGCTTGGGGTCGATCCTGATGCCGAAATCGATCTGGACGTGGCGGACCAGGGTCATCAGCCCGTGGAACGTCAAGCCCGGGTCGGCCTCGCCATCGACGCAGACGATGAACTTGCAGCGCCGCCTCAGCAGCTCATACAGGCCCATGTTCTCGATGTGGCCGCCGTCGGAGACGTTGATCCAGTCCTCCTTTCCCGACATGCCCAGCCCCGTCATTTCCTTCAGCAGGCACAGGAAACCGGGCCGGCCGTCGCCGCTGCCGGTCGGCCGGCGCAGCCACAGTCCCAGCCGAACGTTGAGGAACGTCAGCATCGCCGTGAGCGTCGGCATGGACGCGAGGCCCATGTGGGACGAGAAGGCTGCGCCGGAAACCGCCATCGCCGTCGACAGGTCGATCTTGTCCTTCCCGACCTTCCACTTGCTGCTTGGCCAATAGCCGACCGACGGTGCGCCGCAGAACTTCGGGGAGAAGAGAAAGAAGTCCGTCCTGCGATCCCGGATGGTCGGCTGGACGTTCGACGGCACATTGACCGCGGCGTTCAGCAGGTGATAGGGCGCGCCATGCTTGCAGCCGAGGGTCCAGAGCTCGCGCAGGCCCTTGCGGTCGAATTCGACGAAGGCCTTGGACAGGAAGCCGCGATAAAGCCACTGCGGTGATGTCCGGTTGATGTCGAGAAGGCACCAGGCGACCAGCGCGCTGACGGCAAAGATCCCGGCGAGCCAGAACGGGCTGTGTCTTCCAAAGTCGCGCAACACGTAGAAGAGCACGATCGCCAGCAGCGGCAGCACGATGCCGGCCAGTATCAGAAGCGCCTTGAGGATGAAGGTGCGTACGGCCGGTTTCCTCAGAATCGGCAGAAAGCGCACCAGGATCGGGCCCGCGGCGGCGATGATCGCCGATCCGCCGAGGAGAGGGGCGGCATGCAGGGTACCGAGCGTGGTCCGTCCATAGTCGACCACCCAGGCGGCCGCGAGAACAGCGAGGGCAGCGATCGAGAGCGCCAGCGTCCAGCCTGCGAAGACAGCGATACGTTCGATACGCAAGCTCGCGGCAAAAAGGAGAACACCGACGAAGGAGGCGATGACGGCGACGTAAAAAAGGCACGCCCAGCTCACGGCCGGCAGGAAGTCCGCGAGCAGCGCGAGAAGCGCAAGAGCGGCAATCACCGCGAGCGGCGCCGTCCAATTCACCAGCAGTCCGGCAAGCGCGCCGACAACCATTTGCCACTGCTTCGCCAGGCCGTTGACCATCAGATACTTGGCGCCCTGGCGCAGCTGACGGACAGGCGCCGGATCAGGCCCGTACGGGTTGGCGATCTTCTCGTGAAGCTGGTCGATCGAAGTGTCCGCCGGGGGACCGTCGGCCATGATCGAGGTGATGAAGCTGCCGGTATATCCCCCTCCGGACACCGTCGACAGGATGTCGACGTCCTTGAACAGCTTGCGCTCTGCCAGGACCTGCATGGCGCCCAGGGAAAATGTCGCCGACCGGATGCCGCCGCCGGAAAGGGCGACGCCAACCACGTTCAGGAGGTCGCCAGCGGGCGGCGGTTTGCCGACCTTCGTGCGACGTGCCTTGATCTCCTCCTCTTCTATGGCGCTGATGGATGCCGGGATACCCCTGGTATCGCCCTCGAGCGCCTCCTCGGGGCGGCACGCCGGATCCTTGAAGAACGCCAGGTCCTGCTTCAGGTATTGCAATACGCCTTGGTTCAGTTCCCGCTCGGTCAGCACCTCCTCATGAGCGGTCTCATACGCCATTTGATGGAGCTCACTGGCGAAAACGCGCAATTTGGGCTGGAGCCGTTGCAAGTCGGCCCGGAATTCGTCGGCGCCGTCGCGCGATAGAAGCTGCCCGGCCTCCTGTGCCCGATGCCACTTGGCGGTGACGGGACGGACATCCTTGTTCAGGACCAGCGTCACCTTGTCCGAGAAGGCCCGGCATCCCGGATACTTCTTCATGGCTTCGCGGGCGTGCTTGAACAGGTCCGCCAGGCTTTGCAGCGCGCTGCTCTCCTCCCCGGCCCGGTAGGGCAGGGGCTGGATCGCGATCCGGGTCCTCAGCTCGACGAGAAAATCGTGCGCGGCCGCCTTGTCAGGATCCGGCCTGCTTCCTTCGCCAGTCATTTGCTGCCTCCCCCAACGTCACCGAAGGTCGTAATCTTGACCGTGACACAACCATACGATGTAATCAACGCGCGAAGGTCGAACCGGGGGATTCACATGACAGATGCTGCCCAGCCCACCACCACACCCATTCCTGAAGTCTACGTCCTCTGGCATCCCCGATGCGGCAATGGCGATCTGCTGGCCAGAAGCATCCTGCAGTGGCTCCGGCCGGGCATCGGCATGGGCCCCGAGGTCTTCTACCGCAGCGCAAAGGCTCCGGGCGACCAGCCCTACGACCTGCCATTGCCCCTGCCCGGTGAAAAGGATCGCAGGCTTCCCGTGCCGGGCTCGAACCACGGCAAGACGCGAGCCGATCATCAGATCATCGTGCCCCTGATCGACGAGAACTTCGTCACCGAGCTGCCCTGGCGCTACTGGTTGCAGCGACTGGCAAAAGATAGTTCCCAAAAACGAACGATCTTTCCCGTTGCACTCGACCCGACCGCCTACAACATGCCGGATGAGATCCGGCAGTTGAATTACCTGCGCCCGGTAGGCTCGCCTACGACGGCGGCCCCGGCGACTGCGGAGTTCACCAGGATGGAACGGTCACTCCTGAAGCAGCTCACGGAGGCGATGTGCCGCCTCCTGCTGCCACGCCCCGCCTCTGCGAAGGGCCGGCCAGGAGGCGACATCCCCAAGGTCAACGTGTTCCTGAGCCACGCCAAGCAGGACGGGGCGGTGCCGGCGCGTCGGCTGCGCGACTACATCTACAGCCAGACGCAGCTCGCCGCCTTCTTCGACGAGAACGATATCTCGTACGCGTCGACCTTCGCCACCAGCATCCAGAACTCCCTCGAGTCGATGGACACGGCGGCGCTGATTTCAGTGCGCTCCGTCCAATATGCCTTTCGTCCGTGGTGCCGGCGGGAGTTTTCGGTCTTTCGCCGGCCTCGGCAGGAGTCAACTGCCAGGAACAAGTCCCAACGTTGGCGCCTTTATCCCTCTCTCGTGGTCGAAGCCCTCGCGGGCCGAGACATCTCCTACGGCATACCCGAAGCGGGCAATTGTCCGATCATCCGTTGGAACGAGGAAGATGCCGACCTCGAGGAGCTGATCATCACGACGGTCATCCGCGACGCGATGCTTGCGTCCTTCCATTCGGCCCTCGGTGCGTCGTTGGCCAAGAAGCCCAACCAGATCGTCATCAACTGGGTTCCCGATCCGACGACACTTCTCCATATTCCCAGGATTCGCCGAGACGAGAGCGTGGAGCTGCTCTACCCCGGACGTGGCCTGTCCAGTCTCGAGCTTCAGACGCTGGGAGACTTCTTCAAGAACGTGGAATTCCATGCCTTCGAGCAGGTGCGCCAATGAGTGACACGTCGAAGTTCCGCTCGGTCGCGATTGCCGATCGCCTCATCGGGCTGTCGATTTCGTACGAGCCCGAGAATCTGCTGGCGCGCGGCCTGGGATGGGAGCACTTGCGAGAACTGCTGGTTCGCTTGGCGCGCCCGCTCCTTCGCCATAGCGGCAGCCTGGCCTATGGCGGCCATTGGAAGGACACCCCGGACAACTTCACATTCGAGCTTCTGCGCCTCGTCAGCGCCGAGCGCCTGGACACTTCCGTGCCCGACAGCAGCGGCCCCCCCAAGGCCGTCGGCCAATTGTTCTCCTATTCGGCGTGGCCGGCCTACCTCTCCATCCCACGCAGCGTGGAGGGACAATGGATGAATTGCTGCAGGGTCCTGCGCATCAGCCAATCGCGCGCAGGCTTGAAGCGAGGGGACCAGCTGTCGGCGGAGGACCTGGCCAAGATGCCGGCCAATCCGGACAAGCTGACAAAGGAAGAAGTGGACAGGCTACCGCCGGAAGACCGCGAGAGGATCGAGCGGCTGGCGTTCAACTCGGCGGTCACGCTGAGCGCCATGCGCAGGATGGCAATGGAGGAATGGTTTCTCACCGTCGGCGACCTTACCCGGGAGCGCGTACCGCCGATCGCCACCCGGATCGCCCTCGGCGGCAGGCTGCGCGGCTATGCCGGCTTCGCACCGGGCATATTCGAGGAAGCGTACCGGACGATGAAAGAGGGCAAGCCGCTGTATCTTCTAGGTGGATTTGGCGGCGCGGCCGAGGTCTTGGCGAAAGCCATCACCGCCGACACTACACCGGCCGAAGCAACCCTTGACTGGCATCTCAAAAATAATCCCAAGCTCTGCGACCTGCAGGCGAGCGGCGAGAAATTTGGCATGCCCGAGGACAGCCTATCGACCAAGCAGATCTTCGAGGGACTGGCCGAGCAGATCGAGCTTGCGAGGGCAAACCCCGCCAGCGTCCTGAAGACGGGCTTGGACGATGCGCGGACACGCGAACTTCTGCAAACCAGGAGCATCGATTCGGTGGTTTCCCTGGTATTCGTGGGCTTCAAGAACAACAACAAACTGCCGGACATCGTCGTGTGAAGGCCTGAAGACAGTCGGAACTACGCCGCCCGTCGCTCCCAGAATGTGGACGCGAACCGAGGCGCCGGACGGCGATACGTCCTGCGCTGCTCGGTGAGATAGTCCGAAAAGGTCCCGCGCTCGGCGTCAGCGTAGGTTCGCAGCGCCTTCGGTAAGCTGCTGCTGCGCGAGATCACGCGCGCGACGGCCGCGCCCTTTGCCAACGCCACGGCGACACCGCGGCCCGAGAGCGGGTCATAGCTCGCGGCGGCGTCGCCGATCGAGACCCAGTTCGTTCCATGGATGACCTGTCGAATGCCGCTACCGGCTGGAAAGCCTCGCAGCCGCGAGCGGGAGCACATGCCGGCCGCGAACTCACGGATGATCGTCGTCGTCGCGAGCTGGCTGTCGGCGTGTTCCTGCCGCTTCGCGATCGACTGCGGCGCGAGGTCGACGTCGGTCATGAAGGCCAGCACGCCCCTGCGGCCCGGCAAGGGAGCCGCGTACCACCAGCCGTGTTCGCAGGCCTCGATCAGCAGACGTTGATCGCGCCACTCGCAATCCATCATTCCGTAGGTCAGGAAGGCGACGAGACGGTCCTGCATGTCCTTTCGTCCGTGGCCCAGGACCCCCGTTCCGCGCCCCGTCGCCTCGATGACGACAGGTGCCGTCACGATCGTCGACTGTCCGCCGCTTTCGCAAGCGACTTCCCATCCTCCCTGCCGCGTGGTGGACGCCAACCACCGGTCGACGCGCATGACGTGCACGCCGGCATCCATCGCGGCGGCCGCCAGCCACGCTTCGAAGCGGCACCTGTCGATCAGCACGCCATGCCCAAAGGCACTCAGCATGCCGCAGAACTCCACGGGTGGGCCGTCGTCCCAGGCCGTGAGACTGCCGGCGAGCATCAGCGAGCCCAGCCCCTCGAAGGCGTCGGCGAGTCCCAGCTCCGCGAGCGGCATGCGGATCGTCGGTTCGACGATCTCTCCCGGCTTTTGTGCCAGGGCGCGCGTCCGCTCGCAGAGCACCACCCGCGCGCCGGCCTGAGCCAGGCCGAGGGCGACAGCGCATCCCGCCGGTCCGCCGCCGACAACGACCGCGTCTGAGGCCAACGCTGTCGTCTTTGCCATCACGGCGTCGTCGGGAGCGCGGGATCGCGGCCCACCTCGGCGAAGCCCGCGCCGGACTTCACGATGACGCCGAGCTGGGCGAAATGCTCCACCATGTTCTTGTGGCTTCTGGGATCCTGCGTGTCGTCGTTGACGACGATACCGCGATGCCACTTCTCGATGGGCGCGCCTGCTGCTGTCCGGCCCGTGATGTCCGGGCGCTGGGCCGGCCACCAGTTGCGCTCGCACTCGACGAAGTCGGCTTGCCACGGGCACGCCATGCGCGAGGAGATGAGGCCCGGCACCAATGCATGAACGCTGCCATCGTGGTCGGTGAACGAGCCACGCTTGAGCCGCCCCAGCTCGCTGTAGATCGTCGGCTGACGCAGCACCGTGCCCGCTTCAATTCCCGGGAAGAAGCCGCCACCGACGCAATGTCCGAGGCTGGCACGATCGAGCGCTTCCGCTGCCGTCGGCACGGGACGGCCGCCGTCGGCCTGGCTTTGGAAAGTACCCGCCACCCACGCATCGAGGATCTTTTTTTGCCGGTCGGTCAGGCTGAAGTCGCTCATTTGCGTCTCTGCCAGGAGCAAAGCCGTGCGCACCTTCTTGCGGTTCGCCGCGGCGGCGGCGGAGTTGTCCCCGAGGTTGGGGAGGTTTGCCATGTGCTTGTTCATCGTCGCCCAGACGCTCTGGATGCTCACGTAATACAGGGCCGCTGCCCGCTGAAGAATCGGCTCGATGTCCTGCGGATAGGTCAACGGCGCCGGCAGGGGCACGCTCGATGCCTGCTCGGCGATGTCGAGCAGCGTGGTCACCGGCTGCACGTCGGGCGCGAAGTCCGGCGGCGCCATGAACACCCAGGCGCCCTCGGCATTGACCGGCGTCTGCCCGGCGAATGTGATCGTCGCATCCACGCTGCCGTCGGCGATGTCGTCGTGCCAGGTCGGATTGTTGAGATACTGAGGGATCACCGTCGGAGGGGTGGTCCAGCTGGCGGCGTCGCCGCGGCCGGCGAGAACGACCAGGCGTCCTGCCGCATCGGTGCGCGCCTCGCCGAGGAAGAGATCCTTGTTGAGGAATTTGCCCATGGGCTCGGCGCCCGGCGCCGGGCCGGCGTTCTTGCCTTTGACCTTCAAATCAACCGACGCAATCAGGTCCGCGCGCGTGAAGCCCTGAGGCGGCTGATTGCGGTCCTGGGTGCCGGGAACGATGGTCCGCTTGCCGTCGGGCCCCGCGGCCGAAACCATCTCCTTGCCGGCGGCCTTCGAGCTGGTCAGCGAAACCGACCATTCGATATCGGCTTCGGCGGCGGTGATTTCACGCAGCAGCGTAAGCCGGCCCGTCGCCGCATCCTTGTCATACTCATAGACGCGGAAGCGGGCGCCTTGCCGCCGCATGATCTTGCTGGCGTCCTTGTAGCCGGCGAACGGCGCCTCGTTGCCGGTGGCGTCGATATCGATCGGCGCGGCGCCCGGTGCTTCGCCCGCCAGGAAGTAGCCCTGCCGGCTTGGCCCGACCCGCGCAAAACCCATGCCTGGATGAATTCGATAGACCTTTGCCATTGTTGCCCCCAATTGCGATGGCGAAAGAGCGGTGATGCAGATCACACCGGCAACGATTCGAGGAGCGGCATGATTTCGTTATCGAGCGTGGCACCGATGCTCTCGGCGACTCCGGCGAGCGCGCCGGAATCGTCGGCCTGGCCGATGCTCTCGATGAGCGCATGCATTTCCATGGCCGACGCCCTGGCGCTGGCGATGATCGCCGCGAGCTGCGGCTCCACCTCCGCCGGCGAGGGCGAGAACGGCAGGCCACAGACGGGCGTGTCGCTGCCGTCACGGAGCGGAAGCGTCGTGAGCACCGTCGCCACCGCCCCGAGGCCTTCGCGCATGGCCATGATGGCGGCTCGCGCGGGCTGGCGCCGGATGGCGGCAGCCATCCCGGCAGGCAGCAGCAGGTTCGCGGCCGTGCACAGCAGCACGAGCTTGTAGAGGCCGTCGCTCAGCCCGGCGAACCGACGGCCAAGGACCGAGGCGATCTCCTCACCAGTCCCGTGTCCCAGGTGCGGGTTGGTCGCGGCCGGAAGAGCGAAATCCGGCGACGCATGGGCGATCCGCCATGCTTCGACAAGGCGCTCGAAATGGGATTGGGGCGTGTTGGCGAAGCCTTCGCCTTGCGCGGCAATCCGTGCAATCGCCTTCCGTGCGCTCTCTCGACCCGAGATCGGCGCGACGATCACGCTGGTGTAGTTGCCGATCCAGTGCTCGGGCAGCGCATTCCTGTCGCCGATGTCGGCGACGACGTCGCCGCGAACGTGCCGCCCCTTGAGGTCCGGTGTCGCTGCCATGCTGCCGACTGGGAACCCCAGCCAGGGTTCCTTGGCTGGATCGGCGAGCGGCTGATCATCGTCCCTGAGCAGCCAATAGATCTTGGCATAGAGAAGCCCGACCCGATGAGAGGCCACGGGCGCGCCGGCCGCGGTGTCGGCTTCGTTCATGATGGTCGGCAGGTCGGCCTTGATGCCCTGGGCGACCTGGTCCGGATCGGGCATTTCGCCGATGGCGTACTTGGCGAGCGAGCCGATCGACAGGGACTCGAGCTTGAAGCTGTACGGCTGGAACGGCGAGGGGTCTCCCCAATGGGCGCGACCGAAATAGGGTGCGGCGCCGCACGCGATCAGCAGGTTCTGCACGCTGAGGAAATGTCCCATCTCCTCGATCGCGATCGTCCGCAACGCACCCTTGATGACCTGTGATTTCGCCGAATAGGCCGCATACAGGTACTGCAGCATCAGGCCGTGTTCGATCTCGGCGGCGTCCTGCAACAGATCGACGAGCTCTTCCTCCGGGGATTTGTTCGTCGTCGGCACGCCGACCGACGCCAGGGCGGCGCGAAAAGACGGATGGGGCGTGGCGGCCAATGGCTGCATGGCCATGGCGTGCGCCGCCTGGGGCGTCGCCACGCGAGCCCACGTGTAAGACCTCCCGCCTTTCGGCTTGAACATGTGTCACCCCCATCCCCAAGGGATATGGTAGTACAAAATACAAGGATTGTCACCTATGGTTGTATATATGTCGATGAGCTCTTGCCGCGGGCTGATGACGTGCCTGACCGGTCAGGCGAATGCGGTGGTAGCCCTTGGCAACTTCCGGACGGCGCCCGGCGGGAACGCGGATCGCCTCAAAGAATCGAGGCCGCAGCGCTACGGCATTGTCGTCCTTGACGGTGACGAGTCCTGTTCGGAGAGCAGGACGTAACCTGGAGTAGTGCAAATCGGCCGGCTCGCGGCCTCTTCGCCATCCACCGCGCGGTCGTCAGCAGGGTGCACGAAACGCTTCGATCGGTGCTCTTCGAATCGCCTATATTCGTCCGTCGTTCGCACTCTCGCGGCCTCGACCAGATCACCAATGGTGGCCCGCCGAGGAACCGGTCGTCGCTGGTCTGCGGTGGCGCGGGTGCCGGCAAGACGATGTTCGGCGTCGAGTTCCTGGCGCGCGGCGCGCGCGACTTCGGCGAGCCCGGCGTCTTCGTGAGCTTCGAGGAACACGCCGCGTCGTCGACCAGATCGCGACGCGGCGCCTGCGCATCGTCGTATCGCGGCACCACCCACGGGACGAACGAGTACCCGTTCCTGATCGACCGCACGGGCTTCCTGGTGCCGACGGCGATAAGCTGCAGATCGCGGTTGCCGACAGCGGCCCCGGCATCCCGTCGCACATCCTGCCGCAACTGTTCAATTCGCCACCACCAAGCCGCACGGTAAGGGAACGGGACTGGGGCTCCGCATCTGCCGGCGGATCGTGACCGAGATGAACGGCACCATACGGGCCGCCAACCGCCCCAGGCGGCGCCCGCTTCGAGGTCACCCTGCCCGTGGCCGTTGCCGACCTGGACGGCGGCGAGCCTGTCGGCGCGGGCCCTGCGGCGTTGTTATCCGCGAAATCCACAGAACCGTAACTTGGGTTCTGCGTCGGCCTCGGCATAAGACTTCACAGGGGCTGCGGCCGCGGTCCCGGTCTCATTTCACAGGACCTCCATGACGACTGTTGCCAATGCCGAGAACGGCCGCGATCCGCGCGGCTTGCGCCCGATCCCGCGGTTCATCTTCGCCTCGCGCTGGCTGCAGCTGCCGCTCTACCTTGGCCTGATCGTCGCCCAGATGGTCTATGTCTATCTGTTCCTCAAGGAGCTGATCCACCTCGTCATGGAGAGTCCAGGCGTCACCGAGCAGCAGGCCATGCTGATCGTGCTGGGCCTGATCGACGTGGTGATGATCTCGAACCTGCTGATCATGGTGATCGTCGGCGGCTACGAGACCTTCGTGTCGCGCATGGAGCTGAACAAGCACCCCGACCAGCCGGAGTGGCTGAGCCACGTCAATGCCAGCGTGCTCAAGATCAAGCTGGCCATGGCCATCATCGGCATCTCGTCGATCCACCTGCTTCGGACCTTCATCGAGGCCGGCCAGCTCGGCCGGCCCAACGCCTCCCTCACCGAGGCCGGTATCATGTGGCAGTCGATCATCCACGGCCTGTTCATCCTGTCGGCCATCGGCATCGCCATCGTCGACTGGATCTCGCAGCAGACCGGCGCGGTGCCCAAGGGCGGGCATCACTGAGCTCAGCGCTTCCTCCCCAGCGAAGCTGGGGAGGAAGTGTTCACGTCGGCTTGTGCAACTGCACCGGCTCGCGCGTGACCGTCCGTCGGCCGCGCTTATACGCCATCAGCACCGGCGCCACCGTGCGCAATGCCGTCACCGGATCGGGCGCGTCGAGGACGACGAGATCGGCGGGAGCGCCGACGGCGATGCCGTAGTCCTTCAGGCCCATCAGGCGCGCGGCGGATGAGGTCGTCATGTCCCAGGCCGCGCGCACCTCGGCGTCGGTGCCGCGCTGGGTGACGATGGCCTGCATGTTGACCTGGCGCAGCAGCTGGCCGTCGCCGAACGGCGTGAAGGGATTGAGGATGTTGTTCGAGGCGATGGAGCAGAGCACGCCCTGCTCGGCGAGCCGGTTGGCGTCGACGACGTTGCGCGGCACGTTGTGGTCGGTGTGCCGGCCGCCGAGATAGAGATCGGTCGCCGTCAGCACCGTGAGGGCGACGCCGGCGTCGGCCATCCGCTTGGCCACCTTGTCCATCTCGGGCTGGGGCATCGATGCCAGCTTCGACACATGGCCGATGGCGACCCGGCCGCCCCAGCCGTATTTCTCGGTGAGCTCGCAGACCAGCAGCGTGTCGAGCTCCTCGGCCGAAGCGCCGCTGTCGAGATGCATGTCGATATCGACGTCGAACTCGCGCGCCATCTCGAAGACACGGCGGATCTGAGCCGGCCGGTCGGTGTCGTAGTTCGGCGCCGCGCCGACAACGGTCGCGCCGTTCTCGAGGGCGGCGACCATGAGCTCGTCGGTGCCGGGATTGTTGGTCAGACCCTCCTGCGGCATGACGCAGATCTCGAGGTCGATCGCCCACTTGTAGCGGTCGATCAGGGCTTTCACGCCTTCCAGGCCGCGCAAGCCGACCTTGGGATCGACCTCGACATGGGTGCGCATGCGCGTGGCGCCGTGCGAGATGCACTTCTCGAGCGTGCCGCCGGCGCGTTCGGTCACGTCCTCGACGGTGAAGGTGTGCTTGACGGCCGACGTCCGCTCCATCGCGAGATGCGGGAAGCGCTTCCTCTCGTGGTCGCAACGCCCGAGGATGCAGGACTTGTCGAGATGGATGTGCGTCTCGACGAAGCCCGAGCAGACCAGACGGTTGCCGGCTTGCGCTTCTTCCTTCGCGGTGCCGCCGAGCCCGGCGCCGATGGCCGCGATGCGCCCGTCCTTCACCCCGATATCCACGGCCGGCTGGTCCGCCTTGCTGTCGGGAAGGCGCACATTGCGCAGCACGAGATCAAAATCCATCACCGGCTCTCTTTCTGTTTGGCGGCACGCATGTTGCAATACGCGCGTGGCGACACGCATGTTGCAATACGCCTGCCACCTTTCCTAGCTTTCGAAGGAAACGATCCATGCTTTCCCGCCGACGCTTCTCGGCTCTCGCGTCAATCTCGGCTCTTGCCGCTCCCGGCATCCTGCGGGCGCAAACGCCCTGGCCGTCCAAGCCGATTCGCTGGATCGTCAACTTCCCGCCGGCGGGCGCGGCGGACATCCTGTCTCGCACACTGGCCGAGTATTTCGGCAATCGGCTCGGCCAGCCGATCGTCGTCGAGAACAAGCCCGGCGCCGGCGGCCTGCTGGGCGCCGACATCGTCGCCAAGGCGAAGGGCGACACCCACATCGTCATGATGTCGAGCGCCGCGTCGCACGGCATCGGGCCCGTCCTCTACAAGGACGTGCCCTACGACCCGCTGGCCGACTTCACGCATATCCACCTGGTCGGCACGTTCCCCAGCGTGCTCGCCGTCAACGGAGGCTCGAGCGTCACGACCGTCCAGCAGCTCGTCCAGCTGGCGCGCAGCCGGCCCGGCGAGATCACCTACGGCTCGGGCGGCAACGGCACGATGAATCATCTCGTGGGCCAACTGCTCGCGCGATCGGCCGACATGCCGTTCACCCACGTCCCCTATCGCGGCTCGGCGCCGGCGATGAACGACTTGATGGGCGGGCAGATCGTGGCGCTGATGGAAAGCCTGCCGACGGCGATCGGCTACTTCAATTCGGGACGCATGCGTCCGCTCGCGGTGAGCGAGGACGAGAGGTCGCCGTCGTTGCCCGACGTGCCGACCTTCCGCGAGGCCGGCTTCCCGGATGTCGTGGCGACCAACTGGTTCGGCTTCTCGGCCGCGTCCGGCATTCCGCCCGAGATCGCCAAGCGCTGGGAAACGGAGATCGTGACGGCCCTGCAGAGCGCCCAGGTGAAGGAGGCCTTCGCCAGGATCGGCGTCAAGCCCGGCACGCTGGGCGCGACCGGCTACACCGATCTCATCAAGAGCGAGCTCGTCCGCTGGAAGGCGGTCATCCAGGCCGCCAACATCCGCGCCGACTGATCATCGCGCGGCGACGACGTCGAAGGCCGCCTGCGTCGCCTCGAGTGCGAAGTCGATGTCGGCCTCGGTGTGCGCGGTCGACAGGAACATGTTGTGGCGGGGATGCATGTACACCCCGCGCTTCAACGCCTCGCGCGTGAAGAGAGCGCCCTTGGCGCAGTCGGGATCGTCGTCGAACAACACCGTCGGCATCTGCGGCGGGCCGCTCTGGCGGATACCGATGCCGGCGGCGGCCGCCTGCGCCGCGATGCCCTCGCGCAGACGCTGGCCCATCGCGCGCATGCGTGCCGGCCCATCCGTGCGTTCGAGCTCGTCGAGCGTCGCCACGGCGGCGGCCATCGACACCGCGCTGCACCAGAACGAGCCGGTCACGAAGATCTTCGAGGCGGCCTCGCGATAACGGTCGTTTCCGGTCACCGCCGCCAGCGCATGGCCGTTGGCGATCGCCTTGCTCCAGGCGCTGAGATCGGGCTGGACGCCGACGAGGTCCCAGCTGCCGCGCAGGGTCAGGCGGAAGCCGGCTCGGACGTCGTCGAGGATGAGGGCGGCGTTGCTGGCGTCGCACAGCTCGCGGACGCGGCGGGCGAACAGCGGATCGGGCAGCTCCTGGTCGAAGCCGAAATCGTGCCGGAAGGCCGAGACCAGGATGCCGGCGAGGTCGTCGCCGGCGCGCTGGACCGCGGTCTCGAGGCTGCCGACGTCGTTGTAGGTGAAGGTCAGCAGATGGGTGCGGTCCTCGGCGGTGACGCCGAGCGGGTTGGGGGTGCACCAGGGAATGGCGCCGTGATAGGCGCCCTGCGCGACCAGGATCTTGCGCCGCCCGGTGGCGGCGCGGGCCAAGGTCACGCAGGTCGTGGTGGCATCGGTTCCGTTCTTGGAGAACATCGCCCAGTCGGCGTGGGGGATGAGCCGCACCAGTCGCTCGGCCAGCTCGACCATGCGCTCCGACGGGCCGTTGAGGCAGTCACCGGCGGCCATCTGGCGCTGCACTGCCTCGGTGACTGCGGGATGGTGATGGCCGAGCACGATCGGCCCCCAGCTGCACATGAAGTCGACGTAGCGCCGGCCGTTGACGTCCCACAGATGGCAGCCGTCGCCGCGCTCGAAGAACTGCGGATAGCCTTCGGGCAGCCGGTTGGCGTTCAGATGGCCGAACATACCGCCGGGGATGACCCGGGCGGCTCTCGCCCGCAGCTTCTGGTCTGGCGTTTCTGTCTGCACGGCTCACCTCCATAATCGGACGCTCGAAGGACGCCGGAAGATATACGGGCTACCCGGCGATTGGCACGACAATCGCTCGGCCGGGGATGCCGACAGGAAAGGGACCGCCGTGATCAAAAGCGACCTGGTTCGCGTCATGAACGACGCCTATGCGCAGCTGAAACTCGAACCGGCTCGGATCGAGGAGCTGCCGATCGAGCTCGAGCAGCTTTGCCGCGCCATCGAGAAGGTGGATGCCAAGGTCGACTTCGATGTCGATCCGTCCGACTACCGCGCCGCTCTGCTGTCGCTGGCGCCGAAACATGACTGACTGGTCGCGCGCTACCCTCACCGATACCGCCGATGCGATCGCCACCGGCAAGACCACGGCCCGCGACGTCGTCGAGGCCTGCCTCGATCGCATCGCGAATCTCGACGGCACGCTGAACTGCTTCGTCGAGGTCGATCGCGGCGGCGCGCGCGCCGCAGCCGATGAAGCCGACGCCGCGCAGCGTGCTGGCGCGCGCATGGGTCCCCTGCACGGCGTGCCGCTCGCGCACAAGGACATGTACTACCGCGCCGGACGCGTGTCGGCCTGCGGCTCCAAGCTGCGCGCCGACTGGCGTCCGGCCGAGACGGCGACCGTGCTCCATCGGCTCGACCGGGCCGGCGCCCTCGAGATCGGCCGGCTGGCCATGGTCGAGTTCGCGATGGGTCCGCACGGCTACAATCCGAACTACCCGCAGTGCCGCAATCCGTGGAATCCCGATTACATCCCGAGCGGCTCGTCGAGCGGCTCGGGCGTGGCGGTCGGCAGCCGCATGGTCCATGCCGCGCTGGGCTCGGACACCGGTGGTTCGATCCGCTGTCCGGCCAATGTATCGGGCGTCGTCGGGCTGATGCCGACCAACGGCCGCGTCAGCCGGTACGGCGCGATGCCGATGTCGCACTCCTTCGACATCGTCGGGCCGCTGGCCCGCACCGCACGCGACTGCGCCCGCCTGCTGGGCGTTCTGGCCGGCGCGGATCCGGCGGACAGCAGCACGCTCGATCTTCCGGTTCCAGACTACGAGGCGGCGCTCGACAGCGCGCGTCCTTTGCCGATCGTCGGCCTGGCGCGCGGCTATTTCGACAGCGGCCTGCATCCCGAGGTGGCGCGCGCCTTGGATGGCGCCGCCGAGGATCTGCGGCGCACCGGCTTCACCGTCGAGGAAGTGGAGATGCCGGCCGATCTGCTCGACGAAATGGCCGAGCTGCATCCGCTGGTCATCAAGTCGGAAGGGGCGGCCAATCACCTGCCCACGCTGCGGGCGCGCGAGGTGGACTACACGTTCGAGGTCGGCCATCGCCTGCATGCCGGCTTCTTCATTCCGGCGGCGAGTTATATCCGCGCGCTCAAGCTGCGTGGGTCATACCTGCGCAGTTTCGCCAAGGCGGCGTTCACGAAGGCCGACGTGATCCTGGCGCCCGTGATACCGATTCCAGTGCCGACCATCGCCGAGACCACCGGGCGTACCGGCAAGGCCTATCTCGACATGGTCGTGTCGCTGACGCGCAACACCAAGGTCATCAACTATCTCGGCCTTCCGGCGCTCAGCGTGCCTTGCGGCTTCACCTCGAACGGCCTGCCGACGGCTTTTCAACTTATCGGCCGGCCTTTCGACGAAGCCAGCCTGCTACGCACCGCGCACCGCTACCAGCAGGTGACCGACTGGCACGGCCGCGAGCCGGCCCTGATATGGTCCGCCTGATCTCGAACGTTAACGGTCTTCGCTGGCGAGCTTCACGCCCAGGCCGATCAGGGTCACGCCGGTGATGCCGTCGAGCGTGCGCCGGATGCGCGGACGACGCAGCGCATCGCGCATGCGCGCCGTCGCGAGCGCGTAGCCCGTCAGCCACACCAGCGTCATTGAACTGAACAGCAGGCCCAGTGCCGCGAGGCTGACGAAATCCGTGGCGCCGGCGGGGGCGAACTGCGGGAGCATCGACGAAAAGAAGGCGGCGATCTTGGGATTGCTGAGGTCGCTCAGCACGCCCTGCAGGTAGGCCTGGCGTGGCCGCAATCCGCGCGACGGCAGTTGCGCGATCGCCTGCTGGAGCGAGCTGGGGCCGAAGGCGGCGCGCAGCGATTGCACGCCGAGCCACACGAGATAGGCCGCGCCTATGTATTTGACGGCGAGGAACAGCGGCTCGGAGGCGATCAGCAGGGCGACCAGTCCCGCCGAGGTGGCCAGCGCCCAGATGGCGAGACCGGTGGAGACGCCGAGCGCCGTCGCCAGGCCGGCCGAGCGGCCGCCCAGCAGGGCGTTGCGGATGGTCATGGCCGTATCGGGCCCCGGCGTGCAGATCACCAGCGCCGCAATGCCAATGAACGCGATCAGAGGGCCGCTGAGGTACTCCATCGTCTTCTCCGTTCATGATTCTGTCGTCCTGAGCGCAGCGAAGGACCTCATCGCCGCTTGCTACCAGCATGAGATCCTTCGCTGCGCTCAGGATGACGAAAGGCGGACCTGGAGGTCCGCGCTCCAGTCCATTTTAGAACACAACAGCTAGATCACGGATCGATCAGCACGCCGGGATTCATCAGGCCCTTGGGATCGAGCTCGCGCTTGGCGCCGCGCAGCGCCCTGGCGAACAGCTCGGGGCGCTGCTTGTCGTAGAACGGGCGATGGAAGCGGCCGACCGCGTGATGGTGCGTGGTCGTGCCGCCATGCTCGACGGTGGCCGCGGTGCAGGTCGAGAGCACCTCCATGAACTGATCGAGCGCCACGCGCTTGTCCAGGATGCCGCCGAAGGTGAAGTAGAGGCAGGGGCCGTCGGGATAGACGTGGGTGAAGCGGCAGGTGACGGTGCCGTCGCGGCCGGTCACGCGCTTGATCGTGTCTCGGGTGATCTTCGTGATCGTCCGATGGAACTCGGGCACGCGTTCCCAGGTCATCGCCGTCTCGAAGGTCGAGGACAGGATGCCGCGCGCCGCGGCATGCTCGCCGTAGTGCGGCGCGCGGATGAACTTGTTGCGCCAGGCGCCGGCCGCACCCGAGCGATGGGCGTTCTCGTCATCGGCGCCGGCGTCGGGCACGCCGCCGTAGCCGGCGCAGATCTCCAGCGCCCGCTTCATCCAGGCGTCGAGCGGATGGTCCGCGCCCTCGAAAGCCAGCACCAGCACGGCCTCCTCGCTGCTCCACGGGATGTTGGGCAGCGCCTCGCGCGCTTCCAGCAGGCGGCAGTTGGCGGGATAGAGCCCGGCCTGGGTGATCTCGCGCACGGCGTTGGCGCCATCGAAGAAATTCTTGAAGCGCACCGAGGCGGAGGCGCGGAAATTGGGCTTCTTGCGCAGCCGCACCCAGGCCTCGGTGATGATGCCCAAGATGCCCTCGGAGCCCAGGAACAGGCGGTCCGGGCTGGGGCCGGCGCCGGAGCCCGGCAGGCGGCGCGTCTCCAGCGTGCCGGCGGGCGTCACAACGCGGGTGCTTTCGACGAAGTCGTCGATATGGGTGTAGAGCGTGGCGTAATGGCCGCCCGAGCGCGTGGCGATCCAGCCGCCCAGGGTCGAGCAGCGATAGGCCTGCATGTAGTGGCGCATGGTGAATGGGCTGTCGCGCAGCTGGTCCTCGATGGCCGGTCCGTAGATGCCGCCCTGGATGCGCGCGGCGTGGCTCACCGCATCGACCTCCAGCACCTTGTCCATGTGGCGCGTCGAGATCGTCACCACCTTGTCGAAGGCGGCGGCGGGCTCGATGCCCTTCACGACCGACGAGCCGCCGCCGTAGGGAATGGCCTTGGCGCCGATCCTGTCGCACCAGTCGAGCAGGCGCACGACGTCCTGCTCGTTCTCGGGGAAGGCCACGGCATCGGGCGGGTTGGGCACCGAGCGCATGAACATGCGCAGCGCGTCGAAGCCCGCCTTGCCGTAGCTGTGCTCCAGCCGCGTCAGGTGGTCGGTGCGCACGATGTCCTTCAGCGCGTCGGGCACGACGACGCGCGGGGCGCGCAGCGTGATCTCTTCCGGCTTGGGCGGCGGCGTGACGTCGAAGCCGTTGAGGCCGTAGCGTTCGGCGGTCTCGGCTTCCCAGGCCTTGATCTCTTCCGGCGTCAGGTCCTCGTCGGCGTAGCCCCAGGCATAGAACTTCTTCTGCCGCCGCATGTTTCCTCCGAATGTGTCGGTTGCTTCAGGCCGCGAAGGCCACGGGCCTCGTCGTGCCCTTGATCTGGGTGCGATGCATGATGCGCCGCGCCGCGCCGTCGAACGGATCGCGCCGGTGCATGGTCGAGCGGTTGTCCCACATCACCAGGTCACCCAGCTTCCAGACGTGCCGGTAGAGGAAGCGGTCCTGCGTGGCATGCGCCCACAGCGCCTCCAGCAGAGCGTCGGAATCCTCGCGCGAATAACCCTCGATATACGAATTGCGACGCCGGCCGAGATAGAGCGTGGCGCGGCCGTTGCCGGGATGGCGCAGGATCGCCGGATGCCAGGCGCCGGGCGCCGCCATGGGATCGTCGGTCGGCGTCACGCCCTTGCGCAGGTAGCCGCCGGAATTGTAGGTGCCGTCGTGCTTGACGCGCCGGCCCTCGATCTTGCGCGCCAGGTCGGCGGGCAGCGCCGCGCAGGCCGCCTGCATGCCGCAGAACCAGGTGTTGCCGCCGCTCTCCGGGATCTCCAGCGAATAGAGCATGGAAGCGTCGGGCGGCGTGTCGAGATAGCTCATGTCGGTGTGCCAGACTGCCTCGCCGGCGCCCAGCGCGCCGATCGGGTCGCCTTTGTCGTCGAGCACGTTGGACACGACATAGATGTCGGGATAGCCGGGCGGGCTGATGCGGCCGCGCTCCTGGTTGGGCGGCGGGTCGAGCTCGCCGAAGCGGCGGCTGAAGGCCAGAAGGTCGTCGTCGCCGATCTGCTGGCCGCGCAGCAGGATCATGGAATGCCGGGCCCAGGCCTGCTCGATGATCGCGAAGTCCTGGTCGCTGAGGCGCCGCAGATCGACGCCCAGAATCTCTGCGCCCACCGCTTCGCACACCGGACGCACCGTCACGGCCATGTCGCTTCCTCCTCCTGGACCCGAATGATCGACCCGCCGCCGCGCCCGATCAAGCACCCCCTCAGGCGCCGAGCAGCTGCTTCATCCAGCTCGTGAGCTTGTCCGCGACGGCCGGGGCGAGCGGGCCGCCGAAGCCGGTGTCGGTCGGCCATTGCACCAGCTTGAGATTGTGGCTGGCGGCGGGAACGACCATCGCCTCGCCGGGCGCGTCGCGTTTGCCCAGCGCGTCGATCAGCGGCTGGATGTCGTCCATCGGCACGACCTGGCGGTCGGCCGCACCCTGCAGCAGCAGGCAGGGCAGGCGCGAGGCGGCAAGCGCTTGCGCCGGGTCGAAGGCCAGCAGGCGCCGCAGGAACGGTCCGGCATAGGGCGGGAACAACGCTTCGAGCTCGCGCGGCAGGTCCGACGGGACGTGTCCCGTGGCCTCGATGGCCTTGATCGCGCGATCGGTCGGCGCCAGCAGCCCGGGCGCGCCGCGCTCGATCTGCGCGCGCAGGATGTCGGCGAGCTTCTTGCCCGGCGTGGCGAGAAGCACCATGCCGTGCGGCGGGTGCCTGGTGATGGTCGGCGCTGCCGACAGCACCAGCAATCCGCCCTCGCTGTGTCCCAGCAGGGCGGTGGCGTAGGACTTGATCTCGTCGTGCTTCACCAGCTCCGCTTGGGCGGCGACGACATCGCCGACGAAATTGTCCCAGGAGAAGAAGCGCTCCAGCTCGGCCAGCGAGCCATGCGGCTTCTGCGTCGAGCCACCGATGCCGCGCTTGTCGTAGCGCAGCGTGGCGATGCCCGCTTCGGCCAGACGCTCGGCGATCTGTTTCAGCAGGTCGATGCGCTCGGGCACCAGCGTGTTGTTACCGTTGCGGTCGGTCGGGCCGCTGCCCGACACCAGCACGACGCCCGGCACCTTCTCGAGCTCGCTCCAGATCGGCAGCAGCAAGGTGCCCGCGAGCACGGCGCCTTCGCTGCCGGTGAAGCGCACGGCGCGCTGTTTGGTGCCCTTGGCATAGAAGCGTGGCCGCGCCGGCTGCGCCCCGACCCATCCGGGCGCCGCAAGCGGCGCAAGGCCTGCCACCAGCAGCGCCCGGCGCGCGATCATTCGTGGACGCGGCCGAAGCGTGGCCGCTGGCTGCGGCCGCTCACGATATGGACATGGAAATGGAACACGACCTGGCCACCATTGGCGCCGTTGTTGGCGACCAGGCGATAGCCGTCCTGCTCCAGGCCGAGCTCGCGCGCCACGGCGCCGACGGCGCGCCAGAAGCCGGCGACGGTCTCGGTCGGCGCATTCGCGCTGAAATCCATGTTCGAGACGTACTCGCCCTTGGGAATCACCAGCACATGGACCGGCGCCTGCGGGTTGATGTCATGGAAGGCGAGCGCGTGGTCGTCCTCGTAGACCTTCTTGCAGGGCAGTTCGCCGCGCAGGATGCGCGCGAAGATGTTGTTGCGGTCGTAGTCGGACATGATGGGCTTTGGTTTACCGCGAGCCCGACAGGCCGTCACTTCTGCTTGCGTGCGGCCTTCTCGGCGATGCCCGACAGGCCCTCGCGACGGGCGAGCTCGCTCCACACCGCCGCGGGCTTCACGCCGGTCGCCGCCCACAGGGTGAGCAGGTGATAGAGCATGTCGGCGCTCTCGCCGACCAGCTTGCCCTTGTCGCCGCGGATGCCTTCGATCAGCGCCTCGACCGCCTCCTCACCCAGCTTCTTGGCGATCTGCTGGCGGCCGCGGCTGAACAGGCGGGCGGTGTAGGAGGTATCGGGGTCGGCGCCCTTGCGGCTGTCGATCACGAGATAGAGGCGGTCGAGCACGTGCTCGTCGACACCGTCGGCAACGGTGGTGCTGCGCTTCTTCTTGTGCGCTTTCTTGGCTTTCTTGTTCTTGGCCATCCGGGGAAGTACTCCACGCCCGAGGGGACGGGCGATTGCGTGCGCCTCTTACTGGGACGCTGCGGCGATTCTACGCCAAAATCACGCGGCGCGCGAGATTTGTCGGATCGGGACGCCGGCTTCCGCCAATCGTTCCTTGGCCTGGGCGATGGTGAACTCGCCGAAATGGAAGATCGAGGCGGCCAGCACCGCCGAGGCGCCGCCCTTCACGACCCCATCGACCAGGTGATCGAGCGTGCCGACGCCGCCGGACGCCACGACCGGCACCGGCACGGCGTCCGACACCGCGCGGGTGAGCTCGAGATCGAAGCCCGACTTGGTGCCGTCGCGATCCATCGAGGTCAGCAGGATCTCGCCCGCGCCCGAATCGGTCATGCGCTTGGCCCAGCCGACGGCGTCGAGCCCCGTCGCCTTGCGGCCGCCGTGGGTGAAGACCTCCCAGCGGCCGGGGGCGGCCTGGCGGGCGTCGATCGCCACCACGATGCACTGGTCGCCGTATTTCTCGGCCGCCTCGCGCACGAACTCCGGCCGCGCCACGGCGGCGGAGTTGATCGAGACCTTGTCGGCGCCGGCCAGCAGCAGGCGGCGGATATCCTCGACCTGACGCACGCCGCCGCCCACGGTCAGAGGCATGAAGCACTGCTCGGCCGTGCGCGCCACGACGTCGAGGATGGTGTCGCGGTTCTCGTGGCTCGCCGTGATGTCGAGGAAGGTGAGCTCGTCGGCGCCGGCGGCGTCGTAGACACGCGCCTGCTCGACCGGATCGCCGGCATCGCGCAGCCCGACGAACTGCACGCCTTTGACGACGCGGCCGTCCTTGACGTCGAGACAGGGGATGATGCGGACTTTCAGCATGGCAGGCGGGGGACCTTATGCGCCAACCGGGCCGACAATGCTAGGCTGCGCGCCATGACGCAGGACGCCGCCATTCCCGTGATCGATGTCGCCCCGCTGCTCGGCGGCGGACCCGAGGGCGAGGCGAAGGTCGGCCGCGAGCTGGGACAGGCCTGCCGCGACATCGGCTTTTTCTACATCAAGAAGCACGGCATCCCGGCCGGGACGATTGCCGACGTGTTCGCGCAGTCGCGGCGCTTCTTCGCAGCGCCGGCGGCGGTCAAGGATCCGGTGCGCTACACCGGCGCCTCCGGCAATCGCGGCCATGTGCCGATGGAAGGCGAGAAGCTGCAGGCGGGAACGCTCCCCGACCTGAAGGAGTGCTTCAACATCGGGCTGGAGCTGCCTCCGGATGACCCCGACCTTTTGGCCGGCCAGGCGTTTCGGCACGCCAATCCGTGGCCGGACCAGCCGGGTTTCCGCGCCACCATGCTCGACTATTTCGGCCACGCCCATCGGCTGGGCATGGCGCTGCATCGCGCTCTGGCGCGCGATCTCGGCATCGAGCGCACTTTCTTCGACGGCAAGCTCGACAAGCCGATGGCGATCCTGCGACTGCTGCACTATCCCGCCGCGCCGGCCGATCCGCGGCCGGGCCAGCTCGGCGCCGGCGAGCACACCGACTACGGCAACCTGACCCTGCTCGCGACCGACGGCGTCGCGGGGCTGATGGTGCGCACGCGCGCTGGCGAATGGATCAAGGCGCCGACCGTGCCCGGCGCGCTGATCTGCAACATCGGCGACTGCCTGATGCGCTGGACCAACGATGTCTACGTCTCGACGCCGCATCGCGTGGTCAGCCCCACCCGCGATCGTTATTCTGTGGTGTTCTTCCTCGACCCCAATCCCGAGGCGCTCGTCGCCTGCCTGCCGACGTGCCTCGAGGACGGTGTCGCGAAGTATCCGCCGGTGGTGGCCGCCGACTATCTGCTGTCGCGGCTCGAGCCGACGTACAAGCATACATCCGCCGCCAAGTAGCTAATCGCCCTTCAGCACGCGAATCGCGTCGGGCACCGTCACGCGGCCATCGTAGAGCGCGCGGCCGACGATGGCGCCGACGATGCCGAACTCCTCGGCCGGCCGCAGCTCGCGCAGATCGTCGAGCGAGCTGACGCCGCCCGAGGCGATCACCGGCGTGGTGAGATGCTGGGCGAGCGTCACCGTAGCATCGACATTGACGCCGCCCATGGCGCCGTCGCGGTCGATGTCGGTGTAGATGACGGCGGCCACGCCGGCATCCTCGAAGCGCAGCGCGAGATCGAGCGCGCGCACCGTGCTCTGCTTGGTCCAGCCGTCGACCGCGACGATGCCGTCACGGGCATCGATGCCGACGGCGACCTGGCCGGGCCATTGCTTGCAGGCGGCCTTCACCAGGCCGGGTTCCTTGACCGCGATCGTGCCCAGGATGACGCGCTGGACGCCGGCCTCGATCCACTGCGCGATGCTCTCGATGGTGCGGATGCCGCCGCCGAGCTGGGCCGGCACCTTCACTTCCTCGAGGATGCTTTCGACCGCGGCGCGATTGACCGGATGGCCCTCGACCGCGCCGTTGAGATCGACCAGGTGCAGCCACTCGCAGCCGGCATTGGCGAACGCCTTGGCCTGCGCCGCCGGGCTGTCGTTGAACACCGTGGCCTTGGCCATGTCGCCGCGCAACAGGCGCACGCACTTGCCGTCCTTGAGATCGATCGCGGGAAAGAGAAGCATCGGGGCGCGGATTTAGCCTGTCGCGCCGCCTAGCGCCACCCTTCCGGTGTGACCTATTCCCGGCGCGGCGGCCGGCCGCGCCGGTCGGCCGGCTGGGCGGGTTCGAGCTCCGCACCGCGCTTGCGCAGCGTCTGCTCGATCAGGCCTCGCCCCAGGCGCGTCTTGTCGTCGCCTTCGATCAGCCAGGCAACGCCGCCGGCTCGGCGGACCTGGCCCGCCCGGCGCAGCGCGTCGTCGAGCATTTCGTAGGTTGCCGGCAGCAGCCGGTGCTTGGTGGCGAGGAACTCGCGTTCCGAGGTGCAGGTATAGCCGACGGTCCACCAGAGCCTGTAGGTCATGCGAAGTTCCCTTCCTGCGACCCACGACGGACCGGCGGGCAACCTAGCATGGCGAAGCGGTAAGGCGGCGGTTAATCTCCCGGCCGAACACAAGGATCCCCATGACCCGTTTCACGCCCGACATGTTCGCCGCCGCCGAGGCTGAGCTCACCGCCATCCGACGCGACATCCATCGCCATCCTGAAACCGCCTTCGAGGAGCAGCGCACCGCGCAGATCGTCGCCGACAAGCTGCAGTCGTGGGGCATCGAGATCCATCGCGGGCTCGCCACCACCGGCGTGGTCGGCACCTTGAAGGGCAAGCGGCCGGGCCAGAAGACGATCGGTCTGCGCGCCGACATGGATGCGCTGCACCTGCAGGAGAAGAACGACTTCGACTACGCCTCGGTGCATGCCAACAAGATGCATGCCTGCGGCCATGACGGGCACACCACCATGCTTCTGGGCGCGGCGAAGCATCTCGCCGCCGCGCCGGACTTCGCCGGCACCGTCCACTTCATCTTCCAGCCGGCCGAGGAAGGACTCGGCGGCGCGCGCGTGATGATCGAGGAAGGCCTGTTCGACAAGTTCAACTGCGACACCGTCTACGGCATGCACAACATGCCGGGCATCGCGCGCGGCACCTTCGCCATCCGCGCCGGCGCCATGCTGGCTTCGTCCGACAGCTGGGAGGTCACCTTCAAGGGTACCGGTGGCCATGGTGCCATGCCCGATCGCGGCACCGATCCGACCTATGTCGCGGGCCAGTTCATTGTCGCGGTGCAGGGCATCGTCGGTCGCAACGTGCCGCCGAGCCAACCGGCCGTGCTGAGCGTGGGCCATATTGCGGCCGGCACGCCGGGCTCGCCCAACGTCATTCCGTCCGAGGTGCTGATCAAGGGCACGGCGCGCAGCTTCTCGGCCGACGTGCGCGATCTCCTGGAGCGGCGCCTGGCCGATGTCGCCGCCGGCATTGCCCAGGCCGGCGGCTGCACGGCGGAGAGCAAGTATCACCGGCGCTATCCCGCGCTGGTCAACAGCGTCGAGCAGACGTCACTGGCGGTCGAGGCCGCGGCGCTGACGGTGGGTCGCGAGAACGTCGATCCCAACACGCCGCGCATCTCGGGCGCCGAGGACTTCGCCTTCATGCTGGAGAAGAAGCCGGGCGCCTACATCATGATCGGCAATGGCGGGGCGGACGAAGGCGGCTGCCACAACGTCCATTCGCCGCTCTACGACTTCAACGACCGCATCCTGACCACGGGTGCGGCCTACTGGGTCAACCTGGTGCAGCTCGAACTGGGCGACGCGGTGTAATTGGGAGCGCGGGCCTCTGGCCCGCTCATGATCATGATGCGGGCCAGAGGCCCGCGCTCCCATCAAGCGTGATAGTCGAAGATCGCGTCGATGCCGGTGATGTCCCAGCCGGAGCCATCGTGCAGATGGACGACGGCGTGGGCATCGGCGCCGAAGGACGTCGCGAGCTCGGGCGCCGCGACCTCGCTGCCCGCAACGTCGCTACTCGTGGCGGCGAGGCCGTCGGCCAGGGTCGCCAGTGCGACCAGCGGATCGTCAGCGGCGATGGCGGCCAGCTGATCGTCGCTGCCGGGAGCGCCGTCGATGTGGATGTTGCCCGGCTCGCCGAACACGCGGTCGACCGGCGCGCCGTAGGCAGGCGCCTCGTCGTGGCAGGCATCCGTCCAGGGCGACTGCGGGCTGGCATAGATCGGAAGTTCGCGGCGATCGAATTCGACCAGATCGACACCGACTAAAAAGGTGGCATCGATGGCCGAGCTGTCGGAGGGGACCGAGTGGCTCATGGGTTTCAAAAGTCTTTCGTTCTTAACAACTGAAATATTGGTTCAAGTATACTGAATAATCTTTTGGGAATAAAGGGCGAACGCACCTTTTGTAGCTGCCCGACTGGCCGGTGACAGGACGGTTTCACACCAGGTGCCAATGAATTAGTGTCGCCGGCCATGGCGCCTGCAAAGCGTGAGGAAATCCAGTCACTGACCGGTCTGCGAGGCGTTGCGGCACTCCTGGTCGTCATTGCCCACTACTGGAGCTGGACCAAGGTCACGTCGCAGGGGGCGTTGCCGGACATGCCCTGGGCAGGGGCGGCCGACATCGGCATGGCGATCTTCTTCACGCTGAGCGGCTACGTCATCGCCCTGAGCTACAGCCACTGGGATTGGCGCGAGCGACCCGCGTTCAACCTCATCCGGCTGTTCTTCTACCGGTTTGCCCGTCTCTACCCTGCCTATCTTCTCTTCGTCCTGATCGCGATCCTGACCTGGCCGGACATTCAGGATCTCTCGGACCCGGCGGCCCAGAGCTACGTTCTGCCCCACCTCCTGCTCTGGCAGTCGTGGATGCCGGTGAAGTATGGCGGCGACCTGGTCTCCAACGCCCATTTTCATGTGTCGTGGAGCTTGAGCGTCGAGTGTGCCCTCTACCTTGCGTTCGGGTTGGGGGCGATCGTCGTCGCCCTGCTGCCGGCATGGCGCTTCAGGAGCCTCGTTCTCGGCGTTGCCGGCTTCTATGCCGTATGGCTGTTGGTGGACGCAGCCTGGACGTATCGCCAGGCGCTCATGCCGGCAGGGTGGAGCGATGGCGATTGGTATCTGTGGCTGTTCCACTTCTCGCCCTATACGGTCGCCCTTCAGTTCATCCTTGGCGTTGCTGCCTACAGGGTGTCGCTCCTGCCGCTGCCATCGACTGTGGCAAGGCTCGCCAGCGAACTTGGCCTGATCGGGCTGGTGACAGTCCAGGCCCTGGCGATAGCGGGCCGGCTCGATCACTCGAACGACGCCCTGCCCAGCGCCGTCGCAGCCGTCGGCCTGTTGATCGGCGCGAGGTCCGAGAGCATTGCCAATCGCCTGCTGTCGGGGCGTGCGATCGTCTATGTCGGGATGATCTCCTACTCGCTGTACCTGTTCCACCCGATCATCCCGCCATTGGCTCTCCACGGCCGGTCCTTCGACGTCTACAGCACGCAGGCTGCAGCGTTCCATGCCGTCAATTTCGTGTCGTCGATCGGCCTTGCCGTTATCTTTGCGACGGGAGTCTACAGGCTGGTCGAAGTCCCGGGTCGGCAATGGATCCGCGCCCGCGCCGATCGGCTCCTCGGCGTTCAACGACCGCTGGTGACTCCGGCCGTCGAAGGGGCTTCGTAACAGGGCGGCCGGCCCGTTCCGCGAAACCGCCAGCCGGCCGAACCGGCTTCGCCCTGGCATCGTGGCATGTTATCCCCCTGCCTATCATTTCTTGCAGTTGGGGCCGCAGATGAACGGAGCAGAGAGTCTGGTTCGCACCTTGGTCAAGGGCGGGGTCGAAGTCTGCTTCGCCAATCCCGGCACCTCGGAGATGCATTTCGTCGGCGCGCTCGATCGCGTCGAGGGCATGCGCTGCGTGCTCGGTCTCTTCGAGGGCGTATGCAGCGGTGCGGCCGACGGCTACTACCGCATGACCGACAAGCCGGCCTCGACCCTGCTGCATCTCGGTCCCGGCCTGGCCAACGCGGCGGCCAACCTGCACAACGCCAAGAAGGCGGGCTCCGGCATCGTCAACATCGTGGGCGAGCACGCGCTCTATCACATCAAGTACGACACGCCGCTCACCGCCGACATCGAAGGCATCGCCCGTCCGTTCTCGCATTGGGTGAAGACCTCGCCGACATCCAAGACCGTGGCGACCGACGGCGCCGCCGCCATCCAGGCCGCGCGCGTGGCGCCGGGCCAGATCGCGACCCTGATCCTGCCGGCCGACACGGCGTGGACCGAGGCCGACGGCGTCGCCGACACGCCCGAGACGCCGCTGCCTCAGAAGCCCGCCAACGAAGAGGTTGTCGCTGCCGCCAAGGCGCTGAAGAGCGGCCAGTCGGCGATGCTGTTCATCGGCGGCCGCGCGCTGCGCGCCCGCGGCCTCGAGCTCGCCGGCAAGATCGCCGCCAAGACCGGCTGCAAGGTGCAGGCGGCCGGCGGCACGGCGCGCATCGAGCGCGGCGCCGGTCGCGTGCCGGTGCTGCGCCTGCACTTCGTCGTCGAGACGGCGCAGGAGCAGTTGAAGGGAACCAAGCACATGGTGCTGTGCGGCGCCAAGGCGCCGGCCGCGTTCTTCGCCTATCCCGGCAAGCCGTCGGTGCTGGTGCCCGAAGGCTGCGAGGTCACCACGCTCTGCCCGGTCGAAGGCGATCCGATCGGCTCGCTGGAAGCGCTGGCGGCCGAGCTCGATGCGATGAACGAGAAGCCCGCCGTGGCGCAGCCCAAGCGGCCCGACCGTCCGACCGGCAAGTTCACGCTCGACGGCCTCGGCCAGGCGTTGGGCGCCACCATGCCGGAAGGCGCCATCGTCATCGACGAGTCGGTGACGACCGGCCGCGGCTTCTTCCCGTTCAGCGCCGGCGCTCCGCCGCACGACTGGCTGAACAACATGGGCGGCTCGATCGGCTTCGGCGCGCCGGTCGCGGTGGGTGCTGCGGTTGCCTGCCCGGACCGCAAGGTCATCTGCATGATCGGCGACGGTTCGTCGATGTACACGATCCAGGCGCTATGGACGATGGCGCGCGAGAACCTCGATGTCTGCGTGCTGATCTTCTCCAACCGCAACTACAAGATCCTGTACAGCCAGCTTGCCGATGTCGGCGCGGCCAATCCCGGCCCGCGTGCCATCGACATGCTGACCCTCGACCGCCCGACGCTCGAGTTCACCCTGCTGGCCAAGGGCATGGGCGTGCCCGGCGCCAAGGCGCACGACCTCGAGGAGCTGACCAAGCAGCTCACCTACGCCATGTCGCACAAGGGTCCGTACCTGATCGACGTGGTGATGTAAGGCGTCCATGGAAGAAACCCGTCGACGCACGCTCTACGGTCGTCGTCGGGGCAAGAAGTTGCGCGCCGGGCAGCAGTCGCTGCTCGACACGCTTTTGCCTCGCCTCGCCCTCAGCCTGCCGGCCGCGCCCGGCAAGATCGATCTCGCAAAGCTGTTCGGCGGCCGCCTGCCGCCAGGCGGCGTGTGGCTCGAGGTCGGCTTCGGCGCGGGCGAGCATCTGGTGTGGCAGGCCGAGCAGCACCCCGACGTCGGCCTGATCGGCTGCGAGCCTTATCTCAACGGCGTCGCCAAGTGCCTCGCCCATATCGAACGCACGGGCGTCGGCAACGTCAGGCTGCTGACCGACGATGCGCGCCTGCTGATGGCGGCGCTGCCCGAGCGCTCGCTGTCGCGCGCCTTCGTGCTGTTTCCCGATCCGTGGCCCAAAGTGCGGCATCACAAGCGGCGTTTCGTACAGCGCGCAACGCTCGATCGCCTGGCCGAGCTGATGGTTCCGGGCGCCGAACTCAGGCTCGCCACCGACGATCCGAGCTACCTGCCGTGGATGGTCGAGCATGCCTGCACCCATCCGGCTTTCGACTGGCTGGCCGAAGGTCCTGCCGACTGGCGCGGCCGGCCCGCCGACTGGCCGGCGACCCGCTACGAGAAGAAGAAGATCGCGGGCACGCCGACCTTCCTGCGCCTGCGGCGCGCGGTGTAGCATGCCTCCGTTCGGGGCGGCGTTCGGGCCCCTGCCCATCGCCGCTGCCGCATGCCGATCCATCTGGAAATCTCCCGGCTGAACCGCCTGCTCGTGATCGTGGCGCGTGGCCAGATCACGCCCGACGAAGTGCGCGACCTGGTCAGGCAGATGGTCGAGAATGACGTCCGGCATTTCAGCAAGATCATCGACGTCTCGGGCTCCAGCATCGAGATGGATCGCGAGCAGGTCGACGCCATGGCCGTCATGCTGCGGGTGGAGAAGGGGGCGGCCGCGCGCGGCCCGATCGCCTTCGTCATCCATCCCGAGCGCGAGGGATTTGCCGACCTGTTCGCCGACGCCACCAAGGCGGATCGGCCGGTCAAGCTTTTCCGCAGCCTGCACGACGCCCGCCGGTGGTTGCGGGAAATCAATCGCTAGAGATCGGTCCATTTTGGATGCGTTTCGGCTTATCGCCCCGGCCAAAATGCGACACTTCCTTGCCGTCGAAGAAAGGCCGGCCATGAGGCTCCGCTTCCGTCCAATAACGGTCCTGGTGGGCTCCATCGCTTTTTTGATGGCGCTACCGGCCTTCGCCCAGGAACTCAAGATCGGCGGCACGGGCGCCGTCACCGAGGCGATGCGCCAGCTCGCGCCCGCCTTCGCGGCGGAGACCGGCATCACCGTCGTCGTCTTGCCGAGCCTCGGAACCACCGGCGCCAACAACGCCCTGATGGACGGCAAGCTCGGCCTGGCGATCGGCGGTCGTGAGCTGCGTGACCGGGAGAAGGCGCGCGGCCTGCAGGTGTCCGGCCACCTGCGCACACCGTTCGGCTTCGTCACGTCGCGGGCGGGTCCCGACAACCTTCGCAAAACCGACATCGTCGGACTGCATCAGACCGCCAATCCGACATGGCCCGACGGCATGCCCTTGCTGTTCGTGTTGCGGCCCATCGACGAGACCGACAACGAGCTGCTGGCCGGCTTCTTTCCCGGCATGGCCGGCGCCACGGCGCAGCTGCGCAGGCGTCGCGACATCTCGGTCGCCGCCACCGACCAGGACAACGCCGACGCCGCCGAGCGGACCACGGGCTCGCTGGTCGCCGCCACCCTCGCCCAGGTCAAGGCTGAAGGCCGCAATCTTCGCTTTGTCGCCATCGATGGCGTCCGGCCCTCGATGCAGGCCTATGTCGACGGCTCGTACCCCTACGTGAAGCTGCTCTATCTCGTGGCGCCGCCGGACCCCAGCGACGAGGCCAAGGCGTTCCTCGACTTCCTTGCCAGGCCCGAGACGCAAGCGAGGCTCAACGATCTTGGATTGATCGCCGGTGCGCGGTGACCTCGTCGCGCGTCAGGCTGCGCTCGCTGGTCACCTGGTTGGGACTGTCCATGGCGCTCGCCGTCACGCTGGTCATCCCGGCCGGCTATTTCGTCATCGTCTATAGCCAGCTCGACCGCGAGCTTTCCTTCGCCGCTCATCTCAAGGCCAACCGGCTTTCCCAATTCATCTACGCCAATCGCGAGCTCTGGCAGTACCAGACGCCGCGCCTCGGCCAGCTCATCGAGGTGCCCGAGGCCGACGAAAGCGCCATGCGCCAGCGCATCTTCGACGCCGACGGCAGGGTGGTGTTCGAGTCCGGCACCGCGCCGGCGGCGCCGGTCGCGACCTTCAGCGTGCCGCTGGTCGTGGCCGGAACGATCGTCGGCTCGATCGAGACCGCTGCGAGCCTGCGCAGGCTTCTGGCCCAGACCGCGCTCGTCGGCTTGCTGAGCGGCATCCTGGGCTTCTCGACATTCTTCATCCTGCGCGTCGTGCCGCTCAGGGTGATCGACCGCGCGCTGGCCGAGCTCGAGAGCATGCAGGCCCGCTATCGCCGGCTGTTCGATGCCAGTCCCTTCCCGACCTTCGTCATCGACCTTGAGACCCTGAACGTGCTCGATGCCAACGAGACGGTCGTCCGCGAATACGGCTGGTCGCGCCTCGAGCTGCTGTCGATGGCCGCCAACGACTTCTATCCGTCGGAGGACCTGCCGGTCATCATCGCCGAACGGCGGCGCTTCACCCTGGACGCCGCCCATGCCGTGCCGCAGCTGCGTCATCGCAAGAAGGACGGCTCGACGATGGAAGTCGAGCAGATCGTCTATCCCATCGAGTTCGCCGGCCGCTCGGCCTACCTGGTAACGGTGAACGACGTCACCGAGCGCAACCGCGTGATCAAGGAGCTGGTGGCCTCGGAGCAGAAATACCATGCCCTGATCGAGACCCTGCCGGTCGGCGTCATCGAGACCACGGCCGACAGCCGCATCGTCATGGCGAACGCCGCGTGGCGCCGCCTGTTCGGCTTCGGCGACACCGAGGATCTGAGCGGGGTCGACGTCCGCACGCTCTACGCCGATCCGGGCGATCGCAGCGCGGTGATGGCGGCGCTGGAGGAGGGAGCGGCGCAGCCGCCCAGCGAGTCTATCTTCCGTCACCGCGACGGCACGCTTTTTCCCGTCGAACGCTACCTGCGCGGGGTGCGCGACGGCGACGGCAACATCGTTGCCGTGCGCGGCATCGTGATCGACATCACACGCCGCAAGATGCTCGAGGCGCAGCTCCACCAGGCGCACCGGATGGAGGCGGTCGGCAAGCTCACCGGCGGCATCGCCCACGACTTCAACAACATCCTGATGATCATGATGGCCGGCGTCGATGCGTTGGAGGAGGACCGCGAGCTCACCCAGTCCGCCCGCCGGCGCATCGCCCAGATCGCCAAGGCGATTACCCGCGCCAGCGACCTGACGCGCAGCCTGCTCGCCTTCTCGCATAAGCTGCCGCTCAAGCCCCAGCGCGTCGATCTCAACGATCTGGTCGTCGATGTCGGCCGCCTGTTGCGGCGGACGCTCGGCCCGCAGGTCGAGATCGAATCGATGCTGGCCGACGATCTGTGGCCGGTGGAGATCGATCGTGGCCAGTTCGAGAACGCGCTGGTCAATCTCTGCCTCAATGCACGCGACGCCATGCCGGAAGGCGGGCACCTGCTGATCGAGACCACCAATGCCGAGCTCGGCGAGGACACCGCCATCCCGGCCGGCGCCTACGTCCGACTCGCCGTCACCGATACCGGCACGGGCATCGCGCCGGAAACGCTGCCCCACGTGTTTGATCCGTTCTTCACCACCAAGGAGGTCGGCAAGGGCACGGGACTGGGCCTCAGCATGGTGCACGGCTTCATCACCCAGTCGCGCGGGCATATCGGCATCCAGAGCCAGCTCGGCCGCGGCACCACCGTCACCATCCATTTGCCGCGCGCCGCTGGCTTGTCCGACCATGAGCCCACACCCGAGCCGGTCGTCCTGCCGCGCGGCAGCGAGCGGATCCTGGTCGTCGACGACGAGGCGCGGGTCGGAGACGCGGTCGTCGAACAGCTGCGCAGCCTGGGCTATGCCGTGACCCGCGCCGCCGGCGGCGCGGCTGGCCTCGCCGCCGTCAAGGGCGCCGGGCAGCCCTACGATCTGCTGCTGACGGATGTCGTGATGCCGGGCATGGGCGGCAGGAAGCTCGCCGACGACGTGACCGCGCTCAGCCCCGGCATCGCCGTCCTGTTCATGTCCGGCTACAGCCGGGACGACATCGTCCATGACGACCGCATCGATTCCGGAGCCAGGCTGCTGACGAAACCCTTCCACAAAAGCGATCTCGCGCGCGCCGTGCGGGACGCGCTGGACGGGACTGGGCATTAGCGGCCGCGAACCACTACTAATAGGGGTATCGCTGCGCGGGGCCATAAAGCCCTGCCGGATTTCCTTGCTCTTTGCCCGGACTGCGCTTATATCCGCGCCATCCTCATCGGGTTCGCGGGACGAACCAAACAAGAAAGAGTGGGCCGAACGCCCGCTCTTTTCATTTTTGGGAAGCCCGCCGGCCCATACAGTCGAGACCAGAACCCGCGTGACCGACCTGTTGCGTCGCATTGAAGACATCGTTGCCCCGACCGTGGTCGGCATGGGCTTCGAGCTGGTTCGCGTCGCCATGAGCAAGGGCGGCGGGACGCTGCAGATCATGATCGAGCCGGCCGACGGCAGCCCGATGGATGTCGAGGCCTGCGCCACGCTCTCTCGCGCCCTCTCGGCGGTGCTCGATGTCGAGGATCCCATCCCGGGCGCCTACACCCTCGAGGTGAGCTCGCCCGGCATCGACCGGCCGCTGACGCGGCCCAAGGACTATTCAAGGTGGGCGGGACATCTCGCCCGCGTGGAGACCGCCGAGCCGGTGGACGGGCGTCGCCGCTTCAAGGGCACGCTTCTGGGACTGAGTGACGGCGTGGTGCGGCTGCGTCTGGACGACGGCACGGAGGCGGCGGTGCCGCTCGCGGTCGTGTCCAGGGCCAAGCTCGAGATGACCGACGCGTTGATTGAAGAACATCGGCTCGCCCAGCAAGGGGCGGGTCAAGCTCATTAGGGAATCGAAGAGAGGACAAGACAATGGCAACGACTGCCGATATCCCGCGCCTGGAGATGCTGCAGGTGGCCGACATGGTCGCCCGCGAGAAGGGCATCGAGCGCGAGGAAGTGCTCGAGGCGATGGAGCAGGCCATCCAGAAGGCCGGCCGCGCCAAGTACGGCCTGGAGCACGACATCCGCGCCGAGATCGACCGCAAGACGGGCGAGATCAAGCTGCTGCGCTACATGCAGGTGGCCGACCCGATCGAGAACGAGAACACGCAGGTGGCGCTGGTCGAAGCGCAGCGCCGCAATCCCGAGGCGCAGGTCGGCGACTTCCTGACCGATGAGTTGCCGCCGATCGACTTCGGCCGCGTCGCCGCCCAGACGGCCAAGCAGGTCATCACCCAGCGCATGCGCGAGAGCGAGCGCAAGCGGCAGTACGAGGAGTTCAAGGATCGCGTCGGCGAGATCGTGTCCGGCGTGGTGAAGCGCGTCGACTACGGCAACATCACCGTCGACTTGCAGCGCGCCGAAGGCGTGATCCGCCGCGACGAGACGATCCCGCGCGAGAGCCTGCGCGTGAACGACCGCGTGCGCGCCTACATCTTCGATGTCCGCGAGGAGCCGCGCGGCCCGCAGATCTTCCTGTCGCGCAGCCATCCGCAGTTCATGGCCAAGCTGTTCGGCCAGGAAGTGCCGGAAATCTACGACGGCATCATCGAGATCAAGGCGGTCGCCCGCGACCCCGGCAGCCGCGCCAAGATCGCCGTGCTGAGCCACGACAGCGCCATCGACCCGATCGGCGCCTGCGTCGGCATGCGCGGCAGCCGCGTGCAGGCCGTCGTCCAGGAACTGCAGGGCGAGAAGGTCGACATCATCCCGTGGTCGAACGACACCGCCAACTTCATCGTCAATGCGCTGGCCCCGGCCGAGGTCAGCAAGGTGCTGATGGACGAGGAGAAGAACAAGACCGAGGTCGTGGTGCCCGACGACCAGCTCAGCCTGGCGATCGGCCGCCGCGGCCAGAACGTCAAGCTGGCCTCCCAGCTCACCGGCTGGGAAATCGACATCATGACCGAGGCCGAGGAGAGCGAGCGCCGCCAGAAGGAGACCCGCGAGCGCACCGAGCTGTTCAAGGCCGCGCTTGATGTCGACGACGTCATTGCCCATCTCCTGGTGGCCGAAGGCTATGCCGCGGTCGAGGACATCTCCGATTCGGCGGTCGAGGACCTGGCCGGCGTCGAAGGTTTCGACGAGGAGATCGCCACCGAGCTGCAGCGCCGCGCCCGCGAGTTCATCGAGAAGCGCGATGCGGAGCTGACGACCCGCCTGGAAGAGCTCGGCGTCGACGAGGACGTGCGCACGACCGAGGGCCTGACGCTGCCGATGCTGGTGGCGCTGGGCGAAAAGGGCGTGAAGACCCGCGACGACCTCGCCGACCTCGCCTCGGACGAGCTGCGCGAGATCGTGGGCGAGAGCGCCATGGATAATGACACCGCCAACGCCATCATCATGAAGGCGCGCGAGCACTGGTTCGCCGCCGAGGACGCCCAGGCCGCCGACGCGGCCAAGGCCTAGAGCAAGGAGACGACCCACTTGGCATTCGCCAACGCCATGTCCCGAGCCGAAACCCAGGCTCCTCCCGCTACCGGACCGCAGCGCACCTGCCCCACTCGGACGTGCATTGCGACCGGCGAAACGGGTGCGCCTGAGCGGATGATCCGGTTCGTGATCGGGCCGGAAGGCGACGTCGTGCCCGATCTGGCGCGGCGGCTGCCGGGGCGCGGAATCTGGGTGAAGGCGGAGCGGTCGGCGGTCGAGCGCGCCGTGGCGAAGAACCTGTTCGCCAGGGCGGCGCGGGCCTCGGTGAAGCCCGCCGCCGACCTGCCCGACCGGGTCGAACGGCTGCTTCTGGAGCGGGCGCTGGCCGATCTCAGCCGGGCGCGCCGGGCCGGCCGCGCCGTCGCAGGCTTCGTGAAGGTCGAGCAGATGGCGGGCCAACGGCGCGCCGGGCTCCTGATCGTGGCCGACGAAGCCGATGGCGACGGGCTGGGCAAGCTCGAAGCCGTGAGCCGTGCCACAGGCCTGCCGATCGCCCGGCTGGGCGATGCGGCGGCATTGGGCGGAATCTTCGGCCGCGAGCAGGCGGTCTATGTGGCGGTTGCCCGCGACGATGCGGGTGGCGCTTTTATCGAGCGGATCGAGGCTGGGGCGGCGCGCTGGCGCGGCTACCGGTCGAACAGCAGTCTCATTGAAAAGTAACGACGGTTGACGGGCCGCAGCGGACCAAGGACAACACGACATATGACGGAACAGAAAGAGCAGACCAAGCCGACCAAGCCGCTCACGCTTTCGACGACGACGCGCACGGGCGCGGCGCCGGCGAAGAGCGCGGCCGACTCGCAGGTGCGCCAGAAATTTTCGCATGGCCGCACGCGCGTGGTGGCGGTCGAGGTCAAGAAGCCGGTGAAGCGGCCGGGCGCGCCGAATGCGCCCGCGGCTGCAGCACCCGCGCCAAAACCTGCGCCCGCCGCTCCGGCGGCGCCGAGCGGCCGCACCCTCAAGCTGGGCGGCGGCGGTGCCAACACGGGCGCGCGGCCGACGCCGCGCCCGTCCAATGACGCCCGCTCCGGCGGCGCCGTGCTGCGGACGCTGACGGAAGAAGAGAAAGAAGCGCGCGCCCGCGCCCTGGTCGACGCCAATCGCGACGCCGAGGCGGCCCGCCAGCGTGCGGCCCAGGAAGCGGCCCGCCGCGCCATCGAGGACGAGGCGCGCCGCAAGGCCGAGGAAGAGCACAAGAAGCGGCTGGCCGCTGAAGAAGCGCGCAAGAAGGCCGAGGAAGAGGTCAAGCGCAAGGCCGACGCCTTGGTGCAGAAGCGCCTCGACCAGGCCGCCACCGCCTCGCCGCAGGCGCCGATCGCGCGCCAGGCCGAGGAGATCAATCCCGGCGCCGCCCCGCAGCCGGCGGCAGCCCCTGCCGCAGCAGCAGCGCCCGCCGCACCGATTCGACGTCCGGGCGCTCCCACCGGCGGCCAGTCGGCCGACGCGCTGCGCCGGCCGCCGATGCGGCCCGCCATCGTCAACAAGCGTCTGCCGCAGCCGCCGGGCGCGCGCCGCGAGGCGCCCAAGCGCCGGTCGGACAAGGTCGACGTCGGCCGCGCGGTCGAGGGCGAGAACGATTTCCGCAGCCGGTCGGCGGCGCAGATGCGCCGTCGCCTGGAGCGCGACCGTCGCCGTGAGCACGCCAACGAACCGCAGCAGAAGGTCTATCGCGAGGTCACGATCCCAGAGACCATCACGGTCCAGGAACTGGCCCAGCGCATGTCCGAGCGCAGCGCCGACGTCGTCAAGACGCTGATGCGCATGGGCGTGATGGCGACCATCAACCAGGCGATCGATCCCGACACGGCCGAGCTGGTCGTGACCGAGATGGGCCACCGGCCCAAGCGCGTCGCCGAGGGCGACGTCGAGACCGCGCTGACGGAAAGCGTCGACGCGCCCGAGACGATGCTGCCGCGGCCGCCGGTCGTGACCATCATGGGCCACGTCGACCACGGCAAGACCTCGCTGCTTGACGCGCTGCGCGCCACCGACGTGGCGGCGCACGAGGCGGGCGGCATCACCCAGCATATCGGCGCCTACCAGGTGACCCTGCCGTCGAGCCAGAAGATCACCTTCCTCGACACGCCGGGCCACGAGGCCTTTACCGCCATGCGTGCGCGCGGCGCCAAGGTGACGGACATCGTCGTCCTGGTGGTTGCGGCCGATGACGGCGTCATGCCGCAGACCAAGGAGGCGATCGCGCACTCCAAGGCGGCCGGCGTGCCGATGATCATCGCGATCAACAAGATGGACAAGGCCGGCGCGGACCCCAACCGGGTGCGCACCGAGCTGCTGCAGGACGAGATCCAGGTCGAGCAGCTGGGCGGCGACGTCCAGTCGATCGAGGTCTCGGCGACCAAGAAGACCAACCTCGACAAGCTCGAGGAAGCGATCCTGCTGCAGGCCGAAGTGCTCGAGCTCAAGGCCAACCCCGACCGTCCGGCCGACGGCGTGGTGGTCGAGGCCCAGCTCGATCCGGGCCGCGGCTCGGTGGCGACCGTGCTGGTGCAGCGCGGCACGCTGCGCGTCGGCGACGTGCTGGTGGCCGGCGCCGTGTGGGGCCGTGTCCGCCGCCTGGTCGACGACCGCGGCAATGCGGTCGACAGCGCGGGTCCGGCCTTCCCGGTCGAGATCCTGGGCCTCGACGGCACGCCGCAGGCGGGCGACGAGTTCCACGTCATGGAGAGCGAGGCGCGTGCGCGCGAGGTCGCCGACTTCCGTGCCCGCCGCGATCGCCAGGCCCAGCTCGCCCGCGCCGCGGGCGGCCGCGGCACCCTCGAGGAGATGATCAAGGGCATCCGCGAGGGCACGGCCAAGGAACTGCCGGTGCTGATCAAGGCCGACGTGCAGGGCTCGGCCGAAGCGCTGGCCGGCGCGTTGACGCGGCTTTCGACCGAGAAGGTGGCGACCCGCGTCATCTACTCGGGCGTCGGCGGCATCAGCGAGGCCGACATCACGCTGGCCAAGGCGTCGGGTGCGCTGATCATCGGCTTCAACGTGCGTGCGAACCCGCAGGCGCGCGAGATCGCCAAGCGCGACAAGATCGACATCCGCTACTACTCGATCATCTACAAGGTGACCGAGGACATCCAGCAGCTGATGGTCGGCCTGCTCGACCCGACCTACAAGGAGACGTTCCTCGGCAATGCGCAGATCCGCGAGGTCTTCCGCATCACCAAGGTCGGCAACGTGGCGGGCTGCATGGTCACCGAAGGCAACGTCAAGCGCGGCGCCAAGGTGCGCCTGCTGCGCGACAACGTGGTGATCCACGAGGGCACGCTGAAGACGCTGCGCCGATTCAAGGAAGAGGTCCGCGAGGTCCAGCACGGCTTCGAGTGCGGCATGGCGTTCGAGAACTACGACGACATCAAGGTCGGCGACGTCATCGAGTGCTTCGACGTCGAGGCAGTCCAGCCGACGTTGTGATTTGAGCGTTCCTCCCCAGCGCGGAACCCCGCGCTGGGGAGGTGTCGCCGTCCTACGGCGACGGAGGAGAATCCCATGTCCCGTCGTCGCCCGTCCGAGCGCGACAAGAAGGGCCCGAGCCAGCGCCAGCTCAGGGTCGGCGAGGAGCTGCGCCATCTGCTGGCCGAGCTTCTGGAGCGCGGCGACATGCGCGATCCCGAGCTGCGAGAGGCGTCGATCACGGTGACGTCGGTCGATGTCAGCCCCGACCTGCGCAACGCCACCGCCTTCGTCATGCCGCTGGGCGGCCAGGACGAGCAGCGCCTGCTGGCGGCCATGAAACGTGCCGCGCCGTGGTTCCGTGCCCGCGTCGGCGAGAAGGCGCAGCTGCGCCATGCGCCGGAGATACGCTTCGCCATCGACCGCACGTTCGACGAGGCCGACCGCATCGGCCAGCTGCTGCGCCGCCCCGACGTGGCGCGCGACATCAAGGACGATTGAGGTAGTACTCGTCGCGCGGAAAGAAGTCGGTGTTGGGCGCGCGCGCGGCACGGTCATGGGAGACGATCAACACCGAGTTCTTCTACGGCATGGCGCGCGGCGAGGTCGACCTCGCCAACGACTGGACCGCCTTCGCCGCCTACGCCAGTCCTACTATCGCGAGAGCTGGCGGCGCACGCTCGGCAGCGCCTTGAATACGTCCGGCACGTTCACCTCGACCGGCCAGCAGTACACCCGCAACTTCACCAAGCAGTCCGGTGAAACGGGCGTGCGCGGCAGGCTGGCGACCGGTCCGATCGGCCATTCGTTGGCGATGGTGGCGACGGGCTATTGGGACGTCGTCGCCAGCGCGTTCGGCACCGCGCCCTTCACCCTCGCGAACGCCGTGACCGGCGCGGTGAGCACGGCCGCACCGGAGAGAAAGAACAACCCAAAAAGCACGGACCGCCTGGCACGATCCGCCTGCCCCGCCCCCATCATAACTGCAGCCTGCCTGACGCGGCGGCTGGCGCGCAACGGAATGTGGGCTTAAACCCGCGCCATGGCGCGCAGCAGGAAAGGCGACAAGGTCGACGGGTGGGTGATCCTCGACAAACCGGTGGGGCTGGGCTCGACGCCGGCGGTCGGCAAGGTCCGGCGGCTGTTCGGGGCGCAGAAGGCGGGCCACGGCGGCACGCTCGATCCGCTGGCGAGCGGCGTCCTGCCCATCGCGCTCGGCGAGGCGACCAAGACCGTTCCCTTCGTCATGGACGGCCGCAAGGAGTACCGCTTCACGCTCTGCTTCGGCGAGGCACGTTCGACCGAGGATCTCGAAGGCGAGGTCACGGCGACCAGCGCCGTCCGGCCCGACGATGCGGCCATCCGTGCCGTCCTGCCGCGTTTCGTCGGCACCATCGAGCAGACCCCGCCCGCCTTCTCGGCCCTCAAGATCGACGGCAAGCGGGCCTATGACCTGGCCCGCGCCGGCGAGGCGGTCGAGCTGAAACCCCGGCCGGTGTCGATCGAGAGCCTCGAGCTCGTGGGACGTCCTGACGCGGACCATGCGGATTTCGTGGTTTCCTGCGGCAAGGGCACCTACATCCGGTCCCTCGGGCGCGATCTGGCGCTTGCCTTGGGGACCGTCGGACACCTGAGTTTCCTGCGTCGGACCGCCGCCGGGCCGTTCCGCGAGCAGGCGGCCATTTCGCTTTCCAAACTGGAGGCCCTCGGGCATATTCCGCCGCTTCTCGGGGCCCTGGCCCCCGTCGAGACCGCGCTGGACGACATCCCGGCGCTGGCCCTGACGGAGGCCCAAGCGGACCGGCTGCGCCAAGGCCAGCCAGTGCTCTTGACCCGGGACGTACCGCCGTCCGGAGCCCTTTTACGCGCCGAGGCCGGCAGCAAGCTGGTCGCGCTGGTCCGTTCGGACGGCGTGGCTCTCAAGCCGGTACGCGTCTTCAACCTTTAAGTCGATGGAGAGTCCCGATGTCGATCACAGCCGTCCGCAAGGCGGAGCTGATCAAGTCGTATGCCCAGGCCGAGGGTGACACCGGTTCGCCGGAAGTCCAGGTCGCGATCCTGAGCGAACGCATTTCCAATCTCACCGAGCACTTCAAGGGCCACGCGAAGGATCACCATTCGCGCCGCGGCCTCCTGAAGCTCGTCGGTCAGCGCCGGCGTCTGCTCGACTATCTCAAGGCCAAGGACAACAAGCGCTACGACACGCTGATCGAGCGCCTGGGTCTGCGTCGTTGAGTTTTCAGGCCCCGATTCCATCCGCGGATGGATCGGGGCCTTTTCGCGTCGCGTCGTTCGGTCCCCGTAACAGTTCGGCCGGCTGACGCGACTTTCGAAGTAACCGGGAGGGCAGGGGCGAGAGCAAAGGCCCGACCCGGTCCTGCCGATGCAAGGGCATCGGTGGGCGGCGCCGCCAGACGGGGGCGAACGCCGTGTAGGAAAGGAAGATGGAAATGAGTGACATGTTTCAAGTGTTCCGCAAGGAGCTGGACTGGGCCGGCCGCAAGCTGATCCTCGAGACCGGCAAGATCGCGCGCCAGGCGGATGGCGCGGTGCTCGCGACCTACGGCGGCACCACGGTGCTGGCCACCGTCGTGTTCGAGAAGAAGCCGAAGCCCGGCCTCGACTTCTTCCCGCTGACCGTGAACTACCAGGAGAAGGCGTTTGCCGCCGGCAAGATCCCGGGCGGCTTCTTCAAGCGTGAGGGCCGGCCGTCGGAGAAGGAGGTGCTGACCTCCCGCCTGATCGACCGTCCGATCCGCCCGCTGTTCCACGAGAACTACAAGAACGAGACGCTGGTCGTGATCACGACCCTGGCGCACGACATGGAGAACGACCCCGATATCGTGTCGATGGTCGCGACGTCCGCGGCGCTGACCATCAGCGGCGTGCCGTTCATGGGGCCGATCGGCGCCGCCCGCGTCGCCTACCTCGACGGCAAGTACGTCATCAACCCGACGCTCGAGCAGACCGAGAAGAGCGACCTCGACCTCGTCGTCGCCGGCACCCAGGAAGGCGTGCTGATGGTCGAATCGCAGGCCAAGGAGCTCAGCGAAGACGTCATGCTGACCGGCGTGATGGAAGGCCATCGCTCCTTCCAGCCGGTCATCGAGGCGATCATCCAGCTCGCCGAGCATGCCGCCAAGGAGCCGCTGCCGCTCACCGAGCCGCCGGAGGCCGCCAAGACCGTGGCCGACCGCCTGAAGGCCGAAATGCGCGGCAAGATGGCCGAGGCCTACACCGAGACGCAGAAGCTTGCCCGCCAGGCCAAGGTCGGCGCGGTCAAGACCGAGGCCAAGGCCCTGTTCGAGGGCGACGACGCAGCGCTTGCGGTGTTCGGCGAGCAGTTCGGCAACCTCGAGGCCGACGTCGTGCGTGGCGCCATCCTCGACACCGGCAAGCGCATCGACGGTCGCGACACCAAGACCGTGCGACCTATCGTGGCCGAGGTCGGCGTGCTGCCGCGCGCCCACGGCTCCTCGCTGTTTACTCGTGGCGAGACCCAGGCGCTGGTCGTGGCCACGCTGGGCACCGGCCAGGACGAGCAGATCATCGACGCGCTCGAGGGCGAGTACCGCGAGAGCTTCATGATGCACTACAACATGCCTCCGTATGCGGTGGGCGAAGTGCGCCGCATGGGCTCGCCCGGCCGTCGCGAGATCGGCCACGGCAAGCTCGCCTGGCGCGCGCTGCGTCCGCTGCTGCCCGGCAAGGACAAGTTCCCCTACACGATCCGCATCGTGTCGGAGATCACCGAGAGTAACGGCTCCTCTTCGATGGCCTCGGTCTGCGGCGGCTCGCTGTCGCTGATGGATGCCGGCGTGCCGATGGACCGGCCGGTGGCGGGCATCGCCATGGGCCTGATCAAGGAAGGCGACCGCTTCGCCGTCCTGTCGGACATTCTGGGTGACGAGGATCACCTGGGCGACATGGACTTCAAGGTCGCCGGCACCGAGAAGGGCGTCACCGCCCTGCAGATGGACATCAAGATCACCTCGATCACCGAGGAGATCATGAAGGTCGCCCTCGCGCAGGCGAAGGACGGCCGCCTCCACATCCTGGGCGAGATGTCCAAGGGCCTGGGCGGCGCGCGTGACTCGGTCAGCCAGAACGCGCCGCGCATCACCCAGTTCACGATCCCCAAGGACAAGATCCGCGAAGTGATCGGCACCGGCGGCAAGGTGATCCGCGAGATCACCGAAACCACCGGCACCAAGATCGACATCGAGGACGACGGCACCATCAAGGTCGCCGCGGTCGACGCCAAGCAGGGCCAGGCCGCGATCGACTGGATCAAGGGCATCGTCGCCGAGCCGGAAGTGGGCGTGATCTACACCGGTAAGGTCGTGAAGACCGTCGAATTCGGCGCCTTCGTGAACTTCCTGGGCGCGCGCGACGGCCTCGTGCACATCTCCGAGCTGGCGCCGCGTCGCGTCGCCAAGGTCACCGACGTGATCAAGGAAGGCGACCAGGTGAAGGTCAAGGTCCTGGGCGTCGACGACCGCGGCAAGGTCCGCCTCAGCATGAAGGCGGTCGACCAGCAGACCGGTGAGGACATCTCGAACAAGCCCCGCGAGGACGCGGCGCCTGCGCCGGTCGCCGGCGAGTAAGGCACCAAACGGTAACGAGAACGGCGGCCTTCGGGCCGCCGTTTTTGTTTGTAGGATTGGCGGGATGAAGATCTCGACTTCCCGCCGCCTTCTATTGGCTGGCGCCGGCGCCAGCCTGCTTCCCCTGGGCTCGGCCCGCGCGGCCGGCCTGATCGCCACGCCGCAGCAGACCGAAGGGCCGTTCTATCCGACGGCATTCCCGGCCGACATGGACAACGACCTGGTGCAGGTCCGCGGCCAGCAGGCGCGCGCCCTGGGCACGGTGCTGCATCTGGAAGGCCGCGTGCTCGACCTCAACGGCAAGCCGGTCGACGGCGCCATCGTCGAGATCTGGCAGTGCGATGCCCAGGGCATCTACGACCATCCGCGCCAGTCCGGGCGCGACAAGCGCGATTCGGCGTTCCAGGGTTACGGCCGGCTGCTGGTGACGGCCGACGGCCGCTACACCTTTCGCACGCTGAAGCCCGTGGCCTATCCCGGCCGCACGCCGCACATCCATTTCAAGGTGGCGACGTCGACGGGCAGGATGCTCACCAGCCAGTTCTACATAGCCGGCGAGCCGAGCAACGAGCGCGACGGCGTCTTCCGCGGCATCCGCGATCCCCGGCAGCGCGAGCTGGTCGAGATGAAGCTGGCGCCTGCGCCGGGCGTCGAAGCCGGGGCGCTCGCGACCTCGATGGATATCGTCGTCGCCTGACGCGGTTACGCTGTGCCCGCGAACTCGGCGTCCTTCTTCGGGATGAGATCGTAGGGCAGCGCGAAGCCCGGCATCGCCATCAGCCGGTCGCGCCATGCGGCGAGATTGGGCCGCGAGTCGAGCGACAGCCCGCCCTCGGCCGCGAACACCATGCGGCCCCAGCAGCCGATATCGGCGATCGAGCAGGTATCGCCCACCAGCCATTCGCGGCCCGCGAGCGACTTGTCGGCGAAATCGAGCGCGGCCTCGGCCAGCGGGCGGAAGAAGCTCACGATGTCCTGCGACACGTCGGGACGGAAGCGGGCGAAATGGCGGACGCGCGCGACATTGGTGATGGCGTCGTTCTCCCAGGACAGCCACTCGCGGGCCTGCCAGCGCTGCTGCTCCGTCGTGGGCTCGAAGTGGCCGGTGGCCCGCGCGAGATAGTCGAGGATCACGTTCGACATCACCAGCGTGAGTTCGCCATGGCGCAGCACCGGGACCTGGCCGTAGCGGTTGATCGCGAGGTGGGCCGCCTCCTTCTGCACGCCGTTCTTGAGATTGACGGTGCGAAACGAGAACGGCAGGCCGCTGAGCGCCAGGAAGAGCATCGGCTTGTAGCTCGAGCTCGAAGTGAAGCTGCCGTGCAGGATGAGGCGGTCCGCTGTCATGGTGGCGCGATAGTGCCGCAATGCGTAGTGTCGTGCACATGAAACCCGCGGTTCTGCTCGGCCGCCTGGCGGCGGTTCTGCTCTGCGTTGCGATCGCTGCGGATGCCGTGGCGCGCGAGTTGCGGTACCCGGGTCCCGGCACGCCGGCCTTCACCGTCCAGGTGCCCGACAACTGGACCCATCAGGTCACCGACGACAATCTCATTGCCGTCAGCCAGGACAAGAGGACATCGATCGTCTTCGCGTTCTGGACCCACACCGGATCGATCGACGAGGCCGCCAGGATAATGCTCGAGGGCGGGGGCGCTACGACGCCGACGGGCAAGACCCCGGCAACGATCTCGGATCTGGCGGGTTTCTCGTTCGATTCGACGTCGAAGAACAGCACAGGGCTGCCCCTGCAGGTGAAGCTCACGATCGTGCGGCTCAACGATCGCGTCTATGGCTCCGTGATCAAGTTCGAGCTCACGACCAATTCGCCCGAGCAGCGGCAACTCGCCGACACCGTCATGCAAAGCGCCCGGATCGTCGTCGCGAAATGATTACTTCAGCGCGTCGAACGGCGGCCGGATGTCGAGCGGCGTGATGAGCGGGCCGGAGAACGTGAAGTAGCTCTGCTTGACGTTCTTGGCCTTGCATTCCGCATCCATTGCGGGGTCGCTGGTATTGGCCGTGGGGTAGCGCACGTTGGCCATCACGGCTTCCACCAGCTCGGCGTTCTGCCTGGACTCGCTGCCTGCCGCCTTGAGCTTGGTGAGCGCGGCTTCGATCTCGACGTGGATGACCAGGTAGTTGAAGGGCAGCATCCCCGGCTCGTCGCGGATGCAGTAGAAGATCAGCGTTCGGTCCGCCGCATAGGCCTTGGCGGTCGCGAGGGCCTGCTGGAAGCGCACGGGCGTGAGCGGTTCGGCGATGGCGATCGACGGCAGCGCGCCACACATGATGCTGCCGGCGAGAAGCGGAGTGATTGAGCGCATGCATCGAATGTAGCGCCGACGAGGGCGGACGGGCTACTGCCCTCCGCCAGCCTCGATCAAGGCCGCGACCTCACGCTGGTCGCGACGACGTGCGTGCTGCAACGGCGATACGCCGTCGCGGTCGGCGATGTTGGGCTTGGCGCCGGCCGCCAGCACCAGCTTCGTGACCTCGACATGCCTCGGGCCGCCGTCGCCCAGGATCACGATCTCGAGCAGGCAGGTCCAGCCGAGATTGTTGACGTGGTTCACGTCGATCGGCGTGGTCAGCAGGAAGGCGACCGTATCGACATGCGCCCGCTCGCAGGCGGGAATGAGCGCATTGCCGCCGAAGCGGTTGCGGATCGTGAAGTCCGGACCCCTGGGAAACATGTGACGCAGCATCGCGGTGCGGCCGAGGGCGCCCGCGAGCAGCCACGGCGTGTCCTGGTTCGCCGCCTGGGCGTTGATGTTGGCGCCGGCGTCGATCAATCGGGTTGCCGCGGTCAGATGGTTGTTCTGGACCGCGCGCAGGAGCGGGGTTTGCCCCGCCGCATCGGTCGCGTCGATCGCAACACCACCGGCGATCAAGCGCTCAATAGCCGCCGTATCGCCCTGGTCGGCGGCCTGGATCAGGGTTTGGGCAGAGGCCGTCACGGCGAGCACGATCGACAGGAAGACCGTGGCCAGGAGCCGTGCCATGAGCAGCGGCTACTCGGTGTTGCCGTTCTCGCTTGCCTGCGGCGGCATGCCGATGGCGTGGTAGCCGGCATCGACGTAGTGCACCGTACCGGTGACGCCGGCGCTGAGGTCGGACAGCAGGTAGAGACCCGCCCCGCCGACATCGGTCAGCTCGACATTGCGCCGGAGCGGCGAGGCTTCGCGCGACACGCGGTAGACATAGCGGGCGCTGCCGATCACCGCGCCGGCCAGGGTGCGCATCGGGCCGGCCGAAATCGCGTTCACGCGCACGCCCTGCGGGCCGAGATCGGCCGCGAGATAGCGCACGCTCGCCTCCAGCGCCGCCTTGGCCACGCCCATCACGTTGTAGGACGGCATGACGCGCGTGGCGCCTTCATAGGTGAGCGTGATCAGGCTGCCGCCTTCGGTCATCAGCGGCAGCGCGCGCCGCGCGATCTCGGTGAAGGAGTAGCAGGAGATGGTGAGGCTGCGCTGGAAGTTGGCCTTGGTGGTGTCGACGTAGCGGCCCTTCAGCTCTTCCTTGTCGGAGAAGGCGATGGCGTGGACCACGAAGTCGAGGCGGCCCCATTCCTTCTGCAGGCGCGCGAACAGCCGGTCGAGGCTCTCCTCGTTTTCGACGTCGGCTTCCTCGACGATCTTCGATCCGAGCTTCTCGACCATCGGCAGCACGCGCTTGCCGAAGGCGGCGCCCTGGTAGGTGAAGGCCATCTCCGCACCGGCTGCATGCAGCGCCGTGGCGATACCCCAGGCGATCGAGCGGTCGTTGGCCACGCCCATCACCAGGCCGCGCTTGCCGGCCATCAGCTTGGGGACTTCGGGAAGCTGGACGGCCTTGGAGGAGGTGTGGGTCGAAGGGGCTGCCGTCCCGCCGCCGGAAGCATCGGGGGCGGCCGAGAGGGTCCGATCGTTGGGCATGCTGCCTCTTCTTAGTTGGGAGGGACGTTCGAAGAAAATGACAAATTGTTGCCTACCGTTTCAGCAACACTCCGCGACGTCAGCTGTCGTAACGCGAGAACAACAGGCAGGCGTTGGTGCCGCCGAAGCCGAAGCTGTTCGACATCACGGTGTGCAGGCCGGCATTGTCGATGCGCTGGCGCGCCACCGGATAGTCGCCGACGCCGGGGTCTGCATTCTCGACGTTGGCCGAGGCGGCGACGAAGTCTTCCTTCAGCATCAGCAGCGAATAGACCGCCTCATGCGCACCGGTGGCGCCCTGGCTGTGGCCGGTCAGCGACTTGGTCGAGCTGACGGCCGGCAGCTTGTTGTTGCCGAAGACGGTGCGGATGGCGTCGAGCTCGGTGATGTCGCCCACCGGCGTCGAGGTGCCGTGGGTGTTGATGTAGTCGACCGGCGCATTGCGCCGCGCGGCGCCCGGGAAGCCGTCGATGGCGAGCTTCATGCAGCGCACCGCGCCTTCGCCGGAGGGCGCCACCATGTCGGCGCCGTCGGAGGTGGCGCCGTAACCCACGACCTCGGCATAGATCTTGGCGCCCCGCGCGCGGGCCACGTCCAGGTCTTCCAGCACCAGGATGCCGCCGCCGCCCGAGATCACGAAGCCGTCGCGGTCCTTGTCGTAGGCACGGCTCGCCCGGTGCGGCGTCTCGTTGAACTTGGACGACATCGCGCCCATGGCGTCGAACAGCACCGACAGAGTCCAGTCGAGCTCCTCGCCGCCGCCCGCGAACATGCGGTCGGCCTTGCCGAGCTGGATGCATTCGACGGCGTTGCCGATGCAGTGCGCCGAGGTCGAGCAGGCCGAGCTGATCGAGTAGCTCAGTCCCTTGATCTTGTAGGCGGTCGCGAGGTTGGCCGAGACGGTGCTCGACATGGCGCGCGGCACCATGAACGGGCCGACCCGCTTGGGTCCCTTCTCCTTGGCGATGATGGCCGACTGGACGATGGCGCCGGTGGTCGGCCCACCCGAACCCGCGACCAGGCCCGTCCGGTCGTTCGAGATCTCTGCCTCGCCAAGGCCCGCATCCGCGATCGCCTCTTTCATGGCGAGATAGGCGTAGGCCGCCCCATCGCCCATGAAGCGGCGCAGGCGGCGGTCGACGAGCTCGTCGACGTTGATCTTGAGCGTACCGGCGATCTGGCTGCGGAAGCCCAGTTCCCTGTACTGCGGCACGAACTCGATGCCCGACTTTCCCTCGCGCAACGACTTCGTGACCTCGGCGGCGTTGTTGCCGATCGAGGAGACGATTCCCAGGCCGGTGACGACGACACGTTTCATGCGGTCAGCTCGCTGCAGCCGGAACTGCGGCGGCGTCCTGGAACAGGCCGACCTTGAGGCCCATCGCCTCGTAGACCGGCTTGCCGTCGGCCTGCACGAAGCCGTCGGCGATGCCCAGGACCAGCTTGCGCAGCATCACGCGCTTGAGATGCACGTGGAACGTCAGCTTCTTGACCGTCGGCACGATCATGCCGGTGAACTTGACCTCGCCCACGCCCAGCGCCCGGCCGCGGCCGGGGGCCTTCATCCAGCCCAGGAAGAAGCCAAGGCACTGCCACAGCGCGTCGAGCGGCAGGCACCCCGGCATCACCGGGTCGCCCTTGAAATGGCAGTCGAAGAACCAGAGGTCCGGCTTGATATCGAGCTCGGCCACGATCTCGCCCTTGCCGAAATTGCCGCCGGTCTCGGCGATCCGGACGATTCGGTCTAGCATCAGCATGGGCGGCAACGGCAATTGCGCGTTGCCCGGCCCGAACAGCCGCCCCCGCGCGCATTCGATCAGATCCTCGAAAGTATAGCTGCTCTTCTTGTCGCTCACGCTCACCGTCCCACGCCGCCCGAATCCGGGATCGCAGCCAGAATAAGGAGGGCTGCCGTCCAGCGCAAACCGCCGAATCGGGGAGACGGCCCTTTTCAGGCCGCTTTTGGCTGCTTACATATGGGCGTCACAATGTCCGGTACCAGCCCCGACTTCACGGCCCGCCTGCGCGAGGCCGGTTTGCGCCCCACCCGCCAGCGGGTGGCTTTGGCGCGCCTGCTGTTCGAGCGCGACCACCGGCATGTCACGGCCGAAAGCCTGCATGCCGAGGTGAAGGCGACCCGCATGCCGGTATCGCTGGCCACGGTCTACAACGCGCTGAACCAGTTCCGCGACGCCGGGCTGCTGCGCGAGGTCGTGGTGGCGCCGGGCCGGTCCTATTTCGACACCAATACCGGCCATCACCACCATTTCTTCGTCGAGAACGACGGCGAGCTGCACGACTTCCCGTCGGACAAGGTGACCATCGCCGGCCTGCCGACCCCGCCCAAGGGCACTCGGATGGCGCGGGTCGACGTCATCGTGCGCGTGCGCCGCTAGCGGCTTCGAGCCGCTACTTGCGAGTCGCTTGCAGTTCTTAGAACTGTTCTAAACAACTTGACGGGGTCGCGGCGGCTGGACCAATATCGCGCCGCCAGATCGGCCGCGCGCCGATCGCCTAGCTTAATACCAAGGAGAAAAAGCCATGGCGAACCTCAAGGGATCAAAGACCGAGGACAATCTGAAGGCTGCATTCGCGGGCGAGAGCCAGGCGAACCGCCGGTACCTCTACTTCGCCCAAAAGGCTGACGTCGAAGGCTACAACGACGTCGCCGCTGTGTTCCGTTCGACCGCGGAAGGCGAGACCGGCCATGCCCACGGCCACCTGGAATTCCTCGAAGTGAGCGGCGATCCGGCGACCGGCCTGCCGATCGGCGCGACCACGTCCAACCTCAAGGCCGCGATCGCCGGCGAGACGCACGAATACACCGACATGTACCCGGGCATGGCCCGCACCGCGCGTGAGGAAGGCTTCGCCGAGATCGCCGACTGGTTCGAGACTCTGGCGAAGGCCGAGAAGAGCCACGCGGGCCGCTTCCAGAAGGCCCTCGACACGATGGCCTGAGCCTTTCCAGGCTTTATAAGAAGGGGGCCCTCATCGGGTCCCCTTTTTCGTCCTGCTACACGATTGAACGATCGAGAACGGCACCGACATGCGCGAAGGCAGCCTCGAAGCCCCCGTCCGCCATGCCTTGGACTGGCAGAACCCCTGGTTCTGGGATGAGAAAGCGCTCGAGAAGGAGATGGAGCGCGTCTTCGACATCTGTCACGGCTGCCGACGCTGCTTCAATCTCTGCGATTCCTTCCCGCGCCTGTTCGACCTGATCGACAACGGCCCGACCGGCGAGCTCGACGGCGTGAAGAAGGAGGACTTCGCCTCGGTCGAGGAAGCCTGCACGCTCTGCGACATGTGCTTCATGACCAAGTGCCCGTACGTGCCGCCGCACGAATGGGCGCTCGATTTCCCGCATCTCATGCTGCGCCATCGCGCCGTCAAGGCGCGCAAGGACGGGGTCGACTTCGTCGAGGCCCAGCTCGCCGACACCGACCGCATGGGGCGGCTCGGCACCTTCACCGCCGGCATCGCCAACTTCGTGAGCGACGAGCACAACAAGGTCACGCGTCCGGCGCTGGAGAAATGGGCGGGCATCCATCACGGCGCGCGCCTGCCGAAATACGCCGACGAGACCTTCGTGATCCGTGCCGCGCGCGAAGGCGCGGAGGTGAACGAGGCCGCGCCCGCCTTCGGCAAGCGCAAGGCCGTGCTCTATGCGACCTGCTTCGTGAATTTCAACAACACGGGCATCGGCGCCGCCGCCCGCGCGGTGCTGACTCAGAACGGCGTCGCAACCGAGGTCGTGCATCCGCATTGCTGCGGCATGCCGAAGCTCGAGCTGGGCGACCTCGAAGGCGTCGCCGCCGCGGCCCGTCAGGTGACGGACGCGCTGCTGCCCTGGGTCGACAAGGGCTACGACGTGATCGCGCTGACGCCCTCCTGCGCGCTGATGCTGAAGTTCGAATGGCCGCTGATCATGCCCAAGGATCCGGCGGTCGACCGATTGTCGCAGGCGACATTCGACATCTCCGAGTACGTCGTCGACATCGCCAAGAAGGAAGGCCTCGCGCCCGGCCTGCAGACCATCGAAGGCGGCGTCAGCGTCCACTTGGCCTGCCATGCGCGGGCGCAGAACATGGGCGCGAAGGCCGCCGAGATGCTGCGCCTCGTCCCGAAGACGCGCGTCGCCGTGATCGAGCGCTGCAGCGGCCATGGCGGCATCTGGGGCGCGCGCACCGAGAATTTCGAGACCGCGGTGAAGGTCGGCAAGCCCGCCGCCCAGGCCGCGATCAAGAACGACACCAGCTACGTGGCCTCCGAGTGTCCGTTGGCGGCCGATCACCTCATGCAGGTGATGGAACTGACGGCGGGCGACCAGACGTTGAAACCTTCGCGGGCCAACCATCCCATTGAGCTGATGGCGCAGGCCTACGGACTGACGGTGAAGCCATGACGCCGCGTGCGATCGAAGTCTCCGCCATCCTGCCGCTCACCGAATACGTGAAGGTGCGGGCCGAGCGCCGGCGGCAGATGTCCGAGATCAAGAAGAACCGCCGCCTGGAAGTGGGACCCTTCGCGACGTTCTACTTCGAGTCCTACGAGACCATGCTGCACCAGGTGCACGAGATGCTCTTCATCGAGAAGGGCGGCCCGGCGCAGATCCCCGACGAGCTCGCAGCCTACAATCCGCTGATCCCGCAGGGCAGCGAGCTGGTCGCCACGGTGATGTTCGAGATCGACGATCCACTGCGCCGCGCGCGCGTGCTGGCGACCCTGGGCGGCGTCGAGAACCAGGCCTTCATCCGCGTCGGCGGCGAGATGGTCCGCGGCGTCCCCGAGGGCGACCAGGAACGCTCGCGCGAGGACGGCAAGGCTTCGTCGGTGCAGTTCATCCGTTTCGCCTTCACCGCGGCCCAGATCGCCGTGTTCCGCAGCAATGACGGTGATGTCGTGGTCGGCTTCGACCATCCCAACTACGGCCACATGGCGGTGATGCCGCAGGCCGTGCGTCACGCGCTGTCCGCCGACTTTTCTTAAGACGAAGACTAACGCCGCCCCGGCGGATTGTAGTTCATCCGCAGGACCAGGATCACCGGATCGCCGGGCATGTCGCTCGGCACCGGCGGGAATGGCGCCGCCTTGCGTATGGCCTCGAGCTCGGCCTGGTCGATGACGGGAACGCCGCTCGATGTGTCGATGCGGGCGTCTATGAGGCCGCCGTCGCGATTGAGGGTGACCCGCGTCACCACGCGGCCGCCGAGTTGATTGTCGCGCGCTGACGCCGGATAGACGCGATAGCGCTCGAGCTGGCGAAAGACGCGCGACAGGTAATCGTTGCGCTGGCGGCCCTGGCCCGCGAACTGATCGGCTGGGTTGGGCCCGGGCAACGGCGCTGGGATCGACGCCGGCGCTTCAGCCGCCGGCCGTTGCTGTGCCGGCGGGCCGGGCCTCGGTGGCATCGCCGGGGTGCGCTGTGCGGGTCTGGGCGGAGTGGCGGCCGGCGGCTTGGGGAAGTCGCGCGAGGTCGGCGCCGGCGGCGGCTCGGGCACCGGCGGCACGGAGAACTCGTAGATCGGCAAGGTCGGCACCGGCTCGGGCTGCGGCACGGCCTGCGAGGATTGCGCGGGCTGCGCGGGCTCGCTCGACGGCTGTGCGGGCGCCAGCGCCTGCTGCTGCTCCGGTTCGCGGTTGGGCTCGGTCGACGGTGCCGGGCTCGCGGCCTGCGCTTCGGCCGGCGGGCCGGTCCTGGCCGGATCCTGCAGGCCGACATTCGACGGCGAGCTGTCGAACATCACCATGATCGGCTCTTCCTGCGATTCGGTCGGCTGCAGGGGAGCGAACACCCAGATGCCGACGCCGACCAAGGCATGGAGCACCACGGCCAGCGCCAAGGCGGCCGGCGGCATGTGCTGCTCCACGCGCGGAGGGACGATGCTGGCGTCGGTCACGGTGGTCCCGTTCTACGTCCGCCGGCCGGTGGCGGCTAGGCGCCGTCAGTTCCGCCGGAAGTTGAGCGGCAGGATGAAGGTGTGCTGCGAGCCCGTGATGTCGTCGGGCAACGGGCTGTAGGGAGCGGCGCTCCGGACCATGTTGAGCGTGAAATTGTCCAGCGTCGGCGATCCGCTGGAGCGGCTGAGGCCGACATCCATGAGCCGACCGTCGCGGGCGATCGTGATCCGCAGCACCACGGTCCCCGCCTCGGCGGTGGCGTTGCGGATGAACTGCTGATGCTGCGAGAGCTTCTGGGCGACGTACCAGAGGTATTGGTCTTCCTGGCGCCTCTGGCCGTAGGCCTCGGAGGGATTGACGAAGTTCGGCGCCCGGCGCGCGGCCTGCTGGTCGCGTGGCGGCGGCGGCAGGTTGGCGAGCGGCGATGATTGCAGGGCCGGCGGCTGTTGCTGGGGCCGAGGCGGCGGCGGTGGCGCCGGCTGCACGCGCTGCTGGGTCGGCGGCGGCGCCTTGGGTGCGGGCGGCGGTGGCGCCGGCGGCCGAGGGACTTCCTGCGACGTGACGGGTGGCGGCGGCGCATCGAGCGGCGGCAGCTCGCTCTCGAGGGTGCGCGACGGCGGCGGAGGCGGCGGTGGAGGCGGCGGCGTGGCGAGCGCCTGCTGCTGCTCGATCTTGGGCGGGTCGGGCTTGGCTGCCTCCGCGGCCGGCGTCTCGGGCTTGGGCGGCGCGGGGTTCTCGACGCCGGGCGCCGCCTTGGGATCGGGATTCTGGGCGAACGGCGTCAGGCCGAGGCGCATGGGCGGCGCGGGCGTGGGGGCCGGCGCCGGCGGTGCCGCTGCCGCGGGCGGTGGGGCGGCCGGCGCCTGGTTTGTCGGTTCAGGCGTGGGCGACGGCTGCGGTGGCTCCGGCGGCGGCTTCGGAAGCTCGGTCTCGACGGTGATCGCGATGGGATCGGGGTTGGTGTCGATGTAGCGCAGCGGCGAGATCCAGTAGAGCGCTGCCGCCACAGCAAGATGCAGCGTTGTCGTCATCGCCACGGCGACGGGCGACATGTGGTCGGAGCGTGCGTAGGAAAGGCTTACTGCGTGGGCCACGGTGACCCCGTTTTTACGTCTCGCCCGCCGGCCGGGCTAGCCATCCTTCGCTCCTGCGGAGCTTCGGATGGCCGGAGTGACACAAATACGCAGGTCCTCCGAAGCTCCGCAGGAGCGAAGGAGGACTAGTTGATTGGCTCGGACTTATAGACGCCCCACATGCCGGTGCGCTCGATCCATCCGCTGACCCCGGCTGCCTTGACCCTGCACCAATCGCCCGTGCAGGAGCGGATTTCGCCCACCACCTCGGGTTCCAGCTTGGCCACGACCTCGGCCGAGGGCGCCGGTGTCTTGTGCAGGGCGGCAGGCTTGGCCGCGATGATGAAGCTGCGCTTGCCGGAGAGCAGGCTCTGGTGGACCCAGCCGCTCGCCCCCTGCCAATCGCGGATTTTCCGCCAATTATCGAACTCGGCGACGATCTCGACCGGCATGCTCTTGCGCTTGAAGACCCAGTCCACCGGATAGCGCGACCCGGGGCCGGTGCGGACGTTGACCTCGTCGGATCGCAGCGAGGCAAAGCGGGGAATCGGCAGGCCGGACCCCTTTCTCTGCTGGGCGCTGGTCGACTTGTCGGCGGCCTGCGGGGCGGCCGTGCCGGGCAGCCCGATGGCCGCCAAAGCGACGAAGCTTGCCCAAAGCCGGACCGACGATCGGATTCCCATCGACGCCTATATACCCTAAATCTGCGTGTCGGGCGACAAGCACTTGAAAGAACGGGCTTTTTCGTCCCAGGGTGCGTTACGTCCCCCGGCTGGACAAGGCGCGCGTTGTATTGCTAATCGGGCTGATCCCCTGACGTGCGAGCCGGTCCCGATTACATGCCGACAAGTTCCAAGAAAAAGCCGCTGGTGATCGTCACCCGGAAGCTGCCGGATGCGATCGAGACCCGGCTGATGGAGCTGTTCGACACACGGCTCAACGCCGAGGACAAGCCCCTGACCTCGGCCCAGCTGGTCGAGGCCGTGAAGGCGGCCGACGTGCTGGTGCCCACCGTGACCGACCGCATCGACAGCCGCGTGCTGTCGCAGGCCGGGCCACGGCTGAAGCTGATCGCCTCGTTCGGCACCGGCGTCGACCATATCGACCTCGACACCGCCCGCCAGCGCGGCATCACCGTCACCAACACGCCGGGTGTGCTGACCGAGGACACGGCCGACATGACCATGGCGCTGGTGCTGGCGACGGCACGGCGCATGGGCGAAGGCGAGCGCATGGTGCGCGCCAATCAATGGAGCGGCTGGAGCCCGACCGCGATGCTGGGCGCCCGGCTGCTCGGCAAGCGCATGGGCATCGTCGGCATGGGCCGCATCGGCCAGGCGCTGGCGCGCCGCGCGCGCGGCTTCGGACTTGCCATCCACTATCACAACCGCAAGCGCGTCCACGGCGAGATCGAGCGCGAGCTCGAGGCGACCTACTGGGAGAGCCTCGACCAGATGCTGGCGCGCATGGACATCGTGTCGGTGAACTGCCCGCATACGCCGGCGACGTTCCACCTGCTGTCGGCGCGGCGGCTGAAGCTGATGAAGCCCACGGCGATCATCGTCAACACCGCGCGCGGCGAGGTGATCGACGAGAATGCGCTGGTGCGCATGCTGAAGGCGGACGAGCTCGCCGGCGCCGGCCTCGACGTCTACGAGCACGAGCCGCAGGTCAATCCCAAGCTGCTCGAGCTCGACCGCGTCGTTCTGCTGCCGCACATGGGCTCGGCCACGCTGGAAGGCCGCATCGACATGGGCGAGAAGGTGCTGATCAACATCAAGACCTTCGCCGACGGCCACAAGCCGCCGGACCGGGTTCTGGCGACGATGTTCTGATGCTGGGGGCGCGCCACTCCAGTGGCGCGATCCTCGTCGATTCAGCCAAAGACGCGCGACTGGAGTGGCGCGCCCCCAGCTAAAGATCCCCGTCCACCATCTCCCGTCGCCGGTCCTCGATCAGCACGTCGCGCGTCGAGCGGCCGATCTGGGCGCCGAGCAGGATGGTGAGCGAGGTCCAGTACATCCACACCATGATGGCGGCGAAGCCCGCCGTGGCGCCGAAGGCCGAGGTGAGCTGCGTTACCTCGAAGTAGTAGACCAGCGCGCGGTTGCCGGCGGCGAACAGAAGCGCGTTCACCGCACCGCCGATCAGGGCGTAGCGCCACGGCACGCCGGACGGCAGCCACTTGTAGATCAGGGTGAAGAAGCCCGACAGCAGGCCATAGTGGACGAACACCGACATGGCCGGCCCGATCCATACGCCCAGCACCGGGAACTTCTCGAGCGCGCCGGCATAGGCCGAGAGCAGCACGCTCGCCAGGATGACCGCGATCAGCAGCAGGCCGAGCACGATCATCATCGCCAGGGCGAGCAGGCGCGACTGCAGGGTCGCCAGCACCGGCTGGAGCGGGCTCACCGGATGCAGCACGTGGACCGCGGGCGTGCCCCAGATGGCGTTGATGCTGTCGTCGAGCTCGACGAAGACGCGGCTGCCTGTATAGACCAGCACGACCGCGCCGATGATGGCGGCCATACCGCCGCCGCGGAACAGCTCCTGCGAGGCGTAGCGCTTGATGCCCTGCAGCTGGTCGGGCTGCAGCACCGTGCCCAGCACCTCGAACACCGCCTCCTGCGCCATCAGGCGGCCGACGATCGGCTCGGCCACCGTGATGCTGAAGATCATGATCGGGCCGATGGCGAACATGGTGTAGAACGCCATCGCCGCCGCCGAGGTCGACAGCCGGTTGGTGAAGAAGCCCAGGCCCACCGAGTAGGCGATGTTCCAGAGGGTACGCGGCAGCGAGAACGGGGTCATCGTCAGCGCAGGTGGGCGATGGCGTTGGCGTAGTAGGCGAGCACCGGTCGTTCCGCGGCCGCTGCCGCGAACAGGCCCTCTTGCGGCTCCTCGACCAGATGGCGCAGCGCCAGCATGCGCAGCCCGACATCGAACGCATAGTCCCGGTCGCCGCGCGGCAGATAGAGCTTGGCGCCGCGGCCCTCGAAATGCGCCATCAGGCCGGCGGCGCGCACCTTGAGCTCCAGCTCGTCCAGCGGCTCGCCGGCCTCCAGCAGCACGGTGGCGATCACCGACACCGGCAGCACCGGCACCAGCCGGGCGATCTCGCCCATGACGTCCCTGGCCAGCCGGCCGATCACCTCGAAGCGCTGGTCTTTGTCGAGGCTGCGCAGGTCGCCGCCCGAGGCGACGGCGTGGCTGGCGAGCCAGTCGCGGGCGGAGATGAGCCCGCCGAAATTCACGCAGGCATAGCCGAAGCGGTACCAGCGGCCGCGCAGCATCAGCCCGAGCTGGCTGAACCAGAAGCCGAGCGCGGTGCGCGCGGCGAAGAGCGCGCTGCGCCGCGGCAGTTCCTTGTCGAGCGAGCGCAGCAGGGTGCGGTCCTCGAGCACGCGGTCGTAGTTCAGCGCCACCGGCACGAAGACGATGTCGTGGCTGCCCTTGGGGTCGAACGATTTCAGCATGTAGTCGAACAGGCCGAGCTTGGGCTCGCGCAGCCGGCCGTCGCGCGACAGCCCGCCCTCGGGATACATCGCCTGGGCGACGCCGGCCTCGGTCGCCATGTGCACGTAGCGCTCGAGCACGCGGCGATAGATCGGGTTGTTGGAGTTGCGGCGCACGAAGTAGGCGCCCATCGAGCGGATCAGCTGCTGCAACGGCCAGATGCGCGCCCATTCGCCGACGGCATAGGACAGCGCCGTGCGCTCGGCCGCCAGGAAGGCCACCAGCACATAGTCCATGTTGCTGCGGTGGTTCATGACGAACACCACCGTGGTGCCGGGCGCCACGCCCGCCATGGTGCGCTCGTCGGCGAAGCCCAGGCGCACGCGATAGAGGAAGCGGGCGACGGCGCGGGCGAGCGAATAGCCCAGCCTGAAGTAGATGTAGGCGTTGAAGGTCGGCACGATCTCGCGTGCATAGCGATGGACCTCGGTCATCGCTGCCTCGCGCGGCAGATTGTTGGCGTGCGCATAGTCGTTGGCGGCGGCGACCACCAGCGGGTCGTAGACCAGGCGGTCGATCAGCACTTGGCGCTTGGTGAGCTGGAACGGCTTGATCTCGACGGCCAGCCGCTGGTTGACGCGGTCGATCAGGCGGTTGAGGCGGCGGCGCAGGAACCAGCGGCCGCTCGGGATCAAGAGTCGGTCGAGCAGCGACCAGGCCGCGAACAGGGTGATCGCGGCGAACAGCCAGAGCGGAACGGTGACCGGCTCGCCCATCGTGCCGCCCGCCGCGCGCTCAGTACTGTTTCAGGTTGAAGCCGGAATAGATGATCAGGGCGGAGGCGACCACGAGCAGGATGGTCGTGCCGGCCGCGCCGATCGTGCGGCCGAGCGGGATGAAGCCCAGGATGCCGCCGGCATGCAGCACGCGCGCCAGCAGCAGAACGACGGCCATGACCGACGTGTACCAGTAGCCGTAGAAGTCGCTGACGAAATAGATCAGCACCAGGCAGAGCGGCACGTATTCCATGAAGTTGCCGTGCGCCCGGATCGCCGCCAGCAGCTCCTTGTCGCCCCCGTCGCCGAGATAGATCTTCTTCTGCATGCGCATGCGGCCGACGCTGACCGTCAGGGACACGGCAAGCAGGCCGAGCAACCCTGCGCAGACGTAAAACACGGGCATCCGACGGTCTCCCCTTCGATTTGGGGCATTCTATGGTCATGCTCCTCTTCCCCGCTAGGGCAGGGCTATCGCATATGACTGCAAAACCCCGTCATCCCGACCGGAGCCGAGCGTAGCGAGGCGGAGCGGAGGGACCTGTTTTTGTTGATGCATCGACAAAACAGGTCCCTCGGCTGCGCCGCCCTTCGGGCGGCTCCGCTCGGGATGACGGGAAAATTTGGCCATATGCGATAGCCCTGACCCTAGCAGGGGAGAGGAACATCATTGTGAGTACGGCTACACCGCCGGCGCCGCCGCCTCGTAGCCGAACTCCTTGTCCAGGGCGGCGATCTCGCGGCGGAAGGCCATCCTGAGCGCGCTCTTGTCGCTTTCGTCGAGCCACGAGCCCTCGACCGAGTTCAGGCTGAACTTGCGCGCCATGTCCGGGCCCCAGCCGATCGTGTCGAACAGCGTCGTGAAGCCGTGCCCGAGATCGGTCTCGAACATCGCCGGATCGTCGGTGTTGATGGTGACGTTCAGCCCGGCCTCGACCATGCGCCGGATGCGCTGCGGGCGGTGCGGCCGGTTGTGCACAAGGCTGGTCCAGGCGCAGGGCGTGAAATAGAGCCCGTCGCGCCGCGCCTCGGCCATCACGAAGTCCGACGCCAGCATGTTGTAGCCGTGGTCGATGCGGTCGCACCGGAGCACATCGCGGCAGATCAGGTAGTTGGTCGGCGGCGCCTCGACGAGCGTCTGGTTGTCCTCGCAGCAATGCGCCGTGCGATGCAGGCCCGCCCGCTTGGCCAGCGCATAGGCCTCGGCGAAGGTGGCGGGCGGCCCGGCGCGCTCGGCGCCGTCGAGCCCGATGCCGACCACATGGTCGCGGCGATGGGCGATCGCGGTCTCGACGATCTCGACGGCCTGGGCCGGCGTGTTGGTTGAGCGGTCGATGCAGCAGATCAAGAGGCTCGATACGCCGAACTTCTTCTTCGCCGCCTCGATCCCGTCGATCATGCCGTCGACCATCGCCGGATAGTCGATGCCGTTGGGATAGAAGTAGTCGGGATTGAAGAAGAACTCGACGTGCCTGAGGTTGCCGTCGCGCACGCCGTCTTCGACGTATTCGTAGACGGCGCGGGAAAAGTCCTCGGGCGTGCGCAGCAACAGGGCGGTGAGCCGCAGCACGTCCAGGAAGCCGTAGAAGTCTGGCCACTGGTAGAGCTTGTCGGCCGGCCGCGGCAAAGCGAGGCCAGCGCGCGCTGCCAGCTCGGCCACGGTCGTGGCGCGCAGCGTGCCGGCGAGATGGCAATGCAGCTCGGCCTTGGGAATGCGCCGCAGATAATCGTCGGCAACAGCCTTTGCCATGATCGCCTCTTACTTCTTGTCGATGTTGTACAGCAGCATCACCGGCGACTTCAGCACGCCCTGAAGGTTGTCGCGCCAAGCCGATGGCGTCGTGAACTGCGCCAAGGGCAGGTAGAGCACCTGCTCGTAGGCCCGGGCCTGGATCTCGGCCGCGACCGTCTTGCGTGCGGCCTCATCTGGCGCCGTGGCGAACTTCAAGCGCAGCTCCTCGGTCCGGGGATCGGTCGGCCAGCCCCAGGCCGAGGCGGGATGGCCCAAGGCCACCAGGAAGGGATTGCTGAGCGGGTTGCCCTGGTCGGGCACCGAGTTGGTGGTGTGGGCGAGGTTCCAACCGCCTTCGCTTACCGACTTGGTGTTGAGCCGGCGCGTGGCGAAGGTCTGGAAGTCCATCGCCTGCATCTCGACCTTGAAACCGAGATCGACCAGCAGCTGGCGCGTGACGTTGCCCAAGGCCGCGATGCCGGGCGCATTGGCGACGTGCAGCATGACCAGGGGCTTCGACATGTCTACGCCCGCTTCCTTCAGCATCGCCTTGGCGGCGGGCACGTCGCGCGAGGGGATGCCGGTCTTGCTGTCGTAGGGCATGCCGCAGCCGAAGATTGCGGCGCAGTCGGTGGCGAAGCTGGGATCGCCCGCCACCACGGCGGCATACATCGAGCGGTCGATCGCCCGGGCCACGGCCTGACGCACCTTGATGTTGTCGAACGGCGGCTGCAGGTGGTTCATGCGCATGATCGCCTGGAAGCCGAACTTGCTGACAACCTCGGCCTTGGCGCCGGATTTGGCATCCATCAGCGGCAGCAGGTCGGCCGGCACGCGCTCGAGATAGTCGACCTCGCCGCGCAGCAGGGCGTTCACCTGGGTCTGCGCATCGGGCATGCCCAGCATTTCCACGCGGTCGAGCTTGGCGATCTTGGCGCCCGTGGCCCAGTTGGGCGGCTCGCTGCGCGGCTTGTAGTCGGCGAACTTCTCCAGGACGATCTTCACGCCGGGTTCATGCAGGTCGGCGCGGAACTTGTAGGGGCCGGAGCCCACGATCTCCTTCACCTGCTCGCTGCCCGGCGTCTTGGCGATGCGCTCCGGCATCATGAACGGCACCGGCGCGCCGACCTTGGCCAGGCTGTCGAGCACCATGCCGTAGGGCTCCTTCAGCACGAGCTTGATGGTGCCGGCATCCGCGGCCTCGAGCGAGTCGAGGAAGCGGGTCAGCATCTGGCCCATGCTGTCGCGCGAGGCCCAGCGGCGGATCGAGGCGACGCAGTCGGCCGCGGTGACCGGCTGGCCGTCGTGCCATTTCAGCCCCGGCCGCAGCACGAAGGTGTAGGTGAGCTTGTCGGGGCTCACCGTGTAGCTCTCGGCCATCTGCGGCTTGGGCTGGAACGTGTCGTCGACCGCGAACAGCGTGTCGTAGATCAGGTAGCCGAGGTCGCGCGTGGTGAACGACGTCGTGAAATGCGGATCGAGGATGCGCGACAGCGTCTCGGGCGCCACGCGCAGCACGGATTGCGCCTCGGCGGGTGCGCCCGCGAGCGCCACCATGGCCGTGAGCATCATTGACGACCAGAAACGACGACGGATTGTCATGATGTCCCCCAATGGCCCAAAGAACGACCCCGTCGCATGTAACACCCGGCCAGGGGAGGACTAGAAGCTCAACTTTGCGCACGCGCCGTCGCCTTTTTGCCGACGGTGCTATTTGACGGGCAGGCGCTGTAGTTGGTCTTTCAGGTGATCTGCCACCATCGCCGCCACGGGCGACAGGCGGGCATGCCGGTGCGCGATCAGCGACAGGCTCGATCCCCGGACATGGCGGTCGGCGAAGGGGATGTAGACGAGCTCGCCGTCCAGAAGGTCGGAATGGATGTCGGGCAGCCCGAGCAGGGTGATCTGGCGATGCTCGCGCACCAGCGTCTTCATCACCTCGATGGAGTTGGTCGTCACCATCGTGGCGGGGCGTAGGCCCGCCCGGCGCATCGCCTTGTCGAAGATGCTGCGCGAGGTGAGCGAGGCGTCGGGCAGCACGAAGCTGTGCCGGGCGCACTCGGCCAGCCGGATCGATTTGCGGCCGGCCAGCGGATGGCCGCGCGCCACGACGATGCCGGGGCTCGACGGCACGCGGGCCAGGAACTGGATGTCGGGCTGGCGCGGGACGGCGTAGCAGATCGCGAGGTCGAGCTTGCGGTTGACGAGCTGGCCCACGATCTGCTCGGTGCCGCCGATCTGGACGTCGAGCGAGACCTGGAAATGCCGCTTGGCCATGTGGGTCATCAGCCGCGAGACCACGGCGCGGCCGAAGCTTTCCATCAGGCCGATCGCGGCGTGACCGCTCATGGGGCTGCGCAACTCGGCCAGGCTTTGCAGCGTCCGCGCATGGTCGTGCTGCCAGCGCTCGATGTCGGCCACCAGCATGCGGCCGGCTGCGGTGAGGCTGAGGCCGCGCGGCAGCCGCTCGACCAGAGGCGCGCCGTACTCGGCCTCGAGCTTTAGGATCTGGCGGTTGACCGCCGAGGGCGACACGTTGAGCTTCACTGCGGCCCGCCGGATCGATCCGACCTTGGCGACCAGGCTCAACCACGAGGCGGCGGGCGAAATCAGAGGCATGAGCTATCCATCGTCCGATATCCAATCGCGCCCGGCCGCCGCGAGCCCCATTGGTAGCGGGTCGGCTTGAAAGCCACCCGCTACGACGTCTGCCGGAAATACCGGAAATACCGGAAACTCCCCCGCGATGACGGCAGTGCATGCACCCGCCTCTCTCGACGCGCCGCGTCGAGGAATGCGCAGTGCCGTTTCTGTCGCCAGCCCAAAGCGGTGTGAAGAACTACTGGATGATGGCTTCAAGGGCGGCGACGAAACGGTCCAGCTCGTCCTCGGTGTTGTAGACGTGCACCGAGGCGCGCATCACGTTCAGCAGGCCGCGGCCCTTGAGATCGAGGCGCGAGGAGAACTGGGTCGAGACGGTGACGTTGATCGCCTGCTCGCGCAGCCTGGCCTTCAGCTCGTTGTGGTCCTTGCCCTCAACCGCGAAGGTCACGATGGCGCCCTTCACCTTGCCGAGGTCGGTGAGCTTGACGCCCTTCAGGCTCGCGAGCCGCGTGCGCAGGCCGTCGGCCAGCTCGCGCAGGCGGGCCCAGATCGGCTCCATGCCGAGCTCGTTGATCTGGTCGGCGGCGACCTTCAGCCCGACGACGCCGGCGAAGTAGCGCTCCCAGTTCTCGAAGCGCCGCGCGTCGTCGCGCACGGTGTAGGCATTGTCGTCGGTCCACTTGGCGGCGTGGTTGTCGAGCAGCAGCGGCTCGATATGGCGGGTGGTCGCGCGCTTGGCATAGAGGAAGCCGGTGCCGCGCGGGCCGCGCATGTACTTGCGGCCGGTCACCGACAGGAAGTCGCACCCGACCTTGCGGACATCGACCGGCAGCTGGCCGACCGACTGGCAGGCGTCGAGCAGGTAGAGGATGCCGGCATCGTTGGCGATCTTGCCGACCGCCTCGGCCGGCTGCACCAGCCCGCCCTGGGTCGGCACATGCGAGATCGACACCAGCCTGGTGCGCTTGTCGATCGCCCGTTCCAGGGCGCCGAGGTCGATCTGGCCGTAATTGTCGTCAGGCACGACGACGATCTCCGCGCCGGTCTTCTTCGCGACCTGCAGGTAGGAGATGTAGTTCGACGAATACTCGCTGACGCAGGTCAGGATGCGGTCGCCCGGCTTGAAATCGAGGGAATAGAAGGCGAGGTCCCAGGCCCGCGTGGCGTTCTCGACGAAAGCCACTTCGTCGGCCTCGGCGCCGATCAGCTTCGCCACCGACGGATAGAAGCCCTCCAGGTCGTCATGAGCCTTGGCGGCCGCCTCATAGCCGCCGATCTGGGCCTCGAGCTGGAGATGGTTCACGGTGGCGTCGAGGGTGCGCTGGCTGGGCAGGGCGGAGCCCGCGGCATTGAGGTGCAGGACGTGGGCACAGCCGGGCGTCTCGGCGCGCAGCCGAGCGAGATCGAGGGTCACGTCAGAAGCTCCTCTGTTGTATGATCGCAGGCATGTCGTTGACCGGTGCGGTGCTGCGCTTCGTCCTGCCTAAAGCGGCGCCCGAGCCGGAGCAACTGACCATTGTTCATGCCGGCGATACCCTGCCCGTGACCTTCGTGCGCAGCGGCCGCGCCCGCCGCGCTTCGCTGCGCGTCGACGTCGTCCATCGCCGGATCGTGCTGACGGCACCCCTGCGCATGGCCCGCGGCACCGCCGTGAGCTTCGCCGAGGCCCAGGCCGGCTGGATCGCCGCCCGGCTGAAGCGACTGCCGGATCGGCGGCCGTTCGCCGACGGCGCCGAAGTGCCGCTGTTCGGCGAGCCGCACGTCATCCGCCATCGCGCCGACCAGCGGGGCACGGTGTGGCGCGAGCCGGGCGAGCTCCATGTCGCCGGCGGGTCCGAGCATCTGCCGCGCCGGCTGCGCGACTGGCTGACCGCCGAGCTGCGACACCGCCTGGTGCCGTTGGTCCATGCGAAGGCCCGGCGCGTCGAGCGGCCGGTCAAGCGCATCAGCGTGCGCGACACGCGCTCGCGCTGGGGCAGCTGCGGGCCGGACGGCGGCCTGTCGTTCTCCTGGCGCCTGGTGTTCGCGCCGCCCGAGGTGCTGGATTACCTGGTGGCGCACGAGGTCGCCCACCTCGTCCATCTCAACCACGGCCCGCGCTTCTGGGCGCTGGCGCGCGACCTCTGCGACGGCCCGATGGAGCCGCCGCGGGCCTGGCTGAAAGCCAACGGCGAGACGCTGCTGCAGTATGGGAGTTAGGGAACGTCACCCTCGCGCTCATCACTCTCATGTTCCTCTCCCCCTTGGGGCAGGGCCATCGCATATGACCAATTATCCCGTCATCCCGAGCGGAGCTGCCCGAAGGGCGGCGTAGTCGAGGGACCTTTTTTGTCGATGCATCAACAAAAACAGGTCCCTCCGCTCCGCCTCGCTACGCTCGGCTCCGGTCGGGATGACGGGGTTTTGCAGTCATATGCGATAGCCCTGCCCCTTGGGGGGAGAGGTTAGGTGAGGGGGCTCAACGCGAAGATTGTCTCCTGCATCACCCCCTCACCCAGCCTCTCCCCAAGGGGGAGAGGAGCATGAGAGATGGGTGAGAGATGAGCGAGAGGTGACACTGAGAGAGCGGATCGTCCGTTTGCGAGGCGCTACTCCGCCGCGACCTTCGCCCGCTCTCCGTTCAGCACCGCCGCCGCCTCCTTGGCGACCACCGTGCCTTCGAAGAAGCTCGGGTTCTGCTGGCCCCACAGGCGCACGGCGTTGGTGAAGGTGAAGTCGCGGAAGTCGTCGGGCGTGATCAGCTCGTCCTCGACCAGCTCGTGCGCCTCGGGCACCGGGCTCAGCATGTCGGGCACGTCGAAGTGGCCGATGTCGGAGCTGAAGATCGCGTTGATGCGCGCGCCGAACGGGTTGGCCTTGCCGAAGGCCGTGACGTTCATGCGGTCGTCGGCCTCGCAGCCGAAGTAGTAGGGCCGGGCGTAGAGGTCGACCCAGTCCTCCTTGCGCGCGATCTTGCAGGCCGCGAAGTCGTCGAGCACCGGCATGCCGCCGGTCGCCTCGTCCTCTTCCTTGGAGGGCCAGCCGTCGCGCCTGTCGAGCTCGGCCGCGATCTCCTCGTAGCCGTACTTGTCGACCAGGCTTCTGAGCATCTTCCGGTCGAGCTTCTTGGGATCCATGTAGGCGATGCCCTTGGCGCCGCGCCGCTCCCAGTGCTCGATCAGGTCGGCGAAGAGCTGGCAGCCCCAACCCACGCCGCCCTCGAGGAAGGCGAAGTTGAGGTCGGGGAAGCGCCGCGTCACGCCGCCCAGGAACAGGCCCTTGGCGATCGAATGCCCGGCCGCCGCGAAGTGGCCGATATGGTTGAAGGTGAAGTTGCTCGGCGAATTGCGCAGGCCAAAGCCGCGGCCGCCGGCATGGAAGGTGGGAGCGATCCGGAGCTCGCGGCACTTCTGCCAGACCTGGTCGTAGTCGTGTTCGCTGTCGATGCCGAGATTCTCGTAGGTCACGGCGAAGCGGCCGACCGACGGGTCGAGATCCCTGGCCATCGGTATGCGGCGCGGGACGCCGCCGCCGAACATGCCGACCTTGCTGCCGAGCTCCTTGGTGCAGAACTCGAGCTCGGCGATCGCTTCCTCGGCTGTGAACATCGGGATCACGGCGGCCGGCGTCAGCCGGTCCGAGAGCTTGGCGAAGTATTCGTGGGTGACGATGTTGAAGCCGCGCACCACGGCGCGCCGGGCCTCGTCGTCGGCAATGCGCGGGATGCTGAGGCCGGCGGTGGGGTAGATCACGCCGAAATCGATGCCGAGCTCGTCGAGCCGATCGTAGAGCATGCGCGGCATCATCGCGGTGGCGCGATCGCGCGTGTTGGTGGTCTGGCGGCTCCAGTAGCCTTCCATGGCGATACCACGCTGCTTGCGCTCAGCGATCGAGAGGTTGAGCGCGTCGGGAATGCGGCGCTGCGAGGCGAGGAAGCCGTCGCCTGCCTTGTCGCCCGCGACCTTGCGCATGCGCTCGGCGAAGACCGGACCGTACTCGATCCAGTGGCCGTCTGCGTCGATGATGGGATGCTTCACGCTGGAACGAACTTCTGCGGGGCTGCGATGAGAACTCATGCCGGCCTCCTGGGAGCTGTCGATTCGCCAGATTAGCCCGCGAACGCTAGTCCCGTCGGCGTGGCCGCGCAACCGCACGCTGTCATCCCGAGCGCAGCGAGGGACCTTTAATGCAGCGGAAAGGTCCCTCGCTGCGCTCGGGATGACAGCCATGTCGAAATCGAGGGAGTGCGTTAGCCGAAGCGACCAGGATCGCAGGCCTGCAATGTCGGCGGCAGATCCTCGCCCATCATCTGGCGTGCGATCAGTCGGCCAGTCGCGGTGGCGAGCGTCAGCCCGACATGCTGATGGCCGTAGCCGCAATAGACGTTGGCGAGCCGGGGCGCGCGACCGACCGCCGGGCGGAAGTCGGGCAAAGTTGGCCGCTCGCCGATCCAGCGGCTCCGCTCGGCGCCGCCGACGCCGGGGAAGGCGTCCTTGAAATGCCGTACGAGAAGGTCGGCGCGATGCCACGACGGCGGCTGGTGCGGCGCGGCGAGCTCGACGGTGCCGGCCAAGCGCACGCCTTCCTCCATGGGCGTGATGAAGAAGCCGCGCTCGGCCGGGCTCACCGGCAGTTCGAAACGCACGTTGTCGGGCGCCAGCATCACGTGATAGCCGCGTTCGGAGACCAACGGCGCATTGAAGCCCAGGAGACGCGTCAGCTCGCTCGAGGCGCGGCCGGCTGCGATCACCACGGCCTTGGCCGGCAGGCTCTGGTCGGTGATCTCGACCGATGTCACGCGATTGCCGTCACGGCCGAAGCCGCGCACGCGACCGCGCAACAAGGTGCCGCCCTCGGCCACGAAGCGCTCCGCCAGGGCCGCCACCACCTTGTAGGGATTGATGGTGTGCATGCCGTGCGGGTAGTAGACGCCGCGCACGACGCGATTGTTCAAGCCCGGCGCCAGCTCGCGCGCGCGGTTGCCGTCGATGATCTCGAACACCGTGCCCTTGGCCTGCTGCAGTGCCCGCTCCTCCGCACCCGACGCGAAGGCCGCCTCGCTTTCGTAGACGTAGAGCGCGCCCAAGGTCTTGAAGAGCTCACCCAGGCCCGAGGCCTGGATCTCGGCCTTCCAGCCGACGTTGGCCTCGGCCATCAGGAACCCAAAGGAATCGATGCCCTTCTGGACTTCCTTCTGGCTGTAGGCGGCGAGCGCGAATCGCGCCATCCAGGGCAGCAGGGTGGGGAGGCTTGGCGTATGCACGGTAAGCGGCCCGTTGCGGTCCATCAGCATCTGCGGCACGCGCTTCAGGGTCGACGGCCGGGCCAGCGGCAGGACGTGGTCGATGGCGATGAAGCCGGCATTGCCGTACGAAGTGGCCCGGCCGGGCTCGCCGCTGTCGACCAGGGTGACGGCATGGCCCTCACGCTGCAGAGCGCGGGCGGTCGCGGTGCCGATGATGCCGGCGCCGATAACGATGACAGGCTGGTCGTTCATGGCGGGACGTTAGCACGGCGCGTGAAGGTGGCTGCGGCTTGCGATTGATTTGTCCCCGGTAATGACTATTTACGGGGCCATGTCCCCACAATCCGAAACTTCCTCCGGGCCGGGCTGGCACGCCACGACCATTCTTTCCGTCCGCAAGGGCGGCCAGGTGGTGATGGCGGGCGATGGCCAGGTCTCGATGGGCCAGACCATCGTCAAGGGCAACGCCAAGAAGGTGCGCCGGCTGGGCAATGGCCAGATCGTCTCGGGCTTCGCCGGCTCGACGGCCGATGCGTTCACCCTGTTCGAGCGCCTCGAGAGCAAGCTCGAGCGCCATCCCGGGCAGTTGCTGCGCGCCTGCATCGAGCTCGCCAAGGACTGGCGCACCGACCGCTACCTGCGCCGGCTCGAGGCGATGATGGCGGTGGCCGACAAGGACGTATCGCTGCTGCTGTCGGGCTCGGGCGACGTGCTGGAGCCCGAGGGCGGCATCATCGCCATCGGCTCGGGCGGCAACTATGCGCTGGCCGCGGCGCGGGCGCTGATCGACGTCGAGGGCCTCGATGCCGAGGCGATCGCCCGCAAGGCGATGGGCATCGCCGCCGACATCTGCGTCTACACCAACCACAATCTCGTCATCGAAAAGCTTTGAGTGACATGAGCAACGACTTTTCCCCTCGTGAGATCGTCTCCGAGCTCGACAAGCACATTGTCGGCCAGCAGGACGCCAAGCGCGCCGTCGCCATCGCGCTGCGCAACCGCTGGCGTCGCCTGCAGCTGCCCGAGGCGCTGCGCGAAGAAGTGCTGCCCAAGAACATCCTGATGATCGGGCCGACCGGCTGCGGCAAGACCGAGATCGCCCGGCGCCTGGCCAAGCTCGCCGACGCGCCGTTCCTCAAGGTCGAGGCGACCAAGTTCACAGAAGTCGGCTATGTCGGCCGTGACGTCGAGCAGATCGCGCGCGATCTGATGGAAAGCGCCATCGACATGGCGCGCGAGCGGCTGCGCAAGGACGTGCGCGCCAAGGCCGAGCTTGCGGCCGAGGACCGCGTGCTCGATGCCCTGTGCGGTAGCGGCGCCAGCGAGGAGACGCGGCTCCGCTTCCGTCACAAGCTACGCGCCGGCGAGCTCAACGAGCGCGAGATCGAGATCGAGGTTGCCGACTCGGGCGCCCCCATGCAGTTCGAGGTGCCAGGCCAACCCGGCGCGTCGGTCGGCATGATCAATCTCGGCGACATGCTGGGCAAGGCGTTCGGCGGGCGCACCAAGAAGCGCAAGATGACGGTGGCCGAGTCCCACGAAACGCTGATGCGCGAGGAGAGCGACAAGCTTCTCGACCAGGAGAAGGTCGTGCGCGAGGCGCGCGAGTCGGTCGAGCAGAACGGCATCGTGTTCATCGACGAGATCGACAAGATCACCGCGCGCAGCGAGTTCCGCGGCGGCGGCGACGTGAGCCGCGAGGGCGTGCAGCGCGACCTGCTGCCGCTGATCGAGGGCACGACGGTGAACACCAAGCATGGGCCGGTGAAGACCGACCACGTGCTGTTCATCTGCTCCGGCGCCTTCCACCTCGCCAAGCCGTCGGACATGCTGCCCGAATTGCAGGGCCGCCTGCCGATCCGCGTCAGCCTGGCGTCGCTCAGCCAGGAGGATTTCCGCCGCATCCTGACCGAGCCCGAGGCGAGCCTGGTCAAGCAGTACAAGGCCTTGCTGGCGACCGAGAAGGTCGAGCTGGAGTTCAAGCCCGACGCCATCGACGAGCTCGCCAAGCTCTCGGCCGACATCAACGAGACGGTCGAGAACATCGGCGCGCGCCGCCTGCACACGGTGATGGAGAAGCTCCTGGAGGAGATCAGCTTCACCGCTTCCGACAAGCCCGGCGAGAAGATCGACATCGACGCCGCGTACGTGCGCGAGCGCGTCGGCGCGCTGGCGAAGAACGCCGACCTCAGCAAGTTCGTGCTCTGATCCTTCAGCGCGGCGAAGCGAGCGTCGCGACAGCGTAACCCTCGTCCGCCCGCAAGATCAGCTTGGGTGTGCCTTGGTGAAAGAAGACACCGCTGATTATCTCGGACTGGCCGGCCCGATACGGCCCGGCCAGGACTTTGCCGTTCCAGGCGAGGTGGCGGGCCTGTCCTTCGTCACTCTCGACGGCAATGAAGCTCTGGCCGTCGGGCGCAACGACGATGCGGCCCACAGCACCGAGTTCCGAGGCCTTGAAAGGCAGCTGCTGCACGGCGCCGTCCCGGGAAAGACGCGCGACCGTGCCATCGGCCAGACCAACGGCGAAGCCGGCGCCACCGGGCAGCGGTGCAACGCTTCGGGCCGCCAGCGCGACCCGGTGGACGCTCTTGTCCGCCGGATCGGCAAGCCATACGGCCGATCCTTCTTCTATGGCTGCTATCGCATCGCCATTCGTTGAAACGGCGAGACCGGAGAGCCTGCGATCTGCCTTGAGGGAGATGGCCCCGGCCTCGACGCCGTCCTTCGACCAGCTGCGCAAAGTCTTGTCTGCGCCTTCCACGACGATCCGGCTGCCGTCGGCGGCCACCGCGACGAACGGCCCTCCTTGGGGTGACAGGGCGGCGCCCCACGCCCGCGTGCTCAGACGCGAAATCACGTTGAGGGCGTCCGAACCAAGGGCGGCGAGCGTGGCGCCGTCCGCCGATACGGCGACGAATCCACGAGGCTCCCGCCCGCCCGACTGGACGCGGCGCATGAGCTCGCCCTCCTTGGTGTAGAGGTCGACCCAGCCGGCGCGCTCCGCCGCCACGATCACGTCGTCTTTTGCACCCGCCACGGCGGCGCCGAGACTGTAATTCTCGAAGCCGACCGGCTTCGTCAGCGGCTTGCCTTCCAGGGACCACAGCGCGATCCGGTCGCCTGCCAGAAGAGCGATGTCGCGTGCCCCCGCCAACCGCACGAACCAGTCTGTCGACATGGCCGGATCGCCGAACGCGGTGGGGTTGAGCGATTTCAGGCGGACCAGGGCCGGCGCCTCCATGCCGTAGAGGATCATGGCGTCGCCGCCATCGACGAATTCGACCTTGCTCGCCGCGAAGTCGGACGCGTTCAGGCGATGGCCGCCGGAATCGAAGATGGTGGTCATCATGGGGCCGGGGCCCCAGCTGACCGCGAATCGATCGCCGCGCGGCGACCAGGTGAGCTTGAAGAGGGCGCCGATGTCCCGATCGGCCGGCGACAGGTCGCGATTGACGGTCTTGAGGTCGAGGATGCGCTGGACGGTTCCATCGTTGGAGCGATAGGTCGCCACCCAATCGTCGACCATGGTCACCAGGTCGCCTTGCGGGCGGAACGCAAAGGTGAACTGCCTGTCGGCCGCGACTCCGAACTCGGCGCGCCATACGAGCCGTCTCGCGGCTCCGGTTCCTTCGACCGCCAGCAGGGCCATCCAGCCCCGGTCACTGCTGACGCCGATCCGATCGCCCTTCGGCGATACCGCCAATTCCATGATGGCGCCGACCGGGCTGCGCAAGGGCTCGCCCAGCGCCTGGCCGGCTTCATCCAGCAGGAACAGGGTCGTAACGGGTTTGCCGGCTGGCGGGGCGTCGGTGGTGCTGTACACGACGAACGCGCCATTGGGCGCCACGGCGAAATTCTCGACGCCCGGCGGCCCGAACGGCGCGAGCGAAACCTTGCCGGCGGCGCGATCGACGTGCGCCCGCAGCAGGCGCTTCTCGACGTGCGAGCTGTAAGCGGCGATCACATCGGCGTCCGCCGCCGCCGCGACGCGCGTTTCCTGGCCGACGGCCGGTGCCGCCAGCATGGACAGGCCGAGCGCGGCCGCGATCAGACGGAGGATCGGGGTCACGGCGGCAAGAGTGCCGCGCCAACCCGGCTAGAGGCAATACGCCGCGATCAGGTCGATCAGGTACGCCGGGCCGTTCAGGCCCCACATCACGAACGACACCGCGACCGCGGCGACCAGCAGGGAGGCGGCGCCCCACAGGACGACGGAGCGCCACCCCTCGGTCATGGTCACGCCGGCTGCGGCACGGCCGCGGCCGGCCGAGCGAGGCGCTCCTCGACGATCGGCCAGTGCAGCAGGGCCGAGACCAGGCCAAGGGCGATCGAGATCCACCACATCATGTCGTAGTTGCCCTGCAGGTCGTACAGCCGGCCGCCACCCCAGCCGCCGAAGAAGCTGCCGACCTGATGCCCGAAGAAGACGATGCCGTTCAGCATGGTGAGATGCACCGGCCCGAAGATGTAGCCGACCAGCGACGTGGTGAGCGGCACGGTGCCCAGCCACAGGAAGCCGAGCGCCGCGGCGAAGATCAGCACCGAGGCGGCCGACAGGGGCGCCAGCACGAAGCCCAGGAAGACCAGCGAGCGCAGCAGATAGAGCAGCGTGAGCAGGTTCTTGCGCTTGTACTTGCCGCCCATCGAGCTCCACAGGATGGCGCCGGCGATGTTGAACAGTCCGACCATGCCGATCGCCCAGCCGCCGAGCTCCGCCGGCGAGAGCTTTATGCCGAACAGCGAGAGCCCGATGCCCTTGTCGGAGATGTAGGCCGGCAGATGGCCGCCGACGAAGGCGACGTGGAAGCCGCAGACGAAATATCCGATGACCAGCAGCACGTAGCTCTTCTGCGCAAAGGCTTCCGACAGCGCCTCGCCAGTCGACTGCTTGCCGCCTCCGGCCTTGCGGCTGGCCGCGATCTGCTGGCTGTCGTTCAGCCCGGCCGCCAGGAAGATCATCAGCACGGCGATGCCCGTCAGCGCCCACATGGTGGGCCGCCAGTCGCCGAACCAGTTCTGCAGCACGGCCGCCAGCGGCACGATGAAGAACTGGCCGAACGAGCCGCCGGCCGAGCAGATGCCGACCGCCAGGGCCGCCTTGGCGGGCGGCGCCACGCGCAGGATCACGCCCAGCACCGGACCGAACGAGGCGGCCGACAGGCCGATCCCGACCAGGACGTTGCCCAGCACCAGCATGAAGCCGTCATGCATGACCGCCGTCACGATCATGCCCAGCACGTAGATCACGCCGCCTCCGGCGATGGTCCAGGCCGAGCCGAACCGGTCGCACAACCGGCCCGACAAAGGCGCCACGGCGCCCATCAGCAGCATGGAAAGCGCGGTGCCGAAGGAAAACAACTCGCGGCCAACATGCAATTCGGCCGAAACAGGCTTCAGGAAGATGCCGAAGCTCTGGCGTACGCCCAAACCAATAGTGAGGACGAGGAAGCCGCACCAAACGGCGGTCCAGTAGGAACGGGAGGTCATGGGGGCAACTTGCGGTCGAGGGAAGGGGCTGACAAGGCGTTCGCCTTGGGTCTTTCCATAGAATTACTTCATGCCGTCAAAAGCCATCATGTGGCACAAATTGTCCATGGCTCGACTGTGCTGGCGCGGCGGCTTGGCAGCATTCCTGATCATTTTGGCAGGAAGCGCTCTGGCCGCGCCGCGACTGGAGCGTGAGCGTTGTTCCTTCAAGCCGCCGCGCGGCGATCGTGTCGAATGCTTCGTGCTGATCGTGCCGGAGAATCGCGAGCAGCCCGAGGGCCGGGAAGTACGCCTCAAGGTGGCGGTGCTGAAGGCCAAGCGCACGGCCGGTGCCGAGCCCATGGTCTATCTCTCCGGCGGTCCGGGCGATGCGCCGCTGGTGGCCTCGAGCCCGGGCGCCGACGCGCTGGCCGAAGGCGACTGGTGGAACGAGACCGCCAACATCCGTCGCAAGCGCGACGTCATCATCCTGAGCCAGCGGGGCGCCGGCGGCGCCACGCCCAATCTCGACTGCTTCGATCCGCGCACCAGCGAGCCTGCCAAGGCGCGCCGCCGCGCCGTGACCGAGGAGCAGGAGCGCGAGATCCTGATGCGCTGCCGCTCGGGCCTCGACCGGCGCAAGATCGATCTCGGCATGTACACCACGCCGGCGCTGGCCGACGACGTGGCCGATCTTGCGACCGCGATGTCGCTGCCGCGCCTCAACATCTATGGCGTCTCCTACGGCACGCGCTGGGCGCTCGAGGTGATGCGGCGCCATCCCAACCTGGTGCGCGCCGCCGTGCTCGACGGCGTCTACCCGCCGCAGGTCAACGGCGAGCAGAATGAGCCCGACATCGTGCGTCGCGCCTTCGAGCAGCTCTATACCGACTGCGCCAACGACGCGCTGTGCCGCGAGCGCCATCCGATGCTGCGCAGCGTTGTCGAAGGCGCGATCGAAGCGGCGCAGACCAAGCCGCTCGAGCTCAAGCTGCAGCTCGAGGACGGGCCGCAGCCCGTGAAGCTCGACGGACCCAAGCTCCTGATGGTGCTGCTGCACATGATGCGGGAAGGAGAGGCGGCGCTGATCCCCGAGACAGTCGCCGCCGTCCAGCGCAACGACCTCAGGCTGCTGAAGATGTTCGCCGAGGACCTCGAGAGCAACGACGGTGGCCTGCTCGAGCAGAACGCCCAGCAGTTCGACGGGCTCTACAACAGCATCGAATGCCGCGAGACCTGGGCCGCTGTCGATCGCGCGGCGCGGCGCAAGCAGATCGAGGCGAGCGGCGTCTACGGGCTCACCGCCAAGACCAGCAAGTCGCCGGCCTTCTGCCCGGTGTGGCGCGTGGCCGCGGCGCCGGCGGCAGAGCGCCAGCCGGTCAAGGCCGCGACGCCGACCCTGCTGCTCAGCGGCACCTACGACTGGCTGACGCCCCCGGCGTGGGGCCGTGAGGCCGCGCGACATCTGCCGTCATCGCGCCACGTCGTGTTCCGCGGCCAGGGCCACGGCGTGGCTGTGCAGGACCCGTGCGCGGCGCGCCTGCGCGACGTTTTCATCGAGGACCCCGAGCCGAAACGGGCATTACCCTGCCGCGCCGACACCCCGCCGAACTTCACCGCGGCATATGAGCGGGCGCGTAATCTGCCTCCGCCTTGATCTTCTGGGCCGCCGGCCACAGGCTGGTGGTCCGGAAAGCCTGATTCTTGCTTCGTGACGGCAGGCCCATCGACAGGGTACAATCAAAATTGCACACAATTATTTAGTTAAATGGCACTAGACACCGCTCCTGGTCCCTTGATCGCCCGCCCGAGCTTCGCCGAGTTGTACATGCCGAAGCTCGTGACGGTGCTGCGGGAAGGCTATGGCCTCGCCGCCCTGCGCGCCGACGCCATGGCCGGCATCACGGTCGCGATCGTGGCGCTGCCTCTTTCCATGGCCATCGCCATCGCCTCCGGCGCCACGCCGGAGCGTGGGCTGTTCACGGCCATCGTCGGCGGCTTCCTGATCTCGGCGCTGGGTGGCAGCCGCTTCCAGGTCGGTGGGCCGGCCGGCGCGTTCATCGTCCTGGTGGCATCGGCGGTCGATCGCCACGGCGTCGACGGTGTCGTCATGGCGACGATGATGGCAGGAGTCTTCCTCGCCGTGGCGGGGTTTCTCCGCCTCGGCACCTTCATCAAGTTCATCCCCTATCCGGTCACCGTCGGCTTCACCGCCGGCATCGCCGTCATCATCTTCGCCAGCCAGATCAAGGACCTCTTGGGACTCAAGCTCGATGGCAAGGAGCCGGGCGCCTTCGTCGCCAAGATCGAGACCCTGGCGCGCGCGCTCGACACGATCAGTCCGGCTGCCGTGGCGCTGTCGCTGCTCACCATCGGCTTGATCGTCGGACTGAAGAAGCTCAGGCCGCATTGGCCAGGGATGCTGATCGCCGTCGCCATTGCCGCCGTCGCGACCTTCGTCTTCGCGTTGCCCGTCGAGACCATCGGCACGCGCTTCGGCGGCATACCCTCGATGCTGCCGGCGCCGCATCTGCCGGCCTTTTCCTTCGAGAAGGTCCAGGCGGTTCTCCCCGACGCCGTCGCCTTCGCCCTGCTGGGCGCCATCGAATCGCTGCTGTCGGCCGTGGTCGCCGACGGCATGACCGGCCGCCGCCATCGCTCGAACTGCGAGTTGGTGGCGCAGGGCGTGGCGAATGTCGGCGCGTCGCTGTTCGGCGGCTTGCCGGCAACGGGCACGATCGCACGCACCGCGACCAATGTACGCGCAGGCGCGCGCGGTCCGGTCGCCGGCATGATGCATGCTGCGTTCCTGCTGCTGTTCATGCTGCTCGCCGCGCCGCTCTTCGCCTACGTCCCCCTTGCTGCCCTGTCGGGCGTGCTGGCCGTGGTCGCCTGGAACATGGCCGAGAAGTACGAGTTCCTCAGCCTGCTCCGCTCCTCGCGCGGCGATGCCGTGGTGCTGCTGTCGACCTTCCTGCTGACGGTGTTCCGAGACCTGACGGAAGGCATCGTCGTCGGTTTTGCGTTGGGCGCCGTGCTGTTCATCCGTCGTATGGCCGGCGCCACCGGGATCGAGGCGCACGCGCCGCCGATCAACGGCGACCGTCCCGACAGTGCCGATCCGCGGGCGCCCTACGATCCCAGGCTCGCGACCGACGAGGAAGTCGTGGTCTATCGCCTCTCCGGCGCTTTCTTCTTCGGCACCGCGTCGATCCTGAACGCCGTCCTCGACCGCATCGGGGACCGTCACAAGGCCCTGGTCGTCGACTTCTCCGCCGTGCCGTTCGTCGATTCGACCGCCGCCAACACCATTGCCGCCATCGCCCGCAAGGCCGGTCGCCACAAGGTCCGGGTGTTCGTGACCGGCGCCACACCCACCGTGCGGCACGCCCTGCTTGCCGCCGGGGCCCGCCGCCCGCAGGTCCGCTACCGGCGGCACATCGATGATGCGGTGGCTGAAGGACGGTCGGTATAGTGCGAGGACGATGAACCTTCTGCTTTCGGACTTTGCCCTGCGTACCTGGGGCTCACGCATCGCCGCTGCCGACACCGGCGTGTCCTTCGTGACCGCGGAGGAGGCCCTGGCCGCCGACGGACCCTCGGCCATCGACATCGCCTTCATGACCCGCGAGGTCACCGGCCGGTCGAGCAAGGACAACCAGACTCCGGAGCTGCGCGGCTTCGAGGCGGTCCTGCGCAAGTCGCCCAAGCTGCGCTGGCTGCAGATCCATCCGGCCGGCGCCGAGCGGCCGATCTATCGCGAATTGCGCGATCGCGGCGTGAAGGTGACGACGGCCTCGGGCGCCACGGCTGTGACCGTCTCGCACAGCGTTCTCGGGGCAGTGATCGCCGTCAACCGGCGCTTCCCGCTGCTGGCCGATGCCCAGCGCCGCCATGCCTGGGAGCCGCGGCTCGGCGAGCGCTCGCCGCGCGATCTCAAGGGCCAGAACGCCGTGATCGTCGCCATGGGACCGATCGGCCGCAACATCGCCTTGCTGCTGAAGGTGTTGGGCATGAGCGTGGTCGGCGTCCGTCGCACGGCAGAGCCTGTCGAGCCGTGCGACCAGACCGTCGCCTACGACCAGCTTCATACGGTCCTGCCCAAGGCGGACTGGCTGATCCTGTGCTGCCCGGCGTCGCCGATGACGCGCGGCATCGCCAAAGCGACGGCCTTCGCGGCGATGCCCATGGGCTCGCATTTCGTCAACGTCTCGCGCGGCGAGATCGCGATCGAGAAGGACGTCATCGAGGCGCTGCAGAGCGGTCGCCTGGCCGGCGCCTATCTCGACGTGTTCGAGCGCGAGCCGCTCGATCCCGCGTCGCCGCTGTGGGACATGCCCAACGTCCTGGTCTCACCGCACACGGCGAGCCATTCGCTGGGCCAGAACGAGGCGATCTTCGACATCTTCCTCGACAACCTCGCGCGCTTCCGCGCGGGGCGCGCCCTGCGCAACGACGTCGATAATCTTTCCTGACGGTTTGGCCTGATCAGGCGGCGTTGCGGCCTTTCTGGCTCTCGAAGTAGGCGACCTTGCGTGCCCGCATGACCTCGCCCAGCGGCCGATGGGCCAAAAGTCCGCTCCAGGGATCGAAGCGCGCGGCCTCGGCTTCGGCCGCTGCGGCATCGACGCCCTGCCGCGGCAGGACGAGCCGCGCCACGGTGACGATGGGCGTCTCCGTGTCGGGCCAAGCCACGGACGAATCCTCGATGGGCGTCGTCGCCTCGTCGACGAAGAACTGCAATTCGAGGCTATAGGTGAGGTCGCCGATGGCCAGGCGCTCGCGCATGTCGGCGACGATATCCTTGGCGCGCGCCGCCGGCGGCGGATTGCCGGCGGGCGCGAGGCGCACGCGCACGGCGTAGGGACCGCAGCAGAGCGGCGCCACCGTGTTGAAGCGCTCGGCGGCGAAGCCGTTGAACTTCTTGTTCAGCATGCCGAACAGGTCGCGCACGCGGCCGAGGCCGCCGCCCAGGCCGTGCGCCTTGAAGAGATGGAGGATGCCGGACAGCGGCCCCGGGGTCGCGGCCTCGATGAAGTCGATGAACTCGCGGCTGTTGGGGCCCGGCGCGCGATCCTGGTTGATCATCAGGAAGTCCTGGTGGCCGGTCGTGCCGCCCAGCGCCGATTCGCCCGAGACGTCCAGCACCTTCAGCGCAAAGCCGCGGATGTCGGGCACCCGGTCGCCCTGGATCTCAGGCCCGCCGTTCGACAGGCGCACGAGCGCACGATGGCGGCCGGGCCTGGCGAACAGGCCGTGCCGGGCATGGTCCGGCAGGCCGTCGAGCACCTCCAGCGTGCCCGTGGCCGCGAGAAGCTGCTTGCGATGGAGGGCGCGGCCCTGGCCGTACTTCTTCGACCGCGCGCGCTGCAGGTCCGCGATGATCTTGGCCGCGCGCTCGAGATGCGCTGGTTCGTCGGGCGCGATGCGCTCGCGCCATTCAGTGCTCGGGGGCTTCATGCCCTTCGAGTTTAGCCCTTGGCGGCCAGGCTCTTGAACAGGGCATCGCTGCGATCGTCGGCCGGGAAGAAGCTTTCGATGCGGACTTCCTGCAGCGTGACGTCCTGCGGCGTGCCCAGCGTGGAGATGGTGGTGAACACCGACAGCGACTTGCCGCCCACGACATAGTCCAGCGTCAGCACGGGCTGCGGCCGCTCCTCGAAGCGCAGCTTGCGGAACGACGCCGGCACGTCGGGATAGGTCATGATCTCCTCGATGAAGGCCAGCGCCTTGGGCTCGCCGCCGTCGGCCAGGATCTCGGCGTAGGTGGTCGAGACGAGATGGCGCGCCACCTCTTCCCAGTTGGCGATCTTGGGCCGCAGCGCTTTGGGATCGAGCAGCCACTGCAGGATGTTGGGCGGCTTGCCCGGCGCCGGCGCGGGCGGCGGGCCCTCGAACAGGAACACGGTGAAGGCGGTCGCCGCCTCGTTGCCCTGGATGAAGTTCCACAGCCGGTCGATCACGATGGCGGGGTAGGGCTCCTGCTGGCGCAGGATGTGGTCGATCGCCTTGCGCACCGGCAGGAGCTCGGGCGCGGCGAAGTTGGTCTCGCGATAGGCCGGCGCGAAGCCCGCGGCCAGCAGCATGGCGTTGCGCTGGCGCAGCGGCACGTCGAGCGCCGTCGTGAGCTGCACCACCATCTCGCGGCTCGGCCGGGCGCGCCCGGACTCGAGGAAGCTGACATGGCGCTGCGAGACACCCGACTGCAGGGCCAAGGCCAGCTGGCTGGCGCCGCGGCGCCGGCGCCAGGTCCGCAGCATGGGGCCGAACATGTCGGGCTGCGGGGGAAGGGCGGGCGAGGCCGCCGCAGAGGCTGTTCGCATCATGAGGCGGAAGATAGCACCCGTCCGCCGGTCCGCCGATTACCTGGGGCGTAATTGCTGGAAGGGTGGTCCAATGCGACCTCTGGCGCGTCGTTTCAGCCAAGGAGGACGTCATGAACGCTTCAACCGACCGCCTGCTGCGCCGCACGCTGTGGGGCAACGCCGTCTTTTCCGTCGTCTCGGGCGCCGTGCTGGCGGCCTTTGCCGGGCCGTTCGCCAGGATCGCGGCGCATGAGCCCGTCTCGGTGCTGGGCCTCGACCTCGCCATCGTCTTCGAGCTTCTGGGCGTCGGCGTGATCGCCTTCGGCGCGCTGTGCGCCTGGGTTGCTTCACGTGAAACGCTGCCGCTGGCGTGGGCCCGGGTGATCTTTGCGGCCGACCTTGCCTGGGTGGTCGCGAGCGTCCTGGTGCTGGCAGTGCCGGCGACCTGGAGCATGGCCGGCTTCGTCGGCATCGGCGTCGTGGCGCTGATCGTGGCCGACTTCGCGATCATGGAGTATCTCGGCCTGCGTCGGCTGGGTGCTGCTGTAAGCTGAAACTGTCATTACGAGCGTAGCGAGGGATCTTTCGCCACCGAAGGATCCCTCGCCTTCATCTCTTTGGGTATTAGAGGACATCGACCATGGACAAGCTTCAGTTCCTGAACGACCACCCGCTGCCCTTCGCCAAGGTCCTGGGGCTGAAGTTCATCGCGGCCAGCGACACGGCAGTGAAGGCCGAGATGGTGGTCAAGCCCGAGCTCTGCACGCGGCCCGACATACTGCACGGCGGTGCGGTGATGGCCTTTGCCGACACGCTGGGCGCGGCGGCCACCGTGCTCAACCTGCCGGAAGGCAAGGGCACGACGACGATCGAGAGCAAGACCAATTTCGTCGGGCCGGCAGCCGTCGGCACGACGGTGACCGGCGAGACCACGCCGATCCATCGCGGCCGGCGCACCATGGTGTGGCAGACCCGAATCACCACGGCGGAGGGCAAGCTGGTCGCCGTGGTGACGCAGACCCAGATGGTGCTTTAGCTCAGGCGAGCCGGCGCAGCTTGATCGTCAGCACCAAGGCACGGGCGAGCATCGCCACGGCGCAGACCACGGCGCTCAGCGCCGCCCAGAAGCGGACCTTCTCGAGGCCGGGACTTGCGTAGGCGCCGATGATCTCGAGGGCGGCGCAGACCCCCACACCGACCGCCACGGCGAGGAATATCAGCTTGGCGTCGCGTGAGATCATCACGACCGGTTGGTAATGGTCGTGGCGGACGGCGATCATCATGCCGCGCGCGACACCGATGACCAGGCCAGTGATGGCCGCCGCGGCGAAAGCCAGGCGTGGCTGGCCCGCACCGATCTGGATCAGGAACAGGCCGCTCGCCACGAACAGGGCGGCAACGCCGGGAGCGAACAGGCGCCATTCCGAGATGTAGGATCGGCGCATCTCGCGAACGACGAGATAGATCGTGGCTGCGGCACCGAGAGCCAGCAGCAGGTGGACGAGGGACAGGTTATGGACCATCCCGCAGCCCGACCGCCCTTCAGGTGCCTTTAGTGGAACAGCGCCGGCACGAAGGCCTGCAGGGCGGCATCCGCGTCGCTCGCGGTCTGCTGGCGGGCCTGCGACCAGTCGATGCGGATGCTGATGAAGTTGTCGCGGAAGCCGGTCATCATCATCTTGGTATAGAGCCGCGTGTTCGACTGGTTCACGGCGCTGTAGGTGATGCAGCGGAAGGAGACGCTGCCGTAGGTGCAGGTCGACGGCACCGACGGCCGCTCGAAGTCCTTGTAGCCGCCGAACCTGACCTGCTGCTCCGAGGAGCTGATCTCGCCCATGAATTCGTCGACGACCAGGGGATTGCCGCTGCCCGGAGGCACCCGGCGGCCGCCGTCATAGATGTGGACCGCGATCACCATCTTCTTGGGCGTCGAATAGAAGTAGGTGACACCCTGGTCGGGCCGGTTGGTCGGCGGCCCGGCGTAGTTCACGACACGCTCGAATTGCGCACCGCCCAGCGTTGCCGGGAAGGCGAGCTTGGTGCCGGCGTGGGTGCCGGGAGTCGTCGACTGGGTCTGGGCGGCTGCCGCCGTCGCGAAGAGCATGCTCGCGATCAGCGCCACCGCACACCTCACCCTGAGGAGCGCACGCAGTGCGCGTCTCGAAGGGTGGGCAAGCGACGTGACTGTGGCCCACCCTTCGAGACGCGGTCCTGCGGACCGCTCCTCAGGGTGAGGTGTGCGGGTACTAAACATCGAGGTTCGCCACCTTGAGTGCGTTTTCCTGGATGAAGTCGCGGCGCGGCTCGACGACGTCGCCCATCAGGGTCGAGAAGATCTCGTCGGCCTCGTCGGCGTGGTTGATCTTGACCTGCAGCAGGGCCCGCGCTTCAGGGTCCAGCGTGGTCTCCCAGAGCTGGTCGGGGTTCATCTCGCCCAGCCCCTTGTAGCGCTGGATGGCCAGCCCTTTGCGGCCGGCCTCGAGCACGGCGGCGTAAAGCTCGGTCGGCGAGGAGATCGTGATCTCCTTGTCCTTGGCGACGAACGTGCCGGGCCGCTGGTAGACGGCCTGCAGTTCGTCGGCCAGGGCATCGAGACGTCGCGCCTCGGCGCTCTTCATCAGGGGGCCATCGATGACATGGCGTTCCTGGACGCCGCGCAGGCGGCGCGAGAAGGCGAGCCCGCCGTCGGCCGTCGGCTCGCCGACCCAGCCCTGCTCGAGGGCGGAACTCACCCGGTTGAGGCGGCGGGCGATGTAGTCGGCAGTCTGGCGGGCAAGCTCCGGATCGGCCAGCACATCGGGCTTCAGGGCACCGGCGATCGCGGCCTGCTCGATCACGGCCTGGTTGGTCACGCGGCGCGACAGCGACAGCGGCTTCACCAGGTTGGTCACCGAGCGGGCGATGTCGACGGTGCTGCGCAGGTCGGCGCCGCCCTGCACCGAACCGTCGCCCAGCCTGAACGACGCGCCTTCCAGGCCGGTGTTGATCAGGTGATCGTCGAGCGCGCGCTCGTCCTTGAGGTAGATCGCCGACTTGCCCTTGGCCGCTTTGAACAGCGGCGGCTGGGCGATGTAGAGATAGCCGCCGTCGATCAGCTCGCGCATCTGGCGATAGAAGAACGTCATCAGCAGCGTGCGGATGTGCGATCCGTCGACGTCCGCGTCCGTCATGATGATGATCTTGTGGTAGCGCAGCTTCGAGATGTCGAAGTCGTCGGCGCCGATACCGGTCCCGAGGGCCGTGATCAGCGTGCCGATCTCGGCCGAGCTCAGCATCTTGTCGAAGCGTGCGCGCTCGACGTTCAGGATCTTGCCGCGCAGCGGCAGGATCGCCTGGTTGGCGCGGTTGCGGCCCTGCTTGGCCGAGCCGCCGGCCGAATCGCCCTCGACGATGAACAGTTCGGAGAGCGCCGGATCGCGCTCCTGGCAATCGGCGAGCTTGCCGGGGAGGGAGCTGACGTCGAGCGCGCCCTTGCGGCGGGTGAGCTCGCGCGCCTTGCGGGCGGCCTCGCGGGCCGCTGCGGCCTCGATCACCTTGGTCAGGATCTTCTTGGTCTCGGAGGGATGCTCCTCGAACCACTGGCCGAGCTTGTCGCCGACCACCGATTCGACGACCGGCCGCACCTCCGAGGAGACCAGCTTGTCCTTGGTCTGCGAGGAGAACTTCGGGTCGGGCACCTTGACCGACAGCACGCAGGTCAGGCCCTCGCGCATGTCGTCGCCCGTCAGGCTCACCTTCTCCTTCTTGGAGAGGCCGCTTTCGTCGGCGTACTTGTTCAGCGTGCGCGTCAGCGCGCCGCGGAAGCCCGCCAGATGGGTGCCGCCGTCACGCTGCGGGATGTTGTTGGTGAAGCACAGCATCGTCTCGTGATAGCTGTCGTTCCACTGCAGGGCGACCTCGACGGTGATGCCGTCCTTCTCGCCGCGAATCGAGACCGGCGGGTTGTGCAGCACCTGCTTGTTGCGGTCGAGATACTTGGCGAAGGCCTCGATGCCGCCTTCGTAGAACAGGTCGGAGACCTTGGGCTCGGCGCCGCGCTCGTCGGTCAACACGATGCGAACGCCCGAGTTGAGGAAAGCGAGCTCGCGCAGGCGATGCTCCAGGGTCGCGAAGTCGAACTCGGTCTTGGTGAAGGTCCCCTTGGACGGCAGGAAGGTCACTTCCGTCCCGTGCTTTTCCCTCGGCGCCTCGCCCACGACCTCGAGATCCTTCTCGGGATCGCCGTGGCGGAAGCGCATGTAATGCTCCTTGCCGTTGCGCCAGATGCGCAGGTCGAGATGCTCGGACAGCGCGTTGACGACGGCGGCGCCGACGCCGTGCAGGCCGCCCGACACTTTGTAGGAGTTGTTGTCGAACTTCCCGCCGGCATGGAGCTGGGTGAAGATCACGTTGGCGGCCGAGATGCCCTCTTCCTTGTGGATGTCGGTCGGCACGCCGCGGCCGTTGTCGCGCACCGTGACCGAGCCGTCGCCGTGCAGGATCACCTCGGCGCGGTCGCAATAGCCCGCCAGCGCCTCGTCGATCGCGTTGTCGACGATCTCGTAGACCATGTGGTGCAGGCCGGTGCCGTCGTCGGTGTCGCCGATATACATGCCCGGCCGCTTGCGCACCGCATCGAGACCGCGCAGCACCTTGATCGAATCGGCGTCATAGTCTTCGGCGCCGGGGGTCATGTTGTTGTTTGGGTCGCTCATGAGTCTTGCTTTCCAAAGAGGCGTCAGGTCGCCACGATCGAGCCGTCGGCGACGCGCAGGACCTGCGCGCGCCCGGCGAGCGGGGCGAAGAGTTCGGCGTCGGTGCCCGTCATCCAGCACTGGACGCTGAGCGCCACCACCTCGTCGAACAGCGCCGCCCGGCGCTCGGCGTCGAGATGGGCCGCGATCTCGTCGAGCAGCAGCAGCGGCGCGCGTCCGCGCGACAGCGCCACCAAGCGCGCATGGGCCAATGCGATCGACACCAGGACCGCCTTCTGCTGCCCCGTCGAGCCTTCGGCTGCCGGCAGGTCGAGATCGAGATGGCGCACCGCAAGATCGCTGCGATGCGGTCCACAGGATGTGGTGCCTGCTTCGCCGTCGCGCAAGCGACTGGCGGCGAGCTCGCCGCGCAGGCGGTCTTCCACGTCGAGGGCCGCCATGGTGGCGACCCAGCCGTCGACCTCGCCTGCCATGGCCAGCGCCGCCCGCGGGAAGGGCCCGATGCCCAGCCGCGCCGCCGCGTCGAGGCGATGGACGGTGTCGGCGCGCGCCGCGGCCAGGGCCACGCCGTGGCGGGCCATGGTGTCTTCCAGCGCGGTGTACCAGTGCGGATCGCGGTTGCCTTCGCCCAGCAGGCGGGCGCGTTGGCGCAGCGCATTCTCGTAGGCGGCCACGTTGCCGGCGTGCTCGGGGTGCAGCGCCGTCACCAGCCGGTCGAGGAAGCGCCGGCGCTCGCCCGGCCCGTCGAGGAACAGCCGGTCGAACTGCGGCGTCAGCCAGACGGCTGCGACATGAAGGCCAAGCGCGGTCTGGCTCTGGGCTGGCCGACCGTCGATGCGCACGGCCCGGCGCAGGCTGCCTTCGCTTCTGGCCGCTTCCAGCCCGGTGCCGATGGCGAGACGGCCTTCGGGGGTGTCCAGGGTGGCGGCGACCGCCCAGGCGGCGGCATCGGGCTCGCTGGCGCGGCTGCGGCGGGCGACCTCGTCCAGGCGGGCCCGGCGCAGGCCGCGGCCGGGCGCCAGGAAGGAGAGCGCCTCCAGGAGGTTGGTCTTGCCCGCGCCATTGGCGCCGACGAGCACGATGGGCTCGGGGCCGCAGTCGAGGCGGAGCTGGCGGTAGTTGCGGAAGTCGGTCAGCCGAAGCTGGCGCACGGCCAGTACGGCCGGCGCTGCGCCGGTTGCGGCGTCGGGGGAATAGGCGAGAGCGCTGTTCGGCGGCGCCGTCATACCCGCATCGGCATGAGCACGTAGAGGGCGCTTTCGTCTGCGCCGTCACGTACCAGCGTGGGGGAACCCGCATCGGCCATCAGGAAACGCGCCTCCGAGCCCGCGATCTGTTCGGTAATGTCGAGCAGGTAGCGCGAGTTGAAGCCGATCTCGAGGGCGGCGTCCTTGTACTCGACCTCGATCTCCTCGGTGGCGCTGCCGGCGTCGGGGCTGGTGGCCGAGAGCGTGACCACGCCCTTGGCGACCGCGAGCTTGATGGCGCGCGACTTCTCGGTCGAGATGGTCGAGACGCGGTCGACGGCGTGGGCGAACTCCTTGCAGGGGACGTTCAGGACCTTGTCGTTGCCGGTCGGGATGACCCGCTCGTAGTCCGGGAAGGTGCCGTCGATCAGCTTGCTGACCAGGGTGACCCCGCCCGAGGCGAAGCGGATCCGCGTGTCGGAAAGCTCGACGTCGACCGAGCCGTCGCTCTCGTCCAGGAGCTTGCGGACCTCGCCCACGGTCTTGCGCGGCACGATCACGCCCGGGATCTCCGAGGCGCCCTTGGGCAGCGGCACCTCGACCCGGGCCAGGCGATGGCCGTCGGTCGCGACGCCGCGCAGCACCTGCGTGCCGCCGGCGGTGGCGGCATGAAAATAGATGCCGTTCAGGTAGTACCGCGTCTCCTCGTTGGAGATGGCGAACCGGGTGCGGTCGATGATGCCCTTGAGGTCGGTCGCCGGCAGCTGGAAGCGGTGCGGCAGGTCGCCCTCGGCCATGGCCGGGAAGTCGGCCGGCGGCAGGCACTGCAGGGTGAAGCGGGAGCGGCCGGCGCGGATCACCAGGCTGTTGCCGTCGGAGGCGGTCTCGAGCTCGACCTGGGCACCGTCCGGCAGCTTGCGCACGATCTCATAGAGGGTGTGGGCGGGCGCCGTCGTCGAGCCGGTCTTGGCGGCCGTCGCATCGACCTGCTCGGTGATGGCGAGGTCCATGTCGGTGGCGGCGAGGCTCAGCCGGCCCTTCTGGGCGGTGATCAGGACGTTGGACAGGATGGGGATCGTGTTGCGCCGCTCGACCACACTCTGGACATGGGCCAGCGCTTTCAGGAGGGCTGCCCGTTCGATCGTCAGTTTCATGGTTTGGTCGCTGTAACGAGGGGCCAAAAATGCGGTTTAGACACCCCGTTTCGCGGGCCTGAAAAGGCCATTGCGGAACGGTTGCAGACTATAGCACGACGGTCCTTGGCGGGAAGCGAATTCGCCCGGAATTAGAGGCTCTTAAGCCCCTGAAGCCAAAGCAAAACGAGGTCCTTCCGGACCCCGTTTCACGCCTCTCCTCGGGAGATGCCTAGCCCTGCAACTGGCGCTTGAGCAACTCGACGTCTTCCGCAATCGAAAGATCGGAGATCTTCAGTTCCTCGATCTTGCGGACGGCATGCATGACCGTGGTGTGGTCGCGGTTGCCGAAGCGCTTGCCGATCTGCGGCAGGCTCAACGTGGTCAACTGCTTGGCAAGGTACATCGCAACCTGCCGGGGCCGCGCCACCGAACGCGCACGACGCGGCGAACTCATCTCGGCGAGCTTGATGTTGTAGTGCGCGGCAACGCGTTGCTGAATCTCGTCGACCGTCACCTTGCGGTCGGCCTGGCGCAGCAGGTCGTGCAGCACGTCCTGCGCCATCTCGACGGTGATCTCGCGGCCGATCAGCTGGCCGTGCGCGACGACGCGGTTCAACGCGCCCTCGAGTTCGCGGATGTTGGTCGAGATCTTGTGCGCGAGGAACTCGAGCACCGCGACTGGCACCGGCACGCGTGCATTCTCTGCCTTGGTCTGCAGGATGCTGAGACGCAGCTCGTAGGTCGAGGAGTGAATGTCCGCCACCAGGCCGCTGCCCAGCCGCGAGCGCATGCGCTCCTCGATGTCCTGCAGTTCGCTCGGCGGCTTCTCAGATGACAGGACGATCTGCTTGTTCTGCTCAACAAGAGAATTAAAGGTGAAGAAGAACTCGTCCTGGCTCGCTTCCTTGCCGCAGATGAACTGGACGTCGTCGACCATCAGCACGTCGACGTTGCGGAACAGCTCCTTGAACTGGCCGGTGTTCTTGGTGCGCAGCGCCTGAATGAAGCGGTTCACGAAGCTCTCGGCCGTGAGATAGAGCACGCGGGTCTTGGGGTCGCGCTCGCGGATGGCGTGCCAGATGGCGTGCATCAGATGGGTCTTGCCGAGGCCGACGCCGCCGAAAATATAGAGCGGGTTGCGCTCGGGCAGCGGCCGGTCCTGCTCGGCGATGTTGCGCGCGGCGGCGTAGGCGAACTCGTTCGGCTTGCCGACCACGAAGTTGGCGAAGGTGTAGCGCGCCTCGGGCCCCTGGAAGGCGTCCTCGCTGCCGCGGCCGATCGCCGGTCCCAGGCGGGGCAGCGACGACGACTGGTAGTTCTGCGGCGAGGTCGGCACCGGCGGCATGGCGATGATGTCGTTGGCGCGACGCGGTGCCGGCGGCGGCACGAGGTTCACCTCGACGCTTGACACGGTGGTGTTGACCGCCTGCCAGTAGGCCAGCACGCGGTCGCCGTAGTGGCGGGCGACCCAGTCGCGGACGAAGCGGGTCGGCGCATAGAGGCGCAGCTTGCCGGTCTCCAGCTTGCCGAGCTCGACTTCGCCGAACCACGTCTTGAAGGCCTTGTCGCCGATTTCCTTGCGTAACCGATCGCAGACGCGCACCCAATGCGCTTCCAGCTCCTTTCGGCCCGCAACTTCTTCCATATCGGCCCCCGCCATTGTCTTTTGTTCGTACGATGCTGCGTTCTTGTTGTTGTTCGCCGTGAGCGGCGCTTGAATTCGGTTCATTATGTCTGTCTCCACGGAAGTCCCGCTGCCTTCCATCCCCCTGCCGCGCCGCGCTTGGCCTGCGCATCGAGGGGCCCCTCGAAACCGTCAGCTACGTTGAGACATGTACTGTAGCCGGCCGCGGTCATGGCTTTCGCCGCCGCGGCCGAACGAACTCCACTCCTGCATAGAAAGAGCAGCGGTACCTCCTTGTCGGGGAGAGCGCCCGAGAGCGCGGCCACGAATTCCGGGTTGGGCTGCATGCTGGGAAACACCTGCCACTCGAGCAGCGCCGGCTTCTTGGCCAGCGTGTCGAGGACGGGCAGGCCGACATAGTTCCACTCCGCCCTGGTGCGGCAGTCGATCAGGACTGCGTCCTTCTGCTCGCTCAGGATCTTCCAGGCTGTCGTCGGGGCCACGTCGCCCGCATAGCCGGCGGCAGGGGAGACCTCGTACGTGCCCGCGATCTTATTGTCTTTCGCCATGGCCCCCGCTCTTCATTTTACGAAGCAGGCTGCTCAGACACGAGCCAACGATGTACGATGGACACACAGCGCACGAATGACAACGGGAGATCGAGGTGAGCGTCGTTAGAGGGAACGCTTCTATTGTCGACCGACTGTCGTCAGATGGCTGCGGCTTGCTCCCTCGTTCGTCTTTCGGTGAGGGCGGTTGCCCCCCATCCTCACCTTGGCTCGCGTCTTTGCGCCCCACGCTCCGTCGCGATGAGCCGAGTCTTAGACAGACTCTCGGCGCGGCGCAAACTCTTCGATTCTACTTCCAAGCAGGCTATCCATGTTGTTCGTGGCGTGTCGGTGTTGACTCGCGTGAGGAATCGATTCTTCCTCTTTGTCTTCGCGATCGGCAGCGCTCAACATCTAGCGCCTGATCGCGCGCTTGGTTCGATAAAAGGGAATCGTATGTCATTCGCCCTTTTGGCGACCAAATGTTCAGATGCGATTCGCTCAAAATTTTTTCTCGAAGATTTTTTATCTTTGTCGCCAAAAAAGAAAACGCCGCTCGTTGGAGCGGCGTTCACATTCTCTGCTTCGTCGTCGTTCACGCCATCGCTTTGATGCGTGCGGCGAGTCGCGACACCCGACGCGCTGCGGCGTTCTTGGTCACGATGTGCTTGGTCGCACCGCGCTGGATCTCCGGCTGCGCAGCGCGCAGCGCTTCGGCGGCGGCCTTCTTGTCGCCCGCCTTGATCGCTTCCTCGACCTTCTTGACCGAGCCGCGCACGCGGCTGCGACGCGCCGTGTTCACGGCGGTGCGGCGCTTGGTCTGGCGCGCGCGCTTCTCAGCCGACTTGTGACTAGCCATCTATTCCTCGTCCTTCGGAAGGGCGGGTGTATAAGGGCCGACCGGCGGTCGGTCAACCCCGGCAAAACCAGCCATTTACCTGTGTTTCCAGGCGGCCTTGCGCTTGTCGGCGAAGGCCGCCATGCCCTCGGCCCGATCGTCGAAGGAGAAGGTCGCATGGAAGGTGCGGCGTTCGAAGCGAACGCCCTCGGCCAGCGTCGTCTCGAAGGCGCGATTGACCGCCTCCTTGGCGACCATGGTAGCGGGCAGCGACATGCCGGCGATCTTCTCGGCCGTGGCGATGGCGTCGTTCATGAGATCGGCGAGCGGGACCACGCGGCTCACCAGGCCGCAGCGCTCGGCTTCGGCGGCGTCCATCATGCGGCCGGTCAGCACGAGGTCCATCGCTTTCGACTTGCCGACGAAGCGCGGCAGGCGCTGGGTGCCGCCTGCGCCCGGTATCGTACCAAGTGTGATCTCCGGCTGGCCGAACTTCGCAGTGTCCGATGCAATGATGAAGTCGCACATCATCGCCATCTCGCATCCACCGCCCAGCGCATAGCCGGCGACCGCGGCGATGATCGGCTTGCGGACCTGGCTCACCTTCTCCCAGCCGACGGTGATGAAGTCCTTCAGGAAGACGTCCTGGTAGGTCTGGTCCTTCATCTCCTTGATGTCGGCGCCGGCGGCGAACGCCTTGTCGCTGCCGGTGAGCACCATGCAACCGATGTTCGGGTCGGCCTCGAAAGCATCGAGCGCCTGGCCCAGCTCGCGCACCAGATCGGCGCAGAGCGCGTTCAATGCCTTCGGTCGATCGAGTCGGATGATGCCGACGCGGCCCTTGGTCTCGGTCTTGATGTTCTGATAGGCGGTCACGGTGTCCTCCACCCTCCTTCGCTCCTTCCGCCTTCGCCAAGGCTTCGGCGGACAGAGTTACCCTCCGAAGCTCCGCCAGGAGCGTAGGAGGGCGGAGCTACGGAGGGCTTACGCTACCGCTGGCAGTGCGCGCAATAGAAGGTCGAGCGACCCGATTGCACCAGGCGCTTGACGAGCTTGCCGCAATCGCGCGTGGGACAGACGATTCCGGCGCGGTCGTAGACGTTGAAGCGGGTCTGAAAATAGCCGAGCTCGCCGCCCGGCTGCACGTGATCGCGCAAGGTCGAGCCACCGTCGTCGATCGAACGCAGCAGCACTCTCTTGATGGCGGCGACCAGGCGGTCGGCACGATCGCCCTGGACCGTATGCGCCGAGCGGCGCGGCGAGATGCCGGCCAGGAACAGCGCCTCGCACGCATATATGTTGCCGACCCCGACCAGGGTCTTCTGGTCGAGCAGCGCGGCCTTGATGGGCGTCTTGCGTCCCTTGAGACGACTGGCCAGCGCCACGCCATCGAACGTCTCGTCCAGCGGCTCGGGTCCCAACCCCTTGAACAGCTTGTGCTTGGGAACGGCGTCGTCGGCCGCCAGCAGCATCAGGCCGAAGCGGCGTGCGTCGTTGAAACGGACCTGCCAGCCCTCGTCGGTCTCGAACACGACGTGGTCGTGACGCTCGAACGGATGCTCGGCGGCGCTTTGGGCGTCATGCAGGGTCATGCGGCCCGACATGCCGAGATGGGCGATCAGGGTGTTGCCGTCGTCGAGCCGCAGCAGCAGGTATTTGGCGCGCCGATCGATGGCCAGGACCGTCCGGCCCTCGACCCGCTGAGCGAACTTGGTCGGCAGGGGCACCCTGAGGTCGCGGCGCCGCTGGACCAGCCGCACGATACGCCGTCCGACGAGTTTCGGAGCGAGACCACGCCGGACCGTTTCGACCTCGGGCAGCTCGGGCATGGTCTAGGGGCCGCCCCCCTGGGTTCCGCGACTGCCGAACAGGGCGGTGCCGACCCGGACATGGGTGGCGCCCAACCGCACGGCCGTCTCGTAATCGGCGCTCATGCCCATGCTGACCTTGGCCAGGCCGTTGCGCGCGGCCATCTTCGCCAGCAGCGCGAAGTGCAATGCCGGCTCTTCGTCGACCGGCGGGATGCACATCAGGCCGACGATGGGCAGCTTATGGACGTTGCGGCAGGAGGCGACGAAGGCGTCGACGTCCTTGGGCAAGACGCCGGCTTTCTGTGCTTCTTCGCCGGTGTTGACCTGGATGTAGCAATCGAGGCGCCGGCCCGCCCGCTCCATCTCCTTGGCCAGTGTGCCGGCCAGTCGCTCGCGATCGACCGATTGGATGACGTCGAACAAGGCTACGGCATCGCGCGCCTTGTTGGTCTGCAGCGGGCCGATGAGATGCAGCTCCAAGTCGGCGAACTCGGCCTTGAGCGCAGGGAACTTGCCTTCCGCCTCCTGCACGCGGTTCTCGCCGAACACGCGCTGTCCGGCGACCAGCAGCTCGCGCACGCGATCGGCGCCGTGGGTCTTGGAGACGGCGACCAGGGTGACGGACGCAGGATCGCGGCCGGCGGCTGTGGCAGCGTCGGCGATGTCCTTGCGCACCTTCGCCAGTCGATCGGTGACCTCGCTCATGCGCCGAGCTTCACCAGGGCGTCGAGGGCTTCGGCGTTGTTGGGGTTGGCTGCCAGTGCCGCATCGAGGGCCTCGCGCGCCTTGTCCGTCTCGCCCAGCGCCGCCAGGCAGGCGCCATAGTGGCCGAGCAGGCGCGAATCGCCCGGCAGGCCGCGCAGGGCATGCTCATGCAGCGACCGCGCTTCGGCCGCCCGGTCGAGATCGACCAGCACGCAGCCGAGGTTGGTCAGCACCATGGGATCGTCGGTGGCGAGCCGCGAGGCGCGCTTCAGCGCTCGGCGTGCTTCCTCGAAGCGCTTCAGGCCACGCAGCGCCAAGCCTTGGTTGTTGAGCGCGCGCACATCGTCGGGCGTCTGCTTGAGATGAGGCTCCAGCACGGCCAAGGCGTCGGCGAACTGCTTCTGCTCGATGTGCAACAGCGAGAGCTGCAGGATGGCGTCGCTGTCGGACGGGTTCTGACGCAAGGCGCGCTGCAGCTGCTCGATGGCTTCGCCATTTTTGCCGAGCGCGGCCTGGACGTGCGCCAATGTCCTGAGCGCACCGGTGAAGTTGGGATCAATCGCCAGCGCGCTCTGGATGGGGCTCAGGGCTTCCTCCGGCCGGCCGGCGACGTTCAGGACGAAGCCAAGGACGTGCAGCAGCACGGCGCTGTCCGGCGCCAGTTGCACGGCCTGCCGGGCGCCTTCGATGGCCTCCTCGTGGTGGCCGAGCCCGCCCAGCGCCAGCGCGCGGTCGCCCAGAATCTGACCGCGACGGGCGGTGTCGTCGCCGGCGTCGGCCAGGGCCATGTCCAGCACCTCGATCGCGGGCCCGTAGTGGGCCATGCGATAGAGCGCGTGGCCCAGCATGTTGCGCGCCCGCGCCTGCAGAGGTTTCAGGCCTTCCGTGCCCGGGCCGCCCTTCTCGATGGCCTGGTCGATATTGCTCACGAACTCGCCGAGTTCGCGCTCGGCAGCGGCAAAGCGGCCCTGGTCCATATGGAGAGAAGCGAGCGCCAGCCGCGCCTCGACATGCGCCGGCGCCTTGCGGATGGTGTCGCGCAGGCGTCGCGCCGCCTCGTCGAGGTTGCCCAGCCGCCGCGCCACCAGGGCGAGGTTGTAGGACAGCATGGGCTCGTTGGGATCCTTGGCGATCGCCTTGCGCCACAGGCCTTCGGCGTCGGTGAGCGCGCCGCGCTGCGCCAGGCAGACGGCAAGGAAGTGCAGGATGTCCGGCCGATCGCCGTGGCGTGCCAGGGCCGAGCGGAACAGCGGCTCTGCGCGGTCGAACCAGCCCGCCTTCAGATACTGGAGGCCGGTCTGCAGGTCGGGATCGGGTGGCGGTGGAGTCCGCGAGGGGGGTGGGGGCGCCAGTGCCATGGCGCGCTGTGTAGACCCGCCCCGACGCCAAGGCTACACGAAACGCCATGGTCAAGGACGCGCACCTGTTCGCTGCTGCCATGTCTGGGGTGAAGCCGCTGAAAGGTCGCAAGCCGCATCCGAAGACTGTCATCCCGAGGCCGAAGGTCGAAGGACCGTTGAGGCCGCAGGAAAGGTCCCTCGCTGCGCTCGGGATGACACCCGTCCCGGAATTGGCAGTAGACGATCAAAATTTCGACCGCGACACCTCTCGTGCCCTGTCGCGCGGCAAGCTCATGCCGCAGGCTTCACTCGACCTGCACGGCATGACGCTGGCGGCCGCCGAGCGCGCCGTTTCGTCTTTCCTCGAGCACGCCGCGGCGCGCGACCTGCGGGTCGTGCTGATCGTCACCGGCAAGGGGGTGCGGCTGGAAGGCGGCCGCATGTTCGGCGGCCGCATCCGCGCGGAGTTCGTGGGCTGGCTGAATCGTGCCGACAACCGCCATCGCGTCCGCGCCGTGCGCGCGGCGCATCCGCGGCACGGCGGCAGTGGCGCCTTCTACGTGTTGCTGCGGCGGCGCTCATCGGCCAGCAGCCGCTCCTTGCGCGCCACGCCCCAGCGATAGCCGGTCAGCCCGCCACTCGAGCCGACGGCGCGATGGCAAGGAATGACGGCTGCGGCCTGATTGGTGGCGCAGGCGCGGCCGACGGCGCGGGCCGAGCCTGGTGCGCCGATGCGGCGAGCGATCTCGCCATAGGTGCGGGTCTCGCCCGCCGGGATCCGGGTCAGCTCCTTCCAGACCTTCCACTGGAAGGCCGTGCCGACGATGTCGAGCGGTACGTCGGCCGCATCGAGGGCCGAGGGCTTGCGGCCATAGAGGCGCGCCAGCACGCCTTTCACCCGCGGCGCCAGGACGTCGTCGTTGCGCGTGATGTCGGCGGCCGGGAAGTCGTGCTTCAGGTCCTTCTCCAAGGCGCGGTCGTTGTCGCCCAGGAACACCGCGGCGATGCCCTTCTGCGTTGCCGCCACCAATACGCGGCCGTAGTCGGAATCGACGGTGGTGTAGTCGATGTGCGCGCCGACGCCGCCCTTGGCGTAGGTCGCGGGCGTCATGCCCAGCGCCTTGTCGGAGGTCTCGTAGACGCGGCTCGGCGAGCCGTAGCCCGCGCCGTAGAGCGCGTCGGCCACCGCTTCGCCCTCGCGCAGCGCCTTGCGGAAGCGCTGGCGCTTGCGTGCCGCCAGCCAGTCGCGCGGATTGACGCCGAGCTCGGCAATGAAGCGCTTGCTGAGCGCGCCTGCGGTCAGGCCGACCTTGCGCGCGACCTCGGCCAGTGAGGGCGGGGTGTCGCCGTTGGTCGCATCGAAGAGCTTGCAGGCTTGGGCCACCGGCTTGCTGAGGCCGACGTCGGCCTGCCAGTCGCGCGGCTTGCAGCGCTTGCAGGCGCGGAAGCCCGCCGCCTCGGCCGCGTCGGGCGAGGCGTGGAAGTCGACATTGCGCCGAAGCGGCGGCCGCGCCGCGCACGACGGTAGGCAATAGACCCCGGTCGTCCGGACCGAGAACCAGAACCGGCCATTGTAGCTGCGGTCGCGCCCCTGAACGGCCTGCCAGCAAGTCGCCTCATCCGGCAGGGCATCGGGATGGATTTTGGAAGCGAGCGCCACGGTGGGAAGCGAGAGGGAATGTTGGGTCATGGCGCCATCAAAGCACCATGGCCCAACCTGCTCTATCCGCCACCCGCCGGCAATTACCCCTTGCCCAGTGGCAACTAGGCCCAGAAGCCTTTGGTGGCCTCGACCCGGGCGGTCGCCCGGTCGAGCCCGATGTCGCGCAACAGGCGCTCATCGAGCTGGGCGAGTTGGCGTCGCGAGCGGGCAAGCTCGGCTCGGGTCATGACATGTTCGATCCCGACCACAACGCCGCCGGCCAGGAGCGCGAAGGCGCGGCCGAAGGAGAAGGAGAGGGTTGCCGGGCGGGCGATTTCCCGCACGCTGGACAGGGTCGACATGACTTAGCTCCGTTTGAGGCGTCGCGGCCGGATTGCCGTGTTGCACCTCGTTTCCTTGCCCTATTTGCGCTAAGGTAACGCGTTCTACAAAGGACGATCTCTCGGGGGAGGCCTACAAAAACTATGCTGTCGGTGCCTTAAATGAGCCGCTCTCAACTGCCTCTGAATGCGCTCCGCGCGTTCGAAGCCGCCGCCCGTCACGCCTCCTTCACCCACGCGGCCGAAGAGCTGCACGTCACCCAGGCCGCCGTCAGCCATCAGGTCAAGGCGCTCGAGGAACGGTTGGGCGTGGCGCTGTTCGTGCGCCGTCCGCGCGGACTCGAGATCACCAGTGAAGGCGAGGCGCTGCTGCCCGATCTGCGCGACGCGTTCGATCGCATGACCAACGCGCTGGAGCGCGTCGGCCGCAAGGCCAACTCCGGCACGCTCAATGTCAGCCTGGTCACGACCTTCGCGTTGGGCTGGCTGGCGCCGCGCCTGCATCGCTTTCAGACCAAGCATCCCGAGATCGAAGTGCGCATGACGACGACGCAGCGCCGCATCGATTTCGCGCGAGAGGACTTCGACTGCGCCATCCGCTTCACGGTGCAGCCGGAGCCCGAATTACATGCAACAAAGCTGTTTTCCGACGTTCTGACGCCGCTTTGCGGCCGCCGTTATCGCGACAAGCTGAAGACGCTCGACGACTTGAAGCGCGTGCCCTTCATCGACATGACCTACGATCCTGAATGGGCGATCTGGCTGCGCGCGGTCGGCATGGGCGACTTCAAGCCCAAGCGCGTGCTGACCTTCGACTCGACCATGATCGCCGTCGAAGCGGCGATGGAAGGCGCAGGCGTTGCCGTCGGTCCGCCGCAGCTCTTCCGCGAAGACCTCGCCTCGGGTCGGCTGTTCCAGCCCTTCCCGCAGATCGTCGATTCGGGCAAGGCATGGTGGTTCGTCTGCCCGCCCGCGTCGGTCAGCCGGCCCAAGACCAAGGCCTTCGAGGAGTGGCTGGTCGAGGAGTTGAACGCACCGCAGACGCGCTCCAATCGTGCCACTATTGCCGCCGTCGGACGGCGCTGAGGAGGCGGTTGCGGGGCAGCCTGAGGCCAAGAGAAATTCAGGACTAACCAGAGAGGACGAAGGGCTCGAGAAACACATGGGGAGCAGGTACGTGAAAGAAATTCTAATGGAGCATCGGGCGTGGTGAGCTGGTTTCGCCGCCGTCCCGAGGGGGCTTCGCCTTCGACCCCAGCGGCGGTGCATGGCCCGCTGGAGATGCACAAGCCGTGGGCGCGGGCCGCTTCGCGGGCCCTGCCGGGCACCAGCACGGCCGGCGCCTTCCTGCTGATCAGGAACAAGGGGCCGGCCGACGACCGGCTGGTCGCCGCCCACAGTCCGGGGGCCGAGCGGATCGACGTCTGTGGTATCAAGGTCGTCGACGCCGACATCGACATGCGGCCGCTGGCGGGGGGGCTCGGCATCCCGGCCGGTTACACCACGACGCTGAAGCCGCGTGGCTACCATCTCCTGCTGCAGGGCGTGACGACGCCCCTGGCCAAGGGATCGACCCTGCCGATCACGCTGACCTTCGCGAAGGCGGGGGACGTCGTCATAACGTTCGCTGTCGAGGAGCCCGGCCCGATCGGCAAGGCCGTCCTCCATGAGGAGCATCACCGCGGATAGCACTCGTTGGAGGATGTCGTCCGCTAACGGAGAGCAGAACGGCCAAGTTGTAGAAGGCGGCTTTCAGCACCGGGGAGAAGTAGTTTCTTCACCATCTCGGCTCGCGGCAAACATCTATCGAACGAAGTCCGGCCAAAAGACTAACTTGAATGGATGGCGACACGTTGAGGTCAAGCGGCCCGGCGATACCGACTGGATGATGCTCAGCAGTCTTCTCAAGAACGACTGAGGATCTACCGCGGATAGCGATGCCGTCCGCCGAAAGCGTCCTCGACCAATAGCGCGTCGGGGTCGTCGCCGAGATAGCCCGGCCCGATCGGCACCTTGCCGTGGCCGCCCGGCACGTCGAGCACATAAGTCGGTTGCGCCAGCCCGCTCAGCCGGCCGCGCAGCGCTTTCATCAGGGCCTGGCCGCGCTCGATCGAGACCCGGAAGTGCCCGGTCCCGCGCACCAGGTCGGGATGGTGCAGGTAGTAGGGTTTTACGCGGCACGTCACCAGGGCGCGCATCAGAGCCTCCAAGGTCTCGACCTCGTCGTTGACGCCGGCCAGCAGAACCGTCTGGCCCATCAAGGGAATGCCGGCGTCGGCCAGCCGCGCCAGGGACGCGCGCGTTGCGGCGCTGAGCTCACGCGCATGATTGCAGTGCACGGCGAACCACAGCGCGGCGCGGGACGGCTTCAGCGAGGCGACGAGGTCGTCGGTCACGCGCGACGGATCGACGATGGGCACGCGGCTATGGATGCGGATCACGTCGACATGGTCGATGGCGTCCAGCGCGGCGATCAGCCTGGCCAGCCGCCGCGGCGCCAGCATCAGCGGATCGCCGCCGGTCAGGATCACTTCCCAGATCTCGGGCCGCGCCTTGATGTAGGCGATCGCCGCGGCGAGCTCGTCGGCCGACAGCGCCTCGCCGCCCGGCCCGACCTTTTCGCGGCGGAAGCAGAAGCGGCAATAGACCGGGCAGACATGCAGCGGCTTCAGGAGCACCCGGTCGGGATAGCGATGCACGATGCCCTTCACCGGCGAGCGCGCCTCGTCGCCGATCGGGTCCGAAAGCTCGTCGGCCGCGATCTCGGTCTCGGCGGCGCTGGGCACGAACTGGCGTGCGATGGGATCCGCCGGATCGGCGCGATCGATCAGCGCCAGCATCTCCGGCGTGATGGCGATCGCCATCGCGTCCGCGGCCTCGGCGAGGCGCGGATCGACCGGCAGCAGCCCTTCTCGTTGGAGGGCCTTCAGCGTGCGCAGCGTCGGCATGGCGGCGGTCAAATACTCCCAATCGTCGCTTCCAACCAGTTGCGAAAACCACCATCATCCCGGCCAAAGTGTGGCGCGTACGGGGAGGGGAGTTCATGACAGGTGGAGGGCGTCCCCTGTTCGGGGAGCAGACGCGATTCATGCTGCTCCTGATCACGCCTGCAGCGCTGCTGCTCACCCTGTTCCAGGTCGTGCCCATCGCCATCGGCGCCAATGCCAGTTTCCGCGATTGGGCGCTGTACAATCCCAAGAAGACCTGGGTCGGCCTTCACCACTATCAAGCCGTGCTGAGCGACCCCGAGTTCCTCTGGGTCGTGCTGCCCAACACCTTCATCTTCATGATCCTGAGCGTGGCCGGCGCCCTGGTGCTGGGCCTGGCGTTGGCGCTGCTGCTGAATCGGCCCTTCGCCGGCCAGAAGATCGTGCAGACCGTGCTGCTGGTGCCGCTGATGGTGGCGCCGGTGATCGCCGCCATCATGATGCGCTGGATGTTCAACGACCAGTTCGGGATCGTGAACGCCGTGCTCGAGGGACTGGGCCTCGACGGCCAGCCCTGGCTGGTCGAGCGTTGGACCGCCTTCGGCGTCATCGTCATGACCGACATCTGGCTATGGACGCCCTGGTACACGCTCTTGCTGCTGGCCGGCCTGCAGAGCCTGCCGCGTGAGCCGTTCGAGGCGGCGGCCATCGACGGCACCTCGACCTGGCGCGTCTTCACCCATCTCACCCTGCCGATGCTGCGCTCGGTGATCGTGGTCTGCGTGGTGATCCGCGCCATCGACGCCTTCCGCACCTTCGACATCGTCTGGACCCTGACCGGTGGCGGCCCCGGCCGCTCGACCGAGCTGTTCAGCCTCTACGCCTATGTGCTCGCCTTCCTGACGCTGGATTTCGGCCGCGGCTCGGCGGCGGCGATCATCGGCGGCCTCATCATCCTGGTGGTCGGCGCGGTGCTCTACCGCGTCGTCGACCGCATCGCGCGGGCCTGACGCCATGGCGATGGTCAAGGAACCCCTGCTGTTCGCCCGTCTGCCGCTCAATGTGCGGCGCGTCCTGTTCGGCCTGGTGCTGTTCGCGATCTGCTTTCTATTCGCCTTCCCGGTGCTGTGGCTGATCCTGACCTCGCTGCGACCGGAGTCAGGCGTCTACTACGTCCATCGCGGCACCGAGTTCACCTTCGGCAATTTCCTGGAAGTGCTGCAGGACGACCGTGTCGTCGAAGCCTTCGCCAATTCGGCGCTGATCGCCACGCTCGCCACCTTCTTCTCGCTGCTGGTGACGGTGTCGAGCGGCTACATGCTGTCGCGCTTCCAGGGGCCGGCGGCGCGCACCTGGTTCGGCACGATCTACGTCTTCCGTTGCGTGCCCTACATTTCCTGGGTGCTGCCGCTCTATTTCGTGGCCCAGAGCTGGGGCCTCTACGACACCTATATCGGCCTGCTGCTGCCGCACATCGCCGTGCACATCTGCTTCTTCTCCTGGCTGATGAAGGGCTTCTTCGACGGCATCGATCCGTCGATGGAATACGCCGCCCTGATCGACGGCTGCACGCGCTGGGGCGCCTTCGTCCGCGTAGCGCTGCCCTCGGCCATTCCGGCGATCGCGGCACTCGGCGTGCTCTGCTGGCTGTTCACCTGGAACGAGTTCCTGTTCGCCCTGATCCTGACCGGCAACAAGGTGCCGGTGATCACCGTCGTGATGGCCCAGTTCGTGACCGAGATGGGCATGCGCTGGAACCTGATGGCGGCGACGGCGGTGATGGCGCTGCTGCCGGCCTTCTTGCTGGCCCTGTTCGGCCAGAAGTACGTGATCCGCGGCTTGCGGCTGTGAGGTTCGAACAAAAACCGGAGGGAACATCATGCAACGGATATTCAGACGGACATTGACCGCGCTTGCCGCGGCCAGCGCGCTCGCCGTGGGGACAGCCGAGGCGCAGGTCAAGGAGCTGCGCATCGGCTACCAGCCGAGCCCGATCCAGGACGCCTCGATCGCCATGTTCGAGACCTGGGGCGCCAAGAAGGGCATCAAGATCGTCAAGGTGCCGAACTCCTACGGCGTCTACGTCGAGAAGATGACGGCGTCGCTGACCTCGAACTCCGACCAGTACGACGTGATCTGGCACAACGACGACTGGGGCCAGCTGTGGGCGCACCTGCTCGAGCCGACGGATGACGTCCCCGGGCTGCAGTTCGCCGAGAAGTGGGGCATGGACAAGGTCGTGTTCGGCAATGCCCAGGGCCAGAACACCGTCGTGCCGATGGGCCAGACCTTCAGCGTGTTCTTCTATCGCACCGACCTGGTGCAGCCCAACGAGGTGCCCAAGACGCTCCAGGAAGTGGTCGATGTCAGCAAGAAGCTGCAGGCCGCCAACAAGGTGAAGTGGGGCTATGTCGGCGGCATGGCCATGAACCACAGCTGGTTCAGCTGGTTCTGGTCGATGTGGGGCAACAATTGCGACGTGCTGATGCCGTTCTACGAGCGCGACAACAAGGTGCTGGCGCAGAACGGCTGGAAGTCGAGCCTGGGCGAGCCCTGCATGAAGCAGACGGTCGAGTACTGGTGGGACGCCATCAACACCCACAAGATCTCGCCGCGTGGCATGCCGGCCTACGACCGCAACGAGGCCAACGCCATCTTCATGGCGGGCGATGCCGCCTTCACCGTGGCCGATTCGCTGTGGTGGGGCACCTTCACCGATCCGGCCAAGTCGAAGGTCGCGACCAGGATCGCCGCCGCGCGCTTCCCGCTCGGCCCGAACCGCCAGAAGAACTTCGCCTGGGACGACATCTGGGGCTGGGCGATCCCGAAGTCGATCTCGGCCGAGCGCAAGGCGCTCGCAAAGGAGATGCTGGCGGCCATGATGGTCGACGAGGAAGGCCAGATGAAGCTCTGGAAGTCGACCGGCGCACCGCCGCCCAACACCCAGTTCTGGCCGAAGATCGCGGCGCAGGATCCCTTCATGAAGCTCCTGATGGAGGCGGTGCTGCAATCACCCGACAAGGTGCGCGGCGCCTACTACTTCCCGCAGTGGCCGGCCGTGCATAAGGCGTTCAACGACGCCGTGACCAAGGCGATCACCGGCAAGCGCGAGGACATCGCCAAGGTGCTGGCCGAGAACGCGGCGTCGGTCAGCAAGGCGGCGCAGGGTCAGTAGTCAAAGTCTTCCGGACCGCGCGCGTCCTCGCGCGCTCATGATCATGAGCGCGCTGGAAGCGCGCGGTCCGGAAAAATTATGAGAGTCGAATGGCGTCGATCACCCTCAACAAACTGAACAAGCATTACGGCTCGCTGCATCACGCGGTGAAGGACGTCGACCTCACGATCGCCGACAAGGAGTTCGTGGCCTTGGTCGGCCCGTCGGGCTGCGGCAAGTCGACGACCTTGCGCATGATCGCGGGCCTGGAGGACATCTCGAGCGGCGAGATCAGGATCGGCGAGCGCGTCGTCAATCACCTGCCGCCGCGCGACCGCGACGTCGCTATGGTGTTCCAGAACTACGCGCTCTATCAGCACATGACCGTCTACGACAATCTCGCCTTCGGCCTGCGCAACAAGAAGGTGCCGGAAAGCGAGATCAAGGCCGCGATCGACCGTGCCGCCGAGATCCTGGGCCTGCACGAGCTGCTGAAGCGGCGGCCGCGCCAGCTCTCGGGCGGCCAGCAGCAGCGCGTGGCGCTCGGCCGCTGCATCGTGCGCAACCCGCTGGTCTTCCTGTTCGACGAGCCGCTCAGCAACCTCGACGCCAAGCTGCGCGCCCAGATGCGCATCGAGATCAAGCGCCTCCACAGCCAGATGCCGACCACCTCGGTGTTCGTGACCCACGACCAGGTCGAGGCGATGACGCTCGGCGACCGCGTCGTGATCATGCGCGACGGCGAGGTCCAGCAGGCCGGCACGCCGCTTTCCGTCTATGGCCATCCGGTGAACCGTTTCGTGGCCGGCTTCATCGGTGCGCCGGCGATGAATTTCCTCGACGTCACCATCCGCAAGGAGGGCGACACTCTGGTCGCCCAATCGCCGGCGGTGAAGCTCGCCATCAACGAGCCCAGTGCGCGCGCGCTCGAAGCGTGGCAGGGCCGGCCGGTGATCATGGGCCTCAGGCCCGAGCATCTCGGCCTGGGCGACGGCGTTCTCAGCCGCAGCTTCGCGGCCAAGGTCGAGGTGGTCGAGCAGCTCGGCTCGGAGATCCTGCTCGAAACCCGAGTCGGCGAGGCGCGCGTCACCGTGGCCCGCGTTCCGCCCGAGACCCAGGTCGCGGCGGGCGATCGGGTGCGGCTGTCGGTGCAGCCGGGGCGGCTGCATTTCTTCGATCTCGAGACCGAGGCCGCGATCGTCGCCTGATGAGGTCATGCCGTTCCGCGTCGCCACCCTCAATCTCGAGCAGGATCACAAGCGGTGGGAACGCCGCCGACCGCTGATCGAGGCAGAGATCGCTCGCCTGAAGCCGGACATCGTCGGCCTCAACGAAGTGAGCATTCCCCTGCAGACGGCCCGTGGCCTGGGGCGAACGGCGGGCGCTGCGTGTGATCGGACGTTCAATCTCGTGCAACAGACTCGCATCAATGGGCTGAGCGAGGTCGAGGGCGAGGCGCTGCTCAGCGCCTTCCCCGTGCGGGAGACCGGCAACCTCGATTTTCGCACGCAGGACATCGTCGCCCTGGTCGCGCGCCTGGATATCGGCGGCACACTCGTCGACGTCTACGTAACGCACCTCTATCGGTCGGTCGGCGATGATTCGCTGCGGCTGTTCCAGGTCCAGAAGCTATTGTCCTGGATCGACAGCCGCGACGATGTCGGGCATGCAATCGTCTGCGGCGATTTCAATGCGACCCTGGACAAACCTTCGGCGGCGCTGATGGCCACGCGTTTTCGTCCGACGCAGACCGCGCCCACCGCATTCACGCCGCTTGCCGGCGCCGGCGGGGAGATCTCGCATCCGTACTGGCCGAGGATGGATCGCTGCATCGACTACATCTGGGTGTCGGAGAAGGTGAGGGTCGTGGCCAGCGGCACTTGCTTCGACCGCGCCAGCGCCGATGATGCGACCCTTTGGCCGTCCGATCATGCCGGCGTGTGGGCCGACCTCGAGCTCAGTGGGAGGAATGAATGATCGCCGTTCTTGACCTCAGCGCCGAGCTCGGAAAGTTGACCATGCTGCGCGGCCGCACCCCAAAATCGACCGCCGAGGAGCACGATGGCGCATTCGCCCGTTTGGCGCCTTACCGCGACGGGGCGGTTTTCATCTCGAAGTTCAGTGGCACCGGTGCCTGGGAGCGCCACCCCCAGGGGGACGAAATCGTGCAGATCCTCGACGGCGAGACGACTCTACGTCTGATGACCGACGAGGGCTTGCAGTCGCTAAGCCTCAAGGCCGGGATGGTCGTGATCGTGCCGCAAAGCATGTGGCATCAGTTCGAATCGCCGGGCGGCGTTTCCGTGATGACGGCGACGCCCCAGCCGACCGATCACGTCAGAGCCGATGTCGACGATCCGCGAGCGGCAGGCAGCGGAGATGTGAGATGACGTCGCCCTGCAGCCTTGACCCCGAGACAGAGGCGGCGATCGTCGCCTGACACGAAACGTATTCCGCCCTTCTGCGTTGTGCTTCCGGCCGATGATGTTTTCGGCAGTTGTGGAGGCGCGTGGCGGCACTACGCTACATCTGGTCCCTGAAGTGGTCCCTGGCGGGTTTTGCTGCCGCTCTGCTGCTCAGCTTCTTGAGTTTCGGCCTGCTCGGGTACGTCCTCTATTACGCGGCCTACCCCGTGGTCGGGTTTGCTTACCCGCCGCTATCGACTTGGCGTCCTGACGCGGTGTGGCCCCTGATCGTCGGGGCCGGACTCGTGTGGTCGTTCAGTTTCATACCGGCCGGGGTCATCGACCATGCCTTGGCGGGGCGGGGGATTGCCCGCACGCAGCGGCGCCTCACCTACAGCTTCGTGCTTTGGATCGGCGCGGTCGCGGCCTGGCTGTTCCTCATCGCGACGAACCTTCCTCAATTACGGCACTGACCACGAAGGAGACAGGATGATGAAAACCACCGGCTTCGCCACCGTTGCTTTCGCGCTCGTGCTCACCGCGTCCGGCGTCGCGCAGGCGCAGGATGTCGTCGTCCTCGACTACACCAAGCGGCCGTTCCGAGACGGCGAAGTCGCCGTTGGCGCGGCGGACAAGGCGAGGGTCTCCGCGGCGGTGGCGGCGACACCGTCCGACTCGGTCAAAGCCCTCGGCAAGGACCTCGTCGTACTGGGACAGGCCAAGGGCAAGTCGGCCAAGGCGGGAGACGTGGAGTTCTTCCTGTTGTCGCAGAAACGGCCGGTTGCCGCCGAACCCGTTCCGAAGGCGGCACCCCAGGTGATCGTCGCCGTGAAGGGCAAGGACGTCGTCGGCACCCATGTCCTGCCCGCCGAGCGGCAGTATGGCCGTCTGGTCGGCGCGGTCGACATGGACGGCGATAACGCCAGCGAGGTGCTGCTCGAGGGCAGCGGCTACAACATGGGCCAGCTCATCATGGCTGTGGACGCCGTGAAGCTCGAAGCCAACGGCACGACGCGCGTCGCCCAGTCCATTCCCGAGGTCTTCGCGGACAGCTGTGAGAATCCTGTCGGCCAGAAGACGCGGTCGGCGAAGATCATCAGCCTGCGCGGCGGCAAGCTCGTCGAGACCGTCCGCCCCGAGAAGTGCGGATAGCCCTAGCCCAGCCGGACCGACCGCGCCTCGGTGTCGAGCTCGGTGCCGAACGGCCGCGAGAGCGCGGCGAAGCGTTCGAGGATGGCGCGTCCCTCCGCCGCCTCGGCAAGGCGCGGACGACCGCGACGATGGCGGGCGTCCTTCCAGCCGAGCGAGATCGGCGTCAGCTCGATGGAACGCAGTGACCCGCCTTCGTAGCGAAGCGTCGGCACGATCGATTCCCAGTAGCGACGGTCGGCCGGGAAGCCCGCCTTGTCGCCCTGCACGCGCTTTTGATAGACCTGCCCCGGCTTGAGCTCGGGATCGGCGCGGAAGCGCTCGTAGCCGTCGGCGGGGATCTTGGGCACCAGCTCGTTCTGCCCGAGGAAGTTGCCCAGGCTGTAGAAGATCGGCTTGCCCTTGTAGAGCTCCAGCCCGCGCAGCAGGTGCGGGCCGTGGCCGACCACCAGATCGGCGCCGGCGTCGATCATCTGGCGGGCGAAGGTGCCGATGAACTCGGCCGGCACTTCCTTGGGGCCGAGCTGCTCGTGCGCATGCAGGCTCACCAGCACGAGGTCGGCGAGGCCGCGCGCCTCCTCGATCCAGCGCACCATGGCGGCAACGTCCTTCGCGTTGGGCGACGTGCGCACCTGCGCCCGGTTGGCCGACTTGAACTTGAAGTCGCCGAGCGGGAACAGCGCCGGGTCGGCCAGCGGGAAGGCGAAGCCGGACTTGATCTTCTGCTGGCGCTCGTCCTCGAGGCCGAGCTGCTGGGCGACCTCGCGCAGCATCGCGAGCTGCTGCTCGGTCACCTCGTGCACCGTGTCGACATGCAGGGGATTGAGTCCGGGGCGTCCCGGCAGGTCGGGCCGCTGTGCGCCCGCCTCGTTGCCTTTGGCGAAGGTCGAGCAGCAGGAGATCATCGCCACGGTGCCGGCGGGCGAGGTGTGATAGCAGGGCCGCCGCGCATCCTCGAGATTGCGGCCGATGCCCGCGAAGGAAAGCCCGCGCGCCTCCAGCGCCTCGATCGTGTGCACCAGGCCCGAGATCGAATAGTCGAGCGCATGGTTGGTGGCGGCGGCGAACAGGTCGAAGCCGCCGGCGGCCAGCTCGTCCAGCACCCAGGCGGGCGCGCCGAAATGCGAGCCGCCGCTCTCCAGCGCGGGATCGCCGCGATAGTCGTTGGCCAGCACTTCCAGATTGGTGAAGGCGACATCGGCCGCGCGCACCTTGTCGAACAGTGGCTTCAGCTCGGCGTCGTCGCGGCTGTTCAACCGGCGTTGCAGGATCGAATCGCCGGCGAGGAGAAGGCAAAGGGACATGCGCGGCACTGTGCCGGCGCGCCCTCTCCGGAGTCAAATCAGCCGGCGAACCTGACGACTTCGACAGCGAGTGCGCAATCGCTGCGCCCCGCTGCCAGCCCTCATGAGCGTAGCTTCGGCAAGCCGGCCAGCAGCGCGGCGACTTCGCCCTGCCGCGTTGTGCCGGTCTTGGCCAGCACGGCCTTGACCTGCGAACGGACCGTGTTGCGGGTGACGCCCGAGTTGTCGGCGATCTGTTCGATCGTCTGGCCGCGCGTGAGGCTGCGCGCCACACGCGCCTCCGCGGGCGACAGATCGAATAGCGCACGAATCACCTGAACGTCGGGCGCCTCGGGTGCGGTCACCGGCGTGATGACCAGCACGGCGAGGCCGCCGTCGAAGAGCTCACGTGACTGTCCCGAGGTCGGCACGACATGAATGACCGCAGCGTCCGATACGCTGACGCGCGAGGCGAAGGATTGCACGGCCTCCTTCGACGGCTCGAAAAGACCGGAGAGTGCATCCTGCAGGAGACTCTGGGCATGCTTGTCGACGAGCCCGAGACGGTCGCGCGGCAGCCAGCGTACATGTGTCACCGCCTCGATGAGGCGATTGGCCGCCAGCACCTTGCCGTTTCGGTCAAGAACGGCGGCAGGCAATCCCACGAGAGCAAGCGCCTCGGTTGCCGCATTCAGACGCTGCAGGCGCCAGCGCGCCGCCAACAGGCCCGCTCGCGCGATGTGTGGCCGGAAGGAATCGAGCGTGGCGAGTTCGCGGTCGCTCAGGCCCGGCTGGCCCTCGGGGCGCTGGACGTGAACCACCAGAAAGTCGGCCGACGGTACCTGGATCGCCGTTGCCGCAGCGTGATTGAGGCCATGGTGCCGAGACAGGTCACGGCGAAACGGATCGACTTCCCATTCTTCGTGGGTGAGTACATCCGTCTGGCGCAGGAACCCGGCGTGATCGGCCGCCAGGAGGCGCGGCGTGATCTGGGACGTGAGGGGTATGTCGCTATTCATGTAGGCACTGACGACCGGTTGGAACGGCTTCGATGCCGTCCAGCCGATCCAGGCGTCGCTGCGCCGCGTGAGCATTACAGCGTGCGCTGTGCCGACAGTACCACCGAGTTGCTCCAGGACTTTCGGCCACTGCTCAGGCAGCACCGCTGCTTCGTAGATGTCTTGGATCAATGCTTCGCGATCAATCATCCCATTCGCCAACGTCTCGAATGCTGGCCGGCGATCGACGACCGGGCTGCGTGTACACGGCTACGGCTCTCCCCCTAAGGACCGTTGGTACCCAAACGCGCAGAACCGAATAAAACACACTTGTATGTGGTTGCGAATCTATTTCCCGAATCGCCCCATATCATCTCATTCGCACTATTCGTGCCAATTCCAGTTTCGAACCTTTCCCGTCGGTTGGCTCAAAATCAGGCAACGCCGGCCTTGTGCTTGCTGAGCTTGAACCCCTCGTAGCCCTTGGCCGCAACGGCGTCGCAATGCCGCTTGTAGCGGTCGAAGCCGCCGACATAGGGCATGAACACGCGCGGCTTGCCGGGGATGTTGGCGCCCATGTACCAGCTGTTGGCCAGCGGATAGAGCGTCGAGTCGGCCACCTGGTTGACGTGATGGACCCAGTCCATCTCGGCCTGCGGCGAGGCCTCGATGCGATCGAAGCCTCGACTGCGCATGTGGCCGATGCAGTCGGCGATCCAGTCGACATGCTGCTCGATGGACGCGATCATCTGCGTCTTCACGCCCGGGCTGCCGGGGCCGGTGACGACGAACATGTTGGGGAAGCCCGACATCATCAGACCGAGATAGGTGAGGGGGCCGCCTTCCCAATGGTCGCGCAGCACGGCGCCTTCGGTCGTGTGCACGTCGATCTCGCGCAGGGCGCCCGTCATGGCGTCGAAGCCCGTCGCGAACACGAGGGCGTCGAGCTCGAAGGTCTGGCCGCCGTTGGTGCGCAGGCCGGTCTCGGTGATCTCGGCGATGGGATCGGAGCGCACGTCGACCAGGCTGACGTTGGGCCGATTGTAGGTCTCGTAATAGTTGGTATCGAGGCAGAGCCGCTTGGTGCCGATCGGATGGTCCTTCGGCGCCAGAAGCTCGCCGGTGCGCTTGTCCTTCACCATCGAGCGGATCTTGTTGCGCACGAATTCCGAGGCGGTGTCGTTCGACTGCTTGTTCACCAACAGGTCGGTGTAGGCATAAAGGTAGCTGATGCTGCCGCCCTCCTGCCACTTCGCTTCGTAGGACCGGTTGCGCTCATCGTCGGGAACGTCGAGCGCCGACTTGGTCGGCTTGGCGTGGCCGGCGATCGCGAACGGCGTGTCGGCGGCCGCGGCGCGGCGCTCGGGATACTCCGCCTTGTGCTGGCGCTCACGCTCGGGCTCCATCGGCCCGTTGCGCGCCGGCAGGCTGAAGTTGGCGGTGCGCTGGAACACCGTCAGGTGCTTGGCCTGCTGGGCGATGATCGGAATCATCTGCACGCCCGACGAGCCCGTGCCGATCACGCCGACGCGCAGCCCGCTGAAATCGACACCTTCATGCGGCCACAGGCCGGAGTGGTACCACTTGCCCTTGAAGGTCGAGAGGCCCTTGAAGTCGGGCACGCGCGGCGTCGACAGGTTGCCGGCGGCCATCACGCAGTAGCGCGCGCGGATCTCCTCGCCGTCCTTGGTCTTGAGCGTCCAGTCGCCGGCCTTGTCGTCGAACACGGCCGACACGATGCGCGTATTGAGCTGCACGTCGCGGCGCAGGTCGAAACGGTCGGCGACGTGGTTGATGTACCTCAGGATCTCGGGCTGCGTGCCGTAGCGCTCGGGCCACTTCCACTCCTGCTGCAGCTCGTTGGAGAAGCTGTAGGAGTATTCGAGGCTCTCGACGTCGCAGCGCGCGCCGGGATAGCGGTTCCAGAACCACGTGCCGCCGACCCCCGAGCCCTGCTCATAGGCGCGGACTTTCAGGCCCATGCCGCGCAGGCGATGGATGGCGTAGAGGCCGGCCAGGCCGCCGCCGACGATGGCGACATCCAACTGGCCCTCATCGGAGGAATGGGGAGCGGGACCATGCGAGGCGTCAGGCATCTTTCGTGCGTTCCCGTATTGTTTTTGCTGTGCGAGCGGTGGAATCAGCGTGTTTCCAACGGTCTCCCGCATCGCATGGCTTGGCAAGGGGTGCCGGCACACACATTGCGAGGGCCGGCATGCGCTGGATGCGGTGCAGCAAGCCGGTCGAACCGATGGTCGGACGAATGTTTCAGGCATATTCTTTTTAAATGACAAGCTGTCGGCCGGACGCCCGGTAACCTTCTCGTGGATCAGTCGGTTTCACCACCTGTCGCCCAGACTGTGGCCAGGACGGTTTCGACACCGGCTTCCCCGGCCGCCGCTGTCTCCCCGCCGCGCCTCGATGTCGCGCCGCGCCGTTCGGTCTGGACCGTCGGCCGCGGGCGCCTCCCGATCGGCCCGCGGACCTTGGCCATCCTCGCCGTGGTGCTGGCGGCGCTCACCTATGGCGGCCGCGAGCTCTATCTCCGGTTCACCCACATCTACGAGTACGACGCGCGCGTCACCGCCGACATCGTCACCATCTCCAGCCGCGCCGACGGCTGGGTCGTCGAGATGCCGGTGCGCGAGGGCATGCGGGTCGAGGCCGGCCAGGTCGTGGCCAGGATCGACGACCGCGCCGCCAGGCTGCGCAGCGATTCGCTGAAGGCCCAGATCGAAGGCGTGCGGGCCGAGCGCACGCGGCTCCGGGCCGAGCGCAAGCTGGCCCTCAATCAGGCTGAAGCGCTCGCCAGGACGCGCTCGTCGATCGTGCAGGCGCGCGACCGGGCGGTGGCGGCGACCAAGTCCGATCTCGACTTCGCCAAGACCGAGCTCGAGCGTCAGTGGTCGCTGTTCGAGCGCCGTGTCTCCAACGAACGCGCGCTGCAGGTCGCCCAGGCGGCTGTCGAGAAGCTCGACAGCCAGCTCCAGCAGTCGCGCGCCGAGCTCGAGCAGGCGCTGAACAGCCTCGAGGAAGCCAAGGTCGAGCAGGAGAAGCTCGGTGTGATCGACGCACAGATCGCCGCGCTGGATCACCAGGTCGCCAATCTCGCGGCGCAGATGCACCAGCAGAACGTCGACGTCGAGGACCGCACCATCAAGAGCCCGATCCCCGCCGTCATCGACCGCACCTTCACCCTGCAGGGCGAATACGTGCAGTCGGGCCAGCGCATCCTGCTGCTGCACAATCCCGACGAGGTCTGGGTCGAGGCCAACATCAAGGAGACGCAGGTCGGCCGTCTCAAGCTCGGCCAGATGGTGGTCGTGTCGGTCGACGCCTATCCCAACGACCATTTCGTCGGCAAGGTCGCGCGCATCGGCAGCGCCACGACGGCGCGCTTCGCCCTGCTGCCGACGCCCAACCCGTCCGGCAACTTCACCAAGATCACCCAGCGCGTGCCCGTGAAGATCGACATGGTCGAGATGCCCAAGCCGCTGACGCCGGGCATGATGGTCGAAGTCGAAATTGACGTGCGTTAGATCATTGCTGGGGGCGCGCCACTCCAGTGGCGCGATCATGAGCTGCATCGACAAAGACGCGCCACTGGAGTGGCGCGCCCCCAGCACATGACCGATAACGTCGTCCAGACCGCGCAGGTCCTGCGCGAGCGCTACGGGCCCTCCTACCGCTGGCTGGTCACCATCACCGGCATGGTGGGCGTGGTCTCCATGGTGCTGGCCATGACCACGGTGAACGTGGCGGTGCCCGACGTCATGGGCGCCTTCGGCATCGGCCAGGACCAGGCGCAATGGATGTCGTCGGCGTACATGGCGACCATGACCGCGGGCATGCTGATCAATGCCTGGCTGACCGGCATCTTCGGCGAGCGGCGCATCTTCGTCGGCGCCCTGCTCTTCTTCTCGCTGGGCGCCCTCCTGGGCGGCACGGCGCCGACCGAGCACTGGCTGATCTTCGCCCGCGTCCTGCAGGGCTTCAGCGCCGGCGTCTCCCAGCCGCTGGTGATGGCCACCATCTTCACCGTTTTCCCGCCCGACCGCCGCGGCATGGCGATGGGCGTGTTCGGGCTGGGCGTCGTGTTCGCGCCCGCCATCGGCCCGACCCTGGGCGGGCTGATGATCGAGTACTTCTCGTGGCGCTACGTCTTCTTCATCTCGCTGCCGTTCTGCGTCATCGCTGCCGGCATGGGCCTGTTGTTCATGCCGACGCGGCGCATCCCGCGCGAGATCCCGCCGTTCGACTGGCTGGGCTTCGCCCTGCTCTGCGTCAGCCTGTTCGGCCTGATGACCGGCATCGCCGACGGCCAGCGCGAGGGCTGGAGCTCCGACGTCATCGTGCTGCGCCTTGCCGTGGGCGCGCTGGCCGGCATCGGCTTCATCCTGTGGGAGCTGCACACGCCCCGCGCGCTCTTGGACGTGCGCATCTTCACCAACATCGAGTTCTCTGCCGCCGCCATGATCGCCTTCATCTTCGGCGCCGGCATGATGGGCTCGACCTACGTCATCCCGGTGTTCGTGCAGACCATCATCGGCTTCACGCCGTTGCTCGCCGGGCTGATGATGATGCCGGCCGGCATCATGCTGGCCTTCATCTTCCCGGTCGCCGGGCGGCTCTCCGACGCCATGCCGGCCTCGGTCATGATCATCATCGGCCTGCTGCTGTTCGCGGCGGGCTTCGCCTGGATGACCGTGGCCGACGTCGACACGACCTTCTGGACCCTGGTGGCGATGATCATGGTCTCGCGGCTGGGGCTCGGCCTGATCAATCCCAGCCTCAACGCCTCCTCGCTGAAGGCCCTGCCCGCCGACAAGGTGCGCCAGGGCTCGGGCGTCGCCAACTTCATGCGCCAGCTCGGCGGCGCCTTCGGCATCAACCTGATGGTGGCCTTCTTCGAGGTGCGCACGCGCTTCCACGCCGATGCGCTGACGGCGACCCAGGGTTACGACAACAACACGACCGAGCGCCTGCTGCACCAGCTTTACCAGCTCTACCAGCGCTCCGGCCTGCCGTTCCAGCAGCAGAAGGGAGCGGCGCTCGAATATCTCGGCACGATCCTCAACACCAACGCCCAGATGATGGCCTTCTCAGACACCTTCATCGTCGTCGGTGTCGTGGCCTTGCTGGCGCTGTTCCCGGCGGCCATGCTGTCGCGCTCGCAGCGCCGTTCGCGCCGATTGGCCTTTAGTTAGCCCCCATACCTTCAAGCCAGCTCGCAGAACAGCGAGCAGCGGAGGGATCTCCTCCTCCGCCGTCTTCCATAGGATCGTGCGGTCGATATCGAAATAGGCTTGTACCGACTGCTCGGACCAACGCGAACAGCAGCATCTTGTCGCTGTCGAGGTCAATACGCTGACGATCGGCGATGAAACTCCGCACGGCTTCCGCCGCCTCGATCATGTGCTGGACGTCGTATCGCATCCTCAGGCTGCATACTGGATCTCAGCGGTGCGCACGACCTCGTCACGGAAGTGGCGGCTGAAATCCGCGGCGGTCCGCAGGTCCACACGTCGATTGCCGAGCATGGCGGAAAGCTCCGCTTCCATCCCCGCCAGCTTGATGAGACCGGGCTCGCTACCAGGCTCGAACTCGACCAGTGCCCTTGTGGAGACTTAAGGACAGTGTTGCTAGGCTGGCGGCATACGTGCCGCCTCGCCTCAGTTGAGAATGCCCTTCGCCATCGATTGTGCGCCGCCGTTCCTGAAAGTACGCTTTGCCGAGCCGCAACGCACGCTGGGCTGGTCGTTGCTTCATCCAGGCTTTGCAGTTGTTTCCGATATCGTCTGGGTCGAGGTCCGCAACAGCGACCTCGGGCCCTCGACCGATCCGAAAGCCTTTCTGAGAGCCCGGCTCGCCGACGCCGACCTGCCGGACGCGCTCGGCTTCATGACGTCTCGCGACATCCGCTGCCATCATCTTTGCCGGCGACACGCCGGCAGCGTCGAGGCGGCCTGCCTCACCACGGTCGGGCTCTCGAACGGTGAGCGCGTAGGCTCGCGCCGGATGCGCGGCTCACATGCCGGCACGATCAACACGCTGGTGCATGTCTCCGTGCCCCTGACCGACGGCGCCATGGTCGAAGCGATCTCCATCGTCGCCGAGGCAAGAACGGCCGCCATCGTAGACTCCCGACCTGTAGAGCGAGGGACAGGCATCACCGGTACCGGGACCGACTGTATCGTCGTGGCCTCAGCGTGTGGCAGCGCGCCCCTCGATTGCGCCGGCCTCCATACCGCGGTCGGCGAGGCGATCGGGGGCGCCGTCTATGACGCCACGCGCACCGGCGCCGAACAATGGGACCGGGACATGCAACAGCTCGGTCTTTCCCCGACACCTGCTTTCACCTGAGGTCACCATGGAACGGAACATCGTGGGCGTCTGGCGCCTGGCATCGACGCGAGCGACCGATCCCGACGGCAAGCAGGTCGGCGTGCCCTTCGGGCCGCGCGGCATGGGACTGGTCACCTTCACGTCGGACGGGCGAATGATGTCCGTGCTGGTCGACGGGCGCGCCAGCCTGCCCGAGGGCACGCCGCGGCAATACTCGTCCTACTGCGGCAACTACAGCTTCGACGGCAGCACGCTCACCACCGTCGTCGACGCCAACTGCGATCCCGTGCGCTTCACCGCGCCCCAGGTGCGCAAGGTGCGCTTCGAGGGCGAGCGCATGATCCTGACGCCCCCCACCTCGGAGATCGAGGGCGTGAAGGTGACGCGCGAGCTCACGTGGGAGCGGATCAGCGAGACGTCGCTCTAGGTCTTCAGCGGCGACCATCGGCCGCGTCCTCTTCGTCATTGCGCTTGCCATCCTGCTGGTGTTCCTCGTCCTCGGGCCCGGCACAGGAGAGGCGATGCGGCATCCATGAAACTGTTCTTTGACGATGCCGAGTTCGACGCGCAATTGCAGCGCACAGCCGCCAAGGTGGCCTGCCGCGCCGCCGATCTCGGTCAGATCCTGAGCGTGGCGCGCCGCATCACGCCGGGTGACTATGCCAGCTGGTACGCCCAATGGTTTGCCGAGGGCCGCAAGGAGGCCGAGCTGGGCCGCAGCGAAAGCGCGCGCGGCCACCATCACAACGCCGGCGAGGCCTGGCTGCGCGCCAGCGAGTATTTCCGCAGCGCCTATTTCTTCTCCCGGCGCTATCCGCAGGGCGCCGCCCTGGTGGCCGCCTGGCGCCGCAACCGCGAGGCCTTCCGTGCGGCCATCCCGTCTCTGCCGTTCGCCGTCGAGCGGGTGCAGATCCCCTGGCGGCACGACATCCCCCTCGAAGGTTACGTGCTGCGCGCGGCGCGCGACTCGGCTGCTCCGACCGTGCTGATGCCGTGCGGCTACGATTCACCGGTCGAGGAGTTCTACACGCTGGGCGGTTACGAGGCCGCGCTGCGTGGCTTCAACGTCGTCGCCTTCTCCGGGCCGGGCCAGGCCGAGATGCTCCACGAACGCGGCATTCCGTTCCGGCCCGACTTCGAGGCGGCGGTGGGCCCGGTGATCGACTTCGTCGAGCGCACGGCGGCGAGCGACGGCAGCCTCGATGCCACGCGCATTGCGATCGTGGGGCGCAGCTTCGGCGGCTATCTGGCGCCGCGCGCGGCCTCGCGCGAGCCGCGCATCGGCGCCCTCGCCGCCGATCCGGCGCAGACCGACATGGGCGCCGTCCTTGCCGGGCGATTCCCGCCCGAGTGGCTGGAACTCCTGGAGCGCGGCGATTCCGCGCTGAACGAAAAGATCTGGGCCGCCTTCCCCGGCATGCGCGGCCAGGAATTCTGGCTGGCGCGCCTGCGCGCCCACGGCCTCAACACGCCGCTCGAATATTGCCAGGAGATGCGGCGCTGGACCGTCGATGTCGAAGACATCCGCTGCCCGGCCTTCGTCTCCTACGGCGAGGGCGACTTCGCTCAGGCGACGACCGAGGCGTTCTTCCAGCGGCTGCCCAACCCCAACAAGCGGCTGGTCGTGTACCGCGACGCTGCCGGCAGCGGTGGGCATTGCGAGGGCATGGGGCCGGCGCCGTATTTCTCCGACATATACGGATGGCTGAGAGATCTGTGGCCGTCGTGAGCGCGCCTACTTCGCAGCGATGCCGCGCAGCACGAGCCTGAGCCCGCTCAGGAATTCGACGTCGGGCGAGATCCTGCGCGCGCTCCGGGCGGTCTCGGCGAGCAGCGGGAAGTCGCCGGTCGGCAGCGCCGCGATCGCCGCCGTACCCTGGCCGCCGAGGGAGCCGAGCTGCTGCAGCTGCACGGTGCCGAAGACGTAAGCGACGATCGTCCGGAAGGCGATGGCCCGGCGCTCACCGGCGAATCCCGCTTCGGCCAGCACGCCGAGCAGCGCCTCGCCCCAGCGCAGCGAATGGATCGAGGCGTGCCGGCGCGCGAGAAGCAGCGGCGTCACCGCCGGATGCGCCGTCGCGACAGCATGCGCCCGCACCGCGAGCTCAGCCGCCTTGTCGACCCAGGTCGTGCGGCGGCCGACATCGAGATCGGGACCGCCCTGGGCAGGATCGAGCACGAGATCGACGACCAGCGCTTCGAGCTGCTCGCGACCCTGCACATAGCGGTAGAGCGACATGGTGCCCATGCCGAGCTCGTCCGCCACCGCTCGCATCGACAGGCCGTCCGGTCCCTCGCGCTTGATCACGGCGAGTGCGGCTTTGGCCAGAAGGGCGGGGGTTAGAGAACGAGGCCGGGGCATGATTGACAGCGTACACCATACGCTCTAAATGAGGAATAAGAGTATTCTGTACGCGTAACCCCTTTGGAGGGTGGAATGCCTGAAGGCCGTCTCTTCTCCCCAGGCTCGCTGCTTCGGCCGCGCGTGCTGCAAGACGTGTCGGGACGCTCCGTTTCCATCCCGCAGGTCCTGGGACGGGGAGAGCCGACGCTGGTGCATCTGCAGTTCCGGCGCTTCGCCGGCTGTCCGGTGTGCAATCTGCACCTGAGGTCCTTCGCCCGCCGCCACCGCGAGCTCGAGATGGCTGGGGTTCGTGAGGTCGTGCTGTTCCATTCGCCCGCCGATGAGCTGCGACCCCACACTGCGGACCTTCCCTTCGCGGTCGTCGCCGATCCCGACAAGCGGCTCTATGCCGAGTTCGGCGTCGCCTCGTCACCGCGCGCGCTGCTCGACCCGCGGGCCTGGCTGCCCATCCTGCGCGCGGTCGGCTTTGCCCTGGTCGGGGCCCTCATGGGTACATTCCGTCCGCCCGCCTCGAACCCGCATGGCGGGCGCCTCGGCCTTCCGGCCGACTTCCTGATCGCGCCGGACGGGCGGGTGGTTGCCTGCAAGTACGGCGCGCATGTCGACGATCACTGGTCCCTGGACGACGTGCTGGCACGGGCTAGGGCCTGGCGCGAAAACCATTCGCGCCAGCTGGCCGGCGCCTGATTGGATCTCTCGTCTAGACGATCCGGCTGGTCTTGTTGCCCCAGTAGCGGTCGCGCAGCAGCCTCTTGTAGAGCTTTCCCGTTGGCAGGCGCGGCAATTCGGCCTCGTAGTCGATCGAGCGTGGCACCTTCTGGCGGGCGAGGTGCTGGTTGCAGAAGGCCAGAAGCTCGTCGGTGGTGGCCTGGTCAGGCCATACGCCCGGCATGAGCTGCACCACCGCCTTCACTTCCTCGCCGAGGTCGATGTTGGGCACGCCGAAGACGGCGGCGTCCGCCACCTTGGGATGGGTGATCAGAAGGTTCTCGCACTCCTGCGGGTAGATGTTCACGCCGCCGGAGATGATCATGAAGGTGGCGCGGTCGGTGAGGTAAAGGTAGCCGTCGGCATCGACATAGCCGACGTCGCCCACCGTGCTCATGGCGCCGTCGGCCGAACGTGCTTCCTTGGTCTTCTGCGGATCGTTGAAATACTCGAAGGGCGTCGCCGTCTCGAACCACAGGGTGCCCGGCGTGCCGATCGGCAGCTCGGTCATGTCGTCGTCCATCACGTGCAGCTTGCCCAGGAGGACGCGACCCACTGTGCCCTTGTGCGCCAGCCATTCCTGCGAATTGCAGGCGGTGAAGCCCAGCCCTTCGGTGGCGCCGTAGTACTCATGGATGATCGGGCCCCACCAGTCGATCATCTGTTCCTTGACCTGGACCGGGCAGGGCGCCGCCGCATGGATGGCGATCTCGAGCGAGCCGAGGTCGTAGCGCTTGCGAACCTCCTCGGGCAGCTTCAGCAGGCGCGAGAACATGGTCGGCACGAGTTGGCTGTGCGTCACGCGATGTTTCTCGATGAGCTGCAAGTAATGCTCGGCGTCGAAGCGCTCCATGATAATGGCCGTGCCGCCCACCGCGATGGTAAGATTCACGGCAGCCTGCGGCGCCGAATGATAGAGCGGCGCCGGCGAGAGATAGATCATGTCCTCGCGGTACTGCCAGAGCTTCAGCAGGAAATCGAAGATCGGCAGTTTCTGCGCCGGCGGTTGCTCGGGGAGGGGCCGCACGATGCCCTTGGGGCGGCCGGTCGTGCCCGAGGAGTAGAGCATCGCGGTTCCGAGCGCTTCGTCCGCGATGGGCGTGGCCGGAAAACCCGACGTCGCTTCGTCCAGGTTCAGGACCTTGCCGTTATCGCCTTTGCCGTCGACGATCAGGCAAAGCTCGATCTTCGGGCAGAGCGGCAGCGCCGCCAGCGCGACCTCGCGCTTGGCCTCGGAGGTGATGAGCACCTTCGACTGGCTGTTGTTCAGGATGTAGGCCAGCTCCTCGACCGTGAGGAAGGAGTTCACGCAGGTGTAGTAGAGGCCGGCACGCTCGCCCGCAGTGCAGCACTCCACGTAGCGCGCGTTGTTCTCCATGTAGATCGAATAGTGGTCGAGACGCGCGACGCCGCGGGCACGCAACAGATGTGCCAACCGGTTGCTGCGCGCTTCGAGCTCGCCATACGTGATGGTTTCACCTGTGCCAGCCATGACCACGGCCGGCTGCGCCGCGCGAGAGACGGCGTACTTGCCCGGATACATTTCGTTTCCTCCGCGCCGACTATAGACGTGGCTGGGAGGCTGCGCCAAAGTCCCGCGCATGCTCGAAACATCGCTCAAAACCAAGATCATGAACGAGGTCGATCGTCAGTTCGACGACCAGACCAAGGTCTTGGCCGACCTGGTGAAGATCCCGTCGACCCGTTTCCGCGAGGCGCCGGCGCAGGACATGATGGCCCGCCTGTTCAAGGAGGACGGCCTGTCGGTCGATCGCTGGCAGATCAAGATCGACGACCTGAAGCACCTGCCGGGCTACTCGCCGCACAGCCAGGACTATGACGATGCCTGGAACGTGGTCGGCGCCTGGCGGCCCAACAGCCCAAAGGGCCGCTCGCTGATCCTGAATGGCCACATCGACGTCGTGCCCGAGGGGCCGCACGACATGTGGAGCCGTCCGCCCTTCGAGCCTGCCGTCAAGGATGGCTGGATGTACGGCCGCGGCGCCGGCGACATGAAGGCCGGCATCATCCTCAATCTCTTCGCCCTGCGCGCGCTGAGGGCGCTCGGCTGGCAACCGGCGGCCGATGTTTACCAGCAGTCGGTGGTCGAGGAGGAGTGCACCGGCAACGGCGCGCTCGCCTGCCTGCAGCGCGGATATCGCGCCGACGCCGCGCTCATTCCCGAGCCGTCATCGGGCGTGCTGACCGTGGCCCAGGTCGGCGTCATGTGGTTCCAGGTCAAGGTCACCGGCCATCCGGTGCACGTCTACAAGGCCGATGCCGGCTCCAACGCCATCGAATCGGCGTACCGCTTGATCCAGAAGCTGCGCGAGCTGGAGAAGAGGTGGAACGAGAAGAAGGCGCACGACAAGCATTTTTGCGACCACCATCACCCGGTGAACTTCAACGTCGGCAAGATCGCCGGCGGCGACTGGGCGAGCTCGGTGCCGTCGTGGTGCACCTTCGACATGCGCGTCGGCGTGCTGCCCTCGCAGACCCTGAAGGAGTGCCGCCAGGAGATCGAGCACGTCATCCGCACCGCCGCGGCGAACGATCCGTTTCTGGGCAACAACCCGCCGACCGTGACCTGGGAGGGTTTCCAGGCCGAGCCGTTCGTGCTCAAGAACCACGAGCAGGTGCGGGTCGTGCTGGCCGAGGCGCACAAGACGGTGTGGGGCAGCGAACTTTTGGACAAGACCTCGACCGGCACGGCCGACAATCGCTTCTTCGGCCTCTATGCCGGCATCCCGGCGCTGGTCTACGGGCCGCAGTCCGACGACATCCACGGCTTCGACGAGCGCGTGAACCTGGAATCGGTCCGCAAGATCACGCAGGCGACGGCGCTGTTCATCGCCGAGTGGTGCGGGCTGCAGAAGAAGTAGGTCTACCCGGAGGGCCCCAGGCCATGAAACCGGTCTATCGCGGCGTCTTTCCCGTGGCGCCGACCGTATTCGACGCGAATGGCGAGCTCGATCTCGAGGGCCAGAAGCGCTGTACGGACTTCATGATCGACGCCGGCTCGCAAGGCATCTGCATCCTGGCCAACTGGTCCGAGCAGTTCGTGCTGACCGACGACGAACGCGAGCGCGTGATGGACTGCGTGCTGGCGCATGTCGCCGGCCGCGTGCCGGTGATCGTCACGACGACGCATTTCGGCTCGCAGGTCTGTGCCGCGCGCAGCCGCCGCGCCGAGGCGGCGGGTGCCGCCATGGTGATGGTCATGCCGCCCTATCACGGCGCCACCATCCGGGCCTCCGAGCAGGGCATCTACGACTTCTTCCGCCGGGTCTCCGATGCCATCGACATCCCGATCATGATCCAGGACGCGCCGGTCGCCGGGACGCCGCTTTCGGTGCCCCTGCTGGCCCGCATGGCGCGGGAGATCCCCAACGTCTCCTACTTCAAGGTCGAGGTCGCACAGGTCGCCAACAAGCTGCGCGCCCTGATCGCCGAAGGCGGCGACGCGATCGTCGGTCCATGGAACGGCGAAGAGGGCATCACCTTGATGGCCGACCTCGACGCCGGCTGCACCGGAGCGATGACCGGCGCGGGCTATCCCGACGGCATCCGCCAGATCATGGATCCATTCTTCGCGGGCGATCGCGAAGCGGCGGTGTCGGCCTACCAGCGCTGGCTGCCGCTGATCAACTACGAGAACCGGCAGTGCGGTCTCATCGCCGCCAAGGTGCTGATGCAGGAGGGTGGCGTCATTCGCTCTGAGATGACGCGCCATCCGGTGCTTCCCCTGCATCCGGCCACCCGCGCCGGATTGATCGAGGTCGCGCGCCGCACCGATCCGCTGGTGCTGCGCTGGGCGAGGTGATGCCTATCGCAGCCGCCGCACCGAGGCGAACAGGCCCAACGCCACGCCGCCCAGCACGACGCTGATGCCAACGAGCCGCAATCCGCCGACCGGCTCGCCGACCAGCCAGCCGGCGAAGCCCAGCGCGACGCAGGGCACCAGCAGGGAGATCGGCCCGACCTTTGCGGCAGGATAGGTGCGCAACAGCGTGCCCCAGATCAGGTAGCCCAGCCACATCACCGGAATGACCGTGTACAGCAGGGAAAGCCAGCCCTTCCAGGTCGGCACCACAACCGGCGCCAGCAGCTGGTCGGGACCCTCCAGCATCAGCGCCGCCAGCGCGAGCGGCAGCGGCGGCAGCACGCAGGCCCAGGCCGTCACGGCGAACATCGACACGCCGCGCGCCGAGCGGAAGAAGAGATTGCCGACCGCCCAGGTGAGCGCCGACAGCAGCGCCAGGCCGATGGCGATGATGTTCGCCGTGCCGACGACGGTGCGCGAGATCAGCACGACGCCGACGGTCGCGATCGCGAGGCCGAGCCATTGGCCGCGCGTCGCGTGCTCGCGCAGGAAGAGCGCGGCCAGCACGACGGTGAGCGGGCCCTGCAACTGGACCAGCACCGAGGTCAAGCCGGGCGGCAGCCCGGCCTGCATGGCGAAGAACAGGAAGACGAACTGGCCGCCGAACATGAAGCCGCCGATGCCGGCCAGCGTGCGCCAGGGGATGGCCGGCTTGGCGACGAAGGCAATCGGCAACGCGCACAGGAGAAAACGCCAGGTGGCGAACGTGAAGGGGGCGTACTCGTCGAGGCCGAACCGTATGACTGTGAAGTTCAGGCCCCACATCGCCACGATAAGCAGCGCGGCGAGCGTATGCAGGAGCGTCAAGCGATCACAGCCAGACCCACGGCCGGGCGTTCTTGTCGGCCGCTTGCCAGGCCTCGACCTTGTCCTTGTGCGTCATGGTCTGGGCAATGTCGTCCAGACCGTTCAGCAGGGCGTGCTGGCGGCGCGCATCGACCTTGAAGGGGATGACGCGGCCGGTCGGCGACACGACCTGGCAGTTCTCGAGATCGACCGTGACGCGAGCATTGCCCGGCGAGGCGCGCATCTCGTCGGCCAGCTGCTCGACCTCCTCGATGGGCAGGGCCACCGGCAGGATGCCGTTCTGGAAGCAGTTGCTGAAGAAGATGTCGCCGTAGGACGGCGCGATCACCGCCTTCACGCCCATGCCGGCCAGCGCCCACACCGCGCCCTCGCGGCTCGAGCCGCAGCCGAAATTCTCCTTCGACAGGATGATGGGCGCGCCGCGATAGGGCTCCTGGTTGAACACGCAGTCGGGGTTTTCGCTGCCGTCCGGCCTGAAGCGGATCTGCTCGAAGCAGTAGGGACCGAGCCCCTGGCGTCCGGTGTTGTTGACCAGCCGCTCGATGCGGATAACGAGGTCGGTGTCGACGTTCTGGCGCATCAGCGGAGCGGCGACGCCGGTGACCTTGGTGAATTTTTCCATTAGAGCTTCCTCACGTCGGCGATGGCACCCTTGATCGCGGCCGCTGCGGCCATGGCCGGGCTGGCGAGATGGGTGCGCGCCCCCGGTCCCTGGCGTCCCACGAAGTTGCGGTTGGAGGTCGACACGCTGCGCTGTCCCGGCGGCACGCGCTCGCCGTTCGAGGCGATGCACATCGAGCAGCCGGGCTCACGCCATTCGAAGCCCGCCTCCTTGAAGATGCGATCCAACCCCTCGGCCTCGGCCTCGCGCTTCACGCGCTCCGAGCCCGGCACGATCCAGGCATTGACGTGCGCCGCCTTCTGGCGGCCCTTGGCGATGGCCGCGGCGGCGCGCAGGTCGGAGAGGCGGCTGTTGGTGCACGAGCCGATGAACACCCAGTCGACCTTGGTGCCCTCGATCGGCTTGCCGGGCTCGAGCCCCTGGTACTGCAGCGCCGCCGCCCAGGCGGCGCGCTTGTCCTCCGGTCCCGTGTCGGGATCGGGAATCGCCCGGTCGACGGCGATCACGTGCTCGGGGCTGGTGCCCCAGGTGATCTGCGGCGCCACTTTCGCCATGTCGATCGTGTGCTCGCGGTCGAAGTCGGCGTCGGGATCCGACGGCAGCGTCCGCCAGTGCGCCACGGCGCGGTCCCACATCGCGCCCTTGGGCGCGTAGTCGCGGCCGGCGAGGTATTCGTAGGTCGTGTCGTCGGGCGCCACCATTCCGGTGCGTGCACCCATCTCGATCGTGAGATTGCAGAGGGTGAGCCGTCCTTCGGCAGACAGGCCACGGATTGCCGGGCCGGCATACTCGACCGCATAGCCGGTGCCGGCGGCGGTGCCGAGGTCGCCGATCAGGTGCAGGATCATGTCCTTGGCGGTGACGCCTTCGGGCACCTTGCCCTCGAACTGGACGCGGAAGCGCTTGGGCTTGCGTTGCACCATGGTCTGGGTCGCGAGCACATGCTCCAGCTCCGACGAGCCGATGCCGAAGGCGAGCGAGCCCATGCCGCCATGGGTCGAGGTATGGCTGTCGCCGCAGACCAGCGTCGTGCCCGGCAGCGTCAGGCCCTGCTCGGGACCCATGACATGGACGATGCCATTGCCGTCCTGGCCGATATCGAACAGCCGGATACCGAACTTTGCGGCGTTGGCGCGCAGGCCGCGCAGCAGCGGCGCACCGGGCGGGAAGGTCTCCTCGGTGCGCCCCGGCTGGGTCGAGATCGCATGATCGGGGGTGGCGTAGATCAGCCGCGGCTGCGGCGGCACGTAGCCCTTCTCCATCACCTCGTGCAGCGCCCGTGCACCCGACAGATCGTGCAGCAGCAGCCGGTCGATGTGCAGCAGCACGAAGCCGTTGCCGAGATCGGTGATGACGTGGCTGTCCCAGATCTTGTCGAACAGCGTTTTGGCCATGGGTTCCTCCGGACGCGGATAACAGCATCCGCCATCGCCGGAAGGAAGGCGCTTTACGCAAGGCTGATCGTCAGGCGGGATGTCCCCGACGGCGGACCAGGAGGTTGCCAACGGCGATCTGCACGGCCTCGCCGGCTTGATTGAGCGTCGTCGATCGCACCTTGATCAGCCCTTGATCGGCCCGTGACGTCGACGGCCGCACTTCCAGTATCTCGCTCTGCACGCGGAGTTCGTCGCAGGGTCGAACCGGCTTCGGCCAGCGAAGCTCGTCGAAGCCCAGGCCCACGACTCCGCCGGCCGGTTTGAGCTCGCCTTCGACCAGCAGCCTCATGGTGATTGCCGCCGTGTGCCAGCCGCTGGCGGCCAAGGCGCCGAAGATCGTATTGCGGGCTCCCTGGTCGCTGAGGTGAAACGGCTGAGGATCGAACTCGGCGGCGAAAGACGCGATGCGATCGGCCTCGACCCGTGCCGTGCCCGAGCCGAATGTCTGGCCGACCGCGTAGTCCTCGAGGTGGTTCGTCACCGAAACATCCTCACGACGCCAACGCCTTTCCGGTCTGCTCGCGCACCAGGTAGCCGGCATACCAGTCGGCCCAGGCGTCGTCGCGCCGACCCAGCTGCTTCTCGTACTGACCGTGTGCCGCTTCGGCGCGGCGCAGCGCGCGGGCCAGCTCGGCCGCGGAGGTGAAGGTGGTGTCGCTGCCGTCGACGCGTCCCGGCAGGCGTGCCGTGACTTCCTGCAGGAGCCATTCGTTGCCGTCGGGATCGCGGAACGTGGCGTAGGAGAAGTAGCTGCGCCGCTCCGGGTCCGGGCCCGGCTGCGCCGGCTCGCCGACGCCGCGATGGAACACCTCGCTCACGGCGACGCCCCGCGCCACGAGCGCATCGTGCGTCGCCACGATGTCGGACACCACGAGGAAGAGCCCACGGGCCGAACCGGGGGCGGCGTCGGTGAGCCCCGTGCCGAAATGCACCGAGCAGTCCGAGCCCGGCGGCGTGAACTGCACGACATGGAAAGCGTCGCTGATGTTGAAGTCGGCGTCGAGCCGCCAACCCAGGCCGTCGTAGAAGCGCTTGGCTCGGTCGACGTCGGAAACGGGGATGACGACGACTTCGAGCTTCATGTCGGGCATGGCGTTCTGGTTGGTCATGATATTTCCTCCTTGGGTCGCGGCACCGGTGGGTGCTGACGGAGAACTACCGCCGCGCAGGAGAAAGCGCCCGTTAAGCCTTGTGAACCGTCGTTAAAAGTTGCCGGTACGTCAGTTCAGCAGCGCCTTCGCAGCCTTCAGGTCGGCAGTGGCAAAGCCCTCGGTGAAACGGCCGTAGACGCCGATCAGCAGGTCTCGCGCAGCATCGCGCTGGCTGCGCGTCCCGGCAAGGCGCATCAGGCTCATCGCGACTCTGAGCTGCCAGGACAGGGCCGACTGCTCCTCGGCGAGCGCCAGCGCGCGGCGGAACAACGACCGGGCCTGGCCCTCATCGCTCTGGCCGGCACAGATCTCCCCCTTGATGCGCAGCAGCTCGGGCTGCATGAGCAGCCCGCCCAGGGTCTCCGTCGCGTCGATCACCCCATCGATCACCCGCACCGCCTGCTCCACCTGGCCAGTCGAGACCAGGGCCGTCGCCAGCGTGGCACTGAGGCCCGGCGTGTAGAGCCAGTAGCGATCCGCCTCGAGACTGGCGATCGAGCTGCGCAGCAGGCTGATCCCTTCCTGCACGTCGCCGCGCTGGACCAGGGCTTCGCCTTGCATGCCCTGGCCGACATTGCGATAAGGCTCCAGGAAATGCGCTGTGGCATGGGCAATCAGGCGCTCCGCCTGTTGCTCGACCGAAGTCCAGTCACCAGCCCAGCCAAGTACGGAAGCGCCCCAGATCAGTCCGATGCAGGAGGTGACAGGGTCGTCGTCGGCCAGCGGCGTCCGCGCGATCTGGCCCGCCATCTCGAGCGCCTGATCGGGATGGCCTTGCAGCCACAGAATGCGAGTCAAAGGAATACGCGGCGGCCGGTAGAAGGCGAAGTGGCCGGGATCGGTCGGCCGTACGCCCGCGGCCTCGGCAAGGCATGTGTCGAGGTGGAAGCGCGCTTTGGCCTGATCGCCGCCCAGATGATGCGAGACGCCAAGCAGGATATGCGCGGCAGCGCGGCCGACCGGGTCGCCGATCTCGCTGGCCACCTTTTCCATCCGCTCGGCCGCCTCCAGGGTGCGTGCGACCTCGCCGATGCGACGATAGTAGAGATGCAGCCGGTTCAGCAGCCGGACCTGGTTGAAGCGGTCGCTGAGCGCGGTCGCGATCTCGAGGGCGCGCTCCAGCGCCGCTCCCGCCTCCTCACTGTTGCGGCTGGTCAGCATCAGCGAGTGGCCGAGGCCCGCCTGCAGCTCCATATCGAAGCGCGTGCCGCGCTCGGCTTCCTCAAGCACGCCGAGCGCTCGCTCGCACCAGCGCCGGCATTCGTCGAGCAGCGATACTTCGATGAACAACGGCGCTGCCGCCGCAGCGAGCTGCACGCCGAGCGCGCGCTCGCCGGTCTCGGCGAAGCACCAGTCCAGGGCGGCACGCACATTTCCCAGCAGCGACGCGCGTTCGAGGCGCCGGTCGCCGTCGCGCGGCGTCATGGCCTGTGTCCTCTCCGCGCGGCTCTGCTCGAGGAAGGTCCGGAAATACTCGGCGTGGCGGCGCGCGGCAACTCGTTCTTCTCCGGTCTCGGCCAGCTTGGACCGGGCGTAGGCGCGCATGGTGTCGAGCAACCGGTAGCGCGGCGTTCCGCTGGTGTCGGCCTGCACCATCGACTTGGCGACCAGCTGCTCGAGTGCCTCCACCACGGCGGCCGGATCGAGCGAGCTGTCGGAGGCCACTGCCTCGGCCGCCGGCAACGTGAAGCCGCCGAGCAGGACGGAGAGGCGTCGCAGGACCGCGCGCTCGGCCTCGGGAATGAGGTTGTAGCTCCAGTCGAGCGTGGCGCTCAGCGTCTGGTGGCGCGGCAGGGCGGTGCGTCGCCCCTGCCACGAGAGCCGCAGGCGGCTGTCGAGCAGCGTCGCGAGTCCCTGCAGGCCGTGGGTGCCGACGCGGCCGGCGGCCAGCTCGATCGCCAGCGCGTTGCCGTCGAGCTTGCGGCAGATCTCGCTGACGATCGCGGCGTCGGCGTCGCTGAGCTCGACCGGGTGGCCGCTGGCGGCCGCGCGTTCGACGAAGAGATTTGCCGCTGCAAAGGCCACGACCTCGGAGGCATCGTGCGTGTCGCGATCCGGCGTCTCCAGGGCGGGCAGGGGGAAGACGTGCTCGCCTTCGGCGCGCAGCGCTTCCCGGCTGGTCGCGAGCAGCCCGACCTCGAGGCAGTCGCGGAAGATCGCCTCGGCCACGCGGGCGGCCTGGTCGATGACATGCTCGCAATTGTCCAGCACCAGCAGCAACCGCCGACGGCGCAGGAAATTGAGCAGGGTCGGCATCGCATCGCCGGACTGGACGGCAACGCCCAGCGCCGATGCCACCGCGCTCGGCACCAGGCCGGCGTCGCTGATCGCCGCGAGATCGACGAAGGTCGCGGCATTGGCGAAGGCAGCCAGCCCGGCATGCGCCACGGCGATAGCGACCGTCGTCTTGCCGATGCCGCCCGGCCCGTGCAGCGTGACGAAGCGCCGTGCGGCGAGCAGGGCCGAAACACCGGCCACCGTGGCCCCACGCCCGACCATGCGGCCGAGCGGGCGCGGCAAGCCCGGCGGCGGTTCCGGTGAGGTGGCAGATATCGATGAAGTGGCAGGGTTGGCGGCGGCATCCGGCGCTGCCGTGCGTGCGGGCGTCTCCACGACGGCGGTGACCGGCGCGACCAGGCAGTAGCCGCGGCCGGAGACGTTGGTCACATAGCGAGCGCCGTCTCGGCCATCGCCCAGCGCCTTGCGCAGCATGGCGACATGGACCCTGAGGCTGCTTTCATCGACCGTGATCTTGGGCCAGACGCGGGCCAGCAGATCCTGCTTGCTGACGACCTCGCCGGCGTGTTCGACCAGCGCGATCAGGAGGTCGAGCGCCCGGCTGCCGACGGCGACCGGAACACCATTCTTCTCCAGAAGCCGTTTGTCGGCATGCAGGCGGAAAGGGCCGAAAGCGACGCTCCCGCGCGAGCCGGCAGCACCACGATCCATGACGCGCCCCTGACGAAACTGACGATTCGCTCCGCCATGTCCTGCATACAGGCTGGGCTATCGCCCGCCAAGGCGGCCATTCTCCCGCGTGCGTTTGCAATTCTTCGCGAAACTAAACTCGTCGCCACGCCGGCCGGAATCCATAAGCCAGGTATGGGTAAGACGATCCTCGTCACCGGCGCCGGCTCCGGATTGGGCGAAGGCGCCGCTCTCGGGCTGGCGCGCGCGGGCCATCGAGTCATCGCGACTGTCCAGATTGCACCGCAGGTCACGGCGCTCCGGCGCAAGGCCGAGGAGTTCGGCCTGACCACGATCGAGGTTGAGAAGCTCGACCTGCTCGACCCCTATGATGTCGCCCAGGCGTTGAAGTGCGATATCGACGTGCTGTTCAACAATGCCGGCATCGGCGAGGCGGGTCCGGTAAGCGAGATGCCCATCGACCTGGTGCGGCGCAACTTCGAGACCAACCTGTTCGCGCCGCTCGTGCTGACGCAGGGCTTCATCGCCAGATGGGTGGGCGAGAAACGGCCCGGCAAGATCGTGTACTGTTCGTCGATTGGCGGCCTGTTCACGCCGGCGGGCTTCGGCGTCTACGCCGCGACCAAGCATGCGCTGGAAGCAATGGCCGAAGCCATGCGGCAGGAACTGGCGCCGTTCGGCATCAAGGTGCAGGTCGTGAACCCCGGCCCCTATCCGACCGGTTTCACCGAGACGATGGCGGATACGCCCTTCCGCTGGCTCGACGACGGCAGGAACTTCACCAAGCGTGCGGCGATGCGCGACCTCATCGACAGCATGCTCTGGAACGACGAAGTCCGCCTCGATCCGGCCGAGATGATCGCCCGGCTGGTCGAGATCGTCCCTGCCGATGACGGCAAGTTCCGCAACGTCGTGCCGGACTTCATCGAGGAGATGGCGAGGGAGTCACAAGCCGAGGCGTGGGACCGCAAGATCTAGGTTGCCGTCGCGTGCCCACCGTCTTCGATCATCGCCACCTATACCATCGTTCAATAGGCGCAGTGCCGACGCAGCTCTTACAACTCTTAACAGACGATAACGAGCAATCGCGCGAGGCGCGGCGTAACTGTTCGGTGCTTGAACAACGAGTGCCCAACGGGGGAGAACGATGATGAAGAAACTTCCCACCCTGCTCGCCCTGACAGGAGGGGTCGCCGCCGCCGTGCTGGGCGCCCACACGCTCGTCGCGGCCGACAAGTACATCGTGGCCGTGCCCGACGGTCTCGCTCTGTCGGAGTTCAGAGGCTACGAGACCTGGGCTGCCGTGGGCGCCAGCCAGACCGAGCACGACCTCAAGGTCATGGTCGCCAATCCGACGATGATCGCGGCATACCAGGCCGGCGTTCCTCTCAACGGCCAGCCATTCCCCGAGGGCTCGACGATCGCCAAGATCCAGTGGAAGCCGGTGAAGAGCACCGAGGCTCCCTTCGACGTGCGCATCTCGTCCACGCTGAACGAGGTGCTGTTCATCACCAAGGACAGCAAGCGCTTCGCGAACAGCGGCGGCTGGGGTTACGCCCGTTTCACCTATGATTCCGCCACCGACACCTACAAGCCCGAAGGTCGCGGCACCGACTGCGGGTTCGCCTGCCACACGATCGTGAAGGCGAAGGACTACATCTTCACCGCCTACGGCAAGAGGTGAGCCATGGCCTATTCGCTCAAGATCAATGGCAAGATGCACAACGTCGACGTCGACGGCGACACGCCGCTATTGTGGGTGCTGCGCGACGTGCTGGGCATGACGGGCACGAAGTTCGGCTGCGGCATCGCCCAATGCGGCGCCTGCACCGTGCATGTCGACGGCGCGGCGACCCGCTCCTGCGTCACGCCGGTCGAGAGCCTGAATGGCTCGGCGATCACCACCATCGAGGCGATCGGCGGCACCGCGGCCGGGGCCAAGGTGCAGAAGGCCTGGCTTGATCGCGAGGTCGTGCAGTGCGGCTATTGCCAGTCCGGCCAGATCATGGCCGCAGCGGCGCTGCTGGCTACCAATCCCAAGCCCACCGACAGCGACATCGACGACGCGATGTCCGGCAACATCTGCCGCTGCGGTACCTACGGCCGCATCCGCGAGGCCATCAAGCAGGCCGCACAGCCCGCAACGCAGAGCAAGGGAGGCTGACATGACCGACCTGTCGCGACGCCACCTCTTGCGCGCCGGTGCAGCCGCCGGCGGCGGCCTGGTGCTGAGCTTCAGCCTGCCTTTCGGATCCCAGGCTGCCACGGCTTTCGCGCCCAACGCCTACGTGCGCGTCGGCGAGGACGGCTCGATCGTGCTCACCATGCCCTATGTCGAGATGGGCCAGGGCACCTACACCGCCATTCCCATGCTGATCGCCGAGGAGCTCGAGGTCGGGCTCGGCCAGGTGAAGCTGGAGCATGCGCCGCCCGACGAGAAGACCTACGGCAATCCCTTGCTGGCGGGCGTGCAGGCGACGGGTGGTTCGACGGCGATCATGGCGTCGTGGCAGCCATTGCGGCAGGCCGGCGCCGTGGCGCGCACGCTGCTCGTGATGGCGGCGGCCAAGCGCTGGAACGTCGAGCCGGCGTCGTGTCGCGCGGAGAAGGGAGAGGTCGTTCATCCACCGACCGGGCGTCGCCTCAAGTACGGCGCCGTCGTGGCGGACGCCGCGCGCCTGCCGGTCCCCAAAGACGTGCCGCTCAAGAATCCGAAGGACTTCAAGCTGATCGGCACGCCCGCCAAGCGGCTCGACGCGCCGGCCAAGGTCAACGGCACGGCGGTCTACGGCATCGATGTGCGTCCGCGCGGCGTGAAGATCGCCACGCTGGCGCAGTCGCCTGTCTTCGGCGGCAAGCTCAAGAGCGTCGACGACACGGCAGCCAAGGCCGTCAAGGGCGTGCGCCAGGTCGTGCGGCTCGACGACTGCGTGGCCGTCGTGGCCGACCATATGGGCGCGGCCAAGAAGGGATTGGCGGCGCTGAAGATAGAATGGGACGACGGCCCGCACGCCAGGCTCACCACGGCAGATGTGGCGCGCGAGCTCGAGCAGGCGACACTGACCGCCGGCCCGGTCGCCGAAGATATCGGCGACACGGCCAAGGTGCTGGAGAGTGCAGCGACGAAGGTCGAGGCGACGTATCAGGCGCCGTTCCTGGCGCACGCCACGATGGAGCCGATGAACTGCACCGTGCACGTCGCCAAGGACCATTGCGAGGTCTGGGTCGGTACGCAGGTCGCGGCGCGCGCCCAAGCCGCCGCCGCGAAGGTCACCGGCCTGCCGCTGGAAAAGGTCGTGCTGCACAATCACTTGATCGGCGGCGGCTTCGGTCGCCGGCTGGAGGTCGATGGCGTCACTCGTGCGGTGCAGATCGCGCAAAACGTCGACGGCCCGGTCAAGGTCGTGTGGACGCGCGAGGAGGACATCCAGCACGACATGTATCGGCCCTACTGGTTCGACCGCCTGTCGGCCGGTCTGGACGAGAACGGCAAGCCGGTCGCCTGGAACCATCGCTTCGCCGGTTCCTCGGTGATTGCGCGCTGGCTGCCGCCGGGCTTCAACAACGGTCTCGATCCCGACAGCATTGAGGGCGCCGCCAAGTTCATCTACGGCCTGCCCAACAAGCACGTCGAATACCTGCGGGTCGAACCGCCCGGCATTCCGACCGCCTTCTGGCGCAGTGTCGGGCCATCGCACACCATCTTCGTGGTCGAAAGCTTCATGGACGAGCTGGCGGCCGCGGCAAAGCAGGATCCCGTGGCCTACCGCCTCGCGCTGCTCGACAAGACGCCGCGCACCAAGGCTGTGCTGGCGCTGGCGGCGGAAAAGGCCGGCTGGGGTCAGGCATTGCCGGCTGGCATCGGTCGCGGCGTATCGGTGCAGAACGTCTTCGGCAGCCATCTGGCGCAGGTCGCCGAGGTCGAGGTGGCGAAGGACGGGACCGTCCGGGTGCGTCGCGTGGTGGCGGCGATCGACTGCGGCATCGTGGTCAACCCCGACACGGTGCGGGCGCAGATCGAGAGCGCGACGATCTTCGGCATCAGCGCCGCCCTCTACGGTGAGATCACGCTGAAGGACGGCCGGGTCGAGCAGTCGAACTTCGACACGTATCGTGTCCTGAGGCTGGACGAAGCACCGAAGATCGAGGTGCATATCGTGCAGAGCGGCGATGCGCCCGGCGGCATGGGCGAGCCGGGCACGTCGGCGATCGTCCCGGCCATTGCCAATGCGATATTCGCCGCGACCGGCAAGCGGCTGCGCAAGATGCCGATCGACTCAGAGCTGCTGAAGCGACCGGCATGACGGCGTCCAGGCCATGGCCGAGAAAATCTCGCTTTCGCGCGCCGCAGCATCGGACGACTGTCGCACCAGCGGGGCATCAGTCGCGCGCCCTCGGCGCTGCGGATCGTGAGGCCGTGTGATGGCGACTTCCCGCGCTGTTCCCAAATCGCGATGGATCGCCATCGTCGGTGTGATCGTACTGGTTATCGCGGCTGGCGCCGGGTGGTTCCTGTTCAGCCATAACAGCAAGGCACCGCAGGCTGCCGCAGCGCCACCGCCGGCCCCGGCCGTGGGTGTGCGGCCCGCAACCATGAAGGGCGTCAGCCAGTCCTTCGAGTTCGTCGGCCGCATCAAGGCCATCGAAAGGGTCGAGGTGCGCGCCCGCGTCGAAGGCTTCCTCGAGAAGGTGCTGTTCAAGGAGGGCCAGGACGTCAAGGCCGGCGAGCTGCTCTATCAGATCGAGAAGGTGCAGTTCCAGGCGGCGCTCGACCAGGCCAAGGCCAATCTCGTCGTCGCCGAGGCAACCCTGACCAACGCCAAGCTCGAGTACGAGCGCAGCCTCGAACTGTCCAAGCGCAACTTCAGCCCGCAGAGCGACGTCGACCAGAAGAAGGCGGCACTCGATACCGCCGCCGGCCGCGTGATGCAGGTAAAGGCCGCGCTGACCCAGGCCCAGGTCAATCTCGACTACACCGACATCCGCGCGCCGATCGACGGCCGCATCGGGCGGACCGCCTACACGGTCGGCAATCTCGTCAATCCGGCGAGCGGCGTGCTCGCCACCATCGTCAGCCAGGATCCGATCTACGTGCTGTTCCCGGTCAGCGTGCGCGACCTCGAGGCGATCCGCGAGGCGCGCCGCAAGGAGGATGGCGGGATGGCCAAGATCGACATCCGCGTGCGGCTGCCCAGTGGCCAGGAATACACCCAGCGTGGCGTGTGGAACCTCACGGACCCGCAGGTCGATCCGCAGACCGATTCGCTGATCATGCGGGCGACCATCCCCAATCCCGATCGCACCCTGACCGACGGCCAGTTCGTGACGGCCATCATCCGCGAGCGCCAGGAGGCGCCGCGGCTCGTGGTGCCGCAGTCGGCGCTGCAGGTCGACCAGTCCGGCTACTACGTGCTGGTCGTCAACGACCAGCAAAAGGTCGAGCAGCGGCGCGTGCAGACCGGCCCGCAACGCGGCACCGACGTCGTCGTCGCCTCGGGCCTCAAGGAGGGCGACAAGGTGATCGTCGACGGCATCCAGAAGGTGCGGCCGGGGCAGGTGGTGCAGGCGACGGTCCTGCAGGCGGCGTCGGATGGTTAGGGCAAAAATCCGTCATCCCGACCGGAGCCTCGCGAAGCGAGGCGGAGCGGAGGGACCTGTTTTGTCGACGCATCCACAAGAGGAGGTCCCTCGGCTACGCCGCCCTGTGGGCGGCTTCGCTCGGGATGACGGAGGACAGCCATGATCTCCGGCATCTTCATCGACCGGCCGCGTCTGGCCTTCGTCGTCTCGATCGTCATCACGCTCGCCGGCCTGATCGCGATCTTCCAGATCCCCGTGGCGCAGTTCCCCGAGATCGTGCCGCCTCAGGTTTCGCTCACCGCCGCCTATCCCGGCGCCGATGCCGAGGTCGTCGAGACCACGGTGGCGCAGCCCATCGAGCAGCAGATCGTCGGCGTCGACAACGCGCTCTACTACCAGTCGGCCAGCGCCGCCGACGGCAGCTACAATCTCACCGTCACGTTCGCGCTCGGCACCGACCCCGACATCAATACGGTGAACGTCCAGAACCGCGCCCAGCTCGCCACGCCGCTTCTGCCACAGGAGGTCCAGCGCCAGGGCCTCGTCATCCGCAAGAAGTCGGCGGCGCTGCTGCAGGTGATCACCATAAATTCGCCCAAGAACACCTTCGACGCGCTCTATCTCAACAACTACGCCACCATCAACGTCATCGACCAGCTGTCCAAGATCCGCGGCGTCGGCCAGGCGAGCCTGTTCGGCGCGCTCGACTATTCGCTGCGTTTGTGGCTCGACACCGACCGGATGACGGCCTTCAACCTCACGCCGACCGACGTGGTGACGGCGGTGCAGAACCAGAACATCCAGGCCGCGCTCGGCCGCATCGGCGCCGCGCCGGCGCCGCAGGCCCAGCAGTTCCAGCTCACCATCAAGACCCAGGGCCGCCTGACGCGGCCCGACCAGTTCGACAACATCGTGATCCGCGCCAATCCCGACGGCTCGGTCGTGCGGGTCAAGGACGTCGCCCGCGCCGATCTCGGCGCCAAGAGCCAGGAGCGCTACAGCCGCTTCAACGGGTCGCCGTCGGCAACGATCGGCATCTTCCAGTCGCCGGGCGCCAATGCCGTCGAGGTGGCGACCAATGTCCGCAAGGTGCTGGACGAGTTGAAGCAGCGCTTTCCCGAGGATCTCGAGTACCAGGTGTTCTGGGATTCCACGGTGTTCGTGACCTCGACCATCGACGAGGTCGTGCACACGCTGGTCATCGCCTTCGTGCTGGTGGCGATCGTCGTGTTCCTGTTCCTGGGCAAGTTCCGGACGACCCTCATCCCGCTGGTCGCCGTGCCGGTGTCGATCGTCGGCACCTTCGCGGTCATGCTGCTGATCGGCTACTCGGCCAACACCGTTTCGCTGCTCGCTCTGGTGCTGGCGATCGGTATCGTCGTTGACGACGCCATCGTCGTCATCGAGAACGTCGAGCGCGTCATCGACGAGAACCCTGACCTCACCGTCCCCGAGGCGACCAAGAAGGCGATGGGCGAGATCACGGCCCCCATCATCGCCATCACCCTGGTGCTGCTGTCGGTGTTCGTGCCGATCGCCTTCATTCCCGGCATCAGCGGCCAGCTGTTCCGCCAGTTCGCCGTGGCGGTGTCGACCGCCATGCTGATCTCGGCCGTCAACGCCTTGACCTTGAGCCCGGCGCTCTGCTCCGTGCTGCTGAAGCGCGGCGACCATGGTCGAGGCGGCCTCCTGCAAAGGGGCATGCAGCGCGTGCTCGGCGCCATCGACTGGGTGCGCGACGGCTATGTCGCCATCGTGCGCCGCCTGGTGCGACTGGCGATCTTCGGCGTCGTCGCGGTCGCAGTGTGTGCGGCGGCGGCCTGGGGCGTGTTCCGCGTCGCGCCGCAGGGCTTCCTGCCGACGGAGGACCAAGGCGCGTTCTTCGTCGCCATGCGCCTGCCCGAGGGCGCCGCGCTCCGGCGCACGGCCGACCTCGTCAAGGAGGTCGAGGACATCATCCGGCCGATCCCCGGCGTGCAGGGCGTCGTGTCGGTGGTCGGCCTGAACTTCATCGACTACGTCGTGTCGTCCAACAGCGCCTTCTTCGTCGTGCGCCTGAAACCCTATGAAGGGCGCACCGATCGCAGCCAGTCGGCCGACGCCATCATCAATGCGCTGCGCCCCAAGCTCGCCGCCATCCAGGGCGCCATCGCCTTTCCCTTCAATCTGCCGCCCATCCTGGGTCTCGGCAGCACCGGCGGCTTCCAGTACGCGCTGCAGGCCCTGCAGGGACAGTCGCCGAACGACCTCGCCGCGGTGACGCGCGCCCTCACCGTGGCCGCCAACCAGCGGCCCGAGCTCGCCGGCGTCTTCACCACCTTCGCGGCCGACACCCCGCAGGTCTATCTCGATATCGATCGCGACAAGGCGCAGGTGCTGGGGGTCAGGGTGAGCGACATCTTCACCGCCCTGCAGGCCAGTCTCGGCGGCTACTACGTCAACGACTTCAACCTGTTCGGCCGCACCTGGCAGGTGAACATCGAATCGGAGGATCGCTTCCGCGACACGGTCGACGACATCTATCGCGTCTATGTCCGCAACAGCGCCGGCGCCATGGTGCCGGTGCGCTCACTGGCCACCGCCAAGCTCGTGCTCGGGCCGCAGGTCGTCATCCGCTACAACGGCTTCCGCGCCGCCATCATCAACGGCGCGCCCAAGCCCGGCTTCAGCTCGGGCCAGGCGCTGGCCGCCATGGAGCAGCTTTCGGCGACGACGCTGCCGCCCGGCTACGGCTTCGAATGGACGGGCACCGCGCTGCAGGAGAAGCTGGCTTCCGGCCAGACCGGCATCGTGCTGGGGCTGGCCATCCTGTTCGCCTATCTCTTCCTGGTGGCGCTGTACGAGAGCTGGAACATCCCGCTGCCCGTGCTGCTGTCGGTCACGGTCGGCGTGCTGGGCGCCATCGCCTTCGTGTGGTGGCTGGGGCTTGCCTTCGACGTCTATGCCCAGATCGGCCTGGTGGTGCTGGTGGCGCTTGCCGCCAAGAACGGCATCCTGATCGTCGAGTTCGCGGTCGAGCAACGACGACATGGCCGCGAGATCCTGGACTCGGCGGTCGAGGGCGCGCGGCTGCGCTTCCGGCCGGTGATCATGACCAGCTTCGCCTTCATCCTGGGACTGCTGCCGCTGGTGATCGCCGAAGGCGCCGGCGCTGCCAGCCGCCGCGCCGTGGGCACGCCGGTGTTCGGCGGCATGCTGGCGGCTGCCATCTTCGGCATCTTCGTCATCCCGATGCTGTACGTGGTGTTCCAGCGGATGCGTGAGTGGACGGCTCAGAAGGCGAGTCGCGACGCCAGTGCCGCTGCATCGCCGGCCGGCAGAACCTCGGCCGATTGATACCAGGGAGAATCGCCGGGCTGCGGTCCCCACAGCCAGTCGCCACCGGAAGGCACCAGGACGATCGTCGGAAGGCCGAGCCGCGCGGCGAGATGAACAGGCCAGACGTCTTCGCCGACGACCATGCGGCACGCCGGGACCTGCTCGGGGCTGCGTTCGATATCGATACCGGCGGGCGGCGGGTAGTCGGTGAACCAGCCGACGCGTGTCGAGGCGGCTTGCGCCGTCGTCCGCAGCGCTCCCGGCGAGGGCAGGGCGTCGAGCGTCCAGCCCAGGAGATACGGCAGGCTGCGCAAGGGCGCTGCGGCAACAAAGCCGTCGAGCGCCGCGCCGCGCTGGATCGTCGGCATGTCGAGCCAGTCGGCCAAGCGAGGCGAGCACTGCACCGTTGCCTCGACGCCGCGCGCCAGCATCAGCGTGTCGCGCAGAGCCGCGTCGCTCTCGATGTCGGCCTGCTCGGGATAGATCAGCAGCCGGCCGGCCAGGGGCTCGCCCTGCCAGCGCGGCAGGTCCGGCGCGTAACGCTCGCCCGGCAGCTCCAGCCGCGCTTCATAGTCTGATAGCCCGCGCAGCCAGTCGCCCTGGCGCAACAGCAAGTTGCCGCGGCGCAGGCGCAGATGCGGATCGTTGGGCCGGCTGGTCAGCGCCATCTCGAGATCGGCCAAGGCACCGATCCAGTCGCCGCGCGTGGCGAGAAGATTGGCGCGCGCCGACAGTGTGGGCATCAGGCGATGGTCGATCGACAAGGCTTCGTTGTAGGCCTGCTCGGCCTCGTCGAGCCGGCCCAACGCCTCGAATGCGCGGCCTTTGTTGTGGGCGATGGCGGCATCGCCGGGCTTGAGGCGATGGGCGCGCTCGAGGGCGGTCAGCGACGCCGCATGCTCGCCCAGGATCGACAGGCAGCCGGCCAGGTTGACCTGGGCCGAGACCTCCTTGGGCAGGAACTTGGCGGCGCGCTCCAGCGGCTCGCGCGCCTCGGCGAAGCGGCCGAGCTTCAAGCGCGCCTGGCCCAGGAGATGCAGCGCCTGTCCGGAGTTTGGCCGCGCCTCGGCGACCTGCGCCAGCAGCGGCTCGGCGCCGACGAAGTCGCCTGCGGCCGCGCGCTGCACGGCGTCGCGCGCCAATGTCTGGATCTGGAGGTCGGAGAGAGCCATCCGCCGAGGCTCTAGCACATAAGGTCAGGCGCGCCAGAACGGCTTTTCTGCCTCGAATCGCATCTGGCCGGGATCGAGGCCGAGATCGCGCAGGGTGCAGTAATCGATCCTGCCGATGTCGCGGCGGCTACGCGCGCGACGGCGCCATTCGGTGAGAATTCTTCGGACAAGACACCGGACCATGCCGCAGCAAAGCAGCACGGCCGGTGTGGTCTCTATCCGGCCCACGACGGGCAATTCGCGAAAAAGAAAAAGCCGGCGGTCGACAGGGAGGCTGAGGATCGACCGCCGGCCAGTGTCCGGAGAGGGTAAGGCCCGCGCAGGGTAACAAACGGGCCGGCTCCGGATTCGGGGACGCGCTAACTACGCCAGAAGGGCTTGTTGACCTCGAAATTGACGTCGCTGGCGCTCAAGCCGAGGTCGCGCAGGGTGCGGGAATCGAGGGTTGAGAGCTCCTTGCGCTCCTTGGCGCGCTGGCGCCAGGTCGCGAAGAGCTGGGTGAAAGCAGTGAAGGCACCGGCCAGCGGCGCCTTGGAACTGTAATGAAGCGAGAGGTCGGCCATGGGACTGCTCCCCGAATAAGAGTGAATGCCTTGATGATCGGGGATTTGGGCTCCGCGACCCTCCTTTACAAACAACCGTTTGTCCTGTTTTGATAAGAATACCTCATGTGATGGGACAGCGATGAAGCGAACTCTGCCGCCGCTCAATGGATTGCGTGCTTTCGAAGCCGCCGCGCGCCATATGAGCTTTACCGATGCCGCCGACGAGCTTTCAGTCACCCAGGCCGCCATCAGCCACCAGGTGCGCGGGCTCGAACAACGCCTTGGATTAAAATTATTCGTGCGCCGCAATCGCTCGCTGCTGCTGTCGGAAGCGGGCCAGGCCTATCTGCCGTCGGTGCGTGCCGCGTTCGATCAGCTGAACGAAGCGACCGAGAAGCTGCTGCAGAAGGATCGCGGCGGGCATCTCACCGTGACGACGACATCGTCGTTCGCGGTGAAGTGGCTGGTGCCGCGGCTGGGCGGCTTCCAGCGCACCAATCCCGAGATCGACGTGCGCGTCAGCACCGGCACTGGCCTGGTCGATTTCTCCCGCGAGGATGTCGATATCGGCATCCGCTACGGGCGCGGCCACTGGCCGTCGCTCACCGCCGAGCGCTTGATGAGCGAGGACATCATGCCGGTGTGTGCGCCGTCATTGGTCAAGGGACCGAACGCCTTGAAGAAGCCGGCCGATCTCAAGCGCTTCACGCTGCTGCATATCGGGCCGTTCCCCGACGACTGGCAGGTCTGGCTGACGGCCGCCGGCGTGAAGGGCGTCGATTCCACGCGCGGCACCTCGTTCGACTTCTCTCTCGCGGCCTATCAGGCGGCGATGGACGGGTTGGGCGTGGCGCTCGGCCGCCACGCGCTGGTGGCGCCCGACCTCAAGGCCGGCCGCCTGGTCATACCCTTCGATTTCAAGATGTCGTCCGATGCGGCCTATTACCTGGTCTATCCGCCCGAGGCGATCCGTCGGCGCAAGATCAAGGCGTTCCGTGACTGGGTCGTCTCCCTTTCCGAAGTGAAGCAGGAGCAGCCACAGCAGCCGCGCGCGGCTTAGATATGGAAGCGCAGGCCTCTGGCCCGCCATGATCATGGTCTTCCGGACCGCGCGCCTCCTGGCGCGCTCATGAGCATGAGCGAGCGAGACGCTCGCGGTCCGGAAGACCATGAGCGGACCGGAGGTCCGCGCTCCCATGATAGGCCACAAGCCTGAGCCATTATTTGCATTTACAAATAAATACCGATCGGCCATCCTCGATCCAACGATAGAGGAAACACCATGCAATTCGGCTACTTCACGCTGAGCGATAACCGCTATCCCAATCCGCGTCAGGCCGAAGACTTCATCAAGGACATCTACGCCGAGGCCCTGTACGCCGAGAAGGTCGGCCTGAACTCGGCCTGGATCGGCGAGCACCATTTCAACCTTTTAGGCGTCAATGCCTCGCCGCTGGCCATCCTGGCTCAGCTTGCCGGCGCCACGACACGTCTGCGGCTGGCGCCCGCCGTGACGCTGCTGCCGGTGCATCATCCGCTGCATGTCGCCGAGGAATGGGCGACGCTCGACCTGCTGTCCGGCGGCCGCGTCGACTTCGCTGCCGGCCGCGGCTACGACCGCAAGGAGTATGAGCCGTTCCAGGCCTCGTTCGAGGACTCGGCCGAGCTGTTCGCCGAAGGGCTGGAGGTCGTGTGGCGCGCCTGGACCGAGCCCGGCAAGTGGTCGCACAAGGGCAAGTTCTACGAGTTCAAGGACGTCGAGATCCGGCCGCGCCCGGCGCAGAAGCCGTTGCGTCCCTACGTCGCCTGCTTCTCGCGGCCGTCGATGGAGCTTGCCGCCCGGCACGACTGGAACGTGATCTACGCGCCGTTCGCCGCCGCCATGGTCTACGGCTCGCTGGCCGATGCCGTGCGCGTCTACAAGGAGACCTGCGAGAGCACCTACAAGCGGCCGATACGGCGCGCCATGTGCTCCTACTTCGTGCACATCGCCTCGACGCCGGCCGAGGAGCAGTACGGCAAGGAAGCGCTGGTGCGCTACTTCCAGGACGCTCTGATCGCGGCCTTCCCGTCGTCGTCGGGCGAGAAGGTGCCGCCGACCTACAAGTACTTCGTCGACATCGTGAACATCCTGCGCGACATGCGGCCGGAGAAGCTGACCGACAAGTCGATCCTGTGCGGCAGCCCGCAGCACATCGTCGACACGCTGAAGCAGGTCGAGAAGGCCGGCATCGCCGAGGTCATCCTCTACTTCAACTACGGCCAGAAGCCGCACGCCGAGGTCAAGGCGCAGATGGACCGCTTCATGCGCGAGGTGGCGCCGCACTTCGACACGCGTAATGTCATGACCGCCGCCGCGTGATAGGCATGGCGGGCGCATGGGCCCGCTCGATTCCTATCTCCCGTACCTCCTGAACCGCGCCGGTGCGCGCATCGCAACGGCGTTCAACGACGAAGTGCGGCCGCTCGGCGCCACCCTGCAGATCTGGCGCGTGCTGGCCGCCCTGCGCGAACGGGACGGCCGGCGCATGGGTGACCTTTCGGACACCACCTCGATCGAGGTCTCGACGCTGACCCGCCTGGTCGACAACATGGAGCAGCAAGGTCTCGTGACCCGCCGCCGCGACGCCGGCGATGCCCGCGCCATCCTGCTCCACGTCTCACCGGCCGGCCGGCGTCTCACCCAGCGCATCCTCCCGATCGCCGAGCGCTACGAGACGGTGGCGCTGGCGGGCTTTACCACCGGCGAGGCGGAAGTCCTGAAGGCGGCTTTGCGCCGGCTCTACGCCAACATGGACGGGCTCACGGAGTAGTCCGCGGCAGGTTGGTGATGAGGGCGTCGCGCAGAAGGCGGGGCATGGAGGCGGTGCGCGCGGTTCGACGCGAAGAAGGCAAAGGCGCCCGGCTGACAGCACTGCAGGCAAACCAGTTTTTTGGCGGCGTATGGTCCGCCAAAAAACAATTATCTACCAAAGTTATTGACATGAAGCACCCAGGTCATTACTGTCGAAGCATGGGCATGGGTTGAATAGCCCTCAATGATCGTCGATGGTGTTGCGAACGACTCGCAAAGGGATATGTCCATGGCCCGCCTGACTTCGACCGACGACCTCCGCCGCGTCATCGCCGAGCCGCGTCCGGCGACGAAAACCAAGATCCTCGATGCCCTCGACGAGCAGTCGATCGACTTCCTGAAGCGCTGTCCCTTCGCGCTGGTCGGCACGACGGCCGCCGACGGCACCATCGAGGTCTCGCCCAAGGGCGATGAGCCGGGCTTCATCCGGGTCGAGGATCCGAGGACCCTGCTGATCCCCGAGCGCGTCGGCAACAACCTGGCGTTCGGCCTCAGCAACATCCTGGCGACGGGCAAGATCGGCCTGATTGCCCTGGTGCCGGCGACCGGCGAGACCTTGCGCGTGTCGGGCACGGCCGAGATCTTCGACGATGCCGACCTGGTCGGCTCGCTGAGCTCGCTGGGCAAGCCCGCGCTGCTGGCGACGCGCGTGCACATCAAGCACTGCTACTTCCACTGCGCCCGCTCGGTGGTGCGCGCCAAGCTGTGGGATCCCAATTCGTGGCCTGCGGCCGGCCGAATCTCTTTCGGCAAGATCATCGCCCCGCGCATCGGCGCCGACGCCAGTGTCGCCGCCCAGATCGACGCCGGTGTCGAAGGCGCCTACACCACCCGCCTCTGGTCCAATAGCTGATCCGCTACCCTCGGCATAAACAACCTGTAGTGTGTCGCGCCGGCGCGGCACGCTAGGATCCTTGTCGGAAACGCCGGAAATACCGGAAACTCTAATTGTGTTTGCCCGGGTCATGTCCACAAGATCTGCGGTGAGTTCGAGGCAGCAGCAATGACGGCGCCGCCGTTTCGCGCCGAGGTCATCGGTAGCCTGCTACGGCCGCGCGTCCTGAAAGAGACCGCGACGGCCATTGCCAGCGGCAAGGCAGCGACGAGCGATTATCAAGCCGTGCTGGAACGCGAGATCGGTCGAGCCGTCGCCCGGCAGGAGGAGCTTGGCCTCAGGGTCGCCACCGATGGCGAGTTCGGCCGCACCTCGTGGTTCGGCTTCTTCTTCGAAGGGCTCGATGGCTTTCGCCTCGAACCGTCGCTGTTCCGCTTCCGCGGTACCGACGGCGGCAGCTTCGAATGGCCGACCTGCGTCGCCGCCAGCCCGATCCGCCGTCGTGCGCCGATAACGCTCGCCGAATACCGGCGGCTGAAGAGGTTCACCAGATCAGCACTTCCCAAGGCGACTTTGCCGACACCCAGCGCCTTCCACTTCTTCCGTTTCACCCAGCCGTTCGATCCCGCAGTCTACGACCAGCAGCGCTACTTCGACGACCTCGTCGCGGTCTATCGCACGGAGCTGGCCGAGCTCGCCCAGGCCGGCTGCACCTACGTGCAGATGGACGAGGTGCCTGTGGCGATGCTGTGCGACCCCCTGGTGCGCGAGCAGGCCAGGGCCGAGGGCGGCGACCCCGACAAGCTGCTCGATCTCTATATCGACGTGATGCGCCGCATCCTGAGCGAGCGCCCGACCGGCGTGACCGTCGGCATGCATCTCTGCCGCGGCAACTTCCGCAGCCGCTGGATGGCGTCGGGCGGCTACGAGCCGGTGGCGGCGCGGCTGTTCAATGACTTCCCGGTCGACGTCTATTTCCTGGAGTACGACAGCCAGCGCGCCGGCGATTTCTCGCCGCTGCGCCACGTCCCGAAGGATCGCCGTGTCGTGCTGGGCCTGGTCTCGTCCAAGACGCCGATCCTGGAAAGCCGCGACGATCTCAGGCGGCGCATCGACGAGGCGGCGACGTTCGTCGACCTCGAGCGCCTGTCGCTGTCCTCGCAATGCGGCTTTGCCAGCGTCGCGGGCGGCAATTCGATCGACGAAGACGCGCAGTGGGCCAAGCTCGGCCTGATCGTCGATACGGCCCGGGCGGTCTGGGGCACGGCCTGATGAAGCGCAAGGCGGCATCGTTCCTGCTGGCGGTGATGCTGTCTGTGAGCCTCGGCGCCATCATCGTGACGTCGCTCGCCATGTATCGGCTCCTGTCCGAGCGCTACACGGAAGAGATCCGCAAGATCGAGGCGAGCCTCAGCGATCGGTTCGCCGTCTTCGAGACCATGCTGGACGATGAGCACAAGCGCATCACGTCGGACTTGGAAAAGGTGCTGCCGTCGATCGCGCAGGAGCTCGAGGCGAGCGGCCGGCCACCCGGGTCGCTCTCGAGTGAGGAGATGACGGCGCTGGCCAAGCGCCACGGCGTGCAGCACGTCTATTTCATCAATCGCGATCACGTCGTCTTCCAGACGAACTATCCGCCGGACATGAACCTCGTCTTCCCCAAGGGGCGGTTCACCGAGTTCCTCGATTCGGTGTTCGGCGCCAATCGGGTGATGAACGACGGCATCGACCTCAGCCAGGTCACGGGAACGCTCAAGACCTACAGCTACCTCGGCCCGAGGGACAAGGACTACATCATCGAGATCTCGACCGACGTCCGCGGCAACCTCGATTCGACCGGCTATGGCTGGATGGCGAAGTATTTCTTCGACGAATTGCTGACCGATCCGGTTCGCTCCAATCCCTCGGTCAAGGAGCTCAACATCTACCTGATCAACCAGGCTGGCACCTGGTCGCTGATCCATCCCGGCCAGAAGCTCGATCCGGCGCTGGCCGAGCGCATCGTCAAGAACCGCCGCGAGGAGATCAGCAGCGGCGACGGTCGCTATCTCACCATCTACAGCGCCGAGCCGACGGCGTTGGCCACCAAGCCCGACCTTCCGGTGACGACGAAGCACGTGATCCGCAAGATCACCTACGACGTCGGGCTGGCGCGCGCGGCGGTGTTCCAGGTCCTGCTGAGCTCGCTGCTGGTCCTGGCTATCCTGATGCCGATCGTGTTCTGGATCGCCTCCCGCCAGCTGCAGAGGCAGCTCCTCGAGCCGCTCTTCAACCTGCGCGGCGAGGCCGGCGCGATCGCCGAGGGCGATCTCAACCAGACGATCGCCAACACCGACCGGCGCGACGAGATCGGCCAGCTGGCGCTCAGCTTCGCGTCGATGCGCGATGCGGTGCGCAAGACCATCACCGATCTCAAGGAGACCAACCTCTCGATCGAGCGCTTTGTGCCACAGGCCTTCCTGGCGATCGTCGGCAAGTCGTCGATCGTCGATGTCGAGCTGGGCGACAACAAGCGCAAGACCATGACGATCCTGTTCTCCGACATCCGGAACTTCACGACCTTGTCGGAAGGCATGACGCCGGACGAGAACTTCGCCTTCATCAACGACTATCTCGAGTATGCGGGGCCCGTGGTCCGCGACCACAACGGCTTCATCGACAAGTACATCGGCGACGCCATCATGGCGCTGTTCGAATCGGCGGACGATGCGGTGCGCGCCGGGATCGCCCTGCTCGGGGCGCTCGATGCCTTCAACGCCGAGCGCCGTGCCGCGGGCCAACGGCCGATCGCCATCGGTGTCGGCATCAACACCGGCACGCTGATGTTGGGCACGATCGGCGAGAAGCACCGCATGGACGGCACCGTCATCTCCGACGCCGTCAACCTCGCCTCGCGCGTCGAGAGCCTGACCAAGACCTATGGCGTCAAGATGCTGGTCTCGCAGTACACCGTGGAGGCCCTGGCCGATCCCAAGGCCTACGACATCCGCCCGATCGACGTCGTCGTGGTCAAGGGCAAGACCCATCCGGTCATGATCAGCGAGGTGTTCCAGCACGACCCGGCCGCCGAGCGCGCCGCCAAGGCCGGCACGCGCGACCTGCTGCAGTCGGGCGCCGAAGCCCTGGCGCGCCGCGACCTGGTCTGCGCCCGCCGCTTCTTCGAGGAATCGCTGGCGAAGCTGCCCGGCGACATGGCGGCCAGCAATCTCTTGCAGAAGTGCGTTTGACGCGTTGCTACGCCGACGACTTCTCGTAGATCGCGTCGACGTGCACGTCGGCGCAGTCGATCACCGGGAACCCGCACTCGTGGCCGGTGAAGGCCAGGAACAGGTCGGTGCCGCCCAGCAGCACGGCCTCGGCGCCGCGGTCGGCGAGGCGGCGGCCGGCCGTGAAGAAGGTCTGGCGCTGCTCGTCGACGACGCGGCCGATGCTCGCCATGTCGACGTAGCACTGCTGGACGCGCTCGAACTCGTCGCCCTCGGGGGCGATGACCTCGGCCTTGGTGATCTTGCCGTAGAGCTTGGTCGTCATGACCACGCGCGTGCCGATGATGCCGACGCGCTTCAGGTTGCGCTGGTTGATGGCGGCGTCGACCGGATCGAGCCCGTTGATCAGGGGCAGGGGCGAGATCGCCTCCAGCTCCTTGATGCAGAAGTGCCCGCCCATCGACGTGACGGCGGCGGCTTGGGCGCCGGCGCCCTTCAGATGGCCGATCAGCCGGGCGAAGATCTCGGCCTGCCGGTCGGGGCGGCCATCGCCCATGTTGCGGCTCATGTCGCGCACGTTGGCGTAGGCGATGGTGAGGTCGAGCGGGATGTTCGAGGCGTGATGCCGCTCGATCAGGCCACGGTGATAGAAATCCGTGGCGGCCGGGCCGATGCCGCCGATCAGGCCTACGTGCATGGTGGTTCCTTAGCGCGCCGCGCGGCGCTGGATGATCAGGTTGGCGGCGACCGTCAGCAGCAGGGTCACCGTCATCAGGATGAAGGCGATGGCGCCTCCGAACGGCCAGTTGGTCTGCTGGGTGAACTGATTGTAGATCAGGGGCGCCATCATCTTGAACAGCGGCCCGCCCAGCAGGAAGGGCGTGGCGTAGGCATTCATCGCCAGGATGAAGGTGAGGATGGTGCCGGCCAGGATGCCGGGCATCGCCAGGGGCCACAGCACGCGCCAGAACATGGTGGCGGGCGGCGCGCCCAGGCTGAAGGCGGCTTCCTCGACCGAGCGGTCGATGCCCTCGATCACGCTCTGCAGGCTCAGCACCATGAAGGGCAGGTTGACGGCGATGATGCCGATGATCACCGCCTTCTCGGTGAACATGATCTCGAAGGGCTTGTCGATCAGGCCGAGGCCCATGAGACTCGCATTGAGGAAGCCCTTGTTGCCGAACACGACCATCCAGCCGGCGGCCCGCACCGAGTTGCCGACGAACAGCGGCAGCACGATCGAGATGATCAGCAGGTTCTTGAAGCGGCTCTGCGTGCGCGCCACGACGTAGGCCAGCGGAAAGCCCAGCACCAGGCAGGCCGCGGTGACCAGCACGGCGATGCGCACCGTCGTCCACAGGATCGTCGTGTAGTAGGGGTCGGTGAAGAACTTGACGTAGTTGGCGATGGTGACCGCCTCGACCATCATCTTCCGGGCCGGCACGAACTCGTTCAGGCTGTAGCGGAACAGGATGATGAGCGGCGCCAGCAGCGCGATCGCGACGAACACCGTCGCCGGCGTCAGCAACGCGGCGGCCGTGAGGCTCTCGCCCCGTCGCTTCTCGACGACGGGGCCATGTGCGATCGCGGTGTCGGTCATGTCAGCCCTTGAAGGACTTGTTCCACCAGTCCTGGAAGGCGACGTCGTTCTTGGACATGTAGGCGTAGTCGAGATCGACCAGGCGCTTCTGCTCATCGGGCGTGAAGCCGATGCGCTTCTGCACGTCGTCCGGCACCTTGGCGTCGGTGACGGTCGGGTTGTAGCCCATGTCGACGGCGAACAGCTCCTGCGCCGAGGCCGCCATCATGGCATCGAGCCAGGCATAGCCGCCTTCCTTGTTGGGCGCGTTCTTCGGCATGACGAAGCCCGAGACGTACATCGGCACGCCTTCCTTGGGCGCCACGGTCTGCACCTTGATGCCGGCGTTCTGCCACTGCACGGCGCGGGCCTTCCACATGATGCCGCAGGTGATCTCGCCGGTCTTGAGCGCCTGGGCGAAGGCCTCGTTGGACGGATAGATGCGCGCGCCGGCCTTGCGGCAGGCCATCAGCCGCTCCTTGCCCGGCTCGAAGTTGCTGACCGAGCCGCCCGAGGCGAGGGCCGCCGCCACCATGTTGTACTGGCGCTGGATGTCGATGATGCCCAGCTTGTTGCCGTGCTTGGGATCGAGCGTGTCGGCGAAGCCGGTCGGCGCTTCCATCACGTCGGGATTGTAGAGCACGACCTTGCCCGAATAGATGTGGCCGATGCCGTAGGGATACTTCATCGCCGGAATCAGGTTCTTGGCGTTGGGCATCTTGGAATAGTCGAGCTGCTCGGCCAAGCCCTGCTCGTTCAGGTCGTACATGTCGTTGGCCGAGAAGCCCTGCACATCCGATGTGCCGCGGCGCAGCGTCCGCTCGGCCATCATCTTGGCCTTGCGCGGATCGGCGTTCTCCTCGGCGTTCACGCATTCCCACTTGGCGGGCACGAGCAGCGGCGTGTTGATGTTCTTGGTGAGCAGGCGCGAGTAGTCGCCGCCCCAGGTGCCGATGACGATGCGCTTGTTGTCCTGCGCGCCGGCCGGCAGGGCCGTACTTGCGGCGAGTGCAGCCGCACCGCCGAGCGCGGTGCGGCGGTTGATCATGAAGCTCTTCGACATTGTTGCCTCCTGTTGTTGGCTCCGTTCCCCCCGGAACTACTCCTTGAAAACCTGACCGGCCGACGCCGGCCAGCCGACATGGATGGGCTGGCCGACCTCCGGCACGAAGGCGCCGTCGCGATTGGCGATCTGGGCGACCATGCGGTCACTCGGCGACAGGCGCACGTGGATGTCGATCAGCGCGCCGAGATAGGAGACGAATTCCACCGTGCCGGACAGGCTGTTGTCGAGTCCGGCGTCAGGGGCGGGACCTACGGCGACCCGCTCGGGCCGGACCGACAGCACGGCGCGGCCCGTACCGCCGTTGCCAGTGCAGACGACGGCGAGGCCGCCATCCGTCCGGAAGCGGCCCGGCGCCTCGAGCGTTCCCTCGAGGAAGGTGCTGCGGCCGACGAAGCCCGCGACGAAGCGGTCGGCCGGCCGTTCGTAGAGGTCGCGCTGGCTGCCGACCTGGCGCACCGAGCCCTCGCTCATGACCACCAGCCGGTCGGCCATGGTCAGCGCCTCTTCCTGGTCGTGGGTCACCATCACGGTGGTGAGGCCCATCTTGCGCTGCAGCTCGCGGATCTCGACCCGCACCTCCTGGCGCAGCTTGGCGTCGAGGTTGCTGAGCGGCTCGTCGAGCAGCAGCACGTCGGGATGGATGGCGAGCGCACGGGCCAGCGCCACGCGCTGCTGCTGGCCGCCCGAGAGCTGGCGCGGCAGGCGAGCGCCGTAGCCCGAGAGCCGCACCAGCGCCAGGGTCTCCTCGACGCGCTGGGCGATCTCGGCTTTGGGCATTTTCCGCATCTCCAGGCCGAACGCGACGTTCTCGGCCACGGTGAGGTGCGGGAACAGCGCGTAGTTCTGGAACACCATGCCGGCGTTGCGCTTCCACGGCGGCAGCACCGTGACGTCGGCGCCGCCCAGCTTCACGTGGCCGGCGGTCGGCTCGATGAAGCCCGCGACCATGCGCAAGGTCGTGGTCTTGCCGCAGCCCGACGGGCCCAGCAGGACCAGGAACTCGCCGTCCTTGATGCTGAGCGAGACGTCGCGCACGGCGTGGAAGTCGCCGTAGCGCTTGGCCAGGCCAATGATGTCGAGCTGGGCCATCAGACCACGCGCGCCAGCTTGACGTATCGATCGGTGATCAACATTGCGATTCCGATCAGCAAGATCTGCACCACCGAGACCGCTGCGATCGTCGGATCTATCTTCCATTCGAGGTACTGGAGGACGACGATGGGCAAAGTGGTGCGGCCCGGGCCGACCAGGAACAGGCTCATCTCGAGATTGCCGAACGAGGTCACGAAGCCGAACAGGGCTCCGGCGACGATGCCCGGCCGGATGGCGGGGAGCGTGATGCGCCAGAAGGTGACGAAGGCGTTGGCGCCGAGATTCTGGGCGGCCTCCTCGATGCTGCGGTCGACGCCGGCCAGGCTCGCCGTGACCAGGCGCACCACCCAGGGGATGATGATCACGGTATGACCCGCCACCAGCGCGTAGAAGGTGCCGAGCACGTCGACGTCGAGGGCTTTCTCGGCCTCGACCTGGAAGACGTACATCGCCGTGCCCAGCACGACGCCCGGCACGATGATCGGCATCAGGAGCAGCTGCGACAACGGCATGTGGAAGGGGAAGCGGTGGCGCACGACCGCCAGCGCCGCCGGCACGCCCAGCGCCAGGCCGAAGAAGGTCGCCAGCACGCCGACCTGGAAGCTCATGCGGAAGCCTTCGACGAACTTCGGCTGGTCGAGGATGGCCGCGAACCAGCGCACGCTGTAGCCCTCGGGCGGGAAGGAGGGGATCTCCTGCCGGAAGAAGGCAAGCCAGGTGACGAAGACGAGCGGTGTCAGGATGTAGCCAAGCGTGATCGCCGCTGCGCCGTTGAGGGCCCAGCGGCGCGCGCGCCGTCGGATGAGCGCAGCGCTCACAGGGTGTTCTTGTGAAAGCGGCCGCCCTTCATGATGGCGGAGAGGTGCGGACCGCCATCCTTGAACAGGCCGAGATCCTTCAGCGGATCGCCGTCGACCACCAGCAGGTCGGCGAAGGCGCCGGGCTCGACGACGCCGAGCTTGCCCTCCTGGCGAACCACCTCGGCGCCGATCAGCGTCGCCGAGCGGATGACGTCGATCGCCGGCATGACGCGGCCGCGGATCTGGAACTCGACCGTCTGCTCGTCTTCCAGCGCGCCCAGAAGGTCGGAGCCGTAGGCCATGCGCACGCCGGCCTTGCGGCAGAGCTCGAGCTCCTTGAAGCCGTACTTCAGGACCTCGTCGTTCTTGTCGAGCATCTCCTTGGGCATGCCGAGCTCGGCGGCGCGCCGCTTCATGGCGTCGTAGGCGATCAGGTTGGGCACCATGTAGACGCCCTTCTGCGCCATCAGCTTGGCGGTCGGCGCATCGACCAGGTTGCCGTGCTCGATGGTGCGCACGCCGCACTTCACGGCGCGGGTGATCGCTTCGGGCGTGTAGGCGTGGGTCAGCACGTAGCGGCCGAAGGCATGCGCCTCCTCGACCGCGGCGCTGATCTCCTCCTCCGTGAATTGCAGCGATTCCAGCGGATCGTAGGGCGAGGCGACGCCGCCCGAGACCATCAGCTTCACCTGGTCCGCGCCCTGGCGCATCTGCTCGCGCGTCGCCTTGCGCACGGCGTCGGGCCCGTCGGCGATGCAGCGGATGAACACCATGCCGTTGCAGCACAGGCAGGGCGGGCCGATGTCGGTGCGCCGGTTGCGGTCGTTGTGGCCGCCGGTCGGGCCGATCGAGCGGCAGGAGATGAACATGCGCGGGCCCGGGATCAGGCCGGAATCGACGGCGGTCTTGGTGCCCCAGTCGGCGCCGCCGGCGTCGCGCACGGTGGTGAAGCCGCGATCGAGCATGCGCTTCAGGCGGCCGGCCGAGCGCGCCATCATCAGGGTCAGCGGCACCGCCTCCATGCGGTTGATGTAGACCTCGCTGTGATGAGTGTGCACATGGCAGTCGATCAGGCCCGGCATCAGGGTGCGCTTGCCGCAATCGACCACGCTGGCGTTCGCCGCCTTGATCGGCTTGGCCGACACTTCCTTGATGCTCTCGCCCTCGACCAGCACTTCATAGCCGGCGCGGGCTTCCTTCCAGCGGGGGTCGAGAAGGCGGAGGTTCTTGAACAGGAACGACATCGGTATCCTTACTTGAGCGTGTTCTTGTGGAACTGGCCGGCCTTCATGATCACCGGCAGATGGGCGCCCTGGTCGAGGAACAGCTCCAGCTTCTTCAGCGGATTGCCGTCGACCACGATCAGGTCGGCGAAGGCGCCGGGCTCGACGATGCCGAGCTTGCCTTCCTGGCGCAGGATCTCGGCGCCGATGGTGGTGGCCTGGCGGATGATCTCGATCGGCTTCAGCACCTCGGCGCGGAACATGAACTCGCGGCTCTGCTCGACCTGGAGCTGGCCTAAAAGGTCGCTGCCGTAGCCGACCTTGACGCCGGCCTCCTTGCAGATCTCGAGCGAGCGCAGCGCTCCTTCGAGCACGACGTCGTTCTTCTCCAGCTGGTCGGCCGTCATGCCGAACTGGGCGGCGCGCTCCTTCATGATGAAGTAGGTCACGAGGTTGGCCACCATGTAGCCGCCCGAGGATTTCAGCAGCTTGGCCGCCTTGGCGTTGATCAGGTTGCCGTGCTCGATGGTGCGCACGCCGTTGTTGACCGCCCGGGTGATGGCCTCGGGCGAGTAGGCGTGGGCCAGCACGTAGCGGCCGAAGGCCTTCGCCTCATCGGTCGCCGCGGCGATCTCGGCCTCGGAGAATTGCAGGGAATCCAGCGGATCGTAGGGCGAGGCGACGCCGCCCGAGCACATGATCTTCACCTGGTCCGCGCCCTGGCGCATCTGCTCGCGCACCGCCTTGCGCACCTGGTCCGGGCCGTCGGCGATGGCGAGGCTGTAGACCATGGCGTTGCAGCAGCCGCAGGAGGCCGAGGCGTAATCGGTGCGGCGGCGCGAATCGCTGTGGCCGCCGGTCGGGCCGATGGCGCGGCCGGAGATGAACAGGCGCGGGCCCGGAATCAGGCCGGAATCGACGGCGGTCTTGATGCCCCAGTCGGCGCCGCCGGTATCGCGCACCGTGGTGAAGCCGCGGTCGATCATGCCCTTCATCAGGTCGGCCGACTTGGCCGTCAGCAGGGTGAGCGGCATGGCCTCGAGCAGGCGGAAGTTCACCTCGACCAGGAAGACGTGGACATGGCAGTCGATCAGGCCGGGCATCAGGGTACGCTTGCCGCAATCGACCACCTGCGCCTTGCCCGCCTTGATCGGCTTCGGCGACACCTCCTTGATGGTGTCGCCCTCGACCAGCACCTCGTATCCGCCGCGCGGCTCGTTCCAGCGCGGGTCGAGCAGGTTCAGGTTCTTGAAAAGGTACTGCGGCATCAACGCTCTCCCAACTTGCGCCGCGCACCCTACGATGGCCGCCGGTTTGGCGCTACAGTTTGCGCGAGTCGGAGGGGGACGTGCGGCGCATCGTCGTGATCGGCACTACGGGGTCGGGCAAGAGCAGGCTGGCCGAGCGGCTGGCGGCGCAGACCGGCCTGCGCGTGATCGAGCTCGATGCGCTGTTCTGGGGCAAGGACTGGCAGCCGGTGCCGCTCGAGCTGTTCCGCCATCGCGTCGAGCGCGAGACCCGCGACGACGGCTGGATCGTGGTCGGCAACTACGGCCAGGTGCGCGACATCGTCTGGCCGAACGCCGATACCCTGGTCTGGCTCGACCTGCCGCTGTCCCTGGTGATGTGGCGCCTGGTCCGCCGGACCGTGCAGCGCGCCGCTACCAGGCAGGAGCTCTGGGGCACCGGCAACCGCGAGAGCTTCCGCAACGCCTTCCTGAGCCGGCAGTCGATCCTGCTGTGGGCGCTCAAGACCCACCGCCGCAACCGTGAGCGTTATGCCAGCGAATGCATGCAGCTGGCCGGGAAAAAGCGCGTCGTCCGTCTTCAGAACAAGCGCGAGGTCGAGCGCTTCGTTACGAGGCACTGATAGCCATGTCGGTCCATACCTTCTCCTGCCTCGACGGCCACACCTGCGGCAATCCCGTGCGCCTGGTGTCGGGCGGCGCGCCTTTGCTCAAGGGCAGCACCATGAGCGAGCGGCGGCTCGATTTCCTCGCCAACCACGACTGGATCCGCAAGGCGCTGATGTTCGAGCCGCGCGGCCACGACGTCATGTCGGGCTCGATGCTCTATCCGCCGACCCGCGCCGACTGCGACGTCGGCATCCTGTTCATCGAGGTCAGCGGCTGCCTGCCGATGTGCGGTCACGGCACGATTGGCACCGTCACCATGGCAGTCGAGAACGGCCTGGTGGCACCGGCTACGCCGGGCATGCTCAACATCGATGCCCCGGCCGGCCGCGTCGTGGCGCGCTACGAGCAGCAGGGCCGCTTCGTCGAGAGTGTGCGCATCACCAACGTCGCCTCGTACCTGGCGGCGAGCGAGATAGCGATCGACGTGCCGGGCATGGGCGAGCTGGTGTTCGACATCTCCTACGGCGGCAACTTCTACGCCATCCTCGAGCCGCAGAAGAACTTTGCCGGCCTGGAATCGATGTCGGCCGGCGACGTGCTGCGCCTGTCGCCGATCGTGCGGCGGCTGCTCAACGACAAGATACATCCGGTGCATCCGGAGAACCCGACCATCAAGGGCGTGAGCCACGTGATGTGGACCGGCAAGCCGCGTGATCCGCGCGCCCATGCGCGCAACGCGGTGTTTTACGGCGAAAAGGCGATCGACCGCTCCCCCTGCGGCACCGGCACCTCGGCGCGCATGGCCCAGCTCGCCGCCCGCGGCACGCTGAAGGAAGGCGACGACTTCGTGCACGAGAGCATCATCGGCTCATTGTTCGACGGCCGCGTCGAGGGCGCGGCCCGCATCGGCAACCACGACGCCATCATCCCCTCGATCGCCGGCTGGGCGCGCCAGCACGGCATCAACACCATTTTCGTCGACGACCGCGATCCCTTCGCGCACGGGTTTCAGGTGGGCTAGTTCTTCGAATGATGGTTGCGGTATGGTGGACGTAACGCTATCCGTTTGAGGAGACGTCCATGGGGTCCTCTGTGCTGGTCGCCATTGTTGCGACGTCGGCTGGGTTGTTGGCGACGGCGGGCGCCTTCGGCCAGAACAAGCCCGCGCCAGGTCCATTCGATGGAAAGTGGGTCGGAGAATCCGCTCGATGCTCGCCGACGTCGAATAACTATCGATTCAACGGCATGACGGTCGTGAACAGCAGCATGAACTGGCAGGCGACGGACGGTGGCCGTAAAATGACTTGCCGCGTGATCGTCAATCGCGACGGCTCGTTCGCCAGCGCCCAGGACTGCTTCGTCCAGGTGACAGGGAAGTTCGAGGGCAATACGGCTACGCTCCGCATCAAGACCAGCGAGCGCGATTGCAGCGTCGTCGCGAAGCGTGCGTAGAGCCCTCGCGCCCGTATCGATGACGAGCGGTGCGGGTCGATAATGTTCCGGGTCGGCGGCCCGGCGCCCACATCATCGGCGCTGCGACCCTGTCGTCGGGCGCGCCCGGCATCTACCGCGAGTTCGCCTCGACGGTCTGCAAGAAGATCTTCATGAAGAAATAGAGCCTAATCGGCGGCCTTCGCCAGGGTCGCCGGCGCCTTCACGCCGCCGCGCGCGAAGATGGCGTCGATCTCGTTGGCGCTGTAGCCCAGCTCCTTCAGGATGTCCGCGCCGTTCTCGCCGGTGTGCGGTGCGTGCTGCTGGGCATCGTGCTGCGAGGCCGGCGGCAGGCCCGGGATGTTGGCGACGGGCATGCGTCCGAAGCCCGACTGCTCGATCCAGTCGACCGCGCCCGATTCCTTGACGTGCGGATGCTCGAGATAGTCGGCGTAGTTGTTGACTCGTTCGCAGAACACGTCCTTGGGCTGCAGGATGGCGATCCATTCCTCGGTCGTCTTGGTCGGCATGGTCTCCTGCAGCGCCTTGATGATCTTGGCGGCGTTCTTGATGCGGTCGTTGTGGCTCTGCAGGTCGGGATCGTTGGCGATGTCCTCGCGGCCGATCAACTCGAACAGCAGGCGGAAATGGTGCGGCCGCATGGCCGACACCATGATGTAGCCGTTCTTCGACTTGTAGCTGCCGGCCGGCATGTAGAGCGGCGGCGGGGTGCCGTTGGAGAATACGTACTCCATCAGCTTGGCGCCTTGATACGCGGCCGCCGAGCGCATCAGGCTGGAATCGATGAAGCAGCCTTCGCCGAAGCGCAGCTGGCGCATCAGCGCCGGCGCCAGCGCCTGGAAGGTGTAGAGGCCGGTCGTGACGTCGACCGCGATCATGCCTTGCCGCCACGGCGTGCCGTCGGGCAGTCGGTTCATCACCATCATGCCGCTGAAGGCCTGGATCAGTCCGTCGACGGTCGGCCGCTTGCTGTAGGGGCCCGTCTGGCCGAAGCCCGACACCGAGCAGTAGACGACCTTGGGATTGACCCTCTTGGCATCCTCGTAGCCGAAGCCCAGCCGCGAGATCACGCCCGGCCGGAAACTCTCGATGACGACGTTGGCCTTGGCCATCAGCTTGTTCACGACTGCCTTGCCGTCGGCCGACTTGAGGTCGAGCGCGATCGAACGCTTGCCGCGGTTGAAGGCGACGGAGTGGGCGCAGTGATCGCCCTTGAGCTCGCCCAGCGCGCGGCCCCAGTCGCCCTCGGGCGGCTCGATCTTGATGACGTCGGCGCCGTGCAGGGCCAGCAGCATCGTGGCATGTGGCCCGGCCACGCCCTGCGTGAAGTCGAGCACGGTGATGCCGTCGTAGGCGCCCTTGATCATGAACCCTTCCTCCCGGTCGCCTGAACGTACGTTTACCAGCCGTGCGAGAGCAAGGTCCGACCTGCAGGGAAGCCATGCGCATGAAGAAAAGTTACGTCAACGCGCAGACTTCTTCGTTTGAGCAAAGCATCGCCGCGGCGCAATTATGTGCAACTGCACCTATCGGAGTCCCGGGCCATGGCCGCTCTTCCCCTCCCGATCGCCGCTCTTGCCGCCGCCAGTCACGTCGCGCCGTCGCTGGTGGCGCCGTTCTTCCGCCGCATGATGCTGACGCCGCGCCGCCACGTGCGGCCGCCGCCGGTCCTGTCGCTGCCGATCGCCGACCAGCGCATCGATCTCGGCGACGGCCTCGTCGCTTGGCGTTGGGGCCAGGGACCGGTCGTGCTGCTGGTGCACGGCTTCGAGGGCAATCGTGCGCAGTTCGCCGCCTTCGTCGAGGCGCTGGTCGAGCGCGGCTTCGCGGCGGTGGCGCTCGACGTGCCGGCGCACGGCGAATCGGCGGGCGACGACCTGACGGCCGTGAAGTTCATCGCCGCCATCGAACGCACGCTGGCGCGGCTGTCACCGGTCCATGCCGTGATCGGCCATTCGCTGGGAGCGGCCATGAGCCTCTATTCCGTGGCCCATACCGGCGGCGCCGGGTGCGTGGCGCTGATCTCCGCGCCGTCATCGCTGAAGCGCGAGCTCAATCGCTTCGCCTCGGCCGTCGGTCTCTCCGAGCGTGGCCGCAAGGCCTTCATCGCGTCCGTCGAGAGCCACGTCGGCCGGCCGGCCGCCGATTTCGATGTCGTGCGCATCGCCGGCAAGGTCGACCTGCCGCTGCTCCTGGTCCACGACCAGAACGACCGGCAGGTCCCGGTCCTCGAATCGGCCAGGACCGCGCACGCGCTGCCCGGCGCCGAGCTCATGGTCACGCGCGGCCTCGGCCACAATCGCCTGCTGGCCGATCCCGTCGTCGTACGCGCCGTCGTCGACTTCGTTAGTCAGGAAACAATCGGCAGCGCCTGCACGATGTAGCTGTGCGAGAGCGTGCGGTGCAGCACCGGGTCCTCGATCTCCATGTCGAAGCGTGACGAGGACCGGATGCCGCCGATCGCCGGCAGGGTGCCGCAGAACATCGCGACCCCGGCCGGCAGGCGCTTGCTGCCGTTGTTCCAGCCGGCGATCAGGTCACGTGGCAGGCGCATCTTGGCCAGAAGGCCTTCCTGGTAGGGGACCTTCTTGCCGCCTTCCTCGATGAAGCTGCGCAGGATCAGCTCGTCCCAATGCGGCTCGATATCCTCGAAGCGCCAGGCCGAGCGGCCGATCACCTTGGCGCAGACCTGCTTGGACTGGGCGACGCCGTAGGTCTCGAGCTTACGGTCGGTATGGTCGGCGCCCACCGTGACCCATAGCCGGTCGGCCGTGCCGACCAGGACGGGCTCGGCCTCGCCGGACGTATCGTCGCCCACCACCTGGATGGACTCGGCCTGCGTGAGCAGGCTCGCGGCGACCCGGTAGTACAGCGGCACCTTCGATGGCGGCTGCACGCCGATCGCCTTCAGCTCCTCGATGTGATGTTCCAGCGCTAAAACATCGCGGCCTGTCCAGCCGGCGATCACCAGGTCATCAATGTCGTAGGAGCGACCGTCGAAGTCGACGCGCACCATCAGAGGACGGCGAGCTGCGAATTCAACAGGTCGGTCACCAGCATGTAGCCCGGCGCGTGGGTGATGCAGAACTCGGGCTTCACCGTCGCCACGACCGACTGCGGGGTGACGCCGCAGGCCCAGAATACCGGCAGCTCGTCGTCGCGCACCGGTACGGCGTCGCCGTAGTCCGGCTTGGCGATGTCCTTGATGCCGATGAGCTCGGGCTTGCCGAGATGCACCGGCGCGCCGTGCACCGAGGGGAAGCGCGTCGTCACCTGCACGGCGCGGATAGCCTCGGACGGCCGGAACGGCCGCATCGACACCACCATCGGCCCATGGAACGGACCGGCCGGCGCGCACTCGATGTTGGTGCGGTACATCGGCACGTTCACGTTGCAGCTCTGGTGGCGGATCTCCAGGCCATTGTCGATCAAGGCCTCCTCGAAGGAGAAGGAGCAGCCCAGCACGAACGACACCAGATCGTCGCGCCACACCTTCTTGAGGTCGTCGACCTCCTCGATCAATTCGCCCTTCTTCCACACGCGATAGCGCGGGATGTCGGTACGGATGTCGAGATCCTCGCCCAGGGTCGGCAGACGCCAGTCGCCCGGTTCGGACTGGCCCAGCAACGGGCAAGGCTTCGGATTGAGCATGCAGAAGCGCGTGAAGTCGGCGGCGAGTTCCTTGGGCAGGATCGCGAGGTTGCCCTGCACATAGCCCGGCGCCATGCCCGAGGTCGGCTGTCGGAAGGCGCCGGCCCGGATGCGCCGCCGCGCGTCACGGCCGGTCTCGCCTTTGATGCTGGTAATGGTGTCCATGGCCTGCTCCTACACGTGCTGGCCGCCGTTGATCTGGATCTCGGCGCCGCTGACGTAGCTCGCACCCTTCTCGCACAGGAAGTGGATGACGTCTGCCACTTCGTCGGGCGTGCCGAGGCGACGCATCGGGATCTGCTCCTCGACGATCTTCTCGGTGCCGGGCGACAAAATCGAGGTGTCGATTTCGCCGGGTGCGATGGCGTTGACGCGAATGCCTCGCGGCCCGAAGTCGTGCGCCATCTCGCGGGTCAGCGCCGCCAGCGCCGCTTTCGAGGTCGCATAGGCGGAGCCGGCAAAGGGATGCACGCGGCTGCCGGCGATCGAGGTGACGTTGACGACGCAACCGCGCGCCGCCGACAACTCGCTCATCAGGCCGCGCGCCAGCGCCACAGGCGCGAAAAAGTTCACATTGAATACCTGGCGCCACAGGTCGAACGGCGTATCGATGGCGCCGAAGCGGCCGCCAGTCTCGTCCTTGGGCGAGATCGCCGCGTTGTTGACCAGCGCATCGAGGCGTCCGCCACCCAGGCGGTCGCGAATCTCATCGATACCGCGGCTGACATCGGCCGTGTCGGCAAGGTCGATCTGCACATGGTTCTTGTCACCGCCCGGCCACGGGCAAAGCGCGCTGAAAGGCTGGCGCGATACCGTGATCACCCGCCAGCCGTTGGCGCTGAATTTCTTCACGGTCGCATGGCCGATACCGCGGCTCGCGCCGGTAAGTACCAGGGTGCGCGTGTTGTCCAAAAGTGTTGCTGGGCTCATGTCGCGATCCTACTCCGCCTCGTGGGCAATGGCGCGACAGATATTGGAAGGCTGGTCACCGACAATAAGAGGTGGCCGGACGCGGTCACGACCGCGATCTATTGTGTGTTGCGGTGAAACTGTCACTTCGTCGCCTAACCTGTTGTGTTTGATACATTTTTGTTGAATGCCATCACCTTGTGTTTTATGGTTCGCACGGCTTGGCCCAATATTCGGGGCCGCTGGCCATGGTTTTGAAGAAGCAATTTGTGGAGGTCCGCGATGTCGGACGACCGCCGGGCAAAGGACCCGACACCTGTTCTGCGCACCCGACCTGCAACCATGCTCACGGCGATCGGCCTATGCGTGTTCATCATGGTCATGCAATTGCTGCCGCAATTCAGTGATAGCGGTCTCAACCGCATAAATGGCACCGCCGCCACCACCACCACGACCGCCGGCATCCAATAACGCTTGGGCGCTTGTGCGCCTGCCCGGGAACGCGCATCTAGGAGCGAGGTGCGCGTGTCATATTTCGTTGATCGATGTCCTCCGATAACGTCCAAGCCCTGACGCCCGGCACTCGGCTCGGTGACTATCGGCTCGATGCCGTGATCGGCCATGGCGGCTTCGGCATCACCTATCGCGCCTTCGACACGCAGCTCGCCAAGTTCGTCGCCATCAAGGAGTACCTGCCGATCGAATTCGCCGTGCGTGGCGGCGACGGCAACGTTGTGCCGCGCGGCACGCGCTTCGCCGACGATTTCGCCTGGGGCCGCGAACGCTTCCTCGACGAGGCGCGGGCGCTCGCCCGCTTCCGCCATCCACACATCGTGCCGGTGCTGCGCTACTTCGAGGCCAACGGCACGGCCTACACCGTCATGGAGTTCGAGGACGGCAAGAGCGTGAGCGAGCTGCTGCGGCAGCCAGCGGGTCGCCTGCCGCCGGAAGACGTGCGGCGCCTGGCCGACGGCCTGGTCGGCGGCCTCAGCGCCGTGCATGCCCAAGGGTTCCTGCATCGCGACATCAAGCCCAGCAACATCATCATCCGCCGCGACGGCGTTCCCGTGCTGATCGATTTCGGTGCGGCGCGCCAGGCGATGGGCGAGCGCTCGCGCACGCTGACCGGCGTGCTGACGCCGCAATACGCGCCGATCGAGCAGTACGCCTTGGACAGCAAGCAGGGCCCCTGGAGCGACATCTACTCCGCCGCCGCCGTGCTCCATCACGCCATTACCGGACAACCGCCGCCCGACGCCGCGGCGCGCGTCGGCACCGACCCCTACCGGCCGCTGGCGACGACACACGCCGATCGTTTCGACCCGGTCTTCCTCGGCGCCATCGACCGCGCACTGGCCTTCGCGCCGGCGGACCGGCCGCAGTCCGTCGAGCAATGGGCGGCCTTGTTCGGTCTGTCGATCGCCCGCGTCGCCGATGCGCCGACGCAGCGGCTCGGACCCGCAGCGGCCGCACCGCGTCTCGGTGGTGCGAAGCGCGAGGGCGAGCAGCCGGAAGAATCCCTGCCGGCGCGGCCGCGCCGACGGCGCATGAGGGTGTGGGTCATCATCCTATTGATCGTCCTGATGGGATCGGCTTTGGAGCGACGTTACAGGGCGGACTTGCACACCCTGCTCTCAGGGACACCGGTGGAGGTCGCGCAGCCGGCGCCGTCACCGACTCCCGCCCCGGCCCCTACGCCCACGCCCGCTCCCGCCCCTGCAGCGACGCCGCAACCGCGGCCGCCGCAAGCCACGCCAACGCCGCCGGTGGTGCGACCTGCTCCGACTCCGGCGCCCGCGTCGGACACATCCAAGCAAGCCTTGATCGATCAGGCTACGCGTGCGGCCGTGTCGGCGCAGGCGGTGCTGGAACGGGCCGACGAAGCCGCACGGGCCGCGCGCGCCATGGGCGGCGAAGCGCGCATCGTCGCGGCGCGTGCGGCGCGGCCGGATCTGCAGAATGCCGAGCGACTGACCAGCGACGGCGTGAGCTATGTCGGCCAGGTGAGCGACGGCAAGCGCCAGGGCCTCGGCGTCGCCGAGCTCGGCAACGGCGAACGCCAGGCCGGCGATTTCCAGGAGGGTCGCCTGAACGGCCTCGGCACCGTGCGCTTCGAGGACGACACGCGCTACGCCGGCCAATGGCACGACGGCCAGCCGACCGGCCTCGGCACGCGCGAGAAGCCGGGCGCCGAGCGCGCAGAAGGCAATTTCATCTCGGGCCGGCTCGAAGGTCTCGGCGTACGCCGCGTGCTCGGCGAGCCGGCGACGGTCCAGTCGGGCGAGTTCCGCGCCAATCTGCTGGAAGGCCCAGGCGTCGAGACCGTGGGCGACCAGCGCTATGCCGGTGGCTTCCGCGGCGGCAAACGCAACGGCTACGGGCAGGTCACAAGTGCCGACGGCAAGGTCCAATCGGGCCGCTGGGAAGACGGAAAGCCAATAGAATCAACGCCTTGACCAGCTGGCACGGTTGTTGCGCCCAAGCGCTGCAGCCGAGCTGCCATCCGTGACCAAGCCACTCTCCGTCCTGCTGATCGACGACAACCCGACCCGCGCCGAGATCGTGGAGGCGGGCCTTGCCGCTGCGGGCTATCGTCTGCTGGCGCGGCTCGAGGGCACGCAGGACCTGATCGGCCGCGTGCGCGAGCTCGAGCCGGATGTCGTTGTCGTCAGCATCGACAGTCCAAGCCGCGACACCATCGAGGACATGCGGCGCACCACCGATCTCATGCCGCGGCCGATTGCGCTGTTCGTCGATCGCTCCGACCCCGCCACCATCGCGGCAGCCATGGAAGCAGGCGTGTCGGCCTATGTCGTGAAGGGCCTGGCGCAGGATCGCGTGCGCCCCGTGGTCGACGTCGCCGTCGCCCACTTCAATCGCTATCACACCATGCGCGAGGAGCTCGACCGCGCCCGCCTGTCCCTGGTCGAGCGCAAGACCGTCGAACGCGCCAAGGGCCTGCTGATGGAGCAGAAGGGCCTCAGCGAGGACGCCGCCTACAAGTTGCTGCGCAAGCTGGCCATGGACCAGAACAAGCGGATCGGTGAAGTGGCGCGGGAAATGGTGACCTACGCCAAAGTGCTTAAATCTTAGGCGTGCCTGTGGATCGATCATGCTGCACATGCGAGCATCAAGATTCTGCTTATCCCGCGGTCGCTAATTCTACAGATCGCTCCCTATAAATCTCAATATATCAAAGGCTTACGGGCTTGGCATGGTTGCTGCTCCCTCTATCGACGTGAGCCCAATGGCGGGCTCGCTCTGAGTTAGAGACGGGCCAAAGACGGTCTGTCGATTGGACAACGGCGTCCTGAGCGGTCGGCATCTGCCGGCCGAGCGGGGCGCTGTTTTCGTTTGTGGAGTGCGTGCGGCATGGCCGATCTGGAACAACCGAAGATCAAAGTCGGATTCATCCCGATCATCGACTGCGCGCCGATCGTGCTGGCCGAGGAGCTGGGCGCCTATGAGCGCCAGGGCCTCGAGGTCGAGATCCGCCGCGAGGTCTCGTGGGCCAACGTCCGCGACAAGCTCGCCTTGGGCAAGCTCGACGCCTCGCACATCCTCGCCCCCCTGCCGCTGGCGCTGACGCTCGGCATCGACAGCGTCAGCGTGCCGGTGATCAACGCCATGACCCTGCAGGTCAACGGCAACGCGCTCACCCTCTCCACCAGCCTGTGGAACGAGATGGAGGAGGCCGCGCCCGAACTGGTGAAGAAGGGCCGGCCGCTCGATGCCCGCGCCATCGCCGCCGTCGTGGCCAGGCGCGCCGCGAGCGGCGTCAAGCCGCTGGTCCTGGCCTCGGTGTTTCCCTACTCGCCGCAGAACTACATGACGCGGCTGTGGCTGTCGTCGGCCGGCGTCGATCCCGACCGCGACGTGCGCATGGCCGTGGTGCCGCCGCCTCACACGGTCGCCTATCTCTCGGGCGGCGCGATCGACGGCTACTGCGTCGGCGAGCCGTGGAACCAGCAGTCCGAGGCGCTGGGCATCGGTCGCATCGCACTCACCGGTCCCGACATCTGGCGCGGCATGCCCGAGAAGGTGCTGGGCTGCACCGAATCGTGGGCGGCCAACAACCCGAACACGCTGCGCGCCCTCATCAAGGCGCTGATCGAAGCCTGCCTGTGGCTCGACGAGCCCGCCAACCGGCCCGAGGCTGCGCGCATCCTGTCGAGCCCGCGCTATCTCAACACGCCGGCCGAGATCATGGCGCGCACGCTCGACCTGCCGGGTTTCCACGTCTTCCAGCGCGACGCCGCCAACTTCCCGTGGCGCAGCCACGCCGACTGGTTCCTGGCGCAGATGGTGCGCTGGAAGCAGGCGCCGGCCGACACCGACATCAAGGCGGTCGCCGACCGCGTCTATCGCACCGACATCTACCGCGCCGCCGCGCGCGAGATGGGCGTCGACTGTCCCGAGGCCGACCGCCTGCCGCCGGGTGGCCACGGCGAACCGCTTCCGACGGCACAACAGACTTCCGAGGCTTCTTCTTTCAGGAGACGAGTATGAGCAGCACCAAGTTCGGACGACGCAGCATCCTCAAAGGCGCCACCGCCACGGCGGCGCTGATGGCCTCGGTGCGGGCGTCCTTCCCGTCGGGCGCCTTCGCGCAGGGCGCTGGCCCTGAGACCAACAAGGTCACGCTGGGCTTCATCGCGCTGACGGACTCGTCGCCGCTGATCATCGCCAAGGAAAAGAAGATCTTCGACAAGTACGGCATCACCGACGCCAACGTCGCCAAGCAGGCGTCGTGGGGAACCACGCGCGACAACATCGTGCTGGGCTCGAGCGCCGGCGGCATCGACGGCGCGCATATCCTGACGCCGAAGCCCTATCAGATCTCGCTCGGTACCACGACGCCGGAGAACAAGCCGGTGCCGATGTATATCCTGTGCCGCCTCAACTACGACTGCCAGGCGATCTCGGTCGCCAAGGAGTTCAAGGGACTCGGCATCACTGTCGATGCCAAGGCCTTCAAGGAGCCGCTCGCCAAGAAGAAGGCGTCGGGCAAGGAGATCAAGGCTGCCATGACCTTCCCCGGCGGCACCCACGACATGTGGATCCGCTACTGGCTGGCCGCGGGCGGCATCGATCCCGACAAGGACATCTCCACGATCGTCGTGCCGCCGCCGCAGATGGTGGCCAACATGAAGGTCGGCAACATGGACGCCTTCTGCGTCGGCGAGCCGTGGGGCGACCAGCTGGTGCACCAGGACATCGGCTACACCGCGTGCATGACCGGCGAGATCTGGAAGGATCACCCCGAGAAGTCGCTCGGCATGCGCGCCGACTGGGTCGACAAGAATCCCAAGGCCGCGATGGCCGTGCTGATGGCCGTCATGGAGGCCCAGCAATGGTGCGACAAGATGGAGAACAAGGACGAGCTCGCGCAGATCATCGGCAAGCGCCAGTGGTTCAACGTCCCGCCGACCGACATCGTCGACCGCATCAAGGGCACCATCGACTACGGCGACGGCCGCAAGGTGAAGGACTCCAACCAGCTCATGACCTTCTGGGCGCGCGGCGCGTCCTACCCGTTCCAGAGCCATGAGCTGTGGTTCCTCACCGAGAACCAGCGCTGGGGCAAGCTGCCCATGGACCTCGACACCAAGGCCATCATCGGCAAGGTCAACCGCGAGGATCTGTGGCGCGAGGCGGCCAAGAACATCAGCGCTGCCGCGGCCGATATTCCCAAGAGCACGTCGCGCGGCAAGGAGACCTTCTTCGACGGCAAGGTCTTCGACCCCGAGGATCCCAAGGCCTACCTGGCCAGCCTGCAGATCAAGAAGGTGGCGTGATGGCGGCCGCGAACAAGGCAGCCGCCGTCGCTGCGGCGGTCGACATGCCGGTGCCCGAAGTACCGGTACGGTCGGCGGAGATCATGCCGTTCCGGCCGCCGATGCGGCCGGTCCTGGAGCGCCTCGGCGAGGCGGTGCGGCATCTGGCGCAGGTCATCCTGCCGCCGCTGATCGTGCTCGCGATCACGCTGTTCGTCTGGCAGCTCCTGTGCTCGGAGCCTGGCGCGCGCCTGCCACCGCCCACCAAGGTCGTGGCCGACGCCTGGGACTTCATCGTCGACCCGTTCTACGACAATGGCGGCGTCGACAAGGGCGCCTTCTGGCAGATCTCCAAGAGCCTGGGCCGCGTCGCCATCGGCTTCAGCTTTGCCGCCGTCGTCGGCATCGCACTGGGCGTGCTGATCGGCCAGAGCACCTGGGCAATGCGCGGCCTCGATCCGATCTTCCAGGTCCTGCGCACCGTGCCGCCGCTCGCCTGGCTGCCACTATCGCTGGCGGGCTTCCGCGATTCGCATCCCTCGGCCCTGTTCGTGATTTTCATCACCTCGATCTGGCCGATCATCATCAACACCTCGGTGGGCGTGCGGAATATCCCGCAGGACTATCGCAACGTCGCCGCGGTGATCCGGCTGTCGTGGTGGGAGGTCTTTTACAAGATCACGCTGCCCGCCACCGTGCCCTACATCTTCACCGGCCTGCGCATTGGCGTCGGCCTCTCCTGGCTCGCCATCGTCGCGGCCGAGATGCTGATCGGCGGCGTCGGCATCGGCTTCTTCATCTGGGATGCCTGGAACAGCTCGCGCATCAGCGACATCATCGTGGCCCTGGTCTACATCGGCGTCGTCGGCTTCCTGCTCGACAAGCTGATCGCCACCATCGGCCACTTCGTCTCGCACGGCGTCGCGGCGCAGTAGGAGGCAGGCCATGGATCACAGCTACCTCAAGTTCGAGCAGGTCGGCATGAGCTTCCGCCGCGGCCAGATGGCGACGGAAGTGCTGCGCGACATCGACCTCACCATCGACCAGGGCGAGTTCGTCTCCCTGATCGGCCATTCCGGCTGCGGCAAGTCGACCTTGCTCAACATCCTGGGTGGGCTGCTGCGGTCGACCACTGGCGAGGTCTTCCTCGAAGGCAAGGTGGTCGACGAGCCCGGCCCCGACCGCGCCATCGTCTTCCAGAACCATTCGCTGCTGCCCTGGCTCACCGTCTACGGCAACGTCGCCATCGCCGTCGACAAGGTGTTCGGCTCGTCCAAGACCAAGGCCGAGCGCCACGACTGGGTGATGCACAATCTCGAATTGGTGCAGATGGCCCAGGCCAAGGACAAGCGCCCGCACGAGGTGTCCGGCGGCATGAAGCAGCGCGTCGGCATCGCCCGCGCGCTCGCCATGCAGCCCAAGGTGCTGCTGATGGACGAGCCGTTCGGCGCCCTCGACGCGCTGACCCGCGCCCATCTGCAGGACAGCGTCATGGAGATCCATGCCCGCCTCGGCAACACGGTGATGATGATCACCCACGATGTCGACGAGGCGGTGCTGCTGTCGGACCGCGTGGTGATGATGACCAACGGTCCCTCGGCGACCATCGGCGAGATCCTGAAGGTCCCCTTGGCGCGGCCGCGCCGCCGGCTGGAGCTCGCCACCGACGCCGAATACGCGCGCTGTCGCGCCGCCGTGCTGGAGTTCCTCTATGCCCGGCATCGCGTGCCGGCCAGAACCGCTTCTCTGGCTGCCTGAGGGCGCCGTGACCGAGTTCGACGACCAGCAGAAGCAGTGGCTGCAGGGTTTCGTCAGCGGCCTGGAGGCCCGCAAGGCCGCCGACAAGCTGACGAACCGCAGTGCTGCGTCCGCCGCGCCGTCGAACCTCGATGCCCTGCAGACCACGGCGCAGGACCGCACGCTCGCGGCGGGCGGCAAGCTGGTCGCAGAAGAAACCGCCAAGCGCCAGCGCCATCCGCTGGATCGCATGGACGAGGTTTCAGGGCGCGCCAAAGCCGGCCAGTTCCCCAAGGGCATGGACGTCTTCCTCACCAAGTACCAGGGCCTGTTCTATGTCGCGCCGGCGCAGGACTCCTTCATGTGCCGCCTGCGTATTCCCAACGGCATCTTGAGCGCTTGGCAGTTCCGTGGTTTGGCCGATGCTGCCGATGCCCATGGCGGCGGCTACGCCGACGTGACGACGCGAGCCAACCTGCAGATCCGCGAGATCGGCGCGAGTCAGGCCGTCGACTTGTTGGAGGTGGTGCAGGCGCTCGGCCTCACGGCGCGCGGCTCGGGTGCCGACAATATCCGCAACATCACCGGTAGCGCGACCGCCGGCATCGACTCGCACGAGCTGATCGATACGCGGCCCCTGTGCAGCGCGATGCACCATTACATCCTCAATCACCGCGAGATGTACGGCCTGCCGCGCAAGTTCAACATCGCCTTCGACGGTGGCGGGCGCGTGCCGACGCTGGAGGACACCAACGACATTGGCTTCGTCGCTTGCCGGGTCACCGATGGCATCGAGCCCGGCATCTATTTCCATCTGCAGCTCGGCGGCATCACCGGCCATCTCGACTTCGCCTTTGAGACCGGCATCCTGCTGAAGCCCGGGGAATGCGTGACCGTGGCGGCCGCCGTCGTGCGCGCCTTCGTGGCCCACGGCGATCGCACCAACCGCCAGAAGGCGCGCCTGAAGTACGTGCTCGACCGCATGGGCCGCGACGCCTTCGTGGCCGAGGTCGAGAAGGAATACGGCCAGAATCTGCGCCGCGCCGCCGGCGCGGTGATCGCGCCGCGACCGATGGCAGACAAGCACGGCCATGTCGGCGTGCATCGGCAGAAGCAGGCCGGCCGCAACTATCTCGGGCTGGTCCTGCCGGTCGGCCGGCTCACCTCGGAGCAGATGCGCGGGTTGGCCGAGATCTCCGAGCGCTTCGGCAGCGGCACGATCCGGCTGACGGTGTGGCAGAACCTGCTGATCTCCGACGTCGCCGACCGCGACGTCGGTATCTGCATCGCCGCCATCAATGCGCTGGGCCTGGGCATCGAGGCCAGCGCCATCCGTCGCGGCCTGGTCGCCTGTACCGGCAATGCCGGCTGCAAGTTCGCCGCCTCGAACACCAAGGGACATGCGCTGAGGCTGGCCGACTACTTGGAAGCGCGGGTGGCGGTCGACCTGCCGATCAACATCCATCTCACCGGCTGCCATCATTCCTGCGCCCAGCACTATGTCGGCGACATCGGTCTTCTGGCCGCCAAGGTCGCGCGCGGCGAAGAGAGCGTCGAGGGCTATCACATCTATATCGGCGGGGGCGCGGCCTCGACCGCCGAACAGGCGATGGCGCGTGAATATGCCAAGTCGGTGGCGTTCGACGACCTGCCGTCGATGATCGAGCGCCTGCTCGGCGCGTGGCTCGCCCATCGCGAGGCACCGACTGAATCCTTCTTCGAGTTCGCGCGCCGCCACGAGGTCGCCGAGCTGCGCGATCTTGCGGCGCGGGCGCCGGAGCTCGTGGCATGAACGCCATCACGCCCATCCCGTCGATTATCCCCGAGACCGCGCCGTTCTCGACTGAGCAGCGCGCCTGGCTGAACGGCTTCTTTGCCGCCTATCTCGGCGTCACGGCCGAGGCAATGGGGCAGGGCGAGGCCGCCGCCGAAGCCGACGAGGATTTTCCCTGGCACGATGCGTCGCTCGCCATGCCCGAGCGGCTGGAGCTCGCCAAGAGTGCCAAGCCCGAGCGTCAGCTGATGGCGGCGATGGCCCAGCTCGATTGCGGCCAGTGCGGCTATCTCTGCCAGACCTACGCCGAGGCGGTGTGGTCGGGCGCCGAGGCCGACATGGGCCGATGCGTGCCGGGCGGCAAGGAAACGCAGCGCAAGCTGAAGGAGCTTCTGGCCGCCTTGGAGCCGCAGCGCACCGGCGGGCCAGCCCCACAGGTGGCGAAGGTTGCGGCGCCCGTCGGCTCGCGCGACCGGCCGGCACTGGCCACCTTGGTCGATGCCCATCCGCTCAACCGGCCGGGCTCGGGCAAGGACGTGCGTCACGTCGTGTTCGACCTGTCGACCACCGACCTCACCTACGAGGCGGGCGACAGCCTCGGCGTGTTCGCGCGCAAGAACCCGCAGCTCGTGCAGGCCGTGCTCGACCGCATCGGCGCCACGGGCGAGGAGATGGTGGCGTTCGACGGCGAGGCTCTGCCCCTGCGTCAGGTGCTGCTGAGCAAGGTCGATATCGCGCGCCCGAGCGACGAGTGCATGGAGTTCCTGGCCACCCGCGCCTTCGACGGCGAGGAGGCCTTGAAGCTGCAGGCGTTGTCGCGCGGCGAGGGGCCGGCCGAGCTGGCCGAGGCCGACCTGCTCGATCTGCTGATGGCCTTCCCGTCGGTGACACCGTCGCTGCCCGGCCTGCTGAAGTCGCTCGACCGCCTGCAGCCGCGGCTCTACTCCATCGCCTCGTCGTCCAAGGCGCATCCGCGCGAGGTCCATCTCACCGTCTCGGCGGTGCGCTGGGACAGCGACGGCCGTACCCGCACCGGCATCGGCTCGTGCTACCTCGCCGACTTCGCCAAGCCGGGCGATGTCATCCCGATCTTCGTGCAGAAGAGCCATGGCTTCAGCCCGCCGGCCGACGACAGTGCGGCGGCGATCATGGTCGGCCCGGGCACGGGCATCGCGCCGTTCCGAGCCTTCCTCGAGGAGCGTGAGGCGCGCGGAGCCAAGGGCAAGAACTGGCTGTTCTTCGGCGACCAGAAGCGCACCAACGACTTCCTCTACGAGGACCAGATCATGGACTGGCAGCGTCGTGGCGTGCTGCACCGTCTCGATCTCGCCTTCTCGCGCGACCAGGCCGAGAAGATCTACGTCCAGCATCGCATGCAGGAGGCTGCGGCCGAGCTCTGGCAATGGCTGGAGGAGGGCGCGCACTTCTATGTCTGCGGCGACGCCAAGCGCATGGCCAAGGACGTCGAGGACACGCTGCTCAGGATCGCCGTCGAGCAGGGCGCCAAGAATGCGGGAGAGGCAAAAGCCTGGTTGGACGGCCTGGCGAAGGCTGGCCGCTATCAGCGCGATGTCTACTGATCGATGATCCGCACAACCTGCCCTTACTGCGGCGTCGGCTGCGGGCTGAAGATCACGCTGGATGGTAAAGGCGGCGCCGACGTCGTCGGCGATCCCGACCATCCGGCCAATCTCGGGCGCATCTGCTCCAAGGGCGCGGCGCTGGGTGAGACGTTGTCGCTGGAGGACCGGCTGCTCCATCCCGAAGTCGACGGCCGCCGCGTGTCGTGGGACACCGCGCTCGATACCGTTGCCGACGGCTTCCGTGAGATCGTGGCGCGCCACGGCCCCGACGCTGTCGCCTTCTATGTCTCCGGCCAGCTGCTGACCGAGGACTATTATGCCGCCAACAAGCTCATCAAAGGCTTTCTGGGCACCGCCAACATCGACACCAACTCGCGGCTCTGCATGGCCTCGTCGGTGGCCGGCCACAAGCGCGCCTTCGGCAGCGACACGGTGCCCGGCCTCTACGAGGACTTCGAGCAGGCCGACCTCGTCGTGCTGGTCGGCAGCAACCTCGCCTGGTGCCATCCCGTGCTGTTCCAGCGCCTGGAAGCTGCCAAGCGCGCGCGTCCGACCCTGCGCATCGTCGTCGTCGACCCGCGCCGCACCGAGACCTGCGATATCGCCGACCTGCATCTCGGCCTGCGCCCCGGCAGCGACGTCGCCCTGTTCAATGCCCTGCTGGCCGAGCTGCAGCGCCGCGGCGCCACGGCCAAGCGCTTCGTCGACAAGCACACGGTCGGTATGGACGACGCGCTGATCGCGGCGCGCGCCAGCGACGTTGGCGAGTGCGATCTGCCCAGAGCCGACCTGGAAACCTTCTTCGACTGGTTCGCCAATACGGAGAAGACGGTCACGCTCTATTCCCAGGGCGTGAACCAGTCGAGCGCCGGCGTCGACAAGGTCAATGCGCTGATCAACTGCCATCTGCTGACCGGCCGCATCGGCCGGCCGGGCATGGGGCCGTTCTCGATCACCGGCCAGCCCAACGCCATGGGCGGCCGCGAGGTCGGCGCGCTGTCCAACACGCTCGCCGCGCACATGGACTTCGCGCTGGAGGATGTCGGCCGCGTCGGCCGCTTCTGGAACACCAACCGCGTCCCGCGCAAAGCCGGCCTGAAGGCGGTCGAGCTGTTCGAGGCGGTGCGTGCCGGCCGCGTCAAGGCGGTGTGGATCATGGCGACCAATCCCGTCGCCAGCCTGCCCAACGCCGACGCCGTGCGCGCCGCCCTCGCTGCCTGCGAGCTCTCCGTCGTCTCCGAGGCGATCCGTGCCTCGGACACCGTCGATGCCTGCCGCGTCCGCCTGCCCGCGCTCGCCTGGGCGGAGAAGAACGGCACCGTCACCAATTCCGAGCGTCGCATCACGCGCCAGCGGCCGTTCCTGCCGCCGCCCCGCGAGGCGCGCCAGGACTGGTGGATCATCGCCGAGGTGGCGCGCCGCCTGGGCCACGGCGAGGAATTCGCCTGGCAGGGCGCCGCCGACATCTTTCGCGAGCACGCCCGGCTCTCGGCCTTCGAGAACGAAGGGCAGCGCGACTTCGATATCGGCGCCTATGCCGACATCGACGACAGTGCATACGAATCGCTGAAGCCGTTCGTCTGGCCGGCGCGCAAGGATGCGCCGAGCAGCACCCGCTTCTTCGCCGACGGCGGCTTCTTCCATTCCGACGGCCGCGCCCGCTTCATCGCCACGGGCGCGCGCGAGCCCGTCCATGCGCCGAGCAGCGACTGGCCGTTGCGGCTGAACACCGGCCGCGTGCGCGACCAGTGGCACACCATGACGCGCACGGCGAAGTCGCCGCGGCTCGCCGGCCATCGCCCGGAGCCGACCATCGAGCTCAACGCCATCGATGCCGCCCAGCGCGGATTGCAGGACGGTGACATTGCCGAGGTGACGAGCAGGTGGGGCCGCGCTGCGTTGCGTGTGCATCTGTCGTCGGCACTGCGCCAGGGCGAGGCCTTTGCCCCCATGCACTGGACGGCGCAGCTTTCCCGCGCCGGCCGCATCAATGCCGCCGTCAATCCGGCGGTCGATCCCATTTCCGGCCAGCCCGAGCTCAAGCACACGCCGGTCGAGGTCCGCCGCCTCGCCGTGCGGTGGCATGGCACGATTCTCGCTCGCAGGCCGATCATGCTGCCCGAGGTCACCTACTGGGCGCGCGTCAGGGGCGCCGCATGCCACGCCTATTTGTTGGCGGGCGAGCAGCCTTTGGCCGTGGCGCGCCGCGCCCTGTCGGCGGCGATGCGCACGGCCAATCCTGGTCCGTGGCTCGACGGTGAGGACGGGTTGGGCGCCGTCATCAGCGATGGCCGCCTCGAAGCGGTCATGCGTATCGGCAAGGCGCACGACGAGGCGGCGCGCGATCGGCTGACGCCGTTCATGGCGCTGGCCCAGCTCGACAGCGAGCAACGCCGCGTCCTGCTGCACGGCGGCGAAGCGGCCGAGCGCGGCGGCGAGATCTGCGCCTGTCTCGGCGTGTCCATCGCCGCGGTGCAGGCGGCGATCGCCAACGGCGCCATGACGCTCGACGCCGTCGGCGCCGTCACCAAAGCCGGCACCAGCTGCGGCTCCTGCCGGCCCGAGATCCGTGCCTTGCTGCGCGCGGCGCGGCCGCGGCAGGCGGCGTGAGGATGCATTGATGCAGACCTTTCCCATTTTCCTCGCGTTGCAGGACCGGCCCGTGCTCGTGGTCGGTGGCGGCGAGCCCGCGGCGCGCAAGGTCGAGCTGCTGCTGTCGGCCGGTGCGCGTGTCACCTTGATCGCCGACACCGTGGTCGGCGAGATCGCCCAGCTGATCGCCGATGCACGCATCTCGTGGGCCGGCCGCGGCTTCGACGACGATGACCTTTCAGGCATGGCGCTGGTGATCGTGGCCAGCGAGGACGAGGCGCTGGCGACGCGCGTGTCGAACGCCGCACAGCGGCGCTGCCTACCGGTGAATGTCGTCGATCGCCCGAGTCTCTCCAGCTTCATCATGCCGGCGATCGTCGATCGTGCGCCCATCACCATCGCCATCTCGACCGGCGGCACGGCGCCCGCGCTGGCGCGGCGCATTCGCGCCGAGATCGAGCGCGCGTTGCCGGCGGCAATCGGCCGGCTGGCGCGCTTCGCCGAGATCTTCCGGGCCCAGGTGCGCCGCACGCTCGAGAGCTCGCGCGATCGCCGCCGCTTCTGGGACCGCGTGTTTGCCGGCCGCATCGGCGAGCTGGCGCTGGCCGGCGACGAGATCGCGGCCCGCCGCGAGCTGATCCGGCTGCTCGATTCGACGCGCAACGAGAACGCACCGGCCGGCATGGTGCACCTGGTCGGCGCCGGCCCCGGCGATCCCGATCTCCTCACCATGAAGGCGCATCGCCTGATGCAGCGCGCCGATGTCATCGTCTACGACAGGCTGGTCTCGCCGGAGGTGCTGGCCATGGCGCGGCGCGATGCCGAGCGCATCTTCGTCGGCAAGCGGCGCGGCGAGCATCGCCAGACGCAGGAAGAGATCAACCGGCGCCTGGTTTCGCTGGCGCGCGCCGGCAACAGCGTGGTGCGGCTGAAGGGCGGCGATCCGTTGGTGTTCGGCCGCGGCGGCGAGGAGATCGAGGCGCTGGTGCGCGCCGGCATCGCCGTCGAGGTCGTGCCCGGCATCACCGCGGCCCTGGGCTGCGCGGCGTCGGCCGCGATCCCGCTCACCCATCGCGACCATGCGCAGGCCTGCATCTTCGTCACCGGCCAGCTCGAGGACGGCACCATCGCGCTCGACTGGCCGATGCTGGCGCGGCCGCGCCAGACCGTCGTCGTCTACATGGGCGCCGAAACCTTGCCGATCATCGCCGCGCGGCTGATGGAGCATGGCTTGCCAGCCTCGACGCCGGTCGCGCTGATCGAGAACGGTACGACCAGCCAGGAGCGGCGGGTCGTGGGGACGCTCGCAACCATCGAGCAGCAGGCGAGGCGGGCTGTCCTTGAGGGGCCAACTCTCTGCATGATCGGTGAAGTGATCGGCGTCGCGTTGGCGCGCGATCTCGACCTTCGCTTCCAATCGGGCTCGGTGCGCTAGCGAATCGTGGCGGTCTGCCAGGGCCAGAGTGTCCCGCCTCCTGAGGATCAGCGCGAAGCGGCCTTCGAAAACCAAGAAAAAACAATGCGTAGGCGCCCGAATTTATTGTGGCAAATTTGCAACATTTGTTGGACGTACGATTAGCCCTTGGGGCACTATGGCCTCGGCCGCCGGCCGCCCTGTGTTGGTTCCAAAGGGGGAGAAGTTCATGGCGTTGGGAACCGGGCGCTGCATGCGCTTGAGCGTACGAGTCGTTGCCGCCGCGCTGGTCCTGTTCGGGACGGTGGGCGTACTTTCTCCCGCCATGGCGCAAGTCAAAGCGCCGGCGAAGTCGAAGCTGAAGCCCGCGGTCAAGGCCGCGCCCAAAGCCGATCCGACGGATAACGTCGCCGATCAGCTCAATGCCAAATGGCAGCAGGACAACGGCGCGTTCTCCGGTTTCAAGACGGCGGCACCTGCCGTGGTCCCGGCGTCATTCGCCACCCCCGCGGTCGCGAACGAGTGGGGCGACCGCCTGGTCTCGCGCGCCATGAAGTATCTGGGCACGCCCTATCGCTACGGCGGCACCACGCCGGCCGGCTTCGACTGCAGCGGCTTCGTCTACTATCTTTATGGCGCGGTCTTCGGACAAAACATCCCGCGCATGCCGCATGACATGGCGCGCGAAGGAATGACTGTCGCGCGCGGCGACCTCAAGCGCGGAGACCTCGTCTTCTTCGGCTACCGCGGCACCTTCACCCACGTGGGCATCTATGCCGGCAACGATCAGTTCGTGCATGCCACGCATCGCGGCTCGCCGGTCATGGTGACGGCCTTGGACTCCGACTACTACCGCCAGCACTACATGACGGCGGTGAGGCTTGTTCCTCGTTGATCTGGGTTTTTCGTTTTGTGTCACGAATTGGTCTCTGATAAGGAATTTCGTGACAAAAATGCAACAGCGGGGGACGGGGGATGCGCAGCTTCGGGCTGAGTCTTGCCATCACACTGGCCATCACACTGGCCATCACCGGCCCGAGCTTCGCCCAAACCACGACGACCGGCACGGCAACGACGCCTCAGGTCATCCGCGGCTCGAGCAATAACGCGGCCGTCAAGAAGACGGCGGCGGCTGCGAACCAAACCCAGGTCGTTCGGCCGCCGGCGCATCCGACGCAACAGAAGCGTGCGACCAAGCCCGAGACCCTGCGTGCCTCGCGCTATGGCGGTTTCGCGCCGGCGCCGTCCGGTCCGCCCCCGGTGCTCGACACGACCAGCCCGCGCACGCTCAACCTCGTCAACTTCAACACCCAGGAAGTGCTGACCGTCACCTACTGGTCGAACGGCACCTACAATCGCAAGGCGCTCGACCAGCTCAATCACTTCCTGCGCGATTCGCGGGACAATGCGCAGACGGAGATGGATCCGCTGCTTTTCGACGTGCTGTGGCATACCGCTCACATCGTTGGCTACGGCGGATCGATCGAAGTGTTGTCGGCCTATCGCTCGCCCACGTCCAATGCGTGGCTCGCCAGCGTCAGCCGCGGCGTGGCGCGCGACAGCCAGCACATGAACGGCAACGCCATGGACATCCGTTTCCCGGGCATGCCGGTATTCCAGATCCGCCAGGCCGCGTACTCGCTCAACATGGGCGGCGTCGGCTTCTATCCGCGCTCGGGCTTCGTCCACCTCGACACCGGCCCCGTCCGTTACTGGTAAGGCCATGCCAAGCATCGACATCGTCGAAGGCGACATCACGCGCCTCGATGTCGATGCCATCGTCAATGCAGCAAACGAAAGCCTTTTGGGCGGCGGTGGCGTCGACGGCGCGATCCATCGCGCCGCGGGACCTGAGCTCCTGGCCGAATGCCGGACGCTGCACGGCTGTCCCACCGGCGAAGCCAAGATCACCAAAGCTTATAGGCTGAAGGCGCGGCACGTGATCCATGCCGTGGGCCCGATCTGGCGCGGCGGCGCGGCGGGCGAGCCCGACCTCCTGGCGCGCTGCTATCACAACAGCCTGGCGCTGGCCGAGCAGCACGGGCTTGCAAGCATCGCCTTCCCGGCGATCTCGACCGGCGTCTACGGCTATCCCAAGGAACCCGCGACCGAGATCGCCGTGCGCGAGGTCAAAGCGCACAAAGGTGGCGTCGAGCGCGTCGTCTTCTGCTGCTTCGGCGCCGACATGGCGGCGCTCTACCGCGAGGTCACTGGCCGTAGCGGTTAGCGTCCTTCAGGTATTCGATTTCTTCCTCGGTGCACGAGCGCCCGAGCACTTCGTTGCGATGCGGGAAGCGCCCGAACCGCGCGACGACGTCGCGATGCTCGATGGCGTGCTTCATCGCCTCGGGATCATCGAAGGCCGCGACCAGCGCGCAGCCCAGCTCCTGGTCGGTGTGCGATTCGCTGTGCTGGAACGGCATGTAGAAGAACAGGCGCATGGTGGTGTTGAAGGCCGCCGGATAGGCCCGCGCCAGCGCGAGCCGCGCCGTCGCCAGCGCCTTCGGATCTCCAGAGAAGGCCCGCACCGAGCGGCGGTGCATGTTGCGCGGGAACTGGTCGCACAGAAGGATCAGCGCCAACGCCCCGTCGGGCGACTTCTGCCAATGATCCAGCTCGCCCGCAATCGCCCGTTCCAGTGCCGGCGCGAAGCGCCCGCGGACTTCGTCGTCGATCCCGTCCTTGCCGCCCCACCAGATCTCGCGTGGCTTTCCATGATCGGGATGGTCGAGCGGCAGGAACCAGAAATCGAGCACGTCGCGGATGGTCGGTGCGTTCATCGGCCGTCCTCCGCCAACCCGGCCAGCAGCCCGGCGAACAGGCGCGCCCGCGGCGCCAGCTCCGAGATCAACACATGTTCCTCCAAGGTGTGCACGCCCGCGCCGACCGCGCCCAGCCCGTCGAGCGTGGGGATGCCCAGCGCGCCGGTGAAGTTGCCGTCGCTGCCGCCGCCGAACGTGCCGTGCTCCAAGATGAGGCCGATCTCGCTCGCCGTCGCCGCGGCGTGGGCGAACAGCCTCATCGTTCCGTCCGAGGCCTCGAACAACGGCCGCTCGGGCCCACGTTCGACCTCGAGCGTCACGCCCTCGATCGGCGAGGCGAGGCCCGCCATGAAGTCGTGGACGAACGCCAGGTTCTCGCGCGACGACGCTACGCACAGGACCTCGGCGGTACATTCGGTCGGGATCACGTTCACGAACAGGCCGCCCTTGATCACGCCGACGCTGAAGGAGACCAGCCGATCGATGTCGGTGGCGCTTTCGATCGTTTCGACCAGGCGCGCCATGGCGCGGATGGCGCTGCGGCCCGCGCGATTGTCGGCGCCGGCATGGGCGGGGCGGCCGCGCGTGGTGAGGCGGTAGCGTGCGAAGGCGTGGCGGCCCGTGATCACCTTGCCCTGGCGCGCCGGCTCGGGCACCAGCACGCAGCGATGCCGGCGCGCTTCCTCCTCGATCAAGGCGCGAGTCCCGGGGCTGCCGATCTCCTCGTCGGGAATCATCAGGAAGGTGACGGGGAGCGGCGTGTCGCCGGTCTCTGCGCGGAGCCGACGCAAGGCATGCAGCGCCAGGCAAATGCCGCCCTTCATGTCGAGCACGCCCGGGCCGTAGAGACGGTCGCCGTCGATGCGCAGCTTCAGCCCGTCCTCGATCGTGCCGACCGGATGGACGGTGTCGAGATGGCCCAGCACCAGGATGCCCGGCGCGTCGCCGCGGCCGGCAAAGCGCGCCCGCATCACCGGCGCGCCCGAAGCGGCCGACAGGCGCTCGATGGCGCCGCCGGCGGCGCGGAAATCGGCCTCGGCGAGGTCGAACATGCGCGCCACGGCGTCCGGCGTCACCGACGGGCTCTCGACCGCGGCCCAGCGCATGATGTCCTCGACGATCTCGCGGCTGGAGAAGCTATTGGAATCCATCGCGCCATCCTAGCGATGCGGGCATAGTGGCGGCAAACGAGGGGAACGAACCACGTGGCCAAGGTCCGCAACGTCCTGTTCATCATGTGCGATCAGCTGCGCGCCGATCACCTGTCGTGCGCCGGCCATCCGCATCTCAAAACACCCGCCATCGATTCGCTGGCGGCCAAGGGCGTCCTGTTCCCGCGCGCCTATGTGCAGTCGGGCGTCTGCGGCCCCTCGCGCATGAGCTACTACACCGGTCGCTACATGTTCTCGCACGGCGCCACCTGGAACCGCGTGCCGCTCAGCGTGCGCGAGAAGACCATCGGCGATTATCTGCGGCCGGCCGGCATCCGCGTGGCGTTGGCGGGCAAGACGCACGTGCTGCCCGACCTCGATGGGCTCGAGCGCTACGGCATCGAGGGCGGCTCGGCGATGGCCGCGCTGATGCGCGCCGGCGGCTTCGAGGAGCTCGACCGCTACGACGGCCATTCGCCGCCGGGCGAGGAGAGCCACTACGCCGCCTATCTGCGCGCGCAGGGCTACAACTCCGACGATCCGTGGAGCGACTACGTGATCTCGGCCGACGGTCCCGACGGGCCGGTGTCGGGTTGGCACATGCGCAACGTGCACCTGCCGGCGCGTGTCGCCGAGGAGCATTCCGAGACCGCCTACATGACGCGCGAGGCCATGCGCTTCGTCGAGGACATGGGCGACAGGCCATGGTTCCTGCATCTCAGCTACGTCAAGCCGCACTGGCCCTACATGGCGCCTGCGCCCTATCACAAGATGTACGGCGCCACGGACTGCCTGCCGCTCAACCGCGACGACCGCGAGCTTGTCGACCAGCATCCGGTGCTCGCGGCCTATCGCCAGCACGACGAATCGCAGTCCTTCCAGCGCCCCGACGCACCGGACATCGTGCGGCCCGCCTACATGGGCCTGATCAGGCAGATCGACGATTGGCTGGGCCGCCTGTTCGACCATCTGAAGAAGCTCGGCCGCTTCGACGACACGCTGATCCTGTTCACGGCCGATCACGGCGACTTCCTGGGCGACCATTGGCTGGGCGAGAAGGAGATGTTCTATGAAGAGGCGCAGCGCGTGCCCTTCATCGTCTACGATCCCGATCCGGCCGCCGACGCCACGCGCGGCACGGTCGACGAGCGCTTCGTCGAGGCCGTCGATGTCGTGCCGACCTGTCTTGCGGCGCTGGAGCAGCCCGCCAACGAGCACCTCGTCGAAGGCCGCTCGCTGCTGCCGCTGCTGCGCGCCGGCAAGGTCGAGACCTGGCGCGACGCGGTGTTCTCCGAGCTCGACTACTCCTTCCGCGAGGCGCGCAAGATCCTGAAGCGGCATCCCCGCGACTGCCGCGCGATCATGGTGCGTACCGACCGCTGGAAGTACGTGTGGTGGCAGGATTTCCGGCCGATGCTGTTCGACCTCGCCAACGACCCGAAGGAACGGCGCGACCTCGGCGGCGACGCCGCCCACGCCGACATCCGCCGCGAGATGGAAGAACGGATGGCGGCCTGGCTGAAGGCCCGCAAGACGCGCGTCACCGTCGACGACGCCTACGTCGAAGCGCGTACCGCCGCGCACAAGAAGCACGGCATCCTTTTCGGCATGTGGTGAGTCGGGAGTGCGGGCCCGCGGCCCGCTCTCACAATTCTCCTTGATTCGGTCGGTCGACCGAATTACATTGACAAATATTCGGTCGGTCGACCGAACTGTGTTCGAACCTGGGAGGCTCCCGATGGGTGGTATCGCTTCGGTTCTGTACGGCGCCGTCGTCTATGCGCTGTTCTTCGTCACCTTCCTCTATGCCATCGCCTTCACCGGCAACCTGGCCATCGCCCCCAAGACGATCGACAGCGGCGCCGAAGGCGCGCTGGTCCCGGCGCTGGTGATCAACACCCTGCTGCTCGGCCTGTTCGCCATCCAGCACAGCGTCATGGCGCGGCCGGCCTTCAAGCGCTGGTGGACGCGCTTCGTGCCGACCGCCGTCGAGCGCACGACCTACGTGCTGCTGGCGAGCCTCGCCCTGGTGGCGCTGTTCGTGTTCTGGCGTCCCCTGCTGACGCCGGTTTGGACGGTGACAAATCCGGCGGGCGTCATGGTCCTGCAGGCCATCTTCTGGTTCGGCTGGTTCCTGGTGCTTTTGAGCACTTTCCTGATCAACCACTTCGAGCTGTTCGGCCTGCGCCAGGTCTGGGCGCGCCTGCGTGGCCGCACGCTGCCCGAGCCGCGCTTCCGCACCCCCTTCATCTACAAGCGCGTGCGCCATCCGATCTATCTCGGCTTCCTGCTGGCCTTCTGGGCGACCCCCAGCATGACCGCCGGCCACTTGCTGTTCGCCGTGGCGACCAGCGGCTATATCCTGATCGGCATCTGGCTCGAGGAACGCGACCTGGTCGACCTGTTCGGCGATCAGTACCGGCGCTACCGCCAGCAGGTGTCGATGCTGATCCCGTTGCCGGGGCGCAAGGCCAAGGCGGAGTCGGAGATCCAGTATCCGCGGCCGGCCGAGTAGAAGTCCGCTCAATCGTACGTGTGGAGAAGCTGAATGGCGCGCGTTCTGGCGAAGAAGGTGGAGACCAGCACCTCGATCTTGGAAGCGGCCAAGAAGGTGCTGCGCCAGAACGGCCATTCCGGCCTCTCCACGCGCGACGTGGCGGCCGCCGCCGACGTGCCGCTCAGCCAGATCCACTACCATTTCGGCTCCAAGCAGGGGCTGATGCTGGCGCTGTTCGACTATCTCAACGCCCAGCTGCTCGATCGCCAGAACGCCATGTTCCACGACACGACCCTGTCGCTGTCGCAGCGCTGGGACCGCGCCTGCGACTATCTCGACGAGGACATCGCCTCGGGCTACGTGCGCGTCCTGCAGGAGCTCATCGCCGCCAGCTGGTCCGACCCCGAGGTCGCCAAGGTCGTGCGCACCGGCCTCACGGGCTGGTTCGAGCTGATCGCCGACGTGGTCCGCCATGCCGAGAAGGAGGTCGGCGGGCTGGGGCCATTCTCGCCCGAGGAGATCGCCGCCCTGGTGAGCTCGGCCTTCATCGGCGGCGAAAGCCTCTTCCTGCTGGGCGTGGAAAAGAAGGGAGCGCCGGTGCGCCAGTCGCTGCGCCGCTTCGGCGACGTCATCCGTATGGCCGAGAGCAAATCCGCCAAGAGGTGAACCATGCGCGCCAAGCTGCCGGAGAACGAGGGGTTCGCCGAGCGCAACGGCAACCGCATCCACTACGAGGTCTACGGACCAGGGACGCCAGGGGGTTCGCAGACCATGGTGTTCCTGCCGCCATGGAGCATCGTGCATTCGCGCGTCTACAAGGCGCAGATTCCGTATTTCAGCGAGCGCTTCCGCTGCATCGCCTACGACGCGCTGGGCAACGGCCGGAGCGACCGGCCTGACGACACCGCGGCCTATGCGCTCGACAACTGCGTCGCCGACGCACTCGCGGTCATGGACGCGACCGACGCCGGGGAGGCCATCCTGGTCGGCCTGTCGTTCGGCGGCCTGCTCGCCTGTTGCCTGGCGGCCTACCATCCCGAGCGCGTGAAGGCTGCCGTCCTGGCCGGCGTGGCGGGCGTCGTGGGGCCGACCCACAGCCACATGACGCCGAAGCACTTCCTGATGCCGCGCGAGACCTTCGAAGGCTGGGACAAGTACAATCGCGCCCACTGGCTCGCCGACTATCCCGACTTCGCCCAGCACTTCGTCTCGAATATCTTTTCCGAGCCGCATTCGACCAAGCAGATCGAGGACGGCGTCGCCTGGGCCAACGAGACCAACGGCCCGGTGATCGTGAAGACCGTCGAGGCGCGGTCGATCCTGCCGACATTCGACGTCACCGAGCCGATGTACCGGCGCATCCGCTGCCCGGTCCTGGCGATCCACGGCGACGACGACCGCATCCAGCCGTACGACCGCGGCAAGCTCGTCGCCGAGCTCACTGGCGCGGAGCTGCTGACCTTCCCGGGCGGCGGCCACAATCCGCTCGGCCGCTATCCCGCAAAGTGCAATGCCGCGATCAACGACTTCCTCGACCGCCGCCTCGGCATCGCGACACCCAAGCCGGCGCTGCGCCGCACGGCCCGGGAGAAGCGCGCGCTCTACCTCTCCTCGCCGATCGGCCTCGGCCATGGCCGCCGCGACATCGCCATCGCGCGCGAACTGCGCAAGCTCCATCCCGGCCTCGAGGTCGACTGGCTGGCGCAGGACCCGGTGACGCGCCTGCTGCTGGCCAACGGCGAAACGATCCATCCGCTGAGCGCGCGGCTCGCCAGCGAATCCCGTCACATCGAGGAGGAATCGGGCGAGCACGATCTCAACGCCTTCCAGGCGCTGCGCCGCATGGACGAGATCCTGATCAAGAACTTCATGACCTTCCAGGACGCCGTCGACGGCGGCGACTACGACTTGGTCATTGCCGACGAAGCCTGGGACATCGACCATTTCTGGCACGAGCATCCCGAGCTGAAGAAGGCCACGCTCGCCTGGTTGACCGATTTCGTGGGCTTCGTGCCCATGCCGTCGGGCGGCGCGCGCGAGGCCTTCCTGACCGCCGACTACAATGCCGAGATGATCGGCCACATCGAGCGCCATCCCGGCGTGCGCGATCGCGCGATCTTCGTCGGCAACCCTGAGGACATCGTGCCGCTCTCCTTCGGCAAGGACCTGCCGCAGATGCGCGACTGGATCCCGCGCCACTTCGACTTCTCGGGCTATGTGCTGGGCCGGCATCCCAGCGACTTCGGATCGCGCGAGGAGCTGCGCCGCCGGCTGGGCTACAAGCCCGACGAGCGCATCTGCATCGTCACGGCCGGCGGCTCGAGCGTCGGCACGCATCTCATCCGGCGCATCCTGCAGGCTTGGCCGCTGGTCCATCCCTGGATGCCGGACCTGCGCATGATCCTCGTGGCAGGACCGCGCATCGATCCCGCATCTCTCGATGTGCCGGCCGGCGTGGAGACGCATGCCTTCGTGCCCGACCTCGATCGCCATCTCGCCGCCTGCGACCTCGCCCTGGTGCAGGGCGGGTTGACGACCTGCATGGAGCTCACGGCGGCCGGCACGCCCTTCATCTATTTCCCGCTGAAGAACCACTTCGAGCAGAACGTCCATGTCGCCTATCGCCTGGAGCGCTACGCCGCAGGTCGGCGCATGGACTTCGCAACGGCGACGCCCGAGGCGATCGCAGACGCCATGAGGGCCGAGCTGGCGCGACCGGCCGCCTTCAAGCCGGTCGAAGCCGACGGCGCGGCGCGAGCCGCCAGGATGCTCGCCGAGCTTCTGTAGTTACCAGGAAATGCGCAGGCCGAGATTGAGCGTGTGGTTGCTGGCGCCCGTGCTGATCTCGCCGTCGTAGCGCAGATAGAGCTGCGTCGCCTCGGCGATGGTGGTGCCGGCCGAGAAGCCGATCACCGCGGCGTCGCGCTGCGGCGTCGCGCCGTAGACGGTGAAGGCATTGGACGGCGCGCCGGCGAAGGCCGCCGTGATCGGCCGGCCGGTATCGGCGTATTCGTGCAGCCAGCCAAGGCGAAGGTCGAGCGCCAGGCTGCGCTCGCTGCCGAGCGGGACGGCGCCGGCAAGGTCGGCGCCGAACACCGTGCGCAACGAGTTGGTCGTCTGCTGCGCCACGCTGAGGCTGAGCGAATTGGCGCCCCATTCGGAGAAGGCGTTCTGCGTCACCGTCGAGCCCTGCAGGCGGGCGAACGGCGTCATGCTGGCCGCGGCCGGCGCGAACAGGCCGATGCGATAGCCGGTCTCGATCTGGCCCAGGAACTGGTTGGCGCCGGTGCTGCCGTTGGCGGTGCGCTGCAGGCCGGGGAACTGGATCTGCCGTTGCATTTGGTTGCCCGACCAGGCGTAGCCCGCCAGCGCGTCGGCATAGAAGCCGGCGCTGGTGAACGAGCCGTAGCCGATGACGCTCACCGTGTCGGTCCAGCCGCGGCCCAGGAAGCTGTCGACCCACTGGTTGCCCGCGGCGTAGGCCGCGCCGAGGCCGACCAGGAAGCGCGGATCGATGCGATAATCGAAGCCGCTCGCCGCGCCGCCGAAATTGTAGGTGAGGGTCGAGCTGTTGCCGTTGCCGTTCACCGAGCCCAGCCCGCCGATCGCGCTGGCCCAGACGCTCCACGGGCTCGCGCCGTCGCACGCCTGGACGTCGCAGGCCTGGGCCAGCGCCTGGCGCTGGCCGCCGCCGGTGGCGCCGCGCGCCAGCGCCATCTGCTGGCCCACGACGTTCATGAATAGCGCCGCACCCTGGACGTTCAGGGTGCCGAAGTCGGCATATTGCTGGCCGCTGATGGCGTTCAACGCCGCCGGTCCCTGCTGCGTGCTGAGCGCGCTCAACGCATTCAGCACGGTGTTGAAGTCGCCCGTCGCCGTCGCGTTGGCCCGGTCGAGCGCCGTGCCGACCGCATACTGGTTGGGTGTCTGCGCGCCGGCCGCGAAGGCGCTCGCCGACTGGAACAGCAGCAGATAGACGTTGTTGGCGTCGTACGACAGCGACGGCGTCAGGAACGCGAAGTTGCTGGTCACGCCCGAATAGGCGCCCGAGACGCCGCCGGTGGCGTTGAGGATCGTGTAGGTGGTGTTGCGGGCGTAGCTGCCCGACTGGGCCAGGACCTGGACGGTGCCGCCGTTCAGGGTCGCGCTGCCCGCCGCGTTGATGCGGTCGTTCTGGCCCGCGGCGTTGACCTCGACCTGGTAGATGCCGCCGTTCTGGATGAAGTTGCCGTTGACGTTCAGCGTGCCGATCGAATTGCCGGGGGCGACGATGCCGCCGTTGGTCACCAGGGCGCCGACGCGGCCGGTGCCGTTCAGCACGCCGCCGCTGTTCACCGTCACCGCGCCGGCGATGCTGCCGTTCACGACGAGCGTGCCGGTGTTGACGGTGGTGAGCCCGGTATAGGTGTTGGCGCCGCTCAAGGTCAGCGCGCCGCTGCCGTTCTTGGTCAGGCTGCCCGAGCCGCTGATCGTGCCGGAGAAGGTCGTGCTGACGTTGTTGCCGCCCACCGCCATGGAACCTGCGCCCATCGTCACCGCGCCGGCGCCGGCCAGCGAGGCGAGAGCCTGGTTGAAGCCGTTGAAGTCGAGCGTCGCGCCGCTCGCGACCGTGACCGCGCTCGACGAGGCGAAGACGTTCGCCGCACCGGCCTGCAGCGTGCCGCCGTTGACGTTGGTGGCACCGGTGTAGCTCGCGCCCGCCAGGGTCAGCATGCCGACGCCGGCCTTGGTGAGGCCGCCCGCGCCCGTCACCGTCGTGGCGAAGCTCACATTGTTGCCGTTGGTGTCGAAGGTGGCGCCGCCCGTTCCGATCGCCGCAAGCTGCGCGGAGACGTCGGACGTGTTGCCTGTCGCCCATTGCAGGCCGCCGCCGTTCACGGTGATCGTGCCGGTGCCGAGGCCGCCCGACATGAAATTGATCAGGCCGCCGGTCACCGTCGTGCCGCCGCCGTAGCTGTTGTTGCCGGTGAGGATCAGGGTGCCGATGCCGGCCTTGCTGAGCGAGCCGGGCCCGCCAATGTTGGCGGCGAGGGTGAGCGTGTCGGTGAAATTGGCGACGATCTGGCCCTCGTTGACGATGTCCGACGTCACGATCGAACCGCTGAGGCCGCCGATGCCGAGGTTGAGCGTGCTGCCTTGGCCGATGAAGGTCGGGCCTGTCACGTTTACCGCGCCGCCGTCGGCCACGGTCAGGGTGCCGATCGCGATCCCGGTCTCGCCGATCGTGAGCGGCCCGGCGAGGTTGAATGCCGAACCCGCTCCCGTGACCGTCACCGACGAGGTGCCTGGTCCCTGATCGCCGATGCCGGCGCCAATCGGGTCCGTGACATTGACTTGGCCGCCGCTGGAAATGATGAGGAAGGCGGGACCGACATTACCGACCAGCAGGCCGCCGGTGCCAATGTTCCAGGTCGAGCCCGGCCCGGTCACCGTGGCCGTCGCGGTGCTGAACACCCCGTCCATCTCGACACCGCGCTGGCTGTTCAGGACGGCGCCGTTGCTGATGGTGAGCGTTGCGGGCGTGTCGAAGGAGCCGATGAACGTGCGGTCGCCCACGGTGACCGTCGTGCCGGGGCCGGAAAGCGCCACGGCGCCGGCAATGCCGAGATTCTGGTCGATCTGCAAAGTCCCGCCATTGATCACCGAGAGCGTGCCGCCGAAGACGGACACGCCGAAGGCGCCGTTCACGGTGAGCGCGCCGCCGTCGATCGTAAGCCCGCCAGTGAGGCAGTCGCAGAGCGTGAGGTCGCCGCCGATGGTGCCGATATTGCGGCCGTTGCTGGCGCCGGTAAGCGTCAGCAGGGTCGATGTGCCGTCCAATTCCAGTGAACCCGTACCCGAGATCGAGCCGGAAAAGGTGGTGCTGGTACCGCCGGCGATCCTGAAATAGGTGCTCGGGTCGGTCGGACCGACGATGAGAGCACCGCCGCCCGCCGCGCCATCGCTGAGCGCGCCGATGGTGATGTCGGTGCAGTCGCAGATGGTCAGCGTCGACCCGAGATTCACCTGGAAGCTCGGCAGGAGAGGAGTCGCAGACGCGTAGTCGATTCCCCCGCTTATGGCGAAGGAGGCGCCGGCCGTCACGTTGAACGTGTAGGCGGGCGCTGCCGCGGTGAACGCCATCCGGTCGATGGTGGCGTTGCCCGAGATGTTGACGATCGTCGGCGCGCCGTTGTTCCTGAACTCGGCGGTGGAAGTCGGCACCGTGGCCGGATTCCAGTTGGTGGCGGTCATCCATTCGTTGCCAGGACCTGCCCAGATCACCGGCGGCGGTGCCTGCGCGCCAGCCCCGGCCGCGACCAGGATGAGGAACCCCCAGATGGCCAGAAACGCCAATCGCTTCCAGACACTGCCGTCTCTTCCCGTGGACGGCTTCAACCCAATGACCTGCATTCTTCCGGAACCACAACCCGAAGCGAACCCGCGAGGCTCCCCAACCTCCGGACGCGCGCGTATCGTCCCATGGAAAAACATCTCGGGCAATGGCAGTAGTCATGCGACAAAGGCGCGGGGGGAAGCTTGTACAAATCCATTCTTGCAGTATCGGAAGGCGGCCCGGACGCCGAGATGTCCTTTCGCCTGGCCGCGCGCGTCGCGGCGCTGTTCGACGGCGCGGTCGACGCCGTGCACTTCGCCGAGCACCAATTGCACGACGCCGACATTGCCGTGCAATCGATGCCCCACCTCAAGATCCTGTCCGACGATCGGCTGAAGGCGCGAGCCGAGGAATCGCAGCGCCGCTTCCGTGAGCTGATCGCGCCCATCAAGGGCGCGACCTTCACCGGCGATGAGGCCATGACGCGCGACGAGCTCGTCCACCTCGGTCGTTTCGCCAACCTGGTCATCATCGGCCGGCCGGGCGCCGATGACGAGAATATCGCACCCGAAACGGTCAAGGCTGCGATCTACGACTGTGCCCGGCCGGTGGTGATCGCGCCGCCCGATCCCCAGCGCGGGCCGGTCACGTCCGTGGTCGTCGCCTGGAACGGCAGTGCCCAGGCCGCGCGCGCCGTCGGCGCAGCCCTGCCGTTCCTGAAGCGGGCCGGCAAGGTGACGGTGATGGTGGCCGATGCCGACCCCGATGAGGTCGCGGCCCCACTGCTCATGCGCCGTCTCGGCCGGCACGGCATCACCGCCACGGTCGATACGGCCAAGTTCGGCGTCGTCCTCACGGGGCGTGGCCGCGGCCGCGCGCTGCTCGGCTATGCCAAGGACAAGGGGGCCGATCTTCTGGTAATGGGCGCCTACGGACACGGCGAGCTGTCCAACTTCCTGGGACTGGGCGGCGCCACCGCCAAAGTGATCGCATCCTGCCCGGTCCCGCTCCTGCTGGCTCATTGAAGGAGGATCCTCATGAAGACCGTCCAATCCATGCTCGACGAGGCCAATGCCGCGGTGCCGCGCATCAGCCCCGATGAGGCGAAGAAGCTCGTCGGGAAGGCCGATGTCCTCTTCCTCGACGTGCGCGAGCCGCCCGAGGTGGCCGCCTCAGGCAAGGTGCCGGGCGCCGTCGCCGTGCCGCGCGGCCTGGTCGAGTTCCGCGCCGATCCCGGCTCGGCCATGCACGACAAGGCGTTCGACCGGTCCAAGACGGTGGTGGCCTACTGTGCGTCGGGCGGCCGCTCGGCACTGGTCGGCAAGACCCTGAAGGACATGGGCTACGCCAACGTGCTGAACCTCGGCGGCTTCAAGGGCTGGGTCGATGCCGGCGGCGAGGTCGAAAAGGCCTGACCGGTTGATCCACGTCAACGCCTGAGGGCGGGCGCGGCGTTAGGAAGACTTGGTGATGAAGCTTGTTGCCTTGTCCATGGTCGTCCTCTCGGCCGCAATGATCGTCCGGCCTCTGCATGCCGAGGAGGGCGAGAGCGGCCAGCGCGGTTTGGCGCTGGCGCGGCAGGTCTGTTCGGAATGCCACGCGGTCCAGCCGCAGCAACTTCAGTCGCCCAACACGCGGGCACCCACCTTCGTGGCGCTGGCGACGACGCCCGGCATGACGAGCACCGCGCTCACCGTCGCCCTCACCACGCCGCACGCCGGCATGCCGATGTTCCGGCTGAGCGCCGACCAGCGCCAAGCCGTCATCGACTACATCCTCAGCCTGAAGCAGGCCGGTTCCACACCGGGCAAGTAGGCGCCGTCAGCCGGCGGCCAGGGCATCGTCGACGAAACGGCGGGCATCGAAGTCGTCAGCGACCTTCATGTCGTTGCCGATCAGTTTCTCGACGTCGATCTTGGCGTATTCCATCACGCCCATGTCGCCCAAAGCCTTCTGCATCTTAGGTCCGAACAGTCCGATCTCCTTGAGGATCGGCACGATGCGCGTGAACAGGCGGGCCCGGAAAGCCTGCATGGCGCCGGACTCGTAGGCGAGCTTGACCAGCTCGTCGACGGGAAGGCCCGAGCGCTCCCAGACTTCGGCCTGGTTGAAGCGATCACGCATGAAGTAGAGCGCCTCGATGGCGAAGTCCTCGCGCTCGGCGCGCTCGGCATCGGAAAGCTGCGGATAGTAGTCGCGTAGCGCCAGGCGGCCGAAGGTGACATGCCGCGCTTCGTCCTGCATGACATAGGCGTTCACCGAGGCGGCGAGGTTGTTCTTGGCGCTGTCGCGGATACGCTGGAAGGCGGCCAGCGCCAGGCCTTCGACCAGCACCTGCATGCCGAGATAGGTGAAGTCCCAGCGCCGGTCGCTCAGCGTCTGCTCCAGGAGGTTCTTGAGCGATGGCGTGATGGGATAGGCGCACTTGAACTTGTCGTGGATCAGTCGCTTGTAGACCTCGATATGGCGGGCTTCGTCCATCACCTGGGTCGCGGCATAGAACTTGGCGTTCATGTCGGGGACGGTGCTGACGATCTTGGCGGTGGCGATCAGCGCGCCCTGTTCACCGTGCATGAACTGACAGATCGTGTGGCACTGCAGGTTGAAGCGCAGCCAGTTCTTCTCCTTCTCGGTCATCTTGTCCCAGAAGGGCGTGCCGTAGATCGGGAGGGTCTCGTCGGACAGGCCCATCGGATTGTCCTCGAAAAGGTCCTGGGACCAGTCGATCCGGGTTGAGCTGTTCCACTGCTGCTGCTTGCCTTTCTCGTACAGCTTCAGCAGCTCGGCCGAGCCGTCCTCGTACTCCCAGTTGAACAGCACCTCCGTCTGGCCATCGAAATGCCACTGCGTGATGTCGACCGGCAATTGGTAGAGGGTCTGCGTGGTCATCGGTGCTCCATCCGTCGGGAGCGGAATGATGACGCATCGTTCATTTTTCCATTTGATCTGGATCAAGGACTGAGGCCCGTACCCTGCTGTCCTTCAGCGATGGATGCCTCCTATTACTCGCTGATCCGACATGCCCAGGATGGCCACTATGTCGGCTGGGTACCGGACTTGCCGGGAGTCATGGCCTCCGGCGTCAGCGAGGCGGAGATCATCTATCGCCTGTCGCGCGACGCCCGTGAGCTTCTCGACAAGATCGTCGCCAAGGGATTGCCCTTGCCCAAGCCCAGCACAGCCGACGAGCTGCCGCTGGGCGACCATCGCGGCCGCTATCGGCGGCTCCTGCTGGTCCTCGGTTGAGGGCTGATCACGCAACCGTAACCAAACTGTACTGTTCTCAGGCGATGGACTTCTTCCGTCGCTTCACTTTCCTGTTCTGCGCCCCTGCCTTCGATCCCGACGAGCTCGAAGGCCACCGGCTCGACGAGATCACCCGCGCCATCGACAAGATGGGCTTCCAGGTGGTGCGCGCCCGGCGCATCGAGGATGCCGAGATCGCCGTGCAGACCGATGCCGCCATCGGCTGCGTCGTGGTCGACTGGGGCAAGAAGGGGCTGGAAGGCCGGACCGCGGCGCTGATCAACCTGATGCGCCGCCGCGGACTGGAGATGCCGATCGTCATCCTGGTCCGCCGCAAGCGGCTCGAGGACATCCCGGTCGAGGTGCTGGACTATATCGACGGCTACATCTTCCTCGCCGAGGAGACGCCGGAGTTCATCGCCAAGAACCTGGTCAGCCGTCTCAAGCGCTATGCCGAGACGCTGAAGACGCCGTTCTTCGGCGCGCTGGTCGACTATGCCGAGGAAGGCAACCAGCTGTGGACCTGTCCCGGCCACAATGGCGGCATCTTCTACAATCGCAGCCCGATCGGCCGGATCTTCGTCGAGCATCTCGGCGAGGCGGTGTTCCGCGACGACCTCGACAACTCCGTGCTCGAGCTCGGCGATCTCCTGGTGCACGAAGGCCCCGCCCTGAAGGCGCAGCAGGAGGCGGCGCAGATCTTCGGCGCCGAGAAGACCTACTTCGTGCTGAACGGCACCTCATCGTCCAACAAGATCGTGCTGCAGGCACTGGTGGCGCAGGGCGACCTGGTGCTGTTCGACCGCAACAACCACAAGGCCGCGCATCACGGCGCGCTGTTCCTGGGCGGCGGCATCCCGATCTATCTCGAGACCGACCGCAACGCGCACGGCCTGATCGGCCCGATCTGGCATGAGGCACTGGACGAGACGGCGATCCGCGAGAAGATCCGCCATCATCCGCTGGTTACGGACACCGAGGCGTGGAAGCGCGAGCGGCCCTTCCGCGTCGCCGTCATCGAGCAGTGCACCTACGACGGCACGATCTACGACGCCCGCGTGATCGTCGAGAAGCTCGGTCACCTCTGCGACTACATCCTGTTCGACGAGGCGTGGGCGGGCTTCATGAAGTTCCATCCGCTCTATGCCGGCCGCTTCGCCATGGGCCTCGGCGGGCTGGGCAAGGACGCACCGGGCATCATCGCCACGCAGTCGACGCACAAGCAGCTTGCCTCGTTCAGCCAGGCCTCGCAGATCCACGTCAAGGACAGTCACATCGCGGGCCAGCGGCGGCGCATCGAGCATCGCCGCTTCAACGAGTTCTTCATGCTGCATGCCTCGACCTCGCCGTTCTATCCGCTGTTCGCCTCGCTCGACGTCGGCGCGCAGATGATGAAGGGCAAGTCGGGCGAGGTGCTGTGGGACGACACGATCCGCCTCGGCATCGAGCTGCGCAAGAAGTTGCGGGCGATCCGCCGCGAGTTCGAGGAGCGCGAGCAGGATCCGGCACGGCGCTGGTTCTTCGAGGCCTTCGTGCCCGACCGGGTCGGCAACCGGGCTTGGGAGGACGTGCCGACCGACGAGCTCGCCAGCAGCACGCGTTTCTGGGAGTTCGCGCCCGCCGAGCGCTGGCACGGCTTCAACCGTGTCGCACCCGGCTATGCCGTGACCGATCCCAACAAGCTCACCCTGCTGACGCCGGGCTTCGACCGCGCGACCGGCGCCTATGCCGCGTCCGGCATCCCCGCGCCGGTGGTGGCGCAGTACCTGCGCGAGAACCAGGTCGTGCCGGAGAAGAACGACCTCAATTCGATGCTGTTCCTGCTGACGCCGGGCGTCGAATCGAGCAAGGCCGGCACCTTGCTGAGCAGCCTGGTCGCCTTCAAGCGCCTGCATGACGACAATGCGCGCCTCGACGACGTCATCGGCGAGTTCGTGCGCCGCCGGCCGGCGCGCTACTCGGGCGTGCGGCTGCGCGACCTCTGCGGCGAGATGCATGCCTTCTTCCGCGACAGCCGCGTCAGCGACCTGCAACGCGCGCAGTTCGCGCCCGAGCACCTGCCGACGCCGGCCATGCCGCCGCACGAGGCGGTGCGCCAGCTGGTGCGCAACAATGTCGACTATGTGCCGATCGACAAGGCGTCCGGCCGCATCGCCACCACCCTGTTCGTGGTCTATCCGCCCGGCATCGCCAGCGTCGTGCCGGGCGAGCGGCTCGATGAGCGGGCGCGTCCGGTGCTGGATTACCTGCTGATGTTCGAGAAGAGCGCCAACCTCTTCCCGGGCTTCGACGTCGAGATCCAGGGCATCTACCGCGAAGTCGAAGCAGACGGCCGCGTGCGCTTCCATACGTACGTGGTGAGAGAGTAATCTGCGCTGGGGGCGCGCCACTCCAGTGGCGCGTCATGTCTTCCGGACCGCGCGCTTCCAGCGCGCTCAACCTCATGAGCGCGCTGGAAGCGCGC